>DASZYQ010000023.1:0-223347 GCA_035545315.1 Mucilaginibacter sp. | reverse complement strand
ACTGACCGCCGGTATAGCCCACGAAATACAGAACCCCCTGAACTTTGTCAATAACTTTTCCGATGTAAGTATCGAACTACTCGAAGAGTTAAAGCAGGAAGAAGAAAAAGGCAACAAGGAAGATGTGATAGCCATTGCCGATGACCTGACTCAAAACCTGGAAAAAATACGCCACCATGGCAAGCGTGCGGATGCCATTGTGAAGGGTATGCTACAGCATAGCCGCACTTCATCGGGACAAAAAGAACTAACCGATATCAATTTGCTTGCTGATGAATATTTACGGCTGGCCTATCACGGATTAAGGGCGAAAGACAAAGATTTCAATGCCGAACTAGTCACCCGCTTCGACGAAAAACTACCAAAAATTGAAGCTGTTCCGCAGGACATTGGCCGGGTGCTGCTTAATGTGATCAACAACGCTTTCTATGCGGTGCAGCAAAAGGCAAAAATAGCTGGGCCCGATTTTAAACCGACGGTTGAAGTAAGTACTGCACAGCAAAATGGCTCTGTGGTAATGTCCGTAAAAGACAATGGTACTGGCATACCTGAAAACATCCGCGAAAAGATCATGCAACCATTCTTCACTACCAAGCCTACGGGTGAAGGGACGGGATTGGGCCTGTCTTTAAGCTATGATATTGTGGTGAAGGGGCATGGCGGGAAGATCAATGTAGAAAGCAGGGACGGCGAAGGATCGCAATTTACGGTGATCCTGCCTTTAAACTAAAAAGCTATGTCATTTCGACGAACCAGCGTTTGGCAGTGGAGTATGGCGTGAGGAGAAACCTTGTACCACCCGCTTGGCGGATTACCGTCCTGGCATATAAGGTTTTTTCGCTCGCACAGTCAGAGTACGGCGCGCTCAAGAGAATAGTTCTCCCCGCTCCCTTGCTCCGGCAGCGCTGGCTCGTTCGGAATGAGATTATTTGTTAGTTTGTACATAAATTTTCTTTCGGACTTCCGGACTATTTTTCCGTACCTTACCTCACCTTTAACCCTAAGCATGAGAAAATTAGCCCCTGCCCTCCTGTTAGCCTTTTTGTCCCTAAACTGCTATGCGCAGGATAAGCCCGTTGTCATTTCCCAAAAAATGTTCAATCCGTATCTTGATTTTGTGACTATCGGTCGGTTGGATGGCTGGTATTTCCGGGCGGGCAATGATACCGCCTGGGCTGCGGCAGATATCAACATGTCCGGGTGGCAAAAATTGACCCCCACGGGCCTGACCGCAAAACATGCACGCAAAAACGGCCGGGTGGAGGGCTGGTTCAGGATAAAAATAAAACTGGATAGTACTGTCAAAGTAAAGGGTTTGAAGATCGCTTACGATAGTTACGCGCCCGCGGATATTTTTATTAACGGCAAGCTGCTTGGTTCATACGGCAGTACAGGGCTTTATCGGCGTCAGTATGCCGAATACGACGCAAATGTTTTTAATACAAGACTGCCTCTTGATCTAAAACAAGGGGAGCAGTTCACGTTAGCCTTGCACATCGTCGACAGCCTGACGCGTATCGTACCCGTAAAGCTACGATCCGAGTGGAAAAACCAGGCCGATATCATCGCAATTTGTGGTGACGATAACGACCGCCTTGCTCTCACCAATATGCTGGGTTTTAGCAAAAGTTACTCCACCTGGCTTTCAGTGAGTTTCACATTATGTGTTCTTTTCTGGTTACTGGCGCTTCAAAACAGGCGCGAAAGGGTGCTGTTGCTGATAGCTTATTGTTCGACATTTTTTGTAGGCTCTGTTTACGTGTTGTCAGCCCGGCTTGTCTTACAACACCCATCCTCGTCGGCTTTCATTGTTTACGATTTTCTGGCAAATTTCAGCCTGGGGCTTTTCCTGGCCTCAGTACCAATGGTAATAGCGGAAGTTTTTAAGCGCCGTATTCTATTATGGGTGAAAGTAACGCTGGTTGTTATCGCTTTTTATGCGGGAGCAGGTTCTTATTTGCCATCCTCGATTTCAAATATCATCCAAAATGCGCCACTTCTTTTTCCTTTGGTGGTCAGCCTGTATTACATTATATCATCATGGAAAAAACTCAGGGGGTCGCAGTGGAGCGTTGTTGCCGGCATACTGGGATCAATTCTTTTCTTCGTGACCCTGATAATTGTCGGCATGTTATGGCCTGGAAAGATATTTATTGACGTCGGGATCGGTTACTACATATTTACAGGCTTTTTGCTTTGTTTCCCGGTTTCCATGCTGGTGTATGTCGCCATGCGTTTTAAAGAAATTATAAAAGAAGTGCGGCACAACGCAGCGCAGGTTGTGCAGCTTTCGGAAGAAAAGAAGCAGGAAGCGCTGAACCGCCAAAAACTGCTCGAAGAAGAGGTAAACCGCCAAACCGCCGAGATCAGGGCTAACCAGGCAAGGCTTATCCAATCCGAAAAAATGGCCTCGTTGGGTGAATTGACCGCCGGTATAGCCCACGAAATACAGAACCCCCTGAACTTTGTCAATAACTTTTCCGATGTAAGTATCGAACTACTCGAAGAGTTAAAGCAGGAAGAAGAAAAAGGCAACAAGGAAGATGTAATAGCCATCGCCGGTGACCTGACTCAAAATCTTGAAAAGATACGCCACCACGGCCAGCGCGCCGATGCCATTGTGAAAGGCATGCTGCAGCATAGCCGAGCCTCATCGGGCCAAAAAGAACCTACCGATATCAATGCGCTTGCGGATGAATATTTACGGCTGGCTTATCACGGGTTAAGGGCGAAGGATAAAGATTTCAACGCCGACCTCGTAACCAATTTTAATAAGCAACTGCCGAAAGTGAATGCAGTTCCGCAGGACATTGGCCGGGTGATGCTTAATGTGATCAACAACGCTTTCTATGCAGTGCAGCAAAAGGCAAAAACTGCCGGCAATAGCTACAAACCTACAGTTGAGGTAAGTACCACGCAACAGAATGGCTCTGTTGTGATTTCTGTTAAAGATAATGGCACCGGCATACCTGACCACATTAAAGAAAAGATCATGCAGCCCTTTTTCACCACCAAACCAACGGGTGAAGGGACTGGCTTAGGCCTATCGTTAAGCTATGATATTGTGGTGAAGGGGCATGGCGGGAGTATTACCATCGATACCAAAGAAGGCGAAGGTTCGGAATTTACTGTATCAATCCCAATTTAAACAAGGCTATGATAAAGCATTTTACAGTTACCATCGTTTTTTTGTCTTTGGCCAGTATTGGTTTTGGCCAAACCCGGCATGTCATAGATAGCCTCCGCCATATATTACATACCGCCAAAGATGACACCGGAAAAATTAAAGCCCAGATTCGATTATGTTATGTTTACAGGTTGGGGAACACAGACTCTGCTCTTTTTTATGGCCGGGAAGCTCTAAAGGCATCAGAAAAAATTAATTATCTGCAAGGCGATGTTGAAGTACGTGGTTTTATGGCTGTAACGATGGAACAATTGGGCGACTTACCGCAGGCACTGGGCATGGCGTTCAAAGCGATACAAATAGCAAAGGAAAATAATTTAGAAAGCAAAACCACCCCCGCGCTTAACGCAATTGGCGAAACATACATTATATTGAAAGACTACCGCAGGGCCATTCACTACTTTAACACGCAAAAAGCTTTGGATGTAAAACTCGGGATCGAAGAAGGTTTCGCGTATGCTTTGTATGATACAGGAAACGCCTATGACGAAATGAATGAGCTGGATTCCGCATACTATTATGAACAGGAAGCCATAAAAAGCTTTGCAAAAACTGGACGAAAGGAGCCAATAGTTTACAAAATATTAGGGGACATAGCGTTGAAAAAGGGCGACAAGCAAGGGGCATTAAAACAGTATCAGCAATGCCTGCAAATAGCAATCGCAAATAATGAAAGCCGGGCCACCGGTTTTGCTTATAATAAAATTGCGGCTTTCTATAAAAACGAAAATCAACCCGACTCAGCGATCTATTATGCGAGTAAAGGGCTAATGCAATCTGAAGCTATAGGGAAAAAGTTAACAAGCATGGAAGCTGCTAACTTATTATCAGAGTTGTATGAACAAAAATATCCGAAAGAAGCGCTGAGGTACCTTAAAATAGCTAATGTTTATAAGG
Source organism: Mucilaginibacter sp. (assembly GCA_035545315.1). Lineage (GTDB taxonomy): Bacteria > Bacteroidota > Bacteroidia > Sphingobacteriales > Sphingobacteriaceae > Mucilaginibacter. The sequence continues at coordinate 219,263 of DASZYQ010000023.1, read as the reverse complement.
AAAGCTTGTTTGGCGCCAACAATATAAATGCCGTACAGACATTGGTTGCTCAAGAAGAGGAGCATCAGAAAGAAATTGAAACAAACCGGGTTAATTACCAAAACAGGTTAAAATTGTATGCACTAATTGCCGGTTTTGGGATACTGTTTTTGGTCGCTTTAATTCTTTACCGCAATAACCGCCAAAAGCAAAAAGCTAATAAGGTATTGGTAAGTACCCTGGATGATCTCAAAGCAACCCAAACCCAACTTTTGCAACGCGAAAAAATGGCCTCTTTAGGCGAACTGACAGCAGGCATCGCACACGAGATCCAAAACCCGTTAAACTTCGTCAATAACTTTTCGGAGGTAAGTGCCGAACTCGTCGATGAAATGGACGAAGAGTTGGATAAAGGTGATGTAACGGTAGCAAAATCGATCGCAAGCGATATTAAAGATAACCTCGAAAAAATACGCCATCACGGCAAACGCGCGGATGCCATTGTGAAAGGCATGCTGCAGCATAGCCGCGCTACATCAGGGCAAAAAGAACCAACTGATCTGAATGCCCTTGCCGATGAATACCTCCGGCTGGCTTATCACGGTCTCAGGGCGAAGGACAAAAATTTCAATGCCGAACTTGTAACCCATTTTGATGAAAAGCTTCCCAAAGTAAACGTCGCTCAGCAGGACATTGGCCGCGTGCTCATTAACCTGATCGGCAACGCTTTTTACGCAGTCAATCAAAAAGCTAAGACTGCCGACCCGGATTATAAACCGACTGTCGAAGTCAGTACCAGTCAGCAAAATGGCTCGGTGATCATTTCGGTAAAAGATAACGGCCCCGGCATACCTGAAGCTATTAAGGATAAAATTATGCAGCCATTTTTCACCACCAAGCCTACAGGCGAAGGAACGGGGCTTGGACTGTCGCTGAGTTATGATATCGTGGTGAAAGGGCATGGCGGGAAGATCAATGTAGAGAGCAAAGAGGGCGAAGGTTCTGAGTTTACAGTGATGCTTCCGTTGAGTTAAAAAGCAATGTCATCCTATGTTTGCAGATAGGATGGCATTGCTTTTAAAAGTCACTCCGTCCGCAAACTTTTTACAGGGTTTGCCGTGGCCGCCTTTACGGCTGAATACCCGACGGCAAGCCAGGCGATGAGCAGCGACAAAGCGATGGTGAGTACAAAGTACCATACGCCGAGGTCTATCCGGAAGGTGTATTGCTGCAGCCATTTATGCATAAAATAATAGCCCACGGGGCTTGCAACAACAAATGCTATCGCGATAAGCACGGTAAACTCCCTCGACAACAGGTAAACGATATGGCCAACCGAAGCGCCCAATACCTTGCGGATGCCTATTTCTTTGTTCCGGCGCACCGCCATGAACGCTATAAGTCCGTATAAGCCCAGGCAGGATATAAATATCGCTATACCCGAAAATACCGTATATAATGACGAAAGCCGGTTTTCCTGTTTATAATAATCGGCCACAGATTGATCGACAAAAGCGTACTGGAACACATAGTCGGGGAAATCCTTGTTCCAGATTTTTTCCAGCATCGCCATGGCCGGCTTTATGTTTGCTGATTGCAACTGGATATTAACGGAGCTGTATCCATTTTTAAAAGGCATCATTACCAGCGGGCCGATCGGGTCTCGCAGCGAGTTCAAGTGGAAATCTTTTACCACACCCACGATCGGCCTTAGCCAGCCGTTCACCCTCACTCTTTTGCCAAGGGCCTGCCTGGGAGCGCCGAGGTTAAGTTTTTTCAGCAAGGTTTCGTTCACAACAAATTCACTGGCAGTATCCGAAGGGAAATATACCCGTCCGGCAACAAGCCGCAACTTATAAAGGTTGAAGTAAGCGGTATCGGCAATTTTTACGCCAACAACCAGGTCCGCTTTCGGGGTATGATTGGTTTCCAGTTGCAGGTCGGTGGCAAAATCGGCACCTACCGGCATCCCGCGGCTAAAGCTGAGTTCTTTTATACCCGCCTGCCCCCGCAATTGGCTTTCCAGGAAGGGCACTTTGGTACGGCTTAAGCTGTCGCCCGGGTAGCTGATGTTGACGATAGCCTTTTTGCTGAAACCCAGGTCGGCATTTTTAAAATAATTCATCTGCGACACCACAACCAGCGTGCCGATCACCAGCACCTGCGCGATAGCGAATTGCAGCACCACCAACGCCCTCCGCAGCGATACGCCGGAGGAGGATTGAGCGATGACCTTGCTCTTCAGCGCCAGGATAGGGTTGAATCCTGAAAGTACAATTGCCGGATAGAAGCCCGAGAGAAACGTAATGGCTATGAAAACGATCGCGAGGAACAAGATCACCGACGGGTTGCTCCAAAAATCAAATGACAGTTGTGTTTCCAGCAAGCCGTTAAGCAACGGCAGCATCGCCGCTGCCAGGGCTGTGGCCAAAATCATCGAAATAAAGCAGACTAAGCTTGTCTCACCTAAAAACTGCAGCACCAACTGCTTGCGACGGCCCCCTAATACTTTTCGTACACCCACTTCGCGGGCGCGGTTGATGGCCTGGGCGGTGGACAGGTTGATAAAATTGACGCAGGCCACCACAACCAGGAACAAGCCGATCAGGTCGAGCGCGGTGATGAGGTCCTTGCTAAAAGTGCGGCCGTTGAAATTGCCAAAACGCGAATCGTAATGCATCTCGCTGATAGGTTCGAGAACCAAATTATAACCAGCGTGATCGGGCGGCATATGCCTGGTTACAAAGGCTTCGAGCTTTTTATTAAAGTCCGCTACGGAATAATTGGCCGGCAGTTGCACAAAGCAATAGTTGGCATCGTCTATCCCGACCCAATTGTTCATATTAACCTGTTTCTCGAGCGTTATGTACGATACCACCATGCTTAGCGGGAAATCGGTATTTACCGGCGGATCTTCCAGTATTCCGGTAACTTTCATATTCGCCCGGTACAGGTTGAGGGTTTTGCCAACCGCGTCTTTCCAGTCGCCGAAATATTTTGTCGCGGTTTTTTTGGTCAGCACCAGCGAATTGATTTCTTTCAATGCGGTTTCAGGCCGGCCGATCGCCATTTTAAAATCGAACATTTTAAAAAAGTTCGGCTCGGCCAGAAAAACATTGTCCTCGTTAAATTTTTTTACGATCCCGCCTTTTTTATCCTGGAGCTTTACCTCCACGCCGCCGTCGCCCATAATGGCCGTCGCATTTTCCAGTTGCGGATAATCCGCCCGTATGCCGCGTGTAACAGGGAAAGGCACGCCGGTGCGGTATTCCCGCCCTTCAGCGTTTTTGCTGATGCGGACTACGCGGAAAAGCCGGTCCTTTTTGGTATGGAAATTATCGAAACTTTGCTCGTACTGCAGCACCAGGAATATGAGCAGGCTGGCGGCAATACCCACCACCAGGCCGGTAATATTGACGAAGGTATAGCTCTTGTTACGAACCAGGTTCCTGACTGCAGTTTTGAAGTAGTTTTTGATCATGGCGAAGGAGGTTATCCCTTTGCGGCACAAGCGGCGTGCCATGCTTGCAAATAGCTGTAGATCAGTTATTTTACCGCTCAAAGAAAAGACCGCCGTTCGCTAACGATACAATCGGTGTGCGGTTATGGTCGTTGCACGGCGGGCGGGTGGACTGGTGTTTTTATCGCCGGTACCTTTGCTTCAAACCCGCGATGGTAAGCACCAGCGCTATCGTCACCAGTATGCCGATGTATCTGTCTTCGGTCACCACCGTGATAACCAGCCCGAAAAGTACGGCCGCGAAGTAGTAGGTGTTAAAATTGGGTTTTGCCATTCCAGGCGTCCAAATTAGATGTTTTCAGCGAGCATTGTCGCACACAGCAGCATAATTCCGTAATGAACAATAATATTATTTTAAAACCCGTTTAAACCTGCGGTTGTTATAGCAGTCATAGGTACACTTAAGTAAATAAACGATCAGCTGGTCCAATGACAAATATATACGCACTATAAAAACCCCTATAAAACTCATAATACTTATGTTAAAGCGTATTTTAGTATTGGACGACAACCAGCACCTGCTCGACGTGGTCGAGGAAGCGCTCACCTACGAGCATTTCCAGGTGCTTGTCACTTCAGACGGTAAAAACATCATCGAAATAGCCAAAATGTTCCAGCCCGACCTGTTTATACTCGATTATAAAATGGCCGGCCATAACAGCGAAGATATTTGCAGGCAAATCAAATGGCACCAAACGTTCGGACACGTGCCCGTAATACTTTCATCGGCGTACCTGTACCGTGATGTGGACTATTCGGCCCTCGGCTGCGACGACATCATCATCAAACCTTTTGGCCTGGACGAGCTGATAAGTAAAGTAGGCAGCCTCGCTATTGCTGCGAGCGCTTAAGTTGAGTTGGCGGTTGACGGTTTGCGGTTGGCAAACCAATCTTTGCATGAATGCCGCAAGCTGGCCACCGCAAACTGGCAATTCGAACCATAAATATACCGCTTCCTAAAAAACCCGGCTTTTTAGCGACGATATCGTCAGTATTTCAAAATACCGTTAAAACACGGGTTGACAACCGTTCCGAATAACAGTAATTTGGATTCGATGACCTTATACCTTACAGCCAGTTATAAACTTTGTTAAAAACACATAGATACTAGTCGGCCGACAGTAAGGAGCATGCACTTTAGATACATGTTGTTGAATTACCAGGCGAATGTGGTAAAATCAATTATTTTAAAACTCAATTTTATGGAAAAGTTCAAAAAGCTTTCGAGGGAAGAAATGAAAAAATCGGTGGCGCATCGGGAGGAGGGTGTACTAATGGAAAAGTATGTACCTGGTTTGGCTGGGTCAATGGCGCATGGCTATCAGGGCCTGATAAATGTGACGTTGGGTGTGATTGTATTTCAGATGCTGGCTATGGGGCTAGTCAAGGCGGAGAATGCATCCCGAGTTGAATTAATTAGCAACCGGTATTTTTAATTGCCGGTTGCTGATAGATAGATTATTTAAAGTGAGAAAAAAAGCCATATTCCAAAAAATATTTTTATTAATTCAGTGGATATTATGTACATTGACTGTGTCAGCGCAGGACAGCACCTTTCTTTCGGGCGCCATCAATAGACTAAACAACCAGCCTGCGCAGGAACGCGTTTATCTCCATTTAGATAAGCCAAATTACGGTTTCGGCGATACGATATGGTATAAGGCCTACACTGTTATCGGGCCGAAGCATCAACCATCTGCTTTGAGCGGCGTATTATACGCCGAACTGATCAGCCCTTCGGATTCTTTGGTTTCGCGGCAGATCATCCCATTGGTATCCGGTATCGGCTGGAGCGATATGCCCCTGCCCGTAAACCTCAAACCAGGCAATTACAGGCTTCGTGCCTATACCCGCTGGATGCGAAACTTCGGAGCCGATGCTTTTGATGAGCAGCGGGTAATGATCGGGGGCATTGCACCTGCTACAATAAAGTCTCCGGAAAAATATGATGTACAGTTTTTCCCCGAAGGAGGCGAACTGGTAGATGGGGTGCGCTCAAGGGTGGCGATTAAGGCCATAGGCACAAATGGTTTTGGAAAAGATATTAAGGGGACGATCGAGGATAACACTGGTAACATCGTAGCTGATTTCAGCACACGGCATTTAGGCATGGGAGTTTTCGCCCTAACGCCCGAAGCTGGTAAACGCTATAAAGCAATGATTACTATTACCGGTGAAACGGCCGTTACCGCCGATCTGCCTGCTGCCAAAGCCATGGGGTATACATTTGGCGTCAACAACAGCGAAAAAGACAGTATTTATGTAAAGGTAGCCACCAATGAAAAAACCCTGGCTGCCGACAAAGGCCAATTCTTTTATATTTTAGCCCAAAGCAACGGCAGGGTATATTATACTGCATCCGGCAGGTTAGAAGGAACCACTTATACGGCGTCCATTGCCAGAAGCCGTCTGCCCGAGGGCATTGCACAATTTACCTTATTCAGCCAAACCGGCGAACCACTGGCTGAAAGGATTGTTTTTATCGAAAATAAAGCCGATGAAATCGACGTCACTCTCAGCACCAACAGCGAAAGCTACAAAACCCACGGCAAGGTAACGCTCAACCTCATTGCTAAAGACAGTGCAAACAAACCTGTTACAGGCAGCTTTTCAGTTGCTGTCATTAACGAAAGTAAAGTAAATCCAGACGAAAGCAATGAATACACCATATTGAACAAACTGCTGCTTTCTTCGGAATTGAAAGGCTACATCGAGCAGCCGAATTATTATTTTACCAATCAAAGTGACAAAACAAGAGCCGATCTGGATCTTTTAATGCTAACGCAGGGCTATCGCAGGTACGACTGGAAACAAATCTTAACTAATCCGACCAATACCACTTATCTCCCCGAAAGAACACAGGAATTAGCCGGCACCATTACTACGCTATCAGGCAAGCCGCTGCCTAACAGCAAGATCACATTAGCCGTAACGCGGCAGAATATTTTCCGTGATACCATTGCCGGCGAGAACGGAAGATTTGTTTTTACCGGCCTGGACATTACTGATACAGCTGTTGTGGTAATCAAGGCAAGCAAAGCCAATAAACGCGACAACGTAAAGATCATACCCGAACGCCAGGATTACCCGCAAATCGCCCCGGCGAATTACCCGACAGAAGTCGCCACAGCCGATACAACACGCCTTGCGATAAAGTATAGCGACTTCAAAAAAGAACAAAAGGATTACGTGTTCAAAAATGGGCGAATGCTAAAAACCGTGACGATTAAAGGCTATCGGAGACCATCCCCCCCTAAAATCCCAAATTCATCTAATCTGCACGGAGGAGGAAACGCCGACCAGGTGATCATGTATGACCAAATGGGTGACGGACCCGATCTTGCAAGTCGCCTGACGGGAAAAATAAATTTTGTCACTTTTAGTCAAGGCGGAACTCCTTTAAATACACGTACCTTATCCAAAATGGCGATTATTGTAGATGGGATAACGCTAAGCGGAGACCACCTTGGCGATATTAACCCCGATGACGTTTATAGCATCGAGGTTCTAAGGACCAGCTTTGCTAAAAACATCTACGGTTCAAGCCTGCCCGGGGACGGCGCTTTAATAATCACGACCAAGCGCGGCGTAACGCCCGTCGATCCAGCCTCGATACATCCTGCAGGACTGATCGCTATAAATTATGCCGGTTTGTATAAGGCCAAAGCCTTTTATACGCCCAAATACAGTGCGCTACCAAAACACAATGGCCCGCCCGATAAACGCACGACGATTTATTGGAATCAGAACATACTTACCGACAAAGACGGTAAAGCGACCATAGACTTTTATAATAACGATAACGATGGCAAGTACAGGGTGGTTGTGGAAGGAATTGATGACAACGGACAAATAGGCAGGCAAACATACCACTACAATGTCAACTAATACAATACTAATAATATAACAATGAATCTTCGACACACCTTAGGCGCCTTTTTTCTGTTAACCTTTTGCATGGCCAATTTACTTTTCGCTCAAATCCCCCGCAGCGGCAAGTCCAACGCGTCGCCGGCTGAAATAGAGAAGGCTAAAGAAGCCGTAGAGGCGACCCCCGATAGCCTGCGCGCGCATAGAACCTACCTGTTCGCTATGGGACTGAGCAATCCGCTTATTGTGTCGCAATACGAAGAATGGATGAAAAAATATCCGGGAGACGTTAAAATTCCTTTGGCTATCAGTACGGTATACTACAATGCCGAGATGCCCCAGCCCGGCGATTTTTTGCTGAAGGCGTCGGCTATGCAGCCTCAGAACGGCAAAATATGGATGATGCTGGCCGCTGATGCCGACATGAAGGGTGAAAACGAACTATCGACCGAATATTTGAAAAAAGCAACGTTGACGGACTCGGCCAATGCAGATTATGCCTGGGAATATCTTTTTACGTTTGAGCATGGGGACCAGCGTGTCTACAGGCAAAAAGTTTTCGATTTTGTAAAACGCTTCCCAACCAGTGAACGCAGTGCCCAGGCGTTGTACTGGTTATGCGAACGCACAACGAATCTTAATGACAGGATCGCCTACCTCGAAGAGTTGCGTGAGCTATATCCGCCGCAAAAATTCAGATGGTCAGCGTCCGGAATGAAGATACTGGCCGATATTTACCTGCAAACGGATCCTACAAAGGCACTAACCTTGATCGACGAAATGGGTAATGGTGATAGCTGGAAGATCAGGCGGCATATAAGCGAATCACTCATACAGGTCGCCGAACTGGAACGTGCCCAAAATTACAGTGATGCTATCGCTAAACTCAACCAGGTAAAGCTTCCGCAGTATAGCTCCATCAAAGATTTCTTACTCTTAAAAAAAGCATCGCTGCTCGAAAAATCGGGCAATCTTAACACAGCCTACGACAGTGTAGCTATCCAATTTGCAAAACTACCATCCGACCAGCTTGATACCGCCCTTCAATCCTATGGCAGGAAACTTAATAAAAATAGGGACCAGATTGCTAAAGATATTGAAACTATCAGGGATAGCACTGCAGTCGCCGCATTTCCGTTTGAATTGGGTCTTTATACAAGCAATGGCAAATTAAGCCTCCACGATCTGAAAGGGAAAGTGGTATTGCTTACATTCTGGTTTCCCGCCTGCGGCCCATGCGGTGCTGAATTTCCGCACTTCGAGGCGGTAATGGATAAATTTAAAGGCAGCCGGGTCGCTTATATAGGTATTGACGTAACGCCTCTGCAAGATGCTTACGTATTGCCTTTTCTAAAAAATAACAAATATTCATTTATACCCCTGCGCGGTGACCCGGAGTTCGCTTTTAAGAACTTTGGCGTAACCAGTGAGCCTGAGAACTTTTTAATAGACGAAGACGGGAAGATCGTGTTTAAAGATTTTCGTATCGACGGGACCAATCACCGCACATTGGAAATGATGATATCATCATTATTGGAAAAAGGCCGTAAAGCTGAATAATAATTATCAAGTAAAGTTTGCCGCTAACGTTGCCTACTGGCATCAACTATACCCGTCTCTTCAGCGTTATCACCGTCACCTCCGGCCAGATGCCCAGCCTGCCCGAGAACGCCAGGAAGCCGAATCCGCGGTTTACATACAGTTGCCGCCCGTTTTGCTCCATCGGGCCGGCCCAGTCTAAATAACGGTATTGCACGGGGCTCCAGCGCAAGCCGGCAGTTTCGACGCCGAATTGCGCGCCGTGTGTATGACCGGCCAGCGTAAGGTGTATTTTGGTGGGATGATAACGCACTTTTTCTTCCCAATGCGTAGGGTCGTGCGATAGCAGTATCTTGAAAGCATCCTTGTCGACGCCCTGCAGCGCCTGGTCAAGGTCGCCCAACTGTATAAAGCCCCTGCCCCAGTTCTGCACGCCGATAAGGCTTATCTTTTGCCCGTTTTTTTCAATCTCCGCGTTTTCATTAAGCAAAAGCCGGTATTCCAGCTTCTGATGCTGCTGCTTTACTTTTTCAAGGTTGGCGGCCTTCGCTTCGGGCGTGTCCCAATGAACATAGTCGCCGTAATCGTGGTTGCCCAATATAGAAAACTGTCCATGCGGCGCTTTAAGCTGCCTGAACTGTTCGATATACGGCTCTATTTCCCAGGCGGCGTTGTTCACCAGGTCGCCGGTAAATACAAACAGGTCGCTTTTCTGCGCTTTGGCCAGTTCGATGCCTTTCCTCACGCCCTCGTCGTTGTCAAAGCTGCCCGAGTGAATATCCGACACCTGCGTAATGGTAAACCCGTCGAAAGCTTCGGGAAGATCGTCAAAATAGAACGTTTCGCGGTGAAGCCTGAAATCGTACTTGCCTCGGGTCATCCCATATAAAAAGCCGCCGACCGAAACCGAAGCGGCTGCAACCGCAATGTCGCTGATAAACTTGCGCCTGGCGGGAAAAAACGGATTGCCCTTTTTCTGCGTGTGAATAAGGTTGTTCCCGATGCCATAAAAAAACCGACCGAGGTCGCCCGCAAACAAAATGATGCAAAAAATAAGCTTTGATATAAACAATACCAGGAAAAGGCTCAGCACCCACTCGTGAAAAGGCCGCATGCCCTGGGCGGTACTGAAACTGCCTATACCTAAGAAAAATAATAAGATGACGCCGATCGAGACCGTAAGATAACCCCACAACACCACGAGGCGCAGCCGGTGAGAATGCCAGCCGGCCGTGAACGTTTTTAACCCGCTGAATACGTACCAGTCGAGCAACAGGCTAATAATTGCGATGAATAAAAATATCCTGAAAAAAAAGCCACTATGCATTAAAACGGCGTTTGTTTGCACGCAAGTTATAAAAGCGGGGGTAATTAAAATGTAAAATCGGCTTTTAATTCACGAAAATATCTCTATCTTAAACGAGCTTTTTCTTTTGCAAAACCGGTTACAAAAATCTGAAGAGTGAAAAAGATCATTAGTTATGGGTGGATACTGACGGTGATGCTCGCCTTCGGCTGCCGGAAAGACTCTCAACATTCAAAGATCTACCTGCTGGACCGCGCCATAACCGATACCCGAGAGAACGGCGGCGGTTTGGACACCACTTATTTTACCTACGACGACCACGACCGGGTAATTTCTGTTACCGACGGAATAGCGCCGCATAAATTGACGTTTAGGATTACCGCTTTTGACGGCCAGAACCGGGTATTGCACGGCCAGAAGCTCGACAATAACGGTACCCCGGTCACCCAGTATGATTTTTTCTACGGCCCCGACACCACCGGCTATTTTTTCTATGCGCCATCACGCGTCATTGCCGATACCTCGTACATTACGTTCAACGGCAATCACCAGGTATCGCGGATCGCTTCCAAACATTCGGGAGCTGAAACTTACGCCTACGATAATCGCGGGAATATTATTTTAACCGAGTCGTACAACGCCGACGGCTCGATCAATATCGTCAACGACGGCGCTTACCAGTACGATACGATGAAAAATCCGCTTTCGTCCACATCGCGTAATAACCTGTTCCTGATGTACATCATCTTCCTGAACAACCCTACCACGCTGATCAACAATGTGAGCGACAGGAACGGCTATAAATACACCTACACCTATAACGCTGACGGCTTTCCTGTCAGCGGTTCGGTAAATTATTTTTATTACCAAACTTATTTTACTTATTTGTACAAACTCAGATAATCTGCTATGCTAAAAAATGCCCTCCTGCTTCTAACGGGCCTGGCGCTAACATCGCTATCCCATGCCCAAACCAAACACGACACCGTATTTTTTGAAGATTTTAACGAAAGCAGCCTCGACCGCAGCAAGTGGAACGCGGAAGTGACCGGCAATACGGTAAACGACGAGCAGCAGGCTTATGTCGATTCGTCGTCGGTGCTTTACCTGGTAAAGGGCCGTGCCGCGGAAGGCGCCCGCAACGGCGCGCTGGTTATCAAAGCGCTGTGGCACCCCGGCTATACCAGCAAGGAGGGCAAAAAGTACGATTTCCTGTCGGGACGGATCAATACCAGCCATAAAATGGAATTTACTTACGGGACGGCTTCTTGCCGGATGAAAATAGCTTCGGGCGCAGGTATGTGGCCCGCCTTCTGGGCGCTGGGCAACGGCAACTGGCCCGACTGCGGCGAGATTGACATGATGGAAACCGTAGGCGATTCAAGCTGGATCAGTAATGCCATGCACGGTCCTAATTATTTCGGCAATACGCCCCTCGCCTACCGTTACCACTTCCCGCATAATGAAATCGTGGACCAGTGGCACGTCTATTCGGTCGACTGGAAACCTGATAAAATGGTTTTTAAAACCGACGGCGTGGTTACCTACACGGTTACCAAAGCGATGGTGGAAAAATACGGTCGCTGGGCCTTTGACAATCCCAAATTCATCATCCTGAACTTTGCGCTGGGCGGCGGATACCCCAACGGCGTCAACAAGATCACCTCGCCGTATTTCGGCATATCGCAGTCGACGGTAGATAAGATCAAGGCCGGTAAAGCCAAGGTGCTGGTGGATTGGGTGCTGGTGACGCGGGCGCAGTGATTAGTGGTTGGTGGTTTGCAATTTGGGATGGGCGGTCTGATGATAATGGTAAATAAATTCTAAGTAAAATAAATCACGATAAGCCTTCGGCCCTTGCGCACGTCAATGATCGTCCCTGCTGTCAGGATCCCGGTCGCCCCTGCGGCCATGATCGCCTTTATGGTGTCGGTCACGACCGCGTTTATGGTGCTCGTTGTGATTCGGGCGGAATATTGGATCCCATACCTCGCAGCCCGATGCCGATAATGTTATGGCCAGCAAAAAGGCCATCGCTTTTAAGCTTAGACGTTCCATAACTACTCATTAAAAGAAGATAGGGATAAATTTAGCTCTTTTGCGCGCGGCGGAAAATGATGACGGTCACGGTAAAAATATCGCAGCATGTTGTACATTACGCTTGCCGCCATAGGCAACCAACCAAAAATCCCGCTCAGCGCGGGATTTTAATTATGACTCATTTAATTAGTGATAGTCGTGGTATTCGTGATCGTGGTCGTCGTGATCGCGATAGTGATCATGATCCCAATGATGATGTCGCTCACGGTATTCAACCGTACAGCTCGAAACAGCCGATGCAAATATCAGCACGGCTATCAGCCTTATGATGTACTTTTTCATAACGTGTTTTATTAATAGCAGATATAAAAGTATAACATGCTGAACTTGAAATTGTTTAATTGAACTTAAACCGCGCAGCTATTGTCGGGTATACCTGCAGCAGGTTATCGGCTATAAGCACATGGTAGTACATATTGATCTTGGAACCTAATGCAAAGCCGTTGTGTATCTTAAACCAAATTTGCGGCTCGCCGAAAAAGCTGACCTGTTTACCCTTTAAACCGGCGGTATGTGCATCGCCCAGGTTGCGGTTAAGCGTGTACAGGTTAATATCGCCGCTGAACTCGAATTTGTAGTTCCAGAAACCGCGCCCCCAGTAAAGCGAATACAACAGGTCGTTGCTCGGCCGTTTAAAGGCATTGTAAGCGTAGGACAGCGAAGTGCTGAACCAACCACCCTTCCATTGAAAGGGATAAACCGCGCCGAGCGAGAAAGCGTTGGTGATATAATATCCGTATGAGCCCGGCTCGGCGATGCCCATGCCGCCGCTGTACTGTAGTTGTGCATAGATCTTTGGGTGCCAAAGCTTAAACGAGCGCGACACCTGGGTATAGAACTTGCCTGCATTGTGGTTGGCGCCCTGGAGGTCGTCCTCTGTCTTGATGAAAAAAGAACCCAGGGTATCCATCGATTTAAAGAACTCAAAATAGATGGTCGGGAAATTTTGGTGATTGTGCTTAGGGTCGAGGGTATGCCTGGGGTCAAAATGCAACTGCAGGGTTTGTGCGCAGACCAGCGCCGGACATGAGGTAAGAATTAATAATAACAGTTGCGTTTTTCTTTTAAGATTTACGAGTGCCATATGTTGAACAAGCCGCTTTGTTTGGCTTTTTGTAAATATCTTTAGGCGCGTATTTTCGGGGCGTAACTGCTGCGGAAATGTGGCGTAATTGTTTTATCCGGGGATCTAAATGACTGAAAACGACACTTCAGCGTTCAAAGCTTTGTTTGCGGAGGCATACCTGAAATGCTTCGGCAGGCCGATGGAAGACGTGATGTCAGAAACGGAAAGCAGGCTGTTTTGCAGCAGGGTGCTGGATCAGACGGGGCTTTCCATAGGCTGGAAAAGCGTCAAAAATTATTCGCTGTTTGTGATGGGCAGCCAGTCGGGTAAAAATGAGAACCCTTCCGTCGCCACGCTGGATACGCTTGCCCGGTACGTGCTTGGCGCACCATATACAACCGAACTTAAAAGGAAAGCCGAAGAGTATCATTTTCCGTGGTGGTTTATGTACCTGGAAGAATTCGGCCAGGCGCCCAGCGAAACAGTCAACCAGGTAAAAGTTGCGATCCTGGCGATCACCACGCTGGTCATGTTTATTGTGTTCGGCTACTGCCTTTACTACTACAGTAACTATATGGCGCCGGTGTTTTCGGATAATTTTCACCATCTCGCGCCCGCATCGCTCGAGGCCAAAGGTTGGTTTGTACAAGCCCCCGACGGCACTTACTGGAACAAGCGGTCGTCAGCCCCGGGACAGCTTACCCTGTACACGCTGAAGGGCGACAACTGGCCCGACCCGTCCAACCGGCAGGGCATCAAAAACCTGCTTTTAAGAAAAATCCCGTTCGATTGTTTTACGGCAGAGGTACACCTGGGCGGTTTCATTCCGAGTGAAGAGTGGCAGCAGGCCGGTATCTTGCTGCTGGAAGACACTACGCTCACCGGTAAAAGCATCCGGCTTTCAATTGCTTATAACGATTATTTCGGAGGCTTCAGCAAACCGAAAGAAATACTGGTGCAAGCGATCACATCGCTTGGAAAGGGCTTTAATAAACCCGAAGAAATAGCGCACAAAACAATCGCTTTCACCGATAGCCTGAAAAAATATCCCGACCAGGCAAAAATGCTGCAACGCTCGGCGCTGCGAATCGAAAAACATGGCAGCAGGTTCAGGTTCCTCTATTCCGGCGGACTTACCGAAAATTCAGCCTTCAACGAGGTAGTGAGCCAGGATTTTGACATGCAGCCCCGTTATATCGGCATTTTTGCCATCAAGGGCTTTAAAGACAGCACCGCCATTATTCCGGCGCATTTTACTTCTTTCCGTATTGCCGGAGAAGCATGCAACAAATAACCCCGCCGGCCCGGCCGATTTTAAATATCCCCTTCGCAATTAGAATTTTTTTGCCAATATTTATGTTCATTTGTCATCCCATACGATCATGGCGCCTAAGCTTTACTGATGAACCGGTTTCGACTCTGCATACATATTATCGCCATGATCCTCCTGCTTCATCGCGCAGAGGCGCAAAGCAATCAAATCATCACCGATGGCGGCGCAACGACACCAGTTTATTTCTCGGGAACAGGTTGCGCTTACAAATGGACCAACGATAAGCCAGCCATCGGGCTCGCCGCAAGCGGAACCGGCGACATCCCTTCCTTCACTGCCGTGAATTCGGGGAACACGCCGGTTAAAGCAACTATAACAGCAACGCCGACAGCCTCCTCCTCGTCGTCGTTTGCCTACATTACCAATACCAACGGTAAGACGGTCAGTGTGATCAATCTGTCCAACAATGCGGTTGTGGCGACCATTCCCGTCAATGCCAACCCTATCGGAGTAGCGGCCAGTGTGGATGGAAGCAGGGTTTACATTGCGAACCAGGGATCGGACAATGTTTCAGTGATCAACACAGCCAGCAACCAGGTCATATCGACGATCTCGTTGCCCGTGGGTTCGGAGCCTTCCGGCATTTGTGTTAGCCCGGATGGCAGTAAAGTATATACTACAAACTGGCCGTTGGGAAGCTATTCAATAATAAACACTGCCACCAACTCGGTAACAGGCACTTTCAAAGTCGACGACTACCCCTGGGGCATCGTAACGAGCCTTGACGGAACAAGGCTGTACCTTGCTTGTTCGAATGGCGTTGTTGTAGTAAATACGGCAACCAACAGCGTTATTGCCAATATTCCCACATCCGATGTGAGCCAGGGAATTGCTGTCAGCCCGGATGGCAATTATTTATATGTAACCAGTTACTGGGGCAACTCGGTAGCAGTGATCAGCACCGCCACATATACCATCGTTAATACCATCAGTGTCGGCACGGCACCCGACGGCGTGGTCGTTAGCCCCGATGGAACCAGACTATATACCGCCAATGCCAACAGCAATTCCGTTTCGGTTGTCGACGCCTCGTCAGGAACAGTTATTGCTACGGTGCCTGTCGGTGCGTTACCCGAAGGAATATCGATAACGCCGGATGGCAGCAAGATCTTCGTGGTTAACTCCGGCGTAAATGGCGTTACGGTGATCAAAACGTCGACAAATTCCGTGATTGGCACGATAGCAGTGGGGCATAGTCCATTCGCGCTTGGAAACTTCATCAGCGGCCATGCGAATTGCTCTCCCACCACTTTTACCATCACCGTAAACCCATCATCGGTTATACCAACCATCACAGCCGGCCCTGTATCCGGATCGATCATATCCTGTGCAGGAACTCCTTCGGCAAACCCAAACATCCAGCAATTTACCGTATCAGGGGCTGGTTTAGCCGCAGGTGTTATCGCGACCGCGCCGGCAGGCTTTGAGGTCTCGCTCTCATCAGGCAGCGGATATGGCAATAGCTTGACGATAGCCCAAACAGGAGGCAGCATTTCTGCAAAAACGGTTTATGTACGGTCGGCGGCTTCCGCATCGGGTAATATATCAGGCGATGTTGTGCTTTCCTCACAGGGGGCGACCAACCAAAACGTGGCAGTAAACGGCACTGTTAATGCTTTGCCAACCGTAACCAAGGTATCGAATCAAACTTTTACCAATGGCACCGCGACAACAGGCGTCTTTTTTGCGGGGACGGCAAACACCTATACCTGGACCAATAGTACGCCGGGCATTGGCTTGCCAGCAAGCGGAAGCGGTAATATACCGTCGTTTACTGCTATAAATACCGGCAGCACGCCGGTTACGGCGACGGTAACGGTTACGCCTGTATCAAATGCATACGCTTATATACCGGCCGGTGGTGGTGATAATATTTCTGTTATCAATACCAGTACCAATACATATGTTAACGGTATCGGGGTTGGCGGCGGGACGTTCGGTGTTGCTGTAAGTCCCGATGGGACCAGGGCTTATCTAACGGATCAAAGCCCCGGCGTGGTGATAATTATTAATACTGCGACTAATACCGTTATTTCTGAGATCGGGGCGGGCAAACTCCCTTTTGGCATAGCTGCTAGCCCTGACGGGACTAAAATATACGTGGCAAATCAGGGCGACAACACCATATCAGTTATCGATACAAAGACTTATACCGTATTAGCTACCATAACGGTGGGCAATAACCCGTATGGCGTTGCTGTAAGCCCGGATGGAACCAAATTATATGTAACTAATCTAGGCGCTGCAAGTGTATCAGTGATCAATGCCATTACAGATAAAGTTATAGCAACTTTCAATGTAGGACCATATCCGAATAGCCTCGTTGTAAGTCCCGATGGAAGCCGGCTTTATGTTTCGAATGCCCTAGGAGGTACTGTTTCTGTAATCAATACAGCTACATATTCTACAATTTCAAGTATTACGGTAGGTTCGCATCCTGTTGGTGTTGTACTAAGTCCCGATGGGAAAACGCTGTACGTTAATAATGCAGGGGATAACAGCCTTTGGGTCATTAATACTGTATCTAATGCTATTACAAATAAAATTGCGGTTGGGACCACACCTGAGGGCATCTCAATTACCCCCGATGGGGCATATGTTTATGTTGTAAATAACATTTCAAATGATGTTTGGATCATAAGTACAGCAACCGGTGCGATAGTGGCCAAAATTCCCGTGGGCCAAAATCCGTGGGCCCTGGGCAATTTTATAATAAACGGCACCGGCTGCACCGGTATTCCCACCACCTTCACCATTACCGTAAACCCGTCGTCGGTTACACCAACCATAACAACAGGCCCCATCATCGGCTACGCTTCCACTTGTGTAAATACCCCTTCGGTAAGCCCGCACATCGAACAATTTACCGTTACAGGCAGCGGCCTGGCAAACGGCATAACGGCAACCGCTCCGGCGGGCTTCGAAATATCGTTGTCGGCTAGCAATGGATACGGTCCGTCCGTAACCATACCGGAGTCGGGCGGCAATGCTGCAAGTACTGTCGTGTATATTCGTGCGGGTGCATCGAAGGTTATCGGGGGCGTTTCGGGGAACGTGGTGCTATCATCGCCCGGCGTACCCGATCAGAATGTGGCTATAACGGGTTTTGTCAATTTTCTGCAGACTGTCGACAAGGTGCCTAACCAGGTTTATAATAACGGCGATGCCGTGCCCGCCATCAATTTCACCGGCACAGCCGATTCTTACCAATGGGTCAATAATAATCCCTCGATAGGTCTTACCGGGAGCGGGACAGGCAACATCGCATCTTTCAAAGCTGCAAATCCCGGCAACACTCCGGTTACCGCTACCATTACTGTCGCCCCTGTACCGACCTCCTTCGCCTATATATGCAATAGTGGCGGAAATACCGTCTCGGTGATTGCTACTGCTCAGAATAGCGTTGTGGCTAACTTCGCTGTTGGTATCAACCCCTGGGGAGTAGCCTTAAGCCCCGATAATGCAAGAGTCTATGTTACCAATCAAACATCGAATAATGTTTCGGTCATCAATACAGCTACTCGCTCGGTAATCGGAACCGTCAATGTTGGAAACGGACCGGAAGGAGTCATTGTAAACAACGACGGCTCGAAGGTCTACGTGGCCAATCAGAGTTCGGCCAATGTTTCTGTTATCAGCACTGCAACTAATTCCGTCGTTGCAACTATCAAGACAGGTTCCGGCCCGCGCGGGCTTTCGATAAGTCCCGACGGCAGCCACCTTTACGTTGGAAACAGCGTAGATAATACTGTCTCCGTTATCAACACCGCCACTAACGCTATCATCGCCACTATACCCGTGGGCCTGGCGCCATTTGGAATGGTAATAAGCACTGACGGCAGCAAGCTGTATGTAGTAAACTTTAATGGCAATAGCGTATCGGTGATCAATACGGCTGCTAATATGGTAACGGCGACTGTTCCCGTAGGAACAAACCCGGTTGAAGCTGCGCTAAGCCCGGATGGAAGCGCGCTGTATGTGACAAACTCCAATTCTGCATCGCTCTCGAAAATAAATACCCAGACTAATACCGTGACCAGCGTTATGACTTTAGTGGCTACAAATCCGGACGGTTTATCTGTCACTCCCGATGGCAGCCGTATCTATGTCAGCAATTTTTCCGGAGGCGATGTGGTGGTTGTCGATGCCGCTACCGGCGGAATAATAACGACAGTCCGCGTGGACAGAAACCCAGTGTCCTATGGCGATTTTATTACCGCCAGCACAGGCTGCTCTAATGCACCTATAACGTTTACCATAACGGTCAACCCATCATCGAATCTGCCAGCTATTACCACGAGTCCCGTAACAGGTACAATTTCGGCTTGTCCTGGTTCGGCCTCGGTAAGCCCTGACGTAGATGAGCTTACGGTATCGGGCAGCAAACTTACGTCGAACGTTACGGTAACGGCGCCTGTTAATTTCGAAATATCCATTACTCCCGGTACCGGTTTCGGGAGCAGTCTTGCACTCGTCCCTACCGGCGGCACGCTCAGCAGCACCGTGATCTACATCCGGTCGGCGGCGTTGGCGCCTGTGGGGAGTATTTCGGGCAATATCACGCTTACTTCGGGAACCATAAGCCAGGTTGTACCCATCACAGGTACCGTAAACGCGCCGCCGGCAGTAAACCCGGTAAATAATCAGACGGTAGTAAACGGCGCCCAGACAACGGCTGTAAGTTTTACGGGCAATGCCGCCTTTTATAGCTGGACAAATGATAATCCGGCCATCGGTTTGCCGGCAAGCGGTACCGGTAATATACCGGCATTCAATGCCGTAAATAGCGGGACCGGGACACTGACGGCCACTATTACCGTCACCCCAAAACTTCCCGGCAGCTCGGCATACATGGCTGATTTTAACAAAAGTGTTGTCGACGTAGTCGATCTTGAAACAAATAAAGTAGTGGCAACTATCCCTGTGGGCACTAATCCATCTACAGCCGTAACCAGCCCGGATGGCGCCAGGGTATATGCTGTCAATACTAACAGTTCTACTATTTCCGTAATAAATACAGCCACGAACACGGTGATTACCACCATACCTGTGGGCATGTTACCTGATGATGCGGCAGTGAGCCCAGACAGCAAAACGGTGTATGTGTTCAACAGCGGTGAAAGCTCTATTTCGGTGATCGATGCAGCAACGAATGCTATTAAGTCAACTATCAATATAGATCAGTATCCGTCGCGTATTTTGATATCGCCCGACGGTAGTAAATTATATATAACCTATGGGCAGGATGGCTCGGTTGTTTCTGTCGTCAATACCGCCAGCGGCTCGCTGGTCACCGATATCCCCGTAGGCATAAGCTATTATGGAATAACCATAACGCCTGATGGAAGCAAGGTATATGTCGCCAACCATGTTAACGGCGACGTTGCGGTAATTAATACCGCTACCAATAAGGTAACCGGTACTTACCCGGTAGGCGGCACGCCATGGAACATTGTTGCAAGCCCTGACGGTAAGGAGGTTTACGAAGCAAATGAAGGTTTGGGAAAAATAACCGTGATCAGTACATCAACAAATACCGTGACCGGGCAATGGGGCGACGGGATCGGCGGGGACTGGGGCATAGACGTAAGTCCGGATGGCAGCAGGGTATATATGGTATATCCCGGCGACCCGGGAAACAATAATTTCCCGGCACACCTTTCAGTATTCGACACACAAACCGGCGCCGAAATAACAAAGATACCCGTGGGTACACTGATCGAATCGATGCATAATTTCTTGACCAACGGCCCGGGCTGTATGGGCACGCCTGTAACATTTACCATTACGGTAACCCAGCCGGTATTGCCATCGGTTACCACATCCGGAACGCTTTCGCCGCTGGTGACTACGTATGGTACGCCATCGGCTTCAACCAGTTTTACCGTGTCGGGTACAAACCTCAAGGAAGGCATATTGGCAACGCCTCCACCCGGGTTTGAGATCAGCGCCGATGGCCGCACGTTTGGGCCCACCGCGACGGTCGGTACAGCAGGCAATGTGTCATCGGCTACCGTTTACGTGCGGTTAGCAGCCACTACGCCGGTTGGTACCTATACCGCCAGTATCGTGCTGAGCACCAACGGCGCGGAGCCGATCGAAGCGGTTATACCGGCCAGCACCGTTAACCCGGCGCCGCTTACTATTACAGCCGACGACAAAACCAGGGCCTTCGGCACACCGAACCCGGTATTCACATTTACCTACCATAGCTTTGTAAACGGCGAAGGTCCGGCCAACCTTACCTCGCCGGCTATCGCCAGCACCCTGGCGACGACGACATCGACGCCGGGCGAATATGCTATCATCGTATCCGGCGCGGCCGACAGCAACTACGCTATCAAATACAATTATGGTATGCTGACGATCACACCTCCGCCGATCATGGTAACCATACCCAACACCTTTACGCCCAACGGCGACGGTATAAACGACTTTTGGGATATCGGCGCACTTACCAATTACCCGCAATGCCTGGTTTCGATCTACACCCGGTACGGCAGCCTGATCTTCCAGTCAAAAGGCTATCCAAAACCCTGGGACGGGACCTATAAAAACTCCCCGGTGCCCACCGGCACTTATTATTACATTATCAACCTCCAGGATGGCTCGCCCCTGCTATCGGGCTTCGTTGCAGTGGTACGATAATTGCACGGTATAATAAACCTATCAGCCCCGGGGACGAGACAACTTTTGTCCATTAGCAACGTATTATTAACATGCCCGGCGATATAGTCATACCCAGATCGGTAACCAATGTGCCTTGCGTGTTTTGCGGCGCACAGCCGGTTATTGTTCGCACCGTAGACGGCGACTATATCGTAAAATGCCCTAATAGCGACGAGCACTACCACACCAGGCCCGGCCTTATCGACCTAGAGGATTGGGAAAAACACAACAACCCAACCGGCAATAACTACATCCCTCCTATCGCCTGCTGATCGCATCGCTAACACCTTCGTCAATTTGTTAATAGATTTTTACTAACTTGGAGGTATGAACAACCGTTTATTGTTATGCCTCGCTGCGGCAGCCTTAATTTGGATCTGCCCGATCTTATCATCTGCGCAAACTTTCAATCACTACGCTATCTGTGTGAAAAACCTGAAAAAAGCCGGCGACTTTTACACCAATGTGATGCAGCTGAAAACGATACCACACCCGTTCAATGATACCGTCCATCACTGGTACAGCATAGGGCCGGGGCTGCAATTGCACGTGATCAAGGCCGATTGTCCGCCTGTCAAATTGTTTCAATATTAAATTTTATGCTTCTAAAATTTTATTAGATTTGCCGACTTGTTCAAAAGCTTATAAACTGATTTATTACATATTATAATTTACAATGCAAGGTAAAGGGGTTGTTAAATTTTTTGCTATTCTGCTCGCGGTGGTATGTCTGTACCAGCTTTCGTTCACCTGGGTGGTACGCAAGGTTAAGGATGACGCAAAAGCGTACGCACACGGAAACGCCGCGAAAGAAACAGAATACCTGGACTCGGTTGAAACCAAACCGGTATATCCCGTACTGGGGCACACTTACCAATATTGCCTGAACCACGAACTGGCGTTAGGTCTTGACCTGCAGGGCGGTATGAGCGTAACTATGCAGGTTTCACTGCGCGAGCTGGTAAAGGCATTGGCCAACAATAACCCCGACCCGATATTTAACCAGGCGCTGAATAAAGCGGATATCGATGCGCGGACCAGCCAGAGCGATTACATTACCTTGTTTGTAAACGAATACGAAAAGTTGAACCCCAACGGCAAGCTTGCCGCCCTGTTTTCGACACAGGAAAACCAGGAACACTTAAAATACAATGCTACAAACGCCGAGGTTGAAGCGTACCTGAAGGACCAGGCGGATGTTGCCGTACAGCAAACTTATACTGTTATAAATACGCGTATTGACCAGTTTGGCGTAACCCAGCCAAACGTTCAGTTGCTGAAGGATAAGAACCAGATCCTGATCGAACTACCTGGCATTACCGAACCCGATCGTGTTCGCAAATTGTTACAGGCAACTGCCACGCTTGAGTTTTATAAGACTTACGACAATGCGGAGGCCTATCCCATATTGTCAGGAATAAATACCCTGTTAGCAGCGAAAAACAAGAATACAAATGACACCGCTGCAGTTGCAAAAACGGATACGACCAAAAAGCCTGCTTTAGCGGCTTTAACCAATAAAGCAAATCCAACTGCGGGCAAGGCCAACGCAGCGGCTAAAAATGAAGATACCGCTAAAAAAGCTGCCTTATCATTACTGAATAAACTTAAAAACGCAGCTAAAGACACGTCCGGCTTAGCAGGTAAGGCTCAATTCAATGCCAAAAATCCTTTATTTTCGTTACTGCAGCCCTCCATTTATGCGGATGCCAACGGCCAGCAGCAGTTAGCGCCGGGCCCGATTGTCGGTATAGCCAGTGCCAAGGACACGGCAAAGATCGATGCTTATTTAAATAGCCCCGCTGTAAAAGCCACGATACCGCAAACTATGAAGTTCCTGTGGGGTGTAAAACCCAGGACCGGCACCAAGATATTCGACCTGTATGCCATGAAACTATCCGGCGCGCAAAACGGACCGGTACTTAAGGGCGATGTGGTAACCGATGCACGCAGCGAGGTAGACCCGGTTAAAGGCGGGTGGCAGGTGAGCATGACAATGAACCCGCAGGGCGCTGAAAAATGGCGCGAGGTTACGGCTGAAGCCGCACCGACGCATGCATCAATAGCTATCGTGCTCGACGGCAATGTATACTCTGCGCCGGGGGTAGAGAACGAAATATCGGGAGGCGTATCATCCATTTCGGGAAATTTTGAAGAGGCGGATACCAAGGATTTAGCGAACGTGCTTAAAGCGGGACGTTTACCCGCGCCGGCCATAATCGTAGACGAAGCTACCGTGGGCGCCTCATTGGGCCAGCAGGCTATTCGAGACAGTTTGCTGTCGTCGGTTATTGGCTTTTTGGTGGTGTTAGTTTTCATGATCGCTTACTATAATCGCGCCGGAACAGTGGCCGTAGTAGCCGTGCTCATTAACGTCTTTTTCCTGATGGGCGTGCTTACGGGCCTGAACGCGGTGTTGACCGTGCCGGGTGTTGCCGGTATCGTGCTGACGCTCGGTATCGCGGTCGACGCCAACGTGCTAATCTACGAGCGTGTGCGTGAAGAGCTGGCAATCGGAAAGTCTATCAAGCTGGCTGTCGCGGATGGCTTTAAACACGCGCTTTCATCTATATTAGACTCTAACATCAGTACGTTCATCACCGGCCTTATCCTGTTCACATTCGGCAGCGGCCCTATCAAAGGCTTTGCGGTTGTGTTAATGATCGGTATCGTTACATCGCTGTTTTGTTCACTGCTTATCTCCAGGCTGATCTTCGAATGGATGATCACCAAAGGCTGGGATATCAAGTTCTCTAACCCCTGGAGCTCACACACGTTTAAGAACGCCAATTATGCTTTTGTTAAAAACCGGAAGTGGTTCTATATATTCTCAAGCACCTTCATCGCCCTGGGAATTGTCAGCATGTTTACACAAGGTTTCAATTACGGCGTCGATTTCGTGGGTGGCCGTAATTATATCGTACACTTCGAGAACTCAAGCGTAACCACGCAGGATGTTCATCGCATGATAGACCCTGTTTTAGGTGTAAGCGAGGTAAAAACCTTCAGCGTGCTCGGTGGTGGCCAGAATTCGAACGAGATAAGTATTACGACGAAGTATAAGATCGAGGATAATTCAACAGCAGCTGATGCACAGGTAAGACAAACACTTATCGATGCGCTAAGCAAGAACCCGACGACCAGGATCGCCGACAAGAATATTGTAAAATATCAAAAAGTAAAGGCAACCATCGCTGAAGGATTAAAGCAGTCGGCCTTCTGGACGGTATTGGTAGCCATCATCATCATTTCGTCTTACATCCTGATCCGGTTCCGGAAATGGCAGTTCAGTTTGGGCGCTATGATCGCTACGGCGCACGACGCATTGATGGTATTATCGTTCTTCTCCATATTTAAGAACCTGATACCATTCCTGGATATCGACCAGTCGTTTATCGCTGCTATATTGACCGTAATCGGTTACTCGATCAACGACACGGTGGTGGTTTTTGACCGTATCCGCGAGTTCCTGAACCTGCACCATGCGAAAACCGATGATCCGAAGGAAGTGATCAACCACGCTATCAATAAAACGCTTAGCCGTACCATTATTACCGCATTGACCGTATTATTCGTGTTGATCGTGCTGTTCATATTTGGTGGCGATGTGATCAGGGGTTTCTCATTCGCCCTGTTGGTAGGTGTCTGCTTCGGCACGTATTCGTCCATTTGCATCGCTACGCCGGTCATCATCGACTTTGGCAAAAAAGACCTCAAATAAAGTCATTTAAATGTTTTATTGAAGGCTCCAAACAACATTTGGAGCCTTTTTTGTTATACCAATAGCGTATAAAACATTTAGCCATGGAATTGATTAACACATCTAAATATCCCCAAGTTGTCATTGTTGGCGGCGGCTTTGGCGGGCTCCAGGTTGCCAAGGCTTTGGCCAACAAACCTGTCGACGTCCTGATGCTCGATAAGCACAACTATCATACTTTCCAACCATTGCTATACCAGGTTGCCACAGGCAGTCTTGAAGCCGAATCTATAGGATTTTCGCTGCGAAAGAATTTTGACAACCAAAAGAATTTTCGTTTCAGGATAGCTGAAGTAACAGGTGTCGACCCGGAAGCGCAGGTCGTAAATACTACCATCGGCGACAGGCACTATGATTACCTGGTGATCGCCACGGGTTCGACCACCAATTTCTTTGGCAATAAGGACATAGAGCACAATGCCATGCCGATGAAGTCGATACCTGAGGCGCTGAACTTACGTTACCTGATCCTGCAAAACCTGGAAGAGGCCGTGCTGCAAAACACCAAAGAAGATCGGGAGCCTTATTTAAATTTTGTACTTGTGGGCGCCGGCCCTACCGGGGTTGAACTTGCAGGCGCGCTGGCCGAATTACGCAACCATGTACTTTGTAAAGATTATCCCGAACTGGATCAAAAAGAAATGAAGGTCTATCTCGTCGATTTTCTGCCGAAAGTATTAGGTCCGTTTTCCGACCAGGCCTCGAACGCGGCCAAACGGTTCCTGGAGAAAATGGGTGTTGAGGTGATGCTGAATATGAAAGTACAAAATTACGACGGAACAACTATCAGCTTTGAGGGCGGCAAAACCATTCGTACCAAAAACGTTATATGGTCGGCTGGTGTAATGGGGGTAGTGCCTGAAGGAATAAACAAGGAGCTTATCATAAAAGGCAATCGCATCCTGATAGACAACATTTGCCGCGTAAAAGGATATTCCAATATTTTTGCTATAGGCGACGTAGCGGCCATGATAACCCCCGAAACGCCTAAAGGGCATCCCGGAGTAGCACAGACAGCTATTCAGATGGGCAATAACGTAGGTAAAAACATCATTCATATTATGAGGGGCGAACCTGCCGAGCCGTTCAAATACAACGATAAGGGATCCTTAGCTACTATTGGCCGCAATAAAGCGGTAGCCGACCTGGGCAAAGTAAAATTCCAGGGATTTTTTGCCTGGCTGGTATGGATGTTCGTCCATCTTATTTCGCTGCTCGGCTTCCGTAATAAGGTAGTGGTATTTATCAATTGGGTCGGAAGTTATCTTAGCAACAACGGCGGCACACGACTAATTATCAGGCGGTACATAAAAGAAGCCGTTCCGCAAGAGGCCGAACCGATCCCGCACACTGATTAACTCGTCGGTTTTTGAAATTGGGATGATCGATTAGCGGACTCTTCGTGCTATATTAGCTTTATATTACCAGGTCATGAAGAGAATATCATTGGTTATCGCGGTTTTATTATGCACATCCACTTTGGGTTTTGCGCTGGAAGTGCACGGCTCCAGCCATGCAGCCGGTTTCGCACCGTCCGACACGATAAGATTACACGTGGAAGGCACCAAAGCCTATTATCAGCAAGTGGTAAAAGTTGATAGCAACATCAAGCTGAGCTCCATATATACGCGCACGCTGGAGTTTATGGCGGCAAAAAATTTCCAGCAAAATTATGGTTACGAGCAGGAAGGCAAGCTGATTTTTACTACGACACAGGACCTGAACGAAAACGCCAACTTTACCGACAATGACAACGACAATCCCGAGCCATACACAGTTCAATTCTCGATCACTGTCGACATGAAAAACGGCCGGTATCGTTACACGATTACTAACGTGTTTTTTTACCTGCCCACCGACAATGGCAACCGGAAATTGAGCCTATACGAGGTATACCAAAAAGAAGGCGACGATCAGCCGAGAAGAATTTCAAAAGATGCCAAAAAACTGATCGATTCGTTTGAAAGATATCTTGGAACACTGACCCAGGAGCTTTATGACGAAATAGAACATAAGGCGGCGATCTATAATTCCAAATTTTAGCCCGGTTATGGGGTCGGCAATACAGATAACCGAATGCCCGCGCGATGCTATGCAGGGGCTGCATGAATTTGTGCCGACTGACGTCAAGTCGGCCTATATCAACCGGCTGTTACAAGTTGGATTTGACACGATCGACTTCGGAAGTTTTGTTTCCCCGAATGCCATACCACAAATGCGCGATACAGCGGAAGTACTGCAAAAGCTGGATATGAGCAATACCCGGTCGGCATTGCTCGCTATCATAGCCAATTACCGCGGCGCTGAGGATGCCGTAAAGTATGATAAGATAAACTACCTGGGGTTCCCGTTTTCCGTTTCGGAAACCTTTCAGCGACGAAACGCTAACAGTAGTATCGCGGAGGCTTTTGAAACAGTAAAAAGCATACACCACCTGTGCGGTAATAAAGGAAAAGAATTACTGGTTTACTTATCCATGGGTTTCGGTAATCCCTATGGCGACGAGTGGAGCAAACAAATCGTGACCGACTGGGCGGGTAAACTGGTTGGCGAAGGCATACACTATATTTCGTTGGCCGACACGATCGGCATAGCGCAGCCTGAACAGATCAGCGATCTCTTTGAATCCTTATCAGGTCAATTTACAGAAACCGTCTTTGGGGTGCACCTGCACTCTACTCCCGATACCTGGCGCGAAAAAGTGGAGGCCGCTTACCAAAGCGGCTGCAAACGTTTTGACACAGCAATAAAAGGTTATGGCGGCTGTCCTATGGCAAAAGATGAGTTAACAGGAAATATTGCTACCGAGAATGTGATCGCCTACGTGCAATCACAAAATGTGAATTTAGGTCTTGATATGGATAAGTTCCGGGAAGCTATGGAGTATTCGGGAAAAGTATTCCATTAAATCCGAATTCGACATTGCGAATTCCGAATTCCGAAATCACGCTCTCACCATTTTATAATGCCTGATACCAGCTTCCTCGAATTCAGGTCCGACCTTCTCAAAACCAAAACGCTCGTACAAAGTTACCGCCTGTACCTGGGCGTGCAGGTAAACATACTGCGCATCAACCGGCAGATCGGCCAGGACGAATTTTACAAGCTCCTGCCCTACACCATGCCCTCTAAACTTTTTCAGAACCGCAAAGCGCTCCAGCTTATAGCCTTTATCCGTTTTACGCCAGCGCGATGCACCGGCCGGTTCCCCGTCAACAGAAACTAAAAAATGGTGAGACACGTCCTCGTTCTCCCACTCCAGCTCGGGCGGGCAGTTTTGTTCACCGACAAAAACCTCCCTGCGGATAGCAAATACTTTTTCAAGATCTGCCGGGTCGATTACTTTGTGTATCTCGATGGTGTTCATTCGTGGAGGAGAAAGGTGAAAGGCAAAAGGATAAAGGTAAAAGGAAAAGATGAATGGGTTTAACCTTTCACCTTTGCCCTTTTACCCTTTGCCTACAATTTGCTGTTAACGTCGATACAGTTCAGGTCTTCGAAAGCCTGGCTCAAGCGTTTAACAAAATTTTCTTCACCCTTACGTAACCAAACGCGCGGGTCGTAATATTTTTTATTAGGTGAATCGTCGCCTTCAGGGCTGCCGATCTGGCTTTGCAGGTAACCTTCTTTTGATTTATAGTAATCCTTGATACCCTCCCAGAAAGCCCACTGCATGTCGGTATCTATATTCATCTTAATAGCCCCGTAAGAAATCGCTTCGCGTATCTCTTCCTGCGACGAGCCTGAGCCACCATGAAATACAAAGTTGATCGGCTTTTCTGCCGCAAGGTTAAACTTCTTCTTTACATATTCCTGAGAATTATGCAGAATGACCGGCTCAAGCTTTACGTTACCGGGCTTGTAAACGCCGTGCACGTTACCAAAAGCCGCCGCAATGGTAAAACGGTGGCTTATTTTAGATAGTTCTTCATAAGAGTAAGCAACATCTTCGGGCTGAGTGTATAAGCGCGAGCTGTCCACACCGCTGTTATCCACGCCGTCTTCTTCGCCGCCGGTGACACCGAGCTCGATCTCAAGCGTCATACCCATTTTGGCCATCCGTTTCAGATATTCGGCCGATATTTCGATGTTCTCATGGAGCGGTTCTTCGGAAAGATCGAGCATGTGTGATGAGAAAAGCGGTTTGCCAGTTTCAGCAAAAAATTTCTCGCCGTAATCGAGCAGGCCGTCAACCCAGGGTAATAACTTTTTTGCGCAGTGGTCGGTATGCATAATTACTGCGACACCGTAATGTTCGGCTAGTAAATGCACATGTCTTGCCGCCGAAACCCCGCCTAATATACAGGCCTGAAGCTTGCTGTTATCCAGCGACTTGCCCGCATAGAATTGCGCGCCGCCATTTGAAAGCTGTATGATAACAGGCGAATTAACGGCCTTAGCCGTTTCCATTACACCGTTAATGGTATTGGTGCCAATAACATTGACAGCAGGAAGCGCAAACTGGTGCTTCTTGGCGATTTCGAACAATTCCTGCACCTGGTCGCCGTGCAGAACGCCTTTATAATTTTTGAGATCCATTAGATTTTGTTTGGAGCTCGAATTTATAAAATTTATTAATTTAACCAGCTAATTATTTCATTATTATTAGCGATTTGTCAAAATCACATTAACATTTGTAAACAACACCCCGCGTAACTATTCAGATTATTATATTGCATCAACAATATTTTTCGTTTCTTTGCAAATCGGAGAAAGCGATCAATCCATGACCTGGTTTAAAAGAGAATCAAAAGGCATTATTACCACGACCGAGGAAAAGAAAGAGGCCCCGGACGGGATATGGAATAAGTGTCCTAACTGTAAAAAACCGCTTCATTATTCTGAACAAGTCGAGAATCAATACGTTTGCCACTACTGCGGCTACCACATGCGTATCGGTTCCAAAGAGTATTTTTCGATTCTTTTTGATAACGGCGAGTTCACGGAATTATACCCAAACTTAAAATCGGGCGACCCGCTGCATTTTGCAGACACCAAGAAGTATACCGACAGGCTTTCGGAGACGATCTCCAAAACCGGCTTAAACGACGCCATTCGCGCCGCATACGGTAAAATTGATAACCAGGACATCGTGATCGCCTGTATGGATTTCAACTTCATCGGCGGGTCGATGGGCTCGGTAGTAGGCGAGAAAATCGCACGTTCCATAGATCATAGTATCGAGCATAAGATGCCTTTGATGATCATTTCCAAATCGGGCGGCGCCCGGATGATGGAAGCCGCGTTTTCGCTGATGCAAATGGCCAAAACTTCGGCCAAGCTCGCTCTCCTTGCCAAAGCTAAAATACCCTATATATCCCTGCTTACCGATCCCACAACGGGAGGCGTAACCGCATCGTATGCCATGCTGGGCGATATCAATATTGCCGAACCCGGTTCGTTAATTGGCTTTGCGGGGCCAAGGGTAATAAAGGAAACGATCAAAAAGGACCTGCCGAAGGGATTTCAAACCGCTGAATTTGTACAGGAACACGGCTTCCTGGATTTCATTGTTGACCGGCGGGAAATGAAAGAAAAACTTTCATCTTTTTTGAAATTGATGTCGAACTAAAACGCTCAATAGTAAAAATGGAAAAAGGCTTTGATGAACTTCATCAGAGCCTTTTTCCTTTCGCGCCTGATTGGCGCACGGCATACATTTTCATGTATTGCCCCATAAGCATCTACCCTTAATAAACCTCAACACGGGCAGCTGCTCTATGTGCGGCCACAGAGGCCGGTATCTTAATATATCACGTCCCGCGGCCTACCATGCCGTCCAAGGCGCCGCTGCCGGCTGCTTCTTCATCCGGCAAACGGTCGGCCAGGCTGCCGTCTTTATGCAACACCTTATAATCACGATCCTTGTCAGGGCCATCAGTTTCCAATGTGCCCTTTTCGTGTCTGTGCTGCTTATCTGAATCTGGCAGTGCCGTTTTCTTTTTTACGTTTTCCTGCTCATCCGCAGGATCCAAATATTCACTCATGATCGTTGCGTTTTTTTATTGTCCTTCAGTTCCGGGCTCATGGCTAATCATCCGGCCCGTAGTGCGTCCTTGCGGACGGCTTTCAAAATCGGTTTTTGAAGGGCCAACTGACGGGAATTCTTTTTTATTCGGCGGAGTCACATCGTTCCTCTCGGAAAAATTAGCGTCAGCGCTTTCCCGCTGAGATCCTGACTCGCTTTCCTGGGGATAAAGAATTTCACTTTTTTGCCCGCGGGAAGTATTTTCATGCCTTTCGCCCGACCTTTTATGATCTGACGACTTATGTTGTTTACTTCCGGTTTTATGTTTGGTGTCCATAGGTTACATAATTTGATCTATTATATAAACCCATGAGGTTGCCCCATTGTTTTCTTTTTTTCTTAGAAGGAAAATACTAGCACACCTTCACGCTTGCCATACACAATTCGCGGAGCTTGGCGACCGTAAAATCAATCTCTTCCTTGGTATTGTATTTTGAAAAAGAAAAGCGGACGGTTGGACGTGAAGAATCGCCGCCTATGGCGCTCAATACATGCGAGCCGATGTCTGTGCCCGAACTGCACGCGCTCCCGCCGGAAGCGCATATGCCGGCTATATCCAGGTTGAACAGCATCATATCGGCAAGGTCATGACAGGGGAACGACACGTTCAAAACTGTATACAGGCTTTTTTGGGGATCGGTCTCTCCATTGAAATCGACGCCGGGCACATTTTCTTTTAACTGGCCTA
Organism: Mucilaginibacter sp.; assembly: GCA_035545315.1. Taxonomy (GTDB): domain Bacteria; phylum Bacteroidota; class Bacteroidia; order Sphingobacteriales; family Sphingobacteriaceae; genus Mucilaginibacter. Next base: position 187,405 of record DASZYQ010000023.1, on the reverse strand, counting down.
TCATATAGGATTTAAGTCCCTGCACATGCGCCCGGTGGTGGTCCATATTCGCATAAGCTATTTCCAGCGCCTTCGCCATGCCGACTATCCCGTAAAGATTTTCGGTACCGCCACGCATATTGCGCTCCTGGGCGCCACCGTAAATAAATGGGTTTATCCTGGTGCGATGGCTTATATGCAGAAAACCTACGCCTTTTGGGCCGTGCAGTTTGTGTGCGGCGCAAACCACAAAATGCGTTTTTAGCCTGCTCAGGTCGTGCCGGTAATGTCCCATAGTTTGTACAGTATCGCAGTGATAAAGAGCATCGTATTTTTCGCACAGATCACCGATCGTCTCCATATCGTTCAGGGTGCCCAACTCGTTATTGGCATGCATCAGTGAAACAAAGCTGCGCCCGTTGCCTTTTAGCAATTCCTCCAGGTGAACGTAGTCGATATTACCCTTATTATCAGTTTCGACAAAGCTCAATTTTATAGTCCCGGCCTGTTCCATAGCCTCCAGCGTATGGATTACCGCATGATGTTCAACATGACTTGTAATAGCATGTTTGATTTTATTGTCGATAATTCCCCGCCTGATAGCGGTGTTGTCGGCTTCGGTACCGCCGGAAGTAAAGAATATCTCGGAGGGGGAAGTATGCAGTAAGTTGGCTATCGTCTTACGCGAGCGTTCTAAAAGCGTCCTGGCTTCGCGGCCAAGCGCATGTATCGACGACGGATTGCCATAATGGTTTTCCATTACGCCGTACATTTCTTTTAAAACTTCGGGATCAATGGGGGTAGTAGCTGCATTATCAAGGTAGACACGCATAGGTAGTTAATTATTGAGTTGTGAGATGTTATCGGATCGATCTGTATCATAAACGGAAGTATCACACAATTATTCCGTTATCGAATAGGTCAATCCTGCAAATTTAAAATTTCCTTTATATCGGTAATGATCTTGTTCGCCAGGTTGTCTGCAATGGTTTCGGAATTACCTTCCGAATAGATGCGGATGATCGGCTCGGTGTTCGACCGGCGCAGATGCACCCATTCCTTGTCAAACTCGATCTTAAGCCCGTCTATAGTGGTATGAGGCTGTTTATTATATTTTTTTTCGACCTTTCGCAAAAGACCGTCGATGTCCATTTCCGGTGTAAGCGTTATTTTATTCTTCGAAATAAAATAACCGGGATAGGTGCTCCGCAGGCTCGAAACTGATCTGCCGTACTTAGCGAGATGCGACAAAAACAAGGCTATCCCCACTAATGCATCACGACCATAGTGAAGATCGGGATAGATGACTCCGCCGTTGCCTTCACCGCCGATAACAGCGCTCACTTCTTTCATTTTGTTGACGACGTTAACCTCGCCTACAGCAGCGGCGTGGTGTTCGCCGCCGGCCTTTTCGGTTACATCGCGCAAAGCACGTGTTGACGAGAGATTAGATACCGTATTACCCTTTTTATTTTTCAGCACATAATCGGCCACCGCTACCAACGTATATTCTTCGCCGAACATACCGCCGTCCTCACATACAAATGCCAGGCGATCAACATCCGGATCGACCGCTATGCCAAGGTTCGCCCGTGTTTTTACCACTTCGTGCGAAAGGGCTATCAGGTTCTCGGGCAGCGGCTCGGGGTTGTGCGGGAAATTGCCGTTGGGTTCGCAAAAGAGCTTATGAATAGTTCTCACCCCCAGCGCTTCAAGCAAAGCCGGAACAAATATCCCTCCCGTTGAGTTGACACAATCGATTACGATGCTGAAATTGGCCTTTGCAACGGCATTACGGTCCACCAGCGGCAAGGCCAGTATCATATCGATGTGCTTTTGAAGATAGCTGTCGTCGATCACTACCTGGCCCAGGTCGTTTACATCGGCATATTTAATTTCGCCGCTTTCGGCTATTTCCAGTACTTGCTTTCCTTCGGCGTCGCTGATAAACTCGCCATCGTGGTTTAATAATTTCAGCGCGTTCCATTGTTTCGGATTGTGACTGGCGGTGAGAATAATGCCACCGGCAGCCTCTTCTTTCGGAACCGCAACCTCGACCGTTGGCGTGGTCGAAAGTCCGAGATCGATCACCGTTATCCCAAGACCCTGCAAGGTACCTGTTACCAGGCTGTTTACCATACTACCCGACACACGCGCATCGCGACCGACAACAATTTTCTTCTTGCCCGTCATTTTAACTGCCCACGTGCCGTAAGCGGAAGTGAATTTCACAATGTCTAAAGGTGTTAATCCCTCCCCCGCTGCGCCGCCAATGGTGCCGCGTATCCCTGAAATTGATTTTATTAATGTCAAAGCGTAAATGTATTTCGTGCAAAATTAAGGATTTATTCGCCTCCGCCAGCAAAAAATCCGGCACCTGCACCAACTGTGATATTTAATCTACAACATCCGCTGCCCTAAATGGTTTACCGCTTTTAATAACATTTCTTAATATCAATTTATTATCCCGGCCATCTGTGAAATAATATTAATTTTAAAGCCTTGTGATAACCCTATGCTTGAACACCTGGTACAATTCGACCGGCATTTATTCCATGTTATAAATCACGGACTGGCGAACGCGGTTTTCGACTGGCTGATGCCCATATTGCGTGATCGCCGGACCTGGATACCGTTGTATATTTTTATACTCGTTTTTTGCTTGTGGAAGTATAAAAAGAAAGGCATACTCGTAGTTGTATTTTTTGCGCTCAGCGCAGGTGTTGCCGATTTTACCAGCGCCAGTATTATTAAAAACCAGGTGAAACGGCTGCGTCCATGCAACGACCCTGTCGTGTCGCCAACGGTGACATTGCGCGTTAACGGCTGCGGCACCGGTTACAGTTTCCCCTCGACGCACGCCACAGATCATTTCGCTATGGCTGCTTTTATCAGCCTTGTGTTTTACAAACGCTGGCGATGGATTTGGTTCTGGGCCATGCTCTGGGCCGCATCGATCAGTTTCGGACAAGTGTATGTCGGCGTCCATTTTCCGATCGACGTTACCGTTGGCGCGCTATACGGAATATTGGTCGGCTGGCTGATGTACCTGCTATTCAGAAAATTACAGCCCGGATTTTGATGGATACCTGGAAGATTATCATATTGTTTCTTGGAGCCTTCCTCGGCGGAATGGCTGTGTTCCTGCTCAGGGGCGACAACACTAAACTGCTCAAACTGGTATTATCTTTCAGCGGCGCATACCTGTTCGGTATCACCGTTTTGCACCTGGTGCCCGACGCCTACAGGGATAACGACCCATACGTAGGTGTTTTTATATTGATCGGTTTCCTGTTCCAGATCGTGCTCGAACAGTTCTCGGAAGGCATCGAGCACGGCCATATTCACAAACCCGGTCATTCGCATATCGCCTTTCCGCTGGGAATACTGATCAGTCTTTGCATCCACGCTTTCCTGGAAGGTATGCCCCTTGCAGAAGGTCACCAGGACCAATTGGTTTATGGTATTGCGCTGCACCATGTTCCTGCCGCATTCGCATTGGCGACGGTCCTGCTTGCGAGTCGTCAAAATAAAGGAAAAACGGTGCTTTTTATCGTACTTTTTGCGCTGATGGCCCCGGCCGGCTATCTTTTCAGCCACGAACTTAGCGCCGGCGGCATAGGTAGCCTGCAGCACTATTTTAACCGCATTATGGGTGTGGTTATTGGCATATTCCTGCATATATCCACCACAATCCTGTTCGAATCGGGCTCCGATCACAAATTCACCATTCGCAAAATGATAGCGGTACTGATGGGCGTGGGTATAGCACTGGCGGCGTTTTTTTATGCGTTGTAAAGACACAATCCATTTCAAACGCTTTAAGCTTTCTGCTTTGGTCTTTCGGCTTTAACCCCTAAGTTTATCCAGAAGCTCGCTCAGTTTAGCGGCATCCTCGTCACTGAGGTTATTCTTCAGGAAATCTTTCGGCTTAAACTCGTTATCCAGCTTTTCAAGTATCTCAAGCCCCTTGTCGCTAATGCGGATGTCGACAGCACGACGGTCTTTATTGTTTGTGCAACGCGAAACGAGGCCTTTCTGTACCAGGCGGTCGACGATGCGCGACGCGTCGGACATTTTATCCAGCATCCGCTCCTTGATCATATTCACGGTAGCGGCGCCAGGGTACTGCCCGCGGAGTATGCGCAGTACATTGAATTGCTGTTGCGTAAGATTATGCCGCTCGAACCGGCAACGGAAAGTATTACTTAGCCAGCCGTAGGTATAAGTAATATTGACAACCGCTTTGTGGTAGTTGTCCTCAAACTTGGTGCTTTGTATTTCTTCGTCGATGCGCATAATACTCCCTTGATGCAGCGACGCAAATATGCTTAATTATTTCTTAACTTGTTTATTCTCTTTAGGTTTTCCATAATCCCAGGGACAATGGAGGCATTTATTTTTGCAGCAAAACCCTCTTTTCAGGTGATATTCACGTGTAAATACGAATAAGCCGTCTTCGTTTATATAATAATCTATATTCTCCTGCAGCATCAATTCAATATTTTAACAAAAATCGCATCGCCAAAATGCTTTTTTAAATGACTGCCGTCGCCATGCAGCGTCCAAACCTGCTTCGGTTGGGTATGCTCAATCGTCTGCAATATATCATTCCAGTCGGCGTGATCGGAAATAAACAGGGTATCATTCTGGTTAGCCTGCAAATTTTTCCAGCCCGAAGCAAACAAGCGCTTCACCCCCGTCGCCCGATAATAACTGTCGAAAGTAAAGGGCGGTATAATGTAGACATATTCTTGCTGCGTTTTCATTAGCTTCCGGCTATACAACTGGTGTTTGCCCAATGGATAGCCCATTTTTTGATAAACAGCATTGAGCGGCATAATGCTATGGTGTACCAGAATAGTTTTCTGCCGGACATGGGTACTGATGAGGTTGATGAGCCGCTGACTTTTACCCAAACCATACGCTCCGAGCAGGATATTGCTTTTGATATCGTGCAGCTTATTTATCTCGGCAACCGGATCGGGATGGCTTACATTGGGGTTAGCAAAGGTACTTTCGGTAACCAGTACATCCGTTTTTACCCATTCCAGCGGCTCGCAGCTCGGATCGGGCTGCAGTTTATAGTCGCCGGTATACAAGTACCTCGTACCCTTATACTCCATTAGTACCTGCGCAGAGCCCAGCATGTGGCCTGCAGGAACCAAAGTGATCTGTACGCCACCTATCGAAAACGGCTGGCGGTACGGCACTATATTGAAAAACTTCGCCGCATTCTTTCCATAACGATGCTGCATAAAGGCGGCCGTCGCTTCGGTACACCAAACTTCGGTATTGCCGGCAATTGCATGGTCGGCATGGGCGTGAGATATTACGGCAGTACTTACCGGCCGTTGCGGATCAACGTAAAAGTCGCCGTATTTGCAGTAAAGACCGTTGGCATCAAAATATAGAAAGTCGTCTAAGATCATTTAAAGTCATTTGGTCGTTATGTCATTAGGTCATTATTGTTTAGTGTCGTCAAAATGACTGGCTGAGCAAATGCTTCAATGACTCATGGATAAAAATTGCTCATGCAATTGCAAGACCTGCGGAATAACAAGCTCGGTGTCGTCATTGCGGATGATATAATCTGCGAGTTCTATCTTCTTTTTCTCAGGAAATTGCCTGGCCTCGCGGCTTTCAACTTCCGCTCGGCTGAGGTTATCACGTTTTATTACCCGCTGTATCCTTAAGTCAAGCGGAGCGGTTACGAGGATGGTTTGGTCGCACATTTTAAAAGAATCACTTTCGAACAGCAAGGCTGCTTCCTTAACTACATAGGGTATATCGCCCTGCTGCGCAACCCAGGAATCAAATGCCCTGAAAACAGCCGGATGTACCAGCGCGTTCAGTTTTTTAAGTTCCTCTTCGTTATTAAAAACGACCGACGCGATATATTTTCGGTTCAGCGAGCCATCTTCGAGATAGGCCTTCCCCCCAAAAGTTTGCTTTAGCCCCGCTATCAAAACCGGGTCTTCGGTCATTACCTGTTTGGCGGCTATATCGGCATAAAACACCGGTATGCCCAGCACTTCAAACACCCTGCTAACTACGGTTTTACCGCTGCCTATGTTTCCGGTTACGCCAATCTTCAACATTATTTCCTGACGATAAAATCCACATTCTGCGGCTCGATCTTTACAATGCGGCAATAAGCCGGCACGCGCGTAAGCTCTACAGGCAAATTGCTGTAATTATGTTCCCGCCAAAAATCCAGGTCGGCAACAGCTTCAAATAAGTCCTCGTTCATCTGGTGGTACCTGTTCAGCGAAGTCGTAAAGGTAACCTTAACCTTTTGCGGAAATATTTTTACGCTGTAATAATCGCGGTTATTGATAAGCTTTACAGGTATCTGCACTGTTTTTTCCGTATATTCATCAACAGGTAAAATAACCTGTACCGACCTTGGGTAAACGCTGATATTGCCCTCTTTGGGCGGTTCAAGGCTCTGATTTATCTTTATCGTCTCGTTCACACTGTCCAGCACCAGCGAATCGGCGGCCCACGAGGTGATATTGCCGATGGCTTTTTGCGGCCCGCTTATAGTGACATAGGCCGGCCTGATGACCAGGTCACTTGATTGCGCAAACTGCTGCTGAAATTTTATATTTTCCGGTAGTTTCACCGGGACCTTTTTTGTCGCCCGGTCTGAAAAATCAAAAAAAAGTGTGTCGGGCGTAAATGCAACAATCTGTTTGTCAAAATCCTTCTGATCATTTATTTGCCTGAGCTGCGAGCTCAATACCACGTAATCCTTGTTTTCAAGAGCGCGCAGGTCGACATTGACGTGCCTGTTCTGATCGCTCATTCCCGAAAAGAGCATTTGCCAGCCGGTTCCGATCAAAGTATCCGTAATGGTATCCGGCTGCAGGGGACGAAAAGCTCTTTTTTGAGGCGCATTCTTATAATTCAGAACAACCTTAACCCCAAATCTCACCGGGTTGGACAGCGTGGTAAATATCCAGGCCAATATAGCAAGCACCAGGCAGGTAATAAATGCCGATACCCGCCGCCGTTCTGATGCCGATAATTTGATCAGGGCCATATTTTTTTAAGCAGAAAGGTGAAAGCAGAAAGGTGAAAGGTTTGAACCATTTCGCCTTTATACCTTCACCATTTATACGGCTTTACTTTGGCCGTTATTATTTTGTCTTAGCCGGGGCTGCCGGCGCATTCAATGCCTTCGAAGATTCGAGTGAGATAGCGGATTTTTCAAACCGGATTTTTCCGCCGCCTTCGGTCTCTACCAGGAAGGTTGTATCATTCATGTCGGCTATCCTGCCGTGAATGCCCGCCGTTGTTACTACCCGGTCGCCTTTTTTAAGCTCCTCTACGTATTTCTTTTGGTCTTTTTGCTTTTTAACCTGCGGCCTGATCATAAAAAAGTAAAACACGACGATGATCAGCACCATCGGTAAAAACATTCCTAATCCGCCGCCTGCGCCGCTCGCTTGTAATAAAATTGTTGCTATCATTATAAAATTGAAAAGTTATTGCGTTACTAATCTACTTCGCCGATCAAATGAACGATGTTTTGTGGGGGATTGGTGTTCGCCGTAACCACGATCTGCTTATCCTGCAAACCATTCTTACCCGAACTGTCAAAGATTACCTTGATCGTTGCGTTTTCGCCGGGTTTAATAGGTGTTTTAGGCCAGTTCGGCGTAGTACAACCGCAGGACGCCTTTGCATCAGTGATGATCAACGGCGATTTGCCCGTGTTGGTGAACTTAAAATCATAGGTAACCTTATCGCCCGAACGGATCTTGCCGAAATCGTGAGTTTCCTTCTCGAACTGCATTTTCGGCGCGTCACCAGGCACAGCCGCTGAATTGGCCGCAGATAAATTACCATTGGATGAATTAGAATGGCAAGCCATCAACAGGCTTATCGCCAGGATACCTAAAAACAACTTTTTCATTTGTTTATCCAGTTTTATTGCCGATAACTTGCCGATGGAGCATCACTCTTCGATCAGGCCCCGGCCAACTTTCTTAATTACGTTATCGGCTTTTAATTCGTATAAAATCTTGTCTAATATACCGTTTATAAATGAATTACTCTTAGGCGTGCTGAATTCCTTCGAAATTTCGAGATATTCATTGATCGTAACTTTTACCGGCACCGAGGTAAAATTAATAAACTCCGTTATCGCCATCTTCATCAGCAGGGTATCCATCATGGCTATGCGTTCGGGCTCCCAGTTCTGCGTCTTTTTGCTGATCATTTCCTGGTATTCGGCATCATGCCTGATACACATCTCAAACAGGTCGGTAATAAATTGCCTGTCTTCGTCCCAGTTGCCGGTCACTTCCGCCAGCTTGTTCAGCCTCGGGTCGTCGTACGAAAAGTTTTTGAATGTTTTGGCGATGAGCGCCTGCAATACATCTTTATCAACCGGCCAGAAAATAAACTTGTCCTCAAACACCTGCTCAGCCAAAAGCGATTTCAGTATCACCTTTTTGAAGATAAATTTGATGACGTCCTTATCGCTATGTAATGTATCGTCTGTTTTCTGAAGATATTCGTTGTATTCAGGCGAGTTCTTCAATATCGTAAAAAGCGATTTGGCCAGTTCCGGATCGAAATCCCACGAGACCTTGTATTTTTTTACGGCGCCCAGGTATTCTTCGTTTTTCATCAGCGAAAGAATGAACCTGTTGTTCAGTATTTTAAGTTTGGGGTTAAGGTCGTCGGCAGTAGGCAAGAGCTTATGCGCGCGCTCCTCGGCGTCGATTTCGGCATAATGAACCACTTCCGAAATTAACGACAGCATCCAGATGTACATTTCGTACACTTTATCGATGCTTTGCAGCAGGTTTTTTTCGTGCTGTTTAACGTCTTTGTTGTCAGATTGATGATAGGCGTAAAGCGCTTGCAATACTTTTACCCGTAGGTGTCTTCTGTTTAACATGGTATAAAGAACGGATTAGGAATGATCCTGTTTTGCTTTATGATTAATAGGTTGATTTTACTTTTTTAATATCCGCAATGCGTTTTTCGGCGATTTTATTTGCGGCTTCTATCGTCGAAATATTCTCTGCTTTAGACAGTCTGAGCACGTTGCGCGTGGCTTCATAAATGTTTTCGGTAAGCTGCATCGTGCGCTTTTTACTGAAACCCATCAGCTCCGAATAACAATTGATCACACCGCCGGCATTAATAACATAATCGGGTGCAAATAATATTCCTTTTTCCAACAATTTACGTCCGTCCTCGTGCTCGTCGTCCAGTTGATTGTTCGCCGATCCTGCAATTATCGAAAACTTTAATTTCCCGATAGTCTGGGCATTGATCGTCGCGCCCAAAGCGCATGGCGAATAAATGTCCGCATCAATATCAAATATAGTGTTATTTGACACAGCTTGCGCACCATATTTTTTGGCTACCTGCCCGGTACGTTCGTCGTTGATGTCGCTGATATAAACCATGGCATTTTCGTCGCGTAACAGGCGCACCAGGTTCTCGCCCACATGACCTATACCTTGTACTACTACCGAACGGCCTGCAAGGTTGTCCGTTCCGTATAATTCTTTTACCGCGGCTTTTATGCCCATAAAAACGCCCATTGCCGTTACCGGTGAAGGGTCGCCGCTGCCGCCAATGCTTTCGGGCACACCCATCACATATTGGGTTTCCATACGGATATACTCCATATCCCTTGGATTTGTACCCACGTCTTCGGCCGTTATAAACTCCCCGTTCAGGTTCTTTATAAAACGCCCGAATTTGCGCAGCAGGGCCTCGCTCTTGTCCCTTCTTGAGTCGCCGATAATAATAGCCTTGCCGCCACCCAGGTTCAAACCCGCTACGGCCGATTTGTAAGTCATGGCTTTCGACAGGCGCAGCACATCGTAAAGTGCGTCGGCTTCTGTTTTATAGGCCCACATGCGCGTGCCGCCAAGTGCGGGGCCAAGTGTGGTATCGTGAACAGCTATGATGGCTTTGAGCCCGGTGTCGGGGTCATTACAAAATACTATTTTTTGGTGGCCGAAAGCGTTTATTTGGCCAAAGATGGTTTCAGAGGTATTTTGAGCTGACATTTTACAGGAACAAACTGTTCGGGACAGCGACAAAAGTATAGGTTTTTTTGATTGCGACAAACTTTTTAATCAATAGTCAATAGTCCACAGCAAACGGCCCCATAACACCCTCCTTTTAATCATCGCAATGTTAAACTATCATCTACCGGCTATGGACTTAAAGGCCAAAAAAGTACATTTGTTGCTGAACCATGAAAAGCCTCGCTTATCTTAATAAATTCCTTTATAAGTACCGCTGGCGGCTTATACCGGGTATATTGTTTGTTGTTATATCCAATATTTTCCAGGTATTTACGGCATCGGTTATCCGCGATGCGGTCGACATGGTAACCGAAAATATCCCGCTGTACCATCTGTTTTCCGGTTTCAGCAAACAGCCATCCATTTATGCGTTGTTCGGATACAGCACACTGCTTTATGGGTCGCTGGTACTTATACTATACCTTATACGGGGCGTATTCCTGTTTTTTATGCGTCAAACCATCATCCTCATGTCGCGGCATATCGAGTACGACATGAAGAACGAAATGTATGCGCATTACCAGTTATTGTCTCTTGCTTTTTACCGCCGTCATAACACAGGCGACCTGATGAACCGCGTTAGCGAAGACGTAAGCCGCGTACGCATGTACCTCGGCCCCGGCATTATGTACACCATTAATACGGTAACCTTATTCCTTATCGCTATCGTATTTATGCTTACCGTTAACCTGAAGCTCACCATATTTTCTATCCTGCCGCTGCCAATCCTGGCGGTTACGATTTATTACGTTAATAATATCATCAATTTTCGCAGCGAGAAGATACAGCAGCGCTTATCCATCCTGTCAAGTTTTGTACAGGAGAATTTATCGGGTATACGCGTTATTAAATCTTATGTTAGGGAAAGCCACGTTCGCGAAAGTTTTGCGCAGGAAAGTGAGAACTACAAAACACATTCCATGGCGCTGGTGCGGGTGCAGGCATTGTTTTACCCTATGATGCTGCTCCTCGTCGGATTAAGCAATATCATTGTTATGTATGTGGGCGGCATGGAAGTGATGAGGGGCAATATCACGCCCGGCAACATTGCCGAGTTTATCGTTTATCTTAACATGCTCACCTTCCCCGTTATGGCGCTGGGATGGGTTACCTCGCTGGTACAAAGGGCCGCCGCTTCACAAAAAAGGATCAACGAATTTTTGCACGAAAAGCCTGAAATCGTTTCACCTCATTCCGGGAAACATCTTGTAAAAGGCAGGATCCGTTTTGAAAACGTATCGTTCACTTATCCTGATACCGGGATCAACGCGCTGAAAAATGTCTCGTTCGAGGCTGAACCGGGCGAAATGATCGCAATAATCGGGCGAACGGGTTCGGGCAAATCGACTATCGCCAACCTCATTATGCGGATGTACGACTGTACAGGAGGGCAAATCCTGATCGACAATGTACCTTTAAAACAGTTAAACCTGGATGATTACCGTTCGCAGGTTGGTTTTGTACCGCAGGAAGTTTTCCTGTTTTCCGATACGATCACCAATAATATCGCCTTCAGCACCGCCGAGCGCGATATGGCCAAAATAGAACAGGCGGCAAAAGACGCTGCTGTTTACGGCAACATAATGGAACTGGAAAAAGGCTTCGAAACCATGATCGGCGAACGCGGTGTTACTTTGTCGGGCGGGCAGAAACAACGTGTTTCCATAGCCCGCGCCATTGTCAAGCATCCGCAGATATTGATCTTTGACGATTGCCTCTCGGCAGTAGACACACGCACTGAAGAAGAAATATTACGCAACCTGGGCAATATTATGCGTGGAAAAACCAGCCTGATCATCGCGCATCGCATATCAACCATTAAAAATGCTGACAAAATACTCGTGATGGACCAGGGCGAAATCGTCGAGCAGGGTACGCATGCCGAATTAATGGACCTGAAACAGGTTTATTTCGAACTATACGAAAAACAACTGCTTGAAGAGGCGGAAGCAAACGCCTGATCGATAAATACCCTAAAAATATCCGCTATTGTTTGAAAAAAATATTGCAATAATGTTTTTAATACTTGTACTTTGAAAATTTATTTATATTTATGCCCAACAAAACACAATTACAATAACTTAACATGAGTGATTTCGACAACAGAGAACGTGAAGAGGTTTTTTCGAAGAAGGTAAGGGCGGGTAAGCGGACTTATTTTTTTGATGTAAAAGCAACACGGTCAAACGACTATTACATAACGATCACCGAAAGCAAAAAACGCCTCGAGGATGGCGTATTCATCAAGCACAAAATTTTTCTTTACAAGGAGGATTTTGAGAAATTTGCTGAAGGACTGAAGGACACGGTCGAATATATCAAAGCAAACCAGGAAGTGGTTGAGAAACGCTACGAGTTTAGCGAGTCATCCGAAGTGGCCAAAGCCGCCGAGGACGATTTTTCCTTTGACATCTGAAACTAAAACTAACTAAACTGATATTATAAATTGAAAACCCTGCCAAAAGCAGGGTTTTTTTATTGAATACGTCAATTGCCTTTTTATCTGTTGGTGACTGCGGCCACACCGACAAGGAGGACGATAATAAATATGAGCAAATACAACGAAACAACTACGATCGTTACTATGCCCGAAAGCTTAAAAAAAGACTTAAGATTGCTCAATGCGCTGTTTACGCTGTTTGCATCCGTATAAACGATGCCCTTTTTAATGCGATCGGCAAATCTATACAGGTAAAAGGGAAAGAAAAAGTAAAGCACATCCAGCAGGATGTAAAATACGCTCATGGCAGTGCCGGCTGTCTGAGGCATATTTTGGTACACCGGCGATATTCTTGACATAATCGTAAATACGCTGCCCACGAAAATGGCCAGTATTAGGATTAGCCCGCAGAATATAAATCCCATGACAGCGAGGAACGAGGCCCACCGGCCTGTTTCCCTTAAATAAGCTTGAGCTTCAGTGTCTAAAATAATAACCGGGTCGGGAGTCGGGGACGCCGGCACATTGGTTTCGGTTGTTTCCATTATGCAAGATTTAGTTTTTCTTTAAAAATAGCATTCGCGGCTCAAAAATCAAATTGCCGGTAAAATTGTCACCCGTGGTGATGAATGATACCGCCCATTACCAGCAGCGCTATATTAAAATAAATAACTAAACCTGTTACATCGACCAGGGTGGCAACAAACGGCGCCGATGACGTCGCCGGGTCGAAACCCAATTTTTTAAGAAGAATTGGAAGCATAGAACCTGCAAGCGAACCCCAAAGTACAACCCCTACCAGCGCAAAACACACGGTGAAGGCCATCAAAAGCCAATGGGTGCCATAAATAGTACTGAACGTGGTCCACAATGACACACGCAGGAAACCGATAATTCCGAGTATCACGCCAAGCATCAGCCCGGAAAAGATCTCGCGGCGCATTACCCTCCACCAGTCCGACAAGGTCACCTCGCCGAGGGCCATCGCTTGTATAATCAATGTCGACGCCTGCGAGCCGCTATTCCCTCCGCTCGAAATGATCAGCGGAATGAAAAAGGCCAGCATGGTTACCGCCTGTATCTCGGGCCCGTATGATTGCATTGCGGTTGTTGTAAGCATTTCGCTCAGGAACAGGATGATCAGCCAGCCGATTCGTTTTTTTACCAGCCTAAACAGGTTGATATCCAGGTAAGGCTCGTCCAAAGCTTCGGTACCGCCTATTTTCTGGATGTCTTCGGTATATTCTTCATTAGCTATCCACAGGATATCGTCGACTGTAACGATCCCGAGCAAAATATCGTTATCGTCAGTAACCGGCAATGCCACGCGGTTGTTCATCCTGAATACATTGATCGCCTCTTCCTGCGGATCGTTCGCGTGCAGCGAGATCATCCGGTTATCCATCAGGTCGCTTATCCTGGCCTGTGGGTCGGCAAGCAATATTTCGCGTATACGAATGTCGTCCAGGAGCTTGCCGCCGCTGTCGATCACATATAATACATCAATAGTCTCGGAATCCTTACCGTATTTGCGGACATGCTGCAGCGTGCGTTCAACATTCCAGGTTTTCTTAACCGTAATATAATCCGGGGTCATCAACCTGCCCACGCTGTCTTCGTTATAACCAAGTAAACTTAACGCCTCTTTCCGCTCGCCGGCAGGTAGCTGGTTGATCAGTACCCTCACCGTATCGGCATGCATTTCGCTGAAAAGGGCGGTACGATCGTCTGGCGGAAGTTCCTTTATCAGTTCGGTGATCTTGGTTCCCGGAAGTTTTTGTAATATTCGTTCCTGGGTGGGAAAATCCAATATGCGGAATACATTAACCGACCGGTTGATTGAAAGCAGATCGATAAATAAGGGCCCATGTTCGGGAAGTTCACCTATCAGCACCTCGACGTCTGATATGTTCAGGTTGTTTAAATATTCCCGGAGTTGTTCGGGGTCGTTTTGCTCCAGTAACAGTTCTGCCTGTTCAACCATTTCTTCCATAAAAAGCCCTCGTGTTTACATTGGTGATAAAATTATTTGCCCGGATAGCGTTGGCAAAAGTCGCTTATTTTTTCAAAAATGCAAGAGCAGTTTTTTGTTTTATCTTTGCGGCGATTTTAACGGTCCATAGTCAATAGACCATGGACCATGGTTTTATAAGTATAACTAAAATGGCTATGGACCATCGACTATGGACCATGGACTGAAGAAATAACATGGGATTACAATGCGGTATCGTCGGCCTGCCGAATGTGGGCAAATCGACACTTTTTAATTGCTTATCGAATGCCAAGGCGCAGGCGGCTAATTTTCCTTTTTGCACTATCGAGCCGAACGTGGGCGTGATCACGGTACCGGATGAGCGGCTGACCAAATTGGTTGAGATCGTAAATCCCAAAAACGTTGTCCCTAACACCATCGAGATCGTCGATATTGCCGGCCTGGTTAAAGGAGCCAGCAAAGGCGAAGGCCTGGGCAACCAGTTCCTGGCCAACATCCGCGCAACCAATGCCATTATCCATGTATTGCGCTGTTTTGACAACGACAACGTTATCCACGTGGATGGCTCGGTTGACCCGGTGCGCGATAAAGAGATCATCGATACCGAATTGCAGCTGAAAGACCTGGATTCGATCGAAAAGAAGATCAATAAGATCGAAAAAATGGCCAAAACCGGCGGGGATAAAGAAGCAAAAAAAGCGTTCGAGGTATTGACTATTTATAAAAATCACCTGCTCGAAGGTAAATCGGCGCGCACCGCACCGGTTGCAGAAGAGGATAAAGAATATATACAAGACATTTGGCTGCTTACCGCAAAACCCGTACTATATGTATGCAATGTGGACGAAGCGTCGGTGAACACCGGTAACGCATATGTCGACAAAGTAAAAGCAGCCGTGAAAGACGAAAAAGCCGAGGTGCTGATCATTTCCGCACAGATCGAGTCTGAAATAGCCCAGTTAGAAAGTTACGACGAAAGGCAAATGTTCCTGGAAGATCTCGGGCTGACCGAATCGGGCGTGAACAAGCTGATCAAAGCAGCCTATAAGTTGCTGAACCTGGCTACCTATTTTACTGCCGGTGTGCAGGAAGTACGCGCATGGACCATCACCAAAGGCTTTACCGCACCGCAGGCAGCAGGTGTTATCCATACCGACTTTGAGAAGGGCTTTATCCGCGCCGAAGTGATCAAATATGACGATTTTGTAACATACAACGGCTCCGAAACGGCTATAAAGGATGCGGGAAAATTGTCCATAGAAGGCAAAACTTATATCGTGCAGGATGGCGATATCATGCACTTCAGGTTTAATGTATAAACCATCTAAGCCAGTAAGTACCGGTTGCCTCCTACCAATCAGAATCGAATTTTATCCAGTAAACCGAATCGTATCCATTTCCTGGCTCAGTTAATAAGCTTTTAAGCTGATCATAGGTTACCGGGTCTTCGCCATACCATTCTTTTCGCAACCGGTTGCTCGTGAAAAAGAAAAACTTCTTGTCGTAACTCACAAACGGGCAATAGTCAAGGAACGACGAGTTAATGGGTTTTGGCAGGTGATGCGCGGGCTGCCAGCTGCCGTCTGTATTTTTGTGACTTATGTACAGATCGCCCTTGCCTATATCATCGGGCCGTCCCTGGCAGCTGAAAATAATAAATTGCTCATCCTGGTCGATAAAGGCATTGAATTCGTCATATCTGGTATTGATGCCCTCCGGCAAACTTACCGGTTGGGTATACCCTGTACCGGTTTTCTTACACATTACAATATCTTCACTGCCTTTGCCATATGGCGCTTCAACCGTAAAATATAGATTGCCATTTTTGGCCACGCTCGGATAAAATTCGTTTTTGTCAGAATTTACAATGTTGCCCAAATTTTCAGGCTGTCCCCATTCACCATTATTCTGCTTCGAGACCTTCCAGATATCAAAATCGCTTTTAGGCTTGTTCTTCGCCAGGGGCCGGTCTGAAGAAAAATAAAGGGTGTTCCCGTCAGCCGAGAAACAGGGTTCCAAATCGCGGTAAACGCCTGAGAAAGCCGCGACTGCCGGTTTGCCCCATTTGCCGCCGGTTCTCTTTATGATTATGATAGTACTGGCTATGAATTTAGGATGCTGTATGGTAAAAAGTATCTCGTCGCCCGAAGGAGAAATAGCGAAATCCCTGGTGCTTAAACCGGTGGAAATAATGCCCGCGGCAAAAATTTTCGGAGTATCTGATGGCATACCTTTGTCCGGGTAACCCGGCTGTGCCCCGGCTGCCATCCGGCAAAGCCCGATAAGTACGACGGCTGCGATTTTCTTCATTATGCTAATGGTGTAAGGGCACCGTATTGCCATTGTGACATGTTGTACAATTTACCCTGGCAATCTTTGGATCAACATCGGTCATTTTCCCCAATATCTGGGTATTGATCACGTCCCGCATGTTATACATCTGGCGTGCGATTCTTTTGTTTGCCAGGTCGTCGGACGACCAGCTTGTTTTGGCATGACAATGGTAGCAGCCTACACCTAATGCTTCTCCCCAATAATCCATCACTGCTAATAGGTGCTTTACCGGCAATCGCTGATTGCCAGTAAACGTCCGGATATTTGAAAACACAGAATCGGCGGCAGAGTTTGCCTTTCCCGGTAACGAGTTCAATATCGAGTCGACCAATTGTTTTCTTTGCCCGGAGAGAGAATCCACCGCATATAAATTATTGCGGTAATTTTTATGTGCTTCAGTGAAAGAAAATAACAGGCAAATGGCAGCCAATAGGGTGGTAATAATCAGGGGCCTCTTCATAATACTTTGTAGTTAAAACGGTTTGCCTTCCAAAGCTAATGGTGTATCAAAAAAGGATAGTACCCCTTATGGGGGTATTAATTTTGAGTATTAAAACCGTCAAACTAATTGACTGCTTTCTTCCTGACATACGTGAAATCATAAGATGGCTGGTATGTTTTGCCGCCATCTGCCGATAGTTCAAGATACTGCCTTACCGTATCTTTGTCAACATGATAGAACCTGAAGTGGCCTTTTATTTTTGCACCTTTGGCGTTCACGCCTTCGTATTCAAAGTTCATTGCCCCATCCCTGTATTCCCCATTGAAATAGTGGCTGATATTCTGACCTGAGCCTACCCAATCCTGGTGCCATTTGCCGTCCGACGGATCGTAATAATTGATACTTTTCCCCGCATTGGCCTGTGTTGACGTCCAGTTCTCCAAAATAGCACAGCCGCCGGAGATGTTTTGCACAACACTATGCCCTACAAGGTACCGGCTGCCTGTTGCATATACATCCCATTCGCCTACCCAAAAGTCGAAATCATGTGTATGCGGATCGGCTAAGCACGGATATATTATTTCAGTGATCTTCTTTTTCGCCGGTTCATAATCGGCGGATTGCCTTAAATTTTTAAAATCAGCAAGCGTATCAAGGTCGGGAAGAGGATTAAATCCCAGTTTAGCAGCGTTGACAAGCGCCTCTGCCGCATCCCCGGTTTTATTTTGGATCGACAATATCCTTGCCATTCTTGAATTAACCGACGACCTGATAAAAGGCGCCGGGTGGTTAGCCAGCGATCTTTGATAATCCCTTAACGCCTCAGCGTAATTGCCTATATTTTGATTGCTGAAACCGGCCCTGTTCCAGGCAGGCGCATTGGTTGAAGTGTCCTGCAAATAGGTTACATACTTACCGGCCGCTGCCTTATAGTTCCCAATGGTATATAACGAATCGGCTTCCGACAAAACATCTGCGTGTTTGCCTTGTGAAAAAGCTACCAGGGCCGGACACACTAACAGCGTGCAAAGGGTGTATTTGATTTGATTCATAACTTATTGCTAAAGGTAAATGGTTTTAATAAGGCATAACATACCCCCCGCCGGGGTAAATTTACATCCCCCTATTTGCTTTGAAGGATTAATCACCCGTTAAGGGGTAATGGTAATAGAAGCCTCAAGTCTAAATTTGAATTAAATCCGAAACTTGATCTCATGAAAAAACTTTTATTGCCGATTCTATTTATCTGGCCTTTTGTTTTTAATTATTCCAAAGGCCAGGAGCGGAATTCTGGTTATAAGTTTCGTGGAAATGCTTCGCTGAACGGCCAATATAATACAGCTCCAATTTATAAGCTGGCAGGATTGGATTACATGTTTAAAACAAACGGGACAATTAGAAGCACCCCTGTTGAATACCGGGCGACCCTGTACTTTGGCAGCAACGACGGCGTTTTTTATGCGGTCGATCCGGCATCCGGTGCGGAAAAATGGCATATCAATATCGGTTCAGCAATAAATTCGTCCCCGGCAGTATTTAACGGAACCATCTATTTTATAGCACGAAACCAGAATTTATATGCTGCAGATGCTGGCACAGGCAGGATCACGTGGAAATATAATTTAGGCAAGGAAATTAGTAACGAGAACTATTGGGACTATTATTCTTCCTCGCCGGCGATCTTAGCAAACAGATTGTATACCGGCAGCGGCGACGGCAATCTTTATGCTTTTGACCTGGCCACAAAAAAGTTGCTTTGGAAATATAATGCCTGCAGCCGGATCAGGACCACGCCTGCATTGGTGAACGAACTGGTAATATTTGGGACTAAAGATGGGGCAGTGTACGCGGTAAATAAGAAAAACGGCCGGTTCACATGGAAGTATACTACAGCCGGCTCCTCGATAAAATTTGAAGATTTCGGGAACGACAAGACCTCGATTTATTGTTCCCCGGCTGTCGACGATCATAACGTGCTGGTAGGCGGCAGAGATGGCTTTTTATATTGCCTTGACCCTGCAACAGGCAAAGAAAAATGGAAGTTCGACCATAACGGCTCATGGGTGCTTTCTACAGCGATCAAAGACGGCGTTGGCTATGTCGGCAGCGGAAGCGCGTTTTTTCTGCAGGCGGTCGATCTGGCAACCGGCAAAGAGCTATGGCGATTTAAAACTGCCAGCGCCGTATTTTCATCCATAACCATTTCAGGCGATCTCCTTTATTTCGCCGACCTTACCGGCAACATCTACGCGGTAAACCGAACGACGGGTAAGCAAAAGTGGTGTTTCCCGGTTGGCTACAGAGTTTTCTCGACACCCGTTATTGCATCAGGCCATATTTACACCGGCGCGGATGATGGTAACCTCTATGCCCTAAAAGGGGCCTCGGGAACAGGAATGGACACGACCACAGCCAGGAAGACGGTTTATTGGGAAGGCATGAAAACCGATACTTCGTTCTTCTGGTTCCTGCCAAATGTTGATACGTGGATACGGGATTATTTTGCCGCCAACGGATATGAACAACTGGACTCGGTTGAACTTAAGAAACTTATGGTGCAGCAAATTAACAACCATGAACTGCGAAGCGTAGTGGTGTTTTCGGATAACAAAGTACCCAGGAATATCACGGGTGACAATACAGAACATGCCTTGATCAGGCAATACCTGGATGCGGGCGGGAAAGTAGTATTCCTGGGTAATAACCCGTTAGCATACCAGACTGACCCGGCCAACGGTGCTTTCATTAAAATGGATTGGAAGATACCAGCGGCGGTATTTGGCGTACGGTTTAATAAACTAAAAGAGATGGTTGGGTATTACGGGTCGGCTCCCACACACGAAGGACGTTTAATGGGCATCAGGACTCTTTTTACTACCTCAAATGCGATCGATGCGGGAGCTGTTACGACTGTTTTGGCCAAAGATGAGTTTGGCCGGGCAACTTTATGGATAAAAAGCTATGGCGGCCGACCCGGGACAGGTCTGATGCAGCTATCTCTTCAAAGGACGATTGTCGGCAGCGATATTTATCCGTTACGAGCGGCGATCGAATATGGTATAAGCTGGTAAGTATATGAAGCCTTTTGGTGCCTTTGTCGTATTCATGTTCTATTCTATCCACACTAACGCTGCAGACATTAAACCATTCCACAGACTAAAACGGAGAGATTCTTCAAGGTAATTTACAGTGCCAGCCCCGTAAATTACCCCTCAAAGGGGTATATCCCTTAAAACATCCGGTTCTATTTTTGATGGCTGTCTAATGGCCTGAAGATGCCCCGGCGCGCTGCCTAATGCGGCGTCCGTAAAGTTGTTCGGTAATGGTTCCTCCGGTCGTCAGGAAACCCGGTCAGCTATAGTTTGGTAAGCGAAAATTTTATATTGCCGGAATTACAAAAGAAATCAATCCAATACCTATGAAAGTAAAATTTCTTTGCTGCCTGGCCGCAACGCTTGTAGCCTTACAGGTTTCGGCCCAGCTTCCCGGGCAAATTCACAAAACAGGGTTGGTGCTATTACCCAACGGTTGGAAATTGAGTCCGGCAGGTACCTGGCTTCAATTGGGCGATCTGCCTTTAAATATCCAGATATCCGCATCGGGCCGTTTATTAGCGGTCACCAATAATGGTCAAAGCACTCAATCGATCCAACTGATCGACCCGAAAAATGAAAAATTGCTGGATGAAAAGATCATCCAAAAATCATGGTATGGGCTGGCTTTCAGTCATGACGAAAGGACGCTTTATGCAAGTGGCGGGAACGACAATATTATTCTGTCTTTTCATATTGAAGGGAATAAACTCGGAAATTCGGACACGATCAAACTCGCTCCGGCCGCGTGGGATAAATACCAGGTTTGCCCTACCGGGATCGTAGTAAACAGGGCCGACACACGCCTGTATACCGTAACTAAGGAGGATAGTATGCTGTATGTAGTTGACCTGGTGAAAAGAGAGGTTATCAAAAAGGTGAAACTGCCTGCAGAAGCTTATAGCTGCGTGCTTTCACCTGATGAAAAACAACTCTACATTTCGATTTGGGGCGGTGACGGTGTGGAAGTTTATAATGCCTGCACTGGCCTATTAACCCGGAGCATCAGAACTGGCAGCCATCCCAATGAGTTGATCTTGAATAAAAAAGGTACACTCCTTTTCGTAGCAAACGCTAACGATAATTCCGTTTCAGTTGTGAATACTACTACAGATAAGGTGATCGAAACTTTATCAACCTCATTGTATCCAACTCATCTTACAGGTTCAACTACCAATGGTTTGGCGCTATCGCCCGATGAAAAGACGTTGTACATAGCGAACGCCGATAACAATTGCCTGGCGGTTTTTGATGTGAGCGCACCCGGGAAAAGCCGGGGTAAAGGTTTTATTCCCGTGGGCTGGTACCCGACAAACGTTAGAACGCTGGGTAGCATGATCGTTGTATCCAATGGAAAGGGCTTCACTTCGATGGCGAACCCCTATGGGCCTCAGCCGTTTAAAAAAGCAGCCAACATCGGTTACCAGAGGGGCACGCACGGAAAGGTTCAATATATTGGCGGGTTATTCAAGGGAACATTATCTTTCATCAAGACACCGGCATCTGACCAGTTGAAAGCATATACCAAACAGGTGTATGCCAATACGCCATTTAGTCTTGCGAAAACCAAATTGGCGGATGGCCTGGCCGGGAACCCGATACCGAGGAAAATTGGGGATAAGTCGCCGATCAAATATGTGTTTTACATCATTAAGGAAAACCGCTCCTATGACCAGGTTCTGGGCGATCTGTCAAAAGGTGACGGTGATACCTCGCTATGCATTTTCGGCAACCGTGTGACGCCAAATCAGCACGCGATCGCTAACGAATTTGTATTGGCAGATAACTTCTATGTGGATGCTGAAGTTAGCGCCGACGGGCACAACTGGAGCACTGCCGCTTATGCTACCGATTTCATCGAAAAAACCTGGCCCACCATCTATGGCAACCGTGGCGGGAACTATGATTCTGAAGGCAGGCGACGTGCAGGCGACCCTCGTGATGGATACATTTGGGACTATTGTAAGAGAGCCGGCGTAAGCTACCGCGACTATGGGGAGTTCATCGAGGATCACAAGCCTAACATTAAGGCGTTGGAAGGGCATTATTGCATGAAGACACCGAACTTTGATCTGACGATCAAAGACACGACGCGCGAATCCATTTGGGAGCATGATTTCGATTCGCTGCTGGCTAAACATGCCGTACCTTATTTCAATAGTGTGCGCTTCGGCAATGATCACACCAGCGGTCAGCATAAAGGCGACTATTCGCCAATAGCAGCTATGGCAGACAACGACCTCGCTGTTGGCAAATTCGTGGAACACTTATCGCATAGCCCGATTTGGAAAGAGTCGGTCGTGTTCATTTTGGAGGACGACGCGCAAGCCGGTCCGGATCATATCGACGCTCACCGGTCGCCTGTGTACATTGCCGGGGCTTATGTAAAGCGTGCTGCTGTGGTACATGAAATGTATTCGACATCGGGCGTACTGCGGACGATCGAACTGATCCTGGGCCTTCCGCCAATGAGCCAGTATGATGCGGCAGCTAAGCCGCTTTATGATTGCTTTAGCAACACGCTTGATATGACGCCCTATGACACGAAGCCGGCTCAGGTCGACCTGGATCAGCGTAATGTTGCCGACAATGAAAGCAGCCGGAGATCGCAGAATTTCGACCTGACAAAAGAAGATAGAGTGCCTGACCAGGAATTAAATGAAGTAATCTGGAAATATGTGAAAGGAGAAAACGCTGTAATGCCGGCGCCGAAACACAGCGCCTTTGTGATATTGGAGCAAAAGACGAAGGACGACGATGATTAAAGCGCCGGTTATCAGGCATTTGGCATTGCAGAAATAGCCACAGTAACTAGCATTTTACTTACGCCTTAGCGTCGAAAGCGCAAAAAAAGGATAAATCCATTGACTATTGGCAGTAATATAAGGCATAGACGCAATACCCTGATCTTTCGTAGAAGAATAAGTTCCACAGTTTCGGGATTGTTTAATGTATCAAAAACATTCTTGCTAAATGCAACGGTGAAAAAATTGCCAAAAAGGCGTTTATATCACATCAATTTACTCCATTCTCAAATTTTTTATCGGGTTGGCAATGGCCGCTCTGACAGTTTGAAGGCTAATAGTTATTAAAGTTATCAGCAAAACAAAAAGCGCCGCAAACAGGAAGGTCCAGGGATCCATATTGATGCGATAGGGGTAATTTTTAAGCCAATTATGCATCAGACACCATGCCACCGGCGAAGCGATGAGGGATGATATAACCACCATTTTTAAAAAGTCCGCCGATAACATCAGTGTAATAGATGGTGTGGTGGCGCCCAGCACTTTCCGTATACTGATCTCTTTATTTCGTTTAAGTGCTATGATAAACGCCAGGCTAAACAAGCCCGAGCAGGACAAAAGTATTGCCGCCGCGGCGAAATATTCAATCACCTGGCTGAATCTTTCCTTGTCGTTATATTGAGCGTCAATGTCCTTATCCAAAAAACTGTATCCAAACTGCCGGTCAGGGAACAGTTTATCCCAGGTTTTTTTCACATATGCAATGGTTTCGTTCATGTGATCGGGCTGTATCCTGATAGCTAACTGAGTAAACCTTGGAGGGTTAACATCGATCACCAAAGGCTCCGTCGGGTCGTTTAGCGAGTTAAAATTGAAATCTTTTACAACGCCAATGATCTGTCCTTTCTTACCGTCGGCCAGCTTGCCGCGTATAAATGTTTTCCCAAGCGCATTCTGTGGAGTCAGCCATCCGTATGCGCGTACTGCTGATTCATTAACGATAAATGCATTAAGATGGTCAGAACCTGTGTTTTTGGAAAAATTCCTCCCAGCCACGAGCTGCATATCCATTGTTGAAAGGAAGTTATAGTCCACCGACAGCCAGGGCGTAAAAATATTTTCCCGTTCGCTGCCGCCTTGCGGAATAACTAATCCGCGGACGAACCCTTGTCCGGGCATTTGTGAGGCTGCCGAAACTGATTTCACTTTGGAATGCCTATTAAGCTCATCATAAAATGTGTTAATTTTCCGCCGCATGCCGGAATCGATCTGCTGCCCGAAACTATACCCGCCGCTGCCGAATATAGGCACAACCAGCATTTGTTGTTTTTGAAAACCAAGCGGCTTATTCCGCAGGTAAGACACCTGTCTTAGAATTATTATCGTACTGATAATGAGCACTATCGAAATGCTAAATTGTGTAACGATCAGAATCTTTTGCGTGATATTATGCTTTAGCCGCTCACCTGCGCGCCCTTTTAGCGCCGGTATGGTTTTAAAGCGTGTGATAAAAAACGCCGGATAGATGCCGGCTAAAATGCCGGTGATCAGGAAGCCGGATATAATTGGAACAACGGTAGATACGCTGATCCAGTTAAATACGGTAAGCTGCTTGCCGGTCAACCGGTTCAGCAAAGGCAATGTACATTCCGCCAGTAAGAAACCAATCAGCAGGGCGTGCAGGCTGGTTATTATAGTCTCGGACAAAGTTTGCAGT
The DNA here is from genome assembly GCA_035545315.1 of Mucilaginibacter sp. Taxonomy (GTDB): domain Bacteria; phylum Bacteroidota; class Bacteroidia; order Sphingobacteriales; family Sphingobacteriaceae; genus Mucilaginibacter. The sequence goes on along the minus strand of DASZYQ010000023.1, from coordinate 162,597 downwards.
TGCAACATTTGTTTATTCGCGCCGAGCACTTTTCGCATACCGATTTCCCTGACACGGTCAATCGAGCGCGCTACCGAAAGGTTAATAAAATTGACGTTGGCTATAAGTAAAATAAGAAAAGCGATGTTGCCGAATATATAAATATACTTAATATTGCTTGTACTTGGATTGCCATCCACGTCGGCAGCGTAAAGGTGAATGTCCTTCAAAGGTTGCAAATTCACACCATTCATGGTGCGATTACGATCGGTGCCTGCCAAGTGCAGGTGTTCGGCTATCAGCTGGGTTACATGGGCAGGATTTTCTTCCGGTTTTAGCAATAGCCACGTAGTCACAGGTGTAAAAGTCCAGTCGTTTTTTAAGAAATCAGCGAAGGCTGGTGTTTCTGTTTTATATATCGTTTCGAACGATACAAGACAGTCAAACTTAATATCCGAATTGGAAGGCATCTTTTTTACTACCCCGACAACCTGCAATAACACTTTATCATCGAATAAGAGCGATTTGCCAACCGGATCTGCACTTCCAAAATATTTAGCAGCCATTTCGTCGGTCATCACAACCGTACCAATATTACTGAGTGCCGTGTTGGGATCGCCGGCCAAAAACTTTATACTGAATATTTTAAATATATCCTGATCGGCGAAACAAACATTCTGTTCCTGGAACCGCTTGCGATCACCGCCGTACCTGTTGTGTTCATATTGCATCTGACCGCTTACCTGCGCCAATTTGGCGAGGCGTTGTATGCCGGGTATTTCCGATTTTAATGATTGGCTTAGCGGGATCGGTGTTGTAGCTTGTGCGCTTACCTGCGCATGGTCTTTTACCGTCCAGTTAAGACGGTAAATATTTGTAATGTTCGTATTAAAATCGTTGTACGAAAGTTCATTCTCAATATAGATTAAAATTAAGATGCAAAAAGCCATTCCAACCGCTAAGCCCAAAACGCTTACCAGCGACGCAGTTTTATCCCTCAGCAGGTTCCTCAAAGATATTTTTATGTAATGTTTGAGCATTCTTTTTTGTAATTAATTTATAAAACTATAAATAAGCATTTCATAAAAAGACTTAGGCGCGTTAGCGGTCTTAGCTACGCTATTCCGCGCTTAATTTTTTTTTCGCGCTTGTAAAAGTCAACTACTCGCCAAATGTTTTTGTCACGTGACCTGCAGCATCTAAAAACTCCAGTTTGGCTTGCCCGTTTGCATCCACGTACAATTTGCCCCGGATAATGCCCAGCTTATCACGCAGTTGTAATTGAGCCTCACCATCCTGGCTGCCCAAAAACATTCTTTCCATACCATTGTCGCCTCGCGCTTGAGACGCCTTTATCTCGTACATCACTGAATCGTAAACCGGGGTATTCTTCTGAAGTGAGTTTTTCAATACATACCGGTCAAAAATCTGATCCAATGGAACATTTGGCCGGTCGTAAATGCGCAGGCCTGCCCTTTTCGACTTGCCATTATCGATATACTGCAGTGCTACCACCTGGTTTTGCTTCCACTGATCGAACGACAGGTGTTCCATAGCATAATACCCCGAGTCCTTTGGTATCCCGGCATAGATCAGGCCGCCTACCTCGTCACCTTGCTCGTTAAAGAATATTAAGCCTGAAAAATATTGCCGCCCGTCGGCATATTCTCTCGGGTAGGTTTTACCATTCATCGACGGGCCGGGTATAAGCCTTTTGTTCGACAACACCATTACCGGTTTGCCGTTGGTACCAACGATGTTGATCCGTTCGACGTCGATCTCTTCAAAATGTTTCACCTTCACATGGTCGTCAAAAGCGCAAAACAGGATAAAACCATTCGCGATAGCCAGCAGTATGAGACATACACGCAGCGTCCTGATCTTTTTCAAAAGGATAAGTTCCATGATATTGTGATAATTGATTGGTTTATATCAAAAAGTCCTTTTACAGAGCAATCCGTTACGCAAATTATCAAAAATCTCCCGCAGCGACCGGCTGCTCTGTTCTTAAATTCTTGAATGATCCGCTATCACTTCCGTGAATCAGAGACTCATTAATCTTTCATATGACAAATAACTTAGGGCGTCAGGGGCGGTCTTGAACGCTATTACTTGTCCGCTTTCTCTGTCAATATACCGGTAACCTGCCGGAACGGGTTTACTATTCGGGTCAATGACCGTGAATTTCAGAAGCCAGCAATTTATCTTGCCCATCAAAAGAGAAGCAGTAACAGGCTTTATCCTTTCAACAAAAAATTCATGCGGTGTCCTGCCGGGTGAGATCGTTTGGAATCTTACTTTGGAATATCTATTGAAATCCACACTTTCCATAAGTTCCGAAAATGTTGTGGAAAGAAATAGAGATGGCGAAATTGCAATCTTTTTTTCGACCGGTTTATAGGCCAGGGAATCAGAGAATATCATTGTTTCGCCATCAAATCTTGCTTTCTGTGTCAACGTATCGTTAATGCTTGCCTCGTAATATACTGGTCGGAGTGTTCCTCTATCAACGATAGAGACAGCTTTATTTTTAGCTTTAGTGCCCGACTGTATCTCAACTATCTTGATACATTTTTCCCCCTGATATTCGGTATCAACGACTCGCCTGCTTAATGTGGAAAGATTCGAAAAGTTTTCCCCATTCTTCTGGTAATTGATGTTGAGATAATTATCTTCTTTTATCTTGCGTTTAAGTATTGTATTCAAATTAACAAAAGAATCTAAGCTGGCAGTTTGGCCAATTGTCGCCAATGGCTTCAGGAACAATATTATGCACAAGACTATTGATAAATAAATTAATTTTTTCATTCACTTAAAGTATGTTTAATGTGTAATCATTCTTTTAACAACTATAAAAACGGATTATCAGCCAATGATTCATTTTTTAACCTATTCATTTGTTTTATTCCGTCCTCAGATTCTTCACCGGGTTTGCCAGAGCTGCCTTTATAGCCTGCCAGCTGACCGTTGACAGGCATATCACCAGGCTGATGACCAGCGTGACAAAAAATATCCAGATGCTTAGCGGCGTATGATAAGTAAAAGTATCCAGCCATGTAGTTACATACCATAAGCTGATCAGCGTGCCTATAAAAAACGATATGATGACCAATTTGACAAAGCCGGTTGACAGATTAAGCCACAGATCGGTTGTGGAAGCGCCCAGCACTTTGCGGACGCCTATTTCCTTACGGCGCTGCTCGGCCGAAAATAAAGCCAGGCCGAACAATCCGAGGCATGAGATGATGATAGCCAAAGCTGTAAAACTTATCGACATGGTTCCCAGCAGTTTTTCTGTTTTAAACTTAGCGTCGAACTTCTCGTCGACAAACTTGTACTGGAACGGATATTCAGGATTGTACTTTTTGTAGATGCCTTCGACGAGGCGTATACTTTCCGATGCCGGTTTCGACGGGTTCAGCCGGAGGCCTATATTGTTAACCCAGTGTTTATAATAAGCGATTATGGCGGGGCTGACAGGTTCGTAAGGCGACCCCCAGACAAAATCTTCAACTACGCCGACCACGGTACAATCTTTATCGTGATATTTAATTATTTGCCCCAAAGGTTCTTTGAAGCGCATAAATTTTACCGCGGCCTGGTTCAATATTATAGCGTTGGTATCAGATGGATTATCTATTGCAATGTCCCTCCCTTTTATCAATTTCAATCCATAGGTATTAATAAAATGATAGTTGATATTCATCTGGTTGATCGGAATTTTATCTTCGCCGGGTAATTGCCCATGCCAGATGATGCCCCACGAACTACTGTTGGCGTTCGTTACCGAGCTCGCGGTCATCGCTGCATCGGTCACCGCGCCGGCGTTTATCAGATCCTGCCTGAAACTTTCAAACTGGGCCGTTATATTGCCTTCTACCGGCATTTCGATCAATCCTTTGCGGTCATATCCTACCGGCCTGCTTTTAATATATTGAATCTGTTTGTAAATAAACAGACTGGATAAAATGAGGGCGATAGCAAACGTGAACTGGAAAATAACCAGGATCTTTCTCGGCGTTAACGGCGACCGTGCGGATACGATCTGGCCCTTTAGCACCTTTACAGGCCGGAATGAAGAAAGGAAGATAGCGGGATAACTGCCGGCTATTACCCCGGTTAAGATGACTAAGCCCAGCGCACACAGCCATGCCGAAACGTTAGCAAAGGGTATGCTTAACTGAATATTGATCAGGGCGCTGAATAGCGGCAATAACACAAGCAGCAGTAAAAGCGCGAATACAAAAGAAGCGAATGCCGTTAATACCGATTCGCCAAGGAACTGCATGATCAATGTAAGCCGTTTCGCACCGATCGCCTTTCGTATCCCTACTTCCCTGGCCCGCCTTTCGGAGCGCGCCGTTGAGAGGTTCATGAAATTTACACAGGCTATAAGCAGAATGCCTATCGCCATAAACAAGAATAGCCTCACATATTCTATCGCCCCGCCGGTATTTACGCCGTTTTTAAAATCTCCGTGCAAGTGATACCTGCTAAAGGGATACAAAAACAATTTATTTTCCTTATTTTCCGGGTCGTAATGGCCGATAAAACCTTTTAATTTATCGTTCAAAGATGCAACAGATACCCCGGGCTTAAGCAAAGTATATGTAAAATAGGAATAGTTGCCCCAGTTGGTGTTCAGCGCTGAGTTTCCTGCTTCGAGCTGATGCCAGGGGGCAAAGACCTTGACAAAACTAAACGACGAGTTTTCGGGCTTGTCCTTAACGACCGCGCTAACCTTCATCAGGCTTTTATTGTCGAGTTTGACCAACTGGCCCACGGGATTTTCGTTCCCAAACAACTCCTCGGCGCCTGATAAGGTCAACACAACGGATGAAGGGTCCTGCAGCGGGTGTGCTTTGTCGCCATATACCACGTCATAGCTAAATAGGTCGAGGAAAGAAGAATCGACATACAGCGTGGCCAGTTTGATCTGCTTGTCTTTATAAGTAGTCAGCAGATTGCGCGGCCAGCTTGTCCTGGTTATTTTTTCAATTTCCGGAAAATCTTTCGCCATGGCCAATGCCGCTGGTGCAGGTATAGAAGTACCTGTTGCAATAATACCATTGCTGGGCTGGTTGCGCATAACCTGGTAAATCCTGCCAGCATTTTTATATTGTGAATCAAAGCTCAGCTCGTTGCAGGCATATATCAGCAGCATAAAGCTTACAGTCATACCAATACCGAGCCCTCCTATATTAATGATACTATAAAAACCATTTCTTTTGATGTTGCGCCAGGCAACGGTAAAGTAATTTTTGATCATGGCGAATGGAATTGAAGTTTAACGGGTTTGGTAAAATTAGGCGTAGTTGGGCGGTACCTTATACCCCTTTAAGGGTGAGTTGTAGATCGAAACATCCGGCAAAGCTTGCCGAAACGGCCTCACCCATAATACTCCATCACATAAAAGTCACCCTTGCGGGGGTATAAAGCCTGGACCGCTGGTAACTAATTTGGTTTCTTAATCTTAGTGTTTATCAGTAAATAAAACGGATATGAAAATTTTTACGATTGTTTTTTGCCTGGTTTTGGCTGGGCGGGTCATGGCGCAGGACGATATAAAGGTTGCCGCAAGGAAGGCTTACCAGGCTAAAAAATGGGAAGAAGCGGTGAAATTATACAAGCAAGTCAGAGCGCAGCAAAAAGACAACATCAGCCTTTATTATATAGCGTCCGCTGAGATTATGCTCGGGCAGTATGAACAGGCTAAGACCTGCCTCGATACCGTTCTTTTGCAAACCGAACGAACGGATCTAAAGAACTATTCTTATATCCAACTCGCAAAATGTTACGCTGCCTTGCACGATAGCAAAAGTGCGCTGGCCAGTTTGCAAAATGCCAGCAACCATGGGTGGAGGGACGATAGCGAATTGAGTGACACCTTATTTTCATCCATCAGAAATGATGCTGATTTTAAAAAAATTCAACACGACATAGAGGTCAACGGGAAACCGTGCATCCTCGACAGCCGTTATCAAAAGCTGAATTTTTTTGTTGGTATATGGGATGTCTACATCGGGAATAAGTTCGATCAGAAGGTAGCAGTCGATACGGTCACTTACGGACCGGGTAATTGCGCGGTTTTTGAAAATTTTAAATGGACCGGGGGTGGGAACTATAAAGGCCGAAGCATGATCTTCTTCGATATTTCGACATTGAGATACCGGATGTGCTGGGCCGGCTCCAGCGGTGATATCCGCAATTTTGAGGAGATCAGCTCGGAAAACAATAAAATGATCTTACAAGCTGTAACTAACAGCAACCATGGCGAGGTGGTACACCGCAGGATGACGATTACTTATAATCCTGCAGACAATTCTGTCCACCAGTTCATCGAAAATTCATTCGATTTCGGGAAGACCTGGGTGACGGATTTTGATGCGATGTTCAGGAGCAGTTCTAACAAAATGCAGGCAGATAAGGGCAGATAGTAAATACGAATAAAATATAGGTTTACGGACGATTGAAACTACAACGGTATTTGGAATATACCCCTTTAAGGGGGTAGTCGTCCGGTAATCTGCCGGTTATGTTTGAAAAATTTAAAAAGAAAAATGGATCGAAAATTAATTGTTTGTGTTTTAATATTAGCGTTTATATCAAAAGCACATGCCCAGCAAACTGGGTCGGCTATTCTGAAACAAATGTATGACCGCTATGCCGGAAAATGGTATCACAACCTGGCATTTGACCAAAAAACAGAAGTTTATAGAAACGACTCGCTAATAAGAGACCAAAAATGGTATGAGGTGATGTCGTTTCCGGATAAGCTCCGGATCGATATAATGCCCCTTGGAAATCACAATACTTATATTTTCCGGTCGGACTCCACTTATGTTATTAAAGCCGGAGCAGTGAAATTTAAAAGCAGCGACGGCAATGACCTGATCTTCTTGCTGGGAGGTATGTACACCATGCCTTATGACGACGTTTTGAAGGAATTTAAGAAACTCAACTATGATGTCGGCAAGAGTTATGAAGATACGTGGAAAGGAAGACCTGTTTATGTTATCGGGGTTTCGTCAAAAAACGATAATGTCAACCAGGTATGGATCGACAAGGAAAATATGTACCTGGTAAGAATGATAGAGAACAACGATAAATTAAAGATGGAAGGCATTTTTGATGACCATCTGCGAATCGGCGGGGGTTTTACAGAAACCAAGGCCACATTTTATTTCAACGGCAAGTTAGCCCAGGTGGAAACGTATTCCAATTGTAAGGTGCTTAACAACCTCGATGATAAAATTTTTGACCCTTACCAATACGTAAGCCTCCGGCAATAGCTGCCATTTTCAATTACGCATTTTAATACCTGTAACGAATTTTTTTTGAGAACGTCTTATGATTGAACTGAAAACACAATTTGCCCCGGTTTTCTTTGATACCATGCAGGATAGAATAGGCGTTGCGTTAATTGAAGATGACAAGGTTTTATTAAAAACCTACAAAACCTTTATTGAGGAAGCCGACGGGTTGTTTGTTACCGGTGCTTATACTTCGTTTGAGATAGCCGAAAAAGAATTGCCTCTGCAAAAACCCGATGTTATTTTATTAGACATTCAGCTACCTGGCAAAAATGGCATAGAGGCGCTGCCTTTGCTAAAAAAAATGCTGCCAAAAACGCATATCCTGATCCTGACCGTTTATGAACTGGAACAACAAATATTTAATGCGTTGCACAACGGCGCTTCCGGATACCTTACCAAGGATTCCACTTCGGCCAGGATAATTGACGCCATCAAAGAGGTTAAAGAGGGCGGCGGGCCGATGAGCATGAAAATAGCGAAAATGGTTATTAAGTCGTTCCAAAAAAATACCGATTCGCCGCTCTCTAAAAGGGAAACGGAGATATTAACCCTGGTAATGGAAGGCAAGAAAAGAAATCAGATCGCTGATGCGTTATTCATTGAAAGAGAAACCGTAAAAACACACCTGCGCAACATTTATTCTAAATTGGATGTAAATTCACGAGCTGATGCGATAGATTTTGCGAAGAAAAATAGACTTATTTAGCAATACAACTTAATAAGGTTATATTTCAATTTGCCGGTTTTGCTCCCGTATGCAACCTTCAAACATTAAACATCTCTGTGTTGCTGAGAAAGTTTTGCCTGAAAACAATGGCAGGGCTACTTGCTTTTCAAAGCGGAAGCACTTTACGGCCATCCTCTTAGTCGTACTGGTATTGTTTTGTGGAGAACATGCCCTGAGTCAGAAATATTATTTTCAGCATTGGGACGTATCTAATGGTCTGTCACAATCGCAGGTGCTGACGCTATGCCCTGATCAATCCAAACAAATATGGCTTTCAACTTTTACCGGGGTAGACTGTTTCGATGGCCGCCAGTTTAAAAATTTTAACGTCAGCAACGGGTTAACAAGTAATGTCAACCTCGCGATGACCTGCGACCATAAAGGTATTATGTGGATAGGCGGCACCCGGGGTATAACCGCTTTAACGCGATCGGGGCCCGTTGTTTATCCTTTTAATTTCAGACCGTTCACAAGAAGCATTACTAAAATAGTGGCCGATGGCAACGATCAAATCTGGGTAGTCGCGAATTTCCAGTTGTTCAGGCTGGATAAAGCAAAACTTGTCGTCGAGCCGGTTGCATCTAAAAATAATATAGTATCTGATATCTGCTTAGATGGTGCGGGCAACCTGTACGCGGCCATCTACAATTTTGGCATATTTAAACGGGCCAACAATTCCTGGCAGCAGCAGTGTGCAGTAAAAAATATTTTTATCAGATCATTTATCATTGACGGCATACCAGTGGCATCGGGCACTTTTATTACGAGGCATGAGATTTTTCATTTCACCGGCAACGAAATCCAAAAAAAAGTATTGAAGCTCTCCGGATCGCTTATCTCGGAATATAATTGTTTATGCACCGACCATAACCGAAATATTTGGATCGGGACAGACCACGGCGCTGTCTTGCTGCGTGGCTTAAAAACAACCGTCTTTAATGAAGGAAATGGGTTTTCCAACATGCGCATCTTTGCGATGTGCAACGACGCGGACAACCGGATGTGGTTCGGAACCGATGGCGAAGGCGTATATTCTTACCTGGATGGCAGTCATTTAATATACGACAAGTCACAGGGCCTGAACAACGAGGTGGTTATGGGGCTTACCCGTGATACGCACGGGAACGTGTTTATGGCGACCGACGGAGGCGGAGTATGGCAACTTCTGAACAATAAACTGATGCCCGAAAAACTGCCTGTAAGCAATTCTTCAGGTCTAAGGATCAATTGTATTTATTCCGACACCCATGACAATTTATGGGTGGGTACGGATTTTAACGGGCTTTGGATGAAACCGGCCGGTTCAAAAACCTATCGTCAAGTTGCCAATTTAAACCTGGGAACGATATTTTATATTTACGAAGATGAGCAGCATACGATATGGGTGGGTGGCAATAACGGTTGTAGCCGTATCGTTCGGAACACAGTGGTTCCTGTTCCCTCTTTTCCGCATTATTGTACTTCTTTTACTTCAATGGGCCGCGATTCGGTTTTAGTCGGAACAGCAGAAGGCTTATATCTTATTTTTAAGGGTTATCCGGTCAATGAGCCTCGTTTCAAGTTTTTTGCCAATGAAAATATACTCACGTTAAAGCGCTTTGGTTCATATATCCTGGTAGGAACAAATGATAAAGGCTTGTTCATCCTGAATTATCGGACCGGAGCTATACAAAACATCAATCGCAGCAGCCTGGGTTCTAACATTTTGTACAGCGTGGCAGTTAAGGATCACGAATTGTGGATAGGAACCGGCACCGGTATCAATCGATTTGCGATAGATACGGCACATGGAAAGCTAAACCTTAAAAGAATGCCCGTTTTGCAAAGCCGTTGCGAAACTAACGAAAATGCGATCCTGGCAACCGACTCATCCATATTATTTGGTACATCTAAAGGGGCCTATGTTTTCAGGATAAAATCTCCGCCGGCAGCGCTGACTTCGCCTAAAACGATATTGGAACACGTCAGCTTTCCGCAACAAGATAAAAGCGAACGAAATTCCTTTTACTACCTGAACGGCTACCGTTTGCCGGCTGATTTAAAACTTCCGTCGGACAAAAGCCATGTTACCATAAATTACCAGGCCATCCAATTTTCCGGGGACGATCCGTTATATCAATATAAGCTGGAGGGTCTCGACAGTACTTATAGCGAGCCGACTAAAACCAATTTTGTCGACTATCCGAACCTTCCGCCAGGTAAGTACACTTTTAGAGTGAAAGCCCTAAGCGGAGACGCCCGGGTTGGCACCCCGGCCGTTTTTTCGTTTATTATCACCCCAACATTTACACAAACGCTTTTTTTCAAGTTGCTTATTCTGCTATTTTTCTTAACTATCTCTTACGCGTTTTACTTATATAAGATATTTGCCGCCCGGAAAAAACATGCTTATATCGAAGCTTTAAAACACCGGGAACATGAAATAATCAGGAAGCAAACCGCAGAGGATTTTCACGACGATCTTGGCAATAAACTAACAAGGATAACTATGCTTTCGGAATTGTTGGAAAGAAGGCTCAGCAAAGATCATTACCAGGAAGAGAAAACCATGGTTAAACAGATCAGGATGAGCGCGCAGGATATGTACATCGGCACCAAGAACATTATTTGGGCGTTAAACCCCGAAAATGATAATTTACAACAAGTTTTGTTACAAGTTGAATCCTTTGGACAAGACCTGTTCCCTGAATCAAATATCCGCTTTGAAACTCATATAAACCTTGAATCGGCGGGCAGTATTACGCTGCCGCTCGGCTACAGCCGGAACATCATACTTATTTGCAAAGAATTGCTTAATAACATCCTTAAGCATTCGCAGGCGACCAGGGCGGCAATAACGGTTACTATTGATAAGAATGAAATTAAGCTCGTTGTGATGGATAATGGTATCGGTTTTGACACAAATCAGAGCGATGAAGGCGACGGGCTGCAGAATATGCAAAAAAGAGCCGCAAAATTAAACGCTAAACTTACCATTGACTCAAAAAAAGGAACCGGAACCATATCGACCCTGATCATGCCGCTCCCCTAAAGACTGACCGGCATTAAAATGCGTGTCTTCGCTTTTTAGTCTTCTAAATAATCGCGCTGCTCGAGTACCATGAACGAATTGCCGCTGGTATCCAGGAACGAAAAAGACAAACCCTTTGCTGTATATACTGGCTTACTTTTGAATCGAACACCAGCACGGCCCAGGTGATAATAATCTCTCAGGCAGTCGTTCGTACGTATTAAAATGGATTGCCTTTTTTGAGGCCTGGATTTTCCGCGTATACTTGCATCCCACAGGCGAAACTTGTCGCCAAATTCGTTGCCAATCAATAAACTTGAACTCGTCGGTTTTTCGTCGCCATTCTGTTCATTGTAGCGAAAGAAGCCCATTTGGGCCTGCAAAAAGTCGCAGGTCTGTTCAGGTTTGTTTACAACAACATCGGTATAATCAACATGTGGCGCCATTTTGAAATACATGTTTAACTGGCATAGTTAAGCCGACATTCTTGTTCTAAAACCATCCCGGTAAGCGGAAGGAGTTGTTCCATAATGCCTTCTGAAAAGTTTTATAAATGATGTTGGACATGTAAAACCGATCATGCTGACAATTTCGTTTAAGGGGTAAAACGTGTTTTTGAGTAAATTTCTGGCATTATCCAATCTGGCTTGTACCAGGTATTGATGCGGCGAACAGTCATATAGCCGCTTAAACGTCCTGTAAAGATGCGTAGCTGAGAGACACGCCTCCCGGCTGATCTCTTCGATATTAATTGGCTGATTATAATTGCTGAGCATATAGTCTTTCGCAATAAGTACCCGCCTCAGCAGCTCATTCCTTGTGGATAAATTTGTTTCCTGCAGCCTGATGACTCTGCCGTAAACTTCACTACGACAAAGCTGATAAAACAAGAAAAGTGAATGATATAAGTAATTATCGATCAGCAGGTCGTCGGAGTTATTGTAAAAGTGAGCTATAAGGTGATGAATATTATACCTCAAATCACCTTTGTAGGGGTATAAGGATTCAATCAACGGCAAACGCGATATTTCATTAAACGGACCCGGGTAATCCAGCAATTCAAGATCCGATCCGTCCAGGCCCCTTTCAAAATCGGCGATGAATTTTGAAGTATACAAGACCGAGAAGCTGTTGACCGGTATATCCGAATAAATATTCTTCTCATAGGCGGTGCCGCTATCGAGGAAAAGAAAATTTCCCGGAAACACATTCAACTTTCTTTGCCTGACATGATATTCTTCCTTTCCCTGGAAAACCATGCGAAGCGAAAAATCACTGATCTCTCCAGCATAATTCGCCTCCGTGGTTATTTCATTGCAAAGTTTATTGTTGTTGTATAAAACCTTTACCGTTTTCACACAGAGCCTCTTTTTTTTCTATTTATCAAAGCTATCGCTGTGTGCTTAGCGAGGTGTACCCCCTCTGGGGTGATAATGTTCAATTGGTAGTTTTCACCTATCCGGCCGGGATATTATCGGGTATTATTACATCGCCCATGTTGGGCAGCTCAACTAACTGATCAATAATTACACTCATGAAGCGTATTCCGACACTTCCGCCATAGTCCGCTTTTTCGCCCAGGCGAAGAGATAACCAGGTATCTGCAAAGGACTAATCAACATTAATCAACTAATTATTATGAAAAAAAGTTTACTACTAATCTTATGTATAAGCCTTGCCGCAATAACACAGGTATATGCACAAAATCATACATTAACCGGCATAGTGACCGGTAAGGATGACGGGTTGCCGATACCGGGTGTAACGGTTAAAATAAAAGGCACAAGCACCGGAACACAAACCAACGTTGAGGGTAAATATGTGTTACAGGTTCCCGACGGATCGACCATTACGGTGTCTTATATCGGTTATGAAACCCAAACGATAAATGTCGGCACCAGGAAAGTTATCGATGTTATGCTGGTATCCAGCAGTAGCCAGCTCGGCGAAGTAATTATTACGACGTCGCTCGGTATCAAGCACTCCGCTAAGGAATTAGGCTATTCGGCTGCAACCATAACGCCTAAGGAACTAACCGAGACAAACGTTATCAACGTCGCCAACGGTTTAACCGGCAAAGTAGCAGGTTTGGGTACTTTTACGCTGGATAACGGCGTAGACCCCCGAATTTCCATTAACCTGCGCGGAAACCGGTCTCTTACGGGCAATAATGATGCATTGATTGTCCTGGACGGTGTGCCTGTGCCCGGGCAAACGCTCAGCTCCATCAATCCAAATGATATCTCCGATGTGACGATATTAAAAGGTGCAGGATCAGCAGCTCTGTACGGATCGCAAGCTTCAAACGGCGCCATACTAATTACGACTAAAAGAGGGACCAGCAGCGGAAAGCCGATCATTCAGTACGGCAATTCCTTTCAATTAGAAAACGTATCGTTCTACCCCAAACTCCAAAGCCAGTACGGCCCATATGGCGGCGAGCCGAATTACCTGGATCCCTTGACAGGCTTTTCGCAATACGTGCCATACGAAAACCAACTTTACGGTCCGCCGTATAATGGCGCGACAGTTCAGGTAGGCGCTCCGCTTGACAGCGCGCACGGCAAAGTGATAACTGCCATTTATTCTCCTTATAAAGTAAATCCGGTTAAAGCTTTTTTTCAAACCGGTATCACCGAACAAAACGACATATCTGTTCAACAAGGCGATTCAAAGAATTCCATATTTGCTTCGGCACAAAATTCTTACCGGACGGACGTAACGCCAAACGACAAGAATATCCGAAATGCCTTTAGTGTCCGCGGGCATCGAACGATCGGCATTTTTTCTTTGGATTATTCTGTAGGCTATACCAAGACTTCGGTAAGCACCTATGTGCATAATGACAATGATTTGCTCATCCCCGGAAGTTTCGTAACTAACGCAGGCGCCAATGACCTATACTCCTCAATTTTGCAATTGCCTGCCTTCCTGAATATTAAACTTTACTCTAATCCTGATTCGGACTTAGGTAATGCAAGCAATTACTATGATGCGTATGCAATCAACCCCTATTGGATCATCGATCATACCAGGGATAATTATACAAGGGACGTAGTTCTTTCGCAACTGAAATTGCAGTTGGACCCAACGCCATGGCTAACAGCAAGTTACCAGCTATCTGACAATTTTGGCCTTTACCAGGAAAGGATCACCAAAGACGAAGTCGATTTCACTCCGTATGGCATTAGCGACTACTGGGGCGCAGGAAATGTTCCTTCAGGCTTTAAAGGCACCGGCAAATCGCTGGGCTCGGTATATGATTATTATCAATACGGTGACGGAACTAGCCATGGGGACTTTCCTAATGGGCAAGACCGTATAGAGGGTGATGCTGTAATAGATTTCCATAAGACCTTTTTTAAGGATTTAAAGACAAACTTCGTTGTTGGTAATTCTATCTTTCAGAATTTTGCCAAATGGGAAAGCACCGGCAGCAACCAGTTACTTATTCCGGGCTTGTACAACATCGCCTATATAGGCGGACAGCCCGTGGCATTTGAGGGTGAAGCAAGAATAAGGCAGATCGCGTTCTTCGGAGATCTTTCCTTGACCTATAAGGATATGATCACCCTGGAAGGCACCTTCAGGAACGAACAGGATTCACGCCTGTCAAAAGCTGAGCGGTCTTTCAATTACCCGTCTGTAAAGCTGTCCTTTATACCCACCGATGCCTTCGCCGCTTTAAAGGATAATAAAATTTTAAGTTATGCAAAACTGTATGGTTCTATAAGCCAGGTGGGTAACATTAGCGTCGGCCCATATACGATCAACAATATTTTTATAAGTCAATTCGGTTTCCCGTATGGCTCATTGGGCGGCTTGCAGGCCAACGGGCAAACCTACAGCCCCACGCTAAAACCGGAGCTAACTAATGAAATCGAGGTTGGAACCGAATTAGCGTTCTTCAGCAGCAGGCTTGACGTTAATTACACCTATTATAACCAGCACGACAAAAATCAGACATTACCTATTGGAACATCAATTACCACAGGTTTTGCTAGTTCCCTGATCAATATAGGCGAGGTGGAGTCGTATGGACAGGAAGTCCAGGTTACCGGGCAGATCTTGACGCAGGCGCAGAACAAATTCGGATTTTCGCTTGGGGTAAACTTTTCGCAGAACGAATCCAAAGTTCTTTCTCTGCTGCCCGGCGTAAACGAACTGGCGCTGGGTAATCTCCAGTACGCTGAAGTGGGCAAACCATTTCCGCTGCTTGAGGGCACCGACTTTGTACGAGACCCGCAGGGACATGTAGTTGTAGATGCACAGACAGGCTACCCCTCTACCAACAGTTCCCAACGTACAATATTTGGCAGAACATCTCCTGAGTATATCCTGGGTATCACCCCAACATTGAGCTGGAAATTCATCAGCCTTGCAGCAGTTGCTGAGTACCGGGGCGGAGACGTTATATATAGCGGCTTAGGCGGAACACTGACATTCGCAGGCGCTTCTGCATTGACAACTGAAGCAGGCCGCCAGGTATTTATATTCCCCAATTCCGTAATCCAGACATCTCCGGGTGTGTATGTACCAAATACTAATGTTAACGTGCAGAACGGCAACTATGGTTTTTGGCAGGGTTCGGCATTCAGCGCTACCAACAGTCCGTTTGTTACCAGCGGCGCTTTCTGGAAGTTAAGGGAAGTTGATCTTAACTTCAAGCTCGACCAGTTTATGAAACAAAGCAAGTTTATCAAAGGAGCTTCATTAGGCTTTACCGGCAGGAACCTTTTCCTGTTGACGCCAAAGAGCAACATTTTCGCCGATCCGGAATTTGCGAATGTGCTGCCCGGCACGAATACAAGAGGTGTTAACAACGCGAACCAATTGCCTGCTACAAGAGTGTTCGGCGCTAATCTTAAACTTACCTTTTAACGACAAAGAAGATGAGAAAACATATTTTTATTATAACAGCGCTTTTTATAACCGGAACCTTTGGGTGTAAAAAGACATACCTGGACCTCGAAAATAATCCCAATAGCCCTTCCTCAGCGACGCCGCAATTACTTTTATCGGGCGCCTTAAATAACTCCGCATGGATAATTAGCGGAGCGCTCACCGTAGATTACGTAAACTATGGCGTGTGGGATGGTTATTGGACAACCAGCGGAAACTATGTGCCAAACCAGGCTATAAATCAGTACCAGATCACCAACCAGACCTTTAACTCCGACTGGAACGACTGGTATTCTAATCTTTATAACTATAATTTGATCCAGTCAGAGTCGGCAAGCGATCCCAACCTGGCTAACTTCCAGGCCATAGCCATGATTATGAAGGCTTATGGCTTTCAGTACCTGGTCGATCAATATAATGATGTGCCATATACGCAGGCTTTTCAGCCGACAAAAATTCTTGAACCGGCGTATGACAAAGGGATTGATATCTATCATGACCTGGGCAAACAATTAGACGCAGCTATAGCCCTGATCAACAAAAACACATCGGCTTCCACGCCTGGCAGTTCGGATATAGTTTTTAATGGTGACATGTCGTCATGGAAAAAATTTGCCAATACGCTCAAACTGCGGTTAGCTATACGCTTAAGCACCAAGTTCCCATCGGACCCATTGATTACCGACCTGGCCTCGACTGAAAGCGAGGGTTACCTGGATAAAAATGGGGCGCAGGCAAACCCCGGTTATCAGCAAATATTAGGAAAACAGTCGCCTTTCTGGGGAATTTATGGCCTGGACGTAAACGGCAACCCGACTTTTCCGAATACCTATTACCGGGCCAACGCTTTTGCTGTGAATATACTCAAGGCGTTTAACGACCCAAGGCTCACTGAATTTTATGCTACAGTACCAACCTCGGGTACAGATCCGACGCCGATAGTTCATGGCAATGTTTTCGGTGACACGAAAGCAACGTTATTAAGCAACACGTATACCAGCGCTATCGGGCCTGGCTTGCTCAAATCTCCGTCGCAGTTTGCGATCCTTCTTTCGGGGGCTGAATGCTTTTTCCTGCAGGCCGAAGCGGCAAATGACGGATTTATTACGGGCAATGCACAAGCACTTTATCAAAGCGGCATTACCGCATCCTTTGAACAGTTGGGTTTAACTGATGCACAGGCGCAGGCTTACTATTCGCAAAATATACCCAATGTATCCTGGACGAACTCGCCCGACAAGGAGAAAGCAATTATCACGCAAAAATGGATAGCGCTGAATGGCCTGTTCAACTTCGAAGCCTGGAACGATTATCGCAGAACCGGCATCCCTGCATTGCCATCGTCAATTGACCCGGCGGCTATTTCGCCGACTCTTCCAACAAGAATGTTATACCCGATAACGGAGCTCCAGACAAATGCGGCTAATCTTGCTAAAGAAGGCACCATAAACCCTTTCACTTCAAAAATATTTTGGGCTCAATAACTTAAAAGATCATGAAAAAGAGACTATATTTTTTAATCAGCAGCCTGGCTTTGATGCTGACCACCAGTTTAACTTCCTGTTTAAAGGACCCCAGGTATGTTAACTACGGACAGCAATCAAACATTATAAATTTCCCGTTAGGCGGTTTAGGCAATTTTGGCAACGATGCCATAACCGAAACCCCCGATACGGATGCGAAGGGAACGATCGTGAGGCAATTTTCCGTCGACCTGGCGTCAGTTTCGGCTCCTTCGTCGAATACCAGCGTGACGCTGGCCATTGACACCACGCTCGTCGCAAAATACAATGCCACCGAGTCGGCCGTATTTTACGTGCCCGTGCCTGCAAATGCCTACTCATTTACCAGCACCAATGTTACCATACCGTCGGGTAAACATGTTGCCATCGTGTCGGTAACCTTTTATAAGAATCTTCTCGATCCGTCCAAGAGCTATATGTTGCCCATAAAGATTGTGAGCGCGTCGAAGGGCACTATCAGTAGTAACCTGGGCATTCATTGGTACCATTTTATAGGTAACGATTTTGCCGGCGCCTATGACTGGCACTATTGGCGATGGAACAGTACGGATACTACAACGGCTCCTACAAATAATGCCACCGATCTGGGCGATATTACCGCTCTGCCGGTAACACCGACTGAATTCCAGGTTACAACGGCTTATTATACACAGCCGAGCTATCATGTTACCTTCACCAAAACCGGAACGGGATCTTCTGCTACGTATTCAAACTTCCAGGTCGCATTTAACCCGGATGAAATAGCCACCGACTTTACGGCTGCAAGCATCAGCGTAACCGTTCAGCCCCATTTTATTTCTTCGTACAGTCCATCGAAGCAATATACTTATGCCGAGGCGCTGACATTATTCAAATTTGAATATTCGGTTTTCAATGGCACTGCAAACCGTACGATAATCGACCAGTATACGAAGCCTGCCGAATAATTGTGTATTGTGATTGGATTGATTGCATCTGCCTTACTGAACAGCAAGGCAGATTTTTTTATGAGCTATTCGTTAATGCAATTGGTAGGTTTCACCTATTGCAAATTCGTAGGTTATTTAATATTTGTATCACTGGTTGATGTTTTCGTTAATAGCGTTGATCAGTTAATAGTTAATTTAGAAGTCAGTCACGCGAGGTGGGTGACTTTTATTTTTTTGAGAACGCTTCCATTGCGTTAGTGCCCCATCGGGCTATTTCAAAGATTGTCCCATTCCGGTTCAATTTAATAGCAGTTCTTTTCATGAAGATTTTTGTTGCTATTTAAATGATCTTTCCGGCTGGGGTTGAGATAAACTCAGCACGCCGCATGCAGCCTATTAGCGTTAAATATCCCAAAAACTGTTGAACCTTTATCTTATATTTGTGCCGCGTTCCCGTAGTTCAACGGATAGAATGTCAGATTCCGGTTCTGATGATATGAGTTCGAATCTCGTCGGGAACACGATAAAAAAGCTGCGCTTATGCAGCTTTTTTTATTGAGCCAATTCCAGGTCGTAACGCTGCTCGGTCAGCACTTTATCAAAGGTTGTGGAGGGCTTTTCTTCGGTTAGCTTAAAACCATAACGCATATATAAAGCCGTAGCCGTATGCTGTTCATTGGTTGTCCATAAATAAGCCTTTGTAATGCCGAGCTCCTTCATATAAGCTATAAAACTGTCCATCAGTTTCTTTCCGAGTCCTAATCCGCGGTATTTGGGCAAGAAAATGAAATATCTTAACTGCACGCAGCCGCCGCGGTGAACGCCTGCAAGAAAACCGATTATCCGGCCATCGTGTTCGCATATCCATACCCGATCTTTAGCGGGATCATACTGATGCGCGAATTCACCCAGGCTCTCAAGCACATAGCCTTCAAAATTGCGCCCATAACCGCATTCCCGGGCATAGATATCGCCATGCAGGTAAGCGACATAGCCCAGGTCGCCGGGTAAAAGCTCAGTTCTGATTATGATGCTGCCGAGTGTGATCATGTCCCCGCAAATTAATTTATGCAAAAGACTAAATCAATATCCTAAGCCAGCAACCCCTGTAAAAATTCTTTTTTCAGTGGCTTGATGATGAACGAATTAACAAAGGAATAGGTTTTCGACCTCCTAACATCGTTAGGGTCGACAGATGAAGACACGATATAAACCTTAATGGCTTTGGCCAATGAATGATATATTTTCTTGTATCCGTTCAGAAAATCCCATCCGCTGTACTCGGGCATGTTCAGGTCGACAAATATAAAATCTGGCAACCGCTCTTCTTTCTCCTTATTTTCGATCAAATAGTTCAGGGTCGCTTTGCCGTCGGTGCTCGAGATCACTTCTTCAGCGCGCCCGTACTCCCTCATCATAATCTGCGATATACGGTGATAGATAGGATCGTCGTCGATCAGGATAACTTTACTCATAGGTTAATACGTCTGGGATTAAATAAAATGCGGGGAATTGTAGTAAAGATACATATTTAACCGTTAATATGGTAACCCGGCCATATTAACGGTTAAAAAATACTTTAATTATTGCTCAATATCAGGCGATTAAATTCGTCACACCTTCACTTTTTTCCAGTTACCCCGTTTAAACAACCAGTAGCTGGCAAGCGATATGAAGACGTATGCGATAGGTATTGCAATGAACACGCCTGTCGATCCCCATTTGAACGTATTGGCCAGGACGTAAGCCAAAGTTACCTGGAATACCCAAAAACCTATGAAATTAAGCTTGGTGGTGGCCCACGTATCACCCGCGCCGTTGAACGCGCTCATCATTACCATGGCTATGCCATAAAACACGAAGCCGAGGCTCATAATCCGCAAGGCTATGGCCGAAATATGTTTAACACCTTCGTTATTGGTAAAGAACGCTGAAAGATAACCACTGGCAACCAGACTGACTACCATAACCAGGCCCATGTACATCACGTTATAGCGCATTGTTTTGAAAACCGACTCTTCGGCGCGTTTGAACTGCTTTGCGCCCAGGTTTTGCCCTACCAGGGTCGCGGCCGCGTTACTCATACCCCACGCGGGCAGTAAAAAAAACATTAATAGCCTTAAAGCGGTCTGATAACCGGCCGAGCCTACTGCGCCGCCCGCTCCGGCGACAATTCGCGCGAGGAAGATAAAGCTGCATGAAGCGATTATAAATTGAATTATACCCGGTATGGCAATTTTTAAGATGGCTTTGATCTGCTCCCAATGCGGCCGCATATAGCTAAGACGCACTCTCAGCATACCCTTTCCTGTAAATAAATGATACAATTGGTAACAAACGCCCGTACCGCGCCCGATAGTAGTAGCAACCGCAGCGCCGGTAAGGCCCAGGCCAAAAACGTTGATGCACAAAGGACAAAGGATAATATTGGCGATGTTTGCTATCCACAGGCTGCGCATAGCGATAGCCGCATTACCCGCGCCCCGGAAAATTCCGTTGATAAGGAATAACAGGACGATGATGATCGTTTCGCCCATCATAATACGGGTAAAGGTGGTTCCCTCCCTTATCGTCTCAGGATCGGCTTTCATGAATGCCAGGATCTGCGGGGCGTAGTAAAATCCCAAAATGCCGATAACCACATTCATAATCAGGGCTATCGTTATGGTTTGCATACCGGCTTTAGAGGCGGCGACCGTATCTTGTTCGCCTATACGCCGGGCCACAACAGCGGTCGCTGCCATGCTCAAACCAATGGCCAAAGAGTAGATAATAGCCAATACCGATTCGGTAAGGCTCACGGTTTGTATGGCGTATGTGCTGTTTTGAAGGTGACCGACAAAGAACAAGTCGACCAAAGCAAACACAGATTCCATCACCATTTCGAGCATCATGGGTATGGCCAGCAACAATACCGCACGACGGATACTGCCGACAGTAAAATCATGATCGCCGCCCTTGAGCGATTGTTTTATAAGTGAAAGTATTTTTGACAGCTTGCTTGCGGCAGCAGGTTGAAAAGTTGTCATAAGAAAAAATAGCTACGTAAAAAATTGAACAGATCAGCAGAAAGCTGCTGAAAAACGAGATCGGAAATTGGAGCCCTCGGCCTTAAAACCTCAAGCGGACTGCGGCTGGATTCATCGCGCGACGTTTTTTGGTAAAACAAAGCTAAATAATAAACCGGGCTCTTCGCAAAAAATATAAAATTTGTCGCAATAGCACCTTAAAAGGTTTGTGTTTGCATAGAAATATTAAAAATATAGTTCGGATTGATGAAAATATATTTAATATTAGGCATCCTTATAAACCAACCATATTATGAAATATAGCCTGATCATCCCTGCTGCGTTACTCGCACTTGCTTCCTGCAAACAGAACACTCCTGCCTCCACCGAATCGCCGCTGAACGGCTCGTGGCGCTTAGTGAACAGTAAATCTATCGTTAAAAAGGATACTACCGATACTTCGCCCAAAAAAGGCATGGAAACGATCAAACTTTACAACGACGATCATTTCGCCTTTTTTACCCACAATACCGTAAAGATGGACACTCCGATGTACGACTCGGGCGCCGGTACCTACAGCCTGAACGGTGAAAATTATACCGAGCACCTGCAATACTGCAGCGAAAGGGAATGGGAAAACCACGACTTCAATTTTACCCTTTCGGTAAAGGGCGACACTATGCAGCAACGCGGCGTAGAAAAGGTCGACAGCGGCAATGTGCATATCGATCATATCATTATCGAGACTTATGCAAGGATAAAGTAAGATTGCGCCTGTTTCCTGGAGCTTCGGCAATCAAAAGGCAGTGTCGCTTGTTAATTTGATATTAACAAAATAGATCTATGAAACCGGTAACTGCTATTATCGAAAGCCCTAAAGGCTGCAACCACAAATATGATTACGAACCAGGCATCAATTCGTATAAATTAAGAAAGATATTGCCGGCCGGCCTGGTATTTCCGTATGATTTCGGATTTATACCCGACACTAAGGGTGAGGACGGCGATCCGCTGGATATTATCGTAATATCGGAAATAACCGCTTTCCCCGGCTGCAGTATGGACTGCCGCGTTATTGGCGGCTTCACGGCAGAGCAGACCGAACGAAACGGAGAATCCATGCGTAACGACAGGTTTTTGGGCGTGCTGGAAATAT
Organism: Mucilaginibacter sp.; assembly: GCA_035545315.1. GTDB lineage: Bacteria > Bacteroidota > Bacteroidia > Sphingobacteriales > Sphingobacteriaceae > Mucilaginibacter. The sequence continues at coordinate 140,068 of DASZYQ010000023.1, read as the reverse complement.
CGGAGGTTTATAAGGACATTCATGAAATAGACGACCTTCCCGAAGGTATTATGAAACAGATCGAAAACTTTTTCATCAATTACAATAAACAGGCGGGAAAACAATTTAAAGTATTGGAAAATATCGATGCAGCTAAAGCCTGCAAGATGATCAAGAAACAAAAAGGCCATCATAAGAAATCAGCCTGAATGAAAACAGTACCACAAATCGCGGCACGCCTTGTTGAGTTGTGCCGCAAAAAGAAATTTGTCGAAGCCTACCAGGAGTTATATGGCGAGGAGGCCGAAAGTATCGACCCCTTATATGCAAATCAGCCCTTATCGAAAGGGCTGATCAATTTGATCGAACGCGAAAAACAATTCCTGGGAAAAGCACAAATAAACAACATCACCGTCTCGGAGCCGATGATCTCAGGCAGCTACTTTGCGATCACCATCGGCATGGAATTTATACACGAGGACCGCGGTTATATTAATACCGGCGAGCTTTGTGTTTACCATGTCAAAGACGGTAAGATCGTACGGCAGCATTTCTTTATTGGCTAAGCTGAGGCATACTCACTCAGCAGGCTCAAACAATTCAATTTTGTTGCCCTCCGCGTCAAGAATATGTACGAACTTGCCATATTCGTAGGATTCCACTTTATCCAGCACCGTCACTCCTTCCTTTCTTAACTCTTCTACCAGTGCTTCAATATTTTCAACCCGGTAATTGATCATAAAGTCCTGCGACGACGGCTCAAAATATTTGGTCGTGGCCGGAAAAGGGCTCCAAACGGTATATCCTTTTTTGTTTGAGTCGGCTTCCTCCCGCCACTCAAACATGGTACCGTACTGCTCCGTACCAAAGCCAAGGTGCGCCTGGTACCATTCCTTCATTTTATTAGGGTCCTTGCATTTAAAGAAAATGCCGCCAATTCCTGTTACTCGTTTCATTTTTATTTGTTCTTTAGTTGTTTTAGTCAAAATTGAATTAAATGCGAAACCCGAACCGAATGATACTGCGGTTAGCAGGGTTATTAAAATCGTTTTTTTCGTTACTCATGTAAATTACATTATGGAAACCCGCAATCTTTAAGCATTGACTGCCAGGCGGGGGTTAACTACCTTGCGCTTCAGTATCAAAGCCGCGATAACAGAAACCAGCAGCCCAACGGGCAATATTTCCAGGTAGGTCATAAGCGCATGGGCGAGCGGGTTGTTTGTCATTTGTTTAAGCTGATCGTAGTATTGCATCTTGGTCTGTATAAGCGCCTGCGTGGCGCCGGCCGCCTTCATTTTAGCCAGCGAGTGGATTTCGCTCTTGTCGTAAAAATCGGGGAAGAAGACATAGAATTCGGTCATCCAGCCCATAACATATATGGTCGAGGCGATAAGCGATATCCATAACCCGATCTGGAATGCTTTGCCAAATGAAATGATACCATTGTTCGCGTCGCGATAGTTTTTGATGCTGACGAAAATGAGCGAAAAGGCCACAAGCATCGTGGTGTAGCCGAACAGCATACTGCCCTGCTTATCGGTATCGTAAAGATTGGCCATCCCGGTAACCATGATAACGGTAACGAACAGACCGGCTATTAGCCCGTAAATAATTGTCTTTTTCATTGCTTTATTGCGTTTAGTTGCCCAAAAATCGCCGTCAGGGTTGAATCAGCGGTCATACTTTCGGGTGATTTTGCAAAAAGAACTTCTATTTAGTACTAAAGTATGAGTAATTTAAGGTATGAGCCCCAGCTTTTTACCGAGGTCGACCGCCTGTGTGCGCCGCTTTACTTCCATCTTTTCAAAAAGCTGCGCCGTATGGGTCTTTATGGTATTCAGCGAAACAAACAATTTATCCGCTATCTCCTGGTTGCTTAAGCCCGCAGCCATCCACTGCAGCACCTCCAGTTCGCGCCTGCTCAGGTTCAGGCGTTTTACTTCATTTTCGTTCAGGACAAACACTACCGGAGGCGTCAATAAAATTTCTTTCTCTACGATCACGGTTTCAACCTTCGGTTTCCGTAACTTGATAGCCAGCCAGACCCCGAGGCCGGTAAACAGCAACGCAATAACACCTATGTAAATATCGACTGAATCGTCGGCCAGGATGTAACTTATCTCCAGCCATCGGACAAGAATGATAATGACGGCCAGGGCAAGGCCGTAGAGGATGATCTGTTTATTGCGGGTCAGGAAATTCAAAGCTTGATATTTTACTAAAAATAGGAAATATCGTTATTCGATTCTGTTTGCGACTATCTTTTGTAAAAAAGGGCATTTTGCACCCCGCGAGCCAATTGAAGCGCATTATCTGTATCAAGAATTCTTATATCAACAGGATATTCTGTCTTTTCACCGGTTAAGGCTACGGTAACGGCATTAAACAATGCCGTCTTAGAATTATCCGAAATAACGGACATTTTAACTCCTAAAACAATACTTGCTTCTTTGTTGGCTACCTGTAAATACTGGTAAACCTCCTCAATGGTATCTATGCTTCTGAAATTCTTAACCAGTTTCTCAATGATTCTTTTATCTAAAGGTCTGGCAGGTAGTCCCACATACATGTTAGTGCCCTCCGCTATATTCACTTCTTTAAGATGCCCGCTGTTTTTTTGAAGAACAAACATATTCTTCAAACCACTATTAATAACTATTCGTCCAATGCCATGTCTTTCACAGATATCAATAACAGCTTTGGAGGCGATTGCATTATATGCAGTTGGATGTTTCGTCCAGCTTAACATTGACTTTTCATCACTAAACGCGCCTAAAACTTTTAGTCCATCTTGATTAAATACAGACGTTATTTGAATGGTCTTATCACCGTTAGCTATCTTCCAACCATGATTTAAATTTTTAGCAGGATTTTCAGTTGTCGGTAACATTAAAAACGAATTTCCTTCTAATATTTCAGAGACAACAGCTTTATAATTTTCGGCAGAGGAATTCTGACTATATATGTCCAAGAGGTAGATCAATTTAGTATTATCAGGATTCTTATCATCTTTTTCCTCTGGGATGGGTTCCTGACGACCAAACAGTTTTTTGAAAAGGTTCATTAAGAAGATATCTTATAAATGTTTCAACCGCCGCTGCCTGATGAACATGGCGATCAAGAGCGTAATACCCAAACCCTTCATAAATCCGTCGGCAAAGTCAGCCTGCGGCCAGTAGTGCTTCATAATAAAACTGCCTGATAAAACAAAAAGGCCGGTAACAAAAAGGTAAAGGTTGATATTCTTGTTCATGGTTCGCGATTTTTTATAAATATAGAAGTTAAAGATTAAATTTTTGTTACCCCCTCAAAGCACCAGTTCCGCAAAAAGCTTTTCGAGTTTTTTGGAGGGATCGCCGCACAGCCCCGGATGGACTTTTGAGGTTTGGACCACGGTGCTGCGGGTTGCCGTGAGCCACCTGAAACGGGAGGCAAGGTCCAACTTAGCGATAGGGCCCCCATCGTTATTTCCCCTGCATATTTCGGCAAAGGCATGCAGGTGGGCCTTGATTTCTTCAACGTCCGCTTTTGCCGAAAAGATGTTAAAACGTTTCTCATCCAGGGCGCATGCGCATTCCAGGAACTTTAGCGCCGGGCAATATAAGATAACCCCCACATTAAGGAACTCCTCGCGTTCTACCTGGGGCACAACGCGGATGACGGCATATTCAAATAAGTTGCTCCCTTGCATGTTGCGCTTCTTTTACAAAATTAGCCGATGCCTGCAACCTGGTCTCCAAAAATTTCGCGTAGGTCGCCCGAACCTCATCAGGGCTTTCCAGCCACTCGCTGACGATCCATTCATCGGGTATAGTGGAAATAATAGCTTTAATACGCTCGGAAGTTAAGATCGACTTAAATTCAACATCCACGTTCTCCAGTTCCGTAGCCCGGGGCAGCATTACATGGTCCTTTACCTGCAAAAACGGCCTTGTGGCATGCTCCAGCCAATTATCCCATGAATGGTGAAAATACAACGACGCTCCATGATCGATCAGCCAAAGCTCGCGGTTCCAGGTTAGCATATTGGTATTGCGCGCCGTCCTGTCAACATTGGTAAGCAAACAATCCAGCCATACGATCTGAGAAGCCAGTTTATAGGGAAGATGCGTTACCGACGGGTCAAAAGTGATAGCGCCGGAAAGAAAATGCAGCGCGAGGTTTGTACCAACGCTGGCCTTCAGCAGGTCCTGTATCTCTTCATCCGGCTCCGAACGGCCAAAGGCCATGTCCAGGTTGGCAAATACGATCTCCGGAACTTTAAAACCAAGCGCCCTCGCTATCTCCCCGCCTATCAGCTCGGCTATCAGCGATTTGATACCCTGGCCCGCACCGCGAAATTTGAGCACGTATAAAAAACCGTCGTCAGCCTCCGCTATCGCGGGCAGCGAGCCTCCCTCGCGCAGCGGGGTTACATATCGGGTGACATTTACGGTGCGTAATTCCGGTACGGATAAATTCATTGCCATTCGCTTCGCAACAAATCTAAAAAAATTCCTGTCTGCTGCATTAAAGCAAAAGCCACCTAAAGGGCGGCTTTTGCGGGTCAGTCAGGGTCTGTGGCTACTTTTTAGCAACCTCGTCGAGGAATAAATAACGTGGCCGGTCATCCGACGGCTCGGCTTTGGTAGTTACATCAATATTAATACGCTGCGTAATGGTTTGGTGATTAACCGGCCATTCGGGCAGTCCTTTACCGTTCGGGTTGCCGGTCTTGATAAAATTGGCAAAATAATCCTCCATAGTCTTTGAAACCTTGTAATCGTCGGCGTTCCAGGCGTACACTTTATTACCCCACAGGTTCCCCAGGGCATATTCGATCTCCGAAGCGTGCGATGCACCCACATAAGGCGCGGGCATTTTGTTCGGCGCCTCGTTTGCACCGCCGCGGATGACGCCGCCGGCCAGGCCGGGTTTTGCGTTGCCCATTGAAGCCACCATCGGCGGGCGCGGATGCGAGAACATGTAGTTATATACCGGGCTGCCTGCTTTTGCCTGCATTTCGGCCCATTTCCAGGTACTATAAACAATAAACCTGTCGCTGGCCAGTTTGGTAGCCGATTTGATCACTTCTTCTTCCGTATTACCGGGGTAAAGCTGCATCACTTTAGCCGAGTCATTCGGATAAAGCTGTTTGATCTTTTTCGCATAGTTTTCGGGCGTGGGCGCCGTACCCTGCATCAGCGCCTGGTAAGGTATTTCGGCCGAGTTCCACCCTGCCATTAAAGGCACATGGGCCTGTTCGCCGGCAGCGAATATTTCGCCAACAGATTTGGGCAGAAAATAACCGTCGACAATGATTGCCATACTCCAGTTACCCTGTTTGGATGCCAAATCGAGCAGCTTGTCCGCCGGCATTGCCCGCAGATCAGCCAGTGACGAGGCGCCCGCTTTTTGCTGAAAATCAGCTCCGCGTTTTTCGCCCTCAGCCAGCGTAGCCATGGGTAATATGCCGCCGCTTTCGCCTATCGCCCCTGCTATCATGTTTCTCGACAAAGGCGAAGCCATCAGGTCGCATACGGATATCGATCCGGCCGATTCACCGTCAATCGTTATGTGGTTCGGATCGCCGCCAAAAGCCGCTATGTTGTCGCGCACCCATTTCAAGGCAGCGGTTTGGTCGAGCATACCGTAGTTGCCCGACGCGTGGTGCGGCGATTCCTTCGTCAGTTCAGGATGGGCGAACAGGCCGAAAATACCCAGCCTATAGTTTACCGTTACAGCCACGATGCCTTTGGCGGCCAGGCTTTCACCATCGTAACGCGACTCGGATCCGTCGCCTGCAACATAACCGCCTCCGTAGTAATAAACCAGCACGGGCAGTTTGGCTTTTGATGATTTGGCCGGTGTCCAAACATTCAGGTACAGACAATCCTCGCTCATACCCGACGACCGGAACTGCATATCGCCGAATACATTTTTTTGCATGGCATTGTGGCCGAAGTGATCGGCTTTCAGCACCCCGGTCCAGTTTTTAACCGGCTCAGGATCCTTCCAGCGCAGATCGCCAACCGGTGGCTGGGCAAATGGTATGCCTTTAAAGCTATGCACACCGGTCGAGTCGATGGTGCCTTCAACAACTCCGTTCAGCGTTTTTACGCGCGGCCCCTGTGCTATAGCCTGCGCAACTGAAAACAGCATAGCCGTTGCGAAACAAATAATGAGTCTAGTCTTCATGATCATGTTCTTAATTGGTTTTCGGGGTACTTGAAGCTCCCTCGGTTTATTATTGTAATAAATTGTTACAATAATAATTAATTTTGTCATTTAACCAAATCTTTCACTTACTTCGTTACACAAAATGGAAGACCGGCATATAAAAAATGAAAGCGATGCGGCGGGCAGCAACTATATGCATGGCCTGGCCATTGACGCTGTTGTTTTCGGTTTCCACGACAATCTGTTGAAGGTATTGCTGATGCAATACAAAAAATCGGGCATTTTTGCTTTGCCCGGCGGTTTTATCCATAGCGACGAAAACCTGGACGATGCCGCGCATCGCGTGGTATCGGAGCGGACGGGATTGAAAGATATTTATTTAGAGCAGTTTCATGTTTTTGGAGACGCAAACCGCTCCGATCCTGCTCCTATGCGCACGATCATGCTGGCCAACGGCATCAAGCCGGACGAAAACCACTGGCTGCTGCAGCGTTTCATTTCGGTAGGGTATTACGCAGTTGTCGATTTTACCAAAGTAACACCCATGCCCGACCGGATATTCGACGGCTGCAACTGGTATTCCTTAGCCGACATTCCGCCGCTGATGCAGGACCATGCGCAGATCATCAAAAATGCCCTTGCCAGCCTTCGGGCAAACCTCGATAACAAGCTGGTAGCCCTTAACCTGATGCCCCGGGAGTTTACAATGAACGACCTGCAAACGCTTTATGAAACTATCCTCGACAAAAAATTGCTCAGACCGGCTTTTCAGCGAAAGATGCTCAGCTTAGGTATCCTTGAACGTATCGCCAAAAAATGGACGGGCGGCGCACATAAAGCGCCCTACCTCTACAAATTCATTCGATAAATGCATTTTTTTAGTACTATGTATTGCATGGTATTAATATTTTACATATTATTGCATGATAAAGCACCCGGTCATGAAAAAAATTAACCTGATCATACTATTTGCAGCCTTAGCTGCCTTAACCGCTTGCCACTTCGGCAGGCATACGGTTATCGTAGAAACCGGTAACCACCATTACATGCGTATCGAATCGTACGGCAAGGTTTACTTTAACCCGGCAGGAACCGATATCGCTTATATCTCACGCGGCGGGTATCTTGAATACCGGAACGACGATACCAGGCTGAAAGCCGAAAATAACGGGCATGGAGGGATCAGATACGAGTTGCTGCAAGACGGCGAAAAGCTCGATCCCAACAGCAATGGCCGGGGCTTAATCGCCGATGCAGTAAAAGTGATGATCGCTAAAGGATATAAAGGCAATTAACCGGCGTTATTTCTTCACCTCGTACCCAAGGCCGATATTGACCGATACAAAAAATGCGCTTTGGTTTTTGTCCGGGCCGTTATCCAGGCGATAATTATTATCTACGCGCCATTGTCCGCGTGCCGCATTGATATAATAACCCGCCCTTATGCCGATGGGTATGCTCCGGTCGACGGTAATGCAGTCCATGGTTTTTCCCTTTACTTTGATCAGGTAATCCATCCCGCCGCCCAGCTCAATGCCGAAATTCGGCTGGTAAAACGTTTTACTGATGGAACTGGTCGTCAGCTCGTCCGAAAAGCTCGTCGTACTCCGAATATGGGCATCATCCTCGATATTTAATACCTGGGCCGAGACGTTAACGCCGGCGAACGGAAAAAGGCGCAGATCGGTATTGTGGGATACATTATAGCCAAACTTCAAAAAAGCCTGGTATTGATTAAACCTTGTTTTTATTCCATTGCCGTTTGCAGTCGTCCATGGTGTAAATCCAATGCCGTCTTCCACTATCAATTGGTTATGGATATGGTTCATCGAAAGGTTGAGCCAAATGTTGTTATTTGAAGTAAAATAAGGCAGATGGCCTGCGGCAAGCACACGGTTCAATGGTCCCATACTTGTATATCGGTACGTACCCTGAATTTGAGCCGTACCCGCAATATCGTGCATATTATGGCTGAACCAACCGCCCGTTTTTGTGGTATCCGAATCCTGGGCGTTCGCCACGCACGTTAACAATAACATGCTAAAAGCAGCAAAAAAAGTAAATAAGTTTTTCATAAAGGATCTTCTTTAGTATTAGTTAATATCTATAACATCAAACGATATGCTTTTTGTTTCCGAAAAAGGAAATTAGCCATGCCGGGGGATATATCGGACTGATGGTTCATCAAGTAAATCCAGGGGTTCATGTAAAATATTTCGGATGGTAAGGTGAATCCAATTCCTTCGCTCATAAAAACGAACGAGTTATGAAAGATCACCATCACGGGCACGAGCATTTGCCCAACGAACGAAACGACAATAACGACGGCATTGACCGCCGCGGATTTTTGGAATGTATGGCCTGGGCCGGAACAGGCGTGCTATGGATGATGACGGGCGGGGTGCTTAAATCCTATGGTATGAGCCAGGTCATAGACCGTGCAACAGGAAAACTCAAAAATGGGCTGTTGCTGCCGAAATCCGATTTCAGCTTTGTGCAGATCAGCGACAGCCACATCGGTTTTAACAAGGCCGCCAACCTGGACGTGGTAGCCACGTTGCAGGCAAGTATCGACAAGATCAACGCCATGTCCAGGGCGCCCTCGTTTGTGCTGCACACCGGCGACCTGTCGCATTTGTGCCAGGCAGATGAATTTGATACGCTGGAACAATCGCTAAAAAGCGTTAAAACAGGCCAGATATTTTATGTACCGGGCGAACATGACCTGACCGATAACGGCAAGCTTTACCTCGGCCGTTACGGTAAAGGCACCAAAGGCGACGGCTGGTACAGCTTCGATTCGCATGGTGTGCATTTCATCGGTCTCGTGAACGCTAAAGTGCAGGTAGACGGCGGCCTGGGCACACTCGGGGCCGAGCAGTTAAAGTGGTTAGAAGACGACCTGAGGGGCCTTTCATCCAGTACACCGATCGTGGTTTTTGCGCATATACCGCTATGGGCCGTTTACCCGCAATGGGGCTGGGGAACGAAAGATAGCGAGCAAGCGCTGGCTTTGTTGAAACGTTTTGGATCGGTATCGGTACTGAATGGTCACATTCATCAAACCATACAAAAAGTGGAGGGCAATATTACGTTCCATACCGCTATGTCGACCGCGTTCCCACAACCTGCGCCGGGAAGCGCGCCGTCGCCCGGCCCGATGAAGGTACCTGCGGAAAAACTGCGCAGCGTTCTCGGCCTTACGAGTGTACATTACCAGGAGCATCACCACACGCTGGCTGTAACAGACATCCCGTTGGTTGAACCCGAAAAAGTGGGCGGATGAAAAGATCGATTTCACTGGCGTTGATCCTGCTTTTGGGGAATATCGGCATGGCCCAGTATAGGCCTGTCGACCAGGGATCGGCCATACAATTTACCGTTCAAAATTTCGGTTTCGATGTCAACGGATCGTTTAAAGGTATCCGTGGGACGGTCGATTTCGATCAGCAAAAACCTGCCGACGCGCATTTTAGTGTTGACATAGATGCCAATACGGTTAATACAGACAACAGCCTGAGGGATGACCATTTACGCGGCGCAAGCTACTTCGATGTAAAAAATCATCCCCGGATACAACTGGAGTCGCTGAAAGTGCAGGCCGGCGATAAGCCAGGCTCATACCTGTTCCTGGGCAAGTTGACAATAAAAAACACCACCAAAAACGTGTTTTTCCCGTTCACCGCAATGCCAACACCGGACGGCTACCAGTTTATCGGGGCGTTTAAGATCAAAAGGAAAGATTTCGGAGTGGGTGGGACAAGTACCATCTCGGACGAATTACAGGTATCGTTAAATATTATAGCTAAAAAATGAATTTTATTATTGCGTCGCAGTTGATTCACCCCTACCCCTCTCTGCTTCGCAAAGAGGGGTTCTTGAAATTTTCCAAAATGACTAAAACCCTCTTTGCGCGCAGCGGAGAAAAGGTGGTCAAGCGGAGCGATGACCGGGTGAGTCGGCTTTAGGACATTCAAAAAAATACAATATGAAAGTGAGTTCAAAATTTACAGTTATTGCGTTCTTGTGCGGATTGGTGACGATGATGACCGCTGCGACGACCATCGGCAAGCCTGCGGATGGCAATTTTACCAATCTGCAGATTTTGCCGAAGGATATCGATAAAGCCACTATGAACAAGATCATGGTGGGTGAATTTGAGGACGCACTGGGCGTGTCGTGCAGATTTTGTCATGCTCCTAATAAAGATGGTGACGGCCTGGACTATGCCAGCGATGCCAAGCCCGAAAAGCAGATAGCGCGGCGGATGCTGCGGATGACGCTAAACCTTAACCGCGACTATTTTAAGATCGACACGCCGATGGTAGGAACGGACAACATTGTGGTTACCTGCAATACCTGTCATAAAGGCGAGACTTTTCCCGATGGGGATGCAGCCAAAAACTGACCCACCGGCGCGGAGAGTATTTTTTTACGTAAACTTGATCTGATTTTTAATGACAGCCGCCTTTCCGTTGAAAATAAAAAAGGCCATATACCATACCGGGTTCTGGTTGCTGGCGTATTTTTTCTGGATCTATATTTTCAGGAACAATGCGCTGGTGATTACCCATACCATCACCATTCAATTCTGTTACCTCGTTTTCATCGCTGCCAATTATTACTTCAATTCGCTTTACGCTATACCCAAACTGCTTAACAGGAGAAAATACCTATTATTCTTTACGGCATTTTTTTGCGCCATCGCCGTTACTGCTTTGTTAAGGGTGCCCGTATCTTATGCAGTAAGAAAATACCTTTTCGGCATACCCAATATAAACTACGACGTAGTAAACGTTTTCTATGAATCATTCATCAATATATTCTTCTGGGTATTTTTCATTGTAGCTGCCAAAATGATGATCGACCGTGTGCGGTCACAGCTTTATATCGAACAGATCGAAAAGGAAAAAGCCGCCAACGAGCTGAACTTCCTCCGGGCGCAGTTCAATCCGCACTTTTTGTTCAACTCCATCAATTCCATTTACGCACATATCGATAAATCGAACAAGGACGCACGCAATATGCTGCTTACTTTCTCCGAAATGCTGCGCTACCAGCTTTACGAGTGCAATGTGGAGCGGATTGAGATAGAACGGGAGTTGAACTATATCCGCAATTACATTGCGCTGCAAAAGTCGCGCATTGACGAACGGATCAAGGTCTGCTTTAAAACCGAAAACATCGATCACAGTATCCTGGTACCCCCATTGATCCTGATCACTTTTATCGAAAACGCCTTTAAATATGTCGGCCTCGATGAGTGCAGAGAGAACAAGATCGAACTTAGCCTCGCGTATAAAAACGGGGATCTTAATTTTATGGCCTATAATACCAAAGACGGCTTTATGGACCGGTCGCAAAAGTCATCCGGGTTAGGCATCGCCAACACCAGGCGGCGACTCGAATTATTATACCCCGGCAAACACCTGCTCGAAATAAAAGACAACGCGGACGACTATACCGCGTCGCTAATCATATACGATATATGAAGCTGAATTGTGTGATCATTGACGATGAGCCGATAGCCCGTAAGCTTCTGCAGGAATATATTGAGGAGATAGATTTCCTGGAACTGGCTGGCAGCGCCGAAAACCCGCTAAAGGCCGCCGGATTGCTGGCCGGGCAAGGCGTTGATCTGATTTTTCTTGATATCAACATGCCCAAAATGAGCGGTATGGAGTTTCTGCGGTCGTCGCCGAACCTGCCAATGGTGATCCTGACCACTGCCTACGAACAATATGCCCTGGAGGGCTTTGAACTGGCTGTGATCGATTACCTGGTAAAACCCTTTTCGCTCGAACGTTTCTTAAAAGCCTGCCGCAAGGCGCTTGAATATAAATCACTAAAAGATAATGGGAGCCATTCAACACCGCTGGAATACATTTTCGTTAAAAGCGAGGGCAAACTCGAGCGTGTAGTTCTGGATGAATTGATCTACGTTCAATCGTTGTCCAATTACATCATCCTGCGTACGAACAAGAGCAAACTGATCGTATATCTTACAATTAAGGGCATTTTGGAAAATCTGCCATACGACAGGTTCATACAGGTACATAAAAGCTATATCATCAACGCCCATAAGATCGATTCGATCGAAGGAAACACGATCCGTATCCAGGGCGAGCAGATACCGATAGGCCAAAGCTTTTATGACGCGGCGATGGGCAGGATATTAAAGGGCAAATTCCTGAAAAGATAATACGGGGCCGACTTAGATGTGAACCGAACCCTTCCTGGTTTTATAGGCTCCTTCCAGTATGGCCACTAGCCCTTCGAGCTTCATCGGTTTGGAGATATAATCGTCCATACCATGGTTCAGGCATATTTCACGGTCTTCGGAAAGCGCATTCGCCGTCATGGCCACGATCAGCGGCTGCCGGATATCCAGCTTACGTATCGTCTGCGTGGCTTCGTAACCATCCATTTCCGGCATCTGGATGTCCATTAGTACCACGTCATATTCTTTCTGCTGAACAGCCTGCACCGCTTCCACGCCATTTTCGGTAAGGTCTATGCTGTAGCCGAGTTTAACCAGTATGCGCTCGATTAATTTCTGGTTCACCGGATTATCTTCGGCTACCAGGATGCTCATGGGATGGTTAGCGCCAAAAGATACATCGAGCACGCTGTTTGGCCTGGTTTCAGGCACGGCGATTTCTTTCCGTTCGCCCAGCTCGGCACAAATACTTTTCAGCAATTGCTCCTGTTTAACAGGTTTGTTCAATATGGCCGAGAAAAGGCCAGGGTATCGCTTCCTGCTGTTGTCGTTGATAGAGCTCAGTATGATAACCGGCACAGGGCGCGGCGATCTCTTAATAGCCTGTGCGAGCCCCGCGCCGTCCATCCCGGGCATTTGCATATCCGATATTACCAGCTCAATAGCTTTATCGACGGACAGCAATTCGAGCGCAAGCTCAGCCGAAACGGCGGTCACCGGAACTAATTTCCAATGCTCGAGCTGCGACTTCAGTATGATAAGATTGGTTTTATTATCATCGACGATCAACACTTTCTTACCCTGCAAATTGGCAAAACCCGGCACGAGAATATTTTCAGCCGTCGATTTGCTGCTGGTTTTAGTGCGTATGGTAAAATTAAACGTCGAACCTTTGCCCACCTGGCTTTCAACCCATACATTGCCGCCCATGAGTTTAACCAAACGTTCGCTGATGATCAGGCCCAGGCCCGTACCGCCGTATTTACGTGTGGTAGATGAGTCGACCTGTGTGAAGGCCCTGAACAGGGTCGCCAGCTTTTCCTCTGGGATGCCGATGCCGGTATCTTTTACGCTGAAACCAATTTCAATCTCGTCGGGAGATATGGCCTGCGACAAAAACGCTTTGATGAATACCTCGCCCTGCGAAGTAAACTTGATGGCATTGTTGATCAGGTTAATGATCACCTGTTTTAAACGCAGGCTGTCTCCCACTACAAAGCGCGGGAGGTTAAAATCGATCTGGTAAATCAGGTCAAGCTTTTGCTCGGATGCCTTTTGCGAGAACATATCCATGATCTCCTCTACGCTTTGGCGCAGATCAAAATCCTCCTCCTCGATATCCATCTTGCCCGATTCGATCTTCGAAAAGTCGAGGATATCGTTGATCACGTTCATCAGGCTGTCGCCGCAATTGATGATGGTCTCGGTATATTCACGCTGCTCCTCATTCAGTTTGGTTTCGGAAAGCAGCGACGCCATACCGATCACGCCGTTCATCGGCGTCCTGATCTCGTGGCTCATCGTGGCAAGGAAGATACTTTTCGCTTCGTTTGCTTTATCCGCTTCCTGGCGTGCCTCGTGCTCCTGGTTCTTTTGCTCCTGCAATTCCTCCGACTGTGCCTGCAGCTCCTCATTCAAGGCTTGTAATTCTTCCGACTGCGACAATAGTTCTTCGTTTACCGACTGCAATTCTTCCGACTGCGACTGCAATTCCTCATTCAAAGCCTGCAGGTTCTCGGACTGGGCCTGCAACTCTTCCGCCTGGCGCAATACCACGCCGGTGCGTTCCTTTACCTGCTGTTCAAGACGAGCCTTTTGGTTTATGATCGCGCGTACACGATAACGGTATGCCGCATAAACGCAGCCGATGACAAACAACGCCGCAAGCGTTTCGAACCACCATGTCAGCCAGAAAGGCGGAACAACCGTAACCTTAAGGCTTAATATGCGCGGCGACCACTTACCTTCTCCGTTTTGGCTTTTTACCTTAAATGTATATTCACCCGGGGGCAGGTTAGTGTAAACCGCTTCATTTTTACCGCCTACATAATTCCAGCTTTTGTCGAAAGGCTCAAGTATATAGGCATAGTTTTTCTTATCGGGAGACGCGTAATCAAGCGCGGCATATTCAAACGAAATAACCGATTGATCGTGCGACAGTTTGATCGCTTTGGTCTCGGAAATGTCCGCTGTCAGCGGCGAGTCGTCGTCGTCGTTCTTTTTAACATGGACCGGACTATTGAATATTTCAAATTTAGTGAGGACGAGTGTCGGATCGTAAGCGCTTTTTGCGATTTGATCGGGGAAGAATGAATTAAAACCGCTTACACCGCCGAAATACAACGCGCCCGTGCGGCTTTTTACCGCCGACCCCTGCTTGAATTCATCGCCCTGCAGGCCGTTTTCCGTTGTATAGTTTGTAAAAGTCTTCTTCACCGGGTCGAACATGGATATACCATTGTTCGTGCTCAGCCACAGGTTATATTTATCATCTTCTAAAATGGCCTCTACATAGTTATTGGGTAAGCCGTCCTGGGTTTTGTAAACCGTAAAATGCCTGGTCTTGCGATCAAAAAGATTCAGGCCGCCCATCGTTGAAACCCACATCCTGCCGAGGTGATCGACAAATATGGACGACACGGTATTATCGCTTATACTGTTGCGATGATCGTCGTGCTTATAACTTGTACATTTAAAAGTATGCGTGTCAAAATAACAAAGACCCGCATCGTCCGTAGCCAGCCATAAGTTACCCTGGCTGTCGCTTACCATCCCGTTTATCCTGTCGCATGCAAGGCTCGCGGGATTTGCGGGATCATTTCTGAAATGCGTAAATGTTTTGGTTACCGGGTCATACCTATCCAAACCATCGCCGAACGTACCGAACCACATCTTTTTGTCGGGCGTCTGCACTACCGCATATACATTATCACCGCCAAGACTATTCGGATTCGCAGGATCATGTTTTAACGCCTGGAAAGTATGCGTACGCGGGTCCATCACGTCTACCCCATTTGCCCACGTGCCCACCCACAGGCGCTTCTGGTCGTCGGCTGCAATGGTTAGTACGTTATCGCCCGACAGGCTATTTTTATCCTCGTCCTTATGCCTGTATGTGGTAAACTTGCCCGATTTCAGGTCGAACATATTCAGTCCGCCGCCATCGGTGCCCACCCATATCTTGTAGTTCTCATCTTCGAAAAGGCAAAGAACGAAGTCGTTGGAAAGGCTGGTGGGTTTACTGTTGTGCTTGTAGTGCGTAAAGTCGGCGGTATTTCTTTTGTACAGATCTACCCCTCCCCCAAATATGGCCAGCCACATGTTATTGTCCTTGTCGCGCAAAATAGCGTCAACAGAGTTGCCGGTAAGACTGGTATTATCTACATCATCCTGCGTGCAGGTAAAAAATTGGTCCCAATCGTAAGTATAGATACTCAATCCGCCGTTTTCTGTTCCTATCCACAGGTTGTGGCCGCTATCCTCTACAATGCACTGAATGCTGTTGTTACATAATGAGTTGTCATTATGCGGGTTATGCATCCAATGCCTGAATGTACCTTTTTCCGGGTTTAACAGGTTTAAACCGGCCTCCTGGGTGCCGACCCATATCCGGTGGTTACTGTCTTCATAAATAGCCGTAACCCTGTTGCCCGATAGTGACCCTCCATCTTTATCGTTATGAACGTAGTTGATGAACTGATGCGTTTTTCTGTCGAATTTGCTCAAACCGTGGTTTACGGTTCCAACCCAAATGTTACCCTGGCTGTCTTTGCAGATCGAGTTGATCTCGTTGCCGCTGATGCTTGCCGGATCGCCGGGATTGTGAAAATAGCGGGTAAAGCTGCCGCTCCGCGGGTCATATGAATTTAAACCGTCGTGCAGGGTACCGACCCAAACAACACCGTCATCACCTACCACTAACCGGGTTACCAGGTCGCTGGATATACTGTTCCTGTTTTTGTCATTATGTTTGAAATGGCGGAAGCGGTCTGTTTTTTTATCAAACTCATCCAGGCCGGCGCCTTCGCAGGTAATCCATATATGCCCCTGGTTATCGAGCGCCATGTCCTGTATATAGCTACCTGCTATCGTTGTGCGATCTTTGGGATCGTTCCGGTAAGTCCTGAATTTATAACCGTCGTAACGATTCAAACCGTCGCCGGTGCCAAACCATACAAATCCCTGTTTATCCTGCAGGACTGCATTTACATTCAGGTCTGACAGTCCGTTCGCCGTTCCAACATGCGTGAAATGCAACTGCTGGCCCTGGGCGAGGGATAATGAAGATACCGATGCCAGTACGGCTACGGCCAGGCATTTTGAAACAATTTTTATCAAACCGCGCACGGGTTTATCACAGTTAAACATTAATCAGGATACGTCATTGTAAGAAGCATTTTGGCATTTATCAGCTCCTTGTTCCCTTTTACGTGACGGGCATGATATTGGTTATATGCCCGTTATAAATAACTAATGGTTAACGGTGTAGAAATGACACCGTTATCGGATAAGAATGTTAACATTGTAAGTATGGAAATAACGAAAAAGCCGATCGAAAACAGGGAAGACATACGCCTGCTTGTGGAAAACTTTTACTCAAAAGTTAAAAATGATGATATAATCGGCGACATATTCAACGACGTGCTTGTTTTCAGGTGGGATACACATATACCCATTATGATCGATTTCTGGGATACGGTGCTGCTCGGCGGCTCATCCTATCGTGGTAACACCATGCGCGTCCATATCGAACTGAATAAAGTTCACCCGTTAAAGCCCGAAAATTTTGCCCGGTGGAAAAAGCTTTTCTTCGAAACACTGGACGAGCACTTCGTCGGAGATAAAGCCGATGAATCCAAAAGCAGGGTTGAACTGATGGAGGTGCTGATTCAAACTAAGATCGCGCGGAGTGACGACCCCAACTTTATCCAGTAAGCCTGCCAGGGCTGCAGATCCAGTTTTTTGTTTTGATAATCGCGACCATTTGATAACTTAGCAAAAATAAATTCAAACCTAAACGATCTGAAAAATGAAAAAATCGATCTTTCTACTAATTCCTCTTTGCTTGTTACTGGGTTTATCGTCCTGCAAAAAAAACTCGTCTAAGCCGGCTAATGCCGCCGGAACGCTAACCGTAACCGTTGGAGGCAAAGCGCAAACCTTTAACGTCGGCGCCACAGCGCATCTCGATAATACCGGCGGTGTTAACACGCTCGGAATAATGGGACTGCAGAGCACGGGCACAGCTAATTCGCTGATCATAACCGTTAGCAGCAGCGGGCCGATCACGGCTAAAAGCTATACGGATGCAGACTCGGAGGCACAGTTGAGCTATACACTGGCGTCGGGCGCGGCATACCAGGACGACGGCACCGGCGGCACTACCTCAACGGTAACCATCAAGTCCATCACCAGTACTAACGTACAGGGCACCTTCAGCGGCACGCTAATGTTAATTAATGGTACCGGCGCAGCCACACAAACGCTTACCAACGGATCATTCAATTTGAGTATTAAATAGCGAGCGGCAAGCGAAGCCTGTGGCGATGGCATGGTTTAAGCCACGACAGCGTCTTTATTGTATTTGTTCCGATAATCGACCGGCGGCATGCCGGTTATTCTTTTGAACACGTCCCTGAAGGCCTTGATGTCGGTATAACCCACGTCATACATTACTTCGTAGATAGTTTTGCGGTTACTTTCAAAGCTTTTTTTGGCGGCCTCTATTTTTACCCGCTGAATGTATTCGACTACGGTATTGTGCGTCGATTTTTTGAACCTGCGTTCGAACGTGCGGCGAACGATACCAAATTTGTCGGACAGCTCATCCACCGTCATTTTATTTTGAAAATTCTGCTCGATATAGTCCTGGGCTTTTTTAACCAGTTCATCGGCGTGGTCCTTCTGCCCTTTGAAAATGATAAACGGCGACTGATCATTGCGCCCCATGTCGATCACAAAAAATTTCGATGCTAAGATCGCCATTTCACGGTTAACGTATTTTTCAATAAGATGCAGCAGAAGGTTCCAGTACGAATTAGCGCCACCGCTGGAATAAACGTTCTTCTCTTCGGTAATCACTTTTTCGTCCACGAGGTCAACGTCAGGGAACATGCTTCTGAACTCATTGGCGAAAAGCCAGTGGGTTGAGCATTTTTTACCATTCAATAACCCGGTCGAGGCCAGCAGGAAGGCACCCAGGCAAAGGCTGGCAACCTGCGCGCCCCTTTCGTACTGATCAATGATCCAGGGCAGGAAATCCTTATTACGCTCGATGGCCCACCGGAGGTCGCCGCTCAAGGGCGGAACGATCACCAGGTCGGCCTTCTTCACCTCGTTCAGCAACGCGTCGGTATGGATGGAGAATGTACCGGCATTCAGCTTAACCTCCCTGGTGAGCCCCGCCAATTTTACATCGAACAACGGGGCGCTGCCGGCGTTGGTCAAAAATTGATTTACGGCGGTAAACAGGTAACGGGGATCGGCTATGCCCTGCAAAACGGCCGTTTCGGGCACCAGGATGACAACTGTTTTCATAAGTCAGAATTAGGATCAAAGCTTGTCGCAAATAACCCGGTAGATTGTCGGATTTACGCGTTTCAAAGTCCGGATATTGACACTAATTTGCATCATTCAAATTAGCTAAACAAAATAATTATGAAAAATGATCTCGTAAACGACCTGGCGGCAACCAGGGAAGAGCTAATAGGGGCACTCGAGCCGTTTAACCAGGAATCTATTAATTCCGTGCCTTTTGAAGGCAGCTGGACCGCCGGGCAGGTAGCCGAACATGTTTTAATGTCGGCATCGGGTGTTGCGAAGGCATTGACCGGCCCGACGATACCTGCTGAAAGGGACCCGGAGCAGCATATTGAATTATTCAGCCAGATATTCCTCAATTTTGAACATAAGCTGAATTCGCCGGACTTCATCATTCCTTCGGACGAAGCGAAAGACAAACAAGCGCTGCTCAATTCGCTTAACGAAGCATTTTGCAGCATCGAAGATGCAGCCGGCCTGGGCGACCTGGATAGGATATGCACAGCTTTCGAAATGCCTACGCTCGGAACATTATCCAAAAAGGAGTTGATCTGGTTCACCATTGTGCACACCAAAAGGCATATTCACCAGCTTAAAAATATCGCCGACCACCTTGAAAGCCATAAAACCGGCCAGGCGGTCAATTAATTAACCTGTGTAAAACCATTAAAACCAACAATTATGGCAACTGTAAATACTTATTTAAACTTCCAGGGCAATACCGAGGAAGCCTTCAATTTCTACAAATCGGTGTTCGGTACTGAGTTCGCAACCGTTATGCGTTTTAAAGATTTCCCCGGCGGCAACACGCCTGCCGAAGACCTGGACAAGATCATGCATATCTCGCTGCCGATTGGCAACGGCAACATGCTGATGGCCACAGACATGCTGGCATCCCAGGGCCAAACGCTGAAAACCGGCAATAATTTCGCCTTGTCCATCAGTGCGGCGAACGAGGGCGAAGCGCTTCATTTTTACAACGGCCTGTCGGCAGGCGGCACCATCGAAGCGCCTTACAAAAAAGAGTTCTGGGGTTATTTCGGTATGTTCCTGGATAAATTCGGCGTGCGCTGGATGATCAATTATGATCCGAACCAACGCGGCTGACAACCAAAAAACTGCGATGGATAAGCACCCCATCGCAGTTCAATAACTATTTTTTTTGGCCGGGCTTGCTTTTTGAAGCGTCTTCGCCGGTTTTAAGCGTATAGGCTGCCTCCGAGGCGTCGTACGATTCCTTCAGTATATCGGCATCGGCCTCTTTCCCTTTTTCCAACTCCGCAGGGTCGGGCTCAACGCCTGTCGAATGGATATCCTGCTGGCTCACCTGGTCTTCTTTATCTGTTTCGTCCGAATCATCTAACGGAACTTCATCTTTTGGATCTATCATAATCTTAAGTGTGTTTAGATTCAAATTTAAATCATTAGCGCTTAATTTTGTTTTACAATAAAGCATTATGGATCAGAATTTTCTTAAGAGCGTCATCAGGCAATTTGAGTACTACAAAATGCTCGGCGAAAAAGCGATGGAGCAATTGCCGGAAGAAAAACTTTTCTGGCAATACAACGATGAGAGCAACAGTATTTATACCATTGTTAAGCATCTTTCGGGCAATATGCTTTCGCGCTGGACAGATTTTTTGACCACCGACGGCGAGAAAGAATGGCGCAACCGCGATGCCGAATTTGAGAACGACGCCCAAAGCCGCGATCAGCTCATGGTCTTATGGCAAAAAGGCTGGGATTGCCTGCTGAATACATTGAAGTCTTTGAATGAAGGCGATCTGCAAAAGATCGTGTATATCCGCAACCAGGGGCATACGGTAATGGAAGCCATCAACCGGCAGTTGGCGCACTATCCTTATCACATTGGCCAGATCGTTTATATTGCGAAGATGATCGCGGACAGCGACTGGAAAAGCCTGACCATACCCCGCGGCGCGTCCGGGTCATTCAATGCCGAAAAGTTCTCCCAGCCAAAGTCAAGACGGCATTTTACAGACGACCTACTGAAAGACGAACCCAAATAAGCGGTTATTTCAGCCCGTAAACCACCACTTTGCCCGAAAACGTAGCGAGGTAAACTTTACCATCGGCAATGGTGGGCGAGCAGAATTTGGAATAATTGCCCGGCGAGTCCCCTGCGGTCTGGTTGCTGTTCCAAAGCTCTTTGGTTATATCGTTCGCATCAAAGGCGCGCAATATGCCCGGACTGGGACTGCCCCCGGCGTCGCCGCTTGACGCATACCATGCCCACAATATGCCGGTACCGCTGTTTGCACCGCTGGACGACACCGAAAGCGTAGCGCCGCAGCCGCCGGTGGGGCCGCTTGCGCTGGCAATGACCTGGTTCGACGAAAAGGTGTTGCTGCTCCTGTCGAACGAAAGCGCCCGCAAACGGTCGTTTTCCGACCATACATAAACGTATTCGCCCGAGCTGCCTTTATAATAAGCAGGCTGGCAGTGCATACTGTTATTCAGCGGGATAGTTTGCTGCACCAGGTTACCCGAGCTGGAATATCCGCCCATATTGTCTTTATTCACCAGGTACATATTGCCGTCTTTACAGCCGGTCAGGTAAAAATTGGAGTTAGGTATCAGTAAAGTACCCATCACGCCGTAATCCAGGTCGTTATTGTTCAGGTCCAGGTAATTTGTTGGCGTAAAGTAGCTCGCCAGCTGCAGGGTCGATCCCGAAGGGCTCAGCTTCATCGCGCTTTCACCGCGATCAGTAGGGTCGGTCGGATCTGGATTGACGCCGTTATCAATTGTCCCGTTGCCCGAACTTTGGTACTGATTGCCCTGCCCTACCGTTCCGTTGCCCGACGTTACATACAGGTTGCCCTGGTCGTCGGCAGCCATGCCCATGCCGCTTTCCCACAGGCCGCCGTTTTCGCCGTTGGGCGTATCGTTATACACAATTTTCTGCTGCAGCGACTTGGCATCATAACCCAATATCCAACCGTGGTAAGGGTTCCAGTCGCAATGCGACGAGTATGAAATATAAACGGTCCCGTTTACCAGCGTAAGGCCCTGGCGCTGGTTGTTGCGGCGGGCATCGAAGCTTACTACGCCGTTTACCGCGCCATCTCCGGTGCCCGGCATGCTTGCTGTTATATTTACCGGGCTGCCTGCCTGTTCGCTTCCATTGGTGATGTTGATGGCGTGCAGGTACTGCAGATAATTTGTCCCATCGGTGCTGCGGGCCACGAAATACATGGTCTGCGCAGCCGAATCGATAACCGGCGTGCCTACGATACCTATATCATAGGTAAAATCGGTATAGGGATTACACCACGAAGAGGCCATATCGTGCGACGTAGGCGCCCTCATTCCCGATTGCGTATAGCTCTGCTTCCAGTATAATTTGCCGCTGTCGCCGTCATAGGCATAAACGGTATTATTTACAGTGGCAATAAAAACTACGTTGTGCGTGCCCGAGCCGATGGATAAATTACCTACAACAAGCGGCTGAGCGTACACCTGGTCGTCGACGGTGAGCACAAACAGCTTACCGAACTGTTTTGAATTAACATTACTGGTGTTCAGCACGTTTTCCTTATCATTCAGGCCCGCCCGGGTATTATCGTTATGCTGTGTTAAAACCGAAATATGCTGGGTGTTAGGCGCCGCAGGTTTGCCCTGGTTACCCTGGTTGTTATTGTTATTGTTGGGCTCCTTCTTTTTGCAGCCTGCAAAAACTGCCAGTATCAGCAACGGAAGTACAAATTTTTTGACCATGTGAAACGGTTAAGCAAACTTAGGTTTAAAGAAAAACGGCTTTAAGATAAGGATTTATAAACTTATTTTACGGATAAGATTATTCTGGTAATCGGCCACATACACATTACCGTCGCGGTCGACAGCCACGCCGTAGGGATGGTAAAACGACGCGGTCTTGGGATCGCCGTTCGACGAACCCCTTTCGCCTGAGCCCGCCAGCGTGGTAACCGTGCCGTCGGGAGTTATCCTGCGTATCTTGTTATTCCCGACATCGGCTACATAAACATTTCCTTTTTTGTCGACCGCGATACCGCAGGGATGCGAAAAAGACGCAGCCGGACCTTTACCATCCTTCGACCCGAAATTTTTCTTACCGGGCTTGCCCGCAAGCGTCGTCACATGGCCGTCAGCAGTTATCTTGCGGACCATGTTGTTATAGCAATCGGCGACATACAGGTTGCCCGCACCGTCTATCGCAATCCCTTCGGGCAGGTAGAACGAAGCCGCTGCGCCTATGCCATCCTTTGCGCCGGGATTATTATTGCCCGCCACCACCGTTATCTTACCGTCGGGCGCCATCTTTTGCACCAGGTCTTTGGCCCAGTTGGTAAAATATATGGAGCCGTCTTTTGCCACGGCGATCCCGTAAGGATTGTCGAGCCTCCTGAGCGTATCGGGCAGATCTTTAGTTTGCGCAGGGTCCTTTCCCGCAATGGTGATTACCGCGCCGGAAGCGGTAATCTTGCGTAACAGGCTGTTGTGCGTGTCGGCCACGTAAACGCTTCCATCAGCACCGGCTGCTAACGCGACAGGAAAAAAGAACGACGCTGAACCGCCTTTGCCATCGGCCGAACCGTCTTTGCCGTTGCCGGCAAGCGTGGTTACGGCGCCGTCCGGTGTGATCTTCCGGATCTTATCGTTTCGCGAATCGGCCAAATAAACATTGCCTGACGAATCTACCGCTACACCCATCGGGTTGGCGAACGAGGCTTCGGCGCCCTTACCGTCAACCGCGCCCATGGTACCGGTACCGGCCAGAGTACTGACTGCGGGAGAATTGTTCTTTTTACCGCAGGCAAAAAGCAGCGTTATAACTATCAACGGGAACAGGGACGTTTTTTTCATGACGAGATTTGGCTCCCCACTGGAGAATAATGATATATAATTCGGGATAACGATGACCTAAGGTAATGATTGCCCTCAAATAGAAAAGATGGGGCAATGAAAAATTTTATTTGTATTTAATTCTCTAATGAAATTGCGGATTTTCTTCAAAAAATTTAGCTATATACCTTACTAATTTAATTACATCGAAGTCTGAATATAAGATCGGGTCTGTTTGTCCATTTTGTATCTCAAAATTACCCCATTTAATCGTGTCGGGATATGGTGGTATGCCTCTTTTATTCTTTGTATCCGGGAATCTTACATTATAATTCAATCCATCACCATGAGATGAGAAATTTCTAATTGTGTGCAAAATTTGAAACCAGTTGTACGTATGAAAATACTGATTTAATTCATCCTTATCACGGCTTTTTATATAGGATGTTATTACCTCATAATAAATGTTTATTACCCTCGCACGCAAAAAATGTGCGTTAAAATTCATCACATCATCAATTGATTGCTCTTTGTTATATCCGAATAGTTTGCCATAGTCTACCATTAAATTTAACGTCATTTCCTTCTTCAGCATAAGAAATTCTCCAATAGGATTACTTTCATTGTCAATAATTGAATAATCTTTTGATACACGACAATGGCCTTCGTCAATTAATTTCAAATGCTGACTAAGCATTGCGTTGGAATAGAGCAATGAGTAGTAGTTTACAAATGCTCTAACGAGTATGGCATTAAATTCAGAGTAGCTTAATTGCTTTTTCATAGGGATCCTGTTTAGTTTGTTTTGAAAATTATCCAAAAAATATAAAATGCCTTCATTAAAATTTTGACGATGTTAGGACAAAACGCGTCTCGAACATTACGAAAAGAGTGACCCGAAAATTAACTGGGCTTGAACAGGTTATGCCACGTCGCTTTTGGGTAAGCCGAAAAAACATAAACCAATACGGGTAAAAAGTAGTTTCTAAAGCCAATTACTTCAATTATAGTGAAAGACCCTAACGTACTCAATAAAATCACTTCGATTTTTTCAAAGTTTCGACTTCCCCTGACAGATGAGTTGAGTCAATCTTTATTTGAATTAACCGCTTCGATAATTTGCTAGTGTCTATCTGTAGCCTTTTTACTGATTGTTCTAACTGACTTTTTGAAGTATCTCGATCATAGGTAGCTTGCGCTATACTACAACTACGGTAAGATATTAGCAAAGCTCCTAACGCAAATATTGCAGTAACATACAAAGCTTTAGTTTGCTTTCTGATAAATCGCGTCTGTGACGTGGTATTGCTTGCAATCGTTCCGTTTGAGGTGGCTTGACTTTGAGCGATAGAAACCATAGAAGTGTTAGTATCTACGATTGATTTATTAGTTGCAATTACGGATTCATTAACCTCTTGAGCTAGTTGGTTGCTATCCAACAAAAGTTGATTAACCCTAAACTCCATATCATGACGCAAATTTTCTTTTAAGTAATCATCACCCTTTGTGGTTAATTCAATAAATATGTTTTTTACAGTTTCCCAAGTGTAAGTACTACCATTTGGGCTTGGCAGAGCCGCATATTCGATCAAGCCATCTTTTTCTAACTTTGCCATTAAACGGTAAAGTGGGCTAAGCATAAGGGGATAGCCATTGAAATCAGGCGGTATCGTAACATACTCATCTATTAGTTTAGCGATACTTATTTTGTTATGTAACCCGCCGTTCTTTTTTAAATAATCAAGTAGTTTAAAACTTTCTATTATAATCATGGAGTCAGGTTTTAAGTACTATAAATTTACCTTACCTGCAACTTAATGTCAACTCGTGAAAACACGGTATTTAATTAACTTTATGTCACGATTGAATAACCTGAACAATGAAGCCAAGTAATAGAAAATGGTATATAATCGGAGCGGTTATATTGCTATTTGTAATTACAAATCCATCACTTAGAGCGTTTAAAGATTATAGAGGAGTAAACGGAGGTAAAAGGACTGCTAATTTTTTTGTTTGCAGTATATATCAAGTGGGCTCTCCGGTTAAATACATTGACCAGCGGCAAGAAAACCATGAGTACTTAGGCATATTAGGCAACTTCTTTCAACTCAACTAAACTATCTTTGTCTTGTCCCAAGTAGTATATCATTATCCGAACCATGATCGATCTTTTATTCGTAAGCTGGTTTTATTAATTCTTCCGAACGCCTGTTGGTGACAACACCAACGGGGGCGGGGAGGAATCGGATCAATGTCAAACTTTTTTTTGATCTAAATCTTATAAAAGACATAGGTTAATTTTTAATTAGATTTAAATTTGATTCTTTCAGAGGAATATGTGATTCAACTGTGCAAATAGAAAAACTCAAGGAACATTTCGATAGTTATTTTCCACTCGATCCCGCTGAACGGGAGGCACTTAATAAACTATTTATCGAAAAAAACTTAAAACGTAAGCAGTTTATACTGGAGCAGGGCGATGTTTGTCGGCATTTTACTTTTGTGGTTTCAGGGTGTCTTAGATTATATGCTGTCGACACGCAAGGCAAGGAGCATAACCTGCAGTTTATTCCCGAGAACGATTGGGCTACAGACCTAAACAGTTTTTATTCGGAACAACCAAGCCAACTTTTTATTCAAGCCTTGGAACCCTGTACGGTACTGCAGATAAGACATGATAATGTATTGTATTTATATACTAAATATCACAAATTCGATCACAATTTCCGGGTAATTTTCGAACAAAAATATATCGAATCACAAAATAGGGCGCTTCAAAATATCAGTTCTTCGGCGGATGAGCGGTATCAATATTTTCTTAAACAATACCCTAACCTTTCTAATCGGTTATCCAATGTTCAAATTGCTTCTTATCTCGGCATTACACCCGAGTTTTTGAGCATGATCAGGAAAGCTAATGTCAAAACTAAAAGCTAAGATCGTTCGAGTTTTCTTAAAATACTTTAAGAGTTGATACTGCCCTAATAACGGATTTTTGCAAAAAATCAATTCGTTATGAAAGCAAATAAAATCTTAATCACCTTGTTTATCTTGCTGGGGACAGCAAGAATTGCCCATTCCCAGGTATCGGTTGATCACATGGTCAAAGAGTGGGAACGTGCGAAAGCCTACACCAAAGAATATCTTGATGCTATGCCGGAAGCTGGTTATTCTTCAAAACCGACTGCGGATATGCGGTCATTTGCAGCGCAGATGCTTCATTTAGCAGATGCAAATTATGGTTTTACATCGGCGGCAACCGGTCAAAAAAATCCTTACGGAATGGGCGGCCTCGAAAAGTCTACCGATCAGTCAAAAGCAACCGTAATCAAAGAGGTGATGGACAGCTATGATTGCGTAATTGCGGGAATCAAATCTTTGACGTCCGCTCAGCTTTCGGAAACAACAAAATTGTTCGGTCGATTTGAACTGACTAAAGCCGAGGTTTTCGACAAAGATTTTGAACACCAAACACATCAAAGAGCACAAACGGTAGCTTACTTGCATTTGGCCGGCGTTAAAGTGCCTGCTGAAAAACTATTTTAATTATGATAAAAAAACTTGTTATAGCTATTACAGCATTTGCTTCCGCTCAATTTACTTGTGCGCAGGAGATCATCTTTCAAAACCAAAAATTTGAGCCGCACGGCGTAACAGCGTCTGTGGTAACGCTCAACGGTCGACAAGCGCTAAAGGTGGAAAGAGATCTGAAAACGCTGCCCTTTGATGTAAATAATCTTTCGAAGACCGTCGACGAACCAACTTATGTGAGGTTGAAAGATATCGATTTTGAAAATGGTGTTATTGAAGTGAAAGTTTTCAGCCAAGTACAAAACCCGTCCCCTTTTGAAGGCGCGCAAGGGTTTATCGGCATAGCGTTCAGAATTAGTCCACGGGACTCGGCCTACGAATCTATTTATTTAAGACCAAAAGCCGGAAGCTCAAATAACCAATTTAATAGAAACCATAGTGTCCAATACTATGCTTACCCGAATTATAAATTTGATAAGCTTAGGAATGAGCCCAACAGTTCTTACGAAACCTATGCAGACATAGGGCTGGATGAATGGATAGATATGCGTATTGAAGTTACAGGCAATAAGGCGACCCTTTATATTAATGGTCAGAAACGCCCGTCATTTATCGTTGAGAGAATGAAAGGTAATACAACACACGGCGAGGTAGCGCTTTGGGTTGACATCGGCACAATAGGATACTTTAAAGACTTGAAGGTAACAAAACGATAGGTTTGATGAAAGCAGCCGTTATATATCAACCTGGTGGCCCGGAAAATTTTGTCATCGAAGAAAGGTCTGTTCCTGAACCGGAGATCGGATGGGTTTTGGTCAAAGTAAAAGCTTTCGGCCTCAACAGATCTGAATTAATGACGCGCAAAGGCCTATCGCCAAGCGTTAAATTTCCGCGTGTGCTGGGTATTGAGTGTGTCGGTGAAATTGAACGCGATCCGTCAGGCGTTTTGCAGCCTGGTCAAAAGGTTGCTGCATTTATGGGGGAAATGGGCAGGCAGTTTGATGGTAGTTATGCAGAATACACAGTGTTGCCAAAATCTCTATTGTACGTTTTTGAAAGTACATTGCCCTGGGAACAACTTGGCGCTATTCCGGAGATGTTCCAAACCGTGTATGGCTCCCTTCATCTAGCTTTGAAAATTAAACAGGGCGAGACACTGCTTATCAGGGGTGGTACCTCATCGATAGGGCTTTTGGCTGGACAAATAGCCAAAAACTGCGGGCTTAACGTAATCGCAACTACAAGGAATCCGGAAAAAACTGGATTATTATTAGATAATAGCGTCGATCACGTCATAATCGATGATGGAGATTTAGCTGAAAAAGTTAAAGCCATCCATCCTTATGGGGTAAATAAAGTATTGGAGCTTATCGGCACATCAAAACTCAAAGACTCGCTGCAATGCGCTGCTCCTGGCGCGATAGTTTGCATGACAGGCATGTTATCCGAGCAATGGTCATTCTCTAATTTTGCGCCGATGGAATACATCCCGGCAACCGTTGGTCTAACAGTGTATGACAGCGGGCAAATTCGTGTTGACGGGCCAAGCTTTCAGCATTTTTTAAAAGAAGTTGAAGCAAATTATATCAAATTACCAATCGGCAAAACGTTTAAGTTTAATGAAATAGCTAGTGCACACAAGTTGATGGAAAATAATTCAGCCGGTGGGAAAATTATTGTGCTCACTTAGTTAAACTTTGCAGACAGCAAGAAGCCTCAAATCAATTGATTTGAGGCTTCTTCGGGTTTGTAGAGAGAACCATGATCGCGCTTTCGTTTGTATGCTAGTTATAAAACACGACCCTAACCCCTCTCAAGTGTGGAACTATAATCGATGTTTTATTCCTAAGCCCTGTCGGCAGGGGAACTATGATTGCCTCCCTTACCCGGTTTTTTCTTCTTCCTGAATTTATCCCGGTTATCGTTGCGCCGCTTTTTGAATGATTTATGCTCTTTAAACACGGGCGCTTCGCCGATTTCGGTAGGTAATGGTATTTCGGCCACACTGCGGCCGATCAATTGCTCGATATTCTTCAGCTTACGGTTATCGCGCTCGTTTACGAGCGTTATCGCCGTTCCCGTGGTCTCTGCGCGCGCGGTACGGCCGATACGGTGAATGTAATCCTCCGGGTCGGAAGGGACATCGTAATTGATCACCAGGTCGATCCCTTCCACATCGATGCCGCGCGAAAGCGCATCGGTGCCGATGATCACCGGTAACTCACGGTTCTTAAAATCACGCAATATCTGTTCGCGCTCGGTCTGTTCAAAGTCGGAGTGAAAGGCGCTCGACTTGATATGGGCCGATTTTAGCTCGCGGCTTAGTTTTTTCACCTCGTCCTTCGTATTGGCGAAGATGATGGTGCTGACATAGCTGCCTTCCTTCAGCAATTTGACAACCAGTTTGGTCTTCTGCTCGTTGTGAACTTTATAGATCTGCTGGCTGATGCCTTCGGCGGGCTGTGAGGTCGCCAGGTTGATCTGTTCCGGGTTTTTCAGTATCGAGCCGGCCAGTTTGCGTATGGGCGCGGGCATGGTCGCCGAAAATAACAGTGTTTGCCTGTTGTGCGGCACATCGCGGATAATGCGCATTATATCACTCAAAAAACCCATATCCAGCATGCGGTCGGCCTCATCGAGGATCAGGTATTTGATATGATCGAGCTTAAGCACGCCCGACTGCAGGTGCGCGATGAGCCTGCCCGGCGTACCGATCAGGATATCTACCTTGTTTTGTATTCCCCGCCGCTGCTGCTCGTAAACGATGCCGTCCGTGCCGCCGTAAATGGCGATGGAGCTTAAGCCCGTAAAATAAGCCAAACCTTCGGCCTGCTGGTCGATCTGCTGCGCCAGCTCGCGCGTAGGCGCCAGAATCAAGGCCGTGGTCTTGTGCCCCTCGTCAGCCTCGGCTATTTTGTGCAGCACCGGCAGCAGGTAAGAAGCCGTTTTGCCCGTGCCGGTCTGTGCACAGGCTATCAGGTCTTTCCCCTCCATGATCAGGGGTATCGCCATTTCCTGTATGGGTGTAGGAGTCTGGTATCCCATGCTTTGGATACCTTCGGCGAGGTGTTCGTTGAAATTAAAATCCCGGAATGTCAAATAATCAAAAAATATTATGCTCAAAGATAACAAATTAGCGGCAACATTAATCGCCCCATCCGAAGAAATGGCATTTGCGTTACCCGGCAATATACTTACCGATAAGCGGTATCCTGCTGAGTATAAAGATCAGGATAAAAGAAGCGATAAAGCAGATCGTCGCCGTAATGGGTATGCTCAGGATGGGAGCGCATAATTTATAGCTGATGCCCCAGTCGTCGCCCAAACTGAGGAACAGTGCGTGACACAGGTAAATACCCAGGCTGAACCTGCCGGCCAGGTCGCGCAAGCCGACCAGCGACTTCGGCACTTTGAAAACCACTGCCCTTGCCAGCAGGAATATGCCTGCGGAGTACAAAATAACGAAGGGCCCCAGCGGCTCGTACATGATCGTGCTGAGGGAATGCGTGCCGATAGTGATAAGATAAGTTCCAAACGTTATGCCGGCAAGGCACATCAGGTAAAAGATGAGCAGCGGTGCCTCGATGCCCCGGGGCAGTTCCTTCGATGCTAAATAATAGCCCATAACCGGGTAGCCGATGTAGCCGGTAAAATACCGCACGTCGACCTGCGGCCAGTAGTGCGACAGGTAAGGCTGGGTAAAGGCGATGATAATGAACCAGACGACCAGGAAATATTGTATCTCCTTTTCCGTGGCATTACGTACAAACCGGCTGAGGATGGGTATGACCAAATAGAGGCCGATCAGCATGTACACGTACCAGAGGTGATAAAAGGCCCCGTATTTAAGCTGGTGAAGCACGATCATGATGTTCTTCCAGGCATCGCCGGTAAAAACAATATCCTCGTTATACCAGGAATAACCGACATACACCAGACTCCAGAACAGGAAGGGCCAGATGATCCGGGTCAGGCGGCGCGTAAGGAAGTCGCCGATCTCGTATTCCCTGGGCAGCAGCAGGGCCCCGGTGATCATTACAAAAACCGGCACCGCAAAACGGGTGAGCGCGTTGTAAAAGTCGGCGGCAAGCCAGCCGAAAGTACCCGCCTGCTTATAGTCCATCAAAGGCAACGAAGCGGTATGCAGCCCGATAACTGCAAAGAGCGCAATTACCCGCAGGTTATTGATCCATTCGATCTGCTGCGGTTTTTGTTGCGGGGCATGTGCTGAATTCGGTTCCAGTTGGGTCAAATTTTGTTAAAAATAAGCTTTTACCCGGACATCCGCCGATGGTGGTTTTTACCCGTGCTTTTACCCGCAGGCGCTGAAAAATAATCATTGCATTTTTCGCTTTATTTGCGTATATTGTAGGTTAATTTCATCACGTGAAATCATCCAGGGCCGGAAGCACTCAATATCCGGCCAAATTTGACTAATACGTTCATTATCAACTAAATACCTCAAAAACAGGGGGCAAAAATGGTCAAAAAGTGTCCCAAAATGGTCGAAAAGTGTTCCAAACATGCACCTGACGGGCTCAAAAAGAGCAATAACGGGTACTGATAAAAAAACCGCCCGGGATATGCTCCGCGGGCGGTCCTCATGCTAATCAGTTAATGTGTGCGCTGATTACTTCTTCAGTTCGTCGATCTCGACCTGTGGCTTAAGCACATTGTGAACCTTCTCTACCACGATAGATTTTGGCAGGCTGAAAACCCGGTTGCCTTTGATATCCTCGGACGAAGCGCCGATCTTGACGGTGTACGAACCACCTTCAGCAACCCACGCCGACTGCGCGGTATCAAAGGATTCCAGGTCCTTCGCCGTCAAGGTAAAGCTCAAAGTCTGCGATTCACCCGGTTTCAACGATCTGGTTTTACCAAAGGCCCGCAACTCTTCGGCAGGCTTTTGCAGGGTGTGCACCGGAGCGCTTACATACAGTTCGACCACCTCGCGGCCAGCTACCTTGCCGGTGTTGGTGACGGTAACAGAAGCGGTAACCGAACCATTAAAAGTCTTCGAACTCAGCTTCATGCCGCTGTATTTGAACGTCGTATACGAAAGCCCGTAACCAAACGGATAGGCCGGCTTTACATCGAAAGTGTTGTAGTAGCGGTAACCTACGAATATCCCTTCCTGGTAAACTACTTCAGCCGGGCGACCCATCATCATGTTTGGCTTTTGGCCGGCAGGCATGGGCAGTTCCTTACCGGGGAAGTTTTTAGCCGTGGGGTCGTCGCTGTAATTAACCGGGAAAGTGGTAGCCAGCTTACCCGAAGGATCAACCTTACCGCTTAACACATCGGTAATAGCGTTGCCTGCTTCCAGCCCGGGCTGCCATGCCAGCAGGAGACCGTCGGCCTGGTCGCGCCAGCTGGCTGTTTCGATCACGCCACCTGCGTTGATCACTACTACCAGTTTTTTGCCTTTGGCATGGAAGGCGTCTCCAATGTTCTTGATCAATGCTTTTTCCGAGTCCATCAGGTCAAAATCGTTCTCCACCTTACGGTCGGCGCCCTCACCGGCATTACGACCGATGGTGATGATGGCCTCGTCCGCATCGGCTGCTTCTTTAGCGATCACATCTGAAGAAACCTCCATCTGCGGGATTGGTGGCGGAAGCATGAAGAACGACATAGCATTGTGAGGCTGTTTTGCCTTTGCGGCGCTGATGTACGATTCATACGCATTCTTAAGGTCGTTATCGATCGAATAACCTCCATTGTTCAGGCCTTGCACCAGCGAAATGGCATAAGCCTTGTTTACGTTACCACTGCCTGTGCCGCCTGCGATCAGATCGTAAGAAGTATTGCCGAATAATGCTACCTTTTTGCCGTTCAGCGGAAGGGCGTTGCCATCATCCTTCAATAAGACCATGCCCTGTGCAGCAGCCATGCGCGATACTTGCGCGTGCTTTTTCAGGTCGGGCTTATCGGAGTATTTGTATTTCTTAAATTCGGGCGAAATCATAATGACCCTTAATATCCGCTCTACGTTGGCGTCGAGCTGATCCATCTTTATCTCGCCTTTCTTAACGCCGGTAATGATAGCCTGCGTCTGTGTCGGCACACCGGGCATCAGCAGATCGTTACCGGCATTCATCTGGGCGACAGGGTCGTGGCCGCCGAACCAATCGGTCATAACCAATCCCTTAAAGCCCCATTCGTCTTTCAGTATCGTGGTCAGCAGGTCGCGGGTTTGGGAAGTGTAGGTGCCGTTCAATTTATTGTAGGATGACATCACCGTCCATGGATGCGATTTTTTGATCGCAATTTCGAAACCTTTCAGGTAAAGTTCCCGCAATGCACGCTGGCTCACAATGGTGTTCACACTGCCGCGGTTGGTTTCCTGGTTGTTGGCCACAAAGTGTTTAATGGAAGTACCCACGCCCTGCGACTGTATGCCATTGATAATAGCCGCCGCCATGGTGCCGCTAACCAGCGGATCTTCGGAGTAGTATTCAAAATTACGGCCGCCAAGCGGGTTGCGGTGGATGTTCTCGCCCGGCCCGAGCAGAACGTCGATACCATATTCGCGTACTTCGTTACCAAAGGCCTCGCCTACCTTATGCACCAGTTCCGGGTCCCATGAGGAAGCCAGTAAGGTGCCCACCGGGAAAGCTGTGGCGTAATACGTTTTTGAGCTGTCATTATTGCGGATAGGATTGATCCTCACTCCCGCCGGACCATCCGAAACGGTTATAGACGGAACACCCAATCTTTTGATAGCATGCGTACGGCCGGCGGCGCCAGGCACTTTTTCGGGAATGTTATCTGCCGGGTCAGGCTGCGGCAGGTTAAATGCATTCGCCGCACGGCGGGACGTGTCATTGCGCCGCCTGGGCGCGGCGGGCATCCTGAAGCCCATACCGACTACTAATTTGGCTTTCTCCTCCAGTGTCATCGCTTTGATGACGTCCCTGATCGGGCTTTTGCCCAATTGCGGTAAGCCGGCGCTTTTTTGTTGGGCCGAGGCATGAAAACCTGCCATGGCGCCCAGCATTAACGCGGACAATAGTAAAACTCTTTTTTTCATTTGGTTAAATTGGTTAAGTCTGGAAACAACACATAGTGTCATTGTGACACAATGATAATAACTTTTTTCATATATCCAATAACGTCACCGGTAATTTATTTTTATACAGCAGGTTACGGCAATACATTAGCCTAATGATGAATTATACCGCTTATTCGAAACAGTCGTTATGATTAGCGTCAATTATTTTCCTTAATTTTCCCGCAACTAGTTCCTAAAATCTTATGAGTGAAACACCAATTATCCAAATTCGAAACCTTTCTAAATCGTATGGATCGAAGCTTGTCCTGAAGAATATTTCCGTTGATATTTTCCCCGGCCAGGTAATCGGTTATATCGGGCCGAATGGGGCGGGTAAATCTACCACAGTCAAAATACTGACCGGACTCATCCCGGATTTTGAAGGGCAGGTTATAGTAAACGGGTTAAGCATGACTACTGAACCGACGGAAATTAAAAAACTGTTCGGCTATGTGCCCGAGAACGCGGAAATATACGACGTTTTGACGCCGATGGAGTACCTCGATTTTATAGGCAAGCTTTATGGCATGGATGACGCCACACTGCGCGAACGCGCCGGGAAATTGCTCGCAGCTTTCGGCCTCGGCAATAATGCCGACGACCGGATGGATACTTTCTCTAAAGGAATGAAGCAAAAG
Organism: Mucilaginibacter sp.; assembly: GCA_035545315.1. Classification (GTDB taxonomy): domain Bacteria; phylum Bacteroidota; class Bacteroidia; order Sphingobacteriales; family Sphingobacteriaceae; genus Mucilaginibacter. Next base: position 105,114 of record DASZYQ010000023.1, on the reverse strand, counting down.
GTTTTGCTCATCTCGGGCATTATCCACAATCCGAAGATCATTATCCTGGACGAGCCGCTATCCGGCCTCGACGCGAATGCCGTTATCATGGTGAAGGAACTCATAACACGCCTGTCGCAGGAAGGTAAAACCATTTTTTACTGCTCGCATATGATGGACGTGGTTGAAAAGGTTTCAGACCGCATATTGCTGATCAATAGAGGCGAGATCATTGCCGACGGCACGTTCGAGTCGCTCAAGCAAAACCACGGCGATACGCTGGAACGCATTTTCGCCAAGCTTACGGGCAATGAGAGCCAGGGAAGCGAAGCGGACGCCATTATTAATGCTTTAGACTGAGCGGCATGGACAAGATATTCTTACGCTTTGTTACGTTTTTAAAGCCTGTACTGGCCGGGACAGGAGTCGATACTGATCAGCTTCACGAAATACTGAAGATAAAACTGCTAATAGACAACCGCAGGCCCAAGACCATGTTTGCCGCACGGAAGAATGCGCAAAACAAACAACGTTCCCCCTGGTTGATCGCGTTTTTTACCGTGTTAATGGGATTCTTCATCGGCCTGGTATTATTTCTTAATAAAATGCCATATGTGGGGCAAACGTTCTATTTCAGCATTTTTATGGTGCTCATGTCCCTTACGCTCATCTCCGACTTTACCACTGTGCTGATCGACGTACGCGACCAGTTCATCATTTTACCCCGCCCCGTAAATGACCGTACCGTTACCGTGTCGCGTATCTTACATATCAGCATTTACGTTTTGCGACTGGCCTTGCTGCAGGGCGCACCCGGCCTGGTGATGATTGGCTTTATCGACGGCCCCCTGGCCGTTCCGGTATTCTTTATACAGATACTGGAGGCCACTTTTCTCAGTATCTTTTTTGTCAATATCGTTTACCTGGTTATCATGCAGTTTGTAAGCCCGCAGCGCTTTAAGGACATTATCAGTTATATCCAGATCGGTTTTTCCATCCTGATATTCGGCACTTATTACCTGCTGCCCAGGCTTATTAATGTTTCCATACTGGAAAATGTAAGCATCTTAAGCCATTGGTTTTCCTACCTTCTTCCGCCTGTGTGGATTACGGCACTCAACGAACTGCTGTTTCATCATGCCCGCGCGGGCCTGGCCACCGGGTTTCTTGCCATCGCCGGTTTTACAGTTCCGCTTGCCGGCCTTTGGCTGGTGGCGAAAGTGCTGGCGCCCGGCTTTAACCGCAAGCTGACTATCATCGCCACATCAGATGCCAGTAGTGCCCCGGCATCAGCAAAAAAAGAAAAACAGGCGGGGCTGCTTTATACCATTTCCAATGTGATAGCCCGCGACCCGGTTGAGAATGCGGGTTTTAAAATAACCTGGAAATTATCAACCCGATTGCGCGAGTTTAAGATGAAAGTGTACCCGGCATTTGGATACCTGCCCATCTATTTCCTTTATTTTACCCTAAACGGCAAAGGAGAAAGCATGGCCGAGCGCTGGGAAAACCTAAAGAACGGGCATAGCTATATTGCACTCATTTATATGTGTGCTTTTGTGCTCTCGGCTGTGTTGGGCCAAATAGGCATGTCCGAGAAATATAAAGCGGCATGGGTTTATTACTCCACGCCGGTAACCGAGCCGGGCAAAATCTTGTCGGGCATGTACAAGGCCATACTTGTGGTATACTTCCTGCCCTACTGCCTTTTAATGGGCATCATTATCGTGGTTATCTGGGGGCCGGCCGCCATCAACGACATTATTTTAGCCATAACAATCAGTATAATTTATGGCATCCTGGTAGCGCTTTTTATGGTGAAAGGATTACCCTTTTCCAAGCCGGTTGTGATAAAACAGGGAGGCGGAAAATTTATCTTATCGCTTACAGTGATGCTATTTCTGGGAGGCATCGGCGCCGGGCATTATTTCCTTATGAGATGGGAGAACGTTATCTGGATCATGATCGTACCATTCGCCGCCATTGCATGGCTTATGTTCCACTACTATAAAAAGCAGAGCTGGGAAAGTATTGAAATGGCGGATGACCTGTGATCTTCCCTTTTACCTATATTAGACCATGATCATTTGCTGCTATACCGAGATCGGCCGCCAATGGAATGAACAGGAGTTGGCAGACAGGCTGATCCTCCTGCCGGAGCATTTACGCCGGCAAGCGCTTAAAAAAAGGCGCTGGACTGACCGGCAACTATCAATTTCAGGCAAACTGCTTCTGCTCGAGGTGATGAAACAGTTGCCCGGCAGTCGCGCATTGTCCCTTGATGACCTGAAATACAATAAGCATCAGCGTCCGTATTTTAATGCGAATATCGATTTTAATATTTCGCACTCAGGCGACATGGTTATCTGCTGCGGAACAAATTCGGGTAAAATAGGCGTAGATATCGAACAGGTAAAAGAAATCCGCCTGGATGAATACGGCGATTATTTTACGCCCGGTGAATGGGCTTACATTAACCGCCACGCGAATAAGCTGAAGGGTTTTTTAAAATTCTGGACACGGAAGGAAGCTGTGCTTAAAGCGGCAGGAACCGGCTTTGATACACATTTATCGGCAATAGACGTTTCCGAAGACCATATCATTTATGATGACGTCCATTATCATATCCAGTCTTTGGATATCGACCGGAAATACCATTGTCACATAGCGTTTAGCCGGGAGCAGGATAATATCAGGACTGTGCATGTTGAATTGTAATAAACATTAATTTTATTCGGATGAAAAAGATCGCTCTAACCGCTTGCCTGCTTATTTTATTTATCGCCTCCGCTTATGCAGATAAGATCAGCATAGATCATTTCGAAATAAAAGACAACCCTTTCGCAAAGAATGAGGTAGCCATCGTAGCGACGGACACCGCTCATAATGTGCTTGAAAATGTGAATGGCATATTTGCATTTACGGTGAATGGCTTTCAGGAAAATTTGCATTTTGATAAAGGCACCGCCTTTTATCACCACAAACTGGACAAATCGGCCTTCCTGTATGTAAAGCACGAGAACGAAAACGGTACACATGCGGGATTGTACTATGTTTATGCGGGCAGCGATAAGCTAATACCTGTGCATATCAGTTGGGTAGTGCTGATAACTATTCCGATCGTCCTTATCGTGCTTGCTTACATGTTCCGGAAATTCATTATCATAGCCATTATTCTATTTGCGCTTTTTCTGTATTTCAATCATCACAACGGCCTCGGCATAGGCACATTTTTCGAGAGCGTGTTTGATGGGCTGAAAGGGATGTTTAAATAGGCAAAGAACTGAAAGCCAAGTATTCAGCAATTCAATAATTCATTAAATCAATAATTGCTTAAAACGGCATGCCAATGCCAAAGTTCAGCTGCAAAAAGTTATAACTTTCGCCGTTGCTGGCGCGGTAAGCTGTTTTAAAAGGCCCTGTATGAAATAGCTCGCCAAAATGGTTAACGAGCACCCACTGATCGGAACCATCAAATTGAGGATCCTTGAACTTAAGAGCGGCATCCAGTCTGAAAACAAAAAACCCGACGTCAAAACGGAACCCAGTGCCTACGCCTATGGCCGTAGAAGGCCAGATGTTATTAAGCCTTAACTCCTCGTTCGGATACTGTGCTTGTTTGCGTAAGCGCCAAACGTTGCCGGCATCCATAAAAACCGCACCTTTCAACTTCGAGCCAAAGAAATCGTCGGCAATTTTATAACGGTATTCGGCATTAAGAACGAATTTGATCTCGCCGAACTGATCAAGGTATTTCAGCCTATCGCGGGTAACGGTGTCACTGCCATAGGCAATGCCCCTGTTAAACCTTCCGGGACCGAGCGTTCGGGGCAGCCAGGCTCGTATATCGTTGGCTCCGCCGGTGTAAAAGTTCTTTTCGAAGATTAACAGCGAACTGTTGCCATAAGGCACTCCGATACCCGGGTTTATCCTGAACACAAATTGCTTTTCGCCGCCGAGGGTTTTGTATACCCGAAAATCCACTTCGCCCTTAGTATATTGTGCAAAGGTATAGCCAAAAAATGTACGATAGCCTGAGCTATCCCGCGGCGTGTTGAAAACATGGCTGAGCAGCCAGAGCGTATTTCCGCCTACGTCAAGTGTCCCTCTGAAATAAAGGAAATTTTCATAATTATTCAGCTTGTTGGCATTTAACTGGTAAGTATACTGGCTACCCGACGAAAAGATAGTTCTGCCAATAAGATAAACATATGAATAATACCCTTTTTTAACCAGGCTGTCGCGCGCTGTAGCGTCAATGATACCCTTGGAAAATGTAATATCGATAGGCGTAAGCGTGTGGACTTTATTCGATGTCTCCGTGAAGTCATAAGTAACGGAATTGTCGAAGCTCTGGCGTTCGACAAGTCCCTTCTGGAAAAATAGCGAATAATTGCTTGAAAACGTGGTATGGGGCACACCGTATTTACCCAATATAGGCAGATCGAAGGGCGCCAGTATTTGCGGATAGATGATGCTGCCGCCAATCTTAAATTCCTGGTTTTCCACAGCTCCGTTGATGGTAGAATTGCGGCCGTTATCGAACAAAGTGCTGTATTCAAATTTCAACTGCAGGATAGTTGCCGTTTTGAAAAGGTTCCGGTCGGTAAAGGTATTGCCGACATCGAAACCATAACGGCCGCCGTTAAAAAGAAATTCGCCCTCCACCCGATCCGACATTTGCTTTAACGGCACCATGTCGATCTTCATGTCCAGTTTATTGCTGTCTGGCGTTTTGGTGTAAATAGGGTTCGGCACATTCCTGAAGACGTTCAATTCGGCAAGCCTCGAGGTCGTGAGCGTTTGTTTGTCAATATTGAACAAATCGCCTTTTTTTTGAAACACGTAAATTTTGAGGATCTGCGGTTTGAATTTATGTGAGTAATCAACAAAACTGAATTGGGAATCGACTTTTAGTGTATCCTCATGTCCCGGCGTGCGGCCATTGCTGTTCGAGATGGAGATCAGCGTATTGTTAATCCGGTAAACAGGGTGCGCTTTTTTGCCGATGGGGTTATCGATGATCATTTTTACATCGGCCAAACTTTTGCCATATGTAGTATCCGTTTCGTAAGTAATGTATTGCCGCAGAAAATCGTAGTAGCCATTCCGCCTCATCAGCGCATAGGTTTCATCGCGATCATATGCCAGCGAGTCGGTGTCGTACCGGCTGCCAGGCTTTAAATGCGTAAAATTGCCGCGATTGGCGTGATATATATTGGCAACCCGCTTGTCTAATATGCTGTCGCTTACCTTCCTGATCCGAAACATGGGGCCCTCGGTGGCAGTAAAAATCAGTTGAGCACGTTTTTTTACCACTTTGATCGTGTCCAAAACCCGGGCCTGCAGGTAACCCTTATTTCTCAGAAACTGCTGGATCTGCAGCCGCGAAAATTCAACCAACGCGCTATCCAGCAAATTAGGGGGCTCGCCAATGTCTTTTTTGCCATTCTTGCTGAACATGTAATATAACTGAAGATTGAGCCAGTTATTAGGCTGCTGATCTTTGTCGACATAATTTACGGCTGATTCTGCAAGTTCATCATCCACACCATGAATGGTTATCTTTCGCACCAGGGCCTGGTTGTCTTTAAGACGGCGGGTCAGGCTGCATCCCGAAGCCAGAAACAGAAGAAGAATACTTAATATTGCAAGACGGTAACCTTCGGGCTTCAGATATGCTTTCAAAATCTCAGATCAATTTATTAAAGTCATTACAACAAAAAAAGTTTCGTCATGAGCATGGATTCTTTTTAGTTGAAGGCCGCCGTTCCATAGCTGAATTTACGGGCAGCGCTTATCATATCCAGTGCATTTACTACACTTCTGCATTCGACCCAAAAGTGCTGAATTTATCCCAAAAAATAAACTTGTGTGAAATTTCTGTTACAGAACTCGACAAAATAAGCAGCCTGAAAACTCCGCAGGATGCCATAGCCCAGGTAGCGATACCCGAATGGCCCTTACCATCGCAAAAAGCCCTGGAAGACCGGTTTTCGCTGGTGCTCGACGGAGTTCAGGACCCCGGCAATATGGGCACTATCATCCGCATCGCCGACTGGTTTGGCATCAGCGATATTATTTGTTCGCCTGACACCGTAGAGGCCTATAATCCCAAGGTGGTACAGGCCTGTATGGGTTCGCTGGCCAGGGTAAAGGTACATTACACCGACCTGAATAGATTTCTTACAGAAAATAGTCTTCCAAAGTTCGGTGCATTACTCAAGGGCAATAACATTTACCACACAGATTTCGGCTCCGAGGGCTTCATCATAATGGGCAACGAAGGCAATGGCGTCGCCCCAGAAGTTCAGCAGCTGATCACCAGGGCCGTCGCGATTCCCCGTGTAGGCAAAGCCGAATCGCTGAATGTCGCGGTGGCTACGGCCTTGTTTTGTTCGGAGATCAGCAGGAAAAGCTACAAATAATGTTGCCAGCCAATAAATAATTACTATTTTTGCACTCCTTTAAAATAAGGTCGGATGGCCGAGTGGCTAGGCCGAGGTCTGCAAAACCTCTTACAGCGGTTCGAATCCGCTTCCGACCTCAGGATTTACAATATAAAATTGCAATAAAATGGGCGTTACACGTTTAAAAAGAAAAGACAGGAGAAATAAAACTTTCTCGCGTTTGGAAGTTCAGGAGTTGAAACTGGCCACTAATATCGAGCTGGGCAATCGTTCAAAAGAACCGAAAAACAGCCAGATCGCTAAGAATAACGAAGCTATCGACAAAGCTTTGAGTAAATAAGCCCCCTCTAAATCTCCCCCGGAAGGGGAGACTTATTATCGGTAAAATTGATATATAAATCCTGTTAGCTTAAGGTTGACAGGATTTTTTTATTGATGCGTTTGATCAAACCCGGGCCTTCGTAAATAAATCCGGTATACAATTGGATCAGCGAAGCGCCGGCACTTAGTTTATCGAGCGCATCCTGCGGCGAATGGATACCGCCAACCCCAATAATTGGAAATGCGCCTTTTGACTTTTCTGAAAGATATTTGATTACTTCCGTAGACCGCCGCGTTAAGGGCACGCCGCTCAGACCGCCAGTTTCCGAATTGAACTTGTCCGGCGCCAGACCATCACGTGAAATGGTTGTGTTGGTAGCGATGACACCCGCAATCCCGGTTTGTTTTACGATCTCTACAATATCATCCAACTGTTCGTTTGTCAGATCGGGCGCAATTTTCAGCAAAATGGGCCGGCTAATGCCATTTTTTGAGTTTCGCTGTTGCAAAGTGTTCAGAATGTGCATCAGCGGTTCCTTTTCCTGCAAGGCGCGTAACCCGGGCGTGTTAGGCGAACTGACGTTTACCACGAAGTAATCCACCACATCGAATAAGCGGTCAAAACATTTGATGTAGTCGTTCACCGCCTCTTCATTAGGCGTTACCTTGTTTTTACCGATGTTGCCGCCAATGATCAAGCCTTGCTGGTAAACACTGGCATTACGACGGTAAGCGGCGATCCGTTCAGCGACTACATCCATGCCCCGGTTATTGAATCCCATCCTGTTGATGAGCCCATTGCTCTTCGGCAGGCGGAACATCCGGGGCTTCTCGTTGCCGGGTTGCGGCAAAGGCGTAACTGTGCCGACTTCGACAAACCCAAACCCGAGATTGCCCATTTCGGCTATCATTTCAGCATTTTTATCAAAACCGGCGGCCAAGCCGACAGGATTTCTGAATTTTAGCCCGAAAACTTCTCTTTCAAGTTTTTTACTCTCAAAATCCCATAGCGCTCTGCTTATTCGTGCTCCACCGGGAAAACGGTTGAATCGTTTCAGGTTACGGGTTACGAAGTAATGCACCTTTTCCGGGTCGAACTTAAACAGGATAGGCTTGATGAGCGGATACATGCCGCGAAGTTAATTTTTTTGGTTCATAGTTCATGGATCATAGCACTTGTCAAGCTTTCTGCTTTCAGCCTTAAGCTTTAAGCTCAAAAAAGGTATCTTTGCGCCCGAAATGATCGCTATTAATAATCTGACGTTCGAGATAGGTGCGCGGGCCTTATATGATGAAGCCAACTGGCATATTAAACCTGGTGAAAAGATCGGCCTGATCGGGGCCAACGGCACCGGCAAAACAACCCTCCTTAAAATGATCGTCGGCGACCTGACGCCGACCTCCGGTACCATATCCAAGTCGAAAGACCTGACCATGGGCTATCTTAACCAGGATCTGCTTTCCTATTCATCTGATAAAAACATCCTGCATGTGGCTATGGAGGCTTTTGAGCGCCAGAATCAGTTGCATGACGAAATAGAAAATCTGTTGAAGAAGCTCGAAACGGATTACAGCGAAGATTTACTCCACAAGCTCAGTGACAAGCAGCACGAATTTGAAGTGCTCGACGGATACAATATCGAATACAAAGCACATGAAATATTGGCCGGTTTGGGCTTTAGTGAAGCTGATACGCACCGCAAATTGAGTGAATTCTCCGGCGGATGGCGCATGCGCGTAATGCTGGCCAAGATACTTTTGCAGGCGCCTGATATCTTGCTGCTCGACGAACCTACCAACCACCTTGACCTGCCCTCGATCCAATGGCTGGAAGAATACCTGCGTGCTTTTGAAGGAGCAGTTGTGATCGTGTCCCACGACCGCTGGTTTTTGGATCGTGTTATCAATCGTACCGTTGAATCGCGCAAAGGAAAACTGACGGTTTATGCCGGCAATTATTCGTTCTACCTGGAGGAAAAGTCCCTGCGCGAAGAAATACAGCGCGGCGAATTCAAGAACCAGCAGGCGAAGATAAAACAGGAAGAACGGCTGATCGAACGTTTCCGGGCCAAAGCATCCAAAGCCAAGATGGCGCAATCGCGCATTAAGGCCCTGGACAGGCTCGAGCGCGTTGATGATGTGGACGACGACAACCCAACGGTAAATTTCAAGTTCCGTTTTTCGAAGCAATCAGGCAGGCATGTAGTAAACATTGAAGACCTGGGCAAAAGTTACCCGGGCATAAAGATACTAGAACATGCCAATGCCATTATCGAAAAAGGCGACAAGATCGCGCTGATCGGTGCCAACGGCCGCGGTAAATCAACCTTACTGCGCATCATTGCCGGAACGGATAAGGAATATACCGGCAAATGCGATACCGGGTATAATGTTACTAAAACCTTCTTTGCGCAGCATCAACTGGAATCGCTGCACCTGGATAATGAGATATTGCAGGAACTGGTTTCGTTCGCTCCAAAACATACGGAAACAGAACTGCGTTCGATATTAGGTTCATTTCTTTTTACCGGCGATGACGTTTTCAAAAAGATCAAGGTATTATCCGGCGGCGAAAAATCACGTGTCGCCCTGGCCAAAGCGCTAACGGCCGATGCTAATTTCCTGATCCTCGACGAGCCAACCAACCACTTAGATATACAATCGGTAAACATCCTGATACAGGCGCTGCAACAATTTGAAGGCACTTTGATCGTTGTATCACACGACAGGTATTTCCTCGACAGCATTGCCAATAAGATATGGTTTATCGAGAACCACGAGATCAAGGAATATCCGGGCACGTACGCTGAATACGAGCCATGGTATGCCAAACGCAAGATACAGGTAAAAGAAGAGCCTGTTTCGGTAGCCGAAAAACCTAAACAGGTAAAAGAAGCGCCGCAATCGGATGAAAAAACGAAACAGATTAAAAAACTGAACCAGGAACTGGCTAAGATGGAAGAAGAAATTACTGCACTGGAAAAGGCCGTAAAAGAACTCGAAGCACAACTGGCCGACGATCAGCTCTATATTAATGCGGCTAAAGCAACTGAAGTGACCGAAAAGTACGAATTGAAGAAGCTGGAACTCCAGTCCTTGCAGTCTAAATGGGAAAACCTGGCCGAGCAGATAATGGAATTGGAATCGTAACGAAGCGGCAATTGTAGTCAAAACCTCTGCCATTGCCTGTGCCGCTGTTCATTTTATAACTGGTATGAAAAAGACACTTTTGCTCCTTTTTACGGCATCCATCACACTACAATCGTTTGCCCAATCCACTCCGTATGAAGATGAGGTCTTAAACCCAGCTATCAAAACCGTCGAGCTTTATAACGTTAAAAAAGAACAGTCATTCCCGCTGATCAATCTCGGCACGCAGGAGCAACTGCTTTTAGCTTTTGACGATCTGCGGGGCGGCAGCCGCAATTATTATTATACCATACAGCATTGCGACGAGAATTGGAACCCTACCAATATTCCGACTACGGAATACCTGGACAACTTTACGGAAGACCAGGTACGGGATTACAATTATTCGACCGCAACACTGCAGAAATACACGCACTACGAGCTGAAGTTCCCTAACGACTATATTAAGCCGAAAATTTCCGGCAATTACGTATTGAAAGTCTATGAAGATGACGATCAGTCGAAAATGATCCTTACCCGCAGGTTTTATGTGCTGGCGCCGAAGGTTTCCATTATAGCGGAAGCTGTGCCGTCAAGCGACGTATCACTTAGGCAGACAAACCAAAAGATCAACTACCAGGTAGATTACGGCAATTTGCAGGTGCAAAACCCCAGCTACGACCTAAAAACTGTCGTCATGCAGAACAGGCGGTACGAGACGGCCCAGGTTAGCTCGCAACCGGCAAGCATACAAGGCACCAGGATGATCTATAATGATATCGGCACGAACGATTTCCAGGGTTTGAACGAGTTCAGGCATTTTGATACACGCAGCCTTAAGCTTAATTCCGACCGTGTGGCGCATATTTACCGCGACACCGCCAATACCGTTATTCTGCTTACTGACCCGACTATCAACCAGCCGAACTATGTGTTTTATTATGATAACGACGGGAAATTTTTCCCGGGCAACCAGGATGATAATGCTACCGACCCACGGGTCGACGCGGATTATGCGCATATGTACTTTAGCCTGGCGGCGTTAAAATCATCGAACGACGGTACGGCTTACATAGTTGGTCAGTTCAACAATTACCGGCTCGATGACAATAGCAAATTGAGCTACGATCAAGCCGACCAGCACTTCCATATCCAGTTGCTTTTAAAGCAGGGTGTTTACGATTATTCCTACGTATGGGTGCCCAAGGGTTCGGACAAACCCGACAATGCCGCTTTTGAGGGCTCGCATTTTGAGACCGAGAACGAATACCAGCTATTCGTTTATTATCATCCCGCAGGCGCCAGGTGGACGGAATTGGTAGGATACAGGGCGCTGAATACGGCGCCGGCGAGGTAACTCAATTTGTATTCATTAAAGCTTCTTCCTCCTGTTTCAGCACGGTTTTTTTGTTACGGTCAAACCAAAAGATATTGGCCGTCTTCATGTAGGCCACCTGCCTTTCGGGCTTACGGTAGGTGTAAAGCCACCACAAGCCGTACTTGAGACAGAAATTGTAAAAGAAAACGGGCAAAATAACCCCGGACCACCATACCAGTATAATGAGCGCCGGTACATAAGTGATATGCAGGATGTTCATGAATATGGTTCGCGCGAATGTCATAACGATGATCTGCATGCAGTACACGAACAGGGAATGAAAACCGATAATGCGCAGGAAGGTCAACGCTTTCGATCTTTGCAGGAGGAAGGATATATTGATCGATATGGCGCACCCCACCAGGGCCTCTAACAGGAAAAAGAAGGGCATTTTATGCTCAACATAATTAATGCTTTCGGAAGATGGCCTTAGGTTGATCTGCGTGAAAAAATATTGTATGACAATAAACGATACCAACAATGGGATAAATATCTTCCACGAAGCAAACTTGGCCCGGTTCTCATCATTCAGCATAACATTGGACAATACGTCGCCTAATGCGAAAAAGATATAGTACTCGCATATGTCTGTCAGGAAGCCGGCCCAGCGGTCGTATACGTGTATATAAGCCGATATCGAAAACAGTACCAGTCCGAAGATAAGATGCGGAACCGGTTTGATCTTTAATTTAGATTTTAAAACGGCATAGATCACACCGATGCAAAACAAAGCGTTCAGATACCAGAAATGACCTGTCTGCCGTGGGTCGATGATGAGGTCAAGATAGCTAATCGGCGAAACTGTGTTATGCGTAAACCTTGACATAAAGAGCTGAAGCGTTATCTGGATAGCGCCCCATATAAACAAAGGGTATAAAATGTTATTCGTACGATCTCCGATATAATTGCCAAGACCTTTCTTTTTCAGGCTCCTGCCAACCAACAGCCCCGAAACAATAAAGAACAACGGCATACGAAAACCATAAAGAAATACGCCTATGTAATTGAAAAAAGGATACGAGGACAGCGGCAGCCCGTGGTCGCTCAATGTGGCCATGCAATGGCCGTATCCCACCAAAATGATACTGATCCCCTTATCGTAATCGATCCAGAGCCACCTTTTTTCATTTAAAATAAACCTGGAATTAAAAGGGTCCATTCGCAACATTATTTTAATAAGAAAATTGTAATAACTTTGTTACAATTAACATGATTTCAAACAAACTTTAGTTAAAATCCTTTTATAGCTGATTTCGTGCTTGTTATATATTTTATTATAAATTAATATATTTGTTCAAATATTTCTTTATAATAGATTAATTATTTGTTAGTTAAGGTTTTTTGTATATTTGTTACATTTTAAGAAAATCTACCGGTATGAATTTCCTTGAGTCGCTTAGCGTCGGAACCTTATTTCAGAATATTGCATTCTATAGTTTTCTTTGTTTGTTGTTGTCCCTTAATGTTGACATTTTAAAGCTCACCCGAAAGTTTAAGGGTGTACGTTCTTAATTGCGATAACTTAACAACTTCCAGCGGTTAATGGAGTATTTTGAACATCAGCTCCTTCATTAATTCACCGTGCGGGGCGTTCGATTCTACTCCTTTGCTTTTCAGGTCATACTCGCGCAGCAGGCTAATGATCTGCATCGATTTCCCATAATTATAACTCCTCGCCGCTTGTTCGTAATCTTTTATAAAATATGGATTAACACCCAATTTGCGTGCCAAATTCTGGGGCGATTTGTCTTTTACGTAATGATATAGCAGAACTTTGCTGAAAAAGTTATTCAAATTGCCAAGCACTAATACGATTGGGTTGGATTTGGGGTTGGCTTCAAAATAATTGATGATTTGGCTCACCTTAAAGGGGTCTTTTTTACTCAGGGCAGCCTGCAGCTCAAAAACATTGTATTCCTTGCTGATACCGATATTATCCTGCACCTGCCGCACGCTTATAGTCTGACCGGATTGAATATTGAGCATTAGCTTATCCAACTCGTTGGCGATCTTAGAAAGGTCGTTGCCCAGGTATTCCGCCATCGTAGCCGATGCCTGTTGGTCGATACGGCAACCCTTACCAGACACATATTCTTCTATCCATGCCGGCAGTTTATTGTCGTAAAGCGATGTTGATTCGAAAATCAGTCCGGTTTTTTCGATGGCCTTATACGTTTTCTTCCGTTTATCGAACTTCCCATATTTATAGCAAAAGATAAGTATGGTGCTGGGCAAAGGCTTTTCAAAGTAGCTCAATACCGGGTCGATGGTTTTTTTGTCATCATCCTCCTTGCTCCATTTCATATCCTGCGCCTCTTTTACCAGGATAAGCTGATAATCGGCCATCATGGGGTAACGTTTCGCTGCATTGAGCACCGTCATCATATCGGTGTCCTTACCATAAAATACCGTCTGGTTAAAGCCTTTTTCGGCATCAGACAGAAAATTATTCTCGGCATAATTGCTTATCAGGTCGATAAAATAGGGCTCGTCGCCGTGCAAGAGATACAGGGGTTTAACCTTGCGGTTCTTAAAGTCTTTAATAATATCTGATGCCGTCATACAAGAAACCCAAAAGTAAAAATTCAAAAGGCAAAACCGGCTAAAAACAAAGTCATGCCCCCGAAATGTTAAGCATTTTTTTGAATTTTTACTTTTTACTTTTGCATGGATGCTGCAGCCGCTCAAATTACCACCCTACCCTTTCAAGATTACCGATCACGACGGTAAGCTTACGTTATTCGACGAGATACGAAAAAAGCATATCGTATTAACGCCCGAAGAATGGGTGCGCCAGCACTTTGTACAGTTTCTGATTAATCAGAAGGGCTATCCCCGATCGCTTATCAGGCTTGAGGGCGGACTGAAACTACATGGAATGCAACGACGTACCGATATTGTTGTTTTTAACTCTGCCGGAGAGCGTATATTAATAGTCGAATGCAAGTCGCCCGACGTTGGGATTACCCAAAAGGTCTTCGACCAGGTAGCCCGTTACAATATGGTGCACAAAGTATCGATACTGGCCGTCAGCAATGGGCTTGATCATTATTATTGCACGATCGATTTTGCCGGCGGTAAATACCAATTTATCGAGGATCTGCCCGCCTATAGAGAAATCTGTCCCTAACCAATCGGAACGATCAGGTTTTGCATTTTTTCGCGCAGCTCGTCCGGTTTAAAGGGCTTGGACACGTAATCATTCATTCCCGAGTTAAATACCCGCTCTTTAATATCAAAAAGCGCTGACGCCGTTAAGGCGATGATAGGAATATTTGCCTTTTTAGGGTCGCGCATTTTGCGTATCTCTACAGCTGCGTCGAACCCGTTCAATACAGGCATTTGAAGATCCATCAATATAATATCGAAATTACCATATTGCACCATTTCGATCGCACGCTCACCGTTTTCAGCTATGGTAGGTGTAATGCCCCATTTGGAAAACAGTTTCTTCATCAGCATCACGTTTACCATATTGTCCTCGGCGATAAGTACCCGGAGGTTACTCAGACTGTCCACCGCCGTAGTAAGCGGCTGTTTGTCTTCAGGAACTGCCACCGTTTCCGTCGATACCGGGAACTCCATATTGAAAGAAAATTCAGACCCGGCGCCTAGCTCACTGCTAACAAAAATTTGCAACCCCTGCAATTCCAGCAGCCTCTTTACAATAGCCAGGCCAAGCCCTGTGCCGCCATATTGCCGGGTAGTAGAGATAGATTCTTGTGTAAAAGGCTCAAATATGATCTCCAGGTTCTCCTTAGCTATACCTATGCCGGTATCTTTCACCGAAAAGTTTACGTTTACTGTATTGTGGCGATCCTCAAGGCAGCTCACATAAACCCATATATTGCCATGGTGGGTAAATTTAATGGCGTTGCTTATCAGGTTAAAAATGATTTGCGTTAATCTTGTCGGATCACCAAAAACGATCTTCTTCCTCAAATTGGGGTCGATCTTCAAGGTGAATTCAAGTCCCTTTTCTTCAGCTTTAAGCCGCTGGCCGCCGCAAACATTCTGCATCAGGTCGGGCAGGTTAAAGCTGATATTCTCGAATACAATCTTACCTGCTTCTATCTTGTTAAAATCCAGCACGTCATTTACCAGCGCCAGCAGGTTATTAGCTGAAAACTTTAATATGTCGAGGTTATCACGCTGATCGGGCCGCGGATTGCCCATTATCAGCAGGTTGCTCATGCCTATCACCGCGTTAAGCGGCGTACGTATCTCGTGCGACATGATGGATAGAAATTCCGACTTCGCCTGGGCCGATTTTTCAGCCTTTTCAATCACTTGCTCCAGTTCCCTGTTTAGGTTTCCGCGCTCCTCGGCAGTATTCCTCAGCACTTTAATACTTTTAACAAAGGCCGCATAGAAATAATTGTGCATCAGGATGATGAGCGCAAAGTTGGCACAAATAGCGATAATGATGGTCGACTCATCGATTACCTTCGGCTTAATGGCGATGACATAATCACTATCATACTCGAGCACCAGGAAGAGCAATACCGGTATAAGGTTCACCAGCGAGTAGAAAAGCCCGCAGGTTTGCCCGAGCATGTAAAAACTGAAAACGATGATGAGCAGGATGATCTGCGCAGTAACAATATTTACATTTTGCAGGGTAATGAAAACATTACTCAAATTGACCATGGTGGCCAGCACCAGTAAAATGTGGGAAATGATCCCCCATCGCGGCCTGAACGTGAGGTATTTAAAAAGGATAAGCAGACTGAACAGTAAAGTACCTGTTGTGAACGCCAGCACATACTGATGGTCGATATAAATATTGACATCCAATATGGCAACCGCGACGATGGCCAGCCATAAAACATAATACAATAAGCGAATGCGGGCCTGGTCGAGGATCGATTGTCCGCTTGTCAATATCTTGTTAAGCGAGAAGTTAAAAAAACCGACGTCCTTGTTCATTTTCAGGCTCCTGGCGCAGCATTCCTAAAGTTAAATTTAAAAATACGTACGAATGGCATCAAAGTACACGAATATTTTTTAAGAAGCGTACGTTTTATTAACAATTAGCTTGCCAAAGCCGCCAGATTTTCTTCAATGATCTTAAGTTTCGTCTCAGCATCAGTCTTTTTCTTTCGCTCATTTTCAACAATCTCCGGCTTCGCATTTTGTATAAAACGCTCATTGCCCAGCTTTGCTTCAACCGCTCGTAAAAATCCCTGGAGGTATTCTTTTTCTTTATTCAGACGGTCTGTTTCGGCGATAGGGTCGATATTCTGTTCCAGGGCAATAAAAAATTCATCCCTCGAGACGAGGAAGTTAATCGCCCCGGCAACTTTTTCATCGATAAAGGTTAGCTCTTCAATATTTGCAAGGCGGGAAATGATCGCACTGAAGCGATTGTAATCTACACCTGAATTTACCCTGACCGAAAGCGGCAAAGCATCTTTGGGTGAAATTTGTTTGCTCTGCCTTACGTCCCGTATTTTGGTTACCAGGTCGGTAATGGTTTCCATGTCGCGCAGCAAGCGGGTATCTATTTGCCCGATTTCAGGCATTCTTGCAACAATACAGCAATCCGTCGCCTTCCTTGCCCCAAAAATATCTTCATCGTGCCAAAGCTCTTCAGTGATGAAAGGCATAAAAGGATGTAATAGCTTCAAAATATCTGTAAAGAACTGAACGGTCCTTTCATAAGTTTCCCGGTCAATGGGCTGCTCGAAGCCAGGCTTGATCATCTCGAGATACCACGAGCAGAAATCATCCCACACTAATTTATAGGTGGCTATTAAAGCTTCCGATATCCGGTATTGGCCGAAATTACTTTCGATTTCTGTCAGCGCTTCGTTCAGGCGGCTCTCAAACCAGGCGACTGCCGCCTCATTTTTATTTTCTGCATTTTCAGAAACTTTCCAGCCTTTCAGTAGCCGGAAAGCGTTCCATATCTTATTGGCGAAGTTCCGTCCCTGTTCACAATGCTTTTCATCAAACATCAGGTCGTTACCTGCCGGCGATGAGAACAACATACCCACACGGACGCCGTCGGCGCCGTATTTTTCAATGAGGTCGAGCGGATCGGGTGAGTTGCCCAGCGACTTTGACATCTTGCGGCCGATCTTATCGCGAACGATGCCTGTCAGGTACACATTCCGGAAAGGTATCTCGCCCCTGAACTCATGCCCGGCCATGATCATCCTTGCAACCCAGAAAAATAATATCTCGGGTGCGGTCACCAGGTCGTTGGTCGGATAGTAATAATTGATATCATCGTTATTAGGATCCTTGAAGCCGTCGAATACCGATATCGGCCACAACCACGATGAGAACCAGGTATCGACCACATCTTCTTCTTGTATCAAATCATCAGATTTGAGATTTGAGATTTGAGATTTGAGGCTTTTTGCCTGTTCAAATGCATCGTCCCTGTTCTTAGCAATAACATATTGTCCATCTGGAAGGTACCATGCAGGTATCCGCTGGCCCCACCACAACTGGCGGCTGATACACCAATCCTTCACATTCTCCATCCAATAGCGGTAGGTATTGATGAATTTATCGGGTATCAGCTTAATATCGCCTTTCAGAACATAATCCAGCGCGGGTTTCGCCATCTCGTCCATTTTGCAGAACCACTGCATCGAGAGCTTGGGTTCGATCACCGCGTCCGTACGCTCCGAAAAACCAATCTGCGATTTATAATCCTCTATTTTTTCAAGCGCCCCGGCTTCTTCAAGCAAAGGGACGATCTTTTTCCTTGCCGCAAAACGGTCCTCTCCCACCAAAACCTGCGCTTTTTCATTCAGCGTTCCGTTTTCATTCAGAATGTCGATGATCTGCAACTGATGCCTCTGCCCGAGCTCGTAGTCGTTCAAATCGTGCGCAGGGGTTACCTTCAGACAACCGGTACCGAATTCCATGTCCACGTATTCATCCAGGATAATCGGTATCTCGCGGTTTACCAGCGGAATGATGGCTTTCTTCCCGTGCAAATGTTTATACCGCTCGTCATTGGGATTGATACATACCGCCGTATCCGCCATGATGGTTTCGGGGCGGGTGGTGGCAATTACCAGGTAGTCCTGAGTCCTGAGTTCTGAGTCTTGAGTCAATTTTTGACTTTGGGCTTCAGAGTCTGGACTAAAGACTTTATATCGTATGTAATATAGTTTCTGATTAACCTCCTTACGGATTACTTCCTCATCCGAAACAGCAGTTTTTCCCTGCGGATCCCAGTTCACCATTCGTATGCCGCGGTATATCCATCCTTTTTTGTATAAGTGAATGAACGTATCGATCACAGCTTCCGACAGATCCTCGTCCATAGTAAAACGGGTGCGGTCCCAGTCGCATGATGCGCCTAATTTCTTCAACTGCTCCAGTATGATGCCGCCGTATTTGTTGCGCCACTCCCAGGCATATTCCATGAATTTTTCGCGGCCTATTTCCTTCTTGTCAATGCCGCGTTCCTTCAGCATAGCTACCACCTTGGCCTCGGTAGCGATACTCGCATGGTCGGTACCCGGCACCCAGCAGGCATTTTTGCCTTTCATACGGGCACGCCGGATCAGCACATCCTGGATGGTATTATTCAGCATATGACCCATGTGCAGCACGCCGGTAACGTTCGGCGGCGGAATGACTATCGTATAGGGCTCCCGTTCGTCAGGCACCGACCGGAAAAACTTGTGCTCCATCCAATAGTTATACCATTTATCTTCTGCTTCTTTAGGCTGATACTTCGCTGAAATACTCATAGGGTGCAAAAATAGGCATTTGAACACGATTTTTTTGATTTTAACGATTTACCGGATATGTTTAGCCCGATCGACGCCAATCATGACAATCTATTAATCCGTAAAACGTGTTCAAACATAACATCACATTCTTGTTACAATTATCGCTCGTCGCGATAATTTCCTAAATTCAGCCCTCTCAATAAATTAACATGAAGATTAACATAACAACAACGCTCCTTTCGGGAGCTATCGTCCTGTCTGCAATGGCCTTTACTCCCGGCAAAAGCGGACCACCCACAAAATTTATCGATCCGGCGAATATGGATATGTCCATTAAACCCGGCGACGACTTCTTTGAATATGCAAATGGTACCTGGATCAAAAACAATGCGATCCCGGCAAAGGAAACGCGGTGGGGAAGCTTCGGCATCCTGCACCAGGAAAATACGGACAAGTTGTTGAACCTGCTGAAGGATGTAAGCAGCACGGCCGGCCAGCCTAAGGGCAGCCTGAGACAACGCGTAGGCGACCTGTATGCAAGCGGCATGGATAGCCTGACGATCGAGAAGCGGGGCTATGACCCTATAAAGCCCGACCTGGAACGTATTTCGAAGATCAATGATCTGAACGGCGTGGTAAACGAAATGATACTGGAGCGCGTAAATGGCGACGCGAGTCCGCTTTTTGGGGCAGGCGTCGGCGCCGACTCCAAGCATCCTACCCGCAACATCGTCGAATTCAGGCAGGGAGGCACCAGTTTGCCCGACCGGGATTACTACCTTAAGGATAACAGCCGCAATAAAAAAATAAAGGATGCTTATCGTAAGTATATCGTCACTTTATTTACCCTAACCGGGACCAGCGCCGATGAAGCAGACAAAAATGCGACCACGATAATTAACATCGAAACCGCACTGGCAAAATCGCAAATGGCCCGTGTGGAAATGCGCGACCCGAACAAAACCTATAACAAAATGGCGGTCGCCGATTTTGACAAGGAAACGCCTCATCTGACCTGGTCGCAATTGCTGCCCGAAATGAAGCTGAACAAAGTCGACACCGTGATCGTGGCACAGCCCAATTTCTTTAAAGATGCAGACGCACTTTTGGCATCAACCCCCGTGGCAGATTGGAAAGTATACCTTGACTGGAATATGCTGAAGGGTTCGGCAGGAGCCTTAAGCTCGCCATTCGTAAAGGCAAATTTTGAATTCAGCAGCGCGCTTTCAGGCCAAAAGGTACAAACCCCGCGTAACGAAAGGATGGCCAACCTGGTGGATGGCAGCATTGGCGAATTACTGGGCCAATTGTACGTCGAAAAGTACTTTACCCCGGCCGCAAAGCAGTATATGGTAAACCTTGTGAACAACCTGAAAGGTGTTTTGGGCGACCGTATTAAGCGCCTTGACTGGATGAGCGAAGCTACCAAGGAACACGCTTTGAAGAAGCTGAACGCATTTACTGTAAAGATCGGTTACCCGGATAAATGGCAAAGTTACGCCGGCTTAGAAATTGAGCGCCACGACTACTACGGCAACCTGAAGCGTATTTCCAAGTGGCGCTACAATTACAACATTGCGCAATTAGGCAAGCCGGTCGACAAGGCCCGCTGGGGTATGACGCCGCCAACCGTTAATGCTTACTACAACCCGACAAATAACGAGATCGTTTTCCCTGCCGGTATCCTGCAGTTCCCGTTCTTCGATTTCAAAGCTGACGACGCCGTTAATTATGGCGGTATCGGCGCAGTGATAGGCCACGAAATGACACACGGTTTTGACGACCAGGGCCGTCAATTCGATGCCGATGGCTCGCTGCACGACTGGTGGACGAAGGACGACGCCGACAAATTCAAAGTTCGCGCAAACCAGGTGGTTGATCAGTACAATGCTTTTACCGTGCTGGATACATTGCATGTAAACGGCAAGCTGACCTTAGGCGAGAACCTGGCCGACCTGGGCGGCTTGAATATTGCGTACGAAGCCTTTAAACGTACAAAGGAAGGGCATTCGAATACCAAAATTGACGGCTTCACACCCGATCAGCGCTTCTTCCTATCATGGGCCCAGGTTTGGCGCAGCTCGCAACGGCCAGAGGCCGCCGCTCAGCGTATCCTGACCGACCCGCACTCGCCGGAGCAATACCGCTGCAACGCGCCGATCAGCAATATGGATGCCTGGTATGCCGCATTTAATGTACAGCCCGGCGATAAGTATTATAAGAAACCGGAAGACAGGATACACGTTTGGTAAGTCTTGAGTTCTGAGTTCTAAGTCTTAAGTCAAAGCCTGGTTAGTAGCCGGGCTTTGATTTTATATAAGCATTATCTTTGTCCTGTTATGCCTGATGACTTACAAATAGTCCCCACCGGAGATGGTTCCAATACCATTTACAACAGCCAGGTTGGCGAAAATTATCACTCCAGGCACGGAGCCTTGCAGGAAAGCAGGCATGTGTTTTTAAATTCCGGCCTTAATTATTTTCTTGAAACAGCCCCCTCTAAATCTCCCCCGACAGGGGAGACTTTAATAAAGGCAGTGTCAGTACTTGAAGTCGGCTTTGGTACGGGACTCAATTTTTTGCTGAGCGCACAATATTGTTCGGAAAATCACATCAGGCTCAATTATAACGGCATTGAAGCATATCCACTTAGCGAAGGTCTGATATTTCAAACAGGATACGAAAGGTTTGTCTCCGTCCCGATTTGGGACAGCTTTAGAGATCAGTATCTGCATTCTTTGAACCATGCTATTGATATTAACCCCTACTGCAAACTGCACACGGCCCACTGCAAACTACTTGATTTTGAAACCGAAGAACAGTTCGATGTGATCTATTTTGACGCCTTTGCATCCGCGCGCCAGCCTGAAATGTGGAACGAAAAGGCCATAGCGCATACGGTCGGCTTCCTGAAGCCCGGCGGCGTCTTTGTCACTTATGCCATTACCGGTAATTTGAAACGCATCATCAAAAGCCTGGGCCTCAAAGTCGAAAAAGCTCCGGGCGCACCAGGCAAAAGGGAAATGCTCAGGGCTATCCGGCGAACAAATATGCAGGTGTGAGGCTAAGCCAAATGCCGGTTATTTGTCAGGATATTTTTATTCAGAAATTGAAAATCTGCACATTTGCAGATACGCACATTTGCACATTAACAAGATGCCATTAATACCACCTGATACAGCTAACACCCCGGCGACGGCGTTTGAGCGCCTGCTGACCATTATGGACGATTTGCGCCTGAATTGCCCATGGGATAAGAAACAAACCCTGGAAAGCCTCCGCCACCTGACTATCGAAGAAGTATATGAGCTTTCCGATTCGATACTGGACGGCGATATGCCTGAAATAAAAAAGGAGTTGGGTGACATTATGCTCCACCTGGTGTTTTATGCACGGATCGCTTCGGAGACCAACGATTTTACTATCACCGATGTACTGAACGGCATTTGCGACAAACTAATCAACCGGCACCCGCATATTTATGGCGATACAGAGGTGAACGACGAGACTGATGTAAAACGAAACTGGGAACAGATCAAGTTAAAAGAAGGCAACCGGTCGGTATTAGCCGGGGTTCCCGCCTCGCTCCCTGCGCTGGTCAAAGCTTCCCGCATCCAGGAAAAGGCGCGCGGTGTAGGTTTCGACTGGGAAGAAAAAACCCAGGTCTGGGCCAAAGTGGAGGAAGAAATGTGCGAGTTCAGGAATGAATTTAATGCCGAGGACGAAAGCGAAATAGACCGCGAAAAAGCCGAAAGTGAGTTTGGCGACCTGCTTTTCTCACTGATCAACTATGCAAGGTTCATCAACATCAATCCGGAAGATGCGCTGGAAAAAACAAATCGTAAATTCATAAAACGCTTTCAGTACCTGGAGAACAAGGCGAAGGAAAGCGGCAAGCAATTACACGATATGAGTCTCGCCGAAATGGATGTATTTTGGGAACAAGCAAAAAAATTATAACATTGGGGTGTGTTGTAGCGTTTTTGCGAAAGGACACGTAACGATAAAAAAAATAAGGAATGAAAAATAGAATACTTTATCTACTGCCGTTTGCCCTTTTGCTGGGCGGCTGTTTTAAAAGTGCAAACGATACACCGCCTACACCTATTCCCAATGGCACCTTTACCGGGACATTCAGACTGTTGCACAGGCCAAATACAAGTGTCGTTTTTGATACGCTAAAAGCAAATATCACCCTGACGATGAATTCATCGAATTTCACCTATGCGGTTACCGGCGATACTGCAACTGTTCATGCCGGAAGCAAAGGCGTTTGGGGACTTAGCGGCAATTATGCCATTTTTACCGATCAAACCTTCCCCAAGACAGGCGTACCAACCAAAACGCACCTTAATGGTGGCTATGTGTATTATTACGATGGGTCAATTTTTCAAATGATAGCCGAAGGCGCTGCTGATACACTATCTCTCCAATACGATCTAAAAAAATCGAGTACTACCAATTAAATTGAGGGGCCGGCTTAACAGCCGGCTTTTTTTGCCATTTTTTTTGATGAATTGTAGCGATATTGGTGTTTGTACCGTATCGGTTGTAATCAAATTTACAGGACTTAAAGGCTGAAAAAACTTTAATGCACCCATCCCACCGCATTGCTGAAGATGAATTGATAAGGCAGTGCAAATCAGGCAGCTTAAAACACCAGGAAATGCTGTACAAGCAGTTCTATGGCTACGCCATGGGTGTCGGGCTGCGGTATTGCGCCGAGCGGGACGACGCATTGGAGGTGGTAAACGATGCTTTCATCAAAGTATTTAAATCGATGAAGAGCTATGATTCGGACAAGCCGTTCAAGGCGTGGCTGCGTACGATAGTGGTAAACACCGCGATCGACCGGCGACGCAAGGATTTGAAGCTGCAACTGAATATCGAGCTGGATGACGCTGCACCCTTAACCATCAACGTAAATATCATCGATAGTTTGAACGCCAGGGATATCCTGGATATGATGAAGACGTTACCTCCTATTCAGCTTGCGATCTTCAACATGTATGAACTAGACGGCTACAATCACGATGAAATAGCCAAGATATTGAATATCCCTGCCAGTTCATCGCGCGTGTACTTAAGCAGGGCGAAAGAAAAAATGAGAAAGATTATTATAACCGAAACACAAAACCATGGACGATCAGTTGGATGACAACTTAAAGAAGCGTATCAGGGAAGTGTTCGACAACTTTGAAGACACTTCCGCAGATGAAGGCTGGCTGCGGCTCAGGGAAAAGTATCCCGAAAAACAAAAACGGCGCATTGCCGCGTGGGTATGGTGGGTGCCCGCAGCAGCGCTATTGTTGCTGTTTATAGGCTTATTGTGGTTTAAAAATAAGCCGGTAAACCATCAGCAGATCACGGCGGTAAAAAATCAGCAGCTTAAGCACAGCAGCGAACATATCGGTGCTGCACTTGCCACACGCAGTGTAAACAGCAATACAAATGCCCGGTCGAATAAAAATACGCCAGCAAATAACGGTGCACAGGCAGCAGGGGCTGGCCTCTCAGCATCCGTAAAAACGGCCAATACGAACAAACCGGGGCGGATTGACAACCATGCCAACGTTACCAGCATACCGGCTACGCAAAGTACCATTAAAACCCCGGCCCAAAGCCCGACATCGACTGAGCTTGCAACGGCGAACCGGGCAGAGGACAAGCTTCAGTCGGCAAATAAAAGGGTAACGATAAACAGGCCGGATTCCACACTTAAAATGAATGGCAATACGCTCGCCGCAACAACAACGACGAAAAGCGGCGTCGATATGGTACGGCAAACCAGCAAGGAAAATAATTCTGCGCTTCAAAATACCTTTGCACAAAATAAACCGGCGGAGAAATCCCTGAACACCAGTAGCCGGATACGGTTTGGTGTCTATGCCGCAACCTACGTCAATTATGCCAAAGGCAGTAATAGCCAGGTGAACGAAGGCGCGGGTATAAGTTCGGATATCCGGTTGAGTAAACGGTTTAGCCTGTCGACAGGCATAGCTGTGGGGCAAAATTCATTGAATTACAGCAACCAGCCGCCGATAAGTTCTGCGCCGGCGCCGGCAATAGCCACTACGGCCAGCCCGGCCGCCAGTTTGTACTCGCTTGCTAACACCTATCACATCGCCGCCCCTACCTTCAAAAGTTACAATGCCGACCTGGTGGGATTGGATGTGCCTGTTAACCTGAAATATACTTTTAATCCGCAAAAAAGCGACACCTATATCATGGCAGGGTTTAGCTCGGGTACATTTATTAACGAAACTTATACCTATAGCTATAATAGCCCTGCTCTATTTTCAGCGAATGTATCAACAGTGCAGGATCAGTCGACGCATAACAGCTTCGGCAGTTTTTATTTTGCGAAAATGCTGAATTTTTCGTTCGGTACCGGCTATTCGATTGGCAGGAACAGGCTCATCGTCGAACCTTTCGTTAAATACCCCATCGAAGGATTAGGCGCGCAGCAAATACGGTTTGGATCGGGAGGTGTAAATCTTAAGTTCAGCTTCCCTGCGGTAAAATAAGTGTTTCCTATTTGAACCTGATCGCTTTTACCGGTGATATTGTCATAACCAGCATCGACGGGACGATAAGCACCAGTATGCACACCAGCATCGTTCCAATATTCAGCAACACCATATCGGGCCATTTTATCAGTATGGGCACAAACTTCATGTAATACGACTCTTCGTCGAGCTTAAAAAAATGCGTTTGGGACTGGAACCAACTGATTCCCAACCCAAAAATATTACCCAAAACCAATCCGACGCCTATCAGGTATGCGGCGTTATACAGGAATATCTTTTGTATGGTCCAGTTTCGGGCACCCATTGCTTTAAAAATACCGATCATGGATGTACGCTCCAGTATGATGATCAGCAACGCTGAGATCATATTTATGACAGCCACTATCAGCATCAATATCAGCATCACCTGGGCATTAACGTCCAGTAGCTTCAGCCACTCAAAGATCGACGGATAGACATCGCTTACCATGTACGATTTTAACTTTAGCGGCATTTTGTCGCTCAGGTAATCATTAGCTGCTCCCAGTTGATCAAAATGTGCCACCCGGATATCATATTCGCCGATCTGGTCGTTATCCCAGTTGTTAAGCCTGGTGATCAGCGACAGATCGCCGATGACAAACGTCTTGTCGATATCTTCCACGCCTACGTCAAATATGCCGACTATATGAAAAGGGCGTTTACGCAACGGCTCCTGCACAAAATACATCAGGAATTTGTCGCCGACCTTTAGCTTCAGCCTGCTCGCGGTGTAACTTGATATCATGATCTGCTTACGCGATTCGGTCGTATCCGAAAAATCGATCACCTTGCCGGCCACAAGCGACGTTTTAAAAAACGACCAGTCATAATCCTTCGTCACGCCTTTAAGCACCACGCCTTCAATCTCATCGCGCGTTTTGATAATGCCCGGCTTGGTTGCGGTGGGCATGATATGGGTAAACAACGGGTTAGACATTACCCGCTTTTCAAAGTTCTTATCGAGCGCAATAGGCGAGTTTTGGTACGAGTAATTATTATCATACTTCTGCACCACGATGTCGCCCGAAAATCCGCGAACTTTTTGCCTGATTTCCTGCTTGAACCCTCGGATGACCGCAATCGATAATATCATGACTCCCAGGCCGAGCATGATGCCGACAATAGCGATCCTGACGATCAGTTTGGAATAGGTACGGTTCGACCTGAACGAGATGCGTGAAGATATAAAGGAGGCGAAGCTCAAAGCCCGGTGATTTTTGTACTTTCGCAAATATGCGGATTTCGGTTGATTAACTCATTTACCTGGTATGAAAAGAAATTGCGTGCTGACTTTATTATTGCTGACGTTTGCCATGGGGATCAATGCCCAGGAAATCCTGACAGGTGCCGACCAGACTGCAAAGTATGTCGGCTACCTGCAGCATAAAAACGTTGCGATGGTGATCAATCAAACCTCCGTCATCGGCAAGAAACATGTATCGAGTCTTGACAGCCTGTTGAAACTGGGCGTACATATTACCAAAATATTTGGCCCGGAGCACGGCTTTCGCGGCACCGCGAGCAATGGCGCAATTGTAAACGACACGGTCGACCCGGAAACGGGCATCCCTGCTATCTCACTATACGGCAAGCACTATAAGCCTTCAACCGATGATCTGAAAGGTATCGATATCGTGGTCTTTGATGTACAGGACGTGGGTACGCGTTTTTACACTTACCTTTCAACGCTGCATTATGTGATGGAGGCCTGCGCCGAAAATAATATCGAACTGATGATACTCGACAGGCCAAACCCTAACGGTTTTTATGTCGACGGGCCGGTGCTCGACACCGTTTATCGTTCCTTCGTCGGGCTTGACCCGATACCAATAGTTCACGGGCTGACCTTTGCTGAATATGCCCAAATGGCCAACGGTGAAGGCTGGCTGAAGGGACATGTTAAATGCCGGCTGAAGATCATCAAAGTGGCCAACTACCGGCATTCGTTACCATATACGCTGCCTGTCAATCCATCGCCGAACCTGAACACGTCGCAGTCTGTTTTACTCTATCCAAGCCTTTGCCTGTTCGAAGGAACGGTGATCAGCATGGGGCGTGGAACGATGTACCCATTCCAGGTGCTCGGCCATCCCCTGCTAAAGGACAAATACGCCTTTTCTTTTACACCGGTTAGCATTCCGGGCATGAGCGAGGATCCACCACAGAAAAACAAGGTGTGTTACGGCATAGATTTGCGGAATTATGACACCGACCGGTTAAGAAGCACCAAAAAATTGGATATATTGTGGCTGATAGAATTATATAAGGCCTTCCCGGACAAAGAGCATTTTTTTAATGCGTACTTTACTAAACTGGCCGGGAATGAACAATTACGTAAGCAGATTGAGGAAGGAAAGAGTGAAGCTGAAATACGCAAAAGCTGGGAACCGGCGCTAAGCAGGTATAAACAAATGAGAAAAAAGTATTTGCTATACCCCTGAGCCATCGACAAAACACGAACTTTATCGCAATATGAGAATAGTTTTTATGGGCACGCCCGAGTTTGCAGTAGCGTCACTTGATGCGCTTGTGGCTTCAGGCAGTGAAATTGTGGGCGTAGTAACCGCACCCGACAAACCTGCGGGCCGGGGCCAAAAGGTTAGCGAAAGCGCCGTAAAGCAATATGCGGTCGCGCACGGGCTTAAAGTATTACAACCCGAAAAGCTTAAAAACGAAGCCTTTTTAAATGAATTGCGCGCTCTTGACGCCGATCTGCAGGTGGTTGTCGCTTTCCGTATGCTGCCCGAGGTGGTATGGAACATGCCTCAGCGGGGCACCATTAACCTGCATGCTTCCCTCCTGCCGCAATACCGTGGCGCTGCCCCGATTAACTGGGTTTTGATCAACGGCGAAAAAGAAAGCGGCGTTACCACCTTCTTCCTAAAACATGACATCGATACCGGCGATATATTATTTACCGAAAAAGTGACGCTGACCGGTCGCGAAACAGCCGGCCAGTTGCATGACAGGTTAATGGCTAAAGGCGCCGGCCTGCTGGTAAAAACGGTAAAAGCTATTGAAAGCGGGCGGTATACCGAAGTGCCGCAGTCGCCGCTCACTGAAGGTATCGCGTTAAAACATGCCCCCAAGATATTTAAGGAAGACTGTAAGATAGACTGGAACCAGCCCGCTGGAAAGATATTTAACTTAATACGTGGGCTGAGCCCCTATCCCACGGCTTATACCCTATTGAATGATAAAATATTAAAAGTATTCTATGCGGAATACGAGTTAACCGAGACTAACGCAGAGCCCGGCGAATTTTTTAGTGATAACAAAACGTTTCTGAAGGCTGCGGCTGTGGACGGCTTTGTATCTTTTACAGATGTGCAGTTGGCAGGCAAAAAACGTATGGGTATCGAAGAGTTTTTGAGAGGTGTGAGATTGTAAGATGTTTCGCAGGAATTACCGCTTTGTAGCAATATCAAAATAAGATAATTTGCTCGTAAGGGCTACCCGCTGAGTTAAAAAGGATAAATTGTGCCAAATACCTATACACAACTTTACATCCATATTGTATTTGCCGTTAAATATAGAGCTGCTCTGCTCAACAGCGGTTGGGATGAACGTGTGCGCCTATATATAGCCGCTACGGTTCAAAATAATGGCCACAAAATGCTGGCTATAAATAATATGCCGGATCATCTTCATTTGTTCATCGGGTTAAATCCTGCACAATCAATTTCTGAATTAATGCGCCTGGTAAAAGGCGATTCCTCAGAATTTATCAATAAAGAACGATTAACTCCTTCAAAATTTCAATGGCAGGAAGGTTACGGAGCTTTCAGTTATAGCAAGTCACAAATAGATAACGTGGTAAAATACATTTTGAATCAGCAGGAACATCACAAAAAGGCAACTTTTTTAGATGAATATAGGCAATTGCTCACGAAATTTGATGTTGATTTTGACGAGCGTTACATCTTTAAATTGCCGCAATAACAGCTGGCGGGTTGCTCCTACGGAGCAAAAATTGACTTGGAATTTTTCTACAAAGCGGTTGCCCCGATGGGGCAACCATCCTGACAATTATAATGCAACAATGCTCCGTATGAATCACCACTTTATAGGCGGGTTGCTCCTACGGAGCAAAAATTGATTTGGAATTTTCCTGCAAAGCGGTTGCCCCGATGGGCAAACATCCTGACAATCACAATGCAACAATACGCCCATATGAATCACCATTTTGCAGTGGACGCTCGCGGGTTGCTCCTACGAAGCAAAAAAGATTGATTTGGAATTTCTCCACAAAGCGTTTGCCCCAATGGAGCAAACATCCTGACAATCACAATGCAACAATACGCCCGTATGAATCACCATTTTGCAGTGGACGCTCGCGGGCTGTTCCTACCGGCCAAAAACTGTTTTAAATTTTTTCGAGGCATTGCCCGATTGGGCAAACATCCTGACAATTATAATGCAACAATGCCGTACGAATCACCACTTTATAGGCGGGTTGCTCCTACGGAGCAAAAAAATTGATTTGGAATTTTTCTACAAAGCGGTTGCCCCGATGGGGCACGCACTCACCTACTTATAAATTAACCTATGCAAACGGTATCCACACGATCAATGTTCCGTAGGAACTACCGCTTTGTAGCAAAATGAAAACCAGAGAAAACCTTGCCCCATAGGGGCTACCCACTGTGTGCATTGCATTGGGAAGACCAAAGCTTATGGTCATTGGAGAATTTTTAAGAAGCGCGAGTGCAGTTCTACAGCTTATTCAGCTCCCCTATCAAACCTTTACTCAACTGATTAAAATAGCGTTTCACACCGAAACCCATTGTCCACTGGATACCACGGGAGGCATTGGTCAGGAAAACCTCGTCGGCCTCGTATAAAATGTCAGGATTTATCTGCGCTTCCGTGCAAGGAATTCCGCTTTGCCTGGCAAGATCGATCACAATGTGGCGCATCACCCCTTCTACGCAGCCTTCGCTGAGGGCTGGAGTGTACAAGTGGCTTTTATACCAAACGAAGATATTGGAATTGCCCGCCTCGCATAGGTTGCCATTCTGATTAACCAGGAAAACTTCATCCAATTTGTTCTGCACTTTGTATAACCCGGCCATCACAAGCGGCAGGGAACTGCAGGTCTTAATATTCGACAGGCAATTCACCGGTTTGGGTATTTCGGTGAAAATATCCATGATCAGACCTTTTTCATTCAGGAAATAACGGGGCTCGTCCATCGGGGTCAACTCAAGGCAATAGCCCATTTTGTTTTGGGATGGCGCGTAAAACCCTTCCGCATCGCGATAAACGGTAAGCCGTAACCGTCCGTGTTTTACCCTGTTGCGCGCAGCTAGTTGCTCAACCTTTTCTTTCAGGAACCAGGTGTCCATTTGCGAATAACCGTCAATCTTCAGGGTTTTCATGCTGCGCTGCAAACGGTCGGCATGCAGCTCGGCAAATTTCAGTTGCCCCTTCATCAGGCGCATGCTCTCAAACAGGCCGTCGCCGTATTTGAAACCGCGGTTGGCAACCGTCATCAGTTTGCTGTCGGCAGGCAAAAGTTCTCCGTTAAAATTGATCAGCAAAGGCGTCATATTAGATATGAGACATGAGATTTGAGATGTGAGACTCAGACCCGTTTATGCAATTATACATCAGATTTTTCATATAAATCCCTCTCATATCTCGTATCTAACATCTGTGCTGACATATTTGCGCCACTTTTCAAGCACAGCCGCAAAGTCTGCCGGAAGAGGCTCTTCAAAATACATATACTTTTTCAATGAAGGATGTACGAAGCCTAAAGTTTGCGCGTGGAGCGCCTGCCGCGGCATAATGCCAAAACAATTCTCGACGAACTGCCTGTATTTGCTGAAAATAGTACCCTTTAATATCTTATCCCCGCCGTAGGCAGCATCGCTAAACAAGGGATGTCCGATCGATTTCATATGCGCCCTGATCTGGTGCGTGCGGCCTGTTTCCAACTGGCATTCGATCAGCGTAACATAATTCAGCCGTTCAAGCACTTTATAATGGGTAACGGACCATTTGCCTTTTTCCGGGTCGTCGCACACGGCCATAACCCGACGGTCACTGGCACTCCGGCCTATATAACCTGTCACCGTCCCGTCGGTTTCGATATCACCCCAAACCAAAGCGATGTATTTGCGCGTAATAGTATGCTCGAAAAACTGTCGTGCCAGGTAGGTCATCGACCGCTCATTTTTACTGATGAGCAGCAAGCCCGAGGTATCCTTATCGATCCGGTGAACCAGCCCGGGCCGGCCGTCGTTGCCAGGTAACGTAGGCAACTGCTGAAAATGATAAACAAGGGCATTGACCAGGGTACCGGTATAATTGTTATAGCCGGGGTGCACCACCATGCCAGACTCCTTATTTACAACCAGTACATCATCATCTTCGTAAACGATATTAATAGGAATATTTTCGGGATAAACCTCGGTATCACGGGGAGGATGCGGCAAAACCACCGAAATAATGTCCAGGGGTTTTACCTTGTAGCTTGCTTTCACCGTTTTATTGTTTACCAGAACATTACCCTGTTCAATTGCGTTCTGTATCCGGTTGCGCGAAGCGTTTTCGATACGGTGCATCAGGAACTTGTCGATGCGCAGCAGCGACTGGCCTTTGTCAACAATTATCCGTAAATGTTCGTATAAATCCTGGTCTTCCTGGTCTGGTAGCTCGATATCGGTTGCCATCAGGGCAAAAATACTTGTTTTTTAAAACTATTAACTATTCGCCAGTACGTAATTAATTTTAACACCCATGAAAAGAATCTACCTTTTATTTATTGCCATTCTTTCAATTTCAGCCCTAAGGTCGAACGCGCAAAATGCGTTTTCACAATTGATCAAATCAGGTCCGGAGGATGCTACAAAACTACTTAATGCATATGCAGAGCCGCTTTTTAAGGGCTTTGGCACCGGGATGAACACCGGTTGGACCAATAATACCGCCAAAGCAAAAAAATTATTGCATTTCGATCTGAGAATATCCGCAACAGGCGCCCTTGTACCGGTATCAGACAAAACTTTTGACGTGACTAAACTGGGCCTTTCGAACCACATTGGACCTGCAGATCCCGGGCAGACCATTACACCTACCTTTGGCGGCGACAAAAACGCACCGACCCCGACGCTCAATGTTTACGACGACAATCACCAGCAGGTAGGAAGTTTCCAGATGCCATCGGCCAAAATTGGTATTATTCCCTCACCGCAAATACAATTAACAATTGGCCTGGTAAAAAACACTGACCTAACCGTTCGTGCCATACCGCAGGTTGATTTCGGTAATAATGTGGGCTCTGTCTCGATGATAGGCTTTGGCTTAAAACACGATATTATCCAGGACTTTGCTGGTAAAAAAGCAAGCAAACTAATACCTTTCGACGTGGCCATAGCGTTAGGATACAGCCGTTTGAACATGGATGCAGCGCTTAATGTTCAACCCGACCAGGGCGCACAGCCCAAGGATAACCAACAGGCTACCGATTTCAGTAACCAGCATTTGCAGGCACATTTTAGCAGCTTTATAGCGCAGGCCATAATTTCAAAACAACTGCTTTTCTTTACTCCTTTCCTGGCAGTCGGTTATAACACGGCCAGCGCCGACGTTGGCGTTATCGGGAATTACCCCGTCACCACAGGCGAAAACCTTGCAGGGCCGACTTATACGACATTTACTAACCCGATCCATATCAACGAAAGCACGTTGAGCGGTTTCCGCACCGATATAGGCTTTCAACTGGCTTTCCCTGTTGTCCGCTTTTATGCGTCTTACGGCATAGCCCAGTATCAATCTTTTAATGCGGGAATCGGGTTTGGTTTCTAACTTTGCCCGATGAGCATCGATCTCGAAATTTTTAGCCCCGTTCAGCAAATACATGATCCATTATTTGACGAACGGGGCTTAAAAGTTTTCATCAAGCGCGATGACCTGATCCACCCGCTCATATCCGGCAACAAATGGCGAAAACTAAAACACCCGCTTAGACAGGCCAGGGAAGAGAATAAAACCCATTTAGTCACGTTCGGGGGGGCTTACTCCAACCATCTCCTGGCGACCGCTGCCGCCGCTGCGAAGTTCGGTTTCCGGGCGACGGGCATTGTACGCGGAGAGGAAGTGAACAACGATACCTTATTTCTTTGCCG
The DNA here is from genome assembly GCA_035545315.1 of Mucilaginibacter sp. Taxonomy (GTDB): domain Bacteria; phylum Bacteroidota; class Bacteroidia; order Sphingobacteriales; family Sphingobacteriaceae; genus Mucilaginibacter. The sequence goes on along the minus strand of DASZYQ010000023.1, from coordinate 71,508 downwards.
CTTGCATGGAATGCAGTTGATCTTTACCGACCGGGAAAGCTACCGCGACAAACCTGCTTTGTTTGAAAAATATTTTGCGGCCGATCCGGATGCATTTTTTATCGACGAAGGCGGAGCGTCGGCTTTGGGAACAAAAGGTGTAAGCGAACTGGTCGGTGAATTGGCTGAAAACTACGACCATATCTTTTGCGCTTGTGGGACAGGGACTACAGCGGCCGGCATTATTAACGGCATAGGTGGACAGTCCCTCAAAACGCGTTTTCATGGCATACCCGTGCTGAAGAATGGCGAATTTCTTCGGGCTGATATCAACCAAATGCTTGATAAACCAGCAGATTACCACCTGCACACCGATTACCACTTCGGCGGTTATGCCAAAACAACACCTGAACTGATCCAATTTATAAAACGTTTTGTATCCTCGACCGGCATCTTGATCGATCCGGTTTACACCGGCAAAATGCTTTACGCGATCTACGACCTTGCTTCAAAAAATTATTTTCCGGACGGTAGCCGGGTTTTAGCGATACATACCGGCGGCGTATGGGGCTTGCTGGGAATGAGGGAGAAATTTGGCGAATAATTGGTCTTTTCGCGCAGAAAACAATGCTGACAAAATTGATCTTCCTGCTTAAACAGGTAATACTATTTTGTCTTTCAGTCCAAAAAATAGGTTTAAACAATTTAAACATACTTTTTAGCCATTCGGTTCAAAAAGTGCGTAAATTGTTGCATTTTAGCGGTTTTTTGTAAATTTGCCTAAACCAATTGTTTATGTATAACCTGCTCGTCTCACCCGAAAATGTACAGGCTTCGCTGCAGAAGCATATCCTTGCCGATGGTTATGATCTGACTTTCGACATGGAAAAAAGCCAGGGCGTTCATATCTATGATTCCAAGCACAAACGCACCTTTCTCGACTTCTTTACCTGTTTTGCTTCGGTGCCATTAGGTTATAATCACGCTAAAATGACCGGGGATGAGGGGTTCAAAAAGAACCTGCTGCTGGCGGCGCTCACGAATCCGTCTAACTCGGATATTTATACGGAGCAGTATGCCCAGTTCATCGAAACTTTTGATCGAGTTGGGATACCGGATTACCTGCCGCATGCCTTCTTTATATCGGGCGGAGCGTTAGCTATCGAAAATGCGCTGAAAGTAGCTATGGACTGGAAGGTTCAGAAAAATTTTGCCAAAGGCTATACCAAAGAAAAAGGTTTTAAAGTTTTGCATTTTGAGCAGGCGTTCCATGGGCGAAGCGGCTATACTTTAAGCCTCACCAACACACTGCCCGTAAAAACCAAGTGGTTCGCTAAATTCGACTGGCCGCGGGTTTCTTTACCAAAAATAGTCTTCCCTTATTCGGATGCAAGCCATGAAGACCTATTGCGCCGCGAAGCTTTATCGGTTTCCCAAATCAAAAAAGCACTTGAAGTAAACAAGGATGATATATGCGCCATCATCATTGAGCCTATACAATCTGAAGGCGGCGATAACCATGTTCGGCAGGAATTCCTGGAACAGCTTCGTATACTGGCCGATGAAAATGAAGCCATGCTGATATACGACGAGGTGCAAACCGGAGTAGGACTGACAGGCACGTTTTGGTGTCACGAGCATTTCGGCGAAAAAGCCCGGCCTGATATCATCGCCTTCGGCAAAAAGATGCAGGTCTGTGGTATCCTGGCCGGAAAGAAGGTTGACGAGATTGAGAACAACGTATTCAGGGTGTCGTCACGCATTAATTCAACCTGGGGCGGCAGCCTGGTTGATATGGTGCGTTCATCAAGGATCATGGAAATCATCGAGGAAGATAAGCTTTGCGACAATGCCGCCCAAACGGGCGAATATCTGCAAAATGAACTGTCGAAGATCGCCGAAAGAAATCCGATCATCAGCAATGTCAGAGGCAGGGGACTGATGACCGCCTTCGATTTCCCGGATAAAGCCAAACGCGATAAATTTATAATGGAAGGCATGAACCGTAACGTAATGTTCCTGGGCTGCGGTAACCAAACTATCCGCTTCAGGCCGGCCCTGATCATGGATAAAGGTCATATAGACGAGGGTCTAAGCGTGCTCGTAGACGTATTAGGCATATTATAATAAGCAGTGTAATAATTTTGCTACAAGGCGCCATCTTTTGAAAAACAAATGGCGCTTTTTTCGTATTATACATACTATAATCGTATATCTGCGTTTAGTATGAATCCCCGCATATTAATATATACTATTTTTTGACCACAATAGGCAATATTCGCGGTTATTATGGTCATTAATTTTGTATAATATATCTACTGAAAGCTGACCTTTTAACACTACTATGAGCAAGCATATTGAAAAACTAAAAAAACAGTTATTAGAGATTTCTGAAGTTGTGAACGCGTTTAAATCAGAAGCCGTACAGGTAAGAATCGTCGATCGTTTGCTGGACGCAATAGTTGATACCGACCGCAACGATACCGAAGCCATCGACCCCATCAGCAAAAAAGGGCGCAGATCGCGCACTGGTGAAGACGAAGATAACGATTCACTGAACGGCCGAAAAAAGCCGGGCGCTACCAAGATATTGAACCAACTGTTAATGACCGATTACTTTAATACCGCGCATTCTATTTCAGCAATCGCCGATTATTGCAAGGAAAACTACGACTCGGACTTTAAAACATCCGAACTATCGGGCATACTGCTCAAATTATCAAAAGAAAATAAGCTGAGAAGGGAAAGAAGCAACGATAATAACAGGTTTGAGTATGTAAGATATTGACATAGGGATTTTTACTTCAGATCGAACAAGCTGTTTACTCCCAGTATCTTTCGCGATGTAAAACCTTCCGCATACTTTACCCCTATGCTTTTACCAAATTCACGGGCACGGGCCTCAATGCCTTCTATAAATCCCTGCGACGAAATATAGGTTTGCGGCTCATCGGGCCAATCGGGGTTAAAGAATTGCGAACCGAAGGCCATTACACTTTCTATCTTTTTGTCCCAGTACGGCGTTACGTCAACCAAAATATCGGGACGGATATAGTTGTCCTGTATAAAGTGAAGCACCTGCTTTGGGCGCCAGGCCTCTTGCGGACCAGCCTCATCCTCAGTTTCTATTCTTCTTAATCCCGACAGGAAGGCCGACGCCTCAACCAATTCGTTTGCCCGTCCGTGGTCGGGATGACGGTCGTGGTATGCATTGGTGATGATTACTTCCGGCCTGAACTTCCGTATCGCCCCTATCACCTTTAATTGATATTGCCTTGAATTTTCGAAGAATCCATCTGGAATTCCTAAATTCTCCCTTGCAGTCAATCCCAATATTTTGGCCGACGCCGCGGCTTCCCGGCCCCGTGTCTCTACTGAACCGCGTGTGCCAAGTTCGCCACGTGTAAGATCGACGATCCCAACCTTTTTGCCGGATGATATTTCCTTCAGAATAACACCTGCACACCCCAGTTCGGCGTCGTCAGGATGAACAGGCAAAACCAATATATCTAATTTGAGCATAAAAAGGATTTACGGGCGTTTAGAAGATAATAAGCGGGATATTTTTTTCCTGATCTTTGAGGAAGTAGGTTTGGTAAACGGATAAAAAAAATCGGTTACCTGGCCGGCTTTATCCACCAGGAACTTGTGGAAATTCCATTTCGGCACTGACTTCAATTTACCATTTCGTTTTCGGTCGGCGAAAAACTTGTACAGGGGATGAGCATAGGGCCCGCGCACCCTGATCTTGTCGAAAACAGGGTAATTAGTTCCCAAGGCTTTACAAAAGTTTTCAATCTGGGCGCCTTCCAACGGCTCCTGCGCACCAAAATCGTTTGACGGGAAGGCCAGAATTTCAAAATCTGTCCCGTTAAATTCGTCTTTTAAAATGGTTAAATCTTTGAGCTGTGGGGTAAAACCGCATTCAGATGCAGTATTCACGATCAGCAGAACTTTGTCCTTATATGCAGCAAGGCTCACTTCTTCGCCGTCCAACGTCTGAACGTTAAACTGGTAGATGCTATTGTCATTCATTCTCAGTTCCTGTAGGAATAGTAACCTGCTTCCTGCAATATCGATTCCATATCACGTTCTTCGGATGGGTCGTACTCGTCCTTTAAATTGTGGCCGAAGATCCTGGCGACCGACTGCAGCATAAATGCTTTTAGTCCGCCCTTAAGGTCCTTAACCAGGTCGTAACTTGTTGTTCCGGTCTGCCGGTCGATTAGCTTGATCAGGATATCTCCCTGACTAATTGTCAGATTCTCGATCTCCTTTTTGAACATATCTTTGATTTCGGTTTCGCAGGTGTCTACCATACGTTTCTGTCTTCTCTTATCAGCTGTAGTAGCGAGGTTTCGCTGTAATCTGTCATATCTGTCCGCAGCAAATTTGGCGTAAGGCAAAACCTTATAGATATTGTATTTCAACCTCCTGTAGGCGTCACGGTCGGCCTGCGACTTAAATATACGTTCGTCGACTATTTTTACCTCCTGCCCTACCACCATCGGCATCAGCTCGCCGTCCATTATTGTCAGGTACGTTTTGACGGTATCATTTTTGCCCAGTTGTAATTCCTGGGGGGCTTGCTGCTGGGCAATCGAATACCCGGCGAAACAGCAAAACAACAAAACGAAACCAATAAATTTCATAATTTTACGTGATACAAAAATAATGCAAATTTCTTTGGTATTTTAAAATAACCCGCTACGGCAATTTTTATTGCAGGCAAATGATTTTATACGGGGATGGAAAGATGAAAGATTTAGTGATAGATATTGAGGCTGAAAAGAACGAGATACTGAAAAGATACCGGGCGCTGCTGCGCGCCTGTAAATCCACTTTGCAAAGCGGCGACAAAAGAGATAAAAAACTGATACGCAAAGCGTTTGAACTGGCCCTGGAAAGCCATAAAGACATGCGTCGCAAGTCGGGCGAGCCTTATATATACCACCCCATCGCCGTGGCGCAAATAGCTGCCGAAGAAATTGGTCTCGGTCCTACTTCAGTCGTATGCGCGCTGCTGCACGATGTGGTAGAAGATACCGACGTTACGCTCGACGACATCGAAAGGATGTTCGGCAAAAAAGTAGCACTCATTATCGATGGTTTGACCAAAATATCGGGCGTTTTCGACACCAACAGTTCGTTGCAGGCCGAAAACTTCAGAAAGATGCTGCTCACGCTCGCCGACGATGTGAGGGTGATCCTGATCAAACTGGCCGACAGGCTGCACAATATGCGCACTATGGAGTTTATGCCGCGCGATAAGCAGCTTAAACTTTCCTCGGAAACTGTTTATTTATATGCCCCTCTTGCACATCGCCTGGGCTTGTACGCGATAAAATCGGAACTGGAAGATCTGTCCATGAAATACATGGAGCGCGAAACCTACCAGTTTATAAAAAACAAGCTGAACGAGAAAAAGACGGAGCGCGAAAAGTTCATCCGCGATTTTATTGAACCGCTCAAAAAAGTACTGGAAAGCCAGGGACTTCATGCCGATGTGTTCGGAAGGCCGAAATCCATCCATTCCATCTGGAATAAGATGAAGAAAAAGGCTATTCCGTTCGAGGAAGTATACGATCTTTTTGCTATCCGTATCATCCTGGACAGCGCCCCCGAAAACGAAAAATCTGAATGCTGGAAGGCATATTCCATCGTCACGGATCTGTATCGCCCCAACCCCGACCGTTTGCGTGATTGGATATCCTCGCCTAAAGCAAACGGCTACGAGTCGCTGCACACAACGGTAATGGGCCCCAAAGGGCAATGGGTTGAAGTGCAGATACGTACTAAACGCATGAATGAGATCGCCGAAAAGGGCTTCGCCGCACATTGGAAATACAAGGAATCGACAACCGACAGCGGCCTTGACCAATGGGTGCAAAAGGTACGCGAAATGCTTAAAAATCCGGAACTGAATGCCCTCGACTTCCTGGACGATTTCAAGATGAACCTCTTCTCGGACGAAATATTCATTTTCACGCCGAAGGGGATGCTTATCCAGCTGCCCCAGGGAGCAACGGCGCTCGATTTTGCTTTTGAGATACACACCGACGTAGGCGCAACCTGTATCGGGGCAAAGGTAAACCATAAGCTGGTGCCGCTTGGTTACAAACTGCAAAATGGCGACCAGGTAGAGATCATCACGTCAAGCAAGCAAACTCCAAAGGAAGATTGGCTGAATATCGTCGTCACCGCTAAAGCGAAGGCTAAAATTAAATCGGCGCTGAAAGAAGAAAAACGTAAGATAGCCGACGAAGGGAAGGAGATATTAGAGCGTAAAATGAAATCGCTGAAGATCACCTATAATTCGGATAACATTCATAAACTTAGCTATTATTTTAAGCTCGCATCGACGCAGGATTTGTTCTTCAATGTAGCCAAAGGCCTCATAGACATGAAGGACCTGAAGGAATACCAGGCAACGGAAAAGGTAGTTGAAAGCAAACCGCAGGACAAGATAGACAACGAGCAGGTACAGAGCCTGCTTCGCAACATTAAGACCAAAGACAGCGATATCCTGCTCATCGGCGAGGATATGCAAAAGATCGACTATAAACTGGCGACCTGCTGCAATCCCATTCCAGGCGACGACGTATTTGGATTTATTACAGTTAGCGACGGCATAAAAATCCACCGGACAAATTGCCCCAATGCAGCCAAATTAATGGCGAACTACGGTTACCGGATTGTAAAAGCCCGCTGGACCAACCAGCAGGAGCTGGCCTTCCTTACCGGGTTGCGGATAACAGGTATAGATGATGTCGGGCTCATCAATAAGCTCACGACGGTAATTTCGAACGATTTCAAGGTGAATATTCGCTCGATCACTGTAGACAGCGACAATGGCATCTTCGAGGGATCGATCATGGTTTATGTGAATGACACGGAACACCTGGACAACCTCATCAAAAAGCTGAAGGCGGTAAAAGGTATCACTACCGTCACCAGGTTTGATTCGGCAATCGAGATCGCTTCCTGACATTGTATACATCAAAAACTGCAATTAAATACTTAAATTTGCTCTTTAATCAGACATTCATGCCCCAGGAAACCATTGATATGGTTAAAAAGATTTTCGAGGCCTATCTCGAAAATAAAAACCTAAGGAAAACCCCAGAGCGTTTCGCCATACTGGAAGAAATATATTCGAGGAACGATCATTTCGACGTGGAATCGCTGTATATCCACATGAAAAATAAAAAGTACCGCGTAAGCCGCGCTACTGTTTATAACACGTTAGAACTGCTTGTATCATGCGACCTGGTGACCAAGCATCAGTTTGGTAAAAACATGGCCCAGTTCGAGAAATCGTACGGCTATAAACAGCACGACCATATCATCTGCATCGACTGCGGAAAAGTGGTTGAATTCTGCGACCCGCGTATACAGCAGATCCAGAGCATGATGGGCGGATTGCTTAAATTCGACATCAAGCATCACTCACTGAACCTTTACGGAAATTGTGAAAAACTTAAGGCAGGGTATTGCGACAGAAAAGTATAACTTTGCCACCTTTGATTGACCAGATACATTATTAAATGGCTGTTGACGTATTATTAGGCCTCCAGTGGGGCGATGAAGGTAAAGGGAAAATAGTTGATGTTTTAAGCGCTGAATATGACCTGATAGCGCGTTTCCAGGGAGGGCCAAATGCCGGGCATACATTAGAATTTGACGGCAAGAAATTCGTTCTGAATACTATACCGTCCGGTATATTTTTTGAAAATACGCTTAACCTGATCGGTAACGGAGTTATTATAGACCCAATTACGTTAAAAAGAGAGCTTGAAAAATTAAAGGACGCCGGTCACGATCTTCAGGCAAAACAAAACCTGGTCATAGCAAAAAAGGCCCACTTGATATTACCTACCCATCAACTGCTGGATGCCGCTTCGGAGAAAAAGATGGGCGAGGGTAAGATCGGTTCAACGCTGAAAGGAATCGGCCCTACTTACATGGATAAGACCGGCCGCAACGGCCTGCGTATTGGCGATATTACGCTGCCCGATTTTGAGGAACGCTATAAAAAGCTCACCGAAAAGCACCTGGCCATGCTCCAGGCACTATACGGCGAAACGCCTGACCTGGCTGAACGTAACCAGGCGTTTTTTGACGCCATTGAACTGATCAAAAAATTCCCGCTGGTCGACTCGGAACATCTTGTAAATAATTACCTCAAAGAAGGCAAAAAAGTACTGGCCGAGGGCGCGCAGGGTGCGATGCTCGATATTGATTTCGGCTCATACCCTTTTGTAACTTCATCCAACACCACCGCTGCCGGCGCATGTACCGGTTTGGGCGTAGCGCCAAGTAAGATCGGCGACGTGATCGGCATTTTTAAAGCCTATTGCACCCGCGTTGGCGGCGGCCCCTTCCCCACCGAATTGAATAATGAAACAGGTGAAGAACTGCGCCGCATAGGTCACGAATTTGGTGCGACCACGGGCCGGCCGCGCCGCACGGGCTGGATCGACCTGCCGGCATTGAAATATGCCATCATGCTAAGCGGTGTAACGCAATTGGTAATGACCAAGGCTGACGTATTAAGCGGCTTCGACAAAATATACGCCTGCACACATTACAATTATCTCGATGAAAAGATCGATTACATGCCTTATGACATCTGCTCGATTATGCCGGAACCTATTTATAAAGAAATTGATGGCTGGAACGAAGATTTGACCGGCCTTACAGAAGTTTCGCAAATTCCGGCACGCCTGAAATCTTATATCGATTTTCTTGAGGCTGAATTAGGTGTTCCGGTTAAATACCTGTCTGTGGGGCCCGACAGGAAACAAACGCTGACGTTGCACTAAAATATTCCGACGAATGCATATAAAGGCTTCCCTAACCGGAGGCCTTTTTGTTTTGCTTAACTACCTTTGCTGAATGAAATTCCGGGTTGATGATCTTTCTGATTTCAAACAAAAAGCCCTGCAATGGTCGTCGGCATTTGATGTATTTTGCTGCCTGGATTCCAACAATTTCCAAGACAAATATTCCAAATTCGACTGGCTGTTGGCCATAGGTATAAAAGATGAGCTAACAGGCGAGGCAGGCTCCGCTTTCCCGGCACTCGAAAATTTCAAAGCCAGACACACCGGTTGGCTAATGGGGTTCTTAACTTATGATCTTAAGAACGAGATTGAGAACCTTTCATCGGGCAATACTGAACATCTGCATTTTCCCGATCTGTACTTCTTCGCGCCACAGCACCTGATCGTAATAAAAGGCGGAGAAGCGGAAATACTTTCTGAAGAGCCCCAGCAGATATTTGATGCTATCCGATCTCAGAATATTGACAAGAACAATTCGGCTATACAAATTGACTTACAATCGCGATTTACAAAACAGGAATATGTCGATGCCGTTGTCAAAATAAAGGAACACATCGGCCGCGGCGATATTTATGTGACCAATTTCTGCCAGGAGTTTTTTGCTGAAAATGCCGATATTGATCCGTGGTATATTTTTCTTAGGCTTAACGAAATATCGCCCAACCCTTTCTCGGCTTTTTTCAGGCTAAAAGACAAATATATTCTTTGTGCATCTCCCGAACGATTCCTTGCAAAACGCGGCAGTAAATTGATCTCTCAGCCTATAAAAGGAACTTCAAAAAAATATGATGATCCCGAACTGGACAGGTTGTCCGTTGACCAATTAAAGAGCCAGGCCAAAGAATTGCAGGAAAATGTGATGATCGTCGACCTGGTACGTAACGATCTGACTAAATCGGCCAAACAAGGTACGGTTGAAACCGAAGAGTTATACGGTATCTATAGTTTCAGCCAGGTCCACCAGATGATATCGACCGTAGTATGCGAGTTAAATAGGGATGTGTCCGATGTCCAGGCGATAAGAAACACTTTCCCCATGGGAAGTATGACAGGCGCGCCGAAAATAAGTGCCATGAAGCTGATGGAACAATACGAGCAGACAAAACGCGGGGTGTATTCGGGTGCTATCGGTTATTTTGCGCCGGGCGGTGATTTCGATTTTAATGTGGTTATCCGGACGATGCTGTACAATGTTTCAAAAAAATACTTGTCGTTTCAAACCGGCAGCGCTATTACCTATCACGCCGAACCTGAAAAGGAATATGAAGAATGCCTGCTTAAGGCTCAGGGTATACGCGAGGCTCTTAACTTGTCCTGATCTTCGTTTTACTTCTGACCATGACCTCCGAGCCATCGGCAAAAAATGCGGAGTAAGGGCTTTTTGTCAAAAACGGCTCGAACTTCTTGCCATATAATCTCGCAATATCGGCCTCAAAAATCGGATCGGTTACCTGCCCGGCATTCCATCGGATGTGCTCGACCTGGTATTCGTATGTTGTCTTCTTATTAACCTTATTATAACCCCAATAGTGTTCGAAAATAAATTCCTCCTGGCTGCCCGGCGCAATGGGCGATAAGTCATTGTTCACTGTTCCGCCAAGCTTCCCATCCCATCTGCCGTCAAACCGCCATTCATACAAATAACGTGTGCGATCCCCGTTCAACATATCAACAGAATGCCGCATAGGCATCGCTCTGTAATGTTCTTTATAAATCGTATTGGCTATGGTCACGATCAGTGGTTTCGGTACGATCTCGCTTACAAAAACCGCACCCCTTTTCCATTCCCTGCCGTCAAAATGTTTTACATAAAAGCGCAGGTTTACCTCTTCAAAATTTACATGCAGCGGCCAGCGCCTGTTCCAAACGCGTGTATCCAGGAACTGGAAGCCAACCATGCTTACCAGGCACTTTTCGTTCCAAAAGTCCAATTCAGTGCCGGCCGGTAAGAAAGATGTTAAGATATCAGGATCAACCTCGTAGTTCAGCATCAGCAGGTTGTTCCACTTAGCCGTAAGGAATGGTTTTTGAGACATCGGCTTTAGACTTAAAACTCGAGACTTAGACTTAACTCAGGCTTCCCTTCGCTTAAATAAGTTCACTTTAGATTCCTTTCCTTTAAGCAGGCGCTCGATATTTTTCTGGTGCGTCACCAAAATCAAAAGGCAAATGCCCATGCCAAATATGACCACCAGGTTATTCGTGTATTTATTGTAAATGAACGTAACTCCGATCAGGTAGGTAAAACCGCCTGTGATCGAGCTAAGAGAAACATACCGTGTTACCAGAAGTACAGCAACAAATACTACTACACATAGTAATGCCGCCGAAAGATTGATGGCCAGTACCATGCCAAATAGGGTGGCGATACCTTTTCCGCCCCTGAAACCGGCAAATATTGGGAACAAATGGCCCATAACAGCCACAATACCCAAAGCCAGTTGATAGCTTATATAGTTGGAGTGCGGCCCCCCGGTGGTTGAAACGCCAATAAAAAAAGCCAGGTTAGTGGCTGTAAATCCCTTTAGGATGTCGATAAGCATTACGGGTATGCCCGCTTTTTTGCCCAACACTCTAAACGTATTGGTCGCTCCGGCATTACCGCTGCCGTATTCACGTACGTCTATTCCATAAAACGCCTTGCCGATCCATACCGCAGTGGGGATAGACCCGAACAAATAGGCCAATATCAGTGCCGAAACAGAGTATAAAGTTAACATTGCAGCACAATATTAATAAAATGGCGCATCAGTATCTATTTTATATGATCATTCTTTAACGGCTTTTAAGCTCAGGTCTAAACTTCTTACCGAGTGCGTAAGCGCTCCCACAGAAATAAAATCCACCCCGCATTCAGCATACTGCCGAATGTTGTCGATAGTGATTCCGCCGGAAGCCTCGGTAACGTATGCGCCGCCAATACGCTCGACCGCCTTCCGTAAATCATCCAACCTAAAGTTATCCAGCAAAATACGGTTTACGCCACCCGTTTGCAGAACTTGTTCCAATTCGTCCAGGGTACGCACTTCGATCTCAATCGGCAATGTTTTATGATTTTCTTGCAGATAACGATGCGTATTTTCTATCGCCTGCCTGATGCCTCCCGAATAATCTACGTGATTATCCTTGATCAGGATCATGTCATACAAGCCAAAACGATGATTAACCCCGCCGCCGATGCGCACGGCCCATTTTTCTAAATACCGTAGCAATGGTGTCGTTTTACGGGTATCGAGCACCTTGGCGTTGGTTCCCTCCAAAACGGCTGCGATCTCATGTGTTTTAGTGGCTATACCCGACATGCGCTGCATGCAGTTCAGTATCAAACGCTCGGCGGTCAGGATACTCCGCGCGTTTCCTTCTACTACAAAAGCAATATCGCCGGGCTTTATTTTGGCGCCGTCTTCCAGGTAAACGTCTACTTTTAACTTATTGTCAACTTGCCTGAATATTTCAACTGCCAGTTCTACGCCCGCCAGCATACCATAATCTTTTACAAGTAATTTCGCTTTGCCCTGCGTTCCGGCAGGGATTGTTGCCAGGGAGGTATGATCGCCGTCGCCTACATCTTCAGCCAGCGCGTTCGTGATAAATTTATCGATGAGTTGTTTGTCCAAACTTTTGCGATTGATGCCGCAAAAGTAAAAACAATCGGCGATTATTTTGTTTTTTCCGGCTCTATCCGCAGTTCGGTTAGCTCAAAATGGCCTTTTACGTTTCGCAGGTTAAATGCCACCCTATATTTTTCGCCGGCGGTATTGAGAATAAGGACACCATAATGGTAACTGGCGCTTGAGGTTATACGGTGTAATATACTAACCGATTGCGGACGGTTCTTTTTGAAGAAATCGTCCAAAAGCTGTTCGGCCCGGGCGGCCGGATAGTTATTTTCTTCGCCCATAATGGTCAGGTCGACCGTGGCCGAAAAACTTTTGGCCAATTCATGAATATTTCCCTGTTTGATCAGGTCGGCAATCTTATCGATATCGTCAGAAGCCGCAGACGCCATGACCGCCGGGATCAGCAATAACAGCAGGTAAAAACTCTTCATATCAATTTATACTTAAATAAACTTACCCGTTCGGTTTATATGTTTAAACGCAGCATCTATATTTGCGTTGTGGAAAAACGTAAAAAAGTTGTTTTAATTATACTCGATGGCTGGGGATACGGCCGTAATGATAAATCGAATGCCATTTACCAGGCTAAAACGCCATTTTTTGACTCGATGCTGCAAAAATATCCGAATTCGAAATTGGAAGCTTCCGGAACCTCGGTTGGGCTGCCGGCCGGGCAAATGGGAAATTCGGAAGTCGGGCACATGAATCTCGGCGCCGGGCGGATCGTCTACCAGGAGCTGGGGCGCATCCATAAAGCGGTCGACGATAAAGAATTCCTGACCAACCCGGTTATTAAAGAGGCTTTTGATTATGCCAAACAAAATAAAAAAGATGTACACCTCATCGGGCTGGTATCGGATGGCGGCGTCCACTCGCACATCAAACATGTTGAGGGTTTATGTGACACAGCTTCGGAGTACGGGATTGAAAAACTGTATGTCCACGCTTTTTTGGATGGCCGGGATGCCGACCCTAACTCGGGTATCGGTTTTGTCAGCGAATTGGAGGATCACCTGGCTAATACGCCATTTAAACTGGCTTCAGCCATAGGTCGTTATTATGCTATGGACCGCGACAACCGCTGGGAACGGGTAAAAAAGGCATACGACCTGCTCGTTAATGGCACAGGCAAAGGCAGTCGTGATATTCAGCAATCGATCAAAGAATCGTATGAAGCTGGTATAACCGATGAATTTGTCGAACCCATCGTACGTACGGATGAAAATGGTCGCCCCATCGCGGTCATAAAAAACGATGATGTGGTGATCTGCTTCAATTTCCGCACGGACCGCGGGCGCGAGATAACACTGGCGCTGACGCAAAGGTCGTTCCCGGAGCAAAATATGCACCCGTTAAACCTGCATTATATCACCATGACCACTTACGACGACACATTCAAAAACGTAAGGGTGATATTCAAAAAGGACGACCTGACTAAAACCCTGGGCGAAATATTGCAGGATGCCGGCAAAAACCAAATTCGCATAGCCGAAACCGAAAAATATCCGCATGTCACCTTCTTTTTCTCGGGCGGGCGTGAAAAAGAGTTCAATAACGAAAAACGCCTGCTCATCCCTTCTCCCAAAGTAGCTACTTACGATCTTCAACCCGAAATGAGCGCCGACGGAATACGTGATGCGATCATCCCTGAATTAGAAAGCGGTTGGCCCGACGTGGTTATCTTAAACTTTGCTAATACCGATATGGTGGGACATACTGGTGTGTTGGAAGCGGTGATAAAAGCCGCCGAAACTGCCGACAGGTGCACTCAGGCTGTAGTTGAAACAGGCATCAAAAACGGCTATTCATTTATTATCATTGCCGACCACGGCAACGCGGATTACATGATCAACGACGACGGCTCGCCCAATACGGCGCATACTACCAACCTGGTACCTTGTATCGTGATCGACGATGACGTAAAACAAGTAAAAGATGGCAAACTGGGCGATATAGCTCCGACTATTTTGAAGATGATCGGTGTTCCGATACCAGCAGAAATGACCGGTGATGTATTGGTGTAAAGGGTCGTATAAAAGAATATTGTTCCTGCTTGTACCCGTCATGCTGGCTGGCACGGTTCAGTCATGCAAACCGGATTTATCCCGAAATACGGAAACAAAATTTTTCGATCTGAAAAAATATTTCACCGATGAATCGGTGCGCCTGAACAAATTGAATCCCCTTGTCACAAAAAGCGCTAACTACAACGCCAATACCGAAACCAAGAAAGTACATATAGCCGACTGGAAAACGGAAATGGGCATTTTCATGGAATCGGACATAAATAAACCCGCATGGAAAACGAGTTACAGAGTTTCAAACTCGGATGGCAATACTACTTACACAGCCATTGATTCTGGCTTGAAAACACAATACATTATCATTAAAAGGCAAAACGATAAAGTAAAGCAGGTACTGATTTACAATCATACAAAAACAACATTGTTCGGAAAAAGGCTTTATGAAACTAGTGAAAATTTAAGTTATGTCCCAGACTCAATGTACAGGATTGATAAAAAACAATATGTTCGTACGCTGGGGAATAAAAGATATTTTATTCGCGGATTATTTGATCAGCGATGAGCTGCCGTTGCTGCTGCAAGCTTCTGTTTCGATAACTCTATCAGTGTAGAGATATCCTGCCTGCTTTGATCTACGCTTAATACTTTTTCAAGATCGGCTATAGATGCCTTCAGCGAATTAATGGCCCGGGCCTTATCATAAAAATGGGTTCCGGGCAACAACCTGAATTCGCCGTATTCGCGGTATGCGATCCCCCGGTTCTGGTAGAATTTTACGTTGTCCTGTGTATTATTGGGGTCTATTGCTATAGCCTTTGTAAAATCGACTATCGCTCCTAAAAGGTTCTTCTCTCTTTCAGCATCGGTCAGCTGGATTTCTTTTGAAAGGTAGTCCTCTGCCCTTGCGCGGTAATAATAAGCCGATGCATCCGCGGGTTTGATCGATATCACTTTGGTAAAGGCCGCAATGGATTTTTTGTAGCTGTCGCTGTGATAGTAAGAATAGCCCAGCATCCAAAGTGCGCTGGCATTGGTCGAATCGATGATGCAGGATTTTTCCAGGTGACTCACTGCCGATTTAAAATCCCCGTCAAGGAAAGCCTGCTGACCAAGCTTAAAATAAGCATTTTGAGCAAAGACGGTACTCGCGGTAGATATGATCACGAAAGACAGTATAGCCGTGGCTTTCATCGCTTGTAACAAAAATAATATAATTCGCCCTGTGCTGTTATTAACTTCTTTTGCCTCGAAATATTGTTCTTCTCAGTCACTTTATTTGGAAAAAAGCCCGATTCCCGTTATCAAATAGCTTAAAGATCCACACTGACTTTTTTTCTTGCCGGGGTGAATATCAATTTAAGCCCTGAAACCTGATATAAACTGTGCAAGTTATAAATATTCAGGCATTTATATATAATTATAAATAATATTATGAACGGCCCCAAACATTGGCATGGCTCTTGAACAAGTAGTACATTGCAATTAAAGCTTCGCTTTATCGTAAAATAATATTACTGTATCTTTACAGGCTGACATTATGACGCTGAATTTAACAGAAAGGGCCGTTGATGAGTTTTGATCCATTCGATATAAATGCCATACCTATAATAAATGAAGAGTCGGAGTTTTTTCCGCTGATGTCGTCGGAAGACGAGGAGGAAATGAACAACGAACAAATGCCGGAAGTGCTTTCAATATTGCCGTTACGCAATACCGTATTATTTCCGGGCGTAGTTATACCTATTACCGTAGGGCGCGACAAATCCATCAAGCTGATACGCGAGGCCAATAAAGGCAAAAAAATGATCGGGGTGGTTGCGCAGCAGGACGTTGCTATCGAAGACCCGGCATTCAGCCAGCTTAACCGCGTGGGAACAATCGCCATTATCATCAAGATGCTGCAAATGCCCGACGGCAACACCACGGTTATACTCCAGGGCAAAAAACGTTTTATCCTTAAGGAAGAGGTGCAAAGCGAACCCTATATCAGGGCCATCGTTGAAACTTTCAAAGAGATAAAGCCTAAAGAGGATAAAGAATTCAAAGCCATGGTTTCGTCCATAAAGGATATGGCCATGAGCATCATACAGCTTTCGCCCAATATTCCGAGCGAAGCGGGAATCGCTATCCGGAATATCGAAAGCACCTCGTTCCTGATCAACTTTATTTCTTCCAACATGAACGCCGATATGGCCGCCAAGCAGCGGATGCTTGAAGTAGCCAACCTGCGCGACAGGGCGAAAATGGTGCTGGAACACCTAACGCTCGAGCTGCAAATGCTCGAACTAAAGAACCAGATCCAAAGCAAGGTCAGGATAGACCTGGATAAACAGCAGCGCGATTATTTTTTGAACCAGCAGTTGAAAACCATCCAGGAAGAACTTGGAGGCAATACACCCGATCTGGAGATAGAAAACCTGCGCGCCCGCGCCATGCAAAAGAAATGGGGCAAAGAAGTAGGCGATCACTTTGATAAGGAACTGGATAAACTTGCCAGGACAAACCCCGCCGCTGCGGATTATTCGGTACAGATCAATTACCTTGAACTGTTACTTGATCTTCCCTGGAACGAGTTTACCAAAGACAACTTTGACCTGAAACGGGCCCAAAAAGTATTGGACAAGGACCACTTTGGACTCGATAAGGTAAAACAGCGTATTGTAGAATATCTTGCGGTGCTGAAGTTAAAGCACAACATGAAAGCCCCCATCCTATGCCTTGTCGGGCCGCCGGGAGTGGGCAAAACATCATTAGGCAAATCCATTGCGCGGGCGCTGGGCCGCAAATATGTTCGCATGGCCCTCGGCGGCATACGCGACGAAGCCGAAATACGCGGTCATCGAAAAACTTATATCGGCGCTATGCCTGGCCGTATTATCCAGGCGATTAAAAAAGCGGGGGCCGCAAACCCTGTTTTCATATTAGACGAAATCGATAAAGTCGGCAACGACTTTAGGGGTGATCCATCGTCGGCGCTGCTCGAAGTCCTCGACCCCGAACAGAACAGCACGTTCTACGACCACTATGTCGAAGTAGATTTCGATCTTTCGAACGTGATGTTCATCGCTACAGCCAATTCTCTAAGCACAATTCAGCCCGCATTGCTCGATCGTATGGAGATCATCGATGTTAATGGCTATACCATCGAGGAAAAGATAGAAATTGCCAAACAGCACCTCGTGCCCAAGCAACGCGAAGCGCACGGCCTGACATCCAAAGATGTGACGATCAAAAACGATGTCATGGAAAAGTTGATCGAGGATTATACCAGGGAGTCGGGTGTACGCTCACTTGAGAAAAAGATTGGTTCTGTGGTGCGTGGTGTTGCGAAAACGATTGCCATGGGCGAAGCACATAATGCTGTCGTCACAAAAAAAGACCTGGAAAAGATACTCGGCGCACCCATATTCGATAAGGACCTGTACGAAGGGAATGATGTTGCAGGTGTGGTTACGGGTCTGGCATGGACGCAGGTCGGCGGCGATATATTATTTATTGAAGCCAGTCTGAGTCCCGGTAAGGGAAGATTGAATCAGACAGGCAACCTCGGCGATGTAATGAAGGAATCGACCAGTATCGCAATGGCTTATCTTCGTGCACATGCGATGGACTTCGGTATCAATCCCAAACTTTTCGACCAGTGGGACGTACATGTTCACGTTCCTGCCGGTGCTACACCTAAAGACGGTCCGTCAGCCGGTATTACTATGCTTACCGCGCTTACCTCGGCCTTTACCCAGCGCAAAGTAAAGCCGCACCTGGCTATGACAGGCGAGATAACGCTTCGCGGACGCGTACTGCCGGTAGGCGGTATAAAGGAAAAAATACTGGCCGCCAAGCGCGCGGACATTAAAGAAATCATCCTTTCCAAATCAAACAGGAAGGATATTTTAGAGATCAAAGAAGATTATATCCGCGATCTTAAATTTCATTATGTAACTACGATGCGCGAGGTTATAGACCTGGCCCTCCTTGACGAAAAAGTTGATAACCCGCTGGATCTCACGATCAAAGAAGAAGCCCGCCCGGTTATGAACTAATAGTTATAATCATATACTACTATTATATTTTTTTACCGATATCCTTGCAAAAGCAGGGATATTGTTGTTATTGGCCCATGCTTGCCTGAAACTTTTCATTTGACATTCACGTAATACGCCTAACTAAACTAACACTCATATAATTAAATAATATAATAATGAATCACATTTTTACCCCGAAGATACGGGTCGCTTTTTTTGCACTGCTAATTGGCCATTTGGGTTTAACACAAATAGCATCAGCCAGCGATCTTGACACGACAAAGAGCGCGAAAGCCGATACTTCGCTATCGAAAAAGACAGACGCGGCGATGTTGCTCAGAACTGATACTACTTTAGTAGTGAAAGCCGGAGCCACGCTCGTACAAAAAGCCGACACGACGTTGGTGATCAATACCGATCAGGGCGCAATAAAAAATGCCGAGGACGCGGTTGCTAAAAAAGCGAATGACCTTCAGCTGGCCGATGCAGCAACTACTAAAAAGATGGCCGACCCCGACGGTTCGAAAGCCGACCCCGCGACAACGGTGAAGGATAGCAGCCAGTCGTCAGTTAAGGCCGGCCAAGCGCCGACAAGGGTTTCAATCACATCCCAAACGGATAATTCCGCACCAGTTGCAGCATTGGTAACCTCGGCCGAGAAAACGGCGACGACACCGGACAGGGTTTCCATTACTTCGTCGGCTACAACCACGGATACTCCGCCGGCCGGTGTATCAACGCCGGCAACAGACAATCAGTCAACTCAAAAAGCTGACGATCAGCAGGCTAACGCCCAGAAGAGCGATAGTCCGCAAAATAGCAGCCAGCAAGCAAGTACAAAGCAAGATGCTGCTCCAGTTGCAAAGGCAGATACGAGCATGCTTACCAAAGCCGATACGACAATTGCTAAGAAGCCCGACAGCACGTTCAAAAAATCGGACACCACGCTGATGGTGGTTGACACAGCTACCAATCACCAGTTCAAGGCTGAAAACCTTTACCTGGAAATCGGCGGCCCGGGTCTGGCACTTTCAGCTAACTACGACTCACGTTTCAAAAAAGAACGCAGCGGCTGGGGATACCGTGTAGGTTTAGGGTATTTTGGTTCGGGCGGCAATACCGTGTTTACCATCCCATTCCAAATAAACTACCTTTACGGCGAACATGCGCATAAATTTGAGCTTGGTGCGGGTACTACGTTCCTAAACTCGACGGGTACCAATGTCGGGACCAGTAAATGGGAATTCGACCGCGTAACCGGCTTCATTGGCACGGCGACAATCGGTTACCGTTATCAGCCCGAACACAAGGGTATCAACTTCAGAATAGCATTTGTACCTATCCTGTACGATGAAGGCCTTATACCAGCCGGCGGTATCAGCGTAGGCTACACATTTAAATAAATCATATATACTTTTCGAAAAAGCTCCGCTAAAGCCGGGGCTTTTTTTATTTTAGGCCTTATTTTCCCTGATGAACTATAAGATATTCAGTTTCCTGCTATGCTTTGTTTGCTGCGGACAAGCATTCGCCCAATCCCATCGTAACGAAATCGGCGTCGAAACTGATGACGATTCATACCTGCTGAATGCATCCGACAAGTACTATACCGCAGGCACTTTTATCTATTTCCGCCATGCGCTAAATGTTGATGGAAGCGCTTCCCTTCAAAATAAAGTATTAGGTTTCGAACTCGGCCAAAAGTTGTATACGCCTCAAACGGGTAATTTAAATTACTTTGGATTTGACGATCCCCGATACATCGATCGGCCTTTTGCCGGTTATTTGTATGCCGGCGCTAACCTTAACTTTCTGTATAACAACGAGAGCAACCTGAAAATCAGCGCGCAGGTTGGCGTGGTTGGTCCTGCCGCTTATGGAAAACAAACACAGGCGTTTGTGCATAGCCTGTTCGGCCTGTACCATACCAGCGGTTGGGAATACCAGGTTGACAATGATTTTGAAATAAATTTATCGGCTGAATATAACAGGCTGCTGGCCAGGGGCAAGTGGGCGGATATATCGCTGGCAAGTTATGCAAACTTAGGCAACGGCTTTACAGGCGTGGGCATAGGCCCCATGCTCCGTTTGGGTGATTTCAATCAGTTGTTTAACTCGGAAAGTACCAAAAGCACAGCGATACGATCGCAGAAAACTGCGCCGCTTCACGACCATGAATTATTTTTTTACTATAAACCGCAGGTAAACTTTATTGCTTACGATGCCACGATACAGGGCAGCATGTTTAATAGCAAGCCCGCTAACAGCATGGAGGTGACGGGCACGCCCGAATCATTCGTATTAAGTAACCAGTTTGGAGTGGGGTACTCGGGAAAACGTTTCGTAGCCGACATCGCGGTAATATTCCACTCAAAAGATGTCGGCATTATGACGAACTCGGATCACTGGGGCGCAATCACTTTATTATATCGTTTTCATTAATCGCCGAAGTTCTTTCTTCTGCTTTCTTTTTTTGCCGATTGAAGTTTTTTACTGGTCAGTCGTGCAGCTTTGACGGCTTTTGACGGCTTAGTGGCCTTGCGTTTTTTCGGCTGATGCAATGCCCGGGTTAAAATAAGGTGGAGTTTTTCAAGCGCCTTCTCCTTGTTCATAAACTGGCTCCGCTCCTCCTCGCTCATTACCTGCACCAAACCGTTTCGATTCAGTCGCGATTGCAGCTTTTGCAGTAATAGTTGCTTCTCGTCGCCGGTGAACAAACCCGATGGCACGATATCGAACAAAAGCTCGACCTTGGTAGAAACCTTATTAACGTTCTGCCCGCCTTTGCCCCCACTTCGCGAGGCGCGAAAAATAACCTCCTTTTGCAGATCGGCTTTTGAAAAATTCATTTTGCAAATGTAGTAGATTAGGCTGATTAGGTTAAGTGGTTGACTGAGTTTGGCAGCCTGTAAACCCATTCAACTTTCCCGATATCAGGACAACGCAATCCACCACTCACATAATTTTCCTACCTTAGTCGTCAATGAGCAATAACATTGTTATAGCTATCGATGGCTATTCGTCCTGCGGTAAAAGTACCTTAGCTAAGGCCCTGGCGCAAAAACTCCAATTTATTTACATCGACAGCGGCGCAATGTACCGTGCGGTAACGCTTTACTTTCTGAGGAACCGGGTAGACCTGAACAACCATACTCAAATTGAAGAAGCATTAAAGAGTATCCATCTGAATTTCAATTCGCGTGATTACCAAACGCATATTACCTTAAACGATGAAGAAGTTTCGGATGAAATAAGACAAATGCGCGTATCGGATAATGTGAGCGCTGTGGCGGCATTGAAGGAAGTGCGCCACGAGATGGTTAAACAGCAGCAGCGCATGGGGCGTTCGAAGAATATTGTGATGGACGGCCGGGATATTGGCACCACCGTATTCCCTGATGCCCAGCTTAAAATATTCATGACCGCCGATCCGAAGGTACGCGCCGAAAGAAGGTATAAAGAACTCTTTCCCAAAAACCCCGGCATAACGCTGGAAGAAGTTTTCGAAAACCTGGCTCACCGCGACTACCAGGACACAACCCGCACGGAGAGCCCCTTAATAAGGGCCAGGGATGCTATTGTGCTCGATAATACCAACATGACGCCCGATGAACAACTGCAATTCGCCCTCGACAAAGTTGTAAGGCTATTGGATCCTGACGAGTAGAATGATTACACCGATCTCAGAAGATGATTATACCGGTCAACTATCCGCTGGCAGACAAATCGGTGGAATCAAAAATTAATCGATGGAATCCGCTTTACTAAACTTCTCGGCAGGCACGCCAAACCTGTTCAGGAAATCGACGCCTTCGTCGCTCGGCAATCCCTTATATTCAGCATAAGATTTCAGAAAAAATACCTGTTTTACGCCGGCCGAAAATATTAGCCGCGCGCATGGTAAGCATGGCGATAGCGTGGTGTAAAGAGTTGCCCCTTCCAGGTTGGCCCCGTTTTTTACCGCGTAAAGTATAGCGTTTTCCTCGGCATGCAGAGCAAGAGAGCAGCTTCCGCGCACATCGCGCGGGCATCCGGTCTCCGGCCATTCGTCATCGCAGTTATGCGTACCAGCCGGCGGTCCGTTATAACCAATGGAAATTATACGGGTATCTTTCGTCAAAACGGCGCCGACCTGGGCTTTAACGCAGTGCGAGCGTTTGGCCAGGTCGGTTGCCAGGTTCATGAATATAGTGTCGAAACTTAACTTAGTCATTTGGTCATTGAGTCATTGGGTCATTGGGCACGCCACATAATGACTTAATGCCCGAATGACTTAATGACTGGATTAGTGCCCCCCCGAGGCTTCCATGTTATCTACATTGATACCCTGTTTCTTTAGCTCGAAACCGGCTTTCCAGGCGAAGAAAGTAAGATAAGCAAAGCATAAAACAGGTATTACATAAGAAAGATGGATACCACTGGTATCGGCCAGTATACCCTGTACCGGAGGGATGATCGAGCCGCCAAGTATCATCATAATGAGGAAAGCAGAGCCCTGGCTGGTGTATTTGCCCAAACCGGCAACAGACAATGCAAAAATAGAAGGCCACATAATGGAGCAGCAAAGGCCGCCGCTGATGAACGCGAAAGTACCAACCCGCCCGGTTGTCATCAGCCCGATAACCATAGCCAGCATACCCAATATTCCAAACAAAACCAATGTGCGAACAGGTTTTTGCTGACCCACAAAAAAGCCGATGATCAATACGAATACGCAAACAACGTAAATGTACAGGTTGCTTAAATCCCTTCCGCTTATTTTATTTGCCAGTAATACTACGCCAAATGCGACTAAGGGAACAATTACTGTCATCACATTTTTCATCGTTTTTGAAAGATTGAAAACGGCTATAGCGCCAGTCCAGCGACCAATCATTAAGCTGCCCCAATACAATGATATAAATGGTGCGAGCTCCGATTCTTTCAATCCACCGAAATCGGAGGTCTTCAATAATGCACCCATATTACTTTGTATGGTCACCTCGACACCTACATAAGTAAAAATAGCGATCATACCATAGATTAATTGCGGATAATGCATAGCTCCCCATCCTTCATTGCTTTTACTTGAAGCCGAAAGTGAACCAATGAGTGTTAGAAGAATGATCGCTAACGCAGCATATACAAAGTACGACTTGGCAAGGTGAGTGCTTTCGCTTAACGGGCCGGAGGCCAGCACCAGGCAGAAAGCAATAAATATGACCATTAACGGAAGATTTGTTTTGTGACTGGCCTCAATCTTTTCATCGCTGGTTACCTTAGGCAGGTTGGATATCCAGAAGAATATAGCTACGGCGATATATAATCCGGCCAAAATAAAATATAGGTTGTTCACAGATGATATGTTAACCTCTTCTGCTGGTATCAACTTACTGGCACCGCCGAACAAAACCGTACTTACAATAAGCGGCCCCACTAAAGTTCCGAAGTTATTTACACCGCCTGCCAGATTCAAACGATTGGTGCCTGTTTCGGGAGTCCCAAGCGCAATTACAAATGGATTCGCTGCCGTTTGCTGTAATGAAAATCCCAGGGCGATAACGAAAAAAGCACTCAAAATGAAACCAAATGAGCCTGAATTGATTGCCGGAACCATTACAAGAGCGCCTATAGCTGACAAAACCAGCCCGTAAATAATACCGTTTTTATATCCAAGTTTGTTCAGAATATCCACTTTGGTCGCTTGTGATGCAAAATACAAAACCAGCGAACCGATAAAATATCCCCCGTAAAACGTAAAGTCTATTAATTGGGACTCGAATTGAGTCAAATGAAAATGCGCTTTACAAAAAGGGATGAAGATTCCATTTGAAGCGGCTAAAAAGCCCCAAAAAAAGAAAACGGTAATAATTGTGTACAAGGCCGAGCCATAGCTCCGGGTTTTGCTTTGTTCCATTGTTAATGCAGGTTATATGATCTTTAGGTGTTTATAAAAACACTAACATAGATTATTTTTTTATATTAAAAGCATACTTTGTCAATAATAAATCAGAATTTTAAGTTTGGTTATTCACTATATTAAATCGCATATTCGCTCCCGGGCTTCGGGAGGTTATACACCTTAGCCTGCATTATTAATGATAGAAGCTATAATCAGGGGCATCGGGATTGGATTAGTGCTTACGTTTTTGACCGGGCCGGTATTTTTTGCATTAATAAAAACCAGTATCGAGAAAGGCTTCCATGCCGGCGTTTCACTGGCTTTAGGGGTGGTTACAAGCGATATTGTATTCGTAGGCGCAATATTATTCGGCTCGCAATATTTCGACATTTCCAACCAGGATAAACGCAACGCCGGCGTGGTGGGCTGCGTCATCCTGCTTGCGCTTGGCTTTTATTATATTTTCAAGAAATCAGAGGTTAATTTTAATAATAAAGTTCCTTCAAAGCTGAAACGAACCGGCTACATTCTGAAAGGGTTTTTAATGTGCATCTTGAACCCAACGCTGCTTTTCCATTGGACAGTGGTGATCACCACGGCCAGTACTTTATATACAAACGATGTTCCGAACCGCGCTTTAAAGATAGGCGTAATGTTTTTGACAATTTTGTGCGTACAATTTGGAGCGGATACCACCAAAGCATTTTACGCCAATAAACTACGTGCGCGCATATCAGAGAAATTTGTCCACCGGTTGAACGAAGTTGCCGGGATCGCACTTATCATAGCATCACTTATCTTGTTTGATAAGCTGGTAACGCACTACGTTTTTGCACCGTTTAGCACTTGATCAAAGTCTGAATTCAAAAGTCCCAGGTCGAAAGTTCCATTCAAGGTGACTTAAAACTTTCGACTCCGAACTTCGGACTTACATATACCCCCGCTGGTTCTTCCCTTCCATCCAGTTTACGAAGGCACGGTTTACCACCTTGTTGCCTCCCGGGGTTGGGAAATTGCCAGAGAAATACCAGTCGCCACTGTGGTCAGGGCAGGCATTATGCAAATTGTCGAGCGTTTGATAGATAACCTTCACTTCGGCTTTCAAGTCCTTAGGCGTGATGATCTGCGCTATGCGATCGGATACCTGCTGATCGGTAAAAGGTTCGTAGATCGCCTTTACATAATTCTCCACCTCTTCTTTTGGCAGCGCGGCGCTATCTTTACATTTTTTATAAACGTCGAGAACGATATCCTCTCTTTTTGCATCTTTAAGTAAGCTTATGGCCGCCTCAAAAGCGACGAATTCGCCCATGCGCGACATGTCGATGCCATAACAGTCGGGGAAGCGAATCTGCGGGGCTGATGAAACCACCACGATCTTTTTAGGCCCGAGCCTGTCCAATATCTTAAGAATACTTTGCTTCAAAGTTGTACCGCGAACAATGGAGTCGTCCAAAACGACCAGGGTATCGGCGCCCCTTTTAATAAGGCCATACGTGGTATCATACACATGCGCCACCATTTCGCCGCGGTCGGCGTCCTGCGTAATAAAGGTGCGCAGCTTAACATCTTTAATAGCGATCTTTTCAATGCGGGGCGCCATGCAAAGCACCTCGCTTAATTCTTCGTCGCTGATTTTATCGGCCCTGTTCAGCAGCTTGTCATGCTGATATTTTTTGATGTACTTGTGTATGCCTTCCACCATTCCGTAGAAAGCAACCTCGGCCGTGTTAGGTATGTAAGAAAAAACTGTATTCTTAATATCGTAATTAACCGCATCTAATATCTGCGGGCAAAGCAGCCGCCCCAGTTGCTTGCGCTCGCGATAAATGGAAGCATCGCTGCCGCGCGAAAAGTAAATGCGTTCGAACGAACACGACTTCTTTTCAACTGGCTCTATAAATTCTTCCTCTTTTACTTTACCGTTCTTTTTAACGATCAGCGCATGGCCGGGCTGTATTTCGCGGATATCCTCGATCGGGATATTAAACGCGGTTTGAAGTGCGGGACGTTCCGAAGCGGCAACCACGATCTCGTCGTTCTGAAAGTAAAATGCGGGCCTGATTCCTGCAGGGTCCCGCATCACAAAGGCGTCGCCATGACCGAAAATACCCGCTATGGTGTATCCGCCGTCCCAGTTTTTGGCCGACTTTCGCAATATCTTGGCTACATCCAGATCCTTCGCTATCAGCTTACTGATCTTGACATTGTCGTCCAGTCCCTCGCGTTTGTACTGATCGAACAAGCCTTGAACCTCGGTGTCGAGGAAGTGTCCTATTTTTTCCAGTACCGTAACGGTATCGGCTTTTTCCTTGGGGTGCTGACCCAGGTCGTACAATTGTTGCAAAAGCTCGTCGACATTGGTCATATTAAAGTTGCCTGCTATAACCAGGTTACGCGTTTGCCAGTTGTTCTGGCGAAGGAACGGGTGACAATTCTCGATGCTGTTCTTGCCATGAGTGCCATAACGCAGATGACCCAATAAAACTTCTCCGGTAAAGCTCACATTCTGCTTCAGCCACTCAGCATCGGCCATCTTTTCCGGAGTTTCTTTCTGGATATCGGCAAACTTTTTCTGGATGTATTCGAAGATATCGGCGACAGCATTCGACGCCATCGAACGATGGCGGCTGATGTAGCGTCTGCCGGGTTCGATATCCAATTTAATGGTGGCAACACCTGCGCCGTCCTGGCCGCGGTTGTGTTGTTTCTCCATCAAAAGGTAAAGTTTATTTAATCCGTACAGCGCAGTGCCGTATTTTTTTTGATAGTACGAGAGCGGCTTTAGAAGGCGAATGAACGCCACGCCGCATTCATGTTTTATCTGTTCACTCATGATTGGGAATGAGCACGCAAAAGTACAATTTTAATGTTGAAACTCAGAATTAACACTGTCATTAAAATGCATTAATAATCAATTACTGAATTATTGAATGTAGAATGTTGTTATTTTTACTGTCAGTAAAACATTTTCTATGAGGAACACCATCATTTTTTGCAGTCTTCTTTTGGCTTTTGGATCGGCGCCTGGCCTCGCACAAAGTCAAAAACGCCTTTTCACGGCGCCTATAGGCGTACAAGCCTATACCTACCGCAATAGCTTTCCGCTGAATGTTGCGGCTACGCTGGATACGATCAAATCGCTTGGAATTACCGAAATGGAAGGGCCGAATCCCAAAAACGTAAGTCCTGAAGCGTTTAAAAAGATGCTGGACGAGCGCGGCATTTCCATGCCGTCGATGGGCGCGGATTACGGGCAGATCGTTAAAGACCCCGATCAGTTCATAAAGCTGGCCAAACTTTTCGGATGCAAATACATTATGGTGGCCTGGATACCGCATGGCAGCGCTTTTACTATCGGCGATGCAAAGAAGGCCGTGGATGATTTCAACCGCGTTGGAAAAATACTGAGCGAAAACGGTATTACGCTTTGCTATCACGATCATGGCTATGAGTTTGGACCCTATGCCGGCGGCACCTTATTCGATTACATCGTAAAAAACACAAACCCTAAATACGTATCCTTCGAAATGGATATGATGTGGACTTTTCACGGAGGCCCCGATCCGGCCGAATTGCTTTATAAATACCGCGGACGCTGGAAACTGATGCACCTGAAAGATATCCGCAAAGGCGTGGCCAACGATCTGACTGGTGGCACGGATACTAAAAACGATGTAGCTTTAGGAACCGGGCAGATCAACATCGCCAAAGTATTGAAAGCTGCGAAAGCTGTGGGTATAAAACACTATTTCATCGAGGATGAAAGCGGGAACCATGCCGGGCAGATACCGGTGACAATCGCTTATTTGAAAAGTTTAAAAGTATAATTCGCAGGACAACCGATAGGTTTATAATTAACTGATCTACGGTATCATAGTTATGGAAACAGAAGAACATCAGGAAAAATCCATTACCAGGCGGCAATTTATAGGAAAAGCAGCTGCCATGTCGGCATTCGTAATCGTGCCGCGGTTTGTTTTGGGCGGCAAAGGTTATACCCCGCCAAGCGACCTGATCACTATCGGGCACATCGGCACCGGCAAACAGGCATTTGGCTTAAAAGATTCGTTCCTGAAAACCAACGAAGCAAAGATCATAGCTGCTGCGGACGTTTATGGCAGCAAACTGAAACAATTTGCCCTCGAGGTCAACCAATATTATGCTGCGCAGACATCACAAAGACACTATGCCGGGTGCGTTACCTATAATGATTTTCGCGAGATCCTGTCACGAAAAGATATTGACGCTGTAGTTATCGCTACTCCTGATCACTGGCATGCGGCGTGCGCAGTACTTGCGGCCCGGGCAGGTAAGGACATTTATTGCGAAAAGCCATTATCGCTGACAATTAAAGAAGGCCGCGCGATGGTGAATGAATCGCGAAAACATAAGCGGGTATTTCAGACCGGCAGCATGCAGCGCTCCTGGGCAGAATTCAGGCAAGCCGTTGAATTGGTTCGGAACGGCTATATAGGCGATATTCAAACCGTAAAAGTAAATGTCGGGCCGCCACCGGTGCCTTACAACCTGCCGGAAGAAACTTTGCCGGCCGACCTGGATTGGGCCTTCTGGCTGGGACCGAATACGGTTCACCAGGTTTATAATCATAATATCGCTCCAGGCCTGAATGATGATTTTTGGGCGCATTGGCGCGATTATAAGGAGTTTGGCGGCGGCGGTATGACCGACTGGGGCGCCCACATGTTCGACATCGCGCAGTGGGGTTTGGATATGGACAACAGCGGACCAATCGCTGTCAATCCGCCTGACAAGGAACATCAATATCTTACCTATCAATACGCCAACGGCATCACAATGACGCACGAGCCACAGGGCAACCAGGGTGTAACCTTTGTCGGAACTAAAGGGCAAATACGCGTTGAGCGTGGCAAATTGGAAACAAGCCCCGCCTCATTGGCGACACAGATTATCGGTGCTAATGAAAAGCATGTTTACCATAGCGAAGACCACTACAAAGACTTTCTGCAGGCCATGCGTAACCGAACTAAACCTGTAGCCGATGTGGAAACAGGCCACCGCACAGCAACTGTGTGCAATATTGGCAATATTACTTACGCTTTAAATAAACCCTTAAAATGGGACCCGCATAAGGAAGCGTTTGACGACGCCGACGCCAATAAGCTGCGCGGTAGAGAAATGAAAAAGGAATGGGCCGTGATATAAGCCCTACCTAATCAGCGTAGTTACATTGATGCATCCCGGGTGTTTTTGAGGGAATTTCTCGGGTCGTAATAGTTACCTTTACGGTAAGAACCCGATCATGAAAACCATCCTGAAACTCATTTTACCCGCCGTTTTATTATCGATTTCGGCAGGCTCCTTTGCACAAAGCATTTCGTCCGAAATGGCAAAAAGAATTGACAGCCTGTTTAAAAAGTGGGATAGTAAGACAACCCCTGGCTACGCCATTGGCGTCGTACGCAACGATTCGCTGATCTATGCCAAAGGCTACGGTATGGCGAACCTGGAATACGGCGTACCTATCACACCTGAAACCATTTTCCATATGGCATCGGTATCAAAGCAGTTCACGGCATTTTCGATCATATTACTGGCACGGCAGGGCAAGCTTAACCTGGATGACGACATCCGCAAATACCTTCCCTGGTTTCCGGACCTGAAACAGAAAATAACCGTACGAAACTTGCTTACGCATACCAGCGGCATACGCGACCAATGGCAACTGCTGGCGATTGCGGGCACGCGCCTGGATGATGTGATTACGCAAGACCAGATAGTAAAAGTGCTGAGCAAACAGCAGGCGCTGAACTTTAAGCCAGGCGATGAATGGAGCTATTCCAACAGCGGTTTTACGATGCTTGCCGAGATCGTAAAGTCGGTAACCGGTAAAACGCTGCGCCAATTCACAGATTCGGTGATCTTCAAACCGCTGGGCATGACCCATACCCACTTTCATGACGATTATACCGAAATTGTGCCTGGCAGAGCCTATTCGTACGAAGAGGATGGTAAGGGCCACTACAGCAACGACATATTAAGCTACTCGAACGATGGTGCTACCAGCCTTTTTACAAATGTGGATGACATGAGCAAATGGCTGATGAATTTTTACGATCACAAGGTTGGAGATCAGAAAGATATTGAACAGTTGACGCAAAAAGCCGTACTGAACAACGGGAAAGTACAAGGTTATGCCATGGGTATCGCAGTCGACGATTATCGCGGGTATCAGTTGTATTCGCATGGCGGCGCCGACGCAGGCTACCGCACCTTTGTCGGCGTTCTTCCCGAAGTAAAAATGGGGTTCATCGTATTCTGTAACCTCGGCGACAGTGATCCTCAGGGTAAGGCACGGCAGATAGCCGATCTTTTTATCCCGGACCATTCGCCCAAAAAAACAGCTCAGAAAAAGAAATATACCGACCAGGACCAGGCTATATTAGCGGATACGGTGAGCCTAAAGCCATTTATGGGTGATTATATTTCGGATGACGGCTTACATTTCGGCTACAGGATAAAAAATAAAAAATTGTACTGGATTGCACCCAACGGCAACAACAACCTGCTTGTGAAGGCTGCAAAAGACACTTTTGAGTCCTTCAACCAGCCGGAAGTTAAGTTTTCGTTTTCAGTTAATGGCAGGAAAAAAGTCGTTGTGGATGAGTTTTGGCCCAACAACCACCGGTTGCTTGTAAAATACGATACCACATCCAAGCCGGATAAAGCACTGCTCGCCTACACGGGCAAGTATTATTGCCCTGAGTTGGATTGCAGCTATAGCATTGTCCTGAAAGATCACCACCTCGTGCTTACCAACGCAAAATATGATGATACGCCGCTAAAACTTTACGGCGACGATCTTCTCCATGACAATTTCTGGTGGATGGATAATCTTTCTATCGTGCGGAATGCCGAAAACAAGATCACCGGTTTCGAGATCAACTCGGGCAGGGTAATGCATGTGTGGTTCAAAAAAGTAGAGTAAAGGGTTATACGTTTTACGTTGTACGTAATACGTTATATATAGCTAATCATACGTAGAACGTTTACGTACAACGTAAAACCTAAGCTGCGTCTTCCGCGTATTTCTTAAAATTATTTAATATAGCTTGCCAGCCACCGCGCTGCATCTCAACGGGATTTGTGCCTTCGGCTTCAAAGGTGGAGATAATATCCGTAGTATCGCCCTTGCCTTCGAACAGCACTTTTGCCTTTCTGCCATCGCCAATAGTATAAGCGATAAGCTCTTCGGGTACCACCTCGTCATAGGTTCCTCCAAAATCAAAGCCGAAGCTGCCGTCTTTCGCCTCCATTCGGTATAGGAATTTTCCGCCGGCACGCAGGTCGTTTTCGGCGCTGGGCGAGTGCCAGTCGTCCGAGGCGTGGTTCCATTGGGTAACGTGCTTAGGGTCATTCCATAATTCCCAAACTTTTTCTACGGGTGCGTTTACGGTCGCTTCGATCGTAACAAGTATTTTATCAGTCGTTTCCATGTCTTCCAATTGTTTAATAACTCAAAGATACGGCAAGTGTGCCACTACCGTGACCTGTAAAAACGACAATGTGAAGGCACATTTGCGACATTTTTTTAACAAGAAGATTTAAACCCAAGACCATATAATTTCGTATAGATGGTCCGTCGACCAAAGACGATGTTTTCCGGAAGAGATATGTGGAGATGGCATAAAGCGTTTATTTTCTCATTAATTATATGCGGCGTGTGGGCGTTCATCAGCGACGGTATAATTACCATATTTAGCAATCGCATACCACTTGCTTACATTGAACCCGCCAGGTGCCTAAATAATTTCATTGTGCCCGCGGCTGTCTTTTTCATTCTTTACAGCCGCATTAAAAAGCAGCAGTGCCAGCTTATCCTGTCGGAGAAGCAGTACCGCGAGCTTTTTGAGTCGAATCCCAACCCGATGTGGATATACGACAGAACCAGCTTTGCCTTTTTGGCCGTAAATGAGGCAGCAATAATAGCGTATGGCTATAGCCGGGACGAATTTCTGCGGATGACCATTATGGATATCCGGCCTAAATCGGATCGGCGGCGCCTGGTCAAGATTGTAAAAAACAATAAAACAAAATACCATGAGGCCGGTAACTGGAGCCATATCCGCAAATCGGGCGAGGAATTCCCAGTGGCTGTCATCGCTCACCTGGTATTTTTCAACGGTAAATATTGTAAAATGGTAATGGCCACTGATATAACCAAACAGCTAGAGCACGAGCAGCGATTGGAGGAGGCCTACCTGAAGGAAAAGGAATTGCACGATAAGCTATCAGTCAACTACGACGTTTTGGAGAAAGCCGAGCGTGAGAACAGGCTTATGGGACAGGTGATCGACAAAATTAACAATATGGTACTGATCGTAGCTGAATGCAGCAAGGTGTTGCGGGTTAACCAGGCATTTATCGACTTTACCGGCTATACACGTGAAGAAGTGGTCGGCAAAAATCCGCAAGATTTTTTACATGGCCCGGATACCGACAGGCAAACGGTTGAATGTCTTATCCATGCCGTACAGTGTAAGGAATTTTTCAGCGGCGAACTGATCAACTACAAAAAGAATGGCGAAGCGTATTGGACCTCTATTTCTATAACACCCATATTCGACGAGAATGGTGTTTTCCAATTCAATATATCGGTGGAAAGCGTTGTTACCGAAAAAAAAGAAAGGGAACAAAAAATATTGGCCCAGCATGCCGCATTGCAAAGAATCGCCTGGTACCATTCGCATGAACTCCGGCGCCCGGTCTGCTCTATCATCGGGCTGATTTCGATACTTAAAGATGCCGGAGATCCTCATGAAAAAGCTTTCTGCCTCGATGCGCTTGAAAAATGTGTGAAAGACCTGGATTCCGTCATCAGGGATACGAATAAAAAAGCTGAAAAAATACAACTGCACGACTACCAGGTATAAGTTCGGCACGTACAACATATGATCTGCCGGCTACGGTCCAGCACAAAAGCGAACGCCCGTGTGTCCGTTTTCGATACACGCGAACACCTCATTTCATCTGTAATTTATTAAAAATCAACACATTCTAATATCGGCACGATATTCTTACTAGCTTATTGTCTGCTGGCCAGTTACTTAACATAAAACCATGATAAAGAACTATTTAAAGATCGCGTGGAGAAATCTTATTAATAATAAGATATCCTCCATCATCAACATCGGCGGGCTGGCCGTGGGCATGGCCGTAGCCGTATTAATAGGCCTTTGGCTCTACAGCGAATTGTCGTTCGACAAAAGTTTTCCGAACCACAACCGTATTGCCCAGGTAATGCAAAACCAGTGGATCAACAACGAGACCGATACCTGGAACAGCCAGGCCTATCCGCTGGGGCCCATGCTCCGGGCTCAATACGGCTCCGATTTTAAGCATGTGATCATGTCGTCATGGACGAGTGACCATATTTTGTCGTACGGCGACAAAAACCTGAAAGAGAGCGGCAACTATATGGAGCCGGGTATTACAGATATGCTTTCGCTTACTATGCTGGAGGGCAACCGAAACGGGTTAAACGACCCGGCGTCTATATTGCTTTCACGCACCACGGCCAGGGCCGTTTTTGGCGATGCCGACCCGATGGGTAAGATCATAAAGATAGACCATAACAATAATTTGACGGTTAAAGTGACCGGCGTATATGAAGACCTGCCCGAAAATTCCTCCTTCGGCGACCTGACTTTTATTTCGCCCTGGCAACTGCTGGTAAAAGACCAGCACTACGACACGCGCTTTCACAATCCCTGGGGCGCCAGTTGGTTCCAGGTGCTGGTGCAAATTGCAGACAATGCCGATATGAACAAGGTTTCGCTCAAGATCAAAGACGTCAAAATGAGAGACCTTCAGCGAACAAACAATGTGGGTGAGATACGTTTCAGACCAGTCATCTTCCTGCACCCGATGAACCACTGGCACCTGTACAGCGATTTTAAAAACGGCGTGAACGTTGGCGGACGCATCCAGTATGTCTGGCTTTTTGGCGTCATAGGTGTGTTTGTATTACTGCTGGCCTGCATCAATTTCATGAACCTGAGCACTGCCCGTTCCGAAAAACGGGCTAAGGAGGTAGGCATACGGAAATCCATCGGCTCGATGCGCAGCCAGTTGATCGCCCAATTTTACAGCGAATCCATGCTTATCGCTGTCTTGTCATTCCTTTTATCGCTGCTGCTTACACAGTTCAGTCTTCCGTTTTTCAACACCTTGGCCGACAAACACATACAGATGCCCTGGGGCAGCGCTTTCTTTTGGCTTACCGGCATCGCATTTACGCTGTTCACCGGTTTGATCGCGGGCAGTTACCCGGCATTATATCTTTCGTCATTCAACCCCGTCAAAGTATTGAAGGGCACATTCCGTGTAGGCAGGCTGGCAGCCGTTCCGCGCAAGATCCTGGTAGTGCTGCAATTCTCCGTATCTATCGTGCTGATTATCGGCACCATCGTTGTCTTCAACCAGATACAGTATGCTAAAAACCGTCCGGTTGGCTATAACCGCAATGGGTTAGTGACGGTGCCTATTCAAAACGATGTTATCGGCAAGCAGTCGCAGGTGGTTCAGAACGAATTGCTGGCCAGCGGTGTCGTGGCATCTGTTTCCCGTTCCGGGTCGAAGATAAGCGATTGGTACCCGAGCAACGGCGGTTTCAAATGGGAAGGCAAGGACCCGTCCTTGCAGGAGAATTTTAAGGCCCTTGTTATAACACCCGAATTTGGAAAGACCGTAGGCTGGCAGATCAAAGAAGGGCGCGATTTTGATCCGTCGCGCGTCAGCGACTCTTCTGCTATCGTCATCAACGAAGCCTGTGTAAAATACCTGGGGTTCAAGCATCCCATCGGCAAAACCCTTACCTGGCTGGGCAACGGCGACTATAGGATCATCGGCGTGGTGAAAGACATGGTAAACGAATCGGCTTATCAACCCATAGAACAGACTTTTTATTTCATGAATGCGCACTGGACTTTGAATGATTTCGACATCCGTATCAACCCCAATGTAAGCACGCACGACGCGCTCGCCAGGATCGGGGCCATATTCAAAAAGCACGATCCCTCTACCCCATTTGAATACAGTTTTGTTGACGAGGACTACGCCCAAAAATTCGACAACGAGGAACGCATAGGCAAGCTCGCTAGCACATTCGCCACGCTGGCTATTTTTATCAGTTGCCTGGGCCTGTTCGGCATGGCATCATTTACAGCCGAACAGCGTGTAAAAGAAATAGGCGTGCGCAAGGTGCTCGGCGCTACAGTTTTCAACCTGTGGCGCTTGCTTTCGAGGGATTTCATTGTGCTGGTGGTGATCTCGCTGATGATAGCAGCACCTTTCGCCTGGTATTTTATGAATAAGTGGCTGATGAATTACACCTACCGCCAGGGTATCGGCTGGTGGATATTTGCGGTTACGGCTGTAGGAGCTATCGCCATAACACTGGCGACAGTTAGTTACCAAAGCATCAAAGCCGCTTTGGCCAACCCGGTGAAAAGTTTGAGGAGT
This sequence comes from Mucilaginibacter sp., assembly GCA_035545315.1. GTDB lineage: Bacteria > Bacteroidota > Bacteroidia > Sphingobacteriales > Sphingobacteriaceae > Mucilaginibacter. The sequence continues at coordinate 35,631 of DASZYQ010000023.1, read as the reverse complement.
GAGTAGACTCCAGGTGATCGACAATTGTTTAACTTAGCTATTTGATCGTACGGCATGTTAAGGAACTACATCAAGATCGCCTGGCGCAATCTTTTGAAGAACAAAGGTTTTTCGGTATTGAATATTTTTTGCCTCGCCATTGGTATCACTTTTTCCATGCTGATAGGGGTTTATATCCTTAACGAAAGCGCCATAAACCACGACATTAAGCATGTGGACGACCAGTATGTGATAAAAAGCGACTGGAGCCGCGAAAATATCGGGATACCCGTTACAACGCTCGGCCCGCTGGCAAAAACCATCAAAGAGGAATATCCGAACCTTGTGGAGAATTATTACTGGTTTGATGCGGTGGTCAATATCGTATCCTCGGGCGACAAGCATTTTCGTACCCAGATAGCGGCAGGCGACACCACCCTGGTATCCATGTATGGATTTCCATTGCTTTACGGCGATCCGCAGCATGCCTTCCGCAATAACCAGTCGGCGGTAGTAACCGAAAATTTCGCCCGAAAGTTCTTTAACACTGCCGATGCGATAGGCAAAGTGATCACCGTTCAAACGCCGGCCGACGGGCAAAAGCACAATTTTGCGATAACGGCCGTATTAAAAACCATGCCCGCTAATACGGTTACCAACTTTACGGGCACGGCTTACGATGTATACCTGCCGATGGATGCCAACCAATACTTCCAGGGCGGCGATAAAGGCGATAACTGGTCAAACGTGTACATGGTAAGCATGTTGCAGCTAAAGCATGGCATTACACCTAAAAGCCTGGAACAGCCTTTCGCGTCGACGCTCGAAAAATACCAGCCCGCATTTGTAAAGGGCTACCTGAAGATAAAACTGGCGCCCATGCGCGATTATTATTTAAAGGACAACAATGCCGCGGTACAAAAAATGCTTACCACCTTAACCATCATCGCGGCGTTTATCCTGGTGCTGGCTATCATCAATTTTGTCAACATCAGCGTAGGTACATCGGTGTACAGGCTGAAGGAAATAGGATTGAGGAAGGTTTTCGGCGGCTCACGCAAGCAGATCGTATTGCAGCACCTGTGCGAAGCGCTGATACTTACGTCGGCAGCGGCGGTTTTGTCGGCCGGGCTTTACGAATTATTGCTGCCGGTTTTTGAGAGCATGTTGAATACTACGTTGGTACACTTTTGGCTGCTGGGTTTAACGAAGATAGCTTTATTGGTCGCCGTTGTGTTTTTAACGGGGATCATCGCGGGAATTTACCCGGCGCTGGTATTAAGCTCGTCTAACATTACCAATGCTATAAGGGGTAAAATGGACACCGTGAAAGGCAGCCTTACCGTGCGCAAAACCCTGCTGATCGTACAGTTTACTTTGGCCATCGTGGTTTTTATCAGCGCCATCACCGTATCAAAACAGGTGTCGTACTTTTTCAATAAGGACATCGGCTACAATAAGGACCAGGTGATGGTTATTTCGTCGCTGCCGCGCCAGTGGGACTCGGCTGGTATCGTAAAAATGGAAAACCTGAGGCCACAGTTCATGGCCATTCCCGGCGTAAAAAGCATATCGCTGTCGTACGATATTCCCGACGGCAACGGGGGCGGCCACATCAATGTTTACCCGGGCAACAGCAACACTTTTTCGAGTGTGGTTTCTATCGCCGTCGACCCCGGTTTTGCCAAAACATACGGCTTGCAGGTTACGGAGGGCAGCTTTTTTGCCGACGGGAACGCGCGCGCCGCCAACGGTAAGATATTGCTGAACGAAACTGCCCTAAAAATACTGGGGTTGACATCGCCCGTGGGAAAGACCGTGCACATTGGGGCTTTGAACGGCGCCACCGAAACCGTGATCGGTGTAGTGAAAGATTTTAATCTCGGGTCGTTAAAGGAAAAGGTACAGCCCCTGGTGCTGGCCGGCATGAATGAACCATTTACCCGTTCGTACCGCTATTTCTCGGTAAAACTGGATGCTGCGGGCATTAGCAATACCATCGACGCCGTACAGGAAAAGTGCCAAACGCTGTTTCCCGACGCCGGCTTTGATTACACTTTTATGGACGACAAATTTCAATCGCTGTACCAGTCGGAATTGCAGCTTAAAAAAGCGGCGGATGTGGCTACAGGCCTGAACCTGCTCATCGTTTTTACCGGCATAATCGGTGTACTGGCCTTTACCCTAAGCAAGCGAACGAAGGAAATTGCCGTACGCAAAGTGCTGGGCGCGAATGCGGGTAGTATTATATCGATCTTTCTGAAAGAATACGGCTTGCTGATCCTGGCATCAAACCTCATCGCCTGGCCGATCGCCTATAAGCTTACGTCCGACTGGCTGCAGGGCTATGCTTACCGCTTTCAGCAGAACGCGGCGCCCTACCTGTTCGTTTGTTTCTTTATCCTGGCGGTAGCGTTCGCCCTCATCGTCGCGCAATGTTTCAGGGCCGCGCTGGCCAACCCGGTGAAGAGCCTTCGCTCGGAATGAGCTTACGCGGAGGCTTCGACGTAAAGCATGGCCGGCAAATAAAGTTTGCGAAGCGGGTAACCTGCTGATAATAAACGGCGTCAAATAATTCAAATCTTAAATCGATCACCATGATAAAGAACTATTTGAAATTAGGCTTACGCAACCTGGCAAAGAACAGGTTGGCCTCGTCTATAAACATTCTCGGCCTGGGGCTGGCCGTGGGATGCTGCATGGTTGTATTCCAATTCTTCGATTGGGCAATGCACATGGATAATTTTCATCCCAAACTCGACAAACTGTTTGTTATCGAACGGGTGTCGCAAAAAGACGGTCAGGAGCAGCTATGGGGCAGTTCGCCCGCTCCTATGGGCGCTATGCTTGCGGCTGATTTTCCTCAAATAAAAAATTCGGCACGATTGAATAGCACAGGCGTGGTCATCAAGCAAGGCGACGACGTTTTCAGGGAGCAGCTAAGCTTTGTCGACGACGCTTTTTACAGCATGTTTAATTTTCCGGTTAAATGGGGAAACATGCAGCGTTTTACCGACCGGGACGGAATTGTGCTGACGGATGAGCTTTCGGAAAAGCTTTTCGGCCAGGAAAACCCTGTCGGCAAAAACGTCAACATCCGGTTGAACCAAAACGGCAAAGAAACCGTGGTTAACCTTACCGTTAAGGGAGTATTTGAAAAACGCCCGCACGAAGCCTCGTTCTATTTCTCGGCATTGGTGCCTTATCAAAAGATGCTCGACCTTGGATTGGACAGAACCGGCGATTGGAGCAAAAGCACAGATATAACTTTTGTGGAAGCGGACAACCAGGCAGCGTTGCAGCCGGTGATCAGCCAGCAGAAAAAATATTTGCAGTTGTACAACGCCGCCAACCTGAATGACAAGATCAGCGGATTTCATTTTCAGCCGCTAAAGGGCATCAATACACACGCTTATAAAGTACACGACGAGCCTTTTGCTACCACCAATATTATCGGCTTTATTATGCTGTTCGTAATCGCTGTTGCTACCTTGTTATTGGTTTACTTTAATTATATGAATATTGCCATTGCCTCCGCCTCGGCACGGTTGAAAGAAATAGGCGTGCGCAAGGTAATGGGAAGCAGCCGGAAACAGATCATTTTCCAGTTTATTACCGAAAACTTTGTGCTTTGTACTTTAGCCATTGGCATAGGTTTGCTTTTGGCCCGGTTTATTTTTATCCCCTGGTTCAGCGAAATAGCTAATATCGACCTGACCAAGGGCTTATTTGATAATTACCGTACATGGGTGGCGCTGGCTGCCCTCATCGTCATATCGGCGTTAAGCGGCGCATCGTACCCGGCTTTTTACATATCGGCATTCCGCCCGGTAAATATTATAAAGGGCAATAGCAAAATGGGCAGCAACAACCGTTTCAGGAAATCGCTCCTGGGTTTACAGTTTTTCCTCACCTTCTTAGCTATTTCACTGGCGATCGCCTTTATCGGGCAAACAAAGCAGATCCAGGCAAAACCGTGGGGCTATACCCCGGCCGATAACGTGGTAGTGAAGTTGGATAAGACCCTTAGCTTTGATGCCTTTAAAGACGAACTGGCCGGCAATAATGTTGTCAGGTCGGTAACCGGATCGGTCGAATCGCTCGGCAACTTTACTAAACAACTGGCTATTAAAACCGAAGGCAAAGATGAAACCGTGCAAAGCATAAGCGCCCTGCCCGGCTTTGCCACGCAAATGGGTATCGGTATTGTAAAGGGGCGCGATCTGAATTTGCAGTTTAAAACGGATCAAACCGATGCCGTATTGGTTAACCAGGCCTTTTTAAAACAAATGAACTGGACATCGGGCATCGGCAAAAACATTCAGTATAAAGATCACCTGTACAAAATTGTTGGTGAAGTAAATAACTTTCACTTCGACAATTTTACCAGTCCGGTACGCCCGCTGGTGCTGATGGGCTGTGAACCGAAAGATGTAAACTATGTTTATGTAAAAACCGCCCCGCGGTTGTTTTCCAATGCACAATCGGACGTCGAAAAAGCCTGGAAAAAAGTCAACCCCAACCTGCCGTTCGACTACTACTACCAGGACTCGGTCTTCGATCAGTATTTTAACGGGTTCAAACAGGTATCAAAGGTGCTGGGGGCGGCTTCCGTAATTATGGTTATCATTTCCATGACGGGGATTTTTGGATTGGCGCTACTGATCCTGGGCAGAAAAATGAAGGAAATAAGCATACGAAAGGTACTCGGCGCTGGCATGGGAACTATCATATACCTGATCAATAAGGAGTTTTTATTCGCCATCGGCTTTTCTATCCTGTTTGGCTGGCCCGTCTCGTGGTGGATAACCCATAACATACTGGCGCAGGTCGCACCGGAATCGATGGTTTCCCTCGTTCCGCTGATGTTATCTTTTATCGGGCTGATCATCATGACCGCCTTAAGCATTTCGTGGCATATTTTTAAAGCGCATACGTCAAATCCAACCCGGTATCTGAAGGACGAATAACCCGCGCTTGACTTAATACGAAGGGTTTTCGGGTATACTATTCCGGAAACCCTTTTTTGTTTCCGTCGCGCCCCAACCAATAATAGGTATCAACCACGCATTCTTCCAGGCTTAAGGTCCTCCCGGCTTTTGTGATTCGGCACAGTATAACCGCCAAATCCAAAATTCCCTTCCGGCAAAACGAAATGACCGAACTACACCCCCGAAAACAGCAAATTTCGACACCCATTAACACCATTTTCACTGGTGGTATATGCACAAAATAGCATCGAACGTGGGGGGGTATATGCATTTTTAGCAAAAAAAAACGTACAAAAAACAGCGTTTAAATAGGCTTTTAACGCCTTTGAAAAGCATTTTCGAGTCAACTCATGCGAGGTGAATTTTAGTCGAAGCTATTTCTCCGTTAAATGACCTGCCCTAAAGGCAACGGAAACCCGGGGCGAAAAGGTTAATAACAAATCGATTAGAATGATTCTTTCTTTTCAAGTCCTTTTGAGTCACGTTCAACCCGCAATGAGGGAATTGTTACAAAGAAATAGTATAACCTAAACGTTTTTTGTACCGGACGGCTTATCCAGAGTAACTAAAACTAATAAACAAAGGTTTTTCAGCTTATCACAGCAACATGAATATACTAATTCTCCGTTTTCTGATTCGACGTATGGTGTCTTGAAATGAACAGGGCATTGTTGGTTCATTAACTTAAAGTGAATTAGGTTCAAATCTGCCAGCGTAAGGTTATGGTCGCTCGACCTGATTTTGTGGGGCATTGGGGTATCAAGTAAAAACTCTCTTCAAAATTAAATACAATGATGCGAACTTATCAAGGTATTTTTAACACTATAAAGCCCCTTGCTCTTGCAGCTTGGGGCTTCAAACCTAAACCTTATCACGCGCTGCAAATTGGAGTTTGCAACGGAGTATTCAAATTAACAAACATTTTTAATTGCAAAAAAATTATTCCGAAAATTAATACCAACTTTTACGCTTGCATTTCCCCTGCTCATTGACACAGGTTTACCAACAACATAGCCTTTTAATTGTAAGCCCACCATAAACGACCGGCAGTTTTTAGTCATTAAGTCCAGTATCTGAGCAACGGACTTCGGGGTGGACTCAGCCCCTACTTTAATGGCTTCTAATAAGAAAGTCCTTAAGGCATACCGATGGAACGGCTTTTTAGGCCGCCACCGAACCTTAAGGACCTAAGCACTAAGTCCGCTAACCTGTGCAACGGCTTTGCAGGCCGACACAGCGCTCCTAATGGCTTTAAGATCAAAGGTAATCAATTCCAGGCATAAAAAGGGAAAAGCTCGCGGAGTTGTTTAACGCTTATCGCCTTCTTACCCAATTCTTTTAAGTAATCCTTTCGCAACGCCAGGCGCTGGATAATTACGTTCGGGACAATAAAGAATTCAGCTTCCAAATCTAACAAGGCTCTTTCGAACCTTTTTTCTTTGATTTGATAGTGATAGTAGAACCGTGCGGCCAAAGCATCGTCCCGCCTGTCCAGGTGCACGTTTCTGTGTCCTTTCTGTAAGGGTTTGGCTTCAATAGGGGCTTGTAATGCCGACTGGATAATTTTTTGGCCTCGCATCGTTATAAATATATAAGCAGCTATATCGCCTTTGCAAACGGTTATTTACAACAATAAACCGGGCTGGCTTCCCAACCAGTCCCGGCTCAAACCAAACCAAATATTTAAGCAGAACACCTTGAAACTGCCTAAATTTCTTTTGACGGCATTAGAACGCCGCGCTATAAAAACCCAATGAGCCAGTTTGCTCATATTTCCTTATAAACTCCAGGCTTACCACAAAACTGCCATCTAAAACCGCAAGTCCCGGAAACGCACTTTCGTAATATCCATTCTGATTTCGCCTGGCGGTGGGCATCTTTTGCAGGACAAAGCCGTTATTCGTTCCGTCGAAGGTGTTTATTGCATCACAAATCGCCTGTAACTGCGTAGCCATAGTCGCGCTCGCATCGCTAGCTGTATAATAAGTAAATAAGGCAGTAATGGTGTCATTTGCGCCCGCTACCGCGCTAATAACATCATTGGCAAGGCTTAAAAGATCAATTCGGGGGCCTTTCGCGTCTCTGATAAATATGCGCTGCGCGTTGTTGCCGGTCACAGGTTGTAAAGCTGTCATAATACCCGATATATCGGGAACAGCGATCATGCTCATAAATGCCGCCCTGGTAAAAGTCACTCCATTTACTGAAAACGACGTAGCCGCGTCGGCGAGTTTGTTCGCAATATAAGGGGTCACAAAATCGGTTGGAGCCTGGCGTCTTGCCGAACTAACAAGGCTGTTAATCTCAGCAATAGTAGGTGTTACGCCTACGGCCTTTATGGCATCGTAGATGGCTTGATAGGCGGTTATGACGTTAGCCAACGTGGCTTGTTCATCATTGATTCTTTGCGTGTCTGTATATAACAATACGGGGTTCATGATACTTATTTTTAAATGTTAATTGTTTGAATTTTGATCTTGCAGGGGAATAAATTGCGGCGTCGATAGCGCCCTGCTTATGTGAACGTCTCGGCGGGCGCCTTCCATACCAAACTTCACTTCTATGCCGTCTACGAAGTAACTTCCGCCCATCACTTTATATAGCACGTCCGAAAGCTGCACCGTATCGGATGGATTGCAATAAGGCTGAAGAAAGCCACTTATTTGACCTTCATAGCCTGTGTATTTCTTGTAACTCAAAAGCCGGTTAGCAATTGCTTTCATATCAACCGGGCCGCCTATATTGGCTATATTCTCAGTTATAATACTGCCTCCGGCATCACCAACCTCCGTAATTGGTCTTTTAGCATTTTTGCCCTTACCAGCCACAACCCTAATCAACACCTTTGTATCGTTGGCTACCCTATATTTAAGTTTATTGTCACGTATGCAATTCCAGCCCAATCGATACATCACTGTATTGCCAGGAATGCCCTCCTCAATGCCAACGTAAAGCGTGTTGAAAATAAAGTAGGCCACCAAATGACACTTTCTTTTCAAATATTCAAGCATCGTTAGGCAGTTCGGCTGATGATGGGTAGACAAGTTTGTTAAGGCAAGATCGGGTATGTAGGGGCTAAGTGCAATATCAGTTCCAGCAATCAGAATTTGCAACAAATCCTTAAGCTTAATGCTTTTCCAAACCCCGGAAATTTGTTTGTACCTCAACTGCCAGGCATATCCTTCGCACTCAATTGTTGCCGGTATTGTCGGCGACACCCTTCTTACAAACCCTTTAAATTCCTGCCGGTAATCGCCGTTGTAGCCTAACAAGATATTAACCGGATCACCTTCTCTCCAAAGGGTCGAACTCTCAACGCTGGTGTCGGGGTAGTTACCGGTTTTCGACTTAGTCGGGTTTCCATTAAAACCCGCTATACTTGCGAGTGTCGATGCAATCTCTAACACGTCGTTAGCCCGGGCAACGGCCGGAATTTTGATAATTGCAGTGTCAATAATCTCGTGAACGCTGCGCTTTATTGTACATTCATGAATACCGCCATTAAAGCCATATTTACCAACTGTAACTTTTGAATAAAGCTTAAATGACATGGCTAATCAATTTTATAAATTTCAATTTCACCGCCGCATATAAGCTTATTCATTCGCTTCAACTCAGCAAAAAGCCTTTTTACTAATCGCTCGCGTTGCTTGTCGCTCATGCCCAGAATTTCAGCTTCGGTCATAACCGGGTGTTTGAGTTGTCTTTGCAACCTTATTACGTCTTTAACATCATCGCGTTTGGCGTCCGAGCGATTACTCATGGTTTCTAAGTATTTAAAAGTCTTCTTAATTCAACGCCACGGCCCCGCTATTGACGATACGCAGGAACATATCGCGGAATATCTCCTCGACCTGTTGAGCGCCTTCTTTTATGGTGGTCGTGTGTATTTCTGTTTTGTCCTGGAACTTGGCAACATTGATCGTAATGCTGCGAACGCCGCCGCCTGTTATCGATGCGGTCGTGTCGCCGGCGTCAATTGTGTTGCCAGCCCCCGCGCCGGTGGGCGTGTATTTGTCATTTCCGAGCGGGGCAAGCCCTAAAGCCGTTTTGTTATTACCCCCTCCATAGTCATCTGCAAGGTGCCATTCGCGGTTCAAAACCAATTGCTGGCGCTTCATGTACGCGTCGGTTTTGGTATGCATGATCTCGTCCCATCCCTTTTTAAAGTTGCCAGTGGCTATATCGATCATGCCGTTACCGATCAGCGTCAGGCTTTCCCATAGGTTTTCTATCGTTAGGATGGCGTATTCGATCCAGTATACCAGCATTTCAACTACCCGGCGTATGCCGGTAAAGGCCCCGCCAATGGTGCTCATATTCGATTGGGTATTCCCTGCTAACTGGTTGTTCTGACTACACAGGGCCGATATTGCACCGGCAACCAGACCCACCAGCGCCAGCGGCCACATAGCCGCAACCTCCAGCGCGGCCGCCGAAATTGCGGCCCAATTGGTTACGACGGTATATGCCGTCCAGGCTACCGTCATGGCGCCGATGGCCCAGGCGATATCGATAAGAAGTGGCTTATTATTGATAAGCGTATTCAGCAAATTAGATAAGCCCCCAAGCGCAGGCATAAGCGCCATACCGATAGTACCGGCCAGCGTTGTTAACGCGCCCTTAAATGCTATCCATTTACCCGCGCCGCTGCCTGCAATTTTATCTTCCATATTATGCCACCTGCCCATCGGGCCGGTCGCGTATTCCATGGCCTGCACCAGCATGTCAATGCCTACCTTACCCTTTTCCATGTCTTTTTTGATCTGAGCGCCCGACTTGTGGGTGATCGACGCCAATGCTTCAAGCGGGTTAAACAGCGCCGTCCGCATCATCATTTCCTGCCTGCCGGTCAGATAGCCCGTACTGTTCGCTTCGCTGAAGGCCAGGGCCAGTGTTTTCATCCTTTCGGCGTCGCCCATACCCAGGTCACCGAGCATGTGCATGATGGGCATAATGTTATTGGCCTTCACGCCCGACCCGGCAAGCAGCTTGCCTTCGCCCATGATCTCGTTGCCATAAATGCTTTTTTGGGCATAATCCACGAGCCTGTCGTTAAGCTGGTCGCCAGCCTTTTTGCCGACGAGCGTTTCCAATGAAATTTGACTGATCTGCCGGTCGATGCCTTTGCTCATAATGCTGCCGCCCAAAAAAGCGAAACTGCCGATACCGGCTATCGCCAGGCCCTGCCGCAGCAATCCTCCCATTCCGAATTTTGAACCGCCGCCTTCGAGCCGGTCTTTCTGCTTTTGCAGGTCGCTCATTTCGCGGTTTATTCGCCTGATCTGCCGGTCGTCGAAACTGATGCTCCGGGTTTTCTCCAAGTTGCGCAGCGCCACGTCGATCTGTGATAGGTTCATCTTCAGACCGCTCGTTTTGCCGGTCACCTTATTGATGCTGTTCTCCAGCTTCTGAAAAGCGTTGCCGCCCGAACCCGCTATCTTTTGCAGCGGCCCCGAAGCCATATCTTTTATCTTTACAAGGAACTCTACCAAATTCGCCATTTTGTTCGCTTTAAAATCTCATTGAGGGTAATACAGCCTTTACCTTTTTTTCAAAAATCGGCTGTAACTGATTGAATGCCGGGATACAATAGTCAAGATCATTTAAGATTTCCTCATCGCCTCCCAACCAGGTCAACTTTAAGGTGTTCACCGCCGTCCTTTGCTCATCTTTGCAAAACACTTTCGTAATACGACGGCTTTTTATTTCGGCGGTTGTTATGTTTCTGAAATAGCCCGTTTTGTCATCGACATTAACTTGAAACACTTCAGTATGTCTTTCTTTCCATTTTTCAATTACTTGGGGCGTTATTTCAGACATTGATATTTTTGAATTTTTATAAAGCATACCTTCAAACAGTTTCTTCCAATAGTTTTATTAATTTCAATCGGCCTTTCTTATCAAGATTTTGCAGCCAGGCTGCGCCGCTCTCACTGATGTCAGTTATACCGATCTCAACTCTCAAAAGCGTTTTGATCTTCTCAACCTCAGCTTCCCGCTCGGCCTTCCAGCTTCGTTTAGCTCCATCCATCGTTAAAACCTTTAAATAGCTTTTAAATTTGCCCCGTATTGCATTATCAGGCTTATGGGTTCCTCTTAGGTAATGCAGCAGGCAGCCGTCCGTGCTTCTCAAAGAATTTAGCCTTATAAAGGGCGGGGGCAACCTCGGCAAGATCGATCAGTGTGCCAGGCGACGACTTTTGAATTTCGTCATAACTCTTATTCGCGGCAACATCTATTAGCGTATGATGAAATTTGCCTCTAATATTATCCGGATTAATAGGTTGTGTTCTGATTGCTTTCTTCACTGCAACCTCAACCTCCTGACTGTTGTTCGCGATTTTAAGCATGTTATCAGCTTGATCCTTAGTAAGCTTACCCGCCTGAATTGCATTTTGCATAATGTCGAGTAGTTCGGGCGAAAAGTCTCCCTGGGGTGTATTCACCGGCGTTTGGTTCATGTTCTTTTCAATATCGAGGTTATTAAAGGCGTTTTCAGACAGTTTTAAATAGACGGTGCTCCCGGCGCTCATGGTCACAGCGTCACGGTTTGATCCGCGGTCAACAATACTTGCTTCATCCAAGCGCGACTTAACCAGGGTGGGCAGCTTTTGACCTGGTAGCCAGTTCGCCTTATTGGTGTCGAGTTGCACCGGCTCAATGGCTACGCTGGCAGCCCGGATAGTACCATGCTCAACTTTGTGATATAACTTCATGGCAAACTCATCATTATCATCAAACACCGGCACGGCGCTCAGTTCGGTATCCGTTATCTGTATGTCGTCCCAATAGCCGATGGGCAATCCTTTTTCTTTGTCGCCATTATCCGATTTAGGATAATCGTGCATCCAGTACATTACAGGGTTTTTCCTAAAGTCGGTCAGGTCAATTCCCCGTGTAAGCACACGAAAACCGTGTGAGTTCAATTTGTCGTTTGAAAGAATAAATCGTTTAGTGCTTTTTGGCATCGTCTTAAAATATAGTTAAATAAAAAAGCAAAGCCGGGTCTGTTATAACAGCCCGGCTCATTGCTCCGCTTACACCCATTATTAACATTCTACCTATGTTTCCCCTTTAGTTTTCTTGCTATCGGGAAGCGCGAATTTCTTGTCAAGTATTACCCGATATATCGTGCCTTTATCGTAGTAATACTTCTTTTCAAGCTTTTCATAAATCACGTCGATGCGAAAACCCTGCACAAACATTTTATTAAAATCCTTAAAAATGTCGTTGTGCTTTCTTTCTATATTCTCCGATTTTATATCGCGCTTCATTGTAAAAGTATCTTGCGTTTTTGGTTGTTTAAAATTTCGATATAGCTGTACTACAGGTTAATAGTAGTACAGCTACATGTTCATACCCGGCTAAATTTGTCCTCATCTATCGCATAATGAACCTTCGAGGTAAAAAAGCCACTGCTTTTCTCAACTACCACGTTGTTCGTCGCTATCTCTACAATCCAGTATTGGTAAAACTGGGAAGCCTTATCCATGCTTATAAAGCCCAGGTAATTGCCTATAAGCTTTCCAACCGCTTTAGGGTTATTCTGTCCGAATTGTTCAGATGGGTTTATCCAGTAATCCTCCGGGTTGAAATAAACGGTTATGCGCTTTATCGACAGGTCTCTATTCAATATGTCGGCCACCAGGTAATGAGTAGGTTCTTTTGGTAGCGGCCTGTTGTTGTGTTCTATAAAGAAGCGTTCAAATGATGTTTTCATGCATGTAAAGTTTAGGCGATAACTGATATGTTAAATTCCGACAAAAGGTTATTTACAGCCGAGGCGGCTTGTTTATCGCTGGCGCTCTTTTGAATGTTGGTCAGCATCGCCTCAAACTGGCGGTGTGTTTTAACCAACTCATCATAGGTTATATCGTTCAGCGCCTTTTTTACCGCGCCCCGATCTCTCAGGAAAGCGGCAAGCTTCGCCGCGTTCATCTTTTTGTCGTCGTCGGTAGCGCCGTAAATAATACCGGCCCGGTAAGCCAGCGAAAAGATCGCACCTTTGAGCCGTTCGCGCGGATCATACGCCGCCAGGTTAATGATAAGCTGCCGGGCTTCGTCTATTTGTAATTCTTTGGTGCTGGTCGTCCTGCCTTCGGTAAGCTGGAAAATAATTTCTCTTTTCATGTCCGCTATGCCCAACTGATTGAGCAGCACATGAATTTTCTGAATTTGTGGTTGTGTAGCTGTTGTCATAATATTCCCTTTTTTTGATGTTATTTTCTTGCTGAAATGCTTTTTATAAATTCTTGCTGCGCAAATTCGATTGATACAGCCATGCCAGGTAATAGTGATTTAAAGTAGGTACAGAAAGCATCGGTTATCTCAGCTACGGCGCTTTGCACCTGGGCGAGGTTACGCGGGGTATCCCATCCGTTTAAATAAATCCACATGTTCACAGTTGCTTCCGGCACACTTAACCGACTGCATATCTCAGCCACTGGCATTTGGTCGCGGATGTACATAGTCGCCGCTTTATACTCATTCATTACCTCCATATCGGGCCGCAACTCTATCCAGCGGCCTTCCTTTCGCCACTTCGCTATGGTAGGCATCGACACGCCGGTTTGCTCGTGTATGGCCTTTACAGAATAACCGTGCTTAATGAATAGCACAGCGGCATCAAATCGTAATTTTTCCAGGTCTTTAACCCTGTCCGTGTTCCAACCGTGCTTTTTAGCCCACGAATAGACGGTACTCACGTCAACCCCGGCAGCCCGGGCGATCTCACTAACAGGTGTGTCAGTAGTATTAAACAGCCTTTCCGCTGCCTGCATTTCTGTTGTTTTCATGCTTGTTCGTCGTTTTGTTGGTGAAGGATTAGTAAACTTTCGAGCCTTCTAAGGCCACCGATGTTTTGATCGATGGCCCCGGCCATACATTTATTTACGATCTTGTTAATGTTGTGTTTGTCAGCGGTATTAGCTTCTAAAACCGTTCTGAAGAGGTCTTGGTAAAATGCCACCTTTTCGGGTTTTCCTTGTGGAACGGCGTGACTATAATTACTGCTGAACCGACTGAATATTTCCCGGTATCCGACTTTTTGGTTTTGGATTCCCTTTTGAATTTTAGCACGTAACCCATCGGCACCCATTAAGTACCAGCCGCAAGCGCCCTCCGTTGCGTTCCAATATTCCTTTAACTCCAGGAAAGCGGCGTAATCTAAATCTCCGGCCTCGTCTACAATGATTACCGGGCTGGGTATATTTCTTAAGTAGAACTTAATATTATCCTTTATGTCGGAGTACCGACCGCTTTCATCCATTCCGACAGCTTTTGCTAATAGTCGGTTAAACTGATTCCTTGTTTTTGCCTGGCTTGCGTCGATGAAAAAACAATTTCTGAGTGCTTTAGCAAGATATTTAGCTGTAAATGTTTTGCCGATTCCACACTCATCTACGAAGATCATCGCTTTGGCATTTTGTTGGCAAAACATCACATCTTCTTCGATTTGAGTAAAAACTGCAGTCCTGGCTATTTTCCATTCTCGTTCATGAATGCCGACTCCAAGTTCCCTGGCAATTTCTATCCACTTACTGTCTGAAATAACGTGGTCAAGCTGACCTTTTAATAAGCGGCTTAACTGCGAGCCGCTTGTTTTAAAAGTTCTCGCAAGCTGTTGGGCGCTCATGTCCCGCTGCTGCATACGTTCGCGTATTGCTGCAACGACCTTTTCTTTAAATGTACTCTCTAATGCAAACATGGGTATGTTAGTTAAAATCTGTCTTTTAGGCTTTTTCGTGTTATAGGCTCGTTTATTACTTCAAATTCGCCGGGCAGGTCAGGCAGTATTTCTACTTCGGCGCTTCCATTGATCATAGGGGCTCGCCGTAAACCAGGCATCACAAATGACTTTTTGCGGGGTTCGGTTTTATCGATGAATATTACCGTCGTAATAGCTTGTTTGCGGCGCTTGGCATAAGCCCTAATGGTTGCCTCATATTTGCTCATCAATTCCCGGTTTTTCAAATCTTCCGGCGTCTGTTCCTTCCGGGCCCGGTTGTATGTGGGCTTTGGCACAGCCTCGCAGATCAGCAAGTCGCTGATATAAATAAGCGCCTTCAATATGCTACGGTCGTTACCATCCAGCCAGTATATATCTATATCCTTTCCTGCCGCCCTATCCATAAGATCAATAAGCGGGTCACCGACACAGATCACTCCGTCCTGTCCTAATAGAAATTCGGAACTTCTGAATTTGATAATCCCGTTAAATCCGCAGCTGGTCGGTGTTTTGCGCCCCAGGTGAAACAGGAATGCTTTATAGTTGATAGGTTTAAGGTCGGGGTGTTGCATCTGCATAAACACCTCCCACCGGGTCAAATCGGTATGCTTGCTGTGAGGCATATTATTCCAGGTTTCAATATCTCGCAGGCACCCTTCAATTATTTCATCATAATACAGAGTCTTAACTTCGTGGCTGCCGGCCTGGTTACTTTCGCTTAAAGCGAACGGCCTGGCAAGCCAACCTTCGCGTTTCTTTTCCAACCCATAGCGCAATTGCCCGTAGTATCGTTCAATGCGTTTGCCCCGCGCGTTGTTGGCTTCAATACGGACAAACTCAAACATGGCTCCTTCTCTCAGGAATGTATTTTGATACTGTGAGTTAAGGCTCATTTCACATTCCAGTTCGGCAGGAAGGCACAATCCCCATTCCGCGTAATTTCTAACCAACTGCCGGTAGAATTCAAGAATAATACCTTCTTTGGTTTGTCCAAAAACCCAGCAGACAAAAGCTTCACTGGCAAGATCAATCCCATTATAAAACCAGGGCCTTTTTCCGTCTGGCATTTTAAAGGGAGGCTGGCGGTCGTCAATTGATATAATACTACCGGCAAATTTGGGTTGTTCGAGCGTATGATAGGGTTTAAACTGGCCCATCAGCTTTTGACGGTCGCCGCTACGGGCTGCATACGTGCCGGCTGCGCTCTGCCAGCTTGTTAGATACTTTTTGATCGTACTGTCGCTCAATTGGTCAAAGTCGCCCGGTATGAACATTTCGCCGGTCGAGGTGTCGATTACTTCCAACTTTCCGAAAATGAACTCAATGTAACGCCGGTGTACTTCTGTCGTGGTTGGCTTTGTAGGGTCGGCTGCAAACATGATTTCCAGCAGCGCCAGTGTTTTATCAGTTACTTTTCGGCTATTGTTATTGCCATGCTTGCCCGATACGAGGCTTTCATAACCGTATTTTTCAAACTCCTTTAAAGCCTTTTTAAAAGCCTTTTCACCTTCGGGTAAAGTGTGAGTATAGCCGTGTTTGGTTTCAAGTGTTTTTTTGAAGCTGATCGTGTGCTTTCTAAGTACCTCGTCGATCCCAAACAAATTAAGACCTTTGTTCTGCCTCTCTTTTACCAGGTCGCCTCTAAAGGCAAGCGCTGCCTCAATTACATAGGCATTTATCTTATATCTTTCCTGGTGCTCAACGGGTAAGTAAGTGCCGTTTTCAAATTGGTAAGAGGCAAAAAACCGGACTACCTCAGCACTTTTTCTGTAATATTTTTCAAATTGATGTTTTTCGTGGCGAGGGTCATTAATCAGCTCCTTAACCTTTATCGGCAAGGTATCATAGTCATAAAGTACGGGGCTGCCAAAACAAGCTCGGTTTATCTTTTTTAGTTTTCCCCGTGCAACGAGCTGCCTGGCGTTGTCAGCGCTGCATTGGCCGGTATCGACAATTTCACTGAGAAAAACAGCGACTATATTATTTTCAATAAGGTGAGCCATTAGAAGTTCCCTTATTGTTATCCGACTAATTTGCTTAATCTTTCGGTTGTTGCTTGTTTCTTGGCCTGTAGTTCAGCCAAGTAATCGGCAATCGCTTCTAAAACAACTATATTATCGCTTTTGCCGGTGAGTACAAGATGTACAGTATTTTTTGTGACACTGGCCCTTTTTGCTATTTCTGTCTGTGCGCCATGAGGCAATTGGGCTTTTACTTTTGAAATTTCTAATTTAGTTTCCATACATTTACACTTAGAAAATATTATACAATTATATAGAATATATTCTAAAATTACCAAAAGTAATTTAAGATATATTCTAAAGCAATTAACCACCAATGCCTAACACATTACAAAGGCTCAAGCAATTCATTGATTCTCAGCCGTTCAGCATGAGTAGTTTTGAAAAGCATGTAGGTTTTTCAAATGGCTCTTTATCCAGCCAAATAAAAAATAACAAGACAATAGGGGTAGATAAATTAGAACATATCCTAAAATTATTTCCTAATCTATCATCAGACTGGCTTTTAAAGGGAGAGGGGGAAATGCTCAGATCGGACGGTAATAAGAGTAAGAATTTGCGGCATCAAAATATTGTGAGAGCCCTCACAGATGTGCCTTCTAATGCACTTAAAATAACTCCTCGGCAGCGTTTCATTGCAGAGGACAATTACGACAAATTATACCAGTCTCTAAAAAATACAAACAATGAGTTTTCAGGTCTTGTCAACAGCCTGGAACAGTTAGAAATTCTAAGGGATTTTACAGATGAGTTTTGCCAGACGTACACCGATCCCTTTTTTAACGCACTTTTCAATACGTCACAATATTTACAAGGCAATAAATTTGATTACGATAGCTATAAGGCAGAAGTCATACTACACCTCGATAAGCTAAAGGATTTCAGCGAACCCATAAAGCAACTTGTAACAGCATTTCATAAATTCTTGATCGAAACCAAGCCGTTTGATAGCAAAAACATATTCGACGAATATATTAGTCAGAATAGTGAATAACCTAAGACATCCACTACATACACCCAAAACGACAAATTCTCATAAATGAAATTATCGCTACTTCTTTTTTCGATCTTGTTTGCAAACGGAATATTGGCTCAAAACAATGACGAAATTCAGCTTCACGGATCGCTGATAACTATTGAACTCGGCACGGATGGGATTGTTGTTTGTGCTGATTCAAGGGCCATGATAATGAAGGATGGGCGTCCTTATGCTTATTTTGATAGTGTTGCTAAAATAACTCAAGTAAGGGGAATAATTTTCGGAACAACGGGCGTTGCCAATTTAGGCCACAGGAACCTTTTGAATCTCGCGAGGCAAATTGAAAACAAGATTGATTGGAATCACGCTACACTATCGTTTATTATAAATTACGTGAGAGCAATAAAGGCAATGTTTTCTGTAGAAGAAATTGAACTTCTTAAAGAGAACGATTTTGTTGTCGCAAGTTACATAAACAACAAACCGGCTATATATGAGTTTACCCTCCAGGACTTGATGGACAATAGTCAGATTCATCCAATGCGGACATATTACGTTACCGCCGCGCCAGCTGTTAAGTATCTTAAATACGATTCTACCGCTACATGTAAAAAATTAGCGAAGTTGGCTGAAAGGGCCATATATAAATATTCTAAGGAATTTCTTGTAGACTATTCAGTTGGCGGCCCTATATCGGTAGTTCAAATAATGCCGAACGGCCAAGTTAATTGGATTAAAAATAGGTTTGACACTCTCGGTAGAACTGATTGGATACAATTGCAAGCATCTGGTAAAATATTATTGAAATTTGTTGATCCCGAGAAGCTCAAGTTGTCCGATTCTTTGATAAGGCAATACAAAAGAGAGCACCCCAGGTCGTAAATTTTGAATTTTGGTGTCACACCAACTGTCACACCAACTGTCACACCAACTCAAAAAAGTGGCTTAAAATGGGTAATTATGGGCTTTTATAAACGCTTTAAAAACGGTTTAAGTTGCGCCTATTTAGGCACTAATTGCCTTACTATTGCGAGAGCGTGGCACACATCAAAAACGCTGTTTTTGCTATCATTATGCCGTTTTAACGCTTTAAATTAAAGTAGTTGGTATGCTAAGCGGGGTGCCTGGTATCTATTATTAAAGCAGTATTAAAGCCAATTCAAGTAAATACAAGCTTGGTCATTTCGTTTTGCCTTATGTCCTTTCAGTGTTATGACCAAAAAACGGCCATTTTTATATTAATAAGGCTGTTTTTCGCACAAAATTCGCACATTTTTTTATAGGCACAGTTTGGTCATTTGGATTTACCCCCCATAACAGACTAAAACTTCTCTTGCAAATCTCGATTATTCTTATTTACTTTGAACTACAAAGTACTTTTATACCAATCGAAGTAAATACCACAACAATGAACAGGTACGCAACCATATTCAGAAATTGGTTCAGTTATGCCGCCATGATCACGCTGGTTTGCGGCATTGTGTATGTAACCGTGCAGCAAAGCTACCGCATGTCGGCCAACGACCCGCAGTTCCAGGTAGCCGAAGATACCGCCCTTGCCCTGGATAAAGGCGCCGACCCCAAAACCCTTACCGGGACGAACGATGGCGTCGAAATTTCGCAGAGCCTGGCGCTCTGGCTGATCATTTACGACATGCAGGGCAACGTGGCCGCCACCAGCACCCGGCTCGACGGCGCCGCCCCGCAATTCCCGAAGGGTGTGCTGGACCATGCGCGCAGTAAAGGCGCCAATGCGGTTACCTGGCAGCCGCGCCCTGGCCTGAGGCAGGCTACCGTAACCGTTGGGGCAAAAGATTATACGGTAGTGGCCGGCCGCTCGCTGCGCCTCACCGAAGAGCGTATCAGCCTGCTGGGCAGCCAGGTGCTGTTTGGCTGGGTATTATCGGTGCTGGCCATGCTGGTGGTAGCCTTTTTGCAGGAAATGGTAATTAAGAGGCCAGCGACGAGCTGATCCGGTTTTGACTCCCCGGTCATCGCTACGCTTCACCACCCTCTCTACAGCAAGCTGTAAAGAGGGTTTCTGTGATTTAGGAAAGACCCGAGCTTCCTCTTTTCGCTGCATGCGAAGAGAGGGAGCTCGGCGAAGACGACAGGGTGAGTCGAACAGGCAGCAAGCCCATTGCCCTAAACTGCAAATTGCATTTGCAGATTTAAGTCCAATGTGTAATTTTGCCCGGTACCCCCGAAATGCCTGTAAGCTACAGCAATAACGATCATTTGGAGAAGACCTTTACGGTCCTGCTCCTGGTCATTTTTCTGCTTATCAAAATAAGTCCGTCCTACTACATCTGCCAATACGAGTCGGCCTTCACAAGGGCCAAAAAGTTTGAGCATGCACACCTGAGGGGTGCCGACAGTCAAAGCAAATATCTTGTCAGGGTGGATAAATCTATCGTCGAACAGATCGATCGTTTTACCGTGCCCGATATTAAATTTACAGGCATCCCCTTTGTGGTTTTCTTTATAGGCGGCCTGTTCGTTACACTTACATCCGTTTTTAGCCTGTCACGGCTCTCAATCCGCGCAAACCAGGTTTGCATAACCCAGCGCAATCTGCGTTTATGACGCGCTAATTCCCCTTACGGCAATTTCTTTTTTACCAGCCCCCGCGCGATAGCCCGCTCAGGCCTTTTTTGTCCTGCTCGCTGCGACGCGGAACCAATAATCACAAACAATTTAAAATCAATACAAACAATGAAAACAAACAAAGCTATCTGCTACAGTCTCATCCTGGCGACCTTCGCCTTTTCTGTGCAATCGTGCAAATCCAAAAAGAAACTTGTTAAAGAGCAACCTGCGACTACCGAAACGCAACCGGCAACACCGCCGCCGCCGCCGGCAAAACTTGCACCGGCACCCGCTCCGGCGCCTGCACCGGCCAAGCCCGACTATAACTTCACCAACGTTCAGTTCGATTTTAATTCCTCGGTACTCCGCACGGATGCTATCCAGGACCTGGACCACATTGCGTCGCAAATGAAACTGGGCACCAGCTCAACCTTCATGCTTGACGGTTATGCATCGGCCGAAGGTACGGCAGCACATAACATGACCTTGTCTATCGACCGCGCCAACGCTGTTAAGCAATACCTTACAAATGCCGGCATCGATGGCTCGCGCCTGACCGCAAAGGGCCATGGCACCAAACATCCCATAGCATCCAATAAAACCGAAGCCGGAAGGGAACAGAACCGCCGCGTTGAAGTTCACCTGGTACAATAAAAAGGCCTTACATCTGCCTGGCCCGAACAAACCTTACACGCTCTGCCGATAGGGTATTGTTCGGGCCATTTTCAGACTTCCTAAACTAAAATCCAATAGCCGGCGTTTTCGTTTTATCTGCTAACTAAAAAGTACATGATCCTATGTCTGCTTATAAATCCAAACCGGGGCTAACGCTGCGATCGCTGCTGCCCTTGTCACTGCTGATCTTTTTGTCGTGGAGCGCCCGCGCCGAAGGGTTTAAGTTTAGAATAAAAAATACCGGCAAAGGCCAGGTATCCGTTTTTTACCGCGTTACCCACAAATCGGGTAAGTTTAGGGTAAAGGCGCTGATGAATCTCAGAGCGGGCGAAGAAAAGCTGAAGAATATCTCGCTCAGCAAGGGCGATACCATTTTCTTTTACGGTCAGAATGCCGAGGAAGAAACTTCGGTGATGGTGAAAAAGGATTTCGCGTCGCTCGAAAGGAATAAAGATAAGCCCACTTATGTGCCCCTTATCATACCCGAAAAGCAAACATCGAGCTTTGAATCGCTCGAGGGCCTGAGCGTAAAGCTGGAGCACAATAAGGTGCTGAATTTTATGCTGAAAATGGACTCGTCTTCCATGAGCAGCTTGTCCATGCTCGAAAACAATTTTCAGAATATCTATCCCCTGGGCACTTTCCTTTTCGTCGATACAAAAACCAACCAGTTATTGGTGCCACCGCTGGAACCCTCGTTCTGGAACAGCAGCGAGACCTACCTGACCATACAGGACAGCCTCGATGCTATGGTCGATGCCGGCAGGCGAGGGATGGCAAACGCGCAGGTAGCGTACTTTGTGGCCCGCATGTTCGATTCACTTCGGGTGAACAACACCGCCGAGTTGGATTTTAAGGCCCGGCTGTCGCTCATCCGCTGGAAACCTACGGCCAGCGCCACTATTTACCAGGTATTCAACGATAAAGCTGTGCAGGACTTCTTACAGAACTGCTACGCGCAGATCGATAACCCCGACAAGGAGTACCAGCGCTACCGGCTCTATTTCCTGTCGTCGTACGAACGTATAGACGACCTCGAGATATTCGGCAAGCAGTATTACAGCTTCGGCAACGAGGCCGATCTTTCTGTCAATACACCAGCGCAGGTTTTTGCAACCAACCTTGGCGTAATGTATACCAAAAACAAGTCGCTAAGCAATTATTTTTCGGTGCAGGGGGCCGTATTGCGAACAAAGGCCTATGATTTTACCTCGCTGCTGTTCAACAGCTTTAAAAATAATGTCAAAAACAAGATCATAGCCGATACCTACGCAAACCAGCACAAAATAGCTGAAGCCATTATTGATGAGTATAAGAACCTGGTGGCTTATAACCCCGATCCGGTAAAGCTTACGCTGCAAGCGCTCGACCCGAAGGACCCTACCCCATCGCTGGTGCCAATACAGACCACGGTAAACAGCCTGTCGCCTTACACGGCGATGCTGCCCGATACTTCCAAACAGCCGGCTGCCGTTGCCAGTAACTACAAGATCGACGCTTACAACAACAAGGTAAAATTCTTCAACTCGCACCTGAAAGAGATAAACAGCCTGTTTAAAGAACTCGATCAAACAGACATGGACATCAGTAAGCTCCAGGCATCAAACCCCAACCGGAGCTTTAGTAGTACAATGGATTCGCCCGGGCTGCTGCGCGAGATAGAAGTGAACAGCCGCATTGTGCGAAAGGAATGAAAAGCTTTAAAAAAAGTAACAGCCGGGCATAACGTCCGGCTGTCTTTCCCCTTTAATTAATTTAAAAGCTAAATTAATACATCAAGGTAATCAACAATTCTGGATAATTCCTGCAATTGCCAACTATAATTAGCTAAATATGAAAGTGTTGTGACAAATGTCGCAAAACGTGCGATCAGGTTAATTGCGCCTTAATTTACTTAACCACAGGTGTTTGTAAAGCTATTAATGAGAAAAACAGAAAAAGGCAAAGTCGTTGTCATACTTAACCTTTACCCTTTCACCTTTATCCTTTTACCTTTCCCCATTTCGCCTCAATGGTTATGCTTCTTATGAATATCCTTCACTAAGCACAACTTTTTGATATCCTCCAGTTTAATCACGAACGGGGCATACTTCAGCCTGTTGCCGATCATCTCGGTCACATTGTCGCTATGCGCTATCACCTCGTCGTCGTTATCGCCGGCCAGCAGGCGCTTGTACATCCGGTAGTCGCCCCACTCGATGTAATACACCTCGCCGGGCAGGATCTTTTTGTCGTGTATCACCTTTAGCGCCACCCAGCAGCCATTCTCCAGGTAAGGATACATGCTGTGCCCCCACACGGGCAGGGCAAAGTCGCAGTCCTCGATGCCCGGAAAGTTCATGTGCCCGATTGGCGTCGAATCGTTGATATCTTTATACACCTCTACACCCGAAGCCGTGGCAACCACCTCGTACATGGGTATGCCCGCGTAATCGCTTACCGCCTGGTTTATTACAGGAGTTTTTTTAACCGCAATAAATTCTTTATACTTTTCTTTAAATATCTGTAATTTATCAGGATCGATGTTCTGCCGACTTTTGATGATCTCGGTTATCGAGGCCGTCGAATTAAAGCCGAGCACTTCGGCCAGCTCGGCATTACCTTTAAAAGCCCTGCCCCTTAACTGATTATACAAGATTATAAACTCCAGTGTTTCAGGGCGAACTCTTTTTACCTTATTTGATTTCGGCTGCTGCTCCATTATGTTGATAACTTTTTTTGTAATTATTTGCTTTAAAAATACAAATATTTCTTTACATTTGCAATGTACTTCTTCACGAAAGTAATACAAATTCAGACAATTTCAAGTATGAATTTTAAAGAGCTTACAGAAAGCTCGTGGACGAATTACGCCCTGTTGGGAGAAACGCGAAAAACATAAAGAAATACTTTACTATAACCTAAACCTTATCCTATGCACCTTATCCACTCCGCACTGCAGCAAAACGCCATGCAACCGACTGAAAATCCTTCCGATCTGCAATTGCGCTACCGCGCATACCTGGACGCGTGTAACAAGCACGAGCGGTACATCCGCGAGATACAAAAGCACCTGCCGGGATGGTTGCCGAAGTTCAGGTAAAGTCACTGTGTCATTTGGTCATTGAGTCATCAAAACTCAATGCCAATGACTCAGCGACATAACACCCTAATGCCTTAAAAAAACCATTATGATAAAACTTACACAAAAACTAAAGGACGAGCTGTGGTGGCTCATCATTTCGGTCGACTATGATTACAGTCGCATCAGCATTGCCGATCACGAGATCAGCGGTGAAACGCTAACGCTATGGCTTGAAGACAAACAGGATTTTAAAAATACGCTCGACGAATGCCTGCAGCTGGATATCAGCCTGAAGAACTTTGCCAAAACTATCCGAGCTGAGGGCCTGAACAGTTATGAGGGCACCAAAACACACCCCAAAAAAGGTTTCGTTTTTAAAACCCGTATCGAAATCAACGAGCCCGTGCGCTGGTACCGCGAGGATGCCAGCGCAATCGAACAGCAGTGGGCACGCGAAGCCGTGCTAAGAAGCGTATTAACACAATTGGTGGAAAACGAGGTATTCGACGGTTAGAGGAAGAGCGGCAGGGAGAACATGAGCGCTGATCAACCACTAATGTTGCTTTAGCAAATAACGAATATTGAAAGTGGTTATTTTGCCGGCTTTCCTAAGTAAGCGGCGCCTTTTTCAGTAACGCGCAAGATGCCATTGGTGTCGGTAATAAGTTCTTCATGAATAAGGCTAAATAATATCTCATTCACCTCAAATTTGTCGAACTTTAGCGCTTCGACAAGAACGGAATCGAATTGCGTATTCAGGTTCATGCTGATATACTGCAAAACAAGAAAGGGTCTGTCTGGCATTTTAAATTAATTGTGCAGGGGTACAAATAGTGCTTCGATCCAGATAAACTGTCGAACGCAAAATTTGTTTTAATTAATTCAAAACCATTGCCCAATACCTTACCCAGGTTCATCTTCAACTCAGCAGAAAATGAATCCTTACCGGATAAACAGAACTATTTCGTTTAAAAAAAGCGACGGTTAGTAGCGGCTATCAATACCTCTGTCAGGCCTCTTCCATTGCGTAAGGCTCTTCCTTCAGTTCTTGTTCTTCAATTGTCTGGTGAGTAATTGTGCGGAAACATTTAGTGCATTTGTAACCTTTGCCGGTCTCAACCCAATCATGGTCGCAGGGCACTTTCTCATTTAACCGCGCGGTAACTATCGCTATACCAATAACCAGGGTGCAAAAACCAATTAGTCCAAGTAAAAGCATAACCTTATATTAATTTAACTACAAACTCCTCTTTTCAGAACGGTCCGGGCCGTTCAGTTTACGCCTGTTAAGCACGCACAATTGTTAGTAAATATTTACCTCCTGTTAATTTACTATCAAAGCCATCAAAGCTTTTTCGTGTAAGTAAATTACAACAACAGCGTATGCTCAACTGGTCACCACGCGCTCCGAAGCTGTGGCATTGCCTGGGAAAAAATCGATTGTTTGCATTGCAGCAGGTTCCGGGTGTGCGTGTTTGGCCGGCATACTTCTATTACTTCAAAGCGTGTGCCATAACTGCAAGGTTTTAAAATGCTTATTGATGCCCGGCTAAATCAGGCTGCAGATCAGCCACATTTGTTTTTGTTTGAGGGCCGAGGCCGGTTCCGCCCATCAGGCGGACCGTGAAAATCAACAACCATAGCGAGCGGGTAAAAATGGCGGCGCGTTGTAAAACACCCGCATATGCGCCGTTATGGGCCTTTAGATATCCAAAAATTGCGAGCAGAACCGTTACGACCAAAGCACTGGCAATGGAGTACGCCGCCCATCCCCGCCAGCGCGGGTCGCCTGCAAAACGGACGGCAAAAACAAAAAAGCTGATTACCAGTGAGATAATTGCAAGCATGCTCGCCTGCGTGTGGAACGGTTCGTGGATAAATATCCCCGAAAGTACCAGGCCGAGGGCGACAAATCCCTGGAGTACGGGTAGCAATAACGCGCCATAACCGTCTTTCAATTCACGGTATAGCCCGAACGCAAAAGCGAAAATAAACAAGCCAAACACGACAAAATTAACGGATTGCACCCAGCCGTACCGCAAAAGCTCCAGTTCGCCCATAGGTTGACGCATCATATCGTAGTTAGGCGATACGGCCCCATAACTGAAAGCAGCTATAGAAAATAAAACGGAACCGATGATACCGCAGCAAAGGAGAAAATTATGCCACAGCGGCCGGTGCGTATCGGCAAGATACTCGTGTTTTTGCATTGGACAAGGTTATTAATCAATAGTTTCCAAATTTAATCATTTGCCGCTAATAATATCTTTGTAATTATAAAATTACTTGACAGGAAAACCAAACTTAACTCAAATGCTATATATCAACATATTAATATACAGTAGTTTACCATACCTAATTAAAGTCGGCTCCTGGGGCGTTCAATCTTCAAAACGCCGTGTTCAGAAAAAAATACAGCAATGAAAGGGCGAGAATCGTTTTTTTTATCCTTAGGGCGGCTTTAATACAATGGCACAGATTTTATATTATACGCTATGTCACTAAATAAGTAAAACCATGAAAAACTCAACTGAAACCAAAGTAACACTGAAATCGATCGACGCGGAACTTAAGAGATTACTGGAAGAAGATTTGAAAAAATTCAGGGACAGTATCAATAAACACAACCAGGGCGCCAAGCAACTACTAGCCGCCTGACTATCATACATCTACCTGTTTAAAAAGCAAAGCCGCACGAAATGGAACGTGCGGCTTTTTTATGCTCACGCACCAATATTAATCCATCGCTTTTTGGCATCGGCATAGGTTGTATATCCTAAATGCTGTGTGTCAGCCGTACCGCGTATCAATTGGTTCTGCACACATGGGCCGTCCTCAACAATAAACTTGTCGCACAAGCCGGTAATCAGATCTACTTCGTCCTGCTCTACGGCGTCCATATCCAGTTGCAGCAGCTTTACAAAATCGGCACGGCCCGCATCGTCGGCGTTGTAAACGGCCGGTGGCACAAACCGTTTAGACGCCGGGTTGAGCACGGCCGCCATGCAGGGGTTAATGCGCACCAGGTTTCCTTCGGCAGGTAGTGTAGGGTGCATAATGGAATAGGCGATAAAAGTGTCGGTATCGGGCGGGTCGCCGAGGATGCTGGTCGCCAGTTCCTTAATATCGTGCGCAAAGCTAAAGCTGTGGTCGGTAACGGTGAGGTCGGTATTATCCATGTTGGCGTTGTAAATGGCTTTAATGTCTTTGTTGGTCGATGTGCCATAGTCGGTAATGATGGTCTTGTCGCCGGTCGCCGTGCCGAGTGCAAGAACGCGCATATCCTTCGGATCGACGCCGTTGGTCAGCGCCTCGGTAACCCCTGCAAGCACCGGGTTATTAAAGCCCGATATGGCGCCGTCCCAAAACCAGTTGCTGCGGTCGTCATTACCGGCGGTGCTGCTCATGATGATGGTTGCCGGCACATCAAAATAATTTACTGGCGCATTGCTGGAACAGTGGATGGCGCTGGCCAGGCTGACGCGGAACTGCGTACCGCCGAATTGGTTGGTGCGGCTATCCAGCTTCGAACGGAAAAAGTTGGCGCGGCGGCGAAAATAGTCATACCCGATAATGATTAACTGCAGACCGGGTTTGCCGATGGCGGCTGGTATTTGGTCGAGGAACATCTCGACGATCGGCTGGGCGCCCGGCGCCGGTTCAGGCACCTGTTTATGCCTCAAAACATCTACCAGGCCGCTGTATTTGCGTTCGGTGCTGTATTTGGGCCCCATCTCCAGGATGAAGCGCAGGGCGGCAATGCCATTCTCGATCTTTTCGGCAGCCGTAAGCGCCGAAAAAACCTGTTCGCGTTCGGCCTGGTTTTCAAAGATGGCAACAATGTCCGACAGTTTAATGTTGCAGCACAGGCATGCCAGCACCAGGCTGCCGCCCGAGTTGGCAATGGCCAGGTCGAACTTTTTCAGCAGGTCGTGCCCGGCAATATCGCCGTAAATGTCTTTGAGCACGCGGGCCTGTATCATAGCCCACGAGCCGCCGCCGTCAAGCGAAAGTATTTTGAACGCCATAGTTTTTTAATTAAACTTAGGCATAATTAACTGAATGTCAACCCGTGAAAACACGGTAAATGCTACGTACTACTACGGAAAAATGACAGGCTTTTAACGGCCGATCATGAGGATATTATTATTGAAGTTCGATACCCTTTTCAGGTAGCTGTCGCGGTTTTGCTGGTCCAGGCTGTGAAACCGGTAATATGGCTGGCAATTGTTGGGGTTTTTATGCTGCATAAAGTTGTACATCGCCTGGGCCGTAATGCCGCTTAAACCCACCGTGCCGATGCTGTAGCCGGGCATCCATTGTACACGGGCCGGGTCTTTTGCCAACGCTTCGGGGTTTAGCACGTAACTGGTTTCGCCGGTAAGCGCATAATCCGCATCTATGCCGGCAACTTCAAACGACGGGCTGTTATCGTGGTTGGGCCCGATGGACGGCACTACCCGGATAAACAAGGGGTATACTTTTGCGGCCTTTTGGTCGTAGATCACCCTGAAATCGTTAAAATGCGTATGCCCGGCCAGGTAGTATTTTACGTTTGGGCTTGTGGTGATCTTGTTCAGTAACCTTGCGTTATAATCCGGGTACAGGTCGCCGCCGGGCGGGATATGCGATATCACCCACACGTTTTTGCTGGCCGGCTGCGACAGCACATTGTCGAGCCAATCAAACATCTGCTGAGCGTCCTTTTGATAGGCGTCGCGCTTTTTATTGCTGATGAGCGACGAGTTGAGCACCACAAATTCCGGATCGGACGCATTGCCCGTTTCGCCTATGAAATACCCGGTATGGTCGTATTTAGCGGTATCAACGTTTAGTTTGTCCAGCCCCCAGGCATCGGCAAAAACATGTAAAAAGCCGGCAGCCTGTTTAGCGTAATCCTCGCCATCGGTATCATTATTGCCAAGGGCCGGTATAAACGCCGTCGCAGGGAATTGGGTTTTGAACAGGTAACCGATAAACTTGACGGTACTGTCTTTTAGCCTTCTCTGCTGGTCGGGCGACCGGAACACCACCGTATCGTTTGTGTTGCCATAATATTGGTGCCAGAGGAAATCGCCGGCAATGACGATGAAACGCGGCCGGCTTTGCTGCTGCGCCATAGCGCCGATAGCCGATACCAGCAGCGGATAGTTGGCATCGTAGCCGCGTTTCAGCCCGCCCAGCGGTTTGGCGCCTGCTTGTTTAAAGTACGCGCCGAGAATGCCCTCCCATTGTGCAACCGGCGTTGTCGCCAGTTGATCGCGCAATTGCGTATCGATGTTATAGCTGCCATTGTTGGTGTAAAACGGATTGAAATGTATATCCGATATCACCAGGCATTTACCGGTCTGCCCGTTGGATGGCGCCGCCGCGAGCTGGCAAAAGGCGAACAGCGCAAGAGCCGGCAACAGCAGGTTGGCTTTAAGCTTTTTCATAGAGAAGATTTTGCTGATCAGGGTGCAGGTCGCCGCGATCATGCCGTAAAGGTATGACACCTGCGCCTGGAAAGCAACCCGTGAAATAATGAAAAAGTCTAACTAATTTATCGGCCCTGCGGGGATAACAATAAATAATTATTTTCAAAATCAATTAGTTACGTAATTAATTACTATCATTTCGAATTTACCTATTGTAACGTACGTTTTTAATACATACCTTTGGTTTATGATATTGAAGAAAGATACAGGCGAAAGTGTAGTACCCACCAAAACCGAGATGGACGTATTGCAGGTTTTATGGCAATACGGCCCGTCGACCGTGCGCTTTGTGCATGATAAGCTGAACGAGCAAAAGGAGGCGGTGATCTATACCTCGACGCTGAAGCTGATGCAGACGATGAAAGAAAAAGGTATGCTGCACCGTGACGAAAGCCAGATGAAGCACGTCTATAGTGCGGCGCTGGAGGAGGACAAGGTAAAGGGCAATATGCTCGGCCGCTTTGTCGACTCGATGTATCACGGGTCGCCCAGCAGCCTGATGGTAGCTTTACTGGGCAACGACAAAACGTCGGCCGAGGAGCTGCAAAAAATTAAGGACCTGTTAAACAATATGTAAATATGCACTTGGCCGTAACAGATACCACCGCACAGCATTTCATCCGCTCCTTTAGCTGGATGCTGCTCCACTCGCTGTGGCAGGGTATGCTACTGGCGGTACTTACCGCCATCGTGCTGATGCTGACCAGGAAAGCCCCGGCGGCGGTGCGTTACAACCTGGTGTTCGCGCTGTTCATGCTGTTCCTGGCTACATGCGGTGCCACGTTCGCTCTGGAGTGGAGCAAGTCGCTGCAAACGGCCGTTGCTCAAGGTGCCGCCGGCGCAAAAGCAGGCGGCGCAATCATGCTTTTCGGCCTGGATATCAAAGCCTTTGCCGATAGCAGCATCGCTTATTTTACAGCCAATGCGCCTATGATCGTATTGCTGTGGTTCCTGCTTTTCGTGTTCCGTTCGGTACGCATGATGGGCGGCCTCGTATTTATCCGTCGGGCGAGGCACAGGCTGATCTACAGTCCTCCGGCCGATTGGAAGGCCAGGGTCGACCTGCTTTGCGAAAAGCTGCAGCTTAACCGCACGGTGCAACTGCTCGAGTCGGGGTACGTGAAAATGCCGATGGTGATAGGCCACCTTAAACCGGTTATCCTGGTACCGGTGGGGCTTTTGGCCGGACTACCCGCGGGGCAGGTTGAGGCCGTGCTGCTGCACGAACTGGCACATATCCGCCGGCACGATTATATCGTCAACCTGGTGCAAACCATTGCCGAGACGGTGTTTTGCTTTAACCCAGGCCTGCTGTGGATATCATCGCTGCTGCGCGACGAACGCGAAAATTGCTGCGACGACATCGCGCTGGCGCAAACCAAAAACAA
The DNA here is from genome assembly GCA_035545315.1 of Mucilaginibacter sp. Lineage (GTDB taxonomy): Bacteria > Bacteroidota > Bacteroidia > Sphingobacteriales > Sphingobacteriaceae > Mucilaginibacter. The sequence goes on along the minus strand of DASZYQ010000023.1, from coordinate 4,738 downwards.
AAAGGAGTTTATACAGGCGCTCATCAGCTTTAAGGAGCACGCGCTGTACGGGTCGAAATATGCGGTGGCTTTCCCCGGCAAAAAAAACCACCTGCTTAACCGCGTAACCCGCATCATGAGCAATCGGAACAAGGCCCTTGCCCCTTCCGAAAAGGCATTCTTCATGATGGGTATCCTGCTGCTGTCGGGCATCGTTATTACGGCAGGCATAGCAAAGGCAGGCGTCATCCGCTATGCGGAACGGCATAAAACACATATCCAGTCCCCTGCCCTGCTCGTTCCGGCACCGAAGCCGGGTACAGCCGCAAAAGCGTATGACCCAAAACACAGGCCGGCGGAATTGCAACTGGCAAAGGAGCTGATAATATGGCGTGCAGCGGCGGCGAAAAGCGAAAAGTCGGCTGACGCGAAGAGCGATGCCATAAACAACCAGGAACAAGATAAGCTCGACCAGGAACAGGCGATAAGAGACCAGGAACAAGCCCTGCACGATCAGGAGCAGGCGGAAAAAGACCAGCAGAAGACGAAACTGGATGAAGAGCAAGGTAAACGCGACCAGGAGCAGGCGAAAAAAGACGAGCAGGCACAGCAAACCCGCAACATCGAACAGGCAAAGCGGAACGAGGAGCAGGCCGCACGCAATGCCGAACAGGAAATGCGGAACAAACTACAGGCGAAGAAAAACGCCGAGCAGGATATTCGCAATCTTGAGCAGGAACAGCGTAACAACGAGCAGGCGGTCCGTAACGCTGAACAGGCCAAACGAAATGCCGAACAGCAGTTGCGCGACCAGGAGCAAATGCGGCTGAATGCTGAACAGGCGGTGCGAAACCAGGAACAGGAAAAACGTGATAAAGAACAGGCCGCAAAAAACCAGGTCAGCGTGCAGCAGTAAAACCAATATCTAAAGCTGCCGGCACAGGTGGGATGCGCATCCGCCGTGACGGGCGGTAAATAACAAGCTGTAATTTCTATTTTCTAAAAATTCCCCCGCGGAGCGGAGAGCTAAAGTATTGTCTGAAATTTTTTAACGAATAACAACATGAAAACGATCATTACCAAAAGCAGTGTATCGCTGCTGATAACGCTGGCGGCCTTTACGGCCGGCGCGCAAACTGGAACAAAGCCTCAAACGGCGAGCAACTACGAAATACGCATGATGCGTGACGTGACCCATACCGAAAATGGCAAGCGGGTTGAACAGGTGGAAACCGAAATAAACGACAAGTTTTACCGGATAAACTTTGTGGACGACAAGCTGGAGGCATTATCTGTTGAGGGGGAAAAGATACCGGCAACCGATTGGGGCAAATACAGCGACGTGGTAAGCACCATACGCCAAGAGCTGAAGGAACAGGCCAAAAGGAACGCAGAGCAGCAAGCGCGCAACCGGGAGCAGGAAAAACGCAACGCCGAACAAGCGGTGCGAAATGAAGAACAAGCCAAGCGTAACGCGGAGCAGGCCGTACGGAACCAGGAACAGGAAAAACTGAATGTAGAGCAGGCCCTGCGAAATGCGGAACAGGTTAAACGCAACGAGGAACAGGAAGTACGTAACAAGGAGCAGGAAAAACTGAATGCCGAACAGGTTTTGCGTGACGAAGAACAGAAAAAACGTGACCGGGAACAAGCCGTAAGAAACGAGCAACAGGCTAAGACAAATGCCGAGCAGGCGGTACGCAACGAGGAACAGGAAAAACGGAATGCGGAACAGACAGTACGGAACAAGGAACAAGCCAAACGGAATGCCGAACAAGCCAGCGCCATGGACGCTTTAATGAAAGACCTGAAGGCCGACCTGGTGAACGACAAGATCATTAAGGACGGCAACGACCTGGAGGAATTCAGGATAAATGACTTCGGGATGAGCGTAAATGGCATAAGGCAACCGGAGGACGTGTTTAAAAGATACCGCGAAAAGTACAGTAAAGAAAAGTACGGCAGTATGCGCGATTTCAACTATTCACGGGATGGGATCATCAGCGGGCAGTAGTTCATAGTCCGTCGGAACATCCTTTGACCTAATAAACCAAACTAAACCAGCAAGATGGTATGCTTTTGTATTGCCATATTGGCGACGCTATGCGCGGCCTTTTGGATCTTAAAAACAGGCAGAAGATAAAGTCAACCCTTAAAAATCAAAAAAGACAATGAAAACAAATTACACAAAAGGCAGCATGCTGCTGATAGGCACGCTGGCCGTTACCTTAATGGCCCATGCGCAGGACGACTCCGCCAAACACAAGACGTATGCGGACAGGTACAACAACTCGGACCTGGTCATCAACTCGGCGCCCGGCCATGTGCGCGAGCACATTACCACCAACTGGAAGGGCAAGTATTACGAAATGATGCTGCTGAACGATAAAATGACCGATTTCTATGTAGAAGGTGAAAAAATACCCGAGGCCAAATGGGGCGAGTATAAGAACATTATAGCGGGTATACGCGATCAGGTGCGCAAGGATAAAATACAGGCGAAGAAAGACCAGGAACAAGCGGAACGCGATCAGGTGCAGGCCAGGCTCGACCAGGAACAGGCTGCACGCGACCAGGAACAGGCGAAGAAAGACCAGGAAGAAGCGGCAAGGGATGAGCAGCAGGCGAAGCGCGACCAGGAGCAGGCTGCACGCGACCAGGTGCAAGCCAAACACGACCAGGAAGAGGCGGCCGAAGATCAGCGCCAGATGAAGCTCTTACTTGCCGACCTGGTAGCCGACAAGATCGTACCGGATGCCAAAAGCGTGCGCGAACTGACGCTGAATTCGTACGAAATGACAGTGAACGGTGTTAAGCAGCCCAATGAGGTATTTAAAAAATACCGCGATAAATACCCGCGCTTTTCAAAAGGGAATTTCAGCTACGGCGACGATTCGGGAAACGGCGATATACATATGAGCAGGCATAGCGCAGGGGAATAGTTTTATAGTGAATAGTGAATAGTGAATGGTGAATGGTGAATAGTCCATGGCCCGTAGTATGAATTATGGTCAGACTATGGACTATCGACTATGGACTATGGACTATGGATTATGGATTATCGACTATGAACTATCAACTACGGACAACATCACCCTACCGGCATGTATACATAAAAGATGGAGCCCTGGCCGGGTGTGCTATCAAAGCCTATGCGGCCGCCCTGCTGCTCCACAAACTCTTTGCACAGCACCAGGCCCAGGCCTACGCCTTTTTCCTTCTTCGTCCCAAAGGTCGATCGAGCCTTGAGCGTAAAGATATCGCGCTGTTGTTCGTAAGGAATGCCCTGGCCATTGTCGCGCACGCTGATGCGGCACTCGTTCATTTCGATCCTGGCATTCACCTGCACCCTGCCGCCGGGCGGGGTAAATTTAATGGCGTTGCTGGTTAGATTGCGTACCACAAGCTGCAGCATATCGGTATCGGCTATTACGGTTATCTTGGGGTCGATATGATAAGTAAGCGTAATATCCTTTTTAGTTGCGAGCATCATTTCCATCTCCAGCGTATTGTGCAACGCGTCCAGCAGGTTCACATCGCTCAGCTTCACGGTTACGCCATCCATCTGTGATCGCGACCATACCAGCAGCTTCGACAGCATGGTAAGCGTATTGTCGGTCGCCTTCAGCAGGTCGGCTTCCACCATTTCTCGTTCGTGCTTATCCAGCCCGAATTCGGTTACCAGTTGCAGGTGATTATGAATATTGCTGAGCGGCGCGCGCAGATCGTGCGCAATGATCGACATCAGCTTGCTTTTCTCGGCATTCAGGTACTCCAGCTGCTCGTTTTGCTCTATAATTGCGGCAGCTTTTTCTTCGGCCTGCTGCTTTTCGTGGTCGTAATTGTGCCTGATGTATTTAATGGTGTAATAGATCAGCACCGCGCCGATGATGAGCGTAAATGTCTTATCAAAAAACAGGTCGATCCGGCTGTGGTATTGGTACGGCGCCAACTGCGGATATAAAAAATCGATGGCGTGCAGGGCAACCAACAGTACAATATTGACAGCCAGCCACATCCGGTGTTGTTTGTACGGGGTAATGGCGATAGTGAGCAGTACGGTCACCGCGATCATAATATCGGTAGGTCCTGCAATACCTGAATTGTAAAAATAATTGACCACGAATATCGCGTTGGCCAAAATGGCGGTTATAACCGCCGATATCCCCGACCTTCGTTTAAAACGGGAGAGATAGTACAGCCATGCCAGGATAATGCCGGCTACGCCGCATACCAATGCCGCGCTATACAGCCCGAGGGCAGTATCAAGCGGTATGGAAAGAAAGAGCGTTACCAGGGCAATCAGGGCAATGGAATGGTATATCCTATATTCCATCGCAAAGTCCGACGAGTCGCCCCTGAGCCTTCCCCACAAATCCGATACTTTCTTAACCAACGGCAAAACCTTCACGATATCAATTATTAAGGACCATACTGAAACAACAGCATGCGCAGCAATCGAATCAAAACGTCACAATTATCCAGTTCTTTAAACGAAGAACGTGCAACCCGGGTTAGTCAAAACCCGGTAATTTTTATCAACATTTTAATCGCTATGAATTATCGGCCATCGTCTATGGACAAATTCATTGCGCAATGCGGAATGTCAAATGCGAAATTATTTGTAATTTAATAAGTCAATCTTACTTCCGACTTCCGACTTCCGACTTCCGACTTCCGACTTCCGACTTCCGACTTCCGACTTCCGACTTCCGACTTCCGACTTCCGACTTCCGACTTCCGACTTCCGACTTCCGAC
>DASZYQ010000022.1:0-109550 GCA_035545315.1 Mucilaginibacter sp. | reverse complement strand
GACTACAACATCCGCCCCATCCTTTCCGACAAATGTTTTAAATGTCACGGCCCCGATGCCAATAAGCGCCAGGCAAACCTTCGGCTTGATATTCCGGAAAGCGCCTACGCGGCGTTAAAGGATGAACCGAACAAGCATGCGCTTGTTCCCGGCGACCCGGATAAATCGGAGCTTTATCACAGGATCACCACAACTGATTCGAGCGAAATGATGCCCGAACCCAAGTCGAACCTGAAACAGCTATCGCCTTTCGAGGTGAAGCTGGTAAAAAAATGGATCGAGCAGGGTGCCAAATATGAAAAGCACTGGGCCTTTGTGCCGCCAAAATCGCCGCCTGTACCGGAGGTTGACCACAAGGACTGGCCGCGCAATACCATCGATTATTTTGTGTTGAACAAAATGGAGCAAAAGGGATTTGAGCCCAGCCCCGAAGCAGATAAAGAACACCTGCTGAAAAGACTGTGCTTCGACCTGAACGGTTTGCCGCCCGACATCAATATGATGGACCGTTTTCTCGCCGATAAAAGCCCGAATGCTTACGAGAAAATTGTTGACGAACTAATGGCGCGGCCGCAGTATGGCGAAAAAATGGCGCTGCACTGGCTGGATATTGCCCGTTATGCTGACTCGCATGGCTACCAGGACGACAATTACCGCTCACAATGGCCCTGGCGCGACTGGGTGATCCATGCCTATAATGAGAACCTTTCATATAAAGATTTTGCCACCTGGCAATTGGCCGGCGACCTGATGCCTAACCATACCAAGGAGCAATTACTGGCCACCGGGTTTAACCGCAATCACAAAATTACTGAAGAGGGCGGCGTGATCGATGAAGAATACCGTGTTACCTACGTAACCGACCGTACCAATACTTTCGGCAAGGCATTCCTGGGCGTTACGATCGAGTGCGCCCACTGCCACGACCACAAGTACGATCCTTTTTCACAAAAAGATTACTACTCGCTGTTTTCGTTCTTCAACAGCGTAAAGGAGCCGGGGCTGCAATCAACTGTAGGAGGGCCTGAAACCTATGCCAAGCGGCCGATGATGCAAATCAGCAATGACGATGTAAAAGGCATTCTGAAGTTCGTCAATAAAGTGGATACCAGCCGGCTCATCGTATCGGTAATGGGCGACAGCGAGGTTTACCGCCGTACGTACGTTTTAAAGCGCGGTAACTACGATGCACACGGTGACGAGGTGTTTCCCGCCACACCAAAGGCCATTTTGCCATTTAGCAACAGTTATCCGAAAAACAGGTTAGGATTAGCTGAATGGCTTTTTAACGATCAGAACCCGCTTACGGCGAGGGTATATGTAAACCAGGTCTGGGAAGAGTTTTTTGGACGCGGGATTGTCAAAACTCTGGGCGATTTCGGCATGCAGGGCGATCTGCCATCGAATCAGGCATTGCTTGACTGGCTGGCGGTTGATTTCAAAACGCATGGCTGGAATATAAAGCGGCTGGTTAAGCAAATGGTCATGTCGGCAACTTACCGGCAATCGGCGGTGATCACGCCGGATCGGTTAAGGGACGACCCTGAAAATGTTTACCTGTCGCGCGGGCCGCGCTACCGTTTGCCCGCCGAATTTATTCGCGATATGGTGTTGGCAAGCAGCGGATTACTAAATAAGACTATCGGCGGTCCAAGCGTGAACCCGTATCAGCCGCCGGGCCTGTGGGAAAGCACCACATCCGGCCGCGGACAGTTGGCAAGCTACCGGCAGGTACACGGACCAAACCTGTATCGACGGGGAATGTATACGCTTATCAAGCGTACCTCGCCGCCTGTCGAGTTGGGCATTTTTGATGCCAGTAACCGCGACCAGTGCGAAGTACAGCGTATGCGCACCAATACACCTTTACAGGCGCTGGAAATGATGAACGATCCGACCGTGCTGGAAGCGGCGAGAGTGTTGGCGGCAAAGCTGCTGGAAGAAAAAACGACATCGAAAGAAAAAATATACAAGGCTTTCAGGCTGATCCTATGCCGCAAACCGATCGCAAAGGAACAAGCGATATTAGACAGTTATTATGCCGACCAGCTAAACTCTATCAGCCGGGAAGATGCCGCAAAACTGCTGTCGGTCGGCGAATATCCGGTTCCCGCAAATTTGGACAAGGTTAGGCTGGCAGCCATGATGAAGGTAGTTGACGCGATGTATAACCTGGCGGAAGCCATTACCAAAACCTGATGCTATGGACAAGGAATTTTTAGAACATGCGCTGAATATAAACAGGCGGAAATTTTTGTCCAGGCTCAGTTTGGGCATCGGCAGCATCGCGCTGGGCTCGCTGCTTATCCCCGATCTTTTTTCGGGCATCAAGGATGACAGCGTATCTGATTTCACGCCAGGCGTGCCGAATTTCGCGCCCAAGGCCAAAAGGGTCATCTACCTGTTCCAGGATGGCGCGCCCTCGCAGTTGGAATCATTCGATTACAAGCCTTACCTGCGTACCATGTTCGGCCAGGAGCTCCCTGCATCTGTTCGGGGTAGCCAGATATTAACCGGCATGACAGCGGGACAAAAATCCTTTCCACTGGCAGGTTCTTACTACGATTTTAAACAATATGGTCAGTCCAAAGCCTGGGTAAGCGACCTGTTCCCGCATATCGGCGGTATAGCGGACGATATTTGTATCATCAAAACCATGTACACCGAGGCCATTAACCACGACCCGGCATTGACATTCTTTCAAACCGGCGCCCAACAAGGTAACAGGCCCAGCATGGGTTCGTGGGTGAGCTATGGCCTGGGCAGCGAGAATAAAAATCTGCCTGCGTTTACCGTGTTGTTATCCAAAGGCAAGGGCAACGGACAGGGCGTTTATTCCAAGTTGTGGAATAACGGTTTCCTCGATTCCATTCACCAGGGCGTTTTATTCAGCAGCAGCGAAAACCCGGTGCTTTACCTGAACGACCCGGAAGGCTTGAACCGACATGAGCGGCGCAAAATGCTGGATAAATTATCGGAATTGAATAACATTTCGGCAAACGAATTTCACGACCCGGAGATCACTGCCAAAGTGCAGCAATACGAAATGGCCTATCGCATGCAAACCGCGGTACCCGAGATCATGGATGTTTCCAAAGAACCGGATAGCATTGTAAAACTTTATGGGCCGGATTGTTTGATGCCCGGCACTTATGCGGCCAACTGTTTGCTTGCGCGCAAGCTTTCGGAAAGCGGCGTAAGATTTGTTCAATTGTATCACCAGGGCTGGGACCAGCACTCGAATTTGCCGATGGAAATGGCCGGCCAGGCAAAGGACGTGGACCAGGCTTCAGCAGCATTGGTAACGGACCTGAAGCAGCGTGGCCTGCTCGACGAAACCTTAGTGATCTGGGGCGGCGAATTCGGCCGGACCAATTACAGCCAGGGTAAGCTGGAAAAGAAAAACTACGGCCGCGACCATCACCCGCGCTGCTTCTGCATCTGGATGGCAGGCGGCGGCATTAAACCCGGGCTGGTTTATGGCGAAACCGACGAGTTTGGTTACAACATCGTCAGGAACCCGGTGCATGTGCACGACTTTCACGCCACGGTGCTTAACCAATTGGGCATCGACCATACCAAATTGACATTCAAAAGCCTTGGCCGCCGTTACCGGTTAACGGATGTAGCGGGCAATGTGGTTCACGATATTATTTCCTGAGAAGCTATGGAAAGAAGAACTTTTATTAAGCAAACAGCGCTTGTTTCGGCAAGCTTTTTTATCGCGAAGGATCTGTTCGCCAAAAATGACGGGCCGATTTACGGGCACGGCAATATGCGTTATCGCATGGACAACAAGTGGAGCAAGGCCGATCCGAACATTAACCCCGTGAACGATTGCCACGAGATGGTGCAGGACAAAAGGGGCCGGATACTGCTGTTAACAAACGAAACCAAAAACAACGTGCTGATCTATAACACATCAGGCAAACTGCTCGGTACCTGGGGACACGATTTTCCGGGGGGACATGGTTTGACACTGGTGAATGAGAATGGTGCCGAATTTCTGTTCATTACCGATATTGTAAAGCACCAGGTGTATAAAACCACCATCGACGGCAGGATATTAATGACGATTGACGTTCCGCTGGAAACCGGAGTTTATAAAAAGGCGGAGGAGTTCGTGCCGACTGAAACGACCATTGATACCAACGGTGATATTTTTATTGCCGATGGTTACGGCGCTCAGTATATCACGCATTACGATAAGGACGGCAAATTGAAAAACTATTTCGGCGGGCGCGGCGATGGCGACGAGCATTTTGATAATGCGCATGGCATTTTGATCGACAGGCGAAATGGAACGCCTACGTTGCTGATCACGGACCGTACGCGTAATTGCTTCAAACGCTTCAGCCTGGATGGTAAGCTTATCGAACTCATTAAACTGCCCGGCGCTTGCGTATGCCGCCCGGTTATCAAGGGCGACTACCTGTATGCCGCAGTCCTCCGCTCGCCCAACCTGGATGCAGCCGATTCGGGCTTCACAACGATCCTGGACAAGAACAATAGAGTCGTTTCGAACATCGGTGGCACTGAACCCGAGTATAAAGATGGTGTATTGCAGCCAATGGCGCAGGCCGACAAGATATTCCGCAATCCACACGACGTGTGCATAGACAGGGACGAAAACCTGTACGTAGCGCAATGGAATTCGGGTAAGGTGTATCCCTATAAATTCACCCGTGTATAATTATTTGCCAGCCGTTACATGATCAACGACCGCTACAGAGGTTTCGCAGATAATCTACTATTCGCTTTAAACATTTTCATTATCATCCTGTTGCTGGCCGGCGACCACCTGGCTATTCCGCGCTGGCTACAGCCTGTCGGCCGTGTGCACCCGATGATCCTGCACTTTCCTATAGTACTGCTCATCCTGGCTATGCTGATGGAGTTTTTCAGGTTCCGGGCAGCTTTTGCGGGCGAAAAATTTTACCAGGATTTTGCCAGCGCTTTGTGGCTATCGGGCGCCGTCTTCTCGGCGATAACGGCTATCATGGGTTTATTCCTCTCGCGTGAACCCGGCTACGACGGGGGCGATGTGCAATGGCATAAGTGGTTCGGCGTAGGCATCGTATTTATTTCGTCGCTGATCTATTTTGAACGAAGTAAGGGTTGGTATAACGCAAAAATTGCACGGTCAGCGTCTATACTAACTGTGGTTTTCCTGCTCGTTGCCGGGCATTATGGTGCTGGTATTACCCACGGCGATAATTTTATCCTGGCGCCGGTAATGCCAAATTCAAGGCCGTTGGTTCCTATCGACCAGGCTTATGTTTACAAGGATGTTATCCAGCCTATCTTTGAAAATAAATGTATCGCCTGCCACAATTCAGACAAGATGAAGGGTGGGCTGATGCTGACCGACGAAAAATCGATCCTTAAAGGGGGTAAAGACGGAAAGCTATTTGTTCCCGGTCAGCCGCAGGTGAGCCTGATCCTGCAGCGTATCCATATGCCGGAAGAAGAGAAAAAACATATGCCGCCGGCAGGTAAACCCCAACTGACCGCAGCAGAGCTGGCTGTACTGTATCAATGGATAAAAGAGAATGCTGATTTTAAAGAAAAAGTGATCAGTTTGCCCGCTACGGACTCTCTGCGTTTAGCCGCCGCTGGGTTCCTAAAGCCTGCCGAAGCTGTTGAAGATCACTATGACTTTGCCGCAGCCGATGAAAATACCGTTAAAAAGCTCAACAATAATTATCGCGTAGTTTATGCGCTGGCCAAAGGCTCGCCGGCATTAGCAGTGGATATTTACAATAAAAACGCATACAATCCCAAAGTACTGCTGGACCTGGAGCCGGTAAAAAAACAAATCATTTCGCTCGACCTGGATAAAATGCCGGTAAAGGATGCCGAGCTGAAAACCATCGCCCAGTTTGAAAATCTGCGCACGCTAAACCTCAATTTTACCGACATCACCGGCGCCACGTTGAAAGATCTTTCGGCGTTAAAATATTTACGATCGCTGTCGGTTGCAGGAACGAAAGTCGATATGCAGTCCCTTAGTCAATTGAAGACTTTTAAAGCGCTAAATGAATTGACGATCTGGAACACTGAGCTGAACGACGCCGATATACAAAAACTACAGGCTACTAATAAGAATGTCAATTTCATCCAGGGCTATAAAGACGACGGCAAGCCGATGAAACTTATCCCACCCCGCGTAAACAATACGGTATTTGTATTCTCCAAGCCCACTCCGCTGCTGGTTACCCATGCCATTAAAGGAGTGCAGATACGCTATACGACGGATGGCACGGACCCTGACACCACTGACTCGCCCGTTTACCAGCCGGGAATGATGATTAGTCAGAATACGACCATAAAAATGCGCGCCTGCAAGGCGGGCTGGTATGCCAGCGACGTGGTAAGCTACTCGTTTTTCAGGAATACTTTTAAGGCCGACAGTATCTCCCTTTTGAAAGCCGTAAACGAGCGTTATCCTGCAAATGGCGCACAGACGCTGACGGACGGCGAGCTTGGAGGTATGGATTTCGGCAATAACAAATGGTTAGGCACGCAGCAGGACTTAGAATTGCTGTTACATTATAAAACGCCGGTCAAGCCGCAGACCGTAACGCTGAACTGCCTTAAAATAATTGGAGCCCAGGTTTTTTTTCCGTCCGAAATCCAGGTTTGGGGCGGCGATGACGAGCAGCATCTGAAACTGATCAGCACGCTGATAACCGGCCCGCAAAAGAAAAACGACCCTAATGTTGCCGAAGGGCTGACCTGCAAATTGCGTGAAAACGCGCCTCTTACTTATCTGAAAGTGGTGGCCAAACCTATTGCAAAACTGCCCGCCTGGCATTACGCTAAGGGCAAACCCTCGTGGGTTTTTGCGGATGAGATATTTGTGAATTGATTGGGTTCGGCGTATTTTTATACCGAATGAAACAAACCTTATACGCAAAGCAATGGCCAAATATTTATTAGTTCCGCTTTTATTGATCAGCCTCAGCTCATTTGCACAGGATTACAAATCACAAATCGCGGCCTTCAGGCAGCAATATGAGGATGACTTTCTGACCGACCAAAATTCACCCCTCGCAAAAGACGACCTGCAAAACCTCCGCTTTTACGATGCCGACAGTACATACAGGGTGGTGGCTAAGACTGAAATGTTACTGGATGAAACCGCATTTGTAATGCCCGTATTTAGCGGTACCGGCCGTCAATACGTTCGCTATGCGTTGTTGAAGTTCGAGCTGAAAGGCAAACCCATGCAGTTAACCGTATATCGAAGTGTCGCCTTATCGGCTACGGCGCAGTATAAGGATTATCTTTTTCTTCCTTTTACCGACGACACTAACGGAAAAGACACTTACGGCGGCGGGCGATATATTGACATGAAGGCCACCGATTTTAAGGATGGCGAAGTAGTGGTCGATTTCAATAAGGCTTATAACCCATACTGCGCATTTAGCGGGGGCTACTCATGTCCCAAGCCGCCCGGCGAAAACCATTTGCAGATAGCCGTTGAGGCCGGTGAAAAGCAATTCGCCGGCGCCCATAGACGATAGCGCCTATAAAGGCAGCCAAAATTCGTCAGATCATAAATTTTGGCGGTTTTTATCCAATACCTATTTTTATAGTCAGTAAAAAAATGCATCGCCTATGTCGAGCCAGCTTATTGCCAATATCGCCAATATCGCACTTGCGGTATCCGTCATCGTGGCCCTTATCTTCGGTCTTGCCCAGGTACGGGCCGCTGCGCGCGACCGCCGCGAGCGACTTACATTGGAGGTGCTGCGCCAGTTCCAGACGCACGAATTTGCAGAGCTTATGCATTTTATCAACACGTATAAAGTGCCTGCTACTTACAACGACATGCGTACCGCTCCGGCGGAGGACCAGGTAAAGCTGATCCAGTTCAGCCAGCAAATGGAATCGTTGGGCATGATCGTTGCCGAACGACTCATCAATATCGACCTGGTTGATAAGACCCTCGGTTCGTACGTTACTACCTCGTGGGAAAAATATAAAGTCCTGTTCCTCGAGATCCGCGAAACAGCGCCCGACCCCTTTCTGGGCGAATACTTTCAATGGCTTGCCGAAGCCATCGACAAGCGTATGCAGGAAAAGCCGCGAGAGCCGTTTTATGTGCGGGGATGACAGTGTTAGCATATTTGCCTGCCGTACCCGGGCCATGCCGTCAGGATATCCGGATGGCGGCGTAGCTAAAATTAATTGATTTTGTTATCTTGGCCCTAAATAGCGTACTAAGCCTTTATTATATGAAGAACAAAACCTTACCCTTATTAGCGGGTTGTTTTTTACTCGCTTCGCTTACTGCTCGTTCGCAGGAGGCCATGAAATATTATGATCAAATACAAAACACCCGCGACAAAGCGTCCGATCTGTGGGGGAAAAAGAATCCCACGCCTGAGGAGGCCAGGCAAAGCCTCCGTATGCTTAGAGGGGCAATCAGCTTGCTCGATAGCGTGCCTGTTGCTGAATTAGCCAATGGGAATATTTACCTGAAAGCCCGGCGGCATGATCTGTACATGGACGTAGCCAGCGCCTATGCTGTGCAGAACAAAAAGGATTCGGCAATTTACTGGTTATACCAAATGTTCGACCAGGGGAGTTACAGCGGCATGGTATCGTACCTTGAGAAGGACTCGTCTTTTATGAATTTGCGCGGGGACCCCAGGTTTACAGCTTTTACCGACCTGATGAGACGGACCGGCGACCTGTACAAAGGCGCCGCTTTTAAAACCGCTTACAAAGAAAACCTGAGCGATGCAGAAAAGACTGCCGGGTTATCGCTACTGTGGATGCAGGCCAGGAATAACTTTGTTTATTTCGATCATTTGAAGGATGACTGGAATAAAACGTATATGGATTATATCCCTTTAGTGCTAAACACCAAAAGCACCGCCGAATATTATAAAGTTTTGATGCAGTTTTATGCACAACTGCATGACGGCCATACCAATGTATATCCGCCCAAAGAATTACAGCCGGATTTCTATTCACGCCCGCCGATGCGCACAGAACTGGTTGAAGGCCGTGTTTTTGTAAGCCAGGTTTTCAGCGACAGCTTAATGAAGACGGGGATAGTGCCGGGGTTGGAAGTGATCAGCATCGATTCGGAGCCGGTGGTGAGCTATGCGGAAAAAAACGTAAGACCTTACCAAAGCAGCTCTACGCCGCAGGATATGGAGATAAGGGAATTTACCTATGCCCTGCTTTCGGGCCCGGCGAAAAGGCCCATCACGTTTGAATTAAAGGATCGCAGCGGTAAAACGTTTACGAAGGTTGTATCGCGCACAGGCTATCGTAATTTAAAATATCCTAATTCGGTAGTCTATCAAACCATAGGCGATGTAGGCTACCTCCAGGTAAACGATTTCGAAAGCCGTTCAATCAATAAGATCATCGATTCATTATTCAAAAACGAGATATCTAAAACCAAAGGCCTGGTGATCGATATCCGCTACAACGGCGGCGGGGATGACGGTATCGGGTTTAACATCATCAGGAAATTGATAAATAAACCGGTCAAAGGGTCGCTGTCCAAGGTTGTAAAACATTACGGCAGGCCGGGAGATGAGCTTAACTGGGAAGAAAACGGCCCATGGGAGATTGGTTCCGACGGCAAAACATACTACGACAAACCGGTTGTGCTGTTGGTGGGGCCCCGCACATTTTCGGCGGCGGAAGATTTTACCGTTGTGTTTGATTATATGAAGCGGGGTAAAATACTGGGGATGCCTACCGGCGGCAGCACCGGTCAGCCGGTCTCGTTCGACCTGCCCGGCGGCGGTTCGGCCAGGGTTTGTGGTAAGAAGGATACTTATCCCGACGGGAAGGAGTTTGTGGGCATCGGTAGTATGCCCGATGTGATAGTGAAGAAAACGGTAAAGGATGAGCAGGACGGCGTAGATGCTGCGAAGGATAAGGCGATTGCGATGTTGAAATAAATATCTGTTATAGCAATGGGCTTTAAACCCATCGCTATGTAACGACGCGCCGGGAGCCTACGTCTTATAGTTAATGATTGAGATATTCGATAACATCCGTAAAATTTACACCTTCAGCGACGCGTGCCCTGAACTGGCTGAGCACATCGAGTTTTTATCAGAATCATCTTTTGAGGCGACGAAAAAGTACATCGCCGGAGAAAACTTCTCGGTAAAAATGTTCGCCAGTTGGACGCCGACTTTTTACATCAACCTTGGCGCGCCGTATTACATATCGGTTGGCAGGGAGCGGCATTATATTGGCGCTGACCAGGATATTCTTATCCTTCGGAACTCCATTGTCGAACGGTATAATACGCCCTCGGACAACATCTTTACCGTTAAATTCCATCCCGGCGGCCTCGAAGCTGTGCTGGGTGTCAGCCAGTTGAAATGCGTGGATAAGCTGATCGATCTGAATGCTATCCTGCCTCAAACATTGATTCGGAATATTAAGAAGCCCATATCGTTTGAAGAACGGTGTAGGCTAATGCAGCAGTTTCTGCTGGACTCACTTATTAAATATCAGCGCCGGGACGACTACTACCTCCGTTTTGTACGGGATTGCATTGAACTGTATGATACCACAGATGCGCGGTTAAACACCGGCGAAATGGCCGGGCGAATGTTTGTCAGCTCCAAAACTATCAACCGTTATTTTAACCGGGTAGTAGGCATATCGCCGAAAAGCTATTTCTCTATCCTGCGCGCCCGCACGGCGCTTACTTCATACGTAATCCACAAAAAGGACTTTAACCCTTACGAGTTCGGCTATTATGATATGAGCCACTTTTATAAGGAGGTGGTTGGGTTTACAGGTAAGAAACTGATCGAGCATGCCGCGTAAGTTTTTGCCGCCATTTCCAGCGGTGGTTAACTGAATAATTCTACATTTGGTGTGAATGAAAAAACTTTATCCCCTGTTTCTAGTCATGTGCGTCGCATCGCTAAGCCGCTCACAAGGCTTAACTGATAGTGCCCGCCAAGCAGTTTCACAATTACCTTTTACGTTAAACCTACCGAAAAACGAATGGCACCTGGCGGTTAATGAAGCTCCGCGACATTATATTTTTAAACGTAACCCGGTAATAGATTCTACCGGAAGGCAGATCATCCCGGCTATTATGGTATATGTGGAGGATGCCAGTGGCTTTCAACAGAATGTGTCTATATTCTGTAGCAAGCACATGCAGCCATTAATTGATAATGGTGTGACCACGAACAGAATGCTAATACAGGACGATAAAGATTACCCCCTGACCTACAGAAACGCCATATTTGTTGATGGAAAATATACCTCACGCGGTATTGAGCATGTGATCTACCTGATCTATATCATTGACAAGCACAACAATGGGATACAGGTGTATCTTGACATGACCAAAGAGGTGGCTGGTGTTTATGGTCACGAATTCTGGGAGGTGATACATTCGATCAAAGAAAAAGACTGACATTATTGTTTGTCGATAAAAGCCAATTACGATTGTCCGTTTTTTACTAAATTTTCTTTCCCCGAAGCCTTTATTTTGCTGAAAAGACTATTCGTAATGAAGTATTTTATATCCGCAGTTCTGATCATATTATTTCAGCAGGTTTTTGCCCAGCAAAAGAGATATACCCCAAAGATCGAACCCTGCGCCTGTGCGTTCAAGGCCGATAGCAGCCTGAAAACCCGGTGCGCCTACCTGGTAGTTCCGGAAAATCGCAATAAGCCTAATGGCAAAACCATCAAATTGCCTTTTATTTACGTAGAGAGCAACAATCCGAATAAGCACAAAGATCCAGTGCTCTATACCGCAGGCGGACCGGGGGCAAGTTCGCTGGGAGGGGTTCGTTTTATCCATCGGCGCCAATTTTTTAAAGACCGGGACTATATTGCCTTTGAGCAGCGCGGAACGTGGTTCGCCCAACTCCGGCTGGATTGTTTTGAAGTCGCCGACGCAATAAAAGAATCGTACCGCAAAGGCCTGAACAAGGACAGCATGATCCTGGTGGCTGTTAAGGCCTGCCGAAAGCGATTGGCGGGAGAGGGGATCGACCTGTCGGCGTACAATACCATCGAAAATGCGGCGGACATTGAAGACCTGCGCCGGGCGCTGAACATCGATTCCATCAACCTCATCGGCATATCCTATAGCGGGGGCCTGATGATGACCGTTATGCGCAACTACCCGCAGCACATCCGTTCGGTTATTCTGGATTCGGCTTTGCCGGGCTTTGTAAATTACGAGGAAGATGCACTGTTCAGCATTAACGAGGCATTTAATAGGATTTTCAGCAACTGCGACCGCGACTCGACCGATAAGGCTTTGTATGGCAATATGAAGCAGCGTTTTCAGCAATATTTTACTGCTATTGGCAATCGGTCATTTTACATCAATTATAAGGAAAAAGGTAAGCCCGACAGCCTCCGCGTTAAATATACCCGCGACGAATTGCTGGACATGCTGGTAGACAAGCTGCAAAGCAACGGCGAGCTTAAAAACGTGCCTTACATCATAAACCAGGTGATTGCTGGGCAGCAGCAGCCGTATATGAAAGCGTATTTCGACGGTGTTTTTAACGCGGGAACTTCCACTAACGGCATGCGCTATTCCATGTATTGTTCCGAGCAGATCGCTTATGCCAGCCAAGCTTTGATCGACAAACAGAACGAATTTTTCCCTTATTTTTCCGGTTATCATTTTAACGATGTCAACCACCCGATATGCAATTGCTGGAATGTGAAGCCGGTCGACCCGATAGCCAAAACGCCGGTATTTTCTAATATCCCTACGCTGCTGGGGTCGGGCGATACGGACCCGTATTGCCGGCCTGTTTACAATGATATTATCCATCATTACATGCCGAACAGCCAGCGCGTGCTTTTTACCGACAAGACCCATGCGCCACTGCTGAATACTAAGTACGGCGACGAGTTGATCGCAAAATTTATCAGCAATCCGTATCAAAAAATTGTAACCGATGGCAAAAATGCGGTGACTTATTAATGCAAGAAGATGAAAAAGTTTTTAATACTACTCGTTTGTTTAAGTTCTTTGTCCGTCTGCGCCCAGCAGGACAACCCGATGGTTATCGGTACGGTGGATACAATTCATTCCAATATCCTGCATGAAAAGAGGGTGATCTATGTGCACGTGCCGCATGGCAGCAAGGGTGATCGTTACCCTGTACTGTACGTCCTGGATGCGGAGGATCATTTTCAATCCGCAGTAGCGATCGACGAGCAAATGAGCGGCGTAATACCGCCGATGATTGTGGTAGGTATCACCAATACCAACCGTGAGCGCGATATGACGCCTACACATGTTAAAGCGGATAAGCTTGTAAATGAGGGCTATGCCAGATCCTCGGGTGGCGATGATAATTTTCTTGGGTTTATCGGAAAGGAACTGATTCCTTATATTGATGGACATTACCCTACTACTATCTACCGCGTTATCAGCGGTCATTCGCTTGGCGGCCTGGCGGTGCTTAATGCTTTTTTTAATCATCCCGATCTATTTAAGGCCTATATCGCTATCGACCCCAGCATATGGTGGGACCAGCAGCGCTGGATAAAAAAATATGAGACGGCATTACCCGGCCATGACTTTGGGAATAAGTCGCTGTTTGTCGCTATTGCCAATAACATTCCGCCCGGAATGGATACCATATCCGTGCTGAAAGATACAAGTGGAATATCGCCGGTTACACAGGCGGTATTGCCTTTTGTGCATGCTTTACATAATGCCAAACCAGTGGGTTTACGCTGGTCGTCTAAGTTTTATCCAACCGAGCGTCATGGAACGGTTGAGTTAATGGCCGAGTATGACGGGTTGCTATCGCTCTTTAGTTTTTATCATTTCAGCACCATGCAATTCATCGGCCATCCGGAGGTGGACCAGGACTCGGCGCTGGCGGCTCATTATAAACGGATATCCGAAATTATGGGCTATAAGGTAGAGCCAAGCGAGAGCACAGTAAATGACATGGCTTATAGTTGTATGGAGCAGCACCGGATGGATGTAGCCTACAAACTTTTTATCCGCAATACGCAGAATCACCCCGAAAGCTCGAACGCGTTTGACAGCCTGGGCGATTATTATTCAGCAAACGGCGACAAAAAGCATGCGATAGAAGCGTATAGCAAGTCGCTAAGCCTGCAGGAGACGGAGGATACGCGAAGGAAACTGAATGAGATGAAGAAATAATCCCTAGAGACACCATGCATGGTGTCTCTACCAGGGCTTTCCCGCAGCCAGGGCCTTGTCGGCCCATTTTACCGCCAGTTTTTCACGATACTGGGCATAATTGCCTTTGAGCGTCATTTTCAGCAGGCTGTCGACGCCTCCTTTTACGGCCAGGTTATAAACGCTCGCGGCCTTGCGGGAAACGGATGCATCCCAGGCCCGCAGACTAAGCGAAAAAGAGCCGCCCAGGTATTTCATCCAATGCCAGTACCCGGTAGGCATAAATAGCGTGTCGCCGTGCTCCATGAACGCTTCGATGCCTTTTACGCCTTCCAGCGCCGGGAATTTTGTAATATCAGGATTCAGCACATCGTAATCTTCCAGGGCATAAGTGGCGTTCGGCAGGCAATAAAGCCGGCGCTTCCATTTGTTTTCAAACAGGATCACATGCTTACGGCCAACAAAATGAGTATGAAAAATGTGCGGCAGGTCGATGTCGTAATGTAAAAAAGTAACCGAGTTCGAGCCGCCGAAAAACATGGCCGGCATGCTTTCGATAAAGCCGCCCATCAGTTCTGTCGGCACCTTAATGTCATTCAGTAACTGGGGCGCCTGCTTGAAGATATTAAAAAAAAAGATGCGCAGTTCGGTCGGTTGCGACATAATAAGGTCGATATACGCATCAAACGGCATTTCAGCCGCCCTTGCGTTTATAGGTTTTGATGGATCGGCTTTTGAATTGTCGTACAGCGGAACTATTCTGCCGCCGACAACTTCTTTCATGTATTCGGGCGTCCATTTTTGCCTGGCGGGCCAGTCATTGGTGAGTCCCCTGATAATTAGCGGGCGGCGCGGTTTCAGATAGTTGGCGGCAAAATCTTCCGCCGAAATGTTTTCAACCGTGTCTATCGGTTCGAGTATAAAGCACATAACGGATCTTTAAAATTATGATCGGGCCGGTTGTGAACCAAAGCCGCTAAAGGTAATGCTTTATCCCGACTAAATTATTTGTGCGCAGAATTTACCTCGGCTGACCCTCGGCGAGCGCCTTATTGGCCCTTTTTACAGCAAGTTCTTCTTTCCAGGACATATAGCGCTGCCTGAAATTTTTTTTCATCATGTCGTCGAACTTACGCTGGATAGTGAGGTTATACAGGCTTTGCGCTTTGATGGCCCATGATTTATCCCAGGCACGAAGCGAGATGGAGAACGAGCCGTTAAGATACTTCATATAATGCCACCAGCCGGTCGGCATGAACAGCGTGTCGCCGTGCTCTAAAAAGGCCTGCTGTCCTTCAATGCCGTTTAAAGCGGGAAATTTGTCGAAATCGGGGTTCTCGATATCATAATCTTCGAGCGCATAAGTGGCGAAAGGAATGCAGTAAAGGCGTTCGCGCCATTTATAATCGAACAGGATCACATGCTTGCGCCCGTTAAAATGGGTATGGAAAATATGAGCCAGGTCGATATCGTAATGCAAAAAAGTGGCCGAACCGGCTCCGCCAAAAAACATATTCGGGTATTTATCCAGGAAGCCGCCCATCAGGTCGGTAGGCGAGCGATAGTCCTCCAGCAGTTTCGGCGCGTATTTTATCGGGTCGAAAAGGAATATGCGCAGATCGGTAGGCTGTGTCCGAATGAGGTCCATGTAGTCGCCGAACTTCATTTCGGAGGCGGCGGCATTGATGGGCTTTGACGGATCGGCCTTTGAACTGTCGTAAAGCGGAACAGTAATATCGCCGACAACCTCCTTCAGGTAATCGAAGGTCCACTTTTGCAGGGCAGGCCAGTTTTCGGTTGCTTTGCGTATGATCAGCGGCCGGCGGGGTTTAAGATAGTTATGGATGAAATCTTCTTTACTTATGCGATCAACCCTGTCTATCTCCGTCAAAATTAAGCCCATGTTCACATTAATTTAACGCCGGCAAAAATAGTGTAAAAAGCACAATTTGAAAATCCGCCTAAGCATTTTGATGGGTAATTGACGCAAAAAAGGCCCGGTTGCTTAACGCACCGGGCCTTTTTTGCTAACAGTTTGCAGTTTTCAGTTTGCAGTCGGCAACATGCAAATACTGCCAACTGTAAACCGCAAACCGCCAACTGGATCAATTCGGCATTAAAACAGCATTCACAACATGTATAACGCCGTTGCTTTGATTGACGTCGGAAATTGTGATCCATGATTTATTGCCTTTCTCGTCAACTAAGTAAAGCTTTTTGCCTTTCATCATGGCCCACAGTTTACCGCCCTGTACGGTGGTCAGTTCGGCTTTGCCGTTGCCTTCTTTGATCTTAGCCATCAGGTCTTCGGCGCTCAAACGGCCGGCGACTACGTGGTAGGTCAATATCTTAACCAGCATAGCTTTATTTTCCGGTTTCAGCAGGTTGTCGACCGTGCCGGCGGGCAGTTTGTTAAATGCCTCGTTGGTTGGTGCAAACACGGTAAAAGGACCTGCGCCTTCCAGCGTTTCAACCAGTCCGGCTGCTTTTACAGCGGCGACAAGGGTAGTGTGATCCTTAGAGTTAACCGCATTTTCGATGATGTTTTTCGTGGGGTACATGGCTGCCCCGCCTACCATTTTGGTTTGAGCAAATGTTTTGGGTGCCAATGCAATAGCTGCTACTGCAAACACCGCGATGATTATTTTCTTCATTTTAATCAGTGAGTTATTTGCGAGAAGATACGTCGGCTTGCCCGGGGCGGTTTTTACAACTCCTGTGTTTCTAATAGCCCCAGGTTGTAAGGATTTCAAAACCGCATACGCGACTAATTCGTAAATGCGCGCCACGCGTATGTATCAGAAAAACAGCTCGGAAGCGATATGGTCGGCATAAAGTTTACCGGTTTGGGTGAGGTAGATTTTGTTCTGATCCAGCTTTATCCATTCCTTTTCGAAAAAAGGTGCAGCGGATTTTCGTAACATATCAGATGTGCCTGCGGCTATGTTGTTCAACTCAGCCAGGTCGCCCCCCCACATGGTGCGCAGCGAAGTCATGATGTATTCGTTTAGCCGGTCGGCTTCGGTTAAAATCTCTCTTTCAGCCGGGATTTTGCCCTCGATAAGGCTGCTGATATATTTCGAATTATTGGCGATGTTCCACTGGCGTGTTTCGCCATCGTAGGAATGCGCCGACGGGCCTATGCCGAGATATTTTACCCTTTTCCAGTAATTGGTGTTATGCCTTGAATATTGACCGGGAATGGCGAAGTTGGATATTTCATAATGTTCAAAGTTCTGCTGCTGCATCGCCTCCATAAGGTATAAAAACTGCCCGGCGCTTTGCCCTTCGTCCATCGGCGGCTGCTTTTTCTGTTTGATGAAGGAAGCCAGCGCCGTTCGGGGTTCCACTGTCATGGAATAAGCTGAAATATGCGGTATTTGCAAGGCAAACATCTTTTCGAGGTTGGTTTTCCATTTTTGGTCAGTCAGCAGGGGATAGCCATAGATCAGGTCGGCGGTAATGTTTTCGAAACCTGCATCCTGCGCGCGTTTTACCGAGCTTTCTGCTTCTACACAACGATGGGCGCGGTTCATCCAGGCGAGATCGTCATCAAAAAAGGATTGGATACCGATGCTGAAACGGTTTACCGGAGTTTGCCTCAACGACCTGATCTTTTCAGAGGTCAGGTCGTCCGGGTTGGCTTCCAGTGTGATCTCAGCGCCCGAAGCAACCGAATGTATACCGCTTATCGCATCAATGATCGTGTTTATTTCTTCGCCCGATAGAAGCGAAGGCGTTCCTCCGCCAAAATAGATGGTTTCTATATGCTCACTTAGCAAATAGTCTTTTTGCAGTTGTATTTCCTTGATCAACGCTTCAAGAAGCTCCGATTTATAGGCCAGCGATGTGCTGAAATGGAAATCGCAGTAATAGCAGGCCTGCTTACAGAAGGGAATATGAATATAGATGCCTGCCATTGGGCAAAGGTAGGGAATGTTTTAAAGTTGAAATGCTGTGAACCCATTTGCTTTCTTTAAGCTGCATCAAAATTGAACAATTGTTGTATCAATTTCGAACGGTTCAAATTTTTGAAATGAATTAATGGTTGATATACAATTGATTATAAATTTGGTATTTCCTTTGTCGGTTTAAAAAGGCACTGCTTTAACTGGTGACCTACTTGTGAATTTAAGCGAAAATCACAAATGACAAAAGCAACAGGCGCTTTTTTAGTATTAGTAGTAATTACATCTTCTGTATTGATCAGCTGTCACCGGCATTACCGATCCACAGCTTATTCATATATAATACCCAAACAGCTTTCCGATGAACTGCCTGTAGATGCCATGTACAACAACGGGATGGACACCGGTAGAGTTGTAACGCTTACCAAACTCATTCTGGATAACACCTATCCCAAT
This sequence comes from Mucilaginibacter sp., assembly GCA_035545315.1. GTDB lineage: Bacteria > Bacteroidota > Bacteroidia > Sphingobacteriales > Sphingobacteriaceae > Mucilaginibacter. The sequence continues at coordinate 91,040 of DASZYQ010000022.1, read as the reverse complement.
ATCCACAGCATGCTCATTCTCAGACATGGCAAACTCATATACGAAAATTATTTCGCCGGCGAAGATGAAATAGTAGGTAAAGGGTATGCGGGTTACGTTAACCACACGATTGATGATGTGCATGATTGCAGAAGTGTTTCAAAAAGTTTCACCTCAGCCTGTATCGGTATTGCCATAAAACAAGGTTTTATTAAGAGCATCGACGAACCTATCTATTCCTATTTCCCGGAATATACCCGATATTTCGATCCGGCGAAGCGAAAAATAACGATCCGAAACCTGTTAACCATGACCAGTGGCTTAGATTGGGATGAAAACACTCCCTACCTCGATCCTAAAAACAGCGAAATACAAATGGACAAAAGCGACGACCCGGTCCAATTTATATTAAGCCGTAAGCTAACCTCCGTTCCGGGTACGACCTGGAATTATAGCGCCGCCTGTACTACGCTCTTAGGTGAGATATTAAGAAAGGCTACCGGCGAAAAAATTGATCAGTTTGCCGCGAAATATTTGTTTGCCCCTTTGGGCATCAAAAAATATACATGGGAACCCATGCTAAAGGATAAGGATATGCCTGCCGCTGCGTGGGGACTTCGGTTAAGGTCGCGGGATTTGGCCAAATTTGGACTTTTGTATATGAATGATGGCAAATGGGGTAACACGCAAGTCTTAGATACGGACTGGGTGAAACAATCATTAAGTACCCAGGTGCTCAGGCCATCGGAAAGCCCCAAAATAGTCCAGGGTTATGGTTTTCAATTTCGTACAGATCCGTTTACACTGCCCCGATACAAAACTGATCTTCCTTACGCAATGGGCAGAGGAGGCCAGCTGATCATTCTTTGGCGGTCTATGGATATAGTGCTTGTATTTACCGGCGGTAATTATACTCTGGATAAAACAGGAGTTGATATCTATACCGCATTTACCCATTACATCGTCCCTTCGGTTAAAGAAATGCAACCTTACCTTAAGTAAACGCGAAGCTAATAAGCGATATTAATATCCAGGTCCTATTTGTATTGCGTATTTAAGTTCTTAAATAATTCACATTGCAAATCCCGGTCTCAACAAACGGGATTTCATAAACTCATGTTACCTATTTGTTACTTATTCGATTTATTTCTTTTAATGTCAGGCTTTTATTCAATTCCGGCCATTTGGAATAGTTTTACCGCAAAGGTAGAACGAATTAATACTAATACTTCTCCCGGACCAGGTTTGTCCTGATTTTCGTCGCAATTAATTTTTTATTCTCCGAGGCAACCCTTGTATCAGCCGGTGCGTGTCAACTTAAAGGGCCTTGATTTTTAACAGGTTAAAAGCGGGAGGGTTAATGAAAGTAAAGTAGTGAAACGAAAGAAAGCTTGAGCCGAAATCACCACATCTGAAATGATTCATTCACTTAAATTATGAATGCCAATGAAAACGTTATTTAATATCAAAGCATGGCTTGCACTGCCTTTGCTTATCTCATGTTTCTATGCATGCCAGAAGGACATGACCACCGGCAAACACCCTAATGACATCGGCCAGTTAAACCTCGCCGGGAATAATGTTAAGGTGGACCAGGTAAACTTAGTTGCGGATACGGCAGGGTTCGGAGCTTCGCGGATCGATACAAATCTCAAAAACGCATGGGGCATCGCGGCGGCGCCCGGCGGACCAATCTGGATATCTACCAACCATACCGGGCTTAGCGTGATCTACGATAAATCGGGCAACATGGTGCGCCAGCCCGTAACTATACCGGCGGCTGTTGCAGGGCAGATGGGAGCTCCTGACGGGGTTATTTTTAATGGCACGAGTGAGTTTGGCGGCAACAAATTTATTTTTGCCAGTGAAGATGGCATCGTTACCGGCTGGAAATCGGGCAATGCAGCCGTGAAACTTGCCGACAGGTCGTCGTCCAATACGGTCTACAAAGGAATAGCAATGGCTTTCGGAGGAAACTCAGGCTGTTTTTTGTATTTAACCGATTTTCATAACGGTAAAATTGATGTTTTCGATAACAATTTCAATTATGTTACGGACAAGCCGTTTAACGACCCCAATATACCGGCCGGTTTTGCCCCTTTTAACGTGGTGAATATATACGGGCAGCTATACGTTACTTATGCTAAACAGAAAGGCCCGGATAATATGGACGACCAGGCAGGCTTGGGTAATGGATACGTCGACATTTTTACGCCGGAGGGTATGCTTGTAAAACGTTTTGCCAGCCAGGGGACGCTTAATTCTCCATGGGGCGTCACCTGGGCACCGGCAGGTTTTGCGGACAGCGGCCCATCGATACTCGTCAGCAACTTTGGCGATGGCCGCATTAATGTTTTTGATATGCACGGGAATTACAAAGGACAATTGCAAAGCGGCGGGCAGCCTGTGACGATAGATGGATTGTGGGCGATTGACTTTCTGAAAGACCATGCCAACGCGGGCGACCCGCTCTATTTTACGGCAGGGCCTGATAGTGAATCACATGGGCTTTTCGGCTACCTCAGAAAAAAATAGGATAACCTTTTATGTTATGCGAAGGTGGTTGCCTTCGCATAACATTCTCAGCTAAATACTTTCTTAAAACCCACCGAATATTTTCGATAACTTTGCAGCAAACTTATTCGCTGTTATTGCTTTATGCGTTTGGCTTGTACTGGCTTACTGTTTTTAATGCTATTGTCGGTTAAGATCTACGCCCAGCAGGATACTTCAGCTTTGCCCCCCGGCGATACGGTCGGCCAAACCGGCCAGGTTTCTCTGTTAGATTCCGTAGCCGCGGCAATGCAGCAGCGTCAGCAATTCGTCGCCGATTCAATGGCGATGCGTTTTATCGCGCCCGGCGATCCGCTACGACACAATAATCTTGCCGACACACTGCTCAAAAAATACCTTTATCATGGCCGCGACTTCCTGGATATACCCGCTGCGCACAATAGCAACCTGGAGGAAGGTAAGCTGCGGCAAACACGCGACCCGTGGATCATCATTATCATAGCGGCCCTTTTACTTTATACGGCTGTTATGCACAATATCATGGGCAAGGACTTTGAAAGCATCTGGCAGTCGTTCTACAGCAGGCGCATGCTTAGCCAGGTAAGCAAGGAGGACGGATTTATCAGCTCATGGACGTTCCTGGCCCTTTTCCTGCTTTTTGGTTTTACGTTTGGCCTGTTCCTGTACCAGTTAGCAGCGTACTACCATGTGTATTACAGTATCAGCGGGTTCCAGCTTTTTATTTCGTTGTCATTGATCATCCTGGTACTGTTCGCGGTAAAATTCCTGATCGTCCGGTTGCTCGGTTTTGTGTTCAACATCGGGAAGCTGGTGGGAGAGTATCTGTCGGTACTATTTCTTACCTATATCAACATCTCGTTCGTGTTTTTGCCGGTAGCCTTATGCTTCAGCCTGCTGTCGAGCCGGTACATACCCTATGTCCTCACGGCCGCTTTAGTTATGGCCGTTATCATATTCATCTGGCAGTACTTGCGAAGCAGCGTGAACATCATTTCGAACATTCTGTTTTATAAGTTTTATTTAATTGTGTATCTTTGTGCCCTCGAAATTTGCCCCGTGTTGATATTGATTAAGGCACTTAAGATATAGGTTAAAGTTTTTATACGGTTATATTTTGGAAGACAGAAAGAAAAAGGTTAAGAGCATATTGGTTACCTTGCCAAAACCCGAGAACGATAAAAATCCGTACGCCGAATTGGCTAAAAAGTATAACCTGAAGATCGATTTCAGGTCGTTCATTCATGTCGAAGGTGTGCCGGCCAAAGATTTCAGAAAGGAAAAGATCAACCTTCCCGACTTTACCGCAGTAATTTTTACCAGCCGTAACGCGGCCGATCATTTTTTCCGCATTTGTGACGAAATGCGTTTCGAGGTGCCGGTTGAAATGAAATATTTTTGCCTTTCTGAAACCATCGCGCTTTATCTTCAAAAATATATCCAATACCGCAAACGCAAGATTTTTTTTGGTAAGCAAACCGCTGCCGACCTGGCCGAAGTGCTGAAAAAACATTCGGGTGAAAAATTTCTTTACCCCTGCTCGGACGTGGCTGCGGAAGAAACACAGAAATTTTTGCTTGATAACGGGTACAATTTTACCCCCGCCGTTTTGTTCCGCACGGTGTGCAGCGACCTGTCCGACCTGGCCGACGTTTTTTATGATGTACTGGCATTTTTCAGCCCTTCAAGCATACAGTCGCTCTTCAAGAACTTCCCTGATTTTAAGCAGAATAACACCCGCATAGCCGCTTTCGGGGCTACCACGCATAAGGCCGTGCTCGATGCAGGCTTGATCCTTGATATTCCGGCCCCAACTCCGGGCGCCCCATCCATGACCATGGCCATCGAGCAATATGTAAAGATGGTAAACAAATAATTAATAGTAATTTATCGTAGCATACCCGCAACTTTCAGTCCCGGGAAACCGTATACCGCCACATATTTATGTCCGGTGACAATGGGTGCCGACGAAGATTAAGTTATTGCGTTTTTTTGTTAAGGTAAACTATTAATTTATATTTTTGTTACCCATAACGGCAAATTGTTTAAATATAAAAAAACAAATTTGTGTTTGGATTAATCTAATTTAGATATATTAGTTGGGTCTATTCCCTTATTAAAACAACTGATTTAAGTTCAAGATGAAGCAGATTTATTTTCTGATAGTAGCTCTGGCAGGTTGCATAGTACTTGGTGGCTGCGGCAAAGGCAGCGGCGACCGGGGCGAAGTGACCGGGATACCGCAAAGAACTTTCAGGGCTGAGGTTCCGTACGGCATGGTTTATATTCCGGCGGGTTCCTTCCTGATGGGGCAGACAGACCAGGATGTGACATTCGCACAAATAGCGCAAACCAAACAGGTAACGGTTCCTGCGTTTTTTATGGACGAAACAGAGATCACCAATAGCCAATATAAGCAATTTGTGAACTGGGTGCGCGATTCGATAGCTATTACGAATTACCTGAACGACCCTAAATACCTTATTACGCCCAAGGGCGCCAACGCTAACACCAACGGGAAAAAATATATTAACTGGGCTTACGTAAAACATTACCCAATCTCGTTCAATCCAAGCTCTAAAAAAGGCTCCAATGCTAATTTTAACAAATTGCAGGGGATGTTTTACCAGGGCGATGATAAGATATTTGATCGCAACGAACTGGATGTGCGCCTGTTGAAATACAATTATTCACTATTCGTCGAGCGCGATGCGGCCAATTACAGGTGGGATAAGACCAAAAAACGTTCCGATTTCATTTTGCGCGACACCGTTGCGGTTTACCCGGATACGCTGGTTTGGTTAAGCGACTTTACCTATGCCGCCAACGAGCCTATGGTAGAAAATTATTTCTCGCACCCGGCATATCGTAACTACCCTGTTGTGGGCGTTACCTGGCGCCAGGCCCGCGCGTTTACCGTATGGCGTACGCGCTATAACGATGCCTACAAAGATTCGCATCATTTGCCTCACCGCGCACCGTACCGCCTGCCCACCGAGACCGAGTTTGAGTACGCTGCACGCGGCGGAAGGATAGGAACCGATTATCCCTGGGGCGGCCCGTATATCAAAAATGCTAAAGGCTGTTTATTGGCTAACTTTAAACCCGGGCGCGGTAACTATACCGACGATGGCGGCGCTTATACCGTAAATGTCCGTTCGTATTTCCCGAATGACTATGGCCTATATAATATGGCCGGCAACGTGGCCGAATGGACATCATCGGCGTTCGATGAATCGGCATCAACTTTTGTACACGACCTGGCCCCAAGCCTTGAATACGAGGCTAAGCCAAACGACCCGGCCGTATTGAAACGCAAAGTTGTTCGCGGCGGATCGTGGAAGGATGTGGGCTATTTCCTCCAGAATTCAACCCGTACTTACGAGTACCAGGATACGGCTAAGTCCTATATCGGTTTCCGTTGTGTAACGCACTACCTGGGCCGCGATATAAAGGACAAGCATTAATAAACATTTGAAATCGAACATTAAAATTCATATTTAACTATCATGGCAGATAAAAGAAAACCTTATGGTATCACCAATATAGTGTCCTGGGGTGCAACCGTCGTAATCATCGGTTTACTTTTCAAGATCCAGCACTGGCCTTATGGCGGTACATTTATTTCAGCAGGTTTGATCACCGAAGCGGCTTTGTTCTTTCTTTTAGGTTTTCAGCGCGAAAAAGAAGAAGCGCATATCGACTGGACCCGCGTTTATCCCGAATTGAGCGAGGATTTTAAAGGCGAACTGCCACAAGCGACCGTACGCGGTGGCGGCGGCGGCTCATCGAGTACCGCTGCACTGGATAAAATGCTGGAAGACGCGAAGATCGGCCCTGAACTGATCGGTAGTCTTGGCGAAGGTTTAAGGACTTTCGGCGATAAGGTAGCCACGATATCGAAAGTGGCCGACGCAGGCGCTGCAACCAGCGAATTTTCGGAGAAAGTAAAATCGGCCTCGGCGAGCTATGATAAATTAAGCAGCGCGTTTGAGCAGGCTTCCGCAAACCTGGCCGAGATGGCTAATTCTAACGTCGACTCCAAAGCTTATCATGAGCAGGTGAACAGCCTTGCCAAAAATCTTTCGGCGCTGAATGCAGTGTACGAACTGGAGCTGCAGGATTCGAGCGCCCACCTGAAGGCGATGAACAAGTTCTATACCAACATGGCTTCGACCATGCAGAACTTTACCGAGTCGCTCGACGATTCGCAGCAGTTTAAGGCCGAGGTTACACGCCTTGCCAAGAACCTGAGCTCGCTCAACTCGATATACGGCAACATGTTGTCGGCTATGAGCCAGCCGCGTGCTTAATAAATTAATTTGACAGGCTTTTAAAAACAATATAGTAAAATAAGCAATGGCCGGCGGTAAAGAAACCCCAAGACAGCGAATGATAGGTATTCTGTACCTGGTGCTTTTAGGATTAATCGCACTGGACGTACCTGAGAATTTGCTGGACTCTTTTAAGAATATAAGCGACAGCCTGAACGCTTCGAGCAAGAACGTAAGCACAGGCATCGACAATACATTTACCTCATTTGAGGCAACTAAACTTGTGCAGGAACCAGAGCGCGCTAAAGTGCCTTTTGCCAAAGCACAACAAGCTAAAAAACTTTGCGACGATTTGAACAATTATGTCGAATCGCTAAAGAACACCCTGGTTAAAGAAACCGGCGGTATCAGCGAAGCGACCGGCGACTATTCGGGCCGCGAAAGCTTAGACGCATCGGTAGACCTGATGGTTGATCGCAGAAAAAATGGTTATACGCTTCGTGATAAGATAGAGTCGACTCGTAAAGCGCTTTTAGCTTTGCTCGACCCGAGAGATCAGGCAGGTATCAATCTTCCTTTGAACACGACGCCTCCGAAGCCAAGGGCTGGGTTCCCGACTAAAGACTGGGCGCAGGCTAACTTCGGTGAAGGTATCCCGATGGGCGCTGCGATGACCGCAATGATCAAGATACAGTCGGATATTAAGAACTCTGAAAACGAGGTTGTAAAAAGAATCTTAGGCAAAGTAGACCAGGCACAGGTTAACCTTGACCAGTTCAACGCCGTGGCTGTTGCGCCTACAAGCTATGTTTTGGTAGGCCAGCCCTATACTGCTGACGTTTTCCTTACGGCTTCTGATTCCCGATCGACGCCCGATATTACGGTTGATGGCTCAAAGCTGCCTACCGAAGCGGGTAAAGGTAAATATACCGGCAGTACCAGCAGCGAAGGCATCCATACCTGGGTCGGCACGATAAAAGTAAAACAGACGGACGGTACTTATAAGACGTACACAACTCCGCCGCAAACTTACCAGGTGGCGCGCCCATCGGCAGTAGTTTCGCCGGATAAGATGAACGTGTTATTTATCGGCGTGCAAAACCCGGTGTCGGTTTCGGCTCCCGGTATACCAAAAGAAAAGCTGCACGTAAGCATTTCGAGCGGCTCGATCGAAGGTAAGAACGGCCAGTATATGGTTACCGTAAATAATCCGGGCGACGCAACGATAACTGTGTCCGGTGAGTTAGCTCCCGGCAAAACACAGGTGTTAGGCAAAACCGAATTTCGTATAAAACGTATACCCGACCCGAAAGTGCAATTCGCAGGCAAGAGCAGCGGTTCAACAAGCGCTGCCAACCTGAGGGCCCAGGACCGGGTGTTTGCTAAACTCGAGAACTTTTATTTCGACACAAAATTCGAAGTAACAAGGTTTACTATGTATATTTTTAAACCGCGCCAGGACGTGATTATTTATAAAGGTAACGGCGGCGAACTGACCCCCGACATGAAGCGGGCGTTGAGCACGCTGACACCGGGCTCAAAGATTGCCTTTGGCGATGTGGTTGCAACAGGACCAGGCGGCCAGCGCGGACTGGATGATATTATTTTAAGTGCAAATTAAAGGCGTCATGAAAAAGATTTTGGTTATCGTACTTTGTTTGGCATGCGTAACAGCTTTTGCCCAGCGGAAGAAAAGAACCGCGGCTAAAAAGCCGTCTCAGACCCAGGTGAGCAACACCAAAGGGGCAGTGGCAAATAAAACGGCCGTTGACACTACTAAAAAAGTGCAGCAGGCTGCCGCACCGTCCCCATTGAAGCCGTTCGACAGGCCGCTGGATGGTTACTATAAAAAGGCGAACATTATGAACGCCAAAGTAACTCCGTACCCATACCTGCGTGAAGCTGACGTAGCATTTCAGAAAAGGATATGGCGCGAGATCGATACCAGGGAAAAAATGAACCAGTACCTGTCATCGCCCAAGCTGCGCCTTATCGACGTGCTCATGACTGCGATAGCAAATGGCGAATTAACTGCTTATGACGCTACACCGGGCCAGGCGGATAATCCCGACGGCGATCAGTTTACAACACCGCTTACCTCGGCACAGGCCAAGGCCAAAATGGCCGACAGCGTGCCGGTGGATAAGTTTGACGCCAACGGCGAGAAGATCGGCACGCAGATGATGCCCGGTCAGTTTAACCCCGACAGCATTGTAAAATTCCGTTTGAAGGAAGACTGGATATTCGACAGGCAGCGTTCGATCTTCGAGCCTCGTATTGTAGGCATCGCCCCGATGGTAAAGGTAAAGGTTGCCGGGGTTGAAGGCGATTATCAGCCTGCGTTCTGGATATACTTCCCGGATGCACGTCCAATATTGGCGACGCACGAGGCGATGAACAATCACAGTGATGCCACCGGCCTCAGTTTCGACGATGTATTTATGAAGCGAATATTTACAAGCTATATCGTCAAGGAGTCCAACGATAAAGATGAACGAATAAAGGATTATGAACAGGGCATAGACAAGCTTTACGAGTCCGAACGCGTCAAAAAGCAGTTGATGGACTGGGAGCTCAACCTGTGGCAATATTAATTAAAGTCCAAAGTCTTTAGTAAAAGAGTCCTGAGTCGGTACGACTTGGGACTCTTTTGTTTATAAAAGGGTGTCTAAAGCCATGTCATCCTAGCGATAGCGAGGGGTCTTTAACGCCCTGCATAACCGCCATACATGAACGCCATGCAGGATTTATAAGTTTCCTCCTCGCGCCTGCGCTTGTCCCCCGCGTGCTCGTTCGGAATGACATATTTGTAAACAAGGAGCATGTCATCCCGAGCGATAGCGAGGGATCTTTAACGCCCTGCAAAACCGCTATGCATGACCGCCATGCAGGATTTATAAGTTTCCTCCTCGCGCGCCTGCACTTGTCCCCCGCATGCTCGTTCGGAATGACATATTGTAAATAAGGAGCATGTCATCCCGAGCGACAGTGAGGGATCTTTAACGCCATACATAATCGCCATGTATGAACGCCATACGGGATTTATAAGTTCCTCCTCGCGCCTGCGCTTCTCCCAACTCGCTCGTTCGGGATGACATATTTGTAATAAGGAGCATGTCACCCCGAAAGACAGTGAAAGGCCTTTAACGCTTGTCGTGCGGGGTTTGTTGTCTATATTTCATCGTTCAGAAATTTCCATCCTGGATTTGCAGATTCAATCAATGCGTTTTTTTTCTCGCGGCGCCATTTCTTAATTTCTTTTTCCCGGGCTATCGCATGATCGATATGAGTGAAGTACTCGTAATATACCAGGTTGTAACAATAAAATTTGCCGGCAAACGTGCCGGGCTTTCCTCTATTCTCAGTATGTTGTGATATCCTTTTACGTAAATCGTTAGTCACGCCAACGTATAATACCGTTTTGGCTGGATTCGTAGTGATATAGATATAAAAATTGTAATTCCACATATCAATAAATAAAAAGCATGTCATCCCGAACGATAGTGAGGGATCTTTAACGCCATACATAACCGCCATGCATAACCGCCATGCAGGATTTATAAGTTTCCTCCTCGCGCCTGCGCTTGTCCCCCGCGTGCTCGTTCGGAATGACATATTGTAAAAAAGGAGCATGTCATCCCGAGCGACAGTGAGGAATGACATGGCTGGTTAGGACTCCGGACTAAAATACTCCCGTATCGCTTTCGCCTGTTTGGTATTCACCACTTCAAGCAATTCCTCTTCGGTGGCCTGGCGTATTTTCTTAACTGATTTAAAATATTTCAGCAATTTATCGGCCGTTGTTTTGCCTATGCCTTCTATCAGTTCCAGTTCGGTTGCCAGCGTACCCTTATCGCGTTTTTTACGGTGAAAGGTAATACCGAAGCGGTGAGCCTCGTCGCGCAGGTGTTGTATGATCTTTAGCGTTTCGGATTTTTTGTCGAGGTACAATGGATACTGGTCGCCCGGGTAATACAATTCCTCCAGGCGCTTGGCTATCCCGATAACCGTAACCTGTTTGTCGATACCCAGCAGCTTCAGGCTTTTAAGCGCGGCTGAAAGTTGTCCTTTACCGCCGTCGATGACGATCAGTTGCGGTAGTTCGGTTCCTTCATCCAGCATGCGCCGGTAACGGCGGTGTACTGCTTCCTCCATTGTCGCGAAGTCATTCGGACCCTCGACCGTTTTTACATTAAAATGCCGGTAATCCTTTTTAGATGGCTTTCCGTCTTTAAAAACCACGATGGCGGAAACAGGATATTTGCCCTGGAAGTTGGAGTTATCGAAGCATTCGACATGCCGGGGCAACTGGTTCATCCGCAGGTCCTTCATCATCGTGGTCAACAAGCGTTCCGTGCGGATCTCGGGGTTCAGTTTTTCGTACTGGTCTATTTTTTCTTTTTTAAAGAACTGGACGTTTTTGTTCGACAAGTCGAGCAGCTTTTTCTTCTCACCTAATTTTGGAACCGTAAACTTAATGGTCGGGTCGTCGATGTCGATATCAAAAGGCACAATGATCTCTTTGGAGTGGCTGCTGTAACGGCTCCTGAACTCCGAAATAGCAAGGCTGAGCAGTTCCTCGTCGCTTTCGTCCAGTCGTTTCTTTAGTTCGATGGTTTGTGTCTGGATAATGGTACCGTTCATCACCTTAAGAAAGTTAACAAACGCGTATTTTTCGTCGGAAGCGATATTAAACACGTCCACATCGGTGATGGATGAGTTGACCACGGTCGATTTGCTCTGGTAATTCTCCAGCAGGTCATACTTTCTTTTTAGCTTGTGCGCCACCTCAAAATTCATGTTTGACGCCGCCGCATCCATGTCTGCCTTCAGGTTGCGGATAACCGCGCCGATTTTGCCGTTCAGTATGTCTTTTATTTCCTCGATGTTGTGGTCGTAATCATCTTCTGTCTGCAAATTCTGGCATGGGCCTTTGCAATTACCTAACTGGTATTCAAGGCAAACTTTAAATTTCCCGGCATCGATATTTTCGCGCGTAAGCGCCAGGCTACAGGTGCGCAGCGGGTACGTCTCGCGGATCAGGTCCAGTATGGCATGCATCATGCTCACCGAGGCGTAAGGTCCCAGGTATTTCGATCCGTCGCGCACGATGCGGCGCGTCCAGAAAATGCGCGGAAAGTTTTCGTTTTTGATGATGATCCAGGGATAGGTCTTATCATCCTTCAGCATCACGTTGTACCGGGGCTGATGCTTCTTGATCATGCTGTTTTCCAGCAGCCATGCATCAACCTCCGAATCGACTATGGTAAACGTTATGTTGTGTATTTTGGATACCAGTACACGCGTTTTGGCATTGACGTTAAGGTCCTTATTAAAATAGGTGTTTACCCGGTTACGCAGGTCCTTCGCCTTGCCGATATAGATCAGCTCATTGTCCGAATCCCAGAATTGGTAAACCCCGGGCTTATGCGGTATTTTTTTTAACGCTGCTTTATGATCGAACGCATTTGTCATCAGGTCATTGAGTCATTAGGTCATTGGCGATCCCAACTTTACAACATTTCAGTTTTACAACTTTACAACAAACTCAAAATCCCAGTTTCTTCTCTGCGTCCGAAGCAGGCTGCTGTTGCCCCTGTATTTGCTGGTCGTAGGCATTGCAGTCCAGCGTGATGGTCAGAGGCGTTTTTGGCGGATCGAAATCCACATCCTTTTTAATGCCCAGCTCGGGATTGGCATATACCCTCTTCATATATAATGCAAATATAGGCAGCGCCATGTTGGCCCCTTCGCCGAGGTAGGTCGAACGGAAATGAATGTCAGGATCCTCGCAGCCCGTCCATACGCCGGTTACCAGTTGCGGCACCATTCCGATGAACCAGCCGTCAGAGTTATCCTGGGGCGTACCGGTTTTACCGGCGACCGGGTTGTCAATATGGTATTTATACCTCAGCCTTGAACCGGTGCCATTTTCTATGACACCTTTCATCATATAGGTCATCACGTAGGCCGTCTGCGCATTCATCGCCTGCGAAACCCTGGGTTTATGCGTGTAAAGTACGTTGCCTTTTTTGTCTTCTATTCTGAGTATAAACGTAGGCTCGGTCCAGATACCATGGTTGGCAAATACAGAATAGGCGCCACACATATCATAAACAGAAGCATCGAAAGTGCCGAGGCAAATAGAAGGGTAAGGCGGCACTTCGGTGGTAATGCCCATTTTCTTGGCCAGGTTCATTACAGGCACCGGGCCAACCTGTTTCATGACATAAGCGGTAACGTAGTTTTGCGACCAGGATAATGCAGTTCTTAATGTGATGGCGCCCGGCTGCAGGTCGGCCTGCGATTGCCGCGGGGTCCAGTCAGCCTGACCGGGAACAGGGATGCTTACCGGTACATTGTCCACTTTCATACACGGCGAGTACCCATTGTCGATAGCTACGGCATACGTAAACGGCTTAGCCGTCGACCCAACCTGTCGCGCCCCCATCTTTACCTGGTCGTATTTAAAATGCTCGAAGTCGATGCCGCCTACCCATGCTTTAATATAGCCGGTTGTTGGGTCCATGCTCATCAGAGAGTTGCGCAGCAGCATTTTTGAGTGAACGATCGAGTCGATCGGTTTCATTACCATCGTGGTATCGCCCCGCCAGGTAAAAAGATCGACTTTAGTAGGCGTGTTGAAGTCCTTTTTTATTTCCTCCGGCGACATTCCCTGCGCGGTGTCGGCTTTATAACGGTCGGAGCGGTGCATGCCCTCGCTAATCAGCAGCTTAAAGTTTTTGATGCTTTTGTAAAGGCTGTAACCTTTCCAGTGGTTGTAGAACTGCGTCTGCAGCTGGCGCATGTATTCGGCCTGGGCCTCTTCGGCATATTGCTGCATGGTATAGTTAATGGTGGTGTATATCTTCAGGCCGTCGCGGTCAAGATCGTAAGGTGTGCCATCGGCTTTGGTTACAGACTCCTGCTGGAATATTTTTTGGACCTCGCGCTTCAGCACCGCCCGGAAATAGGGCGCGGGACCATCGTTGTGCGTGATAGGATGGAAGTGCAGCCCCAGCGGTTTGGACTTGAACTCTTCCAGTTGTCCTTCGCTGAGGTAGCCCATTTTTACCATTGCCGGCAGTACAACATTGTTGCGGCGCGACAAGGCTCTGTCGGGATGGTTAATCGGCGAATAATATCCCGGTCCGTTGATCATGGCGATGAGCAATGCTGCCTGGTCGGGCGTCAGCTTATCCGGCGTAGTATCAAAATAGGTTCGCGCGGCCGACTTGATGCCGAAGGTTTGGTAGGCGCCAAAATTGACCGTATTCAAATACATGGTAATGATCTCCTGCTTGGTATAATGGCGTTCTAATTGAACGGCGGTTATCCATTCCTTTAATTTTTGCGTTAAGCGGATCAGCTTATTGTGTGAACGCTCGGAAAACAGGTTGAGCGCCAATTGCTGGGTAATAGTACTGCCGCCCTGGCGTTTGAAAATATTGAGAAACAGGATGCTGAATGTGCGCTTGAAATCAATGCCCGAATGGTCATAAAAACGCTCGTCCTCGGTAGCTACCAGCGCGTGAATGACGTTGGGCGATATGTCTTTGTAGGTTACGTTGGAACGATTCTCGACGTAGTAGGTACCCAATATTTGCTGGTCGGATGAAATTACTTCGCTTGCCTGGTCGCTTTTGGGGTTCTCCAGGTCGCGGAACGAAGGCAACTGCCCGAAAACGCCAAGATAAGTGGCGAAAATAAGCAGTGCGACGAGCAAAAAGCATCCGATAAAAAATTTCCAGATATACCAGTTATAGCGCCTGATGTCCTGCTGAGAGAGTTTAACGATCATTTTATCCGGTTAAAATAATTTGACAATAGTAACTATTTCAGTAATTGTTTTGATAAAAATCAATATAACTATCCAGCATCTTTTTGCTGGTGAGCTTGTCTAAATTCTCCTGCGTAATGAGAAAAAAGCTGTATTCGTCCTTCGGCACTTTCATAATATCCGGCATAAGCGGTATGATGGCGCGGGCGTAATCCTTTGCCGCCGCCAGGCTAAAAAATCGCCCTACATAGATCAGGCGGCTGCTGTCGCCGACGCTGATCATTTGGTGCGTAATAGCTCCCGGCTGGAAGTTTGCCCGGTTAAACTGGCCTATGCCAAAACGCGAAGATGCCAGGTTAGTTGTTACGTTGGTCACATTTATTACAAAATAGTAGTTCGTGCTGTCCCGCATGGAGAATACCGACGTAGTCGCCGGGTTCGGCGGGCTAACCGAAGCCGGCTGGTTTGTTACCGGCGGATTGGACGGCAGGACATGCGTTGGCGGCTGCTGTGCAAAATCAGGATTAGCCGCAGTTGGATTGGTAACCGATTGCCCCGCCGGCGTATTTGCAGCCGGGTTGGTGGCTACGGTATTTTCCGGAACGGGTTTGGCTGCCTGCTGTTTTAATGCCGCAGCCTGCCTGGCTGCTTCGGCTTGCCTCACTGCCTCGGCCTGGTGCTCGGCGACAATATTATTATACCTGATGGCGGCTTGTTGTGCCTCGTCGGGTGCCACAGGCGGCACAAACGGCTCTTCATTGGGGTCTTTATCCGTTAATACGAACGGCCTCACAGACATAGCGTCTTTGTGCGCATCTAAATATGCCAGGTGCTGCTTGACTAATGGCGTAACGAGTTTGTCATCCGGGTATTTAGCAACAATTTGCTGCAGGTCGTTTTTAAATGGATCGAACTTTTCCAGGTGCCCGGCCGAGATCGCGCGCAGGTAAGCCAATTGCGCCGACCACTTATTGTTCGGGTAACGCTGCTGAAGGTCGTCGATGCTGGCGATAGCGCCTTTATAATCCGCTTTAGCATACTGGTCGTAGACCTGGTTATACGATTCGTTCAATTGAGCGTCGGCATCGTTTAGCCTCGACGCATAGTTAGGATCGACGATAATCTTGGCGAAAGGGGTGTCGGCATAATTTTTCAGCAACAGGGCTTTGTAGTAATCCGATTTTTGCTTGTCGATATCACTGTAAAGACGGTAAAGGTTATAATAGATCGCCGGCTTATCCTGTGTATCCGGGAAACGCGCAAGCAGCAGTTCGTACGTTGCTATCGCCTCAGGCTTGTCGCCCATTACATCGCGGTAAAAATTAGCGATATCGAAATAAGCGTTGTAGATGCGCGTGTTGGATTGCGCAAGCATCTCCGGTGTAAGGGGAATATTTTTAATTAATTGCTGGCGGTAATTTCCGGCGGTATTTGCCCCCTTACCCCGAACGGTTTGGTCGGCCGGTGCATCGGGGTCCGTATTCTGCGCCGCATTACTGGTAATATCGCTGCTTGCCCGGTTGCTGCGCCGCCAGTTGTCCTCCAGTTTGCGGTTGCCCCATCGTCGCTTAAAGTCGTTATACCCTGTACTTACCGCGTTTGAGTTGTAAAAATAAAAGGCGCTTCCCCCGCCGGCTGAAGGACCTGCCGGCGATGGTGAGTTGTTATAATTGTCAAGCTGTCCCGCGGATTGCTGCTGCTGCAGAATGTCGGCGTTAACCAGGGCGTCTATTTTCGCGGCCCGGGCCTTATCGTCCAGTTTAGCCAGCATCTGCAGCGTGTCCTCCCTGGCAATGATCCCGAACCGGTCGGCCAGCAGTTGCAGGTTGTTGCTTTTCTTCTGGATCATCTGGTATCCCGGGAACGTAGGCGACAGGTTGAGCAGCGTACTGTCGTAATATTTCTTGGCGGCTACATAATCAGCCTTATCCTTAAAAAAAATATCGGCAAGGCGCAGGTACGAAAGTCCTTTTTGGTTTTGGTTTTTCCGGCTGGTGCGGACCGACAGGCGATAATTCTTTATTGCGTTGCCGACGTCTTTACCGGCATAATAAAGTTCGCCGATCTGAAAATACACCTGGTCGATAAAATCTTTATTGTTCTCGTTTTTTAAAAGCGCTTTCAGCCGGTCTATCCTGCTCACCCGGATGCCGCTCTGGTTCTCATCTATCCGGATGCGGTTCAGGCTTGCATTAAACGCCATTTCGAACGGCGCATTGCTGTTCACAATACTCGTATAATTTTTATAAGCATCGGCGGTTTTATTATCAAGCTCCTGTAATTGCGCCAGTATAAAGGTCCAGCGCAACTTCAGGCTCTTTTCACTACAATAATGGATGGCTTTTTTAGCCATTGCCTCGCCGTCTTCGTAATCCTGTACATCGATATCGTATTGCAGCTTAGCGGCGTATATATTCGTTATTGTCGCTTTCGGCGTCTTTTTAACTATTCCCTGTATGGCGCTGTCGATAACCGATTTGGCTTGCGGCAGTTGATTGAGGTAGAGGAGCGAACGCGTTTTCCAGGCTAACGCTTCCTCGGTCAGCTTGGGCTGATCTTTAAAAGACCGGATAACATAGCTGAAGAATTCGACCGCATCAAAATAATCGCCTTCGAGATAATCGGCTTTGCCGAGTACTAAATAAGCGTCGCCTAAATAATGGCTTTGTTCTTTAACATTGATGATCTTTCCTGCTTTGACTTTTGCTTCCTCCAGGTCCTTATCGGGCGCTGTTCCCTTTGCTGCGGTATCCTGGTACACGCTTAATATTTGGCTATACGAGTCGACAAACGACAGGGCATAGCTTTGCTGTTTTAACCTTAATATTTCATTGGCATCAAAAAGAATATTGTAATGCGCCGTAAGATTTTGCATGGCGCGGTTAAAACCGGTTTGTTTTTCGAGCGAGCATCCCGCCAGCAGTAATAAAACGGGAATAAATAATCGTTTCAGGATGGTAGTTTCAGAAATGCGCCTCAAGTTATAACCGTAGTTTAAAAGCCTCGCTAATTTACTAAATAACTTCAGTTTGGGCTAATTTAGTTTATCGGCCCGCACCTTTTGTAAGGGCAGGCTGCGTGCTAATTATTTCTCTTTCAACAGATAATGGGCAGGACGACAGCGGGAGCCGAAAAAATTAATAGATTTGCGGATGCTTAAAAATAAACCCGATGATAACGGCAGGCCTCTGAACAATTATGTGAAATACACCGGCATGGGTTTCCAGATGATTGTGATCATCGGCTTATTTACCTGGGGCGGTTACAAGATCGACCAATGGGCCAACCACGGAGTAAAGTGGGTAACGGCCATACTATCACTTTCAGGCGTCATGATCTCCATTTACCTGGTAATAGCTTCATTAAAAAACAAGGACTGATCTGAGATCGGTGTAATCAATCAAAAATCGGTGTAATCAAAAAAAATAATGAAAGTACTACCCTCTATACTTGCCTACCTGCTGTTTATAGCCTTGCTGGCCATTGCTCCCGCCGCCATGCAGTACAATGGAGAAGCCGAGTGGCTTGTGCCGCATTTCTGGCTTATGTTCTTTCTTATATCGGGCATTACCTTCCTGGGGCTTGTTTTAATTCTCATCGTTCAAAAGAAGAATAAGGATTTTTATGTACAGGCTTTCCTTGCAAGTACAACAATAAAAATATTGGCATGCATATTCTTTATAGTTATCTATTCGATGAAAAATAAGGTAAATAAGTACGTTTTTCTGGCCGATTTTTTTTATATATATTTATTAAATATGCTCTTTGAAGTTTACATTTTGCTCCGTAACTTGCGGCACAAAAATTTAAGGTAGAAAACTTCAATTTAGATGGCAAGCGGCACGATTTTGAAATCAAAAATTTTTAACATTCTCTTAATTTGCGCGTTTTTTTTACTCGCTGCCCCATTTTCAAAATCAGCTTCCGCCGAGGAGGGCGCCAAAGATCCTAAGGAAGTGGCCAAAGAGGCGATACTGGAGCACATCGGCGATTCGCACTCGTGGCCGGTGCTCGGCAAGACCACGATAGGGCTTCCGGTTATTTTATATACCGATAAGGGTTTTGATATATTTTCATCAAAGCAGATTGAGCAGGAAGGCGCTGTATATGCAGGTGCAAAGTACAGCTATAAACTGGAAGGCAATAAGGTCAAAGTTGTCGACGCTTCCGGCAAAGTTGACGAGGACGCCAGCAAAAAGGTATGGGACTTTTCCATTACCCGGAATGTTATAAGCTTGTTTTTGTCGTGCGCCGTGTTGTTGCTGGTATTCTTATCCGTTTCGTCGGCGTATAAAAAACGTACCAACCGGGCTCCGAAAGGCCTGCAATCGTTTATGGAGCCGCTGATAGTTTTTATCCGCGATGACGTCGCCATCCCGAACATGGGCTATAAGTATACGCGTTTTATGCCGCTGCTGCTTACTGTTTTCTTTTTCATTCTCGTAAACAATCTTTTGGGTATAGTGCCGTTTTTCCCCGCAGGTTACAATCTTACGGGTAATATAGCGGTAACCGGCACGCTGGCGGTGATCATTCTATTTGTGGTGAACCTGAACGGGAACAAATATTACTGGAAGCACATTTTTTTACCCGACGTGCCTTTCTGGATACTTCCAATTATGTGGATAGTTGAAATCGTGGGGATTTTCTCGAAGCCTATCGCGTTAATGATACGTTTGTTCGCTAACATGACGGCGGGACACATTGTTGCTTTGAGCCTTATCTCTCTTATCTTTATTTTCGGTACGCTTTGGATCTCGCCGGTTTCGGTGGGCTTCGTGGTGTTTATGGATGTGATAGAAGTGCTGATTGCCTTTTTGCAGGCTTATATTTTTACACTCCTTTCGGCCTTGTTTATCGGCATGGCCATTATGGAGCACCATTAATTTCGAATTAATTATCTATTAATATACACGTTTTAAATTAACAAACAATGACTGGAATGATCGCAACTTTAGCCGCTGCTACAACAATGTATGGTAACATTGCTGCGCTCGGTGCAGGTTTAGCCGCTATCGGCGCCGGTATTGGTATCGGCCAGATCGGTGGTAAAGCCGTTGAAGCTATCGCCCGCCAGCCCGAAGCTATTTCTAAAATCCAGACAAACATGATCATCGCCGCCGCCCTTGTGGAAGGTGTTGCCCTGTTTGCTGTGGTTGTAGCTATGATTGGCTAAAAAGTAAACCCGGAGCGGTTGGCTCCGGGCTTCTTTTAAAATTAACTTTATTAATTATAGACATGAGATGGGAGGCCGAAACGGTCACAATCTCAACTTTCAAATCTTGAAAAAATGGATTTAGTTACCCCAAGCATAGGGTTGGTTTTCTGGACAACAGTCTGCTTTGCGATATTGATCTTCATAC
Source organism: Mucilaginibacter sp. (assembly GCA_035545315.1). Classification (GTDB taxonomy): domain Bacteria; phylum Bacteroidota; class Bacteroidia; order Sphingobacteriales; family Sphingobacteriaceae; genus Mucilaginibacter. The sequence continues at coordinate 71,112 of DASZYQ010000022.1, read as the reverse complement.
TGGGCAAGTATGCCTGGAAGCCGATCCTGGGCGCTATAAGCGAACGTGAAAAATCTATTGAAAGCGCACTTTCAATGGCCGAAGCTGCAAAAGAAGAGATGCAGCGCCTGACCAACGAAAATGATGAGTTGCTGAAGCAGGCGCGTATCGAGCGCGACCTGATACTGAAAGAGGCACGCCAGATGAAGGATATGATTGTGAACGAGGCAAAAGATTCGGCACAAAAGGAAGGCGCGCGCATGATAGAACTGGCAAAGGTCGAGATCGAGAACCAGAAGGCGATCGCTATGGCCGACGTCAAGAACCAGGTAGCGACTTTGTCTATTGAAATAGCTGAAAAAGTATTGCGCAAGCAATTCGAAGATCAGAAAAAGCAGGACGCTTTGGTGGCAGATCTGCTTAAAGAAGTAAAGTTGAAATAATGTCGAATTTCGAAATGTTCAATTTCGAATTTGAAAGTTGAACATTTGGATAGCAATAAAAAATTCGAAATCGTAAATCCGAAATTCGAAATAAAAAAAGATGTCAGAATTAACCGTTGCAACCAGGTACGCCAAATCGCTGATCGATCTCGCGGAGGAAAAGAAAGCGCTTGAAGAGATCAGGAAGGATATGGGTTTGTTTACGCAGACTTTGCGGGCTAACCACCAGCTGCAGGCTGTGCTGGCCAACCCCATCATTGCCCATAACAAGAAGATCAAGATACTGGAAGCTATTTTTGGCAAAGAAGTTAACAAGATTACCGAATCGTTCTTCAGGATCATGATCAATAAGAGCCGTTCGGAGGTTTTATATGCCACCGCAAGGGAGTTCATTAACCAATACAATATTATCAGGAACATCAAAAGGGCTTATGTGACTTCGGCGTCGCCGTTATCGGAAGAAAACAAAAAGATGATAACAGCCGAATTGCAGAAAGCTACCGGCGGTACAATCGAACTGCATACCAAGGTTAATCCTGAACTGATAGGCGGGTTTATCCTGACGCTCGACGACAGGCAGATAGACACCAGTATATCGAGCAGCTTAAACAGATTAAGAACCGATTTTGCCCGCGGGGTAAATCAATAATTGAAAACAAACTCTAATTAAAATAAAAATGGTAGAGGTAAGACCAGACGAAGTATCAGCCATATTGCGCCAGCAATTATCGGGCTTCAAGTCGGAATCTGAATTAGAAGAAGTAGGCACCGTGCTGCAGGTAGGCGACGGTATAGCCCGCGTTTACGGATTAACTAAGGTGCAGTCGGGTGAGCTCGTTGAGTTTGAGAACGGCTTGCAGGGCATCGTGCTTAACCTGGAAGAGGACAACGTGGGCGTGGTATTACTGGGCCCTTCGGACGAAGTTAAGGAAGGCGATACGATTAAGCGTACCAGGCGCATCGCTTCTATCAACGTAGGCGAAGGCATGCTGGGCCGCGTGGTGAACACCCTGGGCCAGCCGATAGACGGCAAAGGCCCTATTTCGGGTAAAACCTACGAAATGCCTTTGGAGCGCAAAGCTCCCGGTGTAATTTACCGCCAGCCGGTGAACGAACCGCTGCAAACCGGTATCAAGGCTATCGATGCTATGATCCCGATCGGCCGCGGACAGCGTGAGCTGGTTATCGGCGACCGCCAGACCGGTAAAACCGCGGTTTGCATCGATACCATTATCAACCAGAGAGAATTCCATGCTGCCGGGAAACCGGTAATATGTATATACGTGGCCTGCGGCCAGAAATCTTCTACCGTTGCGAACATCGTTCGCGTACTGGAAGAAAACGGCGCTATGGCTTATACCATTGTAGTGGCTGCCAGCGCTGCCGACCCTGCGCCGATGCAGTTCTTCGCACCTTTTGCAGGCGCCGCTATCGGCGAGTATTTCCGCGATACCGGTCGTCCGGCATTGATCATCTATGATGACCTGTCGAAACAGGCTGTGGCTTACCGCGAGGTGTCGCTGCTGCTGCGTCGCCCTCCGGGCCGCGAAGCATACCCGGGCGACGTATTTTACCTGCACAGCCGTTTACTGGAGCGTGCCGCTAAGATTAACCAGAACGACGACATCGCCCAGGCAATGAACGACCTGCCCGAATCGATCAAAGGTATCGTGAAAGGCGGCGGTTCACTTACAGCGCTGCCGATCATCGAAACCCAGGCGGGCGACGTATCGGCTTATATCCCGACCAACGTGATCTCGATCACCGATGGCCAGATATTCCTTGAGTCGAACCTGTTTAACGCGGGTGTTCGCCCGGCCATCAACGTAGGTATCTCGGTATCGCGCGTAGGTGGTAACGCACAGATCAAATCGATGAAGAAAGTTGCCGGTACCCTTAAGCTCGACCAGGCCCAGTTCCGTGAACTGGAAGCTTTCTCGAAATTCGGTTCCGACCTTGACGCTGCTACCAAAACCGTGTTAGACAAAGGCTCGCGTAACGTGGAGGTTTTGAAGCAGGGCCAGTATTCGCCGATGTCGGTTGAAAAGCAGGTAGCTATCGTTTACGCAGGCACCAAAAACCTGATGCGTAACGTGCCTGTGAATAAGATCAAAGAATTTGAGAACGAATACCTGTCGCAGCTGGAAATGCGTCATCCTGAAACCTTGTCGGCCCTGAAAGCCGGTAAGCTGGACGACCAGATAACCGGTGTGCTGGATACCGTAGCTAAGGAACTGGCTGGAAAGTATTAATTAGATGTGAGATATGAGATGTGAGTATTGAGATTGACTTGCTCACAGCTTATAGAGATAATAGGAAAATAGAGATTAGATATTGATAAATGAGGCTTTTGTCTCAAATCTCAAATCTCAAATCTCAAATCTCAAAAGATGGCTAATTTAAAAGAAGTAAGAAACAGGATCGCGTCGGTAACGTCAACGCAGCAGATCACCAAGGCCATGAAGATGGTTTCGGCAGCCAAGCTGAAGCGTGCCACCAATGCTATATTACAGTTGCGTCCCTATGCCAACAAGCTGAAGGAGATGCTGGCCAATCTTTCGGCCAGCCTTGAGGACGGTTCATCGCCTTTTTTGCAGGAACGTATTCCTAATAAGGTGCTGGTCGTGGTGGTAACGTCAAACCGCGGTTTGGCAGGCGCCTTTAACATGAACGCGATCAAAACAGCCAACAACCTGATCGCTGAGAAATACAACGCCCAGTTCAAAGCAGGAAATGTTTCTATCGTGGGTATCGGCAAAAAGGGCCAGGAGTATTACCAGAAACGCAAGTACAACGTGATCGGTAACAACAACGAGCTGTTTAACGAGCTGAATTTCCTGAATGTGTCGAAAGTAACCGAGGCTATCATGGAAGGTTTTCTGAAAGGGGAGTACGATCGCGTAGAGTTGGTTTACAACCAGTTTAAGAATGCCGCGGTACAGATACTGACCACCGAGCAATTGCTGCCTGTTCCGAAAGCCGAGAAAAAGGTTGATACTGCCCACCAGGTCGATTACATCCTCGAGCCTTCGCAGGAAGAGATTGTGGCGCAATTGATCCCGAAAAACATTAAGATACAGTTGTATAAGGCGGTGCTCGATTCGCATGCTTCTGAGCATGGCGCCCGTATGACCGCCATGGACAAGGCGACTGATAATGCCGGTGAACTGCTTAAGTCGCTCAAATTATCCTACAACCAGGCACGGCAGGCAGCTATCACCACCGAGTTGACGGAAATTGTGAGCGGCGCTGCAGCGCTCGGAGGTTAAGAATGGCCACTTCAAGATATGCAAAGGCTTCCCGTTTTTCGGGAGGCCTTTTGTTGTTTGAGGGTTACCTTTCAGCTTCTATTAGTATAAATACCACTCTTATTTAATTATTTTCCATGCGTTCTGCGCGGTGGATGCTTGTTGAAATAAAATTCTTTAAATATTATTAATTAGCAAATATTATTTTTTAAATTATGGCAAATTAGGGTTACTATTTGGCTCTTCCGGTATTAATTAAAGAACCAAATCAAAGTCCTGATCATGAAAAGAAAAAATTTAATTGTGCTGATCACAGCAATCGGGCTGCTGGCGGCATGCAAAGGAAAGCCGGGAAATATTGAACTCGCCAAATCCTACAGTTCATCGGCGGATTCAACCAAAGCGGAGAACGACATCGTTGATAAAAACGTTACTGAGAAATTAGTTAAAACGGCCGATATTAATTTTAAAGTGAAGAACGTCCGGCAGGTAGGAGAGGATATCGCATTGCTTACAAACCAATTTGGCGGCATGGTCATGCACCACCAGGTGCAATCAACAGCCAGCTCGACCAGGGATGTGCACATCAGCAACGACTCTGTTATGCGCATCTCCGCCTATAACACCACGGCTGAGATGACCATACGGGTACCGTCGGATAAACTGGAAGATTTTATCTCCAAAGTAAGCCATATGGCTATTTATGTCAATATGAGCAAAATGGACATCGACGACCGGACGCTGGATTACCTGTCCAACCAGCTTAAACTGGAAGATCGCGAGGAACTGTCGGCGCAACAAAAAAGCGGCAAGGTGGTGATCAAAAAGCTGTCAGATGTACTCGACCTCAAGGATGATGTTGTCGATAAAAAGATCGGCGACCGCGCGACAGATGAAGCGGTTAAATTCAGTGTTGTAAATCTAAATTTCTATCAGAACGATGCCATATTAAAGGAGATAGTGGCCAACGGCGACCCGTCGGATTATAACATTCCTTTTCCTCAACGGCTTGGGCTTGCTTTGCTCAGCGGCTGGGCCGTATTTATTGACATCGCGGTCGCTCTGGCCAACCTTTGGATGTTCATCGTGGTCGGATTGGTTACGTGGCGGATGATCATTTATTACAAAAAACGGATAAGGCCCGGTAACCTGCCGGCGAAGTAGGCCAGGTTTGAAAAACATTAAATGAACTTTATCGGAGGCCGAAATCAACAATCCGTCGGGCATAGCTGTTAGTTTGAAAATACAGTTATGCCCGATATAGCCAAACGGTTTCCCCAAAATCCCTTATTGTCGCCAAAAGATTTGCCGCCAAGCGGCGCCGGGCTGCATATTGCCTGTCTGCTCAATCCGGGCGTATTCAGGTTCCAGAATAAAACATGGCTGCTGGTACGTGTTGCCGAACGGCCGCAGCAAAGCGAAGTCCATATTTCCTTCCCGGTATTGAAGGAAAACGGTGAAACACAGATTATGGAAATTCCCTTAAATGATGCCGACCTGATAGCGACTGACGCGCGTGTTATAAGATATAAGGGAATAGACTATTTAACCACGCTATCCCATTTGCGGTTGCTTTGCAGCGACGATGGAATTAAATTTTATGAGCCCGAGGGCTATAAAAAAATATTCGGACAAGGCCCGTTGCAAACGTTCGGCGTAGAGGATTGCCGTGTGACATTTCTTGAAGGACAATATTACCTCACCTTTACCGCCGTTTCTGAAAGCGGTGTCGCCGTTGGCATGAAAACTACAGCCGACTGGAAAAATTTCAGATCACATGGCCTGATCCTGCCGCCGCATAATAAGGACTGCGCCATATTTGAAGAAAAGATCAATGGTCTTTATTACATGTTACATCGGCCCAGCAGCGTCGACCTCGGGGGCAATTACATCTGGCTGGCCGAATCGCCCGACGGTACCCATTGGGGCAATCACCAATGCATAATTAAAACCCGTGCAGGCAAGTGGGACAGCGCGCGCGTTGGGGCGGGCGCCGCACCTATCAAAACCGAAAAGGGCTGGCTGGAGATCTATCACGGTGCCACGTTAGAACACCGTTATTGTCTCGGAGCGTTCTTGCTGGACCTGAAAGATCCTTCTAAAGTCATTGCGCGAACCGATGAACCCATTATGGAACCCCTGGAAACATACGAAACAAGCGGTTTTTTTGGCCATGTAGTATTTACCAACGGGCACATTGCAGAGCCCGATGGTGACACAATCACCCTTTATTATGGAGCCGCCGACGAATTCGTTTGCGGCGCTCATTTTTCCATAAAAGAAATACTGGCTGCTTTAGGCCGGTGACCAAAAGACATCGGAATGATGCCGGTCTGCAAACAGTTTAAATAAGTGTTCTGTTAATAGTACGCATATTGACTTGAACCGGGTAAAAGATGAACGGAATATCACCATGGGCCGCCGCGGCAGGCGACGCTTTTGCAGACGAAGACCTGGCCTGTATTTACACTACGGAAACCAGGGGATTTACTTTCAAAATATTTAGTACTGCCGACTCGCTTTGGATCATGGCTGAATGGGACAATGGCGGCCGGATAGTTTTCCGCCCGGCGTATGCGCCGGATGGCGAATTGACCATAAGACAAAAGAGAAGAGACAAGGATGGTATCAACATTTCGCTCAGTTCCGTCATCGGCGAATTTAATGTGGCGGTAAGGTGGCCCGATGGCGGCGACTTCCCTCTGCTTCGTTATACAACCACCTTAAGGCCGCGTACCGAGCTTTTGATCCCGTTTTGGCCAAGGGATATCGTCATTCCCGGCAAAAACGGGAATCCTGAGAATACCGCGGGGCAAGTTCATGTAAGCCAGGTTGGAAGTAGGTCGGGGTTGCTTTATTTTAGCATGACAAGGCCCAAAGCCGGGTCATTATTATACCTGCAAAACCTGACCGCACTTGCGGATTATTGTCAGCAAACCGAAACATCGTGCGCCAACACGGTGGGCGGCCAATGGCCAGAACTGGGGTTCGCCCTGCCTCCGACCGTCAAGCAAAAACCCCTGGCGGCAGACAAGGAGATTATAATTTCTGATGCGATCGTCGTTTTTGATCAACGTGTGCCGGACGATGAGCCCTCGACGACCAGGCAATTTCTTGACATGCTGGCAACGGCTTACCTGCAGTTGCCTACACCTGAAACGACTTTTCATAACTGGCTTGAAATTTTGGATAAAGGTTTAAAAGATCTTACGGAAAGCCCCGGCTGCTGGTCGCAGGTAAAAGGGAAGGCATATTTTAATGCTTATGTGTGCGACTACGATACGCCGCCCGAGATCATGGTGCAACTTGCGGTACTGCTGCCGTTGGTCGATTATTGCGAGTGGAACGGCTGTGATCTGCCGGTGGTCGACAAAATAAGAGAGAACCTGCCTGAATTTTATGACAGGAAGCTGCACACCATAATGCGCTGGCTGCCCGCAGCAAAAGACAAGCTGGAAGGCGAAGAAGAGCAGAAAAACCCAAACGTTATGGATTCATGGTACCTGCATCACCCGCTGCTTAACCTGTCGCGGCTGGCGTTAAAGGGCGATAAAGTGGCAAAGCAGCTTTTTACGGATTCTGTTGGCTACGCCATGAAGGTTGCTCATCATTTTAAATACCGCTGGCCCGTATTTTACCAGATGGAAACGCTCGAGGTAATAAAAGCTGAAACTCAGCCTGGAAAGGGCGGTGAAAAGGATGTTGCCGGCCTGTATGCCCATGTAATGCTGCAGGCGTATGAGCTAACAGATGAAGATAAATATCTGGCGGAAGCAGAAAGGGCGGCTAAAAGTTTAATGGGTTTAGGCTTCGAACTGTTTTACCAGGCTAATAATACCGCTTTTGCGGCAGGAGCCTTGCTTAGGCTGTATAAAATAACCAAAAATGAAGATTACCTGGATCTAAGCTATTTATGCCTTGCAAATGTTTTTCGTAATACCCGGCTTTGGGACTGTAACTATGGCTATGGTAAGAATTTCCCGTCGTTTTTTACTTTATTTCCTTTGAATGACGCACCATATTCGGCGGTTTACGAAGAGCAGGAAGTATTTTGCGCATTGCACGATTACCTGTATCATGCAGAAGGCGCAGACATCTCGTCATCGGTTAGAATGCTATGTGCTGAATATATCAAACACCTCGTTAACCGCGCGGTTTATTATTATCCGCCGATGCTTCCCGCGGATATGCTGGAAGAAAAACCGAAGGTCGGCGAGCTGGATCAAAACTTGTGGATAGCGGTAGAAGACCTGCACGACGGCTGGGAAAAATGCGGCAGCGTGGGCCAGGAAGTTTATGGGGCGGGCAATGCTTTTGGCATATTGCCCCGGCACTATTTTAAAACGCACGACGAGGATATTATCATCTTTTCAGACTATCCGGCCGGGAATTTTTCGTTAAAAAATAAAACGGCCAGCTTTAATTTAAAAGGTGATAGTCGTTTGCAGTGCAGGGTGGCCCTAATTGTAAAGAATGGTAAAAAGCTTCCGCAAGTAAGCATAACCGCGGGAGGAAAAACAGTAGAAGCCAGGCGTAAAAAAGGGCGTGTTGAATGTTTTGTAAGCGGGAACGAAAAGGTGGAGATCAGCTGGTAAAGTTAAATACCATGGCGGGAACAAAACGTTAAACTAATTGATTTTTTTTCATTAAACATTTCTATATTTGCCCAAACAGTAATCTCTATGAACACAAATTCGACAGAAGAAGCCAACGCAGAACGCCATTATCTTTTTTTGATCCTGGCAGTTGTGGTATCCGTAGTGGGACTATATTTCCGCTTCATTGGCGACCAGGCCAACTATACTCATATTTCGGCTATGTATACACATATCTCCGATATCATCCTGGTGACCGGCGCGGGCCTCTGTCTTAGATTTATCTATGATATTTTGAAATAAGAATTAAAAGACGGTATAAAGAAGACGCCCCGAAATTCGGGGCGTTTTTGTTTGTCCGGGCCGCTGTTTTATTTGATTTTCTGATTTTGCTGGCCGCGGCTAATCACTAATCACCAGTCTCAAATCACTATCTCCTATTTCGGCCTGTACCTTGACCCATTCAATATCTTCTGCGCGTCGTGGTCGGCCATCAGTTGCTGCAGGGTCACTTCGGGATGTTTATCCATATATTGACGAACGATCTGCCAGCCGGTCCATACGCCAAGTTTCGGAGCGGATTCGTTTTTTTCTCCAAGGCCGGGCGTGAACGGCGCTTCACCCAAATATTTTTGGTACTTCTGGTAATCCGTTTCGTAAAGCAGGTTTTCGCCCAGGAAATAGCCCCAGATTTGCGATTTGAAATCGTCGCACCATTTCATCTGCTGCGGTGTGTAGCCTATCTTAACCGAATCGGCGACATCGGGCAGAACGCGATCCATAAAATATAGGATCTTACCGTTATATATCATATGCGACAGCAATGTTTTGTTCGAATCGGTCTCGGGAAACATATCTGCACGGGCAATGCCATCTACCACGCGCGGAACGATATATTCCGGTGTGAAATGCCTGGATAGATAGTGTGGAATACTCTGCACCAGCGCCGGGTAAAATTTGGAGTTAGCGCCAAGGAACATGTCAAGGCCTATACCAAAGTAGCCGTCGCCATTAGAGGTTTGCGCCGCAAATCCTGAAAAATACGCGTAAAACTTCGGCACCTTGATATTGGGATAATAGTATTTGATATACTTGAAGGCTTTGGTCAGATCGGCCGTTTGCTTATCCATATTGGGATAAACCGAATCGACAGCATGTTTAAGCGCCATATAATCGGGGCTTTTGAATACCGATCGCAGTGCTTTAAAATAGCCGGTATCCCTTGTGCTGCCGGCCGGAAGTATCGCCATATAATTGCGGTAAAAATCGCCGTACTTTTTCTTCATAAAATCTGCCTGCTGTTCCATCGATCCGGTACGCATTTTATCCAGGTCGTGGTCGAAGCGCTCGATTGTAACTTTTACGTCAATATTACTTACATCAGGGTTTTTGCAACGCCCGCAGGCTGCTAATATTAAACTGGTCAGAAAAATTAGGTAAATTTGTGTTGCTTTGGGCGGGTTAAAAGCCATTTTGGTTGTTTTAGCAAAATTAAATTTTTAACGCACATTAGCATAAGCAAATTGTTATCATCTGTTTATGAAGATCGCACTGGCACAGTTAAACTATCACGTCGGTAATTTTGAATCGAATACGGCTAAAATTATAAGCCACATCCATCGCGCAAAGGAACAGAATGCCGACCTGGTTGTGTTTGCCGAATTGTGCGTATGCGGTTATCCTTCGCGTGACTTTTTAGAGTTTAAGGAGTTTATCGATCTGTGCGGGGAAGCGGCTAAGAAGATAGCGCAGGAATGCCGCGGTATAGCGTGTATTATCGGTCTGCCAACGTATAACAATAAAAAGATTGGTAAGGAGCTTAATAACTCGGCCTATTTTATCGAAAATGGCGAAGTTAAAGCCGTTGTGAACAAGGCCTTGCTCCCTAACTACGACATTTTTGATGAATATCGTTATTTCGAGCCGTCCACGGATTTTAAATGTATCGATTTCAAAGGTCATCGCATCGCGCTAACGATCTGTGAAGACCTGTGGAACACACTAGAAAATCCGCTTTACGTTACACGGCCAATGGACGTACTCATCACGGAGAAGCCTGATGTGATGATCAATATCGCTGCATCGCCATTTGCGTATAATCACGATGAAGAGCGGATCGATATCTTAGGCGATAATGCGAAAAGATATAACCTGCCATTGCTTTACGTAAACCACGTGGGTGCGCAAACGGAATTGATTTTTGATGGAGGATCGCTGGTGTTCGATAATAAAGGCGGGCTGGTTGATGAGCTGCCCTATTTTGAAGAGGCTGTTACCTATTATACGCTTGAAGATAAAGCTGAGATAAAGCCGTTGCAAGCTGCGACGATACAGACCGAACGGCAAAGCAACATCGAACAGATACACCACGCATTAATACTCGGCATAAGGGATTACTTTTATAAATCGGGTTTTACCAAGGCTATCCTGGGCTTATCGGGCGGTATCGACTCGGCGGTGGTATGCGCCCTGGCGGCCGAGGCGCTCGGCCCGCAGAATGTAATGGCGGTTTTGCTTCCATCGCGCTTTTCAAGCGACCACTCGGTAAAGGACGCCGAAGACCTGGTAAAAAATATAGGCTGTATGCACGAGGTAATCCCGATCAGGGAGATTACGGAAGCATTTGAGGCTGCATTACACCCCCAGTTCAGCAGCCTGCCGTTCAATATTGCCGAAGAAAATATACAGTCGCGCAGCCGCGCCGTGATTTTGATGGCGATGTGCAATAAATTTGGCTACATCTTATTAAACACATCCAACAAAAGCGAAGCGGCGGTGGGTTACGGAACCTTATACGGGGATATGTGCGGGGGCATTTCGGTGATAGGCGATGTCTACAAGACCCAGGTGTTCGAGCTGGCGAGATTTATTAACCGTAAGCGCGAGATCATCCCTGAAAACACCATCGTAAAACCGCCATCGGCAGAATTGCGGCCAAACCAGAAGGATACCGATTCGCTGCCTGAGTACGATGTTTTGGACCCGATATTGCTGCAATATATCGAGAACCGGTGTTCGTCGGGCGAGATCATAAGGATGGGATTCGATGAAAAGACGGTTCGCCGTGTACTGCGCCTGGTCAATATCGCCGAGCATAAAAGGTACCAGACGCCGCCAATATTAAGGGTGTCGCCGAAAGCGTTCGGTATGGGCAGAAGGATGCCGATAGTAGGTAAATATTTATCATAAAAAATTATTTTTGATTAAACCATATTCGCTAAAACTGTCTAAGTGATATAAGGGGAAAATAGCTATGAAGACATTAATATATTTGGCGCTTGCATGTGCTATATCTGCAACGCTACCCGGCTGCAGCAGTTACAATTATTATACCGCCGGGCTTAACAAAACCAACATGAGCGGGTATCGCTCTTTTGCGTGGCTGCCTCCGGCCGGTAAAAGCAGGCAGGCGTCGCAGGCCGACCTTAGGATTAAGGACGCCGCTATTGCTTCGCTAACAGCCAAAGGCTTGCGCATGGACCAGGGGGATCCCGATCTGCTCGTAACTTACACAGCAACCGTGGGCCGCGGTGTCAAAGATGTTTATTACCCTACTTATTACGGCAGCAGCGGGTTTTATCCCGGCTGGGGCTTTGGCTTAGGGTGGGGCTGGGGCTGGGGTGGATGGTACAATCCATATTATGCATTTGGCGGCACCTACTATGGCGGCATGACTGCGGTCGACAAAGAACATTATAAAGAAGGTACCATCATCATCGACCTGATCGATACGCGTACCAAGCGTGTAGTATGGCGTGGTTTCGGCGTAGGCGAAGTACATAAGAACCCGCAGAAAAACATTGAGGACCTGCCCAAAGTTGTTGACGGTATTATCGACCAGCTTAATGTAGGGCAGATGAGGAGATCCTGAAGTTAACTTTCCTCATATATTTTATTGTTTGACGGATCCCTTCTGCTGCGCGGAAGGGATTTTTACATTTTTACGAATTTGGCTTTTCCTACCAGGGTCTGGTCTTTATTGTTTACAACCTGGATGAAGTAGCTGCCCGAAAGCAAGTTACTTACGTTGCCCTGCCAGGTAGGTTGAGATACATTGGCTTCCTTTACAACCAGGCCGGAACTGTTAGTTATCCTGATATTATAGCTGCCGGCATTGGGGTTCGACGTTACCGACAGGTTAAGCATGCTGTTTACAGGGTTGGGGTATACATTTATATTACCGGTTAGTGTGTTGGATAAAGGGCCATACGCTATCTGTACCAGTTTTGAATAGGTAACGCTGTCATTAATATTCTGCTGTTTCAGGCGGTAAAGATTCAGGCCATCGGACGGGTTATGGTCGACAAGACTGTAAACGCCCAGGTCACTCGACAGCCTGCTGCCTACCACCTGGAAAGTGGCGCCGTTGTCGGTACTGCGCTCTACCGTAAACGTGGTATAATTGGCCTCGTTTTCCGTTTTCCAAACCAGCTCCACTTGTTTGCCGGCAGCATTCTCCAGCTTTTCGGCTGTAAAGTTGAGCAGGCGGTATGCATAAGACTTATTCTGGCCGAAGATCAGCTTAAATCGTTTGCTGCCAAAGCTATTGGTGTCGCTTTTTGCAATGCTGAAGTTATAGATCGGATTTTCGCGTAAGTCGGTTGAAGTGTTGGTGTAAGTATCGACAAGTGTTATATCGAAAAGCATGGGCAACCCGGTAATACTTTTTAGGTTCATCTGGTAATTTCCATCGCTCACAGCCGATACTGACAACGGTACAACGGTACCATTTTTGGGTAATGGCTGCACGTTTATGGCCAGCGGCACGTTGTCGCTCGATAAACTCGCCAGGTTTTCCTGTCCGTTACCCTGTTTATATTCCGCATCTTCATCGGGCGAGTACGCAGCCGTGCTGCTCCCGTCGAAACGGATAAGTATGTCATCGTAATTGACCGAGTCTTTGATCATATCAAGCCTCACATACTGCATATTGCCAACATCCACCGGCGGCTTGCCCATCAGCAGGCTGGCTCCTGTAAGTTGCGTATTTACCTTTGCCGATTCATTGATGATCAGTTTGGCCCCGGCGCTGCTGGCCAGCACAAAAAAGCCCTGTCCGCTAACTAATACATTGGTTGCGTTGTGTGTTCCGATGCCGCCGCTTCCTTTGGTGTAGGCACCGTAGTTCCTGGTGACGGGGTCAAGCACGTAAATGGTTGGACCGACGCTTGAAGCATAGATACCTGTAGTTGTAGAGGTCGTATTGTAAGTATCCCAGTTAATGGAGCTGGCATAGGGATTACCTGCCAGGTTAAAGCCCCTTACGGCTGTATTCCCGGCCGAAACAGTGTATCCGAGGTTCGCGGAGGTCGGCGTATACCAGTCCTTAACGGTCACCTGTCCCTGGTTCAGGTTGCCCGTTGTGACTAAAGTGGTGTTTTCGGGCGTAGCATAAGGCGAGACTGTCTTACTGGCCAGGCTTGTACTCCGGTTACCTCTGAAATAAAATAAATAGCCGTCTCCAACAGGAATATTGAAAGTTCCGATCTCGCCGTCCAGTTGATAACCCGGTGAGGCCGTGATATTGTTAATGCCCCTGAAATTGCCGGCAATAAAATTGCTGTTGGTCGGGGTCACATTCTCGCGATATAAATAAATCGTAGGGTTGCCCGTCTTGTCGAAGCCCCCTGTTGTTCCTGTCGATCCGGTAAGATAGCACGAGCTTTTAAGATAATTAAGACTGAAAACCTTGTTTGTACCTACAGTTCCCGCATTTACGGGCGAGGAAAGCAGGCGATAACCCCGATAGGTGAGGCTGCCGCCGGTTATGTATCGCTGAACATTTACAAATCCGCTGATACTGGCCGTGCCCGACATGGCCGCGATGGTGGCCGACCCTGTAGCGTCTGATTTTAAGGTAAGATAAGCGGCAGAAGCGCTTCCGGCCGATAACGCGGCCGGGCTGGTAACGGTAAGCACGCCGCTGCTCGATACCGCGAAATTTCCGACTCCTGCACTCATGGTCGCCGTACCGCTGCCATTAAAAGTAACTTTATTAAATACCGTGCCGGCCGCGCTGTTGTCCTGCAGAATTTGCGATGCGCCGGAAAAATATACCGTCCCTGTTCCGGCGGTAAAAGTACCGCTGTTTTGATAGGTGCTTTTAAGGATGACATTGCCCGATCCGCACTTAAATGTTCCGCTGTTGTTCTGAAAGATGCCGTTTACGGTTACCGTACCTGAACCGGCATTAACGGCCCCGAAATTTATCTGAAGGATATTTCCCACGGTTAGGCCGCCCGATCCTAAAGTTATGGTATTGCTGTTGTTTTGCAGGATGTTCGTCAGCGTTATGCTGCCTGATCCCTGCGTAACATTCGTCGAGTTCACCCAGTTGTCCGACACGGTTATGGTCGGATTGTTCGTCGCAAGGTCGACGGTACCCGTTCCGCCGGTGGTCCAGTCGGAGCCCACCGTTAAGGCGCCGCCTACCAGGGTTTTTGTGCTTGCCCCGGCAAAAGTGAGGTAATCGTAATTATAATTGTTAATGCCAAGGCCGCTGGTACCGGTTGTATAAACCGTTTGCGTTCCCGAAGTTGCATCATAGATCACGGTTCCGGCCCCGGCTCCGTTGTTGGTAAAGTCGACGGTAAAGCCGGTAGTGACGGGAGTCAGAATAGGGGCGCTGTTCAGTAATTCAAGCGTTGTAGCTGCAATGCCGCTATCCATTTGGAACAGGCCGATGCCTGGGTAGTTAGGGTCGCCAACGCCTTCCGAAAGCGGATTACTGTATGTGGTTGTTTTTATTTGGCCGTATAAAGTCAGCTTATTCGCGTCCAGCGAGAAATACGGATACACAATGCCATCGGAGGTGCTGTTGCCAACCGCGTTTAAAACCAGGTTGCCATTGATGGTCATTTGAGTTACCTGGCAGCTTACGTTGTTAACTACCCCAATACCGGTACTGGGCATGGTGTTGTCGCCAAGGTAAAAGTTCTTGCAGCTAATGGTGCCTGTGCCGGCTAAAGTAGTGTACTGGTAAAAGTTGGGGTCGTTATTCTGCGTAATATCGCCGCTCACCGTCAGGGTGCCGTTCACAGTCAGCGTAAAATTGTCGTAAACGCCGAAGATGATCGACGCGCAGGATTCCGCATCCGTAATAGTCGGGTCGTTCGCATAAGCATTGACCGCTATCCGTACTATATCAGCCGCACCTGGAATAGTCGTCGCGGTTACGCCGCCTACCTGCCAGTTCAGCCTGTTGTTCCAGTTGTAAACACCGCTTGTCGCGCTGGTGCCTACCCAGTCGTAGGTTGCAGCAAAGGTTTTCCCTGCGACAAAGGTCAGTAGCAGGGCGGCGAACATGACTTTATTTAATACCTTTTTCAAAACTAATATCAGCAGCACACGGTTCTTTTTACGTGGTGAAGCGTCATTAGGTTTAAATAATTCGAAAAATTATTAGCTGCTAACGCGTGTTTAGTTGCTGATTTATAGTATGTTGCGTTATGGTTACGATTTTTTTAATCTTAAGTTAATAAGCTGCCTCTGAACGGTCTTAAAACGCTTTTTGAAAATTAGGTTAGGAGTAACGATGTTTTGACCGGAAACTATAGCTTGATAAACTTAGTTTGGCCTACCGCGCCTTTCGTTTTATTGTCGACAACGGTAACGATGTAGGTTCCGGGCCCGAGGTTATTAATGCTGCCCTGCCATGAAGGTTGTGAAGATGTTACCTCCTTTACGACAAGCCCCGAACTGTTTGTGATCTTAATGTCGTAATTTGTAGTATTATCAGACGATTGCTGTTTTATGGACAAATTGATCATGCTGTTTACCGGGTTCGGGTATATGCTCAGATTATCTGTATATATGCCGTTAGCCTGGTTGGCAAACCCCACAACAACAATGTTAGAATAAGTAATGTCGCCGTTGAAATCAATTTGCTTTAAGCGGTAATAATTTGGTCCTGTGGCAAAAGGATTTTTATCCATAAGGCTGTATTGTCCGCTGCCGGCAGCATTAGCCGAGCCAAGGTCGTCATAAGTCTTCCCGTTGTCGATGCTTCGCTGAACGGTGAAATAGGTGTAATTGCCCTCGTTTTCGGTCTTCCACAAAAGCTCGGTTTGCTGCTCATTCTGCACTTTTTGGCCTGTAAAGCTGAGCAGCCTGTAGGCATAGGCCGGGTTTTGGCGTATCACGAGCGTAAAACGCTTTGGCCCAAAGCTTGCGCTATCGCTTTTATAAATATTAAAGCTGTAGCTTTTGTTATGGCGCATGTCGACCGAGTCTTTTGTATAGGCGTCCATCAGCCATATGTCGAAGAGCTGCGGAACCGACACGATATCGATAATTGCTAAACTATAAATACCGTCTTTACTGGCATTTACATTCAGCCTGATAGATTCGCTTTTCGGTTTCGGCAGTGGCACGGTATTGATCGACAGATCGACGTTATCGCTTGATCGCGTTGCCAGGCTTACGGCTCCATAACCGGTTTTATACGGTGCATCGATCGCGTAGCTGAAATCGGTGCTGGCCTGGCTGTTAAACCTTATCAGGGTTTGATCCCTTACACTGCCTTCGCCGATTTGTAAGCGCAGGTATTGCATGTTTGCTGCCGCTACCGGCTGTTTGGACATCAGCAACGTCGAACCCTGCGTGTTCTGTGAAGTTGTCTTGGCTGACTCGTTGAAAACTAACTGTCCCGATCCGGATGTTGCCAATACGAAAAAACCCTGCCCGCTTGCTATTATATTGCTTACAAAGGTAGCGCTTCCGATGCCGCCTGAGCCCGACATGTAAGACCCATAGTTTTTTGTAATCGGGTCCAGCTCGTATATCGTGCTGCTGACATTGCTGCCGTAAATGCCTGTCGTGGATGAGCTTGTTTGAAAATTATCCCAGTCGATCGAGCTTGCATAAGGGTTTCCAACCAGGTTGAAACCGGCATAAGGCGAAGCGGCTGTGTAGCTTAAATTTGATGACGTTGGTGTAAACCAGTCCTTAACGGTTACCTGGCCCATATTTAACGTCCCGCTGGCGCTAAGTGTAACAGCCTGTGGTACGTAGGCTACTGAAGTCTCACTAGCGAAGGAAGTCGAAGCCCTGTTGCCTCTGACAAAGCATAGATAGCCGTTTCCTACCGGGACATAGTTTCCGGTGCCATCGCCATCAAGTGTGTAATTGTAGTTTGGCGTATTATTAATTGCGTTGACGCTACGGTAATTGCCGCCGGTAAAAGTGCTTGTCGGGCTGACCAGGTTTTCCCTGAAAAGGTACAGGCTCGGGTTAGCGGCAGCCGTATTGTCAAATCCTCCTGTAGTAGTGGTTGCCGTAAGGTACATGGAGCTGATCAGGTAATTCAGTCCTTCCACGTTATTACTGTGGGTATCCTGCCCGACATATACCGGCGACGATAAAAGCCGGTATCCCCTGTAGCTCAGGCTGCCGCCGCTAAGGTAGCGTTCGACATTGATCGAGCTGGCGGCGCTACCCGTTATAGCGGTCGTGCTGGCAAGCTGGCCTATCGATGCATCGCCCGTAGCGTCTGATTGAAGCGTAAATGAAAGCGGCGATGTTAAAGTCAGTTTAGCGCTGGCGTTTGTTATGTTAATGATCGAGCCGGGCGCCATTGCAACTGCCGCTGTTCCGCTGCCGGTTATAGTTGGCGTACCCGTCGAGTTAATGGTTAGATTGTCATTTATCGTTAATGTAGCTCCCGATGCTATTGTTAAAGTAGCCGTTTTGATAGTACCGAACGTTATCGAGCTTACCGTTGTGTTCGAGCTAAGGGTAGGCTGATTGGTAAAGGTTACGTTTGATCCGATACGTACAGCAGTATACTGGTTGGGCGTGCCGTTCGGGCTCCAGTTAGTGGTAGTTGCCCATGCGCTCGATGTTGTACCCTTCCAGTCCATTGTGGATTGCGAACACGATAAGGTTATTGTTGTTGACGCTTTCCCGCTGGTATTGTATGCAATAACCGTATAAGTAGTCGTAGTGAATGTAACCGTTGGCGTACCTGAGATCTTTCCTGTTGATGTATTAAATGTCAGACCGTCGGGCAGCGTCGCGCTAATCGTCCAGCCTGTGACGGCTACCTTTTTGATGGCGCCGCTGCCATAATCGGCGATATATAAGCTCCCGGACGCGTCGGGCTGTACAGAGCGTGGCGCGTTGAGCCCGCTTGCCTGGGTTATCGTTGATACAACTCCCGCAGATGTCACTTTCTTTATAGCATTGTTGCCATAATCCGCTACATAAATATTTCCTGATGCGTCCATGCCGAGTTGGCGCGGCGCATTAAAACCGGCTGCAAAAGTTGTTTTTACACCCGCAGGCGTGATCTTAACAAGGTTGTTTGCAGTATATTGGGACACGTAAAGGTTTCCCGATGCATCCACGGCTGTCCCATACGGACTCGTCAATCCGCTTGCATAAGTACTGACCGTTGTAGTGCCCGCGGTAATCTCGTATACCACATTATCGCCGGCATCAGCAACATAAGCGTTGTTGGACGAATCAAAGGAAATGCCGTAAGGCTGGTTAAAACCGTTGATAGTGGCCAACAAGTTGCCCGACGAGTCAAATTTCAACACCTGGCCCGAGCCGAAATTGGATACATAGATATTACCCCTGCTATCGATTGCAACGCCGGTGGGCGTACTCAAGCCTGAATATAAAGTCGTTTTGGTGCCTGTCGGCGATATTTCGATCAGGGTATTGCCGCTTTCGCTGACAGTGTACACATTCCCTGAAGCATCCACCGTTACATCCCACGGACTTGACACTGTCGCAAACGAATAAATAGGCGCATAACTGCCGGTTGTAACAGAGCCGCCGGTATTGGAAGGCGTGATAGAAAATGCCGTACCAAGTGTTAAGGTGTTGGTTGATGGAGTATACCTGATATTAGGCACCGCCCCGAATGTAAAACGGGGGGCCGATAAGAGCAGGTTGATGAACCCCAAATACAAAAAAAGTCTTTTCAATATAACCCGATTTGAGTATTTGGACCCAAATATATCCTTTTTGTACGATTATTTTTTGCTTTAGGTTATATGTAATAGTCTTTTATGGAAACTTAACTAACTGTATTTATGTATTTTATTTCGTATATGTTAAGTTGATTATTATGGGCGGGTAATAATAGTTAATATTATAATAATAGTTAATTTGTTTTGGTTTTTTTTCCCGCTACGAAAAAACTTGCCGGCCAGTTTTCAGAATCGCAAAACGTGTTTAATGTTAATATGTTGAGAAAAAACTAGCCCAAAGCTATAGCCAAGTAGGCGTTTTCTTGTTTCCGGCGCAAAACGGTCTTAAGGGAATGCGCGGTTAAAGCGAGGTAAGAATTTAGTAAACCTGGCATCGCCGACCTGCCCTGGCTTGGCCGTCCTAAGCTTTGAAGGAGATATATTAGGTATCAAACCGGAAGTGTTGGATTGCACTGATTACGGGCCGCAGAAAGAATCGCTTATAGTTTAACAAAGCGACTGCTGCCTAATTCAATGTTGTTCTTGTTGTCCAGTATCCGAACCGTATAGGTTCCCGGGGGCAGATCGTTTACTGCGCCCTGCCATGCAGGCTGAGAAACGGTTGCTTGTTTTACTGTAAGCCCAAGTGCATTGACGATACTGATATTATAACTTCCCGTACTTGCAGTGCTGGTGTTGATGACCAGGTTAAGGGTATTTCCGGCAGGATTAGGATACACGGAGAAATTGCCCGCGGTCAAACCTGCGGGGTTGGGATACATCACTTTCACCACGTCCGAATAGGTGATAGTGTTGTTTATATCCTGTTGTTTCAACCTGTACAGGTTCGCTCCCATAACGGGAAACTTGTCGGTTATACTATAGTTCCCGGCGCCTGTTGCAGCTATGTTGCCGATGATGTTGAATGTTTTCCCACTGTCCGTACTGCGCTCAACCGCGAAGTTGGTATAATTCGCCTCGTTCATGGTTTGCCAGGATACCAGCACCTGCGGCTGATCCTGTACTTTCGCAGCGTTAAAATTGATCAGTTGGTAAGCATAAGCCGGGTTTTGGCGTATAACAAGGCTAAAGCGGCCAGACCCGTAACTTGCCGGATCGGCAGTGTAAATGTTAAAGCTGTAAACCGGATTGGGCCGCAGGTCAACCGAATCTTTTGTGTAATTGTCTTTCAGCCAGATGTCGTACAACTGCGGCACTTGGTTTACCTGTACCAGGCTTAGCTGGTATATCCCATCGGTTCTTGCCAATACCGATAGTTTTATAGCTTCACTTGTTTTAGGATATGGCACTGTGTTAATCGCCAGGGCCACGCTGTCGGCCGATAGGCTGGCCAGGCTTACCTTGCCAAATCCCTGCTTATATTCACCGTCGTAAGCTCCTGAATAAATCACCGATGCGCTGTTATCAAACCGCAGCAGCAACTCGTCTGTATTGACGGTATCCAGGCTCATCTTCAGCCTGATGAACGCATTGCTTGCTAAATTGCCCGCAGGCGTGCCCATAAAAAGTTGCACACCGGTATTTTGCGTGGCAGTTTTGGCCGTCTCGTTAAAGATCAGTTGTGCGCCTGTTCCGGTAGCCACCACAAAAAAGCCCTGGCCGCTTGCAATAACGTTCGTTGCATTATTGGTCCCAACCCCGCCGCCGCCTTTGATATAGGCGCCGTAGTTTTGGTTCACCGGGTTAAGCACATAGATCGTATTACCTACGTTTACGCCGTATATGCCTGATGTCGAAGTGGTTGTTTGAAATGTTTCCCAGTCGATGGAACTTGGGTAAGGATTGCCGACCAGGTTGTCGCCCCGCACGGTCGTATTGCCTGAGGTAGTTGTATAGCCGAGATTAGACGATGAGGGCGTATACCAGTCGTGTACCGTATATGAACCCTGGTTAAGGCTGCCTGTAGCGGTCATGGTTACGCTTTCTGCAGATGTTCCGGGTGTATATTTATTGGCAAGGTTGGTAGTCCGGTCGCCCCTGAACCAGAACAGGAAGCCGTTGCCTACGGGGATATCATATGTCCCGCCATCCGTATCCATAGTATAGCTTGGCGCACTCGCGATATTGGCTATGCCCCTGAAATTGCCCGATATGAATGTGGCGTTTGAATAGGCGATATTTTCGCGGTAGAGGTACAGACTTGGATTGCCGGCTTTGTCAAAACCTCCGGAAGTGCCGCCGCTGCCGGTAACCAACGACGATGCTTTTACATAATTCAAGCTGTAAATCTTATTGCTGCTTACCGTGCTCGTGTACACGGGTGACGAAAACATCCGGTAGCCGCGATAGGCCGGGCTGCCGCCGGTGATGTATCGTTGTACCTGGTAGGTGCCGGTAATTAGTCCCACCGATGTTGATGGAACGGCCCCCAGGTAGCCTGAACCGTAGCTGTCCGACTGAAATATAAAAAAGCCTGTGCTGGCATTATTCAAATACGCCTGGTACCCTGATATGGTAATGCCTGAGGTTGAACCAACATAAAAGGTGCCCGAATTGTTGATATTGGAACCCTGGCCGGTTAGGTTGATCGTACAAGGATTATTCGATCCGCCCGCATAAAATGTGCCCGTATTAGTCAGCGGGCAGTTATAGGTACCCAGGCTTATAGAAGCCGAGGAATCAGCGATGACCATACCCGCGTTGGTCAGGCTCATGTTATTATTGGTGCTCGTAAAATTGATCTTAGTGCCATGCAGGTAGGCTAACGACGATGAACTTGAGTTTTGAAAGGCGCTGTTTTGACCGCTGATGGTAAATGTGGAACCATGGTCGGTATAGGTGCCTGTATTGGTCATCAAATTGGCAGGAGTTCCGCTGCCACTGAAAGTAAATGTCGAACCATAGGAGCGCATGGTGCCCGAATTGGTTAGCGACGAGAAATCGCCGAACTTAAAGGTACATCCCGACATGATATTGAGCGTACCGGCGTTGGTCAAATTGCCATGGGGATTGCTGGTGCTCTCGTCCATCACTGCATTCGAATTAAAGTAGACGGTGGTGCCCGACGAAATAGCAAAGGACGAGTTATAGCCCGCGCTTACCGTTCCGCTGATTGCGAAAGCACCCGATCCGGAGAATGTAAAACTAACCGCAGCGCTGGAAGGCTGCGATGTGCTGACGCCCGAACCAATATTGAGCGTTGTGCCGCTGTTTACGCTAATCGTTATCCCGCTTACGCCGTAATTGGTTGTTTTAAGCTGTGCGATGGTAATAGTGCTACTCAAAGTTATCGTAGCGTTGCTGGTGTTAATTACGGCGATATCGGAGCTGCCTGAACTGCCGGGGTACCCCGTGCTCGGCGACCAGTTTGCCGAAGTTGTCCAGGCGCCGCTGCTGCCGCCCGCCCAGGTATAGGTAGTGCCCGCCCGCGCCCGTTGGGTTGACAATACAAATAGGGACAACAGTAAAAAAAGTAAAACTCTCTTCATCGTATATCGGTGTACCTGCAAAAACTCGCTTACCGCTAATCATTCGCACATAATCTACGACGGTTTTATACGAATAAATTTACGTAAAATGTTCCATTTGGGTAAAGAAATTTCTTTTAAGTTAAATAGACGATATAATAACTTGATAATAAGTGTGATATAAAAAAGACAAGCCGGCGATATTAACAGCCCGAAGGCTATCTCGTGATTTTTTTTCTTCGAAAACAGCGCGGAGAGGTTGCGTTATAGCTTTTTATAAGCGATGATTTGCCCATTAGCAGATATGGCTTACATACCCTTTGATGACACACAGATGCCCGTGATAAGGGAGATTTACAGAAAGGAATATACGATTAATTGCCGGGAGAACCTGCAGCTTTTTGTTTGCGAAATAAGCGGTAAGCTGCGAAAACAGAAGCAGCGATAACCAGCACGATCACCCAGGTATCAAGCGGGCAAGTAGCGTCCGGGTCGTCACCGCCGCAGGGCAAACCCTGGGCATGAGCCGTAGTGACACTTATCAGGATCAACACTAACACACTAAGTCCGGCCTTCAGTTTCATTTTTCAGAGTATTGAGTAATCAATGTTACAAATTTAATTATTCCTGCCGTAATATTAATACAAAGTTTTTTCCTCGCATTACTGATTAATTAGCTATTCCGGCCGGACTCTTTTATTTAATACTTTAGCCCGCGTTCCTTATCTTGTCGTGCAAAAACTATTCCGGCAAACGGAAATAGAAACATTATCTATGGAAAATGAGTACAAGCAAACGTATTTTACGAAGAAGGGTTACAATTTGTTTTATCCGGCAGCTTAAATGAGGAAATATTTACCATCGCTGGTCATATTGTTATCCCTGTCGGCCATCTGCGGCCGGGCTTTCGGCCAGCAGAAAAAACTGGTTACCGATACTAACAGGCGAAAACTTAACGATCTTTCGGCAAAAGCCGCCGCGTCCTATACCGCTGCTCATCAAAGGGCGCTTAACCTGGCCCGGATCCATAACTGGATGATTAGCAGGAAAACCAAAAAAGGCGGTATCGTGGTTTTGCAGGGAGTAAACCAACGCGGTTTCCCGGTATTTCTCGCTACCGACGATAACGTTATTTCGGCCGCTACTACCAGCACCAACGCGGTTCAGCCCGGCGGTGCGCTTGGTTTGAACCTGTCGGGTTCAAGCTCGTTTTTGAACAACAAATTGGCAATATGGGACGGCGGGTCCGTTTACAAACAGCACCAGGAGTTTGCGGGCAAAACCATTACCTGGAAGGATTCTTCCACCATCATCGATCATGCCACGCACGTTAGCGGCACTATGCTGGCCAAAGGTGTCTATCCGCCGGCAAAAGGTATGGCCTTCAACGCGTCGACGCTTTTGTCGTATGACTTTAACAACGACGTAGCTGAAATGAGCGGCGAAGCGCCAAATCTGCTTCTGTCCAATCACTCCTACGGCGACCAGGCAGGCTGGAACTATAATGATGGGCAAAGCCGCTGGGAGTGGTACGGGCTGCCTGGCGACACGGTTGACTATACCTTCGGCTTTTACGGCCAGCGCACACAGCAATGGGACCAGATAGCCTATAGCGCCCCATATTATCTTATCCTGGAGGCTGCCGGTAATGCGCGGGCTGACACCGGCCCGCCTGTTGGGCAAGATTATTACGGATACAAAAGCGCAACAGACCCGACTATTGTCGACAAAGGCCCGCGGCCGGCCGGCATCAGCAGCAATAATAGCTACGATTGTATTAGCAGTACCGGCAACGCTAAAAATATCCTGACGGTGGGCGCTGTAAACCCGTTGCCCAACGGCCCGGTCAGTTCTTCCGGCATCAGCATAACCTATTTTAGCAGTGAAGGCCCCACCGATGACGGGCGTATCAAACCCGACGTGGTGGGCAATGGTCTTAATGTGCTGTCGACCGGCAGCGCCGGGCCTGCAAACTATATTACCTTTTCGGGCACGTCACAGGCAACACCTAACATTACGGGCTCGCTTTATCTTTTGCAGGAATATTATGCGAAAAAAAATGCGGGCAGTTTTATGCGCGCCGCTACGCTGAAGGGGCTGGCCTGTCATACCGCTTTTGATGCGGGGAACCCCGGGCCCGATTATATCTACGGATGGGGACTTTTGGATACAAAAAAGGCCGCCCAGGTGCTAACGGATAACGGTACCAAAAGCATGGTGAAGGAAAATACACTGTCGCAGGGGCAAACGCAAACCATTAACGTGGTAGCGTCGGGCAACGGCCCGCTGATGGCGACCATATCATGGACCGATCCACCGGGATCGCAGACGCCCGACGGCACGGTCAACAGCCGTACGCCGAAATTGGTAAACGACCTGGATATTCGTATCAGCGATGGCGCAAACACCTATTTTCCCTGGGTGCTGGACTATAACAATCCGGCGGCGCCGGCAACCACCGGCGATAATATCCGCGATAATGTCGAACAGGTTTATGTCGCCGGCGCTGTGCCGGGCAGGGCCTATACCATTACCGTGTCGCACAAAGGCACACTCCAGTCAGGCACGCAGGCCTATTCGATTGTCGTAACGGGAATTGGGGGTTCGGCTTTTTGCGCGTCGGCCCCGCTATCGGGCGCAGATTCGAGGATCAATAATGTCACCCTGTCGAATATCAGCAATACGCCTCCCGCAGGCTGTACAACTTATTCCGATTATACCAACCTGACGGTACAGCTTGAGCAGTACAAAACATACCCGCTGAGTTTAACATTGGGTACCTGCGGCGCTAATTTCAATAAGGCGGCGAAGGTGTTTATCGATTGGAACGGAGACGGCGTATTTGAACCGGCGGAACTTGTGGCGACGACCGGTGTGATTAACGGAACCGGCACCTATACAACTAACATTACTGTTCCCGGCTCGGTAATCGCGGGGAACTATAGCCTGATGCGCGTTGTGCTCGCCGAAACCAGCGATACCTCGACCATTAAACCCTGCGGCAGTTATTCCAAAGGGGAGACGCAGGATTACCGTGTGCAATTCGTACAGGCGAGTGTGGATGCGGGGGCTGTCGCCGTGGTAAGCCCGACCTCAAACGGTCAATGTTCCGGTGCGGTGCCGGTAACGGTAACCCTGAAAAATTACGGAAGTACGGCCTTGACCAATATTCCCGTGGTTGTAGCTATAACAGCCCCGAATAACATAGTAACTACATTTAACCAAACCTACACCGGAACGCTCGCACCGGCGGCAACCGATAATTTTACTTTTACCAATACTTTTAACATCAGCCCAGGTTCAGTTTATATTATTAAAGCCGCAACCAATCTTGCGAACGACCCCGTAACCGCAAATAATTCCATAACGGACACGGTTACCACCCCGGCCCCGACCGTTGCCGGCGCGCTTACCGCAAATTACTGCAACAGCAGCAATTCCTGGTTACTGGAAGGTACGGGTGACGGCGAGGTATTGTGGTATCATAACGCTGCGGATACTATTCCGTTCGCCTATGGTTCGCCCGCGGTAACAACGCAGGCGCCTGTTAACAACACGTATTATGCCGGCCTGAATGACTTCAGCGGGTCGGTCGGCCCGGTGTCGAAAAACGCTTTTCCAGCAGGCGGGTATAACCAGTTTACGCCATCGGTAAACGTATTTACCCGCATTCCTGTTATTATTGAAAGCGCCCGCTTATATATCGGCTACCCGGGGCAGATCACTTTCAGCGTAGCCGACCCGAACGGGCAGGTCGTTTCATCGGCGACTATCGATGCGGTGGCAACGCGCAGCAATCCGCAACCCGGCGTTCAAACCAACGATCCGACCGACCAGGGCCAGGTGTACAATCTCAACTTATTGCTGCCCGCGGCCGGAAGTTATTCTATCACCGCCACGTACGATGCCAATGCCACTATTTACCGCAGCAACGGAGGCGTAACAGGCTATCCTTTCAAAATAGGCGATGTGTTCAGCATTACCGGCAATACGGCTACATCCGCAACGGACACGGCTTATTATAAGAACTTCTATTACTTTTTCTACGACATGAAACTACGCAGCCCCGGCTGCGCATCGGCAGAAAAACAGGCGGTACAGGTGATAACACCGTCTATAACTCAAAACGGTACTGTTTTGAACTCGAATTTTTCATCGAACAATCAATGGTACCTGGATGGCAAGCAAATTAACGATGCATCCGGACAATCTTATTCGCCCATGCAAAGCGGTAATTACAAGGTTTTTGTTACGCTTGATAACGGCTGCGTGGCGCAATCGGATAATTTCGTTTATGTATCCCCCAACACCGGCTCAAATAACGATATCGGCCTGGCGGTATTCCCCGTGCCGGCAAATGGCCAGCTCAACATTGTTTTCGCGGCAAAACAGGCTGAAGATATGGTACTGTCGATGATCAACGCGAAGGGTGAGAACAGCTACTCTGTTACACAGTCCTTATCGCAGGGAAATTTCAGCACGACAATCGATACAAGCAGCCTTCCGCCCGGAACCTACGTGCTGAAATTATTACTGAACAGCAAAGTCTATACAAAGAAGGTGATCATTGGAAGGTAGATGATTAAGTTGATTGAGTTGAGTAGTTGATTAAGTTGAATAGTTGGCTAACCTAATCAACTTAATCCAACTCAATCAACCTATTCAATTAAAAGCAATATTTTATCCCTAAGCCGGGCGCTATATCAAAAAATGGTCCCGTCGCCAGTTCGATGCGCGGGTCAAGATCGAAACTAACAGCAATGGGTGATTTGGGTATCACATATTCCAAGCCCAAAACGCCGTCGGCGCCGAGCAATATCTGGTTGTTTACATATAATTCGGAGTCGCCGTTGAACCTGCGGTAATAACCCGGGCCGACACCGCCGACGTGCGCGCCAAAGCCGTAAAAAAAGCGGAACCCTTCCACGCCAAACGCTTGTTGGTTAAACTCATATAACCCGGTTACAACCAGGCCATGTGAACGAAAGCCGAGTTCGGCCTCAAGGGATGTATTATCGGTCATGAAATATTTGCCCGACAATCCGTTTTCATAACCCCCGAATTTCAACCCGACGGCATACTGGTAGTTGGGCTTGTATTCCTGCGCTTTTGAACGGGTATCGATCAGTAAAAATGTGCTTACAATAAGAAGGTAGAAGATAGCTTTTTTCATAATAATAGTTTATTGCAAATAACGGTAGTTTCTGAGATTTATTGGCTAATAGTCGTAATTATAATATGTAAATTATTGATAAACAAGCGTAAAAATTATTATAATATGCATAACGCGTAAAATGATATTTATGTTTTTAACAGACGATCGCCCGGTGCTAAAGGTTGCATTTAAGTGAAAAATATTTAATTTGTGCGATCAGTTAGCAAACCTTTTTATGGGATATCTTTTTAGCCGCAGGGCTGTACCGGCCTTGTTTTTATGCATTTGCTTTTTCACTTACACAACCCTCGCACATGCCCAAGGCTACCGGAAGGGTATGGTGGTTTGTGCTTACCCTGCTGCCTCAAAGGTGGGCCTGGATATATTGAAGAAGGGCGGTAACGCCGCCGATGCGGCGGTGGCGGTTCAATTTGCATTGGAAGTAACCCATCCCGAGGCGGGCAATATCGGCGGCGGCGGGTTTATGGTTTACCGTTCGGCAAGAGGTATAACGAACACGCTTGATTTTCGTGAAAAAGCGCCCGCCCTGGCAAGCCGGAATATGTACCTCGATTCGGCCGGTAACGTGATACCGGGAATGAGTTTATCGACCCGCCAGGCATCGGGCGTGCCGGGTTCGGTTGACGGTATGGTCCAGGCGCATCGCAAGTACGGCCGGCTGAAATGGGAACAACTTGTGCAGCCTGCCATCGACCTGGCGCGGAATGGCTTTCGGATTACCAAAAGACTGGCCAATGATCTTAACTCGGGAGCCAAAGATTTCAAAATGCGCAACCCGGGCGAGAATTATTTATTAAAGGATAGCCCATGGAAGGAAGGCGACCTGCTGGTGCAGGAAGATCTGGCCAAAACGCTGGAGCAAATACGTGACAAGGGCCGTGAGGGGTTTTATGGCGGCAAAGTGGCCGATGAAATAGTGGCCGAAATGCAGAGCGGCAAAGGTCTCATCTCAAAGCAGGACCTGGAAAACTACCATGCCGTATGGCGTAAGGCGCTTACCGGCAGCTACAAGGGATATAAAATGATAACCATGCCGCCGCCGTCAAGCGGGGGTATAGCCTTACTGCAACTGCTGCAAATGGTTGAAAAATACCCGCTGAGCCGCTGGGGTTACAACCGCGATTCGACAGTACAACTGATGGTTGAGGCGGAGCGCAGGGTGTACGCCGATAGGTCAAAGTACCTGGGTGATCCGGATTTTTATAAGGTGCCCGTCGACAGTTTGCTCAACCCGGCTTACAACGCATCGCGCATGAGCACTTTCACCTGGGATAAAGCGACGCCAAGCGCCAGCATACAACCCGGCAAATTTGCCGGGTATGAAAGTGACCAGACAACGCATTATTCAATAGTAGATGCGGAAGGGAACGCTGTTTCTATCACAACGACGCTCAACGGATCTTTCGGTTCGCGGATATTCGTTAAGGGCGCGGGCTTCCTGCTCAATAACGAAATGGACGACTTTAGCTCCAAGCCGGGCGTGCCCAACATGTTCGGCCTGGTAGGGGGTAAGGCCAACAGCATACAGCCAAACAAGCGCATGCTGTCGTCCATGACGCCGACGATCGTAGAAAAAGATGGAAAGCTGTTCATGGTTGTCGGTACTCCGGGGGGCGCTACCATCATCACATCGGTTTTTCAGACCATTCTGGACGTGATCGAGTTTAAACAGGATATGCAGCAGGCCGTAAGCTCGAAACGTTTCCATCACCAGTGGCTGCCCGATGTTGTCTACGTCGAAAGCGGCGCGCTGAACGAAGCCACCCAAAGCATATTAGCGCAAAAGGGCTATAAAACAACACCCGAGGGACCAAGCGGCCGGGTGGATGCAATCCTGGTGATGCCCGACGGTACTTACCAGAGCGGCGCCGACCCGCGCGGGGATGATACAGCGATGGGGTATTAGTTTTTAGTCCATGGCCGATGGCCCATAGTCCATGGCTAAATTGGGGGCAGTTATGAATCTTGTACGCTGTCGGCTATCGACCATGGTCTATGGACTACAATAACCACGAACCATTTGCATAATAATCACGTAATCGATATGTTTGGACTTTATGGCCCAGAATATCAGACACCAGGAAACAATAGACTATTTGGTAAAAATAGTCTGGCAAACCATGGCCAACCGTTATAACCAGTTAGTTATCGACTTCGGCATTACGCAATCTATCGGTTATTTATTGATCAATATCGACGAAACTGAAGGCACAACCGTTTCCCAGGCCGCGGCATTGCTTGGCTTAAAGTCGACCAGCCTTTCGCGGATGCTGAACCAACTGGAAAAAACCGGGCTGATCTACCGCGAATCGAACCAGGGCGATAAACGTTCGGTGAAGATATACCTCACCGACCTGGGCAAGGAGAAACGGCACCTGGCGCGCGGGGTGGTAAAGCAGTTCAATAATTACCTGAACCGGCACATCAGCGACAGCGACAAACAGTACCTGGTGGATATGCTCAAAAAGATCAATAAGCTCACCAATAACTATAAGCCGGAATAAAGACCACAGGTGTCTGTGGTGTCATGGTGAGCCTGTCGAACCATGGCAGGCAGGCCGTATGCTCCACCCTTCAGCAAGCTCAGGATGACACTCCCTTTTCATCTTCCAAATACCTGTAAAGTAACAGCAGATAAGATTCTTATAGCGCTTTTCGCGCAAAATAAATCACGTTTCCAGGCGTTTAAAATCTGCGATTGGGTGTAGCAAAGGCATGTTTTATGCGTATTTGTTAAAAAGTGTTAACCTGTCGTTTTTGCAGAATAAAACAATAACTTTGCCGGTTGAAAATTTAGATGGTTAAGTGGCTGTTACCGATATTGTTTATGTGCGCGGTTATCGCTAGTTGTACAAAATCAAACAGCGACCTGGCGCAATACAAAATACAGGCGGCCAAGGATGACAAGATTGTGCAGGATTTTATAGCGCAGAATAATTTGACAGGCAAGGCACAACGGGTTTCGGATACGAGCGGTGTTTATTACATCGTTTTGCAACCCGGCCAGGGAAGCCAGTTATTTACCAATTCGACGCAAATAACTGTGGGCGATACCGGCCGGCTGCTTACCACGCAGCAGGTTTTTACGGCGACGAACAATTTTCATCCTTCATACACGCTTCAGCAGGTGATACTTGGCTGGCAGCTTGGAATTCCCAAGATACAGCCGGGTGGTATTGTAAGGCTGCTGATACCCTCGCGGTATGCCTACGGCCCGTATCCCCAGCCACAGTTGGGTCTGCCGGCCAATGCCATACTTGATTTTGATATACAACTTTACGGTGTAACGAATTGATATAAATGAAACAAACGCTAATTACCCTCTTATCACTTTTTGCTATTGGTTTGGTTTCGTGCCGCAGGGACAAGGTTGAGCCCGATATAAAACAATACGACCAGCAGCAGATACAAAGCTATATGGCCGCCAACGGCCTGGCCGGCGCGATGAAGAGAGATACCAGCGGGGGCGATACCACCGGTATTTATTACCAGGTGATGAATGCCGGCAGCGGCCCGGCGCTGGACTGGCCGAGCGTAATATCGTATGTATACACCATCAGGACGTTCGACGGCAAATACACAGTTGCCGACACCATGATTAACCACTATTTTGGTTACGTCGGCCACATAGTGCCCAGCGGACTGGCGCTGGCCGTTCATAACATACTGAAGTATAAAGGCGCTAAGGCGCGGTTACTGATACCCTCGCACCTGGCTTATGGCCGTAGTGGTGTGGGAAGCGGCAGCAGTTCAGTGGCAAACGGCAGGATAGCGGGCAACCAGTGCCTGGATGTAACGGTCGAGATCATTAACGACCAGGCTGCGTACGACGACATGGTGATACAAAGTTACATGACTTCGCAAGGGTTAACCGGATATACGAAAACCGCTGATGGGTTATGGTACAAGATAACTACAGCAGGCACGGGAACTGATCCGATCACCGAGAATTCGACGGTCACTTTTACCTACAATGCAAGACTGCTTAATAATGCGGAGGTTGATAACTCCGGTATTACTACTGCTTCGTCGCGGGCTGTAACAGATTTTGTCCTGGGGGTACAGGAAGGTTTACAAAAAGCTACCAAAGGCGCCGTTATTTCAATGCTTGTACCTTCAGCCCTCGCGTACGGAAATACTATTCAGACAGGTATAGTAAATAATGTTCCTGCTTTCGGATGTATGAGATTTGATTTTACTATCACCGATGTTACTCCTTAAATAGTACACTATTGTTGCAGGGCGGACTTAAACACCTCCAGGCAACGCTCCCGCGCGAATGCATGATCGATAATGGGTTTCGGATACTTGCCAAAATCAGCATACTCCGGGACCCATTTTTTAATATAGGACAGTTCCGGGTCGAACTTTTTTAACTGCGAATCCGGGTTAAATATGCGGAAATAGGGCGCCGCGTCCGTTCCCGATCCGGCCGCCCATTGCCAGCCGCCCACGTTGCTGGCCATTTCATAATCCAGCAGCTTACGCGCAAAATACCGTTCGCCCCAGCGCCAGTCGATCAGCAGGTCCTTGGTCAAAAAGCTGGCGACGACCATCCGCACGCGGTTATGCATGTAGCCGGTTGCGTTAAGCTCGCGCATGCCGGCATCCACCAGCGGGTAGCCCGTTCGCCCGTCGCACCAGGCCGTAAATTGCGCTTCGTCGTTTACCCATTTTATCCGGTCGTATTCCGGTTTAAATGCATGGCCGGCCGTTTTAGGGAAATGATACAGGATCATCATATAAAACTCCCGCCATATCAGTTCGTTCAGCCAGGTTTTATCAGTATAATGGTTCGCCTTGCCTGCCAGTTCCCTTATACTTACCGTACCGAACCTTAAGTGCAGGCCAATGTGCGACGTTCCCCGCGTGCCCGGGTAATCTCTCGTCTTTGCATAATCTTTTATTATATCCTTATAATGCTTGCCCGGAAATTGCTGTTCGCTTTTTTCAAAGCCCATCGACCGGAGTGACGGGATGGGCAGCGGCTCGTGTTGATAAAGATTACGCAGGTATTTTTCAGCAGGATAAGATTCCAGGTAAAACGCCTCCAGCTTTTGGTGCCATTTGCGCTGGTAAGGCGTGTAAACGGTATATGGTCTACCGTCATCTTTTACCACCTCGTCTTTTTCAAAGATCACCTGGTCCTTAAAAGTCTTTAAGCCGATGCCCCGATCTTCCAGTTTTTTCGCTATCGCGTCATCGCGCTCCTGTGCGTAAGGCTCGTAGTCGTGGTTGGTGTAAACGGTCCCTATACTATAGTCTTTCAGAACTTCTTCCCACGCATGTCCGGCCGTTTCATATTTTACCAGCAAGCCGGAGCCCTGGCCGCGCAGGCTATTGTTCAGTTCCTCAATGGTTTGATGAATAAACGTTACCCGCGCATCGTCCCGGTCTTCTAATCTATCCGATATATTGCGGTCGAAAATGAACAGGCATAGCACCGGGTTGGGGCCTTTCAGTGCATGGTACAACCCGGCGTTGTCGTTCAGCCGCAGGTCGCGCCTGAACCAAAAAATATTGATCAGCGGTCTATCAGCCATAAATTTCTTTAAGCGCGCCCGCCAGGTTTGGGTATTCAAACTGAAAACCGTCGGCCACGATCATTTGGGCCGATACTTTGGTGCTGTACAAAACCATGTCGCTCATTTCGCCCAGCAGCAGCTTCAGCATAAAAGCGGGAACATTCGGAAGCCACAGCGGTTTATGCAGCCGCTGGGCAATTTCCTTTACCAGGGTTGCGTTGGTAACAGGCTCCGGCGATACCATATTATAAGTTCCGGTAAGATGGATATTTTCGATGGCGTAAATGTACATTTTTACCGCATCGCGCCAATGTATCCAGGGTACCCATTGACGGCCGCTGCCAAGCGGCGAGCCGGCCAGCAGTTTAACAGGTTTGGCTAACTGGGGTAAAGCGCCGCTGTTTTTGTCGAGTACTACGCCTGTACGGAATTTCACGATACGCACGCCGAGCGGCCGCCCTTCATCGACAGCTTTTTCCCAGGCGATGCAGCAGTCGGCCATAAAACCCTTGCCCGGCGCGGCATCCTCGCTTAATAATTCATCGCCCCTGTCGCCGTAATAACCTATGGCAGAAGCGGATATAATGGTATTTATCTTGTTCGCCTTATTTTGCATAGCCCGGTACAACAGTTCGATTGACTTTGTCCGGCTGTCTACGATCGCCTTTTTGCGCTTGGCAGTCCACTTTTTACCGGCGATACTCTCGCCCGCAAGGTGCACCACGATATCGATCCCCTCGACGCAGCGCTCATCGATCTGGCCTTTTGCCACGTCCCATACCCAGTTCTTAACCCTATTGCCGGTACCCGGTTTTCGGTTTAGTTGACTGACCTTATAACCCTGCAAAAGCAATTCGTCCGTTAGCAGCTTACCGATATGGCCACTTCCGCCGGTTATCAGGATTCCCGGCTTTTTTTTAGCAGAACTCTTAACAGGCATAGACAGACGCATTAATTATACACCGGCTCGGGCGCTTGCTCAGACAAACTAAGCGATCTTTTAAAATTTACGCAATGCCTGGGGATGATGGTTTTTATCGAGTTATCGCGGCAAATATTATTGTACTCCAGGTCTTCGACAATGCTTTTGGCCATGGTATAACTAACCGGCGCCAATATGTTCAGCAGGTACGACGACATGGCCGGTGTGAGCAGTGGAACCGTAATGATATGCGGTTTGTTTCGTTTGTGAAAAGCGATATAGGTAAGTATCATTTGCCGCAAAGGTAAAACATCCGGGCCGCCGATCTCGAACTTACGGTCGTAGGTTTTTTCATTCAGTACGCAGGCTTCCAGGTATGCCAGCAAATCATTCACAAAAATAGGCTGGCTGTATGCTTTTAGCCAGTTTTGCGACACGATGATGGTATCCTTACCAGTGATGGCATTCAGCAGCTGCATGACCATGCTTCCCTGACCGATCACCATAGTTGTTCGCAGCACGGTAAGCGCCGCTTTACCGGTAACGAGAATTTCTTCAACATGCTGGCGTGACGAAGCAGCCGGTGACGAATGACGATGTATCCCGCTAAGGGTGATCACCTGCCTGCATTCGGTCTTGTTTAGCTCGTCGGTAAAATTACGGGCGCAAAGCGCCTCTAACCCGGCAAACCCTGATGTATGCGACAAGCTGTTTACCAGGTAAAAGGCGGCATCGATATCTTTGGGAAAAGAGGTGAGCGTTTGTGCGCGGAGCAAGTCGCCGGCAATGGTCGTTACTTTACCGGGGACGGCCTTGTGCATACCAAACAGGCTCTTGTCGCGGACCAGACAAATTACTTCGTGCCCCATTTCAGCTAAAAAGGGGATGAGGCGTCGGCCGACATAGCTGTTTACTCCGGCAAGTAATATTCTCATTTATGCTCAACAATAAAAAATGTATTGCTGTTTTATAAAAATGCGTAAAAACCGAGCCCGTAAAAACCGCGACAATCATAGGTGTTCGTGCCGCCAACGCGATGTCGTTTTTTCTGAATCCATCGGCATGCTTCCGAAGAAGCTGCCTGCAACAAGCCCTTAAACCAAGCTGCGATATGACTTTTTAAAGGTAAGCAATATATGTGGTATTCATAATACCTACGTTTCGCGTGTTCAAAAGTGCTTAGATATAAGAATTAGGCTTCCTTAGCCTCGCATCCGTTTTCAATGCCTCGATCGAAGCGATCTTTACTAAATCGTTGTAATCCGGATAAAGCGGGTTCAGCAGGAAATTATATTCCGATGGGTTTACGGCCGACCGCACTTTAAAAGCCAGGTATTTCCGTTCATGTATCCACCTGTCGCCGATCGTTTTGTTTTCGGAATTCTCGGGCAACTGCCACTCTTTGGGATAATTTTTGACGGGTAATGTATAGATCAATTTGTCATCATCGGGTAGCTGGATGGCGGCAACGAAGAGATTGGGAGGAAAAAAGGATTCATCAAAATGCACCAGACTCTCCAGGTACGCGAGCGAGCTATTCATGCTGGTATACAGCATATAAGTGCCCTTGCTGTTCCACCGGCCGCCGTTTCTGAACGCGCCGTAGCCGGACAGATCACGCACACGGTCTTCTGATTTGGCTATCCTGAATACGATCATCACGAATAAACGCCGTATTCGATGCGCCCTAAAATATCGTCCACAAGACCCAGGCCCGTGGGAATATAAAACAGGTCGATTGGCTTAATACCACCGAGAGCGCGGTTGGCTGTGTTGAGCCATTGTTTTACGCTGTCCTCATCTTCAAACACTTCAAATGCATGTTCAACTACTTTGGCGATTTCGATCACGTGCGACGAAGTGCGCTTATCCAGCTTGTCCGTAATTTTTTTACGCTCCAGGGTTTTTACAGAAATATCCAGGATGTTTTCGGAAAATGCTTTGCGCGAGATGCCGAGGTGGTCCACCAGCGCATCGACCGAGGCTTTAGAAAGGCCTTCGTTACTGAGCGATATCAGGTCGAACTCGGAACGGACAGGGTGATTGACGATGCTTTCGCCGCCTAAAAGGCTGATGAGGCTTAATGGCGTTGCTGCTTTTCTCTTTTTTTCTACCGTTCTCATTAGCGACAATTTTACCAAATGTAGGGATAAAATGTCGCATTGTCAATACCCGGTGATAAGGTCAAATGTTGCTCCCGTGTCAAATAATCGGGGGCATTTACGCTTTCGCCCAAAAAAATGCAAATTTGCGGGTTAACCGATCGGCGCATCTTCCGTTTAAGGTATTATGAGTGAGAAAACAATATTGGTTTGGTTTCGAAACGACCTGCGGGTTCATGATAACGAAATATTGTCAGAGGCTTTGCGCAAAGCCGATAAAGTGCTCCCGGTATATTGCATCGACCCATTTTATTTTAAGCGCACCCCAGCCGGAACGCTCAGGACGGGCAATATTCGTGCCCGTTTCCTGCTGGAGTCGGTGGCCGACCTGCGCGACAACCTCCGGAAGCTCGGCGGCGATCTTGTGGTCCGCATCGGCGACCCTGCAGAGGTATTGCCTCAACTCGCGCAGCAATACCAGGTAAGCGAGGTTTACCATCACCGCGAGGTGGCGTACGAAGAGACCGAAATATCCGAAGCGGTAGAGGCTGCGCTATGGAAGATCAAACTAAACCTGAAACACTTTATCGGCCATACGCTCTATCATAAGGAGGACCTGCCTTTCCCTATCAAGGATATACCCGACAGCTTCGGTACATTTAAAAAGAAGGTAGAACGCGACAGCGAGGTGAGACCGTGTTTCGAAACGCCGGTGCATATCAGTGTGCCGGAAATTACAGACGCAGGTGCAATTCCAACGTTGGCAGACCTCGGTTTGACCGAACCGGCAGAGGATCCCCGTGCGGATTTTCATTACCGGGGCGGTGAAACGACGGCATTAGATCAGTTACGCCATTATATCGAAGGCCTGGAGCCCAATCAACCGAATAGATATTCAAAGCATCATAATGACAACCCTTCACGGTTGTCGGCATGGATATCGCTGGGTTGTCTTTCGCAGCGGATGGTATACCACGAAGCCATGAAGCGGACCAATCATACGCATGCCTCCAATTTGCCGCTGATACTTGAGTTGCTGTGGCGGGACTATTTTCGTTTCATGTTTAAAAAATATGGCAGGCAGTTTTTCAGACCGCAGGGATTTAAAGACGAAGCGCCGGAAGTCGCCCCAAACCAGCAGGAGCTTTTTGAGCAATGGAAAAACGGTAATACAGGCGTGCCTTTTGTTGACGCCGCCATGCACAAACTGAATGCCACCGGCTACATTAATAATTTTAAGCGCCAGGCAGTGGCTGCGTTTTTAATCGGCAACCTGAAGGTCGACTGGACGAATGGGGCTTTATATTTCGAAGAAAAGCTTATCGACTATTCACCGGCGAGCAATTGGGGGAACTGGGCATTTGTGGCAGGTGTCGCAAACGATACACGCGACAGTAAATTCTTTACAGGTGTAAAAGAAGCTGATGACCTGGAAACGGAAAGCGACTTTATTAATACGTGGCTGCCGGATAGCAGCGACCAACTGGTAACCGTCTGACTCCCAAATATGGGCTCGATTAAATTCCCCCGCAAAAAAAAATGCCGATTAGACAGACTTCTTCGGTTTGACCGGCCCTAAAATCCGCATCGAAAAAACACCAGAATCGTACCAATCGGTATAAAACATACCGCATTTTTTAAGCATTCAGCCTCAAAACCCGCTTACGCTTGCCTTTTGAAAAATAAATTACCAAGTTTACAATCGGATATAGTTACTTTTGTAGCGATTTTTTAGACAGGATTCGACATGGATTCCCACAATTATATTAACAGCGGAAACGCTGCCTACATTAATTCTTTATACGAATCGTACAAACAAGACCCCGCCTCAGTCGATTATGGCTGGCAAAAGTTCTTCGAAGGTTTTGATTTCGGTCACGAAACGCCCGCGGCAGCAGCCGGCGGCGGAGAAACGCCGGAGCATATCCTGAAGGAGATCAATGTGCTGAACATGATCAACGGTTACCGC
The DNA here is from genome assembly GCA_035545315.1 of Mucilaginibacter sp. Taxonomy (GTDB): domain Bacteria; phylum Bacteroidota; class Bacteroidia; order Sphingobacteriales; family Sphingobacteriaceae; genus Mucilaginibacter. The sequence continues at coordinate 32,806 of DASZYQ010000022.1, read as the reverse complement.
AGCCGGGGGCATTTGTTTACCAAAACCAACCCCGTACGCGAACGGCGCAAGTATTATCCGGGCAAAGAGCTCGAAACTTTCGGACTGGAAGAGTCGGATATGGACACGGTGTTTAATGCCGGTGTCGAGCTGGGATTGGGGCCTGCCAAATTGCGCGACATTCGTGAGGTGCTGGAACAAACCTATAGCCAGTCCATCGGCGCCGAATACAAGTACATCCGCAATCCTATCAAGACCAAATGGTTCGAAGACCGGATGGAAAGCAGGCGCAACACGCCTTCGTTTACGACCGAAGAAAAATTGCGCATGCTGGATAAGCTGAACCATGCGGTGATATTTGAGAATTTCCTCGGTACCAAATTTCTTGGTCAGAAGCGTTTTTCACTGGAAGGCGCCGAGGCGTTGATACCCGCGCTCGACTCCGTTATCCAAAAGGGGGCGGAACTTGGCATACAGGAATTTGTGATAGGTATGGCGCATCGCGGGCGATTGAACGTGCTGGCCAACATCATGGAAAAAACCTATAAGGAGATATTCTCTGAGTTTGAGGGTAAAAACTACGATGCGGAAGCAGGCATGGGCGGCGATGTAAAATACCACCTGGGTTATTCAACAGATATAGTAGCCAAAAACGGCAAAAATGTTCACTTGAGTCTTTGCCCGAACCCATCGCACCTGGAAGCGGTCGATCCGGTGGTGGAAGGCCTTACCCGTTCCAAGATCGACTTCAAATACGCCAATGATTATTCAAGCATAGCGCCGATACTGATCCATGGCGACGCCTCGGTGGCGGGCCAGGGTATTGTTTACGAAGTGCTGCAGATGGAAAAGCTGGAAGGTTACCGCACCGGAGGCACCATTCACCTCGTGATCAATAACCAGATCGGTTTTACGACCAACTATAAGGACGCGCGGTCGAGCACTTATTGTACGGACATCGCAAAAACGGTGCTTTCGCCTGTTTTCCACGTAAACGGCGATGATGTAGAAGCATTGGTTTATACCATCAACCTGGCGATGGAATACCGCCAGACGTTTCACGACGATGTATTCATCGACATCCTGTGTTACCGCAGGTATGGTCATAACGAGTCGGACGAGCCGAAATTCACACAGCCTTTATTGTACAAGGCTATCGAGGCGCATCCTAACCCGCGCGATATTTATTACCAGCACTTGCTGGAGCAGGGAACTATCAACGCTGACCAGGCCAAAATAATGGAAAAAAACTTCCGCGACCTGCTGCAGCAAAAGCTGGACGAATCTAAGGCGGAGGAAAAATTTACCGAGAGCATTCATATGTTCGAGGGCGCATGGGAGGGATTACACCTCGCCACAAGCCAGGACTTCGGCACACCGGTTAAAACCGGGGTATCCCAAGAAGAACTGCTCGACATAGGCAAAAAAATAACCACGCTGCCCAAAGACAAGGAATTTTTCAAAAAGATCGAAAAACTTTTCGACGAGCGCAGCAAAATGGTTAATAAGACGCATAGTTTTGACTGGGCTATGGGCGAATTGCTGGCTTACGGAACGCTGCTGAAAGAAGGGCATTCGGTCCGATTGAGCGGTGAGGACGTAAAGCGCGGCACATTCTCGCATCGCCATGCTGTTTTGACCCTGGTCGATTCGGAAGAAGAGTACACACCGCTGGAAACTTTGGGCACCGGAGCTAAATTCAGCATATACAATTCGCTGTTATCCGAATATGGCGTTTTGGGTTTTGAATATGGTTATGCACTGGCCAATCCCAATTCGCTGACCATTTGGGAAGCACAGTTCGGCGACTTCTTTAACGGCGCGCAGATCATTGTCGACCAATACGTGGCCAGCGCCGAAACCAAATGGCAGCGCGGCAACGGTTTGGTGATGCTGCTACCTCATGGTTATGAAGGCCAGGGGCCGGAGCATTCGTCGGCACGCATCGAACGCTTTATGGAGCTTTGCGCCGACAACAATATCCAGGTAGCCAATTGTACCACGCCGGCCAATTTCTTCCATGTTTTAAGAAGGCAATTGCACCGTGAGTTCCGCAAACCGCTGATCATTTTTACGCCAAAGAGCCTGTTACGTGCGCCAAAATGCGTTTCTCCGCTGGAAGATTTTACCGAAGGGCATTTCCAGGAAGTGATCGACGATAATTATGCCGATCCTAAAAAGGTAAAACGTGTGCTGTTCGTTTCGGGTAAATTGTATTACGAATTGCTGGAAAAGCAGCAGACCGACGAACGGAAGGATGTGGCCGTTGTACGTGTTGAACAGCTTTATCCAACTCCTGAGCAGCAGATGCTGAAGATCAAGGCCAAATACAGCAAAGCGATGGAATTTTTCTGGACGCAGGAAGAACCGGAAAATATGGGCGCTTGGCCATATATGTGCCGTACTTTCCGCAAAAGCGAGCTGCAGTTGGATGTAATATCGCGCAATGCGAGCGCCAGCACGGCTACCGGTTTTGCCAAGCAGCATGCCGCTCAGCAGTTGCACATTATCAGCAAAGCGTTCGAGTCGCCTGCAGGCGAGCAATTGGAAAAAAACGTAAAAAGAACAACCGCTAAAATGGCTAAAGTGGCCGCTGATTAATACGTTGAATTGACTGAACATTATTAAACTTACGACCCATAAACGTAAAACGTCCAACGTAATACGTAAAACCTACACTACTATGAGTTTAGAAATAAAAGTTCCGCCGGTGGGCGAGTCGATAACCGAGGTAACCCTTTCGCGCTGGCTGAAAAAAGACGGCGACAGCGTTGCTATGGACGAGGTAATTGCCGAACTCGAATCGGACAAGGCTACCTTTGAGCTGACTGCCGAAAAAGCGGGGACTTTGAAAACTGTGGCCAACGAGGGCGACACGCTGGCTATCGGCGCCGTGGTGGCGAGCATTGATGAAGGTGGCGCCGCTGCCCCGGTTAAGGAAGCCGCACCGGCACAGCCTGCTGCATCGCACCCTCAGCCCGAAGTCGTGGCCAACGCACCGGCCCCTGCGCCTGCTGTGGCCGTTCCTGTGACGGGCGAAGGCGGTTCGTTGCAGGTAAAAGTGCCCCCCGTTGGCGAATCGATCAACGAGGTGACTTTGTCGCGCTGGCTGAAAAAGGACGGCGAACAGGTAGCTATGGACGAAGCCATTGCTGAGCTCGAATCGGACAAAGCTACTTTTGAGCTGACCGCCGAAAAAGCCGGAACATTAAAAACTATTGCGAAAGAAGGCGATGTGCTGCCTATTGGCGCTGTGGTTTGCACTATTGAAGGTGCAGACGCTGCAGCCGCTCCGGCCCCAACGACAGGGGCGCCAGTACAGCAAACTGCCGTCGCCCCTGCGCCTGCTACTACAGAAAAGACTTACGCTTCAGGAACACCATCGCCTGCGGCTGCGAAGATATTAGATGAAAAAGGCATTGCTGCTAAAGATATAGCCGGTACAGGCGTTGGCGGCAGGATTACGAAGGCCGATGCGATGACCGCCGTTACCGCCGACATGGTATCCGAAAACCCGCAGGGAGGAAGATTGAAGTCGGAAGTCGGAGGTCAGAAGTCTGAAGCCGGAGGTCTGAAGCCGGAAGTCGCTGCTCCGAAAACTCTGGACTCCAGGGAACGCAGAGAGAAAATGTCGCCGCTGCGCAAAACGGTGGCACGCAGGCTGGTTACAGTGAAGAATGAGACGGCTATGCTGACCACCTTTAACGAGGTGGATATGTCGCCGATCATGGAGCTGCGCGCCAAATACAAGGATAAATTCAAAGAAAAACATGGCGTGGGCCTGGGCTTTATGTCGTTCTTTACCAAAGCCGTTTGCGAGGCATTGAAGGAATGGCCGGCGGTAGGCGCGCGTATTGAGGGTGAGGAAGTCGTGTACAGCAATTTTGCCGACATTTCGATTGCCGTTTCAGCGCCGAAAGGGCTGGTAGTTCCGGTTATCCGCAACGCTGACAGCATGAGCCTGGCCGACATTGAAAAAGCTGTGGCTGCTTTGGCGGTTAAGGCGCGGGATAATAAGCTGACCATCGAGGAGATGACAGGAGGAACCTTCACCATTACCAATGGGGGTGTGTTTGGCTCAATGATGTCGACGCCAATCATCAATTCGCCGCAGTCGGCTATTTTGGGTATGCACAATATCATCGAGCGCCCTGTAGCAGTGAATGGACAGGTGGTGATCAGGCCGATGATGTATGTAGCGCTGTCGTACGACCACCGCATCATCGACGGGCGCGAATCGGTAAGCTTCCTGGTACGCGTAAAGCAATTATTGGAAGACCCGGCAAGGCTGCTGTTAGGCGTCTGACGGTTGATTATAATGATTGTAAGATTTCGCTGATTAAATATTAAACCCGGTTACGCCGGGTTTTTTGTTGCCCAAAACCAGCGTATAACTTAGCAATTGATCTAATTATTAACTTATGCGCATTTGCTTTTTTGTCCTGTGCTTAAAAAATTTCATAACTCGATATAATTTAGTATAAAATGTTTCGTTAGTTAAATTGTAACTTTCCTGTTACCGTGCCCGTAATACATTTATTCTAAATGTATTACAACCGGGATCGATGATTTTGGAAGGGATACACGTAGAAAATTTAACCTACGAAAACCAATGAAAAAGCCCCTGTTAATTTTAGCAGCGTTAATCGCTGTTTTATTTGTCGTGCTATATTCCTGTACGCACGACGTGATCAAACCCTCCGCAAGCGGAACTTCTGGAAATACATCAGGCACCGGCTCGAATTCGGGTAGTGGGTCCGGCACCGGCAGTGGAACGGGTTCCGGTACGACCTCTTCCAGCGGCGTTTGTTTTCAAACCGACGTATTGCCCTTATTTCAAACCTATTGTGCAAGTCCCGGCTGCCACGACGCTGCGTCAGCGCAGGAAGACCTGGTGTTGACCAACTACAACAACATTATGCGGGGGATCTCACCGGGTAATCCCGGCGAGAGCAAGTATTACAAGATCATTACCGATGGTGAAATGCCGCCGCGAAATTCGCCGCAATTAACATCGGCCCAACTGGCTACCATCTCCAAATGGATAACCGAAGGCGCCACGAACAATACCTGTACAATAACTACCTGCGATACCACCAAGACCACTTATACTAACGGCATATCGCAAATATTCGCCACCTATTGCAACGGCTGCCATGGCGTTGCGCCCGGTTCGGGCAACGTTGTCCTGAGTAACTACGCCAGCGCAAAAGCGGCAGGCACGTCATTAAAAGCAACATTTCTTAATGCTATTAATTATACCTCGGCAAGCTCAGCTATGAATATGCCGCAGTCGGGCAAGCTACCCGATTGCCAGGTAACGCAAATAACCAAATGGCTGAACAGCGGCTGCCCGCAATAACGATCGTGGCAATGAAATATTTGATCACCCTCGTATCGATATCGTTGCTGGCAACAGGTTGCTACTACGACCATGCGAACCTGTCGTACCCGCAATCCAATTCAACCAGCGGCTGCAATGTAGCGAGCGTTACTTACAGCGCCACCGTAACCGGCATTTTAAGCGCCAATTGTTATAGCTGTCATGGCGGCTCGGCTGCGGCGGGCGGCGGGATAAAACTTGATACCTACGCCGGGCTAAAGGTTTATGCAGCCAATGGCCAGTTAATGAATTCGATCAGCCACACAGGCGGGATTGCGGCTATGCCTTTAAATGCAGTACAGCTTTCGTCGTGCCAGATAAAAACTATTCAAACATGGATCAATAACGGTACCCCTAATAACTAGAACCCTAAAACTATGAAAAAGCCCATCCTGTTCCTTGCCCTGGCAGGCGCCTGCCTGCAGGTGCATGCCCAAAAACTATTTTCTACCAAAACCGGCCAGATCAAATTCAACGCAAGCAGTCCGTTGGAGAATGTCGTAGCCGTGAATAACCAGGTCGACAGCAAAATGGTCGACAAAACCGGCCAGATCGTGTTTAGCGCACTGATCAAAAGTTTTAAGTTTCCAAACCAGTTAATGGAGGACCATTTTAATGAGAACTACCTGGAAAGTTCGAAGATCCCCAAGGCAGAATTCAGGGGTTATGTGACCAATGCTTCCTCCATCGATTTTTCGAAGGACGGCAAATACCCGGTGAATGTGGACGGGACATTGACCATACACGGTGTTTCACAAAAAGTGGCCACCAAGGGCGTCATGGAGATTACCGGGGGTAAGCCGGCCATTAGCGGGGTATTCAAGATAAAAATAAAAGACTATGGTATAACAGGCCTGTATATCGGTACCAAAATAGCGGAAGAGGCTGAGATTTCGGTTAATTGCAAATACGAGTAAGGTATGAGAGCGGTGCGGTGTGCGGTGAGTCGTCGCGGAGGGGCGATGCTGCTTGTATTGGTCGTTACTTTTTTGAAGTTGCATGGCCAAAATGTCGATTTGTTCAAAATGCAGGACGCCCAGGATAAAAAAGAAAAGACGGATAAAACGGATATAACGACGTCGATATTTAAGACCACCCGTATCATCAACGGGCAATCCATCGAGAATACGGGTGCGGGGATATTAGATCTGAAAATATCGCACCGCTTTGGCATGGTCAATTCGGGTTCGTACAATTTTTATGGCCTCGACCAGGCCACTTTGCGCATCGGCATGGATTACGGGATATCCAACCGGTTGGAGGTCGGGATCGGCCGAAGTACCTACAATAAAGAGTTCGATGGTTTTTTTAAATACCGGGTACTGCGCCAGTCGACGGGTAAGGTGAATATGCCTTTGTCGGTCAGCATCGTATCGACGACCGTGCTTACGACTTTGAAAGATCAGCCGCAACCCTACCAGGTCAATTATTCGGACCACCTGGCCTACGTGAACCAGGTGTTGCTGGCCCGCAAATTCGGCGATTATTTTTCATTGCAATTTTCACCTACGATGGTGCACTACAATATTGTATCTACTTCAAGCATGCCTAACGATTATTATTCGGTCGGATCAGGTTTCCGGCTGAGGATATCCAAAAGGGTAAACCTTACCGGCGAATATTATTATCAGTTTCAGCGCCTGGCAGGATATTATAACGCGGCATCGGTTGGCTTCGATATCGAGACCGGCGGCCACGTATTCCAGTTATTTTTTACCAATTCGACGGGCATCAACGAAAAGAGTTTTATTACACAAACCGACGGGCGCTGGGCCAACGGCGGCGTACACTTCGGGTTCAATATATCAAGGGTGTTTACCGTGGCGAAACACAAAGACGTATCAAATAAATGGTAGAGCTATGAAAAAGATCTTATTAGGTTTGGCCGCCCTGTTCCTGGTCGTGTTGTCAGGCGGGTGGTATTATGTTTTTCAGTATTCAAAAACGCATCACCGGAACGTTGCCGATGAAAATGCACTGGTGGTATCAGCAGCGCGTATCGTAAAAGACTATGAGGCTAATGAAAAAAGTGCCAATGCCAGGTATTTAAACAAGGCCATCGAGATAAAAGGTGTGGTGCTGAAAAAGGAAAAAGACCAGGAAGGTGATATTACCCTGACGCTAAAAAGCGGCGACCCGTTTGCCAATGTATTTTGTACCCTGAAGCCCGGCAGTAAACCACGAATGCACGATTCGACGATAATGGTGAAGGGCGTGTGCACCGGATTTTTAAGCGATGTGGTGCTGAATGAGGCCATCGTGGTGAAATGATCATGCATCGGAGGGTCTTTAAAATATTAAAACCCGGTTACGCCGGGTTTTTTGTTGATTCAGATTCTTTAGGAGGTTACAGCAGTTTCCTCATCGTCGAAATCACACCCGTATGCAATCCCTCGTGGAAAGGCAGAAATTTCAGCGCGTCTTCTATCGATGGTATTTCCACTCCGTAACGGGTGCTCCAGGCAGTGTAGTTTCCGAAAATGCCCTTGTTATAGTCGGCATCCAACTCGTCCATGGTATGTAGTAACAGGTTTTTGATCTTTGCGATCTCGTCGGCGCCAATGTAACTGCTGGGTTTACTGCCGGTGCGGAATTTCTCCCAAAATTCGTCGCTGATGTGCGGCGCCAGGTTCGCCCTTTTGTAACACATGCCCTGCTGCGCGGCTACCAGGTGTCCCAGGTTCCAGATGATATTATTGTTAAAACCTTCAGGTATTTTGTTCAGTTGTTCGGTGGTCAGGTCCTTAATGCCTTCAAGTAAAAAGGCGCGTATTTTTTTCAGGGTATCGATCTGCGGGTTCATAACGGCTTTAAATTGTTCTACAATAGTAATTAATGTTATAAATTAGCGTCAATCCAATTACCTTAATTGACATTTCAATGATCAACCCCAAACGGGCGGCGTTATTCCTGGCCGCCGCTGCTTTATTTTCCTGCAGATCGCATACTTCGGATAATTCGGTTTTATATTCAGGCGACAGTTTCTGGCGGGTTTCCGGCGGCTCGAAGGCGGCACAGCACTATTCCAAGCTAACCCAGATCGATACAGCCAATGTCAAAAACCTGCAGGTAGCCTGGACGTACCACACCGGCGATGCCGACGTAAAATATTTTTCGCAGATACAATGCAGTCCCATCGTAGCTAATGGCCTTTTATATGGCACTACGCCGAAACTGCGGCTGTTCGCGGTGAATGCGGCCACGGGCGAGCAGCGCTGGATATTCGACCCGACAGGCAATACGAATTCGGCGGCGGGGAGCTTTGGGATGAACAATAACCGCGGTGTTACGTATTGGGAGGACGGCAAGGATAAGCGTATACTGTATTGCGCGGGTTCGGCCGTTTACGAGGTAAACGCGCTGACCGGCGACCTCATCACGACTTTTGGCGACGGCGGCAAGATCGATCTGCATAACGACCTGGGTCGCGACACCAAAAATATGTACATCACGGCTACCTCGCCGGGTATAATTTATAAGGACCTGTACATCGTGGGCAGCCGTGTGAACGAGACTGCCGACGCCGCGCCGGGCCATGTTCGCGCTTATGATGTGCGTACCGGCAGGCTGAAATGGATATTTCACACCATACCCTACCCCGGCGAATTTGGTTATAATACCTGGGAAGACCCTGAGGCTTATAAATATATCGGTTCGGCCAATAGCTGGTCGGGTTTTAGCATGGACGAAAAAAGCGGGATGCTTTTTGTGCCGACCGGGTCGGCGGTGTATGACTTTTATGGCGGAAAGCGCAAAGGCGCCAACTTGTTCGCCAACTGCGTGATAGCGCTGGATGCCGCCACCGGCAAAAGGATATGGCATTACCAGGTGATACACCACGACCTGTGGGATAAGGACCTGCCGACCGCTCCGGTACTGGTGACGGTGAAGCACGACGGCAAAATGATCGACGCGGTGGCGCAGCCCACCAAGCACGGGTTTATTTTTGTGCTCGACAGGTTGACCGGGAAGCCACTGTTTCCCGTGAAGGAAACGCCGGTGCCTACCAATTCAGAGCTGGCGGGTGAAAAACCCTGGCCGACGCAACCCATACCCACCTTGCCGGTGCCTTTTGCCCGGCAAACGCTGACCGACAAGGACATCAATCCTTACCTGTCCGCCGATTCCAAAGCCGAGGTACTGCAGCGGCTGAAAGGCTACCGCTATGGCAGCATGTTTTTGCCGCCGGGTAAAAAGCCGTCGGTCATATTCCCCGGGTTCGACGGGGGTGCGGAGTGGGGCGGTCCGGCTTACGACCCAACCACCGGGATTATGTACATCAACGCCAACGAAATGGCCTGGGTGATGAGTATGATCGAATCGCAGAGCAATGCCAATGTGCCAAAGAATGAAGATTTCGAACAGGCGGGCCAACGGTTGTTTCTTGCCAATTGTATGACCTGCCACGGCCGCAACCGCGAAGGGTCCGGCAATTACCCTTCGCTGATCAGTATCGAAAAGAAGTATAAAGACAAGCAGATCGACTCGCTACTGCAAAATGGCCGCCGGATGATGCCGTCGTTCAAACAACTGAGCGCGCAGGAACGGCAGGCCATCATAGCCTTCATTACGCAAAACAAAACTACCGGGAAAACGGCTTTTGTGCCCGAACACAAAAACATCGACCCGTACCAGGATATTCCATACGAGATGGCGGGCTACAATAAATTCCTGAGCAAGGAAGGCTACCCGGCCATATCGCCGCCCTGGGGCACGCTGAACGCTGTGGACCTGAATACCGGCAAAATGGTTTGGCGCATACCGTTGGGCAACGACCCTGCCTTCGCACAGCCCGGACGGCCCAATACCGGTACCGAGAACTATGGCGGCCCGGTAGTGACAGCAGGAGGAGTGGTGTTTATCGCCGCTACCAAAGACGGCAAGATACGGGCCTTTAACAAGCGCGACGGCAAGTTGCTTTGGGAAGCCACACTGCCCGCAGCCGGTTTTGCCACGCCCGCGGTGTACGATATTGCGGGGAAGGAATATTTGGTGATCGCCTGCGGGGGCGGAAAGCTGCATACGCAATCGGGGGATAGTTATGTGGCGTTTGCGCTGGGGAAATGAAATATTATTTGACGTTGTTCGAAGTCTCTGACTTCGAACGGCTATGCATGTAGTCTGAGACTACATGCATATAGGTCCGTAGTCGGGAGACTACGGACAGCGTGGGAAGTAAATTCTTTATTGACGGTATGAAAATTTACAATAAGGCAAATTTATGGGTTGGATTTGCGCTCCTTGTGATACCAAATTGGTTTCCACAATATCAAAGCATCTATAAGTATCTTATTCAATTAGGCGGTGCTGTTCTAATTATATTTGTATTTATAAAAATCCCCAAAAGAGGAACTAAGAAAAATGACGTGGTCTAGCATGTATGTAGTCTTCTTTGGAGACCATGGACAGCGGAGAGGAACTTTATCTGCGGTTTAAAAACTATCGCCAAACAAAATGCACCAAATCGTTATAAAAGGCCTCCGGTGGTTAAGCATTGCTCTTTTTGTTTTTGCTCTGTTTCTTCCATCGTTTTGTACAGATGCCGGGGTTTGCGGATTAGGTTTTTTAGCTTTAGTTTTTGGCCCGCTAGGGCTAATTTCGGGCGTGAGTAATTTAATATGGCTTGCAAATCCCCTTCTTCTGGTTTCATGGGTCAAATGGAATAAAAGCCCAAAACTATCATTATTGAGCAGCCTGTTCGCAGGGTTGATCGCTGTTTCATTTTTGTTCTTCCATACAGTAACTACTAATGAAGCAGGCCTTCCAAGTAAAATCGTTAGCCATAGCTTAGGATATTGGCTGTGGGTATCAAGCGCCTTTGTCATGTTGTTGTGCAATTTGATGAGCATTTTATTACCGCCCGGTCAAGTGGCTGCGCCCGACCATTGACACAAACTTCCCCTTCCAAATCCCCCAAATTTTTCGTATCTTGTAAGGTTAGGGCCTGTTGTATATCGCAGAAAAAATAACAAAAGGCAAAGTTCTTTGATTTTAATGTAAGTTGCTGTAATATAAGTAGTTACGGCACAATTTCGGGTTCCAAAGTGCGCTAAAATGGCTCCAAAGTGCACGAAAAGTGCTTAAAAAAAGCTCGAAAGTGTTCCAAATGTGCTCAAAAGTGCCCCAAAATGGCATCTCAGGTGCAGCAGGCGCTACCAATCGCCTACAATCGCTACATTTGGGCACAATAACGCCATGCCATTGTCAGCAACCGATACAGCGCCACGATCAAACAAGCCTATCCTGTATTTCCTGTTGTGCTGGACGGCGCTGAACCTGCTGCAGGCGTACGTGCAGGAGATCCACGCTGACGAGGCCTACTACTGGCTGTATTCGCGCTTCCTCGACTGGGGCTATTTCGACCACCCGCCCATGGTGGCCATCTTTATCCGCATTGGCGACAGTTTGGTGCACAGCGAGTTCGGTGTGCGGATCATGACGGTGTTGTCGAGTACTCTATCGCTGTATGTGCTGTGGCTCATCGTCAAAAAATATGGTGTGCAGGCCAAATGGTTTATCCTCGTCGTTGCAGGTATCTTCATTTTCCACCTCTACGGCTTCATGACCACGCCCGATGCACCGCTGTTCCTGTTCACGGTGCTGTTCTATTTCGTCTATCAGAGATATGCGGAGGACGACAAGTTCAAATGGGCGCTATTGCTGGCGGTCATCATTGCCTGCCTGCTGTACAGCAAATACCATGGCATATTGCTGGTCGGGTTTACGCTGCTGGCTAATTTAAAGCTACTGGGCAGGAAGTCTTTCTGGCTGATCGTCGTAGTATCGGTTATCCTGTTCATCCCGCATATTTTGTGGCAGGTAAGCCATGGTTATCCATCGGTTAATTACCATTTGTTTGAGCAATCCACCGCCCATTACAGCTTCTCCCAAACCTGGACCTATTTCCCCGGCCAGTTGCTGATGGCCGGTCCGCTGATAGGCTGGTTCCTGTTCTACAAAGCGTTTTCCGTAAAGGTAAAAGACGCGTTCATTCGCTGCCTGCTGGTAAATGGTATAGGCACCTTTGTATTTTTCCTGGTCAGCAGCGCCCATGGCGAGGTACAGCCGCAATGGACGCTCATCGCCTTTGCGCCGCTGGCCATGCTCACGCTCATCCATTTTAAGCAGGAGGGAAAAGAACGGATATGGTTTGCCCGGCTGGCATGGATCAATATTGTATTTATTGTTTTCGTGCGGGTTTCCATAATCGCCGGCCTGCCGCCGATCAGCCTGGTAGGCCAGGTGAAAAGCCAGTATGGATTTAAGCGGTGGGCGCAAGCCGTAAGAGAAAAAGCCGGAAATAACTACGTGATCATGGACGAAGGTTTTCAGAATCCATCGAAGTACGATTTCTATACCAATAGCACGAAAGGTTTCGACTACGACTCAAAATACTATCGATTGACGCAATTCGATATCTGGCCCATCGAGGATAGTATGCAACGCAAAAAAGCTTACTTCCTGACGAAGCACCCGGTAAACGGCATCTCGGCCGACACGCTGAACACGGCCGCCGGCAAATGGTATGGCGGCTGGGTAAACGATGTGCGGACCTACCAGAAGGTAAAAATAGAAACCGATCAGACCGATCGGCATACCGCTGCCGGAAAAGAAGTGACGTTCAACCTGCAAATAGCAAATCCGTATCCGTTCGCAATAAGTTTCAGCAATAGGGGTTATGAACACCATGTGGCGCTGGAGGCTTGTACGTTTAAAGACGGCGCGGAAATAGCAGTACAGGCATCGGACGACGATTTTCACCGAATTGAACTTCAGCCGGGCCAAAAAGCAAATTATACCTTTAAATTTGCGGCGCCGGCGCAGAGAGGTAAATACACGGTGTTGTTTTCACTGCGTACCGACCCTTTCAGCGGTAGCAAGAACAGCCGGATCATAAATTTAACCGTCGAATAAGCATATTGCATGATCAAAAAATTATACTTACTCTTTTTTCTTACTTTCCTGACGGGCGCCGCAGCGATAGCGCAAACCACGCTCGACGTTGATTTTAGGGGCCTCGGCTTTTTGGATAACCGGGAATACAAGGACTTTGTGGCCCGATCGCGCACGTATTCGGGTACCCGCACTGCGTTGGACTTCGGCCTGAACATCGACAGCATGAACCACTTTATCGTGGGCACCAACGCGATACACGAATTTGGGGCGCAGCCTTATTTTCTAAAGGCAAACCCGATTGCGTACTATAGTTTTACCGGCAAACACTGGCTTTTTGACGCCGGTGAATTCCCACGCGAGGGGCTGATATCGAACTACCCGCGCGCATTGCTGAATGATACGCTTATGTATTACCGCCCCAATATCGAAGGGCTAATGGCACGATACCAGGACGACCATTGGATGGAAATGGGTTGGATCGATTGGGTGAGCCGGCAAACCGCTACTGCGCGCGAGCAGTTCTTGTTCGGTTCGCAGGGCAGGTACCGACCATCGGCCTTTAACCCGTTTTATGCGACCTATTATTTTCTCTTACTGCATGATGCAGGTTCCGCTACGGTTGATGATCCAATAACCGACAACGGGGGCGCCCAGTTGCGGATAGGCATGGATTTCAGCCATAAAACCTTCCTCGATTCGCTGTCGGTTGAGGCGGGCGCCATGATGTCGATCCAGCGGACACGCGGCTTAACCGGGCTTAACCTGCCCAAGGGTTTCGTAGCCAGTGTTTACCTGGGCTGGCACCAGTTTGCGCTGTTCGATGAGTTTTATGCAGGGCAGGGCAGCACCATCTACTATGGCGACGCCTTTTACGAAAAGAAGTTTTATAACCGGCTGGATATCATCTGGGACGCCTTTCGGGCAAGAGGACTAACCGGGCAATTCGTTCTCAGCATACACCGCACGCCCGGCTTTACCAGCAACCAGGAGGCCTTCAGGGTGACGTATGATTTGGGAAGAAGGAAGATAGCGACGATAAAATAGTGGCCCCACCCAAACCCTCCCCGGAGGGGAGGGTTTTATAGAATCTTCCTAAGGCGCTTGGAGACTTTAGAGAGGGGGCTTTAATCCCCGCCTATATCTCCGCTGCCCGATTTGGACTTATAAACGCTTTTCGGGTTGCCTGCATAGTGAATATCACCTGAACCGGACACCGAAGCATCCACTTTATTACTGGCATAGATCGACGCATCGCCTGAGCCGCTTACATGCACGTCGGTATTGGAGGTGATCAGGTTATGTGCTTTATAATCGCCCGAACCGCTAACGCGTACAGCCGAGGTTTCCGCATGGCCGGATATGCTTACGTCGCCCGAGCCGGAAATACCAACCTCAAGCGTCTTCACTTCTAACCTGCCGTTCACATCGCCCGAGCCTGATACGCGCAAAGTCATTTTATCGCTGTGAATGCCATCCCTGAAGGCCACATCGCCCGAACCTGACACTACTATACTGTTCACCGTTTTGGCGGTAACGTATACCAAGATCTTTCTATGGTGGCCGAACAGGTCGTTCCAATGGAAACCATCGTCGTGTTTATTGTATATTTTCAGCGTGCCGTTTACTACCTCGGTAATGATATGGTCCATTACCTCATCCGGAGCCTGCACTTTAACTGATTCGTTATTTCCCTGGGTAAGCTGCACATCATATGGCCCGCCTACATCAATAGCATTAAACCCGCTTAGATGGCGGTCTTCCACCCGCTGCGCAAATGCGTACGACGTTCCCGCAACGAGCAGGAGCGCCAGCATTGATCTGATCAATATTTTCATGGTCTTTGGTTGTTTTACACCCAATAAGACGCCGGTTTATGGAAAAGGTTGCAGGGATAGTAAAGAAATTTAGCCTCTCTCCCGTGGAGAGGGGTTGGGGTGAGGCATTAGTCCACCAACACTCCGATGTAATAATTGAAGGTATCCACTTCTACATTATCCTTCGTAGCCCCGTCGATATTGACTGGTGTAAAACGCGAGGTCGGTTTGATGAACTGATACTCGCCGCCTTTTACCCTCACGCGCACAGGCATATTAAATCCTTTGACGTTCGATTGCCAGCGGCAGGTTAATACACCTTTGCGATCGTTCATAAATTCCAGTATCGGCAAATTGCGGTAATGCAGGTACTGATCGAACACCGGCTTAAGGTCTTTACCCGATTGGTCGCAGATGTAATTGATAATATCATCGTATGTGACCGTTTTATGGTAAAAAGTCTTATTCAGTCCGCGCAGGATGTCGCGCCATTTTTCGTCATCATTAATAATCGTGCGCACCATGTTCAGCAGGTTGCCGCCTTTGTAATACATGTCGCTTGAGCCTTCCTTGTTTACGTTGTACGGACCGACGATAGGCTTGTCGTTTTGGATCAGGAAACGTGTGCCGTGCACATATTCCTGCCCGGCCTGCTTACCATAGAATTTCTCGATGAACAGCGACTCTGAGTAGTTGGTGAACCCTTCGTGTATCCACATATCGCCCAAATCTTTGGAAGTAATATTGTTGCCGAACCATTCGTGCCCGCTTTCGTGCACCGTAATGAAATCCCATTTCAGGCCCCAGCCGGTGCCGGATAGGTCGCGGCCCAGGTAGCCATTTTGAAAGTGATTGCCGTAAGCCGTGCCGCTCTGATGTTCCATGCCTAAATGCGGCGCCTCGATCAGCTTGTAACCATCCTCGTAAAAAGGATATGGCCCGAACCAGTATTCAAAAGCCTCAAGCATACGCTTGGCATCCCGGGGCCACCATTTTTTGGCTTTCTCCAAATCGGACCTCAGCGGCCAGAAATCCATGGTCAGTTTTCCTTTTTCGCCGTTATAGACTTCAGAAAAATGGCCATAAACGCCAATATTGGCTTCGATATCGTAATTATTGATCGGGTTGGCCACAAACCAGTCGTAGCGGGTATAGCCGTCTTTCAAATTAGTCACCTTGCGCAGGCAGCCGTTTGAAACATCCTGCAAGCCCTTCGGCACACTGATACTGATCAGGGCGCTGTCCACCTCATCTTCCTGCTGGTCTTTGTCGGGCCACCATACGCTGGCTCCCATGCCCTGGCAGGCAGTAGCCACCCATGGATTACCCACCGAATCTTTGGTGAACACTACGCCGCCGTCCCAGGGTGCGCGCTTCGCAATGGTCGGATTTCCGGAATAGTAAACCGTAAACTCATCTTTGCTGCCCTTTTCTATCATCTGCGGGAAGGTAATGAACACGGCATTAAATTCCCGGGTGTAGGGCAATTCCTGCCCCTTATAAACTACTTTCTCAACCTTCAGGTTCGAGAACAGGTCGAACTGAAGCTTATTAAAGTCCGTCGTTGCCGTGAATTTGAACAGTACGTTGCCGCTTATGAACTTATTATCAATATCGAATTTGATGTCGAGGTGATAAAAGTTAATATCGTAGCAGGTGCGCAGCGGCGACATATATCCACGCAGCGAATCGGCGCGGGTAAAGGTTTCTTTATCAGCGCCCAATTGTGCCGAGGCTATCGAGCAGATTAATGCCCCTGTTAATGTGAGAAGGGAGACTTTTTTTATCATGGTGGTTTAATTAATAGCCTTTATTAATTCCCGACAGCAGGATATAGTAATCAAAGTTGTCCGCCTGCAGGTTTTCTTTCGTAGCGCCTGGTATATCAAAAGTTTTCGCTACCGTCGTAGGGGAAATAAATTGATATTCGCCGCCTTTCACCCTTACCAGCACCGGCATGATGAAGCCTTTGGCGTTAGCTATCCACCTGATCGACGGCTTGCCATTTTGCCAGTTAACCTGTAACGTCGGTAGCTTAGCATAATGCAAATACTGGTCGAATACCGGCGAAAGATCCATCCCGGCCTGCTTATTGATGTAGCCGATAATGTCGTTGTAAGTTACGGTCTGGTGATAAAAAGTCTTGTTCAGGCCCCGCAGTATATCGCGCCATTTGTCGTCGTTATTGATAATGGTACGAACCATATTCAGCAATACGGCGCCCTTGGAATACATATCCTCCGAGCCTTCTTTGTTAACATTGTAAATGCCGACCACGGGATGTTTGTTGGCTATACCCCGGCGTAATCCATAGATGTATTCCTGTGCAGCTTGCTTACCGTGCTGGCTTTCCACAAAAAGCGATTCGGAGTAGCAGGTAAAGCCTTCGTGTATCCACATATCAGCCAGGTCCTTAGCTGTAATGTTATTCCCGAACCATTCATGCCCGCTCTCATGCACCACAATGTAGTCCCAGTCCTTTCCCCAGCCGGTTCCTGAAAGGTCGTAACCTAAATAACCGTTTTGAAAATGGTTGCCGTATGCAACCGCGCTTTGGTGCTCCATACCCAGGTGAGGTGTTTCGACCAATTTATAGCTGTCTTCATAAAATGGGTAGGGCCCAAACCAATATTCGAATGATTTGAGCATGGGCTTTACATTGGCAGCGAATTGTTTTTTCGCTTTATCCAGGTCGGAAGGTAATACCCAGTAATCAAGGTCGAGTTTGCCTTTTTCACCGTCGTAGCTATCTGTAAATTCGGTGTAGTCGGCAATGTTGGCTGCAACATCGTAATTATTGATGGGGTTTGCCACAAACCAGTCGAACCGGGTATAGCCATCGCCAAGGTCGGTCACCTTGCGCAGACGGCCATTAGAAACATCTTTCAACCCGGTTGGCACGCTCACACTAATAAGCATACTGTCTACCTCGTCGCTTAAATGATCCTTATTCGGCCACCAAATACTGGCGCCAATGCCTTCGCAGGCGGTGGCTACCCAGGGCTTTCCGCTTGCTGAATCGATGGTAAATACTACGCCGCCATCCCAGGGCGCATTTTTTGCGATGGTTGGATGGCCCGAGTAATAAACGGTAAATTCCTCCCGACTCCCTTTTTTTATGGTTTTGGGGAAGGTAACGAATACAGCATTGAATTCGCGTTTAAAGGGCAATTCATGATCTTTATAGACCACCTTTTCAACTTTCAGGTTGGCAAACAGGTCAAATTGCAGTTTTTTGAAATCTTGCGTAGCGGTGAATTTGAAAAGATTGCTGCCGCTTATAAACCTTTTATCGATATCGAATTTAACGTCGAGGTGATAGTAATTAATGTCGTAACAAGTGCGCAGGGGCGTAAGCATACCGCGCAGTGTATCCGCACGGGTAAATTTCTTCTTTTCTTCCAAAAGTTGTGCGGAAAGGCAAGTATGCAGCAGGCTTACAGCGAGCAACAGGGAAAGTGTCTTTTTCATGAAGGGTTTGTCCGTCGGCCTAAGTTAATAAGTAAAACAGTAATAAGATGATTTTTGCATATTACTGTTACAATACGAAAAGAAGGGGTTAAAATATGTTAAGAAGCTGCGCCGTTCTTTAAAAAATGAATACCGGCCCTGGGGAAGGCCGGCATCCGGTCAACTTACTAACTAACGATCATCGGGCATGTTCTGTTAAATAAAATTACCTTCATTTAAGCGGCTGGTCAATAATCCATTTGGATAGTTTTTGCCATAATAAGAAGTCACTGAACGTAGATAAACCAGTGGGCCTGGATCAGGTTAGCCAGGCTGAGGCCGGTGTATTCTCTGCGGCCGCCCGAGGCAATATTTTCGTCGCCCGGCCATGGGTCTCGCACCACGATCGACTGGATCACGGGGCCATAATAAGTTTGTATATAGCTGCAGGCGGTTATAACTGTTGCGAGAAATGTTCGTGTAATTCGCATGGGCTTGCAAATTTCGCTTAGGCGCTGTTAACCAGCATCTTCCAAACAAAAATATATTTTTCAGCAAGTTGCTGTGTGTTTTACAAAGAGAATGCTTTTGAGTAAAACGGCGCTTCGTCGCCCCAATCCTTAAACGCCGCCTGCAGGGTCGCCCTGAAACCTTTGACATCAGCGGGCTTACCTTTTTTAGGCGGTATTAGTACATTTGGTGCGAGGGTCATGTCGGTTATTTTGGTAGCCATCCATATCACATTTTCGTGCGGCAGGGCTACTTCAAGTATCATGCCTGGCAGGCCATTGAATGATTCAGGGCCTCCCGATACCGGTATGTCTGTCGTGTAAAAGGCAACTACGTAGATCGAGTCCATCATCAAACCGTTCGCCCGGCGGCAGGTGTAACCGGCAATTTCACGTGTTTCGTTGGTTATTTTCCATTTGATCTTGCGCAGGCTGTCTTTCAACAGGAAAGTTTCATCAAATACCTTTTTCTGGGCCACGACCGTATGGTTTGTCAGGTCCGAATAAACAACGTTATTCTGGGTAACCATCGGATTGTTAGAAAAAAATCCGTTGTTCGAGACGATATCCTCTTCCACGGGGGTAAAAATAGTTTTGTTGTTCTCAAACGACAGCGTGCTTTTAAGCACCTTAAATTGCGGCTGTGATTTTTTGTACGCGTCAAGAGCAGGACCGTACCAGGTCTCATTATCCTTGTTGATCGACTTCTGGATAATGGCATACATGTTCACTTTCTTTTCAAATTCAATGGTGCCGTTAACCGTAAAATGTGCGTGCTGGGCAAACGCACCGCAGCAGGTCAGGAAGCTAAGTATGATAGTAAATAACCTTTTCATAACTTTATTTTTTGCTTTGGGCGCCGCCCATTTTAGTAAATTCATAGTCTATCGTGAACATCACGTACCGGCGCAGGGTGGTATAGCTGTTCTGCGTGATCAGGTTTGCGTTAGCGCTCCGCCGGAAGCCGATGTCCTGGTTGAGCAGGTCGTTGCCCCAAAGCGTAAATTTCAAATTGTCCTGCTTCAGGAAGGTTTTGATCAGGAATGCATTGATCAACAGTTTACTGAAGCTTGTGTTGAACGATTGGGTAGGCGCCGAGTATTGATAATTGTCATCGGTCCCTATCTGGAATTTCCAGGGCAGGAAGATTGCTATATGGCTGTCGCCCCGTGCGCCCCAGCCATTGTTATTAGCCAGTGGTTGTAACGACGATTGACTAAATGTATAGGTGGGGCCGGCATTGAGATAGAATTCTATTTTCTTTTCCTTGTACTTTGAAAAATTTATCCCGGGGTTGAGGGTATAGGTTTTGGTCATATTGATTTCGTCATTAACCAGGTTATAGTAAATATTGCCGTTGGCATTCATATTGAAACCTGCGCTGAAACCTGCTTTTTCGAACTTGCGGTCGAAGTTAGCTCCCACAAAGAAATTGGAATTCTGCCTGCCCGGCCGGTTGAAATACTGGCTTGTGCTTTTGCCCGACAAGGGATCGTATGTAATATCGTTCATGATAGGATTGGTAGTGAACGAATAATTAGCGTAAAGCCAAATGTACTGCCCGGTGATAACTTTGTAGGAATTGTAATTGATATTAAAATTATTGGTAAATGAGGGCGTCAATTGTGGGTTACCAAGCACGATATTCAGTGGGTCGTTATTGATGCGGATAGGTTGGATCTGGTCGAGCGTAGGCTGGGTGGTGTAGCCGCGATAGCCGATATTGAACGATTTTTGTTGTGAAAAACGGTACTGGAAATTAGCCTGCGGCGCCCAGTTCACAAAGTTGCGGTCCTGGGGATTCCCCGTGAATTCGTCAACCTGGTGAAAGCTCACATCGTTTACCTTTGTGCCAAAATTAATGATCGTTTTCCCGCGCTTATAATTAAATATGGCCCCGCCGGCGTTGATGATCTGGTCCAGTTTGTAGTTGCTGCTGAACGAGTCGACAAGTACATTATATACGCCCGGTGCAGATGGGTTGAACGTTTGCCGGTCGGCGCTGCTGTTGTTAATGCCGAAACCGTAATTGACCACCACGGCAAAATATTTGGAGAATGGTTCCGAATAAGTGATGTTGGTATTCAGCGCGTTGCTTTTCAGGTTATTGGTTTTGTATTCATCGATGGTTTGCGAACTGTCTACCTGGGCCTGGGCATTAAAATAGTTGATAGCTGACTTCAGAAAGCCTTTTGCCTGACTCTGGTTGTAGGCTTCGGTTATGCTGAGCGAAAAAGTTCTGCCGGTCTTTTTGAATTTATGGGTGTACAACGCACTGGCGTTGAATATCTTCTGGTCGACGGTATTGGTCAGGTTGCGGGTGCTGTTATTTACCAGCGTGTCGTTGCGTAACTCATTGGCCGTATAGTCGCTGTTGGTTGTACTGTGCTTTTCGGTGCCGTCAAAGGCTATCTTCAGGTTCGACGCCGTATCCAGTTTCACCTGGTATGTAGCGTCCAGCTTTTGCCTGAACATGTAATTGTGAAATGCCTGGTCCGACTTTGAGTTAAGAATGTTTCCCGGCAAGTTATTTTGCGTCAGGTTATCCTGGGCGCCATCCACATTCAGCGTTCCGACCTTATAATTGGTGTTGATCGATTGTTTATCATCGTCCCACTTGCCGTCATAATGCACGCCGCCATTGCGGGCGAGGGGCAGGCCCTGGCCGTTGTACATGCCGCTGAAAGAATCGAGATCATCGGCAGCGCCAAACGAAATAAAGACTTCGCCGCTGTCGCCGAACTGCAGGTTGCTGCCTGAGCCGTACTTCTGGTTATCCTCCCATCCGAGGCCGACTTTCCCGTTATTGCCCATTGTTCCATAAACCGAAAACTTCTCTTTGTTTTTGAACATATTGAACAGCAACTGACTCTGGTATATCCCTTCCGTTCCGTCACCCGCCTCGGCCCTGCCAAACATGCCGTTCTTTTTATCTGCCTTCAGTTTAATATTGATCGTTTTTTCCTTCTGGCCGTCATCTATCCCGGTAAATGCCGCCTGGTCGCTTTTCTTGTCGTAAACCTGTACTTTGTCGACCATATCCGCCCTTATATTCTTGGTGACCAGCGTGGGATCATCGCCAAAAAATTCTTCGCCGTCTACCAATACATGGGCCACCTGCTGCCCCTGTGCCGTGATCTTACCGTCCTTATCAACTTGAATGCCCGGCAGTTGTTTCAACAGGTCTTCGACTTTGGCATTAGGCTGCAGCACATAGGCCCGGGCATTAAATTCAGTGGTGTCGCCTTTGATCTTCATTTGAGAAATAGTGCCCTTGATAATCACTTCCTTCAGCAGACGCGATTTCAGGCTCATATTAATATGGCCAAAACTATGTGAAGCGTGTACTGAATCGAGGCTGAATGATTCAACATAATCCGCGTAGTCGGGATAAGCGACGAGGACAATATATTTCCCTTTGGACAGGCCGCTTAGCGAAAATGTTCCGTTTTCGGCCGCCCGGGTAAATTTGACGAGTATCGAATCTTTTGCTTCAAGCACGGTTACCGAAGCATTGCCCAATTTAGCATGTTCAACACTATCGGCCACTATACCTTTGACTGAATAATTGTTTTGGGCAAATGCTGTAGCGGACAAAAGAAAAAATGAAAGGCAGAACAGGAAGATGAATCGCATAAGGCTTTATTAGGAGCCCTAAGGTAAAACTAAAAGATTAGGAATCAAAAAGAATAAATGTTAATTTTTGTTAAAAGGGAAAATGTCTTAAAAAGCAACCGGCTATACAAGCGTTAATGTGCTTGTATAGCCGGGTTATTCAGCGTAGCTGGAATTGGTTAGTTTGATGTGAATACTTTAACGTAGTCTACCGATATCGTGCCGTCTTGTATTTTACTCGGGTCTAAATTTCCGGCATAATCGTGCGCTCCTACAGGGAGGTTTATAGAAATACGATGGTTTTTACCAAACAGGTCAGGTACGTCGTTGCCTGCTGTTTTCATTTCAACAAGGGTGCCGTCGATGTAATAATTTAACGAGTTCTGTGTCCATTCCATGGTATACACATGATAACCAGCAGAAAGGTCGCCATCTGTGGGATTGAATTGATAAGCGCCTTTCACAATATTCTGGCCGGGCAGGTTGCCAAAAGAATACGTTGTGCCATATTCCTTCGTTTTGTATCCTGGAATTTCTGCGCACAGGATCTCGCCGTTGATCGGCCATTGTTCGCCGTAAGTTACCAGAATTGTCGTTAGTCCATAGGACGACGTAGCCTTTAGCCTTGCCACTACCCGCACTTTGGGCGTGCTGCTGCTGGCTGAAAAAGTTTGTTTGCTTAACAGCCAGGCCGAGGTGTAATTAAAATTCTGCGTTTTTGAACTGTCGACTACAGCCGGCCCTGTAACATCTTGATGTTTTGCTGTTATTTGCAGCATGCCGTTTGCGGCAGACGCGTTGGCCGGCTCATAACATTCCAGCTCGCCCCTCACACCCCCGGTTTCAACGTACCAATTGGACAAATCTCCGTTAAAATTGTCCTCAAACGCCTTCGTCCATCCGTGGTTAGTTAGTGTGGTATCGTTAAAATCGTAATCGGCTATAACGTGAGCAGTGTTTTGGTTAACGGTGTACCCGGGGTCTTTTGAGCCGCCGCCACCGCCGGAACCATCTGACCTAAGCTTTTTACAGCTTCCAAATGTTAATAAAGCAATGCCTGCCATGAGGCAATAAATAGTACATGTTTTCATATAGTTTAATGAATAAGATGCTGAAATTGAAATCAATAGAAGTTACTAGTCAGGGTGTTAGCGGCAAAATAGCAAGGTAATAACTTCTTAAAGCCGATAAATGTTTTGCTTCCGCCGGACTAAATTTTCCTTCCGGACAGACATTTGTTTAATAGAGGCCCATAGTGGTAAGTTAATAAGGATGTTATGAATTGGAAAAAAAAATTAAAATTTTTTTAAACGGCGATTCGCTTGACGAAAAAAGTACGGTAAAAGAAGCCGGTACTCATCCGCTCCAAACCCGCCGGTTACCTTTTTTCCGTCACTCCTTTCCAATTGTCTGACCGGAACGGCCCGACGGGATAACCTTGTTTGTTGAATAAATTAGCCTCGACGGGGGCATTCGTCCAGGCATACCGAACGGCTACCGGCTGCAGTACCTGGCTGCACCATACTTTTACCTGGCTGCCGGAAATATCGGCTTTTGCAAAATAGAATTTGTGATCCGCTCCTGCCAGTTCAAAACCTTTGATATAACCGTATGGGTCTTTTGCCATCAGCCCGCTATCGGCATGGGTGAAATTTACGACTGCATAACCATTTGTAAAATCAACCGACTTGAACAGCGGACTTTTGTTTTCATTAGCGTCGCCATAAACGCCGCTTAATGCTTCATAAGCTAAGCGATAACCCACATCGGCCTTATCTCTTGGGTGAATGTTATTGGCGTCGCCGATATCGGTGGTTACGGCCATGCCTGTGGCCGGTAGCTTCAACGTCATAGCCTGTGCTTCGCGCAGTTCGGCCCAATCGCTGCCCTGGTTACTGTTCGGTGTTGTGCCCCAGGACGAAAGCTGGACGAAATAGAACGGCAACTGCCTGTTCCATTTGCTGCGCCAGTCGTCGATCAGCAGCGGAAACGTTGTACGATATTCATAGGCATTGCCGGCATTCGCCTCACCCTGGTACCAGATGACGCCGGCGATGGCGTAAGGCACGAATGGTGCGATCATGCCGTTATACAGCGTGGCCATGGTATTATTCGGGCTGAAATCGAAGTGATAAGGTTTATTCAGATCGGGCATCATGTGCCAATTATTGTCACTCAGGTTGATCGTGGTATCGGGAAAAGCGGCATAGACCGTATTGCCCTGGCCGTAAATTCCTACCCCAAACCACGATGGGTTCTTTTGCTCCGACAGCAGTTCTAATACGATACTATTGTCGCCGCCTTTCCATATCCCGGCGGGCAATTTGGCGATGAAGTTGTTTTGAGTGTTTCCTGGCACAACCGGTTTGCCATTGATATAAAGCAGCATATCTGCATCGGTTTGCCCAAGTTGAAGCAAACAGGTTTTGTGATCGTAGGAACTGTCAAGCTTTACCGTCCGCTGCATAAATACGCTGCCACGGTACGATGCCCACCGGCCCTGCCACTCCCACGCGCCAATTCCGCCTTTTTGCCAATTATCAAAGTAAGAAACGGGCTCGGCAGCAAGCTCATCGGCTTTAAAATAAGTTACAGGATTATTCTTATATGCATAAGCTTTAATGATGCTGTCCACCAGCAGCCTAACCCCGTCCCAGGTTGGTGGCACCCTTTTTACTTCTGGCGCGAGGGTAGGGTCGGTCAGCATAGCATTCCTGCTTATCCAGCATTCGGCCTGTGTTCCGCCCCAGCTGCTATGGATAAGCCCGATGGTCACATGCAGTTGCTGCGCCAGCTTCTTAGCGAAGTAATAGCCCACTGCCGTGAAGTTGCCTATCGTATTGGTATCGGCTTTAAGCCATTGGCCGCCGTCAAGGTCCTTTTCCGGCGCCAGGCTCATCTTTTTTGGCACCAGGAACTGCCTGATGGGCTCCTCTTTTGCCGTTTTCAGCTCCGTTTTATATCCAAGGGCATTGCTAAGTACAAACTCCATGTTTGACTGCCCCGAGCACAACCATACCTCACCCATCATAATATCACTGTACTGCAATTGATCCCTTCCCGCGGTGATCGTCATCGTATAAGGCCCGCCTTCTTTCATTGGCTGCAATACCAGGCGCCAATTGCCACCGGCATCGGCTTTAACGCTGACTTTTTGCCCATTAAAGCTTAAAGTCACTTGCTGTTTTTTTGCAGCGGTTCCCCACACCGGAACCGGCTGGTTGCGCTGTAAAACCATGTGATCGCCAAATATCCTGGCGGTTTTTAATTGAGCTTTGGAAAATGTAATGGATGATAACAATATAAATATTGCCAGAACGGTTCTTCTCATGCAGCTAAGTTATATTTTGTAAGGCTTTATTTGCTAACAGATCGCATAAAAGCAGCGCATTACCCGGGCGTAAAAAAAAGGCCGCCCACAAGGACGGCCCGGATTACGATATCTATGGTATGAACTACTGCTTTTTAATTTCGACCCGGCGGTTCAGTATTCTTCCATTTTCGGTTGTATTGTCCGCTATCGGGTTGGCTTCGCCATATCCTTTGGTAATAAGCCTGTTTGCGCTAACGCCGGTGTTTACCAGGTAAGCTTTTACTGAATTAGCTCTGTCCTGCGAAAGGACCATATTGTGCTCTGGCGTACCTTCAGCGGATGCGTAACCGCTCAGCATGAATTTTACCGAAGTATCCTGTTTCATTGCGGCGGCGGCTTTATCCAGCGCCGGGTACGAACTCGTTCTTAATATACTTGAGTCGAATTCGAATTGAATATTACTGAAATTATAATCAGGCGCGGGAGGCGGGGCTGGCGCCGGAGCCGGCGCAGGTTGTGGTGCAGGAGCCGGCGGCGGCGGCGGTGTTGCCTTTGTAGTGTCTGGTGGCGTAGAATAGTTTATAACTTTCTTTTTCGCATGACATGCCTGTAGGGATATAGCAGCGGACAAGATAATAATAGGTACGGAAATGTTTTTTGAAAATTTCATAATAAATTTATTAGTATAAAAATTAAGTGACAGCCGGTTTGGCCGTCGAAAGGTAAAACAAATTTTCAGCGGTTGGGTTTGCGATATACCCTGGCGATGGGTCCCGGAACACATTTTTAGTCATTAAAACACCGGCGTGCAAACCATTTTAGTTCAGAAAAGTTGTTTCATAAAAATATAAAATAATGGAAATCACGGTCGACCGCAGGCTTAGGCACTGGTGGGTATTTCTAATTCGCGGATTGATTTTTATCCTCCTGGGTATTTATATGATTGCCCGGCCTGCATCTGGTTTTGCAGCGCTGGGCTTTTTGCTGGGACTGATGATCCTTTTGGCCGGCGTATCCGAATTGCTGCATGTCGTGCGCGACCGTAGTGCCTTTAACCGCGGTTGGCATTTATTTATTGGTATAATCGACATCATTCTCGGGCTTATCCTGGTGAGTCATGTATGGGCAAGCGCGACCATCCTCCGTATCATTTTGGGTATCTGGTTTTTGCTCAGGGGTATATCGCTGTTGAGTTTTTCCGGCTTGTTGCGCCGTTCCTGGCTGATGATCGCAGGAGGAATAATTGTGATCATAGTCGCCCTTATGGTGCTATTTAATCCTGTTTTCGGCGCGATGACCGTCGTGCTATGGACCGCACTCGCGCTAATTATTACCGGTGTCTTCAATGTGATGCTGTCTATATGGATGAAGCGGCTGGAATGACCACTCATGTTGTTTGAACTGGATTTCGTATATTCGGTTCGCCAATTATATGAGACACCGGATCACTTTATTTCTTTTTGCAGGTGCGGCATTATTTGCCGCCTGTCAAAATCAGCAGAAAACAACCGCAACAACTGTAAACCCCGATTGGGCATTGCTGCCATTTACCAAAATCGATAGTGTAAACCCCATTTTAAAACCAGGTACGGGCAGTTTTACAGATCCAATACTAAAAAAGACCGTTTACTGGGAAGAAAAAGATGTTTTTAACCCGGCTATCGTCAACCGTGATGGTAAAGTGTATATGCTTTACCGCGCCCAGGATAAGATCGGGAAGCCGGCCGGCACTTCACGTATCGGTTTGGCCGTGAGCAGCGATGCGATGCATTTTACCCGGATGCCCAAGCCTGTTCTTTACCCCGATAACGATTCCCTGAAAAAATTTGAATGGCAAGGCGGTTGTGAGGACCCTCGTGTAGTAAGGGACGATAAAGGTACCTACTACATGACTTATACTGCGTACGACGGCGACAAGGCCCGATTGTTTGTGGCAACATCGACAGACCTCGTACACTGGCAAAAGCACGGAAATGCATTCGCAAAGGCGTACGGCGGAAAATATGCCAATGCCTGGGCAAAATCGGGTTCTATAGTGTCTGATTACCGAAACGGGGAGCCGGTGGCGACTAAGATCAACGGCAAATACTGGATGTACTGGGGCGACAAGGATATCTGGGCCGCAACCTCGGACAACCTGGTCGACTGGACGCCTGTAGAAATGCAGCCCGGCGAAAAAGCGCCCGTGCCCTTGGTCGGCGTGGCGGCCCAGGTTCCGCAACTTAAGATCGCTCTTCCAACTCGTCGCGGAAAATTTGACAGCGATTTAGTCGAATCGGGCCCACCGGCAATGTTAACCGACAAGGGTATCCTGCTGATCTATAACAGCGGCAATGATCCGGCAACCGGCGACAAATCATTGGGCAAGGATTCGTATGCCGCGGGCCAGGCGCTTTTTGATAAGAATGATCCCACAAAAATTGTTCAACGCCTGGATCATTGGTTCATGAAGCCCGACAAACCCTACGAGATAACCGGGCAGGTAAACCAGGTGTGCTTTTTAGAGGGCCTCACCCGTTTTAACAATAAATGGTACGTGTACTATGGTACTGCCGACTCCAAAATAGCGGTAGCCGTTTGCCCTGATTCCTTAAAAAAATAAAAACCTCCGAGCCGGGCGCCGCGTAGAACAAGATATTCTTGCAACACCTTATTTATCTTACTAAATTTGGTTAAGCATTTATCTGGTAACTGAAAAACGTCCGAAGTGGGAACGTCAGTGCAACGTAGGCGAAAAGCTTTTCTGTTTGGGCACCTGTCTATACAGCAACGCCTGCCGCTTTTTATATGCATTTTATTACTGATTGTCATTACCGCCTTCAGCTGGGTATCGTATATCGAAGTGAAAAATGCTTCTATGGCAACCGCTACCGAGCGGGTAACTACATTGGCAGATAAGCTCACGGTTATGTTTAAGGGCTCGGTCGATCAGTTTGTCGACACCCTGGGCAAGGTGGCAAATAGTAAAAATATAAAGGATCTGCTTAAAGCTCACAGCGCTACCGCACCTGTTAAATCGGTCGCGGCGCTTCAGAACCTTTTCAAAAAGGATACGACAAACAAGTTATTCGAGATAGTTGACGACCGGAAAAACACTATAGTGCGTCTGGGAAGCAAATCACTCGATCTGAAATTGAATATCGACTCGATGCCGATGTCGGCAGTAAGCGTTGCTAATATGGGAGGCGCAGGCCGGTTTGTTTTATACAAAGGCTCGATGTATTACCCGGTAGCCGCAGCGGTTATCGACAGCAACAAAATTATAGGATATGTGATCGACTGGAAACTGCTGAAAAATACAAAACAGAGCGTCGAACAATTGGGCCAGTTGCTCGGTGCCAATGGCCGTCTTTTTTTCGGTAACGACGACGGCGGCTTCTGGACTGATATGCTACAGCCGGTTGCCGGGCCGCCAGTCGAACTGGTAAAATTACAGCAGGTGGCGGAATACCGTAGGCAAAGCGGCGATCCGGTTGTAGGAGCGATGCGCAGGATACCCGATTCGCGCTGGCTGATATTGGTCGAGTTTTCCAGCAGGACATTTCTTGAAACGGCAAACGTGTTTTTGCGCTGGGTTACTATTATCGGTATCGTGCTGGTCGTCGCGGGCAGTCTGGGTGGATGGATCATGTCGCGCAGTATAACAGGGCCGATCAAAGACTTGAGCAACGCCGCGTCGGCGATTGCTGAGGGCGATTATTCGTCGGCAGTGGACGTTAAAAGAAAGGATGAGATCGGTAAGCTCGCCGAGTCGTTCAATATCATGGTCGCCAGGGTGCGGGAGGCTCAGCAAGGATTGGAACAAAAAGTGGAAGAAACCGAAAAAGAGCTTCAGACCGCCATAACGGACATAAACGACCAGAAAGAAAACGAAAAGAAAAAAGACGAGTTTATCAGCATCGCCAGCCACGAACTGAAGACGCCGCTTACTACTATAAAAGCGTTCTTTCAACTTGCGGTAAAAGAAATGCAGCCCGAGTTTAAAACGTTCAGCCTTATTCACCGCGCATCGAGGCAATTGACGCGGATGGAACGGCTGATCGAGGATCTGCTGGACGTTTCAAAGATCAATTCGGGGAAAATGCAGTATGATCTGGAAGATTTTGATTTTCAGCAAGCCCTCAGGGAGGCTGTCGATAGCGTTCAGCAGATATTCCCGGATCATTCACTCGTTATCGAGCATTCGGCATCGGTAATCGTACACGGCGACAGGCACCGGATCGAGCAGGTGATCATAAACCTGCTTAATAATGCGGTCAAGTATTCTCCGGGGGCCGATAAAGTACTTATACGCTCCGAACTTATTGGCGGCCATCTGATGGTGACGATCGAGGATTTCGGGATTGGCATCGACGAAAAGCATATCGGCGAGCTTTTCGACCGGTTTTACCGCGTTAACTCCGACCGGCACTTCCAGGGCCTTGGCTTGGGATTGTTTATTTCGTCCGAGATCATTAAACGCCATGGCGGTAGCATCCAGGTAGAAAGTGAGCCGGGTAAAGGATCGTTATTTACTTTTCAATTACCGATAACCCTGGCGAATTGAGCCCGGATTTTTTTTGCCTTGTTAAACTTCATGGGGTCGTGCACGTCCAACAACTGTTCAAGCCTGTATGAAGGATTTTTACTATATTCTCGGAACTTCAGCCAACGCAACAGCTCCTGAAATAGAAGCTGCCTACCAGAAGCTTGCCCATAAGTTTTATGACGAACAGGACGAATTTATGGACGCGCACTTTCGTGAAATCGCCGAAGCGTACGATACCCTGCGCGATTCCCGTCGCCGAAAAAAATACGACGCTGCTTTAAGGAGCAGCCAGAAAAAGCAGATGGCCGTGTTCCGGCTCAAATACCTTAATACAGCGGTTACAATAACATTCCTGGCAGTTACGGCACTTTTTGGATTTTATGTAATCCGAACCATCCGCGGTCACGACACTAAAAAGGCCACACCCATAGTAAAACCGCAGGTATTGAAAGCGGCATCGCCGGTGCATCTAAAGAATCACAGGAAAACAACTCCTGTTGCTCAGCCGGTACAGAATGATAGCGTCACAAAAGCAATCGCCCCCGCGCTGAGCACAAGCGGTGTTACCGACATACCTAAGCAACTCGGTTTCGCTACGGCAGACTCGTCATATACAGCTATCCTGCATGCCAACATAACGGGTATTGTTTACCTCCATCAGTCGGCCGACTATAATTCGCCGGTGATGGCCAAGCTGCCCGGCGGCGCCGAAGTCCGGGTACTCCAAACCGGGCAGGTTTATTGTAAAATATCCTATGCGGGGCAGGAAGGCTATGTATTCAAAACGACCGTTGTTAAGAACTAAGCCGGTGGCTAAAATTTTTAGCATTTCGGTTAAACCTTCGGACCAAACTTTATTCTATATATCGTAAACCAACAAATTACGATATGAACCTTATTAAAAAAATACTGGTCGCTGCCGGCTGTGCAGCTGCACTCAGCGCCTGTAAAAAAGATAACCCGCAACCCGGCGATTATATTTCATTCAAGTTAAACGGGATTTATAAAATCATCAAACCCGATGCTTACAATGACTATGACGGTACTTTTTTCCTGGCTGCGGGCGGAGACCTGAAAAACGAAATATCGCTTTATATCGATACCGTGCCAGAACAGCGCACCTACCGTTTTGAAAAGGTTAATGATAGGGTATCAGCTGGCTACAATGATGATTCGGGAACTGATTTCCTGGCGGACACCGGCACAATGACTATCAACTATTTTGACGGCGATCGTATCAGCGGCACTTTTTCATTTAAAGGCCGTACATTTTCCGGCAATCCGGCCACTATCAACATCTCGGAGGGCCACTTCGACGCCACGCTTTCTTATCCGCCTTATTTTCCGCCTGACAGTTGCTCCTGGTCTGACTCGACCTATAGTGTACTGCAGCGGCGCATGATGATAAAGGCGCAGTCGTTTAAAAGCAATTCAATTCAATGACACCGAAGCGGAGTTCCGTTTCTTCATACTGGCCAATAAGTTTGTCAGCGGGGTAATATTCGGCAATCTGCAGACTGCCAATGACGAACAGGGAACCCGGTCATTCCAGGTGTTTCAACCCGGCTACGGCGCGGGCTTACGTATCTTGTTCAACAAAGTAACCCGCACCAACCTGGCGCTGGACTACGCCTTCGGTAAGTTCGGCAACAGGGGATTTTTCCTGAATTTAAATGAAGTGTTCTAAATAACGCCAGGAAAAAAAGACAAGAGCCAAAACGATAGCAATTATCGTCCTGGCTCCTGGTCCCTTGGCTTTTATAAAATTAAGAAGTTACTTTTCCTGTCAGCAGGTTGATGTGGTAAACTGTTGGGTTTCCGTCAAAAATAATATCTGCCATGTGGTTGCCCAGGAAGGTCATGCTGCCTGTTAAACTCCAGTTGTGGCCGTAGGCTTTAAAGGTGGCCGTTCCGCTCAGGATGTCGCGGCTGCAGCCGCAAACATTTACTTTCAGGTCTTTTAGTACGTAATTGGCATTTTCAACCGAGTGACATCCGCATTTCAGGATAGTCTGATCGTAAAAATAAATATCGCCGTTAACACCGATGAACTGGTGGTCGCTGGTGAGCGCCTGGATCGTATAATATTGCTTTACATAATACTGGTCGGTGTACGTAGGGGTAGTGCGGGTGGTGGCTAACGAGTCATAAGCGGTGTAGCCGTTCGCCTGTCCGTTCTGGCAGTTAAAATAAAAAGTAAGGTCGCCACCGGTGTGCGAAGTGGTGTCGCCCATTTTTTTATCGAAATTGACTACCGAATCGGTATAGAAACCGCAAAGTAAATTGGCATTCAAGTCGTGACGGGGGCCGTAGTGGCCC
>DASZYQ010000021.1:0-101845 GCA_035545315.1 Mucilaginibacter sp. | reverse complement strand
GATGCTATTTTTCAGCAGAGTATCAAAAAAATTGCAGTCGCCGCCGCTTAGTATAACGTTCGATCCGGAACCTTCCGGGCGATAGCTTTCAATAAAACCCTTCAACTCATATTTTATCCCGTTCTGCACACCCGAGCGTATGGCCGAAGTGGTATCATCGCCATAAGCGCTGTCAAAACTTTCGTCGGCGTCTACCAGCGGTAAGGCCCCGGTATAGTAATTCAATGCTCTATAACGCATTTTTAGCCCCGGCGATATACTGCCACCGGAATAATTCCCGGCGGCATCCACATAATCGTACGTTATGGCGGTACCGGCGCCTATTACCAGGTTGCCCTGACAGGGATACAGCCGGTGCGCTCCAATTACCGCCGCCAGCCGGTCGGGGCCGAGCGTTTCAGGCGTTTTATAATGGTTGACAATACCCACAGCCATATCCGCGCCAAAATATTTCAAGTCTAGCTTTTCGCTGACGGCTTCCTGCCACGATTCAGCGCCCTTTCGCACCGATGCGACGATGGCCTGCCTTACGGCATACTTTTCTGCCAGGGTAAGTATAATTCCCGGGTCCGCAGCCTGGTATTGTTCAAACTGCAGCAGTTCGTCCTGCCTGAAAACTGCGATCTTGGTAAGCGTATTGCCAATGTCGATTACCAGGTTGGCCATCAGGCTTTAACCATTGACAATATCGATTCAAAAATAGCAAGCCCATCCTGATTGGCCAGCAACGCGTCCGCGGCGCGCTCGGGGTGCGGCATAATGCCGAACACGTTCCGGCCGGCATTACATACACCGGCTATATTTTCAATCGACCCGTTCGGGTTCGCCTCATCGGTAATGTTGCCGTATTCATCGCAATACCTGAATAGCACCTGGTCGTTATCGTTCAGGGACTTCAGCATATCACTGTCGGCATAATAATTGCCTTCGCCATGGGCGATGGGTATCTTCAAAGCACGCTGCGGATCGATCTGCGAGGTAAGCAACGAATCGCTCGTCTGCGGGGTCATGTATATATTGCTGCAATTGAACTTACGGTTTTTGTTGTGCAGCAAAGCGCCGGGCAGCATTCCCGCTTCCGTCAGTATCTGGAAACCATTGCATACGCCCCACACATAACCGCCTTTGGCCGCAAACTGGATCACTTCCTGCATAATAGGCGAAAAACGTGCGATAGCGCCCGAACGCAGGTAGTCGCCGAATGAAAAACCGCCGGGCAGCACTATAAAATCGCAGCCCTGCAGGTCGTGGTCTTTATGCCAAAGGCGAACCACCTGCTGGCCCATTATTTTTTCTAATACATAGATGATATCCTCATCGCAATTAGAACCGGGAAATACAACTACTCCAAACTTCATGTGACAAAATTAACATAACCCCCGAAATTTGAACGAATGCAAAAGTTAAAAATTGTTAAACTGGAAGTAGATCATGCTGGCCAGCAGTATAATGAACACACTTTCGTAGAACCACCGGGTGGTGGCGTATAAAAAGTAATAAGCAAAAAATATAGCCACGGGAATGGCGCAGAGCAAAAAATGATCGAGATGAAAATCGGGCCGTATATAAAACGAAAAACCACCGATCAATGCAATAATTAGCAGTAATTGAAGCGACTTTCGGGTTTGAACGAAGCTTTTATAAAAATTCTGCCGTAGTTTATAAAGCCCAAAAACCAGGATCAGCATTACCGGGATTAAAACAAGATAATGGTAATAATTGAAATTGATGTGAACCGTGAATTTTGCAGCCAGCGGCAGCCATATGCTGTAAAAGCTGTTCATCCGGTCGTTCAGGTAATAAAACACGGCCAGGAAGAAAAAAATAGTAACGAAACCAATA
Source organism: Mucilaginibacter sp. (assembly GCA_035545315.1). Classification (GTDB taxonomy): domain Bacteria; phylum Bacteroidota; class Bacteroidia; order Sphingobacteriales; family Sphingobacteriaceae; genus Mucilaginibacter. The sequence goes on along the minus strand of DASZYQ010000021.1, from coordinate 100,003 downwards.
ATGCACGCTGCCCATTCGCGCCAGTTGAATGGGCGGAACGTGATCAGCGCGATCCAGATACCCACGAACATATAAATAAATGGCAGGTAAAATAACGTTCCTACCGCCACGATCATGCCCAGGTCGTATGAGGCTGACTTGACATCGTCGCCCTTGTAAAAGCTGAACATTTTTGCGAGCATCCACAACACAAGGAAATTGCATATCAGCGGCGGCCCCAGCAAAAAAAATGGCGTAAACAGCCCGGATACGACGATATACATCAACGCGGGCAAAAAGGTCGATCGCCCCAGCAGGTTATGGTAATTGACCAGGTAATTGAGCAGTATGGCCTGGAGAAATACCAATGCGCTTGCCAGTAAAAAATTAAGCTTCGGCGGTATGTTATACTGGTAACTTGCCGGCAAACTGAGTCTCGAAAAAAGTTCGGCAAAAGGAAATTCAACTTTATCCGGTATTATGTTAAGAAACCAAATACGCAACAAAAACATGACCACAGCCAGCCAGAGGATATTGATGGGGTTAAAAGACCTGAAAAGCTTGATCATGCGCGGGATCTCAGGGCAATATTAGCATAAAAAGCGTTTATGCTAAAATCATTTTCTGCTGCGAGTAACGTTTGATCATATCGTCAATGATCATTGCGGTGTGGTCGGGAAAGTCTACTACGACCTTATTTTCAGCTTCTATCCAGCGGTTTATTTCTGGTAAAAAATTATCGTCTATGGCCTGAATGACGGGCACGCCCAACTTTGATGCCGCCAGCGCGTTGCATTGCTGCTCGTATTGCCCGCTCATCGGTATCAGCAACACCTTTTTTTTGAGGAACATGGCTTCGGCCGGACCTTCAAAGCCGCCGCCTGTCAGCAATCCCTCGCAACTGGCCATGCTCCGGTTATACTCGTCGTTATCTACCGGGAAGACCTGGATATTTCCTTTTTTATAAGGCGCTTTCTGCCTTTTGGAAAAAATATGCCACCGGGCTTTGGTTTGACCGAGGTGCCTGATTAATGTTTTGTCATCATAGGCGGGCAGGTAAACCGTATAGTGCCCTTTATTGACCGGCTCCAGGTTCCTTATCTCGCTCCTGATAACCGGCGTATGGATAAAATCGTCGTACCGCTCGAAATGAAACCCAATGCGGTGCGTTGTCGGCGAATAGTATTTGAACAGCCACTCGGCATAGTTCCAGCGCGCGGGTCTTGGTGTTTTCGGCGAAAGAAAAGAACATTGGTGGCTCAGCGAAACAGAGGGCAATTTCTGCAGCCTGCAGGCCCATGCGCTAACAGGCTCAAAATCATTGATGATCAGATCGTATTGCTTTAACGGGAGGTCGTGCATATCACGCCATAGCTGCCGCAGGTTCATCAGCTTGTAAGTGGCCCATTTATCGACCCCGCCTTTAGTGCCGAATACAAAGCTAAATCCATGCAGGCGGTATTTGAGCGGTTGGGATAGCGACACTTCGGCTTCCGTACCGCTCACCAGCAGGTCCAGCTCGCCGTATTGCTGCAGCAAAGGAACAATCTCCCGCGCCCGGCTGATATGCCCGTTTCCTGTTCCCTGTATGGCGTAGAGGATTTTCAATTTTTGCTGTTGTAAAGCTGGAAGGTTGTAAAGATGAAAGGTTAATCCCTTTAGGCCTTAGAACCATCTTTCTCCAATAATGTTACAAATGTAATTTCTTGAGACCGCAACAACATTCCAACTTTCAAACTTTTTAACCTTACAACAAAAGGATCAGTGCGCCTCCAGCTTAAAGCGTTCCAGCAGATTCTTTACATCCAGTTTGGCATCCAGGTCTTCGGCATCGGTATGGTCGTCCTCGTCGATCTCCGCCTTGAAGTTGGCAGGATCGTATTTGAATATGGTCCATTCCTTATTGTGGTATTCCAGCGCGGTGAGGCTTTCAACCCAATCGCCTGAATTAAGATAGGTTACCGAGCCGGTTTTATCGGCCGATTGCATTTCGCGTATCTCGGCCTGGTGAATGTGGCCGCAAATTACATAGCTATATTTTTTTTCGACCGCGAGGTCGGCAGCGGTCTGCTCAAACTGATTTATAAATTTTACCGCATCCTTAAACCTGCCCTTCACTTTTTGGGAAAAGCTCATTTTTTCGCGGCCTATCTTTGTCAGCCACCAGTTCACAAAGCTGTTTATCAGTATCAAGGTATCGTAACCTACCGCGCCCAATTTAGCCAGCCACTTTGAATGCTGCATGGTAACGTCGAACACGTCGCCATGAAATATCCATGCTTTTTTCCCGTCGATATTTAAGACCACTTTGTTACGTAACTGGAACGATCCGAGGTCAAAATCGGCAAACTTGCGCAGCATCTCGTCATGGTTGCCGGTCAGGTAATAAACGGGCACGCCTTCAGTCACAAATTTTAATATCCGGCGCACTACTTTCATGTGCGTTTCGGGCCAGTACGATTTACTGAATTGCCATATGTCTATGATATCACCATTCAGTATCAGCATTTTAGGCTTGATACTCTTTAAATACTTAAGAAGCTCTTTGGAATGACATCCGTACGTGCCCAGGTGCACATCGGATATTACTACGATATCTACTTCACGCTTTGCCATAAAACTAAGGGGGGATAATTTGCCGTCCGGTAGTTTTTACCGGTCAATATTTGAAAAGACTGGAGAAAATAACGACTATTCGTCGTCTTCGTCTTCATTAACTTTCAGTTCATAAGGGCTGATGTAGAACATTCCTAATAATAAGAGCAACCCCACAACAACCAGATACCCAAACTCGAAATTCATATTATGATATTATGCAAATGTCGGAACTGTAAATTATCTGAATGTTAAGACTATGTAAAAAGAAAAAGGTTTCATCGGCTGCGAAAATTTTTATAGCATTAATCAATATCGTTGATAGAATCAAATGGGAAAAACAAGCTATACCGTTGCCAGTATAACCCAGAGTTGCTTTTTATTACACCTGTAGTTTTCCCTTTGTTCATAATAAATGAGTCAATATCATTTATTTGTAGACCCTCTTCCCCCAAATCAATTTTGTGACCAAATAGATCAATGATTTTATTTTCTCCTGATTTAATTAATACGGATTTGACATGACTTGGTAGTTCCTTGAGTTTTGCATTTTCGCTTTCATCTTTTAACTCAACAATAACACCATTAGCACTTGAAATTTCAATATATTTATGGTCTATAAGTTGTGAAATGGCTTTTACAAGCTGAATTTTAGCTTCTGAAAAATCTGCATTTGATCCTTCAAATCTTATATTGAAAGTGGCTTCGATTTTTTTCAATCCTTCAAAAAAATCCAGCAGTTCCGTAAATTCACTCAACTTAACGGTTGCTATCTTGCCATCAATATTGTGGGGTAATCCATCTTTGAAAAATACTGCCTTACCTTTGCTCGCAAAGCTTAGTAATGCCTTTTGGAATAAAACGCATTTGTTTATCGATGGAAAAACCAGCGGGTTATTAATGTGAAAAGTCACTGTAGAGCCATCCCCTTTAAAATGAATCTTTACGTCAAGCTTAAAACCCCATATGTTAGATTCTATTTGAGCCTCATTCTTCGAGAGTTGGTACGAATCGAATTCAATATCCTCAATTATCAACCCATCATCTGGCAATTCGAAAGTGCCTTTATGTTTCCTTGGCAGCCTTTGCAATGAAAAATACTCTATTGTTTCGGCACTGATATTCATCTTAAAATCACCAACGAAATGTTCAAATTTTACAAGATGTTTCTTTGGGATCTTTATCGACTTACCAAACCCTTGGGTAAATTGATCCATTTGCCGAGCAAGCTTTTTATCAGTGGTTGCGAAAATTAGTTTATTAACTACAGCTTCACCCGATTTTGTTATTGAGTCCAACTTCGGTTTGCCATTTGTCGTACTGATAGTTGAATTATATTCGTTCAATAGAACATACTGATTAAAGGTATCTTGAGAGACTAACCCATTTTCCAAGTCTGCAGCTAAATTCAGTTTTATCTCTTGGTCTAATTTGACTAAAAAAGCCTCAGCATCTAAATCAATGTATGTTATAGATTTGTCTTGCAATTGCTTAATTTTTAGTGGTGTCCAACCGGGGGCAACGAGAAAACGCTCTTTCCGATGGGTCTCAATTGCATTATCAATTAAATCAAACCAAGACCATATATTCTCATCCTCAAAACTATACCCTAGGAAAAGTAAATTTCGTTTTGTCAGAATGTCTAAAATAGAAACCCAAAAAGGTTTGTCACGTTGGATATTGTAGAATTTTGCATAATCGTTTTTTGTTATTATGATCTTTTCTATGCAATGAATATCACCATGTGCTTTGTAAATTGAGGGCTTTAAGTTTTGGAAATAAGGGACATCATTATCTGAACGAATAACATTTGCCCTATTTGTGTAACTATTCTCGATTAAACAATCATAATTTGTAGTTATTATCTCTTTAAAATGCGATATTCTACTCAGCAAATCATGACTGTGCGTGGCAAGTTCACTATAAATGATCTTTTTTAGCTTTTCACCAGAAGGATAACCAGCATACATAGAAAATCCAGCCCCGACCCATATCGCTACATCTCCTTTTCGAACTAATTTAAATAAATTTTGAAGGTCCATTCTAACAAAAATACCATTTGAGATAATCAAGAAAGCATGATGTTAAGAAATCGTTACACGAACAAATTATAAATGAGTTACTTCAGGCCCTTTTCTATACGATCAAGTTGTTTGAGGTGATGTTTGGAATGGATCAGGATAAACCTGAACCACTGGCGCGCGTTAAGCATGCCCAGGCGCGGATGTTTGATCCGGCAGCGGGCCGATGACTTAGGAATAAGAGCCGCAACCTCATTAATGCGCCGGCGGCATTTAACCAGTAAATTCCGGGCTTCTTCCTTGCTGATCTTTTTTACCGGGCTGGCGGCTGCCAAAGTCTTGGGCATTTTTACCCTGAACGGCGGAAAACGCTTAAACGTCAGCACAAAAAAACCTATAATAGAGCAGCCCTTTGCACCCGGCTTGCAGGTGCTGAGCGTGCATTTTTCGGCAGCTATTGTCGATCCCAGGTTAGCTTGTAAAATATGTGAGTATACCTCTGCATACGACCATCCGCCGCCGGACGGGCTAACGTCAAACTGTTCATCGGGGATGGTATCCAGGCGGCTGCGGTAAACGTCCAGCGTGGCTTCAATGGCTTTTTTTTCTGCTTCGATGGTCATAAATCAGGGCGGACCTTTCATTTGATCCGGTCATTTAAAATTACATAAAATACTCCATTTGGATTATTGCCCGGCCTGCAGGCGTGTGGTAACTTGTTCTTGGTTCATCGTGGCCAAATTCACCACACCTTAAATATTTATCGTAATTATTTGATCATGAAAAAGATATTGTACAGCATCCTGTTACTGCTCGCTGGCCCCGCAGCAGCATTCGGGCAAGGCAGCAACAAACTGCAGATTTCAGCTGAATATTCGCGCGGCATTTTCAGCAATTTTACAGGCGACACTTATAAGGAAACATCAAGCCTCGGTGGAAGCACCTTTAGCGATACGACCGGTAAAAACATGTCGCATCAATTTAACGGCTTCGGTATTTCGGGGGCTTACCGGCTTTCAGATCACTTCGCAGCTAAAGCAAGCTTTGGATGGCTCACGGGCTCCGCGACAACAGACATTCCGGGCGGGTCGTTCGGACGGGGAAGCGCTGCTCAGCCCACCTATGTTTTGGTAGTGCCCGGCTATGGCGGTCAGCACACGCGGCAATCTTACCTTTCCATTGCGGCCGGGATAGAATACAGGGACTTTAAATCGCCGGGCAAACTGAAGCCTTTTGGCCAATTGATGATCGGTCTTGGATTTGAAAATGCTTCCAGCAATCTAACCAGCAGCACGCACGCCATCATTTATCAGACTCAAAACTTAAAAGTAAATGCAACCGCATTCAATATAGATGCCGGAGCCGGACTGGATCTTAAGCTGAGCAAAAACTTCGACCTGCGTATTATCCAGGTTGATTTTGTGCCGGCATTCCCGTGGAAAAAGGACATACAAAGGACCGGCGACCTGCGCGGGCCGTTTCCCTTCACAAGCTTTCCGAATGATCGCTTATACGCGCTGCAAACAATCACGACGAATAACGGCTTCCAGGCTAATTTCAGGTTTGGAGCGGGAATAGTTTACACGCTGAATTTATAAAAGCAGTACCAGCTCTTTTAATTGGCTGATCTGCACCGGCACATTATCCGGCTTTTCCATGCCGTTTGGGTTGAAGTAGACGGCATCCATCCCGAAGTTCATAGCGCCGTAAACATCGGCCTCCAGGCTGTCGCCGATCATCAGGCTTTCATGTTTTTCGGCACCTGCCAGATCAAGCGCATGCTGAAAAATGGCCCTGTCGGGCTTATTAACACCGACGATCTCGGAGATAATAATATTTTGAAAATAGCCACCCAGGTTGGTGCCGCTGATCTTGATCTCGGTCGATTCGCGAAAGCCGTTAGATATAAGGTGAAGCACATATTTCGCCTGCAGGTATTGCAGCGTTTCATGCGCATCGGGGAACAGGTTGGTCTTGGTTGGGCAAAGCCGCACATAATGATCTTCAAAACCCACGGGTATCACATCGGGGTGCATACCCATGTCCAGAAATGTTTGTTTGAACCGCGCCTCTCTCAGTTCATCTTTAGTGATCCTGCCCAAATGATATTCCGCCCAAAGCCGGTGATTATTGCGCGTATAAGTTTCGATGAACAGATCGGCCGAATGCAGACCCAGTTCTTTCAAACCATAAATGCCATAAAGCTCGTGCAAAGCCTCTTCGGCGTTTTTATCAAAGTCCCAAATGGTATGGTCAAGGTCGAAGAAAAGATGTTTTTTTAATGCGAAGTTCGGAGTGTGGAATGCGGAATTCATTTAAATCTGTGGTACAAAATTACACATTTCGCAATTGACAGTCCGCATTCCGCATTTATCACATTTTCTCGCCATAAGCCAGATCCCCCGCATCACCTAATCCCGGCACGATGTAGGCCTTTGAGGTCATTTCCTCGTCTATCGCGCCAACCCAGATGTGCGCTTTCGGCAGGTGAGCCTTTACATGTTCGATACCCACGGCGCTCGCGATAATGGCGGCGATGTGGAGTTCCTTAATGGAGTACATGCCCATCAGTTCTTTACCAACGTCCACCATGCTTTGACCGGTCGCCAGCATAGTGTCACAGAGGATGAGTATGCGGCCGTCGAGGTTAGGTGTGGAAATATGGTCGATATTGATAATAAAATCGCCATTCTTCCTGACTTTGCGATATGCTGTAATAAAAGCCGACGGCGACTTATCAAAAAAGTTCAAAAATCCCTGGTGAAACGGCAAGCCGGCGCGCAGGATGGTTCCCAGAACGGGATAAGTTTCAGGTACATTCAGCGGGGCAGTGCCCAGCGGTGTTTGAACCTCAACAGGTACATACTTTAGTTTTTTGCTAATCTCATACGCCAGGATTTCGCCCAAACGTTCCTGGTTGCGCCTGAAACGCATGCCGTCCTGCTGGCCAACGGCGTCGCGCAGCTCGGCCAGGAATTGGTTGCCCAGCGTGTTGGTTTTGTTAAGGACAAAAAACATGCTTAAATCTACCGGTTTAGCACGTAATTTTTCTAAAACAATCATTAGATTATAATTAAAAATTTTGTTGACGCTTAACCTTTTATGATTGAATAAACGAAACGCGATAACGTTAAGTTTTTTCAATTCATACATTATTTTCAACCTCAGTTTTTCCCCTTCAAATTCTTTTACAACACTGCTGACATATAGCTGTCATTGCACGCTCTTAGCTTTGACGGCACAATCTGCAAAGCATGAAAAGCATACGAGAACTAACCGGCAATGGGCAGCTTACGGCGCGATTACTGACTTTCGGCACACAAACCGTATATACTATTATTCGTATTTTTGTAATGATCTATGGATTTTAAATTAACCTCTGAATACCAGCCGACCGGGGATCAGCCCGAAGCCATCCGTCAACTGGTGCAGGGTGTCAACAATAACGATACGTACCAAACCCTGCTTGGCGTTACAGGTTCGGGAAAAACTTTTACAATTGCCAACGTCATCGCACAAACACAGCGGCCTACGCTGATATTGAGTCACAATAAAACGCTGGCAGCGCAGCTTTACGGCGAGTTCAAACAATTCTTCCCCGAGAACGCGGTCAACTATTTTGTTTCGTATTACGACTATTACCAGCCCGAGGCTTTTATACCGACGACGAACACTTATATCGAAAAAGACCTGAAGATCAACGACGAGATCGAAAAGCTGCGCCTGCGCACTACCTCGGCGCTCATGTCGGGTCGAAGGGACGTGATCGTGGTATCGTCCATTTCGTGTATATACGGTATGGGTAATCCGGATGATTTTAAAGACTCGGTTTTCCGGTTTGCTGTTGGCACGAGAATCAGCCGAAACGCTTTCCTGCACAGGTTGGTGGAGATATTATATGCCCGTACAACTGCCGATTTCAAACGCGGAACCTTCCGTGTAAAAGGCGACGTGGTGGATATTTTCCCCGCATACCTCGATTATGCTTACCGCATTTCGTTTTTCGGCGATGATATTGAAGAATTAAGCACGTTTGATCCATCGACCGGCAAGACGCTGGAGAAGATGACGCATATGGTGGTCTTTCCCGCCAACCTGTATGTGGCCCCACGCGAACGATTCCAACAATCTATCTGGGCCATACAGGAAGAATTGGAAACCCGCAAACAGCAATTCATTCGCGATCAACGCTTTCTTGAAGCCAAAAGATTAGAAGAAAGAGTGAATTACGACCTGGAGATGATCCGCGAACTGGGTTATTGTTCGGGCATCGAAAATTATTCAAGATTTTTTGATGGACGCCAGCCCGGCGCAAGGCCATTCTGCCTGCTTGATTATTTCCCTGATGATTATTTAATGGTGATCGACGAAAGCCATGTGACCGTTCCTCAGATCAGGGCGATGTATGGCGGCGACCGTTCGCGCAAAATCTCGCTGGTTGAATATGGTTTTCGCCTGCCCGCCGCTTTGGATAACCGGCCGCTCAACTTCCAGGAGTTTGAACGCCTGGCGCCGCAAACCATTTATGTAAGCGCCACTCCCGGCGACTTTGAGCTGGAAAAATCGGGCGGTGTAGTGGTCGAACAGGTGATCAGGCCGACAGGTTTGCTCGACCCGGTAATCGATGTGCGCCCGGTTATAAACCAGGTGGACGACCTGCTGGAAGAAGTAGACCAAACAGTAAAGCAGGGCGACCGTGTACTGGTAACTACGTTAACCAAACGCATGGCCGAAGAGCTGGCTAAATACATGGACCGGTTGGGCATCAAATGTCGCTATATCCATAGCGAAGTAAAAACGCTTGACCGCGTCGAAATATTAAGAGGGCTTCGTCTCGGCGAATTCGACGTTTTAATAGGCATTAACCTGCTGCGCGAAGGGCTTGACCTGCCGGAGGTATCGCTGGTAGCCATATTGGATGCGGATAAGGAAGGCTTTTTACGTTCCGAACGCTCGCTGATACAAACCATCGGCCGCGCCGCGCGGAACGACCACGGGCGCGTGATCATGTATGCCGATACGATCACGGAATCCATGCAGCTAACCATGGACGAGACCAATCGCCGTCGCGAAAAACAGATCAACTACAACCTGGAGCATGGCATCACACCGAAAACAGTCGGCAAATCAAGGGAGGCGATCATAGAACAAACTTCGGTAATTGACTTCGTCGGTGGTGTGCAGAAACCTTATGTAGAGGCAGACACGATGTCTATCGCAGCAGATCCAATTGTCCAGTATATGACCAAAGCCGATCTGAAGAAGGCTATAGAAAATACACGCAAAGACATGCTCACTGCCGCGAAGGATATGGACTTCCTGCTGGCAGCGAAACTTCGCGATGAAATGTTCGCGTTGGAAAAGATGATGGAAAAACGGTTCTAATGTACCGATATGCGGATGTGCAAATGTGCAGATAGGAATTGTAGGCTGTAAAACAACATCTGCATATCTGAAATTTGCACATCTGCACATTAAAATATCATCTGTAAATCATAAATCATCTGAGCACCCGCATATTTGTACATTCGTACATAAAACTGTGTAATATTTCACGCTCTCATTCGTCATAACAGGTAAAGGCGATATAAAACAAATTACGCTTTATAAACTTATATTTGTAGTCCAATTTCGATCCAAATGGAACTAATTCGTTTCCTGTTCATAGCTATCCTTGTACTTTACATTATTCGCGCGTTGATCCGGCTGGTTTTACCGATGCTGTTTCAGAGCGTAGTTAATAAAGCACAGCAAGGGCAGCAACAGCAATACCGCAACCAACGCCCGCCCGAAGGAAAAGTTAAGGTGGATTATATACCTGAAAAAAAGCAATCTGTTCCCGATTCCGAGGGCGAATTTGTGGACTATGAAGAAATTAAATGAAAACCCGCTGCAACCCGGCGGTACCATTTTTAAGCGTCGCCACTACGGCACACCTGAATCATTTACGCTGATAACGATAAATTATATCGTCGTGGCGCTTGGCCTGGCTATATTTACCAACTCGGAGCACAAGATCAACTGGTTTTTCTGGATCATACTAGGCGTGCTTGCCTTATACAATGCTTTTGACCTATACCGCCATCGTGAAGAATTTAATAAGATTTCCATTATTGCCTACGTCATCAGTTTAGCTGGACTGGGACTGCTGTTTTTAATCTTCTGACCTGTAAGCATATCGTTATCCGGGTCTAATCAAAATTTAATTCCTATTATAACTCAAATTTCTATTTTTGAGGATTGATTATATCCATACAAAAAACATTAGATGAATAACTGGCTCAAGCGAAATGGCATCCACTTTGCCATGATCGGCATTTTTTTAGTGATCTGTTTCTTTTATTTCACACCGGCTTTTAGTGGAAAAGTATTGGGCCAAAGTGACGTAGTGGGCGCCCAGTCGACCCAAACAGAGATCAATGCCTACCGGTCAAAAGATACCACCATACTTTGGACAAACCAGATATTCGGGGGTATGCCAACCTTCCAGATCTGGGCGCCCTATCCCGACAACATCACCACGCATATAGTTTATGCGATAAACTATTGGTTCCCGAATCCCATCGGGACGGTTTTAATATTGTTATTAGGGTCCTATTTCCTGTTCTGCGTCCTCGGGTTAAGGCCCTGGCTGGCGGCAGCCGGCGCTGTCGCGTTTTCTTTTACGTCTTATAATATTATCCTGTTTGCAGCGGGTCACAGCAATCAAATTTTCGCTATTGCCTTTTTTGCACCGTTGCTGGCCAGCATCATCCTTACCCTCCGGGGCAAATACCTGCTTGGCGGTTCGCTTACCGCTTTGTTCCTGGCGATGGAAATACGCGCCAATCACGTGCAAATGACCTACTACCTGATGCTCGCCCTGTTTATTCTCGTGGGTATAGAGTTATATCATGCCATCCGGAACAAAGCCACCAGGGATTTTTTTAGGGCGCTGGCCTATCTCGCTGCAGCGCTGGTTATCGGTATAGCCATTAACGCTTCGTCGTTATGGAGCACTTACGAGTATGGCAAATACACCACCCGCGGCCCTTCGAACCTGACACAGCATACCAGCGAGCCCAGCAACGGGCTGTCCAGGGATTACGCTTATCAATGGAGCCAGGGCGTATCGGAATGTTTAACATTCCTGGTGCCTAACGCATACGGCGGCGCTACGGGCGAAGGCGGCGAGCGTCTCGACCAAAGCTCGGAAACGGCCAAAGTATTTTCATCAAAAGGGGCAAATGAAGAACAAGCCGTCGGCGCCGCGAACCAGATAACGGGCGGCATACCGGGACTGACCTTATACTGGGGAGACAAACCTTCCACTGCCGGGCCTTACTATTTCGGTGCAGTGATATGTTTTCTTTTTGTGTTCGGTCTTCTCACGGTAAAAAGCCGCTTCAAGTGGTGGTTGCTTGCTACGGTTATCCTGACCATGCTGCTGTCGTTCGGGAAACATTTCCCGCTCGTATCTGATATCTTCTTCAAATATTTCCCGCTTTACAATAAATTCCGCACGGTTGAATCGATATTAGCGGTAACCGGGTTCTGTTTTGCGATACTGGCTATTTTAGCTATCCGCGAAATCATTGACAACCCGGATAAAACGGCGCTGTTCAAAAAATTAAAGCTGTCCCTGTACATCACCGGCGGACTAACGCTGTTGCTTATCGTATTGCCTGACTTATTATTAAGCTTCCGCTCACCCGACCAGGCAAACGGCACCAGCCAGCTGGCCCAATTAATGAAAGGCGACAGTGCTACCGCAAATGCGGTTTCAAGCGCTGTGGTAAGAGACCGCGAAGGCATGGAACGCAGCGACGCTATCCGTTCGCTTGTTTTTATTTTGATCGCTTTTGCTATAGCATGGGCGTTTATTAAGCAAAAGATCAATGCAACGGTACTGTCGGTGGCTTTCTTCGCACTGATACTGATCGATCTGTGGCAGGTTGATAAGCGTTACCTGAAGGACGAAAGCTTTGCCGATAAACAGGAATCGCTTCAGCCCAAGGAACGGCAGATAGACCAGCTTATCAACCTTGATCATGACCCTGATTACAGGGTAGTAGACCTGAACCAGGCGCCGACTTATGATGTCGTAACGCCGTTCTTCCACAAATCGCTGTGGGGGTACTCGGCTGCGAAGCTGAAACGTTTCGACGAAATACTGGATAACCAGTTTTCCAAAAGCGTCAACCACGACGTACTGGATATGATGAACGTTAAATACATCATTACCCAAAACCCGCAAACCGGCGATATGAGCTCCCAAAAAAATGAGACTGCCTGCGGCCATGCCTGGTTTATCAAAGATGTCGAGTACGTGAAAAATGCCGATGAAGAAATGAAGGCCATAACCGCCTTTTCGCCCAAAGAAAAAGCGATAATCGACGAAAAATTCAAAAACCAGATCGCCGGGAAGTCACTTTCCGTCGATCCCAATGCGACCATCGACCTGGTAAGTTATTCGCCCGACCACATGGTTTATAAGAGCGGCAGCACCACTAACCAAATCGCTGTCTTTTCGGAAGTTTACTATGACAAAGGCTGGAAGATGTATATCGACGGCAAGGAGCAGCCTTATTTCAGAGCCGACTATATATTACGCGCAGCAGTGATCCCTGCGGGCAACCATAAAATCGAATTTATTTTCCACCCGGCATCCTATTACACCGGAGAGAAAATATCGCTGGCCGGTTCTATAGTTTTGGTGCTTGCGCTCGGCGGGGCGATATTTTTAGGTATCCGCAGGAAAACAGAGGAAGAAAAGAAAGCGGCGTAATTCACTCGCTTGTCATTCTGAGTGAAACGAAGAATCTTATGCACTATACCCCCAAGTCCGATCTTAGAAGATTCTTCACTACGTTCAGAATGACAAGATGTTTATTGGGCTTGTTATGTTAACTCGCCACAGCGGCGTTCCCTTTAATCGTTCGTCCTCCGATGTATCAGCCAATACCATCCCAGGTTAAAGGCAATCACAAAATGATTGAATATGGTTGGTATAAGCCCATAATGATGCCGCATAATGGCGAAGCGCTCGGAAAGGCTTTGCCGATGCTTTTTCTTGGACATTCCTCCAACCATGTATTTGGCCACATATTGATGCACGTTAACGATGCTTTTAGCCTTTTTCGCGGCTGTCAGTACCCAGTCAATATCTGCGCTTAGCTGGTAATGTCGGTTAAACGGTTCGATCAGCGAACGTTTAATATAAATAGCCTGGTGGCTCACGCTCATGCCGTATTTAAAATCGCGCCAGGTAAAAGTTTTCGGCGCCTTATGTCGTCGTTGCCCAAGACTATTGCCATTGGCATCGATCATCTCGGTCTCGCCGTAATAGATGTCGGCATCATGGGCTGAAGCAAAAACTTTGGATACCGTATCGGGATCATATAATTCATCGCCCGAATTCATAAAAAGCACATAATCGCCGGTGGCCAGTTTCAGTCCCTTGTTCATGGCGTCATAAATGCCATTGTCCTTCTCGCTCACCAGTGTTATCCTATCCTTGTATTTCCCGATAATGCCCAATGTCCCATCCGTTGAAAGTCCGTCGATAACCAGGTATTCGATATTGGCATAGTTCTGCCGGAGCACCGAAAGCATGGTGCGTTCGATGTGAGTAACATCGTTATAAACGACGGTAATGATGCTCAATCGGGGTTGATACATATATATATTCAGCTCATTCTCTCTGCGTACTCCGTGAAACCCTCTGTGTCCTTTGTGGTTAAAATCAACGTTTTTAACGACAGAGAAAGGCGGCACAAAGCTCAGCGAGTTTTTTCTGTTAATATTCTGCTGTAAAGGTCAATATGCCTTTCTGCTATCACTATTTCCGAAAAATTATCCATTATGGTCTGCCTGGCTTGCCGTTGCAACTTTTCTTTCTCCGGATAATTGATGATCCATTCCATCCCGTCTGCAAAGCTTTCCGATGACCGATATGCAGCGAGGTATCCGTTACACTCATGCTTCACCATGTCGGGTATGCCGCCTGTGGTAAAGGTAACAACAGGCGTACCGCACGAAAGGCTTTCCATAACCGTGTACGGCAAATTATCTTCCAGCGAGGGGATTAAGAAAGCATCCGCAGCCGCATAACAAAGCGCCAGCCTTTCGTCGTCATTGATCGTACCGAGGAAGCTGGTGCTGAAGGGAAACTCGGGCAGATCTTCCGTGTTCCTGTTACCAAAAACTACCAACTCGACATTTTCGGCGGCAACGCCCAACCTGTTCTTCAATATTTCCAGGCTCTCCATCAAGTATCCCGTGCCTTTATGCATATCCTTACGCGAGGGCATAAAACCGCTCAGGAAAACAAATTTATCCGCGGCAAATCCGGCCTTTGCTTTAGCCTCAGCTTTATTCATCGGCTTGAATATCCCTGTTTCGAGCGTATTGGGGATCTGCTCGACCACCTTATCTTTTGTGAGGCTCGCTTCCCTCACGGATGCCTTATTCCAACTGCTCGGCGAAATTACAGTAAAGTTCAACGCAGCATAGGCATCCCGCTTTTGCTGCCATATTCTGTGCGAAGCATCATCGGGCGCCGAATACTTGAGCAGCGGGCAGTTACCGCATTCACGCTTGTAATGATCACATTCGTACCGCACATGGCAACCGCCAGTAAACGAATTGCTATCGTGAAAAGTCCATAGCACGGGTTTATTGAGCCGGGCGATTTCGGCGATGTGTTTTGGATTTAAAAAACCGTGGTTCACCCAATGCAGGTGAATAATATCGGCGTTTTTCACATCGGGATGATGGATGACAGAACGGCCGAACCACGCGAAGGAAAATGGTGTTTTGACCGCCTTCAGGTAACGTTTGGCAACTATTCGTTCCAGCACGATCTTGGCCGCGGTAACCGCCTTTTGCAACAAATTCGAATTAAACTCGTCAATGTTCGGGTTTTTTCCGAATTTGTAATGCACGATAACTTTAGAATCGATATTTTGGTTCAATAATGCATTATTCAGGCGGATGCAGGCCCTGCCAGCGCCCCCGTTACCGTCGTAGGTATTTAAATGCACTATTTTCACAATGTCTCAAAAATACATTTATTCAACTCAAATCAAGTGATATGAAAAAACTGTACCTGCTGTTCTTTTCGGGCCTGTTGCTGCAAAACCTGGCACAGGCACAAACACAGGAAGCTTATTTTACTTCCTACCCCACACTTACACCCGATGGCAAGACCGTCATTTTCAGCTATGAGGGTGACCTATGGAAAGCCGACATTAATAACCCGGTAGCTGTAAGGCTGACCGCCATGCAAGGCGAGGAAACCAGTCCGCATGTATCGCCCGACGGCAAGTGGCTGGCCTTTTCATCTAATCAGTTCGGTAATAACGATGTATACATTATGCCAATGGCGGGCGGCGACATTAGGCAGCTCACTTACCATGATGCCAACGACCAGTTGGATTCGTGGAGTTGGGACTCAAAATCCATTTATTTCACCTCCAACCGCTACAATTCTTTCAGCGAGTATAAAGTGACCATCGATGGCGGCACGCCGAAGCGCCTGTTCGGCAATTTTTTTAATACCATACATGGCGTAGTTGAGCACCCAACCTCAGGTGAATTATTTTTCAGCGACACGTGGGAAAGCTACCTGTTTGCCAACCGTAAACGTTATAAGGGCGCGTACAACCCGGACATCCAGTCGTACAACCCCAAAACCAAAGCATATAAACAATACACCACCTGGATAGGGAAGGATTTCTGGACGACGATCGATCAGAAGGGCGATATTTATTTCGTGTCCGACGAAGGCAACCAGGAATATAACCTGTATACCTTTATCGACGGTAAAAAGACCGCCTTAACACAATTCCCAACCTCGATCAAACGTCCCTTCGTAAGCGCCAATGGCGATAAGGTGGTTTTCGAAAAAGACTACCAGTTGTATGTGTACGATGTTGCTTCAAAGCAAACTCAAAAACTCAACATCAACATTTTCCGCAATGACGTATTACCTAAGGACCAGGAATTTGACGTTAAAGGCAAGATCGAAGCATTTGATGTTTCGGCCGATGGCAAAAAGATGGCCTTTGTTTCGAGGGGTGAGCTTTTTGTGAGCGACCCGGAAGGAAAATTCATCCGCCAGATGAAACGCGGCAATGCCGAAAGGGTAACTGAGGTAAAATGGCTGCCCGATAACCGTTCGCTGATCTTTAGCCAGACGCTGGGCGGCTACACCAACTGGTACACCATTTCGGCTGACGGAAGCGGAATAGAAAAAGAGATAACCAGCGACAAACAAACCGACAGGGGTCTTACGGTAAATAAAACGCATACACAGGGCATATATATGAGCGGCCGTAACGAGATACGGATGATCGACCTGAAAACGCTGGAGAGCAAAACCATCGCACACGACGAAATATGGGGTTTTGAAAACTCCGTTCCGTACATCTCGCCGAACGGTGAATTCGTGGTATATAATGCTTATCGGAATTTTGAAACGGATATTTTTGTTTACAACATCAATAACGGCCAAACACTTAACCTCACCAATAGCGGCGTCTCGGAATCGGAACCGTTCTGGTCGCCGGATATGAAATATATTTATTTCAGCTCTTCGCGAACCCAGCCCAATTACCCCTACGGCGCTAACGACGTGCATATCTACCGCATGCCGCTTTACAAGTTCGAAGACCCGTTCAGGATGGATAAGTTTGCCGACCTGTTCAAAGAGACGAAAAAGGACTCGACGGCCGATAAACCGAAAGGCAAAAACGCTGAAGCCAAAAAGCCGGAACAAACAGCGCCTAAACCGGCTGAAATAACTATCAATACCGAAGAACTGATGAAGCGCCTGGAGCGCGTGAGCGGTGTTTATGGCAGGCAGGGTTCGCCTTATGTGATTCAGAAAGGCGATAAAACTTACGTGTTTTATCTTTCGGACCAGGACGATGGCAAATGGGCCATTTACCGCACCTTGCTACAACCTTTCGAGGATAGCAAAACGGAAAAGGTGACCGGCGGTGAAAATTTTGGTTACGATATCGTCCAGGGAGGCGACAAATATTATGTGCTTAGTGCCGGCAATATTTATACGTTGAATGTCGACGGCAATAAGATGGACAAAATTGACATCGGCTTTAAGTTCGACCGTAACCTGGCTGGTGAATTTAAGCAGATGTTCGACGAGGCCTGGGCCGGGCTGGAGGAGAACTATTACGATGGTAACTTTCACGGCACCGACTGGAAAAAAATGCACGACCAGTATGCTGTCTACCTGCCTTACCTGAATAATAGAGCGGATCTGCGCTTACTGCTGAACGATATGCTCGGCGAGCTCAACTCATCGCACCAGGGATTTTATTCTAACGGCCAGGAGGAGAATAAGACGCTGCATTACCGCACCATGGAAACAGGTATCGTGTTCGACAATGACGACCCGTACAAAGTGCAAACACTATTAAAAACCTCTGCGGCCTACAAGGTCGGGGTAGACATTCAGCCCGGCGACCGGCTAAAGGCGGTTAACGGTGTCGCTGTCGACGAAAAACAAGACAGGAACATTTACTTCACCAGGCCGTCGCTCGAAAAGGAGATGGAGCTGACTTTTGACAGGCAGGGTAAAACCGTTTCCGTAAAACTTCACCCCGAACAGGATGGTGATTTTGTCGGCAACCTTTATGACGACTGGATTGAGAACAACCGTAAAACGGTTACCGCGAAAAGCCATGACCGCATAGCTTATGTTTATATGAAAAACATGGGTACCGATGCGCTGCAGAACTTCCTGGAAGACATGGTCGATGATGCCTATAAAAAGGACGCGCTGATACTCGACCTGCGTTACAACACGGGCGGCAACGTGCACGACCCGGTGCTGCAGTTTCTTTCACGCCGGCCTTACCTGCAATGGCAATACCGCGGCGGGCAAAAAACGCAGCAGCCCAACTTTGCACCCTCGGCCAAACCGATCATCCTGCTGGTAAACGAGCAAACTTTGAGCGACGGCGAAATGACCGCGACAGGCTTCAAAGCATTGGGCTTAGGTAAGATCGTCGGCACGGAAACCTATCGCTGGATCATCTTCACCAGCGGCAAAGGGCTGGTCGACGGGTCGTTTTACCGCATACCGGCCTGGGGCTGCTTTACGCTGGATGGAAAAGATATCGAAAAGAATGGCGTAACGCCTGATATTTATGTCAAAACCGGCTTCACAGACCGGCTTAATAATAAAGACCCGCAATTGGACCGGGCGATCGACGAGATCATGAAAGAATTGAAATAACACGCTTGTAGAGACGCGAGATTTTGCGTTTCTGCGATCGTTATACATTAGATCTATTATGAAAGGACGGAAACTGGTATTTTATTTTATATCGGGCATACTTACATTTTTTGTGGTCTACTACTCTGTTTCATCGTTATTTTTAAAAGATTTCGTTACCTCTATGGTACCAGGTTGGCACACTACAGTTAACGCTTATGGAAGCGCATTCACTCTCACTACCACAATCGTAATATGTAGTCTGCTTGCTTATCTAATATTTAAATCCTTTTTATGGATATTAGTTAAAATCTTTTCTTTGCATCCCAATGAGCAACGAACTCACCGATAAGGCATTTTGGGCCGCATACTGGGAAGCGAAAAAAGACGTAGCCTTTACCGTACCGCCCGACTATACTTTTCATAAACTGTTATCCGAAATTATTGCCCAGAACAAGCCAAAGACTGCTGTCGAACTGGGCGGCTTTCCGGGCTATTATGCCATCTTCCTGAAAAAGTACTTCGGTCTCGAAACGACGCTTTTTGATTTTTATGTTCACGCGCCCGTGCTTAAACAGGTGCTGAATGCCAACCGGTTAACCGAAGGCGATATAGCCGTCATCGAAGGCGACCTGTTCAATTACAAACCAACAGAGCAATACGACCTGGTGCTTTCCTGCGGACTGATCGAGCATTTCCAGGACACAAAAGATGTTATCGCGCGGCACTTGCCATTTTTAAAACCGGGCGGAACCTTATTTATTACGCTGCCTAATTTTACCGGCATCAACGGCTGGGTGCAGCGTAAATACGACATGTCTAATTACGAAAAGCACAACATCGATAGCATGAACCCGAACTTGCTTGCGTCCTGCTGCAAAGAATTGGGCCTGAAGGATATTAAAGCTTACTATTACGGTAGATTCTCTATTTGGCTGGAAAACCGTAATGAACAGTCGGCGTTTACAAAAGCTTTCCTTAAACTGCTGTGGCTGACAGGCAAAATTGCAACCAAAATTATACCGGTCGAAAGCAAGGCGCTTTCTCCGTATATTGTACTGAAAGCAATTAAATAATTATTTCTTCACAAGATATCTCGTCTGCATTTTACGGATAAATCGCCATCCCCTTTGCAGGATGGTACCCTTGCGTTTGGCGAGAAACTGTTTGATAGCCTGGTATGCCTGGTGATTTTCTTTAACCTCGGCCGGAAACTGGGTTACCGGCTTTTGCGCAATCTGCACCTGGTAGGTTTTTTCGCTGCCCGAATGGACGCCGCTGCCATCGTGCCCGATGTTGTGTATGAAGGAATGCGATGGGTTCAGCGTTAAACCTCCTCTGAGGAAAATCGACGCATACCAGCGTATGGCCCACGAATTGTTTTTACCGGCTTTAAATTGCTGCATCTGCTTCCAGAAGTTCATCTTTGCCTCAATGGAAAAATGGTGAATCTTCGGTTTATCGAACTGCGCCAATAGCTTATCTATATCCGGCTCAAAGTATTTCCAGGCCCTCGCCCAGGTCGCCCAGCCCCAACTGGTGGCCGCCCGGTAAAAAAAAGTCTCGGGCAGACTTCCCCCATCCAGGTCGTACATATAGCCGCCGATGTGCATTACTTTTTCTTCGGCAGCGTAACGGTCGAGCGCCTCGTTAAAATATTGCAACGTATACGGCGATGATAAAAGATCATCTTCGAAAACGATCACCTTGTCGTATTCATTTACCAGCCTGGTTACGCCGCTGATGATGGAATTCGCAAGCCCCAGGTTATCTTCCCGCTCTATCAATTTAACGGATTTGAATCCCGTGACCTCCGCGGCCAATTGCCTCACCTGGTCGATCTTAACTTTGTCGGCCTCGGTTTTTGGCCCGTCCGAGAAAATGAACAGCCGTGATTCTTCCGCAAGCAGATTCCTTTGCAAATACGTAAGCGTGCGCCTGGTGTGATCAGGCCGGTTGTAAACAAAAAGTGCAATGGGCGCCAGGTTCTGCATGGTCAATTATTAACAAATATCCGCGGCAGGAGATTTACTTTTTTTAAATAAATAACGGGCTACAAATATAGCGAGTTGCAGGGGAACTATTCACCTTCGCCGGGCTGCAGGATCGTAAATTCGACGCGGCGGTTTATCTGCCGGCCCTGCGGGTCATCTTTGCCATTTGGAAGTGTATTGGGCGCCAACGGGCGGCTCTTGCCATAGCCCTTTGATTGTATCCGTTCGGCGGTGATACCATTATCCAAAAGATAACGAACACTGGATTCCGCGCGTTTTTCCGAAAGCTTTCGGTTGTACTCCTCTCCGCCCTTACCATCCGTATGTCCGCTCACAGACACCCTAAACTCTGGATTAGCCTTCAATACACTAATCAATGTATCCAGGGCTAATTTGGCTTTTGGCGTAAGGGCGAAACTGTTAAAATCAAACTGTATGTTTTTGATCGTATACCTGGCGCCAGGCTTTGACAACAACATGCAGGTTTCTGCATTACGCATCGTATCGCCGCGCATGTGACCAGGGCCGGATATTTCCACCGTCTTGGAAGTATAGCTATCGCGTTCAAATATTATTTTCCCTGCTATCCCCGCTTTTACGGTAAAGACATATTTGCCATTGTTGTCGGTGATAACTGTTATTGGCTTTGGTATAGCCGACATGCTTGTATACGTCACCCTAACCCCGGGCACAGGTTGCTGGCCGTTGCAATTGACAACTTGCCCCGCTACCATGTAAGTTTTAATGTTGCCCTCGAACACACTAAAGCAGCAATCGGATTCACGGTCGGAACTTAAATAAAATTTATCCGGATCATTTTTGTCCTGCAAATAGTACAGGTCATCTTTGGTCGAATTAAGCGGGTATCCCAAATTTCGCGGCGCCGACCATATGTTGCTTTCTCCGGCACTCTCAAAAAGGTCAAAACCTCCCATACCGGTGAAACCTTTGGAAGCATATACCAGCCGTTTCGCCGCTATATCGTAAAACGGCGACTGCTCGTCAAAAGGCGTATTTATCTTATTACCCAAATTAACCGAATTGACCGGCTGGCCGTCATCGCCTAAGTCGCTTACCCAAATATCATCACCGCCTATACCTCCGGGCTTATTCGACGCGAAAAACAGTTTTTTTCCGTCCGGAGTAACGAACGGCTGTTTTGAATTATAACCATCCTCATTTGTCTGTGCATTCAACAACTGCGGCGCCGACCAGTGGTTATTATTTTGCACACTGAAATAAATGCGGGTTATTGTTTCTGGTCCTTGTTTAAACCAAACGGTAAAATACATTCTTTTACCTGAGCCGTCGATCGAGGGTGTGCCATATTCCTTGCTTCGTTCACCTTCAAAGCTGATTAGTTTGGGCGCAGCAGTGTCGTTATGCGTTACATAATAGATCCGGTTTATGTTCCTTTTATCCGCCTTCGAGTATTTCGACGATGTGACCATAAACCCGTTTTCATAGGCGCTCAAGCCATAATTGCCTGCGCCTGAATTGACCGGTCCCCTTAGTTTTGAAATATCATATTGCAGAGGTAATGCGTATTGCTCTTTAGCAAACCGGCAATTGGCTAGTTCTCTTTGGGCGAGGGCCAAATAATTTGCATCGCCTTTATAGGAATAACGGAATTGCATTAGCAGATTGATAGCCTTATCGAATTTGCGGTTTGCCCGCATACAAACGGCGCACCATAGCCTGGTTAACGGGTAATCTGCTTCGTACCCGCCCCGGACGCGCTCATAGTAATATTCCGCATCGGTATAGTCTTCAAAAAGACGATATGACTCGGCAAGCTGGTATAAAAGATAGCCACGGTCGGCTGGGTTTATTTTTTTGTTTTTACCGAAATTGGAATGGAAGGGAATTTCGAGCCCCGGCGATACATCGTGCCGCTCGCCTAAAGCTACTGCGTAATAATAGGCGGCCTCGTAGTAATTTTTGTTATTAAAGGCTTTGTCGCCCAACAGCCGGTAAGTTTTAGCCGACTGCCCGAAAGCAACAGGTAGTATAAAGCAGAATAATATAGCCAGGTAGATCTTTTTCATGTATCTGCTTAAAATCTCGGGCAAACAGGTTCCGGCCCTTCAGGTTCATGTTTTCCAAATATGTAGCTAAAAGATAGTTCCAAACCACCCTGCCCGTGTGTAGCAGCATTTAAGCCCGATGAATTGATGTCGTAACTTAAACCTATGTTCGTGTTGTTCAGGTGATATCCTACGCTGGCAACGGCTGCATCGTTAACCCGGTACAATAGGCCGAATATTAGACTTTTATCGTCATCCGTTTTCAATTCATTATAAATTCCTAAGGCCCTAAGCTCATTGGCCTGCTGTTTCATGAATATAAAGTTGGGCGTTAAATCGTAATCGTCTGTGATCCGCAATTTTACACCGCCATGAATCGTGTAGCGAAGCGGAATACGGCTGTTCAGCCCCTCTTCCGCAAAGGCATCTTTGGATTGTGTCAAATGCGCTAAGCTAACGCCGAAGAATGGATTTGCACCGTGCTCGCTGTTACCATCGTAATAGTAAATGCCGGTGCTGGAATCGAAGACTATAGCGCTGGTCGTTGCAAAATTTTCGAAGTTGGGTATGTTCGGGTCGAAGCCGGTATAAGGGCTGTACTGGTCGCCGAATTGCAGTTTGTTTGGGTCGAAACTACGATTAATAAAGCCAGCCTGCACACCGAAATGAAGGCGTTGCGTACCGTCGGCGGATATGGATATTCCATACCCAAAAGAGCCGTAAGCCGCGAAATAATTATAACCTGCATTTCCTGCCGCCTGGTTCATAATGTTAATACCAAAGCCTGCTTTGTCGCCCGAACGGAAATCGGCCGAAACGCCGCCGGTGTTGTAACCGTTGTCGATATTGGCCCATTGATTTTTGTAGTTGGCACCTATACGCACATCGCCGTTGAATACGCCCGTCAAAGCCGGGTTGAGCCACATCGGATAAGCATAATACTGCGAAAAATGCGGATCGACCTGAGCCCTTAACCTGGAAACAGCTACTACTTGCAGAATTATTATAAAAATTATCGCCTTTTTCACCGTATTAAAGTAACTGTCCCTTTTTTCTTCAATGTTTTTCCATCGTTGGCTATCGCCTCAACATAGTATACATATACACCCACCGGTTCGGCCGCGCCTTTGTAAGTACCGTCCCAACCGGCCGCCATGCTCTGCGAGGTAAATATTAATTCGCCCCACTGGTCGTACACATAAAATTTAAGGCTTTTGATCGCCGAACTGTAGACATATAAAATATCGTTCTTACCATCGCCGTTAGGAGTAAAAGCGTTAGGCACAAAAACCTGGTCGCCTAATTGACTCTCCGCAGTCCCGGTCACAGAAAGCGATCCTTCACTTTGCTGGCACGGCGAACTGCCCAAAGCCCGCACGATCAAGGTAACTGTTTGCCCGGTTTGCATATTTGAGATGGTTTGCGTAAGGGCGTTGCTGCCAACACTTGGGTCGCTAAAAGTAACCCCATTGTCTGTGCTCACCTGGTAGCCGCTTGCGCCTGGCACCGGGTCCCAGGTAAAGGTTACACTGGTAATCGTAGTTGCACTGACCTTCACCACCGGCGGCGCCAGTTGCTGGATCATAGTCACATTCGCCGCAGTGCGGGCAGCCGAAGCGCAATCATTGGTATTTACAGCTTCCGCGTAATAAGTGGTTGCAGAACTGAGCGCCGGAGTTGTGAAGGAATTGCCTGTCGATAATACCGAACCGCCCACGGCCGAGTTATACCAATTAATGACGATATTAGGGTCATTGCTGTTAGCCGTCAACGTCGCTGAAGTTCCGGGGCAAATTGATGTCCCTGCCACAACAGGCGCTGAAGGCAGCGGAACCACCGTAACAACAACCGGGGTACGCGGCGGCAAAGACGGACAGCCGCTGGTATTTACCGCTTCCACATAATAAATTATACTGGCTTGCGCCGCAGGTGTAGTAAAATCGGCGCCTGAGCCTACAGATCTACCGCCTAACGGCACGATATACCAGGCGTATGTTAGTCCGGGCTGCGGACTGGATACATGCAGCGTAGCTGTTGCGCCCGAACAGACGGTCACCCCGCTGCTTAATACCTGCGGGCGGGTAGGTACGGCAATTACATTTACTTGTACACTGGTCAACGTTGTGCTTACACAGGTGGAGGTAGCCGCTTCCACATAGAAAGTTTGCGGGGCATTGATCGGTCCGGTTACGTAAGTCGAGCCTGTGTAAAGCTTGTTTGTGCGCGCGGGCGAATCATACCAGTTATAGGTGGTGCCTGCCTGCGGAGACGCTACCGATAAGGTTGCCACATCGGCCGGGCAAACTGAAACGGAGGTTGACGTGACAGCAGGCGCTGCCGGTATAGCTGCTATATCAACGGTTATCACATTACTTATATCGGCATTACAGGTTGCCGATTTTACAACTCTTCGGTAATAGGTTGTTGTGCTGACCGGGGATGGGTCGTAATTCTGGCCTGTGGCCCCGCCGATATTTGAAAATGTCGTGTTGTCGGTCGATACCTGCCATTGATAGCTATATGAGCCGTTGCCGCCGGCAGGTGTACTGCCTGCAATAATTGAAGGATCGCCGGTAGCGCAAAACGTAGCAACCGCGGGTCCGGTTATAGTATTGTTCGACACCGGCGGCTGTATCGTAATAGTTACTATATTGCTGATAACCGGGGTTGTACATGCGCCCGATACGACCGTGCGGCGATAGTAAGTAGTAGTGGTTATGGTACCGGGATCGTAGTTAATACCTGTTGCCCCGGCAATATCTGTGAAGGTCGTATTGTCCGCCGAATTCTGCCATTGATAAGTATAGCTCCCGTTACCGCCGGTCGGCGCGCTGCCCGAAAGGCTGCCCGGGGTACCGCTTGCACAAAATGTCGTTACCGCCGGCGCGGTTAGGGCATTGTTAGCCAACGGAGGCTGCACTGTCATCGTAACCACGTTGCTTACCGATGGTACCGTACAAGAGCCTGATGTAACCGTTCGGCGATAATAGGTTGTTACGCTTATTGCAACCGGATCATAATCCTTTGAATTAGTTCCGGCAATGTTCACAAAGTTGACGTTGTTAGTCGAATTTTGCCATTGGTAAGTGTAGTTACTGCCATCACCGCCTGTCGGTGCGCTGCCGATAATCACGGCAGGGTTACCGCCAGCACAAAAAGTGTTTGTGACAGGCGAGGCGGCCGTATTATTGGCAATTGGAGTAGCTGGCTGGACGGTTACATCATAAAATGAATCGTCAGTTACATTTGTTCCTGTCGTTATCTGCCTGCGCAGACTAAAAATGACATTTGCATTTGTATTGTTCACCAACGCAAATGCCTGGTAGTCTTTAGTATTATTGGTGCCCGGCGCACTTACCCATACGCCATTTTGCAGTATTTGCCACAGATAGCTATTCGGGGTAGGGCTGGCTGCGTCGCCAGGCACGATATCCGATGCTCCCGAACAGGTGGTGACCGGTTTAGCCGTACTTGCAAATACTACGTTAACTGAATAATTTAACGAAGTACATGCCGCCGTCGTCAACGTGTAGGTTACCGGTCCTGAAAAATTTTGAGGTGTACCGGATGCGGGCGACAAAGTCACACCGCTGCTCACTGCGATAGCAGGAGATAAATTAGTAATATCGGTACCTGCCGGAACGGTAACAGTTATCTGTAATTTGGTTTGGTCTATAACCGCCGAGCCGACCTCTCCCGGCACAGAAAATGACGTGATCTGTGAAGTGGGCGTAGGTTTCGCCTGCACATATTTAGCTATAAAGCTGTCGCGTACATTACTTTGCGCTGTGAGATTATAGTTAGTGCATTTCGACGCGTCAAAATTTACGGTTGAACAAAAAGACCCCACCAACACTACATCGTTATTGCTATCTACATCTATGTTTCGTCCCAGTGTATTCCCGCATGATGCATTACCGGCGCTGAAAGCCCATTTGTAATCCAGGTTTGAATCATATTTGGCCAGGAACAGGTCTGTATTCCCATGATAACTTACCGGGGCCGACGATGTTGGAGACGGATCGAAATCTACCGTCCCGTTGAAATATCCCGATATGTATACATTATTATCTGAGCTTGCCACTATTCCATAATTATACATGCTCGCCCCGAAACCGCCAATATCGACGGCGTTAACAAAAACACCGTTGGTGGTATATTTTGCTAAAAAAATGTCTTCGAACCCCGTTGGGTTTAAAGTCTTGGCGCCACCGCCAAACGTAACGCCCGATTCGAAAGGCGCATCTATGTAAACGTTACCACTTGAATCCAGGCAAAGGTTAAGGTTGTTATTAATGCCATTCCCCGAGATCGGCTGCACCCAAACGAGTTGTCCCGAAGGAGAATATTTGGCGAGAAATATGGCGCCGCCATTGCCGTTAAGATAGGATGCGCTACCCAGCGGATTAAAGTTGACATTGCTGTCAAAAGCGCCTATGACATAAATATTGTTACTTGCATCGACATTTTGATACCGCCCCTCACTATCACCTGAATCAATCCAGTTAATAACCCACAAAACATTTCCATTAGGATCGTATTTGATTAATAACCCGTTAAAGGTGCCCCCACCAGCCGAATAATTCTGGCCGCCGACAGAAACGGTTCCCTGGTACTGAACAGTTGCAATCTCGTTGCCCTGGTGATCGGCAGCAACCCTGTCGCCATAATCCGTTCCTCCACCGCCAATGGACCTGGCCCACATAAAGCTGCCATTAGTATTATATTTTACGATAAAACCATCCTTGTCGCCCTGATTGCTGAGTGTTGTACCTCCTACAGTAATAGATGATGAATCGTATTGGCCGATAACGGTTGGGTTGCCATTATCGTCGATTGTCATGTTGTTGACCTGGTCGATACCGGTACCGCCAAAAGCGACAACCCAAATCAACGCCCCTGCCGACGTATACTTGGCGAGGTAAGTATCGAAACTGTTAGCGTTTGAAGTCAAATTATGGACCCCAGCCGAAGGGTCGAAATCAACCGTACCGTTAAATATACCAGTTACGTAAATATTATTTTGTTTGTCGACTTTGACTGCCGCGGGGATAGAATTTGCACCCGGTCCGCCTATATCATCTACCCATTGCGGCACCGCGATCTGACAAATACCCTTCCCAGGCAGTGCAGCCAATACAAGTAAAATTATCACAAAAGGTAAAAGGCGTAGAATTTTTATCATGTAAGGTTAGGTATGTTACCGCAGTGAATACTTTCTATTCACTTACAAATTAACTCATTATAATCATTATCAGCTAAAAATATTTATGCGTTTAAAGGTACTATCGACTTTTTCATTCAAATCGGCGGATACACGGAAAAGATACGATAACGATAAGTAAATTGCTGCAGTCAGAGAGGTCCTCACAAATGCATCAAGATACAGGTTGGGTATCTTCCAGAAATATCTGCCGGTAAGGTAAGCTGCAATAGTTATACCAATGACCATAATGTGCTTGTAATTAAATGGTTGCATTTTAAACCTGTATTTAAGATAAAACCAGGTGCAGAAATTAATCCCCGTAATGGTGACCAGGTAAGCCGTTGCAGCTCCCATTCCGCCATAAGGCGGGATCAACAAATAGGTTAAAGCGACACAGAAGATGCTCCAGATAATAACCAGTATGGTAATCAGACGATATTTATGTGAAGTGGTAATGATATAGGTATTCAGTCCGCCGGTAATATCGACCAGGAACCCCAGGCAAATAACGATGAGTACATTATACTGATCACTGAATTCTTTCTTATGCAAAATGCCGAGCAGGTTGTCCTTATTCACCAGGATACAGGCAAAAAGCAGACAGCCGATTACCATTTGTATTATAGACGTTTTAGCATAAATGTCATCGATCCTTTTCAAATCTTTTGTCGCCCAGGATTCGGCTACTATTTGGTAAGTAGTGCGGCTAAGCGCCTGCTGCGGAACACTGATAACGATGGCAATACCTGAATAAATGCCATAAACGCCTTGTACAGCAAGCCCCGCCATAGCGCTAAGCATGTAGCGGTCGATATTTTGAAGCAGAACATATACGGTACTGGAAAGCAATGTGAAAAGGCCGAAATTAATGATCGCCTTGTTAGTTGGCACCCCTGCCTGCCGTGTTCCGCGCCGGTACGAAAAATTACCCGAAAAGACCAGGCTGATAGCCAGGAGCACGCATATCAAACCGTTCAGTAAAATATAGATGACGATAAACTGCTGGAACGTTATCCAATGAAACGCGAGGATCACCAATGCAACCGTCGTCAATAGCCGCAGAAGCACTTCTTTCAGGAAGCTGGAATAAATAGATTGAAATATGGCTTTGCCCAAGGCCTCGAGCAAATTGAAGAATATGGTAAAAAACGCCAGCGGGACTAAATAATAGTAGTAATCGACAAACAGCGCCGCTTTTTTAATAAAGCTGGCAACAATCACTGGCTTCAGCAAGTAAAACACCAAAGTAGAGGCCACAAACCCGATCAGCGCAAAGCCGGCGATCCAATATAAAAAACCGTTGTGGGTCTTATCTTCCGACCGAAAAAAGGGGAAATACCTGAGGATAATGCTCGGCACGCCCATCGAGGCAATGAGCGAATACAACACTGAAAGACTGATGAGCAGCAGGAATAAACCGATCTGCTCGGTGGTCATAAAATGAGGATATAAAAAGATCAGGTTTACAAAGCCGAAGGCCATACCTGCGTACGAAACTATGGTATTCTTGTAAACCTGCTTTTTTACAATGCCCATCGGCTTAATACTTAATACCTATCCTGCCCGTATAATCTATCCGGTTCAGCAATAATGGCAGCTTCTCATTCTCAATGTATTCATCAACGGCTTTTCGCGCACCTTCCCAATGGCCATAATCGTCGATAATGATTACGCCGCCTGGTACAAGTAAAGGATACAGGTGTTTCAACTCATGTGCGGTCGACTCGTACCAATCCGTATCGAGTCGAAGTAACGCTATTTTCCCGGGCATAGTTTGCGGGATTGTGTCTTCAACCTTGCCCTTTACGAAATGTATCTTCTGAGCAGGATATTTTAGCTTGCCGACATTACTCTGCACTTCTTCCAACGCCGAGTAGCACCATACCGAGGTCGGGTCTTCGC
This sequence comes from Mucilaginibacter sp., assembly GCA_035545315.1. GTDB lineage: Bacteria > Bacteroidota > Bacteroidia > Sphingobacteriales > Sphingobacteriaceae > Mucilaginibacter. Next base: position 70,055 of record DASZYQ010000021.1, on the reverse strand, counting down.
GGTCGCTGCTTTTCATTAGCTCATTGGCGCCGGTTCCGGTAAATACTTTATCCTGCTCCGTTGGCTCCGACATTCCTTCATAAGTATCATACAAATAAATCTCCCGGCTTTGGTCGCCTGCTTTCATTAACGTATCGATAGCGGCCATGGTGCTGCCACCCCGCCATACGCCACACTCCACAAAATCCCCTTTTATGTCGTTCTTTACCAGGTAATTCACCGCATTGCACAGGGCGGCAATACGTTCAGGGGTGGTCATGGTATAGGTTTTAACTCTGTTGTAAGTATCTACTGTCGATCTTTCAAAATCCGCCGGCAAGCCGTCAATAACTAATCTCTTATCGGGCTTTACCAGTTCGTAGCCCATTTTTCCGATCAATTTATGCACCAGTCTTTTTATCATTCTTTTTATTTTTTATCGCCTGCAACAATATGGAGGTCAGGGTGTTTATTCTATCCTGAATACGGTAATTTTTATAAATATACTCCGATTCCTTAATTCCCAGCCTTGAAGCCAGCTCTGCGTCCGCCGCAATCCTGATCATGCATTGCGCCATGCCTTCAATGTCGTTCTCGGGCACCAGGAAGCCGGTTTCACCCTTAACAACCGCTTCTTTTATCCCGGCATGCAGAGTACTGACGATAGCCAGTCCCGAAGCGCCTGCTTCCAATATCGTTACTGGCGTGCCTTCCATATCACCGCTGGCCGCCGTAACCGAGTGTTGTACAAAACAACGCGACCGGGTGATCAGCGCCTTTATCTGGTCGGTTTTTAGAACCCCGGTTAATTCGATGCTTTTCTCCAAACCCAGTTTGCCGACCAATTCTTTGGTTTCATCAAATAATGGCCCGTCGCCGACCATGGTCAACCTGGCATCGGGGAATTTTTCAGATACGATCTTAAATGCTTTAACGACCGAAGAAGGTGATTTTTTCTCGACGAACCGGCCTATCGATAAGAACTGCCGACCGGAGTGAAGCACATCTACCAGCGGGAATTTTTCCGTATCGACGCCGCACGACGCCTCCACCACCTTTTCGGCAGGCGCGCCGAGGCGTACCAACTCGTTTACCATATCGCGTGAAACCGCCACGAGCTTGTATGCATATTTAAATGCCTCCTGGTAATACTTATAGTAGGCGGCTACGGTTTGCCTGTGATGAACATCGGCGCCATGAAACTGGATAACCAACGGTACATTGGCTTGTTTACAGGCTTCCGTAACCATGGCCCCTACCATACCGTACTCGGCGAAAACTACATCTATCCTTTGTTTTTGCAAATAATTAACCAGTGCCCTGGTTCGTACAGTGATGTTTTTTTTGCGGAAAATTCTTTTCTGGATGAGATAACTGAGCAATCCAAACTTTGATCGGATTAGATATTTCCCTTCGTTGTCATAGACAGGGAAAGCACCTCCATACAGAACCTTTTTATTGCCCGGAAGACGGTTGATATGTTCCTGCACGAACGTCTCTGAGAATGCATTATCGTTTGGCTTGATGATACACAGGTTAAAGGGTTCCATCTTAACCTTTCATTGGTTTTTGTGCCAGGATAACATATACCGAGCCGTCACGATCTCGCTGCGATTGTTTGTTGATCTTATCGAACAGCCTGATAAACAATTGCATAATAAAAGCAAATGGCGGTATCAGGAATTTGGGCAGCTTAATACAAATAGCATCCTGGAACAACTGCAAACCACTTGCTGCTAAACCCATAATGCCGAAAAACGATTTGATCTGAAATCCTTCCGCCTCAATTGTTTTGCGTAAGCCGGCGCTTGTCCACCGCCAGTAGTCGTTTGGTGTAGGATGATAAAACCAGTAGCCGTGCGTACTTAAAATAATGTGCCCACCCGGCTTAAGCAAGCGAAAAGCCTCGGCCAGGTAACCGGATGGCGAATCGACGTGTTCCAATACTTGTGTCGAGAGGATGATGTCAACGAAATCATCGGGCAGCGTGGTTTTACTGTCGAAATCGATATGATAATCGGCTTTGGGGTTCATCTCCAGGTCAACGCCGATATATTTGCCCACCATCGGTTCAATGACAGAACGATAAGGCATATCGCCGCAGCCAAAATCGATCAGGCTCAAACTATTATCGGCCGATGTGATCTCTTTCAGGTCGCGCAAAGTAGCATCGCGCAGTTTGGTCAGGTGTACGTACCGGGTCGAGAAAATGGATGGCCTTAGCCGTTCATTATCTTTCATGCGGCTAAGTTAAGCAATTAATCGCCTCGGATTGTTTGCATTCTTATAGACGCGGTATAAAAAGATGTGCTCCAATGTTTTGAATATTGGAGCACGTCTCTTTTCAAATATTTTACAATTCAAATTCTCAGTTTGTTGAGGTGTAAAGTTTCTGCAAATCATTATTACTTAGTACCCTGGAATAAATCCTTATTTCATCCAGCGATCCCTGGAAGAAATAGCTTGTGCCCAAACTCGGGTCATCACCACCAATAAAAAGTAGGGTTGTAATATTCGGATTTGCCGACGAAATACCGTCTGATACACTGTTAAGCGTACCGTCAATATAAATACGCAGCTGAGCGGTTGCCAATGTATATTCAGCGGTAACCATATGCCAAGAGCCGATAGGAACCGTACCGTTACTAAATGCATTATTGCTGCCGCCACCAGGCCCATAAGTCACTTTACCTGCATTTGCGTCCACCAAGCCGTGTACACCCCAGGTATAGCCATTGTTAGGGCCTGTGATTCTTTTGGCCAATATAACAGAGCCTGAGGCTGCATTATAAGCATCCATCTTTATCCAGGCGTTTAATGTAAAATCCGTATTGGCCAATCGAAGCGCTTGCTTATCAGGTACCGAAATGTAACTTTGGACTCCATCAAACTGGTAAGCGGCATTTGCTTTTCCGTTCCTGTCGGTGGTACTTGTAACACTATTAAGCGTTCCAGCATTGCCATTACCTGACGCGTCGTTTGCATTACTATTAAAAGGGTAATATGCCACCAAACCTATTTTTAAACTATCTATTGTAGATATAGGTGTTGGGTTACTATTGCTTTTCTTACAAGAGGATAAAAATGATAAACTTATCATCGCCGAGATAACGATGAAGACGGGGTAATTAGCATTAAATTTCATTTCGTAATCTGATTAAGGTTAAGACAGCATTAACTCGCTCACTTTCGGTATAAAAGTATCAAATTTTTCTATACAACGCTTAATCAAAACAATTCTTATTCCAATTACTGGTTCACAAACCTTTTCGCATTCACTTTCCGTTCGTTTTCCGTCAGGTATATCTTACGCAGGCGCTGGCTTTGCGGCGTTACTTCTATGTATTCGTCGGCTTGAATATACTCCATCGCTTCCTCAAGCGAGAATTTGATGGCGGGCGCTATTCGCACATTATCATCGCTGCCAGATGCTCGCATATTGGTTAGCTGCTTACCTTTCACCACGTTAATAACCAGGTCGTTATCGCGGATGTGTTCGCCGAGTATCTGGCCCTCGTAGATATCCACACCCGGATCGATAAAGAACCGGCCGCGGTCCTGTAACTTATCTATAGAGTAGGCTGTTGTCTGGCCCTTCTCCATCGACACCAGCACCCCATTCAGGCGGCCGGGTATATTGCCCTTCCATGGCTCGTAAGCCTTAAAACGGTGCGCCATAATGGCCTCGCCCGCCGTAGCGGTGAGTACGTTATTCCTCAAACCGATGATGCCGCGCGACGGAATTTCAAATTCCAAATGCTGCAGGTCGCCCTTCGGCTCCATTACCAGCAGTTCGCCTTTGCGTTGCGTCACCAGTTCGATCACCTTACCGGCCACATCGCCGGGAACGTCGACGATCAGCGTTTCCACAGGCTCGCACTTTACTCCGTCTATTTCTTTCACAATAACCTGGGGCTGGCCCACCTGCAATTCGTAACCTTCGCGGCGCATAGTTTCGATCAATACCGACAGGTGCAGGATACCACGACCGTAAACCAAATAAGAGTCTGGCGAATCGGTTTCGATCACTTTCAGCGCCAGGTTCTTTTCCATTTCCTTGTACAGGCGGTCGCGCAAATGGCGCGAGGTAACGAACTTGCCTTCCTTTCCGAAGAACGGCGAGTTGTTGATGGTGAACAGCATGTTCATCGTCGGCTCGTCGATCTTGATCACCGCTAATTGTTCAGGATTCTCGAAATCGGCGATAGTATCACCTATCTCAAAACCTTCGATACCTACAACGGCGCATATATCGCCCGATTTCACTTCGGCTACTTTTACCTTACCCAAGCCTTCAAAGGTGTAAAGCTCTTTTATTCTCGATTTCTGGATCTTGCCGTCGCGCTTTACCAGCGAAACCGGCTGATTTTCTTTGATTATGCCACGTGCCACCCTGCCGATAGCGATACGGCCCACGAACGAGGAATAATCCAGCGAGGTGATCTGCATTTGCAAAGTGCCTTCCACTTCCGGAGCAGCCGGGATATGCTCCAGGATGGTGTCCATCAGCGGGAAAATATCTTCCGTCGGCTTTTTCCAGTCGAGACTCATCCAGCCCTGCTTGGAAGAACCGTAAACTACCGGGAAATCCAATTGCTCTTCGGTAGCTTCCAGATTAAAGAAAAGCTCAAATATCTGCTCGTGCACCTCCTCGGGCCGGCAGTTTTCCTTGTCTACCTTGTTGATAACGACAATAGGCTTCAATCCCAGCGAAAGCGCCTTTTGCGTCACAAACCGGGTTTGCGGCATGGCGCCTTCAAAGGCGTCGACCAGCAGCAATACGCCATCGGCCATTTTCAACACGCGCTCCACTTCGCCGCCAAAGTCAGCGTGGCCGGGGGTGTCGATGATGTTGATCTTAACATCTTTATATCTTACCGAAACGTTCTTCGAAACGATGGTAATCCCACGTTCACGTTCCAGGTCGTTGCTGTCTAATATTAGTTCGCCCGTCTCCTGGTTGTCCCTGAAGATGGCGCAGCTGTGTAAAATCTTGTCAACCAAAGTGGTTTTGCCGTGGTCGACGTGCGCGATGATCGCTATATTTCTTATTTTTTGCATGAAAATGCCGCCTCTGAATTTTGGCGCAAAGGTACGGTTTATTTACGGCATTTTAAAGCGGGCACTAAGTCTTGACTGAATGATGATGCAGGGTTAACGTCTAGTCCATGGCTTATAGCCATAGTTCATGGCAGTTCCATCGAAGATTAGCACATTTGGCCATGAACCTATGTTCTATGGACTCATCGGAAACAAAAAAATAACTTTTTAAAAAACACCGGGCTCATTTTGAGGTTGCTATGATACATAAAAACATATGATCTATGGAAACGACACAGGAAAAAGTTGATGTATTAAATGATCTGATCCAGATCAATAACGACCGCATAGCGGGATTTGAAAAAGTACTTGCCGATATTGATGATGCCAACGTTGACCTTAAGGAGATTTTCAGAAGTTTCGCCGATCAAAGCCGGCAAAATGCGGAAGAACTCGCTGCACTGGTTGGCCGGCGAAGCAATGACGGTGTGGAGACCGGCACCAGCGCTGCCAGTAAACTGCACAGGGCATGGATCGACACCAAATCGCTATTTGGCGGCTCGGACCGTGAAAGCATTCTTTCAGAAGCCGAACGCGGCGAAGACGCTATCAAGAAAGCTTACCAGGATGCGCTCACCGAAGGTAACTTGCCCGCCGACGCTTACGACATCGTGCAGCGCCAGGCCAGCGGCATCAACAGCGCGCATAACCAGGTAAAAACCCTGCGCGACGCTGCAAAAGTCTGAAATTGAATGTCTTATCAAAGCAAGAGCCACGCGAAAGCTGGCTTTTGTGTTTTGTTCCGTCCGCTATTTTGTGAAACAGTTGCGGACACCTTAGGTTAAAGGTAAAAGGCGAAAGGAAAAAGTAATACACGGTTAAGCCTTTCGCCTTTTACCTTTCATCCCTTAACCTTTAAATGTTCCGTCCGCTATTTTGTAACACTCCCGCGGAACAACCAGGACAATAATATTCGCCGTCTGGCAGGTGTTTCACTCCCGAACGGACGGAACAGTTAATGCAGACTGATAACGCGCGTTATCTGCCACTTATCGTTTTGGTGCCGCCAAACAACTATAAATTTATCCGGCTTGGACGGCGTTTCGCTTTCCTGGTGATTGATAAACCTGTGCAGCCCGATCTCGACCGCGCCCCATGTACCTATCGGATAAACTTCAATGCTTCCGGGCACCAGTACACGGGTAACTTTTCCACAGATATTATCCTTTAAAGCCTTTAGCAGGGCTTGTTTCGAGGTCATTAAACCGCCCTTGTCGTGGTAAAACTCTATGCTGTCGGCATAAATGGCGGCTTGCGTAGCCATGTCACAGGTATTGTAAGCGTTAAAATAAACGCTGTCCATATGAACAATCGCATTATACAATTCCTGCGATTCAGGCTTATACGTATAAGCGTCTTTACTTTGGGCGGAAGCAGCAGAAACAGCCGCGATGATCAATAAAGCTAATAGTGCTGATGTTATGTTTTTCATGGTCCTGATTTTAAAAGACACTTATTAGTCTCACGGAATGCTTAAAAGTTGCATCGATATGCAATTTATCTTACAAAATAAAGGATGAACAGTCCATGGGCGCAGAATTAGCTATGGTCTATCGGCTATGGTCCATGGGCCTCTATCCTACCTCCCAAACGCCCAGATCAGAAACTTCGGCATAGCAGCGGCCCAGGTAGCTACGCTGTGCGTTCCGCCAACCATTTCAAGATATTGTATATCGGCAGGGCGCTTATAGCCTTTAGCTTCCAGTTCTTTAATGATGTCGACAGTATCGTCTATCGAGTCGATAATGCCGTTCTTGTTGCGGTCGGCCGTTTCGTCTTTAGTGCCGGTTTGCAGCCAGAATTTCAGATCAGGCTTGCCCGTAGTTTCACGGATAACACCGTGCATAATGCGGTCGGCATCCGTATAGCTTTTGCCCAACTCTTTGCTGCGCCACCAGAACGAGCCGGAAAATACGCCGGTCTTATCAAACAATCCGGGGTTGTTCCAGGCAATATCCATAGCCGACAGTCCCCCAAGCGAAAACCCGGCGAAAGCTGTGGTCTCGAATTCGTCGATGCCGGTTTGCTTTTTGATAGCAGGCAAAAGCTCGTTTATAATAAATTTAGTATAGGCGCCAGCCTTTGAACCGCGTTGCTTATAATCCCGTTTGCCGGCTACCCCATACTCCTCTATACGATCGGCGCCGGCGTGGATGGCGGCAATAGCAACGGGTTTCAATAACCCGGCATCGTACAAAACTTCAAGATTATCTTTTAACTTCAGGTTTTCGGCTTCCTGCCCATCGTTCAATAAAAGCAGGTTTACAGGCTCGGTAGTTTCAGGCCCCGGCATCAGCAGGGTAACTGTAACATTCCTTTTAAGATATTCAGAATTAATGGATACTTCCGTTTCGGCAATCGTCATTTCGCTCACATTCCAGCTCAGGTACATCTTCACAAATCTTTAAAAGGGGCAAAGGTAGGGTTTTTAGGTAAACGTTGTACGTTTGACGTTATACGTTGTACGTTATATATGGGCTTTTACTTCATACATTGGCCTGAATCCTAAACGTAAAACCTTCAACGTATAACGTAAAACCAAAAATTACCAGATTGTTGTCTATTTAAATCAAAGCACTTAACTTACATTCAAAAATCAGCACCCTTTTGAAAGAACGTTATTACAAATGGTATTCCCGAGCGCTAAGCCTTGATGTCGAAATGCTGGTTTTCGGCGACCGCGGTTACCCGGTTATCCTGTTCCCTACTTCGCAGGGACGGTATTACCAGAATAAGGACGAAGGGCTGATCGATGCGGTAAGTTGGTTCCTGGACGAGGGCCTGGTGAAGATCTATTGCCCCGACAGCTTCGACTGGCTTACCTGGTACAACAAAGGCATCCGCCCGGCCGACAGGGCGCGCAATTACACCTTTTACGACCGTATGCTGTACGAGGAACTGGCTCCCTGGGCCATGCACGAAACGGGCGTGCCGAAAGTAGCGACGGCGGGATGCAGCTTCGGTGGTTACCATGCGGCCAACTTCGCCTTAAAGCATCCCGATAAAGCGGCTCATCTTTTCAGTATGAGCGGCGCGTTCGATATAAAGCAGTTTATGGATGGTTATTATAGCGACGATGTGTTTTACAATAATCCACCGGATTTTTTGCCAGCCAGTAATCAGCCCGAACTGTGGCACATGAACATTGTATTGGGCACAGCCGAACATGATATTTGCCGCGCGGATAACGACCGGTTGTCAAACATTTTATCGCAGAAGGGTATTAATCATTGGCTGGATATACGCGGCATCGGAGAACACGACTGGCCCATGTGGCGGGTAATGTTCCCGCATTATTTATCGACAATAAAGTAGATTTGAGATGTGAGATTTGAGATTTGAGACTGTTACAGGGAAGTGTTTCAGATAACGGACGGAACAGGAAAGTCCATAGACCATAGTCGATAGACCATGGCCAATTCTGCAAAACTATGGACCATCGACTATGAACAAAACGTAACACAAAACCGCGAACGGAGTACTTTTAAATATTCGGAGTTTAATATCAAGAATTAAAAATCATACCATGAAAAAAATAGGCATTCTCTTCGGGCAGGAAAACTCGTTTCCGCACGCCTTTGTTGACCGCGTTAATCAAAGGGCTGAAAAAGATATCACGGCTGAGTTTGTGCACATCAATAAGGTGATGCAGGCGCATCCGCTGGATTACGCGGTGATCATCGACCGTATATCGCAGGACGTGCCTTTTTACCGCGCGGCATTGAAAAACGCCGCTATCTGCGGCACAGCCGTCATTAATAACCCTTTTTGGTGGAGCGCTGACGAGAAGTTTTTCAACAATGCCCTGGCGGTTAAGATCGGCGTACCGGTACCGAAAACGGTTATCCTGCCGTCGAAGGAATTGCCCGACGATACCACTTCCGAGTCGTTTCGTAACCTGGCTTACCCGCTTGACTGGGAAGGGATATTTAATTATGTCGGTTTCCCTGCCTATATGAAGCCTTTCGACGGCGGCGGCTGGAAAGAAGTTTATAAAATATCAAACCCAGATGATCTTTGGGACAAGTACGGGCAAACCAAACAATACGTAATGATGCTACAGGAGGAGATCACTTTCGACGATTACTTCCGCTGCTACTGCATTGGCGGCAAGCATGTGCGCATTATGCAGTATGAACCACGCAACCCGCATCATCTGCGTTATGAGCACGGAAAAGCTCCGGCTGAAAAGAAATTGCTCGAAACGGTAAAGAATTATGTGATCAAGCTTAATAAATATTTGGGCTATGATTTTAATACCGTCGAATTTGCGGTGCGGAACGGCGTTCCCTATGCTATTGACTTCTGCAACCCCGCACCCGATGCCGAAGTGACGAGCGTGGGCCAGGAGAACTTCGACTGGGTAGTGGAAACCGCAGCCGACTATGCCATCGAACGCGCCAAAAAACAAAAAGACGGACGCGATAACCTTACCTGGGGCGAATATGTAAAAACGGGGGCTGCCGGCGTACCATTGCTCGACCATGAGAAGAAAGTAGAAAAGAAAGCAGCCAAAAAAGACGTTGAAACGGGCAAAATAGACCACGAGGTTTTGGCGGAAGGAACGATAAAACAAGGGCTGGTAAAAAAAACTGCAGCCAAAAAACCTGCAGCGCCAAAGAAAGCGCCGGCTAAGAAATAAATCGCAGACATGTTCAATTTCTTTAAAAAGAAGAAATCATCTGATGAGCAAAACAACGTCTTTGTTTTTTCTTCGGATGACGCCGTAATAGAAGCTTATAAACAAAAGGCTCAAAGCGAGATACAATACCTGATCGATTTCATGGACGCCAATGAAAGAAATGAAGAATTATTCAGATATGCTGTAAAAGCGAGATTCAAAGAGGCTGAGAAAGCTGAGCATATGTGGATTCAAGTTGACGATTTTAAAGATGGATATTTCCTGGGGAGACTCGCAAACAAGCCCGACACTGTAAAATCGGTACAATACGGCGACCATGTAACAATCCCGCGAACTGATGTGGAAGACTGGATATTGGAAGATTTCTTAACCGGTACAAAAGTGGGTCATTTTTCTATGACATACCTGAGGGGCCCGGGAAATACGGACAAAAATTGATTACACTAAACCAAACCGACCATTATGAACAAATTTACCTTAGGCGTCGAAGAAGAATTTATGGTGATCGATCCTGTGAGCAGGGAACTGACCTCGCATGACCAGAAGATCGTCGACGGCGCGCAAAAGATACACGAGGACCAGGTTAAGGCCGAAATGCACCAGGCGGTGGTGGAAGTGGGCACGCACATTTGCAACGACACCGCCGAAGCCCGCAAGGAAGTAAGCAAACTGCGCGGCACCGTTGCCCAGTTAGCCGGCGATCTGGGTCTGCGCATCGGCGCTGCGGGCACGCATCCCTTCTCGCACTGGCAGCACCAGCTCATCACGGATCATCCCCGTTATTTTGAGATCGTCGACGAAATGCAGGAAGCTGCGCGTTCCAACCTTATCTTCGGTTTGCATGTGCACGTGGGAATTCAGTCGCGCGACCTGGCCGTTCATATCGCCAACCAGGTGCGGTATTTTTTGCCGCACGTGTATGCCTTATCAACCAACTCGCCCTTTTGGGAAGGACGTAATACAGGCTTTAAATCGTTCCGCACCAAGGTATTTGATAAATTCCCTCGTACAGGTATTCCCGACTATTTCAGCAGCATCGAGGAATACGACCGCTACATTAAGCTCCTGGTTAAAACCAACTGCATCGATAACGCCAAAAAAATATGGTGGGATATCCGGGTTCATCCCTTTTTTGAGACTATCGAATTCCGGATATGCGACTGCCCCATGCTAATCGACGAGACGATGGCTTTCGTGGCGCTGTTCCAGGCCTTATGCGCTAAGCTGTACAAGCTTCGCCAGCAAAACATGGCTTTTATTACGTATAACCGGGCATTGATCAACGAGAACAAGTGGCGTGCTGCGCGGTATGGCATCGATGGGAAAATGATCGATTTTGGCAAGGAAATGGAAGTAAATACCCGCTCCTTAGTGCTTGAACTGCTGGACTTTGTAGACGATGTGGTAGATGAATTAGGCTGCCGTGACGACCTGCAATACGTGCACAAAATATTAGAGCATGGTACCGGCGCGGACAGGCAGTTAGCCGTTTACGACCAAAATAATAACTTTGCCGACGTGGTGGACTATATTACATCACAGACATTAAAAGGAATTTAAAAAAGATATGAGATGTGAGATATGAGATATGAGACCAAAGCGAATTTGCTAAATCTCAATACTCAAATCTCATATCTCAAATCTCATAAGAATAATGATAGACAGAGCAAAAATAAAAGTAGCCATATTAGATCTGTACGACGGCATAGCCAACGAGGGCATGCGCGGTTTCCAGGATGTGCTGAAGAGATACAGCGCAAAACACCAACTAAAGCTGGACTACGCCATTTTTGATGTACGACGCAGGTGCGAAGTGCCCGAATATGACGATTTTGATATTTACATCGTAAGCGGCGGACCTGGCAGCCCGCTGGATACTGAAGGAACGGAATGGGAGAAGAAGTATTTTAAGCTGATTGACAAACTGGAAGATCATAACCTGTCGAACACCGCGCAAAAGAAGCACGCTTTTTTTGTGTGCCACTCGTTCCAGCTCATGTGCCGCAAATATGGTTTGGGCGACATTAACCTGCGTCGCTCGCCCTCGTTCGGTGTCCTGCCTGTTCATTTAACAACGGACGGGCGGACGGACCAGGTATTTGACAACATGGACGATCCATTCTATACCGTCGACTCACGCAGCTGGCAGGTCATCAATCCAAATCACAGGCGCTTTGAAGAGCTGGGCATGCAATTGCTGGCCATTGAAAAGGAAAGACCACATGTCGATCTGCCGCGCGCGCTGATGGCGATACGTTTCAGCGAATACTTTATATCGACACAGTTTCATCCTGAAGCAGACGCGCAGGGCATGAAGAACTGGCTGAGCAAGGAAGAAAAGAAGCATGAAGTGGTGAACGAACATGGCGTAGCCAAATACAACGAAATGCTGGAACGCTTAGGCGACCCGGATAAAATAGCGCACACACAGGCGACCATTATACCAAATTTCCTTGACCAGGCGGTTTTGAGCTGGCAGGAAGCGTAAACAGTTTAAGCCATGGACCCATCAGCCCGGAAAGCATATAACAATAACTTTACTCCTGAAAAGTATCAGCATTTTTTACGGTCTCTGAATGCGGGGCTGAAAAAGCCGATCGAATTCCGGGTTGCCGAAACGCCCGTTTTCCTGACTAATGATTTCCGCGATAAGTTATTGGCCGCCGGCGAAGATGTCATCAATGTCATCCTTCAGCCTGATTTTAAAGAATTAACCCAAAGGGCAATTCCTGAGAAATGGAATGTCGCTAATGAGAATGACCATCCCCATTTCATTGCTTTGGATTTCGGTGTGTGCAAAGACGAATCTGGCAACATCGTACCTAAGCTGATCGAGCTACAGGGTTTTCCGTCATTGTATGGCTTCCAGGTTTATTTAAGTGAAGCCTACTGGAATGTGTTCGACATTTTTGACGAATGGACGATCTATTTCAACCGCCTCAACAGGTCGAAATACCTTGATCTGCTCAGGAAAACCATAGTCGGCCCCTATCACCCCGAAGAAGTGGTTTTGATGGATGTGAACGCCCATGAGCAAAAAACGGCCGTCGATTTCCAGATAACGAGTCATTATCTCGGCATACCGGTAATAGCATTGGATGAACTGATCGAGCAAAACGGGAAATTATTTTACGAACACCGGGGCAGTTATAAAGCCATTAAGCGCATTTATAACCGGCTGATATTCGACGAGATAGAAAACGACCCGCATATCTTCGATAAGGTGGTCGACATACGCAAACCACTGGATGTGGAGTGGATAAGCCATCCAAATTGGTTCTATCGCATCAGCAAGTTTACGATGCCTTTTTTAAAAGGCGATTACGTTCCAAAAACGGTTTTTTTGAATGAATTGCGTACTGTTCCGGACGACCTTGAAAATTATGTATTGAAGCCGCTTTTCTCGTTTGCCGGCCAGGGTGTTATCATCGATGTAAAACGCGAAAACATCGATAATATCCAAGACCCGGAAAACTGGATATTGCAGGAAAAAGTAAATTATGAACCGGTTTTACAGTCGCCGGATGGCGGAGTGAAGATCGAAATACGGCTGCTATACCTTTGGCCGGACGGCGATTCTAAACCTACGCTTGCCATTAACCTTGCGCGGCTGAGCAAGGGAAAAATGATCGGGGTACGCTATAATAAAGATTTTGAGTGGGTGGGCGGCACGGTAGCCTTCATGCGAAAGTAAAACCTTATACTAATACGCTTGTATATTCGTATATAAAGTATTAAATGTATTAGCTTTGCAACATGAATGTTCAGATAATTGCGGTGATATTGCTTTTTGTTGCAGCGCTTGTTTATTTGGGCTGGAAAGGGTACAAAAGCCTGACCACTAAAAAAAGCTGCGGCGAGAACTGCAAGTGCGGGATCGACTTTTCAAACATAGAGCCATCTAAAACAGGTAAATAGCTTCATCGGAACCCAAACCAATTATATTTTTATAGAATATTAAATTCTAATGGCCCAAAAACAGGTTTTTCAAGCTGAGACGCCAGGCAGATGGGTGCGCTTTAAATGGCTTAGCCGTATTATTTTGATTGTTTTGGCTGCGGCTGTTGTGGCCGCGGCGGTGACGGTTACGTCCAAACAGTACCCCACGCTGCCGAATTTAAATCCGGCCCCCAAAAAGCTGTCGAAGGAAGAACTTGAGCAGCTAAAACGGTCGACCAAGTTCAGGGCCTTTAAACTTGATACGGAAAAAATAGGCGTACTGCGACGCAGGTTAAAACAACACCAGCTTAAACATCCGAACAATAAAGACCGAATTAATGCCGGTTTCTACCGCGCATGGGAACCGCAGGCCTACACGTCCCTGGTCGATCACATTGCCAGGCTGGATATGGTGGTGAGTGAGGGGTTTACGGTTACTCCAAATGCCGACACGATAACGGCCAAAATCGACACCGGTCTTATCAACCTGGATAAAAAATACAAAAAACCCGTATTAATATCGCTTACCAACTATATCAATTACGACGCCACGCATGGCGGCTTTGATACCAAGGATATTTACCGGATCATTAAAAGTAAAGAACTCCGCGCCACGTTTATCAATAGCGTAGTTACGCAACTGGCTAAGTACCATTTCCAGGGAGTGCACCTTGAATTGGAAAATATTACAAATCGTTACGATAAGAATTTTGTGGCTCTTGAGAAGGAGTTTTATGAAACACTCCACCCGCTCGGCTACCTGGTTGCAAGCAGCGCATGGCCGGAGGATGATCAGTATGATGTAACCAAATTGCAGCGTTATAATGACTATCTTTTTGTGATGGCCATTGACGAGCATACCGAGGATAGCAATCCCGGCGACTTGTCAAACCAGCGCTGGGTGGAAGAAGTGCTTGATAGCGTTTGTTCGAAAATTCCAAGCGAAAAGGTGATCCTTACTGTCGAGGGCGGCGGGTATGACTGGCCCGAAAGCAGCACAGGCAAGCCGATCAGCTACCAGCAAGCCATAAGTTTCGCCCAGGAAAATCATAGCCCGATCACCTACGATCCCGTTTCGGCTAATCTGCATTATACTTATTACGACCTTGACAGCCTGGAGCATACGGTTTATTTTACCGATGCCGCTACCAATTTCAATATTATCCGAATGGCCGACGACTGGGCGACCGGCGGCGTGGCCCTTTGGCGCCTGGGTGCGGAAGACCCCAGGCTATGGTCGTTTTTTCAGAAGAATCTGTCCATCGATTCGTTAAGAAAGACGGGAGTCGATATTAAAAGACTGCAAACCGTGGGTTTAAATAACCGCATCGATTACGCGGGCGACGGCGAGGTACTTGACCTGGTAACCACCCCGACGACAGGGCAAATCGACGTTAGCATGGATACCGTGCATTACACTATCACTAACCAGCGCTACATCAAGTTGCCGACCAAATATGTTATCAGGCGTTACGGCTACGCTCCGGGCAAAATTGTACTGACTTTTGATGACGGCCCCGACCCGGATTACACACCACGCATCCTTGATATTTTAAAGCGGGAACATGTACCTGCCGCGTTCTTCGTGGTCGGCTCAATGGCCGAGAAAAATGTGTCCATTCTCCGGAGAGAATACGAGGATGGCTATGAAATTGGCAACCATACCTTCTTTCACCCGGACATTTCGGCTATTAGTATACAACGCGTTAACCTTGAATTGAATGCAACGCGTAAGCTTATCGAATCGGTAACGGGCAGAAGCACCATCCTGTTCAGGCCGCCTTTTAACGCTGATGCGGAGCCGCAAACCCTGGCAGAAGTAATACCGGTGGCGGAAAGCCGCAAACAAAGCTACATCACTATCGGCGAATCGATCGATCCCTGGGACTGGCAGCCAGGGGTAACCGCCGACAGCATCATAGCGCGTACCATCAGGCAAAAAGACAACGGATCGATGCTCTTGCTTCATGACGCTGGCGGAGATACACGCGAAGAGACAGTAAAGGCGTTGCCTGTCATCATACACTTTTTCAAAAGTCACGGCTATAAGTTTACAACGATCGCCGATGTGCTGGGCAAGACCAGGGCGGAGTTGATGCCGCCCATCAGGGACGATGCCAACAGTGGTGTGATGGGTACGCTGTATGATATTTTTATCCAGGGATTTTTCTACGGCAATTGGTTTATGCTTTACTTGTTCCTGTCGGCCATATTCCTGGCTATAGGGCGTATCGTATTGATAGGGATATTGGCATTAAGGCAATATCTTGAGGATAAAAAAGAAAAAGGCCTGCTATTAACGCACGAAAACTTGCCGCCGGTGAGCATTATCGTACCTGCGTACAACGAGGAAGTTACAGCCGTAAAGACCATTCAAAGCCTTTTGCAACTTGAATATCCGAAATTTGAGATCATTTTTGTTGACGACGGTTCCAAAGACAAAACCTACGACCTGGTAAGCTCTTTATACAAGGATCATCCGGTGGTAAGGGTGATGACGAAGCCGAACGGCGGAAAGGCTTCGGCGCTGAATTACGGCATAAGCCATGCAAACTATGATTACGCAGTTTGCATAGATGCTGATACACAACTCAATAAAGACGCGATCTATCACCTCATGACTTATTTTACAGATAAGGAAATAGGCGCTGTTGCAGGTACTGTAAAGGTGGGCAACGAAAATAACTTCATTACCATCTGGCAGTCTATTGAATACATAACCGCCCAGAATATGGACCGCCGGGCTTTCGACCTGATCAACAGCATTACCGTTGTGCCCGGGGCGATCGGGGCTTTTCGCAAATCGGCGATCTTTAAAGCAGGCGGTTTTACATCAGATACGCTGGCTGAAGATTGCGACCTGACCATGCGAATATTAAAACAAGGATACATTATCCGTAACTGCGCCGAAGCTGTCGCTTATACAGAAGCCCCCGAAACATTGAACGCTCTGTTAAAACAGCGTTTCCGCTGGAGCTTTGGCGTTATCCAAAGTTTTTGGAAGAACAGGGACGCACTTTTTAACAGTAAATACAAATTTTTTGGCATGGTTGGCATGCCCAATATTTTGATATTCCAGATCATACTGCCGCTTTTCTCGCCACTGGCCGACCTGATGATGATCATCGGTTTATTTGGAGATAAGCCGTTAAAAATTCTTAGCTATTACATTGCTTTCGTGCTCATTGACTTTCTTGTATCCATTATGGCCTTCAGGATGGAAAAAGAAAAATACGGCAAACTCGTATACATCATCCCCCAGCGGTTTATCTGGCGCCAGTTGATGTATTATGTATTGTTCAAATCGATCCGCAAAGCTTTAAAAGGCGAGCTGAGCGGTTGGGGCGTGCTGAAACGAACTGGGAATGTAAAGCTCAAACCGAAAGCAGGATCTTAGGCCGGCGTCTTTTCTATCAGGCAAACGGCGTAAGCGACGACACCTTCCTGCCGGCCAACAAAGCCGAGCTTTTCGTTTGTAGTAGCCTTTACCGAAATGTCTTCGTCGGTAATCCCCGCTGCCTTCGCGATATTGGCCTTCATTGCCGGAACGTGCGGGTTAATTTTCGGCTCCTCGAGACAAACCATTGCATCGATATTACCGACGTCCCAGCCGCTCTCATTCAGCAGGCGAACAACTTGCTGCAAAAGCACGAGGCTGCTGATACCCTTCCATCGTTCGTCGGTATTGGGGAAATGATACCCGATATCACGCAGGTTTGCCGCGCCAAGGAGCGCATCGCAGATGGCATGAAGCAATACGTCAGCATCCGAATGGCCGAAAGCCCCCGAATGATGATCGAGGATAACACCACCCAGAACAAAGGGGTGCCCGGCCTTTAGCTGATGAACATCAAAGCCAAAACCTACTCTTATTTTAGTCATTATTGTCTCTTGGTCGCACCAAAGTTAGCCATTATTGTAAAACGAAGGGTATTGGCTAATGGGCTGTTTTGCTGGCTGGCAGCTATATAAGAGAAATCGAATGCATAAATATCGTACCTGAACCCTGTGCCGATTGTAAAATAATGCAAACCGCCTTTATTAGGGTTCTGGTAAAAATAGCCGGCCCTTAATGCAAAAGCGTGATTATACCAGTATTCAACACCCGGCGAAATACTGATCTCCTGCATTTCCTCGCTGAAGCCATTTGGCGCATCGGTAAAAGAAGCGAAAATACCCGCCGGCACTGAAATGTTATCGCTTTGACCTTTTATTATATTGCCCTGGTTGTCTACGATAGGCGGTGTTGGCACAAGCAGCTTATTCAGGTCGACCGTGAAGGTTAGCTCGTTAAACTCATCCAGCTTAAACGTATTGGCCGCCCCCAACTTCCAGTTGGTCGGCAGGAAATACTTCGTACCATTATCGGTATAACTAATCTTCGTACCGATATTTGAAATATTGGACCCGACTGAAAATATGGCGTCATTACCAAACTCCTGTAAGTGCTTCGTGTAGTACAGCGATACATCGGCAGCGCCTGCGTTGCCTGCCTTAATCTGCTGACCGGACAGGAAAGCACCGTTGGCAAGGCTTGAGTGGATATAGCGCAAGGTCAGACCCAACGAAAAACCATCGCCAAATTTACGCGCTAATGAACAATCGACCGAAAATTCGTTTGGTGTATATGTACCTTCATCATTTTGGTTCTGGTCGGTCAGCGTGATCGATCCCAGGTTAAAGTAACGAAGCGAAGCCCCGATGGTATTCCTGTCGTCGACCTGGTGAGCATAGCTCAAATAGGAAAGGCTCACATCAGGCACCAAATTGCGCAGCCATGGACTGTATGAAAGAGAGAAGTCGTTATCACCATTGAGGAAGGCAAGCTTTGCAGGATTCCAGAAGCTCGCATTGACGTCGGGCGAGGTCGCAACACCTGCGTCTCCCATAGCTCCCGAACGCGAGTCGGGCGAGATCAGCAAAAAGGGGACTGCCGTCGGTATTGCGCTCGAGCTGCTTCCGTTGGTGTTGGTACCGCCCGGTCCTAAGGTCTGTGCCAGGGCAGCCGAGGGCAATAAAAAATAAATGTATAAGAAAAATCTGCTTGCTTTCAGGTTTAAAAATTTCATTATTGCAATTTAGCGTAAATATTCAAAATATCTGTTTTCAGTAGCTTCATTTAACCCAAAACAAAACTCAGACTATCTGGCATTTGTTAATTCACTTAAAAAAACGAGATTGTTGTAACTCAACGGCGGGTTTTACGTTTAACCCCAGACAAAGGTTCATCCTTTTTTTGAAAATTAATGTAACCGGTGGGTTTAATTATTAATTCAATTTTTTTAGATTTACACATTGATTAAGAGTAAAAATATGAAAATGGTTTTTACACGTACGGCTATGATCCTCTTTGGCTTAGGCGTTTTGGTGAGCGGCTGCAGCAAGAAGGAGCAGTCGCAAAAAACGGGAATGACCTATAACGACAAAACCAATGGCGGATACGAGCGGTTCAAACAAGTACATCCCGCTCCCGGCCCCGGTTTGGTGGCTATCGAAGGCGGTACTTTTGTAATGGGAGGAAGCGCTGACCAGGATGTCACTTACGATTATAATAATGTTCGCCGCAGGGTGACCGTTCCTTCCTTTTATATGGACGAAACTGAGGTGTCAAACCAGGATTGGCTTGATTACCTGCACTGGATCAGCATCACTTTCCCGAATGACCGCGAGCTTTACTATGATGCGCTGCCTGATACCCTGGTGTGGCGCAGGCCGCTTTCGTATAACGAACCTTATGTCGAAAATTACCTACGTCACCCTGCTTACGAAGATTATCCCGTGGTGGGTGTAACCTGGGACCAGGCACAGGATTATTGCAGTTGGAGAACTGATCGCATGAATGAAAATATTCTGCGTGAGACCGGCCGGCTGGTAGCATGGAAAGATATGTCTGGCAATGGTAAGAAAGGCGGTAAAACTGCTCCCGCAGCGGCTAACAAAGACCCCTTTAATACAGATATATATCTGAACGGCCAATATCGCGGGCCCGGTATCGACGGTAAAAAAATGATGGTTGATATAAGCCCCAATGCCAAGCCGTCAACCACAGGTGGCAAAAGCAGCAGACCCGTGAGACCAGTACGTATCGAAGATGGTATATTAAAACAAGGCTATCGCCTGCCATCGGAAGCGGAATGGGAATATGCAGCACTTGGTTTGATCGGCAACACCGAATTTGAGAATATCGATAATGACAAAATATATCCCTGGAATGGCATGGGCGTACGCTCGGCGAAGTCAAAGACCCGCGGCCTGATCATGGCGAACTTCAAACGCGGCGAAGGCGACAATATGGGCGTCGGCGGATACCTGAATGATAAAGCTGAAATAACCGCACCTGTACGGTCTAATCCACCAAACGATTTTGGTTTATATAACATGGCCGGAAACGTAAACGAATGGGTTCAGGATACTTACCGCCAAACTTCCTTCGAGGAATTTGAAGACTTCAATCCCTTCCGCGGTAATGAATACAAGAACAAGCGGCTGGCCGATCCGCAGAAAGGCCTGTATGCCAAAGATAAGTACGGCAAACCCATCCTTGACCCTGCTAAATCGGGTAAGAAGATGACTTATGCTGAACTGCTGGCATCACAAGGTCAAACTCCGGCAAACGGTACTGCCAACGGCGCGAACGGCAATGCCGCAAATCCGGCTACCGCCAATGCTGCTACAGCAAAGAACCCGTTAGCCGGGAAGCCATATAACCCCGACTTCAGGGGTGCGCAGGATTCGGTAAATACCGCGCTTTATGGTACTACTACACTGGTGAACGACCACTCGAAAGTTTACAAAGGCGGCTCGTGGAATGACATGGCATACTGGCTTAATCCTGCTACCCGTCGCTTTATGGATGAGGACGAATCAAGCGCCGAGGTTGGGTTCCGTTGTGCAATGACTTTGGTAGGAGGAGCTGAGATAAACCCTTCGGGCAAGCCACATTTCAGCGTAAGAAAACAAAAAAACTTCAAAGCGAGATAAACAGGCCAAAAGCTAAAATATGGACAAAAGGTGACGCAATAAACGTCACCTTTGTTGTTTTAATGGGCTCCTTCTATTCAGAATTCGATTAGTACCTGGTTTTTTTCAACCTTATCGCCTGGTTTGATCTTTACAAATCTAACTGTTGCATCCGCGGGCGATTTAATTATATTTTCCATCTTCATCGCCTCCAATATGAACAGGTTGTCGCCTTTTTTCACCTCGCTCCCCGGCGTTATAAACACTTTGAGCACCAAACCGGGCATGGGCGCTTTAATGTTACTGATTTTTAGATGATTCAGATCGCTGAGGCCCAGCTTCTCAAGCAAAATATCATACTGATCTTTGGCTGTTACCGCGTAGGTATGTCCGTTTATTTTAATCTCAGCTGTTTTAGCCTCTGCATTTAGGTTGACTAGTTCAACATTATATGATTTAAGATCGCTTATAACATGATAAGTTGATGGGCTTAGCTGCCGGATGTCCGCTTCTATATCTCTCTCATTTATCGTTATCTTTTCACCCACTTTCCCGACATTATATTCGTTGCCGTCGTTTATTTTAACCTGGTACATGTTTAAAAATAAAGTTACTGCGTTAAAGCATATTGAACCATATTAGCCCCCATTTTAAGGGCCTTTATACGGGTTTCCTGTGTGTCGCCGGGATAAGTGCCGTAGTCTTCCCAGCCGTTACCCAAGTCGCATTGATAGTCATAGAAACACACCAGCCTTCCTTTGTAAATCAACCCAAACCCTTGTGCGCGCTTACCATCATGCTCATGCACTTTAGGAAGGCCGTTGGGGAACTCATATTTCTGGTGATAGATCGGGTGATTCAATGGCAGCTCGATGAAATCGAGTTCAGGAAAAACCTTCTTCATCTGCGGCCGGATAAATTCGTCCAGCCCGTAATTATCGCATATATGCAGAAATCCTCCGCCAATAAGATATTTACGAAGATTTTTTGCCTCCTGGTCCGAAAATATCACATTGCCGTGTCCCGTCATAAAAATGAAGGGGTAACTAAATATCTGGTCGCTTCCTACTTCAACCACATCATCTTCCGGCTGAAAATTAGTGTGTAAATTTTCGTTGCAAAATTTGATCAGGTTCGGCAACGCCGTGCGATCGCCGTACCAATCTCCGCCACCGTTATATTTCAGTTTAGCCATTTTATAGGTGGGCGTATTGAAACTGCTGAATACCAGCAAAGCCATCACACACACAAATGCGGGGAATATTCTCATAACCGGTTCAAAAAATTGATTTCGAAGCAAGCTTCTAATGCTGCTGTCTCAGTTCTTAAACGACTATTCCCTAAAGTTATGGCTTTAAAATCATTTTTAATTGCGTCTGATATCTCGGCGGGGGTAAAATCGCCTTCCGGGCCGATCAAAATCAAATATCTTCCCGACAGGCGCGCTTCATCCCTTAACGAAAATTTATCGCCCGGATCACAATGTGCAATAAACTTTTGCCCTTCAAATGAAGTGGAAATAAATTTGCCGAAGGCCACAGCATCATTCAGTATTGGATGATAAGCTTTAATCGATTGCTTCATCGCGGCTGTAATAACCTTGTTTAGCCGGTCGACCTTAGCTTCCTTCCGTTCCGAGCGCTGGCACACGAGGAGCGAAATCTCGTCAATCCCTATTTCCGTTGATTTCTCCAAAAACCATTCCAGGCGCTCGATATTTTTGGTTGGGGCCACCGCTATGTGCAGGTAATGATTGCGCTTGCTATAGCCTTGCTCGGCTGATGTGATCCGAAACCCGGTCTTTTTGGGATTAGCGACGGCTATCACGGCACTATAAAGGCCGCCCTTGCCGTCGACAAGCTGAACTGCATCTCCCTGGCTCATCCGTAACACCCTGATGCAATGCTTACTTTCTTCTTCGCTCAGGTAATAAACCGACGACGAAGTATCAATATCCGGGGTGTAAAAGATTTGCATCGTGCAATGATTAATGCAGATCGACGGTGTCCTCTTCGTTCAGCAACAGTTCAAGCTTTACGGATTCAATATTCTGGTCCGACTTTTTCAGGACGGTAATATTGTAGCCGTTCGCCTCCTTGTGTTCGCCGACATCGGGTATCTTTCCGAATATATCACCCAGCCAGCCTGATACGGTATCGTAATCACCATCCTCGGGCAGATCATGCGGTAAATGGCTATTGACATCATAAATCGGCGCAAGGGCATTTACAATAAATTCGGTGTCATTTATTTTCTCGACTATCGGCTTTTCTTCATCATATTCATCCTGTATGTCGCCGACCAGCTCTTCCACAATGTCTTCCAGGGTTACCATACCTGCAGTGCCGCCAAATTCATCCAGTACGATAGCGATCTGGATGCGCTTTTGTTTCAGCTCGGCCATCAGGTCATTTATTTTCTTCGTTTCCGGTATGAAATAAGGCTTACGTATAATGTCCTTTAATACAATATCCTGGTGACGTACCAGCAATGGCAGCACATCCTTTGCATGTACAATACCAACAATTTTGTCTATCGTGTCGTCGTAAACCGGCATACGCGAATAGCCCTCGTTGATGATCATATCCAGGAGCTCTTCCTTATCGGCGTTAATATCGATGCCATAAATCCTGGTACGCGGCACCATAATATTTTTCACCACGCGCTCGTTGAATTCGAAAACGTTTTGTATCAACTCGTGCTCGCTCGAATCAAGGGCGCCGGTTTCTTTGCCTTGTTCCAAAAGCAGCTGTAACTCCTCTGAACTGTGGTGTGCTTCACCTTCAAATTCTTTTATGCCAAGCATTCGCAGGATTATGCTCGCAAACCTGTTCAGCAACCAAATCACAGGTCGGAAAACGACAAAGAACAATCGCAGTGGGGTCGATACGGCTAAAGCTGTACGCACCGACCGTTGTATGGCAATATTTTTAGGAGCAAGCTCGCCGAATACAATGCTTAAGATGGTAATAACCAGGAACGCCAGCACACGGCTTAGCGTTATTACAAAATTTGATGTAATTATCACCCCTACCGACTTGAACAGGGACAACATTACATCGGTAAAAACACTCTCGCCGATAACACCCAAACCAAGTGACGCTATCGTAATACCAAGTTGAGTTGCCGCCAGGTACCCGTCGAGATTGTTCATGATGCCGCGGGTAATTTTGGCTATCCTGCTCCCTGTTTTTACTTTTAGTTCTATCTGCGAGCCGCGTACCCTCACCAAAGCAAACTCGGCGGCTGTGAAAAACCCATTGAGCAATACCAGCAACGCTGTAAGAAACAGATAAAAATAATTGACGGTTATTCCAGCGGGGTCCATTAATCAGTTATTGGTACACGGGGAAAGTAGATTTGTAAAGCTCAAGGCTTTCCGTGATTACTTTATGTGCGTATCGTTTCCCCAAAAGATGTTCGATAGTAACATTCTTGCCCTCCAGTTGTTTATAGTCCTGGAAAAAACGAACGATCTCTTTCATAGCATGAGGCGGCAGTTCGTTCAAATCATTAATATAGTTTACGGACATATCGTTTTTGGCAACGGCTATGATCTTGTCGTCTTGTTCGCCATTGTCGACCATGTGCATTACCCCGATCACTTTGGCTTCAATGATCGACATCGGGAAAACGTCGACCGAGCATAACACCAATATATCCAGCGGATCGTGGTCGTCGCAATACGTTTGCGGGATAAAACCATAATTGGCAGGATACATTACGGAAGAAAACAGAACCCGGTCGAGCTTTAGTAAACCTGACGCTTTATCTATCTCATATTTAGCTTTCGACCCTTTGGGTATTTCTATAATAGCATGAACTGTTTCCGGTACGTTATCACCGGGCGAAACCTGGTGCCAGGGATGCTGTGTACTCATCTTATCTAACTTTATATGTTTTCTTTACCCGCCTCGGCCCTTATCAGCTTTCGCTTGATATAGGCAATGATAAACGGAATAGATGTAAATATTATTAATCCCAGCACAACGTATTTAAGATAATACTTAATCTCTTCCGGATATTTCCGTCCCAAAAAATATCCAATAAGGGTTAAAATAGTTACCCACGATACGCTGCCTATAAAATTGTAAACGCTGAACCTCTTCAGGTTCAGCTTCGCAACCCCTGCAAAGATAGGTGCAAAAGTTCTAATTATTGGGAAAAATCTGCCTAAAACCAAGGCCATCCCGCCGTATTTAGCGTAAAAGTCCTCAGCCATTTTGATATAGCGTTTCTTAAAAAAAAAGGACTCGTTACGTGAAAACAATAGCGACCCGGTGCGGAACCCAAACCAATAGCCGGTATAATTGCCCAGTATACCGGCTGCAATAAGTGAAGCGATAAGTACGGAAATATGAATATCTAATATACCGGTTGCACAAAGCAATCCTGCTAACACAAGCAGGTAATCACCCGGCAGGAAGAAACCGAAAAAAAGGCCTGTTTCTGCAAATACAACGACAAGCAAAAGGTAAAAACCGCCTTTACTGATAATGGACCGGGCGTCGGTAAGATTTTCGAGGTGTTCCCAAAATTGTTCCATTCGCTACGCCCATAAAACTACTAATTATAAAGTTAATTAATTAGTACTTTACGCGGATTATATAAGGTTCGAAATCAGAGACGGATATACGCCGATAACTATAGTGATCAGCGCCGACAAACCCAGCACGAAATTAAAGTATCCGGGTACTACCAGTTCCTGCCTTTCACTGCTGCGGAAATACATCGCGACGATGACCTTGAAATAGTAGAATATGCTGATTATAGCATTTATAACCGCCAGGATAACCAGTGTGGTGTGATATTGGGTAAGCGCCCCCGAGAATACAAAGAATTTACCGATAAATCCCGCCGTAAGCGGAATGCCTGCCAATGATAGCATCGCAATGGTAAGCGTAAATGCAAGGAAAGGGTTTTTTTGTGCTAATCCGTTAAATGAATCAAAATTATCGCTACCGGTTTGCTGATGAACCAGGATAAGCGATCCGAACGCGATGATGGAAGCAATAGAATAAGCAGTTGCATAAACAAATACCGAGTTTGCGGAACTTGCGCCAATGGCAACGATAGCGAAAAGCAGGTAGCCTGCGTGCGATATACTCGAGAAGGCCAGCATGCGCTTAAAACTCTGCTGGTATATAGCTGTAATATTACCGATAAACAGTGTAATGATCGTAATGATCAGCAGCGTAGGCATCCAGAAGTCTGACAAGGGAGTAAAGCACTCGTTGAACAGTCGCAGAAATGCTGCAAAGGCAGCGGTTTTAGCCACGGTTGACATATAGGCGGTGATCAACGTGGGTGAGCCTTCGTAAACGTCCGGAGTCCAGAAATGAAACGGCGCAGCGCCGACTTTAAAGCACAAACCTACTATAACCAATATAATGCCGCTGTAAAGCAAAGGATCAGCTTTCGGGTTAGCAATCACCCAATCGCGTATACCCGACAAAGCAAATGTTCCTGTAGCGCCATAGATCAATGCTATGCCAAATAGCAGAAATCCGGTAGAGAACGCTCCCATCAGGAAGTATTTTAATGAAGCTTCATTGGACGCAAAGTCGTTTTTTCGGATACCTGCCAGGATATAAAGGCTTACCGACATGATCTCCAGCCCTACAAAAAGCATAGTCAGGTTGTAGTACGACACCATAACAATGATACCCGCCAATGAGAAAAGAATAATGGCGTAATATTCAGCAACATGCCGGCTGATCTTTTCAAAATATTCCTTGGAAAGCAATATGATCAGGATGGTCGAAACTATCGTAATTGCCGAAAACGCTATCGAAAAGTTGTTGAACAGCATCATCCCGTGATAAATAGGTTTGCCGGTTTCATTCCAATGCACTACCGCCAAACCCAATGCGGCAAGCAAGCCGACAACAGTAACCGGAAGCAATGCATTCTTCGCCTTAAATAAGCCCAGGTATAGCAGTAAGATGGGCAGAACAGATAGTAATATTAAGGTGTTCATGACTACTTCGGCAATTTGTTCAAAACAAAATTATTTAAATTACTTACGGCCGCATCCGAAAGGTGCAAAATGGGTTGCGGATAAACCCCGATAGCAATTATGAGTATACAAATAATACCCAGCACCAAGTACTCGGTACCGCTTATATCTTTAAATGTCACTGTTAGCGCATTCGTCTCGCCGTGCATAACTTTTTTATAGCTTCGGAGCATGTACACGGCGCCAAATATCATGGTCAACCCGGCCAAAGCCGCAAAGATGATATTGTATTGGTAAACCGCATTCAGCAATAAAAACTCACCTATAAAACCGTTGGTCAATGGCAGCGCCACAGTGCCTAACACGATAATAAGAAACGCAACCGCAAACTTTGGCGCAACTTTAGCTATACCGCCGAGCTGGCTCAGTTCGCGTGTGCCCATGCGGGTACTGATAATATCCCAGATAAAGAAAAGGCCCACCACATTGATACCGTGATTGAGCATTTGTATCAAAGCTCCCTGCAAGCCCTGGGTTGTCCAGACATAACGGCCGTCGGGCGTCATAAAGGTAAATAACGCTGCAGCGATCAGTCCCACGTGAGCAAGCGACGAATACGCGACCAGGCGTTTGCCATCCTTTTGCGTAAAAGCGATGATGGAGCTGTAAACAATACCTATCGTAGACAGCACTAACGCCATAAATCCCCACTCCTTAACCCCAAGCGGAGCGATGGGAATCAGCAGCCGGATTACGCCATAAATACCCATTTTGAGCATTATACCCGACATCAGCATTGTACCCGCCGAGGGCGCTTCGGTATAAGTATCGGGCTGCCATGTATGAAACGGAAAGATCGGCATCTTGACGGCGAATGCCAGGAAGAAGCCCCAGAATACCCAGCTTTGATGACGGGCATCGAGGTTCAGGTTATAAAAGCCATGTATATCATACGTCTTCGACGGAGTTTGCATATACAGGTAGATAATAACCAATAACATGAACAGCGAGCCCGCGAACGTATAGATGAAGAATTTGATATTTACCCTTATCCGGTTTTCGCCGCCCCACATCGCGTTGATAAAATAGATCGGTATCAGCGCGGCTTCCCATCCCACATAGAATAAAAAGCCGTCGAGCGCGGTAAATACCGTCATCAGGCCCGCCTGCATAAAAAGTATCAGGGCATAAAACCGGCCTGCATTTTTGTATTCATGCTTGTAAGTCGTCAGGATGATCAGCGGTACGAGCAAGGTGGTGAGCAGTACCAATATAATATTTATACCGTCAATGCCTGCAATAAAGTAAATGCCCGCCTTAGGTATCCATGGATAAATGGAAGTAAACTGCGTTGAAGCATCGGGTACAAAACGGCTGAGGAAAATGCCCGCAATCGCAAGTTCAGCTATTGAAAAAAGCAACGCCACGTGTTTGGCAACCGCTTTTCCCATGAATAAAACAACAAGTGCTGCTACAACCGGTAAAAAAATTAAAATGCTAACTGTCATTTTTTAATCGTAAACGCTTATTGTTATATCTTAACCAAACTGTAAATTAATGCCGCTATGATACCGATCACCATCATGAATATATAAAAGCCTACGCTTCCGGCCTGTAGCAGGCGAAAGCTTTTGCTCGCTCCTACCGTAACTTTGCCTAATCCATTCACAAAGCCATCTATAGCCAGCAAATCGACAACCTTGTAAAAGAACACCGACAATGCATCCAGCGGCTTGCGGATAAGCCAATCGTATATCTCGTCTATATAAAACTTATGGTACGACAAGCTGGCCAAAGCGGGCCGATCTTCTCCATCCTTTACCGGTACATGGCCGTTTTTAACATAGCGCACATAGGCGTAAATCAATGCCAGCACCGCCCCTGTCACCGAGGCAACCATGAGTATTATTTCTGTCGAGGCCACCGAACTTGCGTGGGGCAGCAATTTTGCCGAAGGTTCAAAAACCGGCGCAAGGAAGTGCTCGAGCCAGTGATGTCCGCCTAAAGATTCCGGAACCCCGATAAAGCCGCCAACGAGCGAAAGTATGGCTAATACAATGAGCGGTATGGTCATTGTCGGAGGTGATTCGTGGATATGATGTTCTTGTTCGGCTGTTCCGCGGAATTTGCCGTAAAAAGTCAGATAAAGCATACGGAACATGTAGAACGACGTGAACATAGCGGTAACGACGCCGATCACGTACATCGTGGTACTATGAACAAAAGCCTGGCCTAATATCTCGTCTTTAGAAAAGAAACCCGCAAAAGGCGGTATGCCCGATATAGCCAGTGTACCGACCAACATGGTTATAAACGTAATCTTCAGTTTGCTCTTCAGGCCGCCCATTTGGCGCATATCCTGCTCGTTACTCATGGCATGGATAACCGAACCGGCGCCGAGGAACAATAATGCTTTAAAGAATGCATGGGTCAATACGTGGAAGAACGCCCCCGTATAAGCTCCCACGCCGAGGCCCAGGAACATATACCCTAACTGCGAAACCGTTGAATATGCCAGTACTTTTTTTATGTCTGTTTGCGACAAGGCGATCAACGCCCCGAGGACGGCAGTAGCCAAACCAATTATCGCTACCACATTCATGGTAAACGGCGCGAGGCTAAATAATACATTAGAACGAGCCACCATATACACTCCCGCCGTTACCATGGTAGCAGCATGTATTAAGGCCGAAACAGGTGTGGGACCGGCCATGGCGTCGGGCAGCCACGTAAACAACGGTATCTGTGCCGATTTACCCACAGCACCGACAAATAGTAACAATGTTATCGCCGTGAAAGGCACTTCGCCGGTATTCATGCCTGCGGCTTTAGGAAAGATATCGCCATACGTAACACTGCCGAATGCCCCCATGATCAGAAAAATACCGATGATGAAACCCAGGTCGCCTATGCGGTTCATGATGAACGCCTTTTTAGCAGCATCGGCATAGGCCGGATTGGTATACCAAAAACCTATCAGCAGGTATGAGCATAGGCCCACGCCCTCCCACCCTATGAATAGGATAAGGTAGTTGGAGCCCATCACCAATAGCAGCATAAAAAACACGAACAGGTTCAGGTAGGAAAAGAATTTACCAAAACCATCGTCATCGTGCATATAACCCACCGAATATAAATGGATCAGGAAGCCCACTCCTGTGATAATGAGCAACATCAGCGCACTTAGCTGATCTATCAGAAAAGCAAACTGCACCTTGAAATATCCTATCCGGAACCAATCGAACAGGTTTACCTCAAAAGCACCCGATGATTTAACCTGCAAAAAAGCTCCAATGCTAAGCCCGAAAGAAACCAGCACCACCAAACTGCCGATAATACCGATCAAAGTTTTAGGCAACACCTTACGGCCCAACCCGTTAATCAGGAAACCGGCCAGCGGAAGTACAGGAATAAGCCAGATATAATTATTCATTTTGGTTCGACGTTGAACGTATTACGTTGTACGTTTTTTATTTAATTCTAATTAACTTCCGAAATCGGCATTCCGACTTCCGAAATCACATTACCACTTTAACCTGTTCAGCACATTGATATCGACCGAGTTAGTGTTTCGGTAGATCATCACTATGATAGCTAATCCCACAGCTACTTCGGCCGCTGCAAGCGTCATGATAAAAAACACAAAGACCTGACCTGCGGCATCGCCCCGGTAAACTGAAAAAGCGGTTAGCAGCAGGTTAACCGCGTTCAGCATCAGCTCGACCGACATAAAAATGATGATCGCGTTGCGGCGTATCAGCACACCTGTCACACCGATTGCAAATATGATGGCACTTAGCAGGATGTAATGATTGAGAGGTACGGTCTGTGCCGTTTTAAAAAAGCTTTCCATTACACAATAGGTTTTTTATCGCGTGTAGCCAAAAGCACCGCACCCACCATTGCCGAAAGCAACAGCAGCGACGACACTTCAAAGGGCAGTAAAAATTCGCCGAATAATACTTTACCCAGATTCTTTACCAGGCCCAGGTCAGGATTCTTCAATAAAACAGGCTGTGATGCGCCCAGCGCTTTTAACGAAGCGATGATAACCACCAGGAAACAGCCTCCGCCCAGCACCGCGGCTATTTTTAGCATGTTCGACTTTACCGGCTCGGCATCCTTGTTCAGGTTGATGAGCATCAGCGTGTACAGAAACAACACAAGTATGGCCCCCATGTATACAATAAAGTTTACAATGGCCAGGAACTGCGCGTTGAGCAAAATGTACTGAATGGTAAAGGTGAAGAAGGTGAGTATAAGGTAAAGAATACTGTGCACAGGATTTTTTGCAGATATTACCAGCACTGCAAACAGTATGGACAAAAATGCGATAAAGTAAAATATACTCATTTTGAATTTTGACAATAACCTTGCCCCGGCAAATGCGAGGCAAAGTTATAAACTTCTTTTATTGATTTAAGGGCGCCTCTACTAATTTATCCTTACCGTAAATTAATTCTTTTCTGAAATAATCCGGTGGAACGATATCACCATCCAGGTAAATCGCCTCCTTCGGGCAAGCTTCTTCACACAGTCCGCAAAAGATACAGCGGAGCATGTTGATCTCGTAAACAGCGGCATACTTTTCCTCGCGGTAGAGATGCTCTTCGCCCGGTTTACGTTCCGCCGATATCATCGTAATCGCTTCCGCCGGGCACGACAGCGCGCAAAGCCCGCATGCGGTGCAGCGCTCGCGGCCCTGTTCGTCACGCTTCAGCGAATGCATGCCGCGGAAATTTTCTGAAAACTCACGTTTTTGTTCGGGATACCGAACGGTGACGCTTTTCCTGAAAAAGTGCTTTAAGGTGATCGAAAGCCCTTTCAAAATGGCGGGCAAATAGATCCTTTCACCAAAGCTCATCGGTTTGGCCTCAAGTACTTTTCTTTTATTGCTAAATGACTCCATTTGATCCTCCCCCCGATTTATTTAATGATAAAATTCATGACCAAACCCGTTATAATAATGTTCGTGATCGCAAGCGGTATCAGCGATTTCCAGCCCAGGTCCATCAGCTGGTCGTAGCGGAAACGCGGCAGCGTCCACCGTATCCACATGAAGAAGAATATAAGGCAGAATATTTTGATGAATAAAGCGATCACTCCTAAAATCGTCACCCAATTCTCCGACAAACCCAGGTGATGCATGTAAGGGAAATTATACCCTCCGAAAAACAGCGTTGCCATTACTGCGGACGATACGAACATGTTGATATACTCGGAAAACAGGTAAAATCCGAGTTTCATGGATGAATATTCGGTATGGTAACCGCCAACCAGCTCAGTTTCGCATTCAGGCAGATCGAACGGTGCGCGGTTAGTTTCGGCAAACGCGCAAACAATGAATATCAGGAAGGCCAAAGGCTGCTTGAACACATTCCAGGTGAACCAGCCATGCGACCAGAAACCATGCTGCTGCGCGGCGATCTCTTTCAGAGACAGCGTACCCGTAGTCATCAGCACCGCGATAATGGAAAGTCCCATCGCAATTTCGTAGCTGATATTCTGGGATGCAGCCCGGATAGCGCCAAGCAGCGAGTATTTATTATTGGACGCCCAGCCGCCGATCATAATCCCGTAAACACCCAGCGAAACCACGCCAAAGATGTACAGAACCCCAACATTGATGTCGGTTACCTGCAAATTCAAAGGATACTTACCTATCATAAGGGTCTGTCCCCACGGAATCACAGCGGAACCGATACAGGCCGTCATGATGGCTAATGAAGGCCCTACGATGAATAAAAACTTGTTTGATCGTGCGGGGATGATCTCTTCCTTCATAAACATTTTAGCACCGTCGGCTAAAGGCTGAAGAATACCAAATGGCCCGGCGCGGTTAGGCCCGACGCGGTCCTGCAAAAATGCCGCCACCTTACGCTCGGCATAGGTAGAGTACATCGCGATCACCAGGCTGACCAGGAAAATAACCACGATCAGTATGAGCTTTACTATAATATCCGTAGTTCCCATTATAAGCGTGTCTCCCTTTCGAATTGATTTTTATTGGCTTCCTGCAATACCGGGTTTGTTTTTACAACCGGCAACGGGTGCAGCATTTCATAATGGTTGGCTGTTTGCACCGACCAATTGGGCAGCTTACGCGGGCCTTCGATCACCCAGTCGCTGGTTTTCTTTTTATCGAAACGGCAGGTGTTGCAGATGAAGCTTTCTACCTCGCCGTACTGGTCTTTGCGTGCAGTAACGCGCAGTACGTCCTCCCCTTTATACCAAAGCGTTACTTTGCCGCTGCATTTCTCGTGGTCGCAATCACGATGCGCTTCAACCGGCTTGGTGAACCAAACACGGTTTTTAAAGCGGAATGTCTTATCAGTTAGCGCACCTACAGGGCAAACGTCGATCACATTTCCTGAGAAATCGTTGTCGACAGCCGCCTGGATATACGTGGATATTTCAGAATGATCGCCGCGGTTCAAAATACCATGTATGCGGTGATCTGTGATCTGGTCGGCTGTGAAAACACAACGATAGCAAAGAATGCAGCGCGTCATGTGCAACTGAATCTTATCACCAATGTCGATCTTGTGGAACGTGCGCCGGTCGAATTCATAACGTGTTTTCGCTACGCCGTGATTATAACTCAGGTTTTGCAGGTCGCATTCCCCGGCCTGATCGCAGATCGGACAATCCAGCGGATGGTTGATCAGCAGCATTTCCACCACTCCCTTCCGTGCTTCAAGTACCTCGGGCGAAGTAATATTCTGCACTTCCATCCCATCCATTACCGTGGTACGGCACGAGGCCACCAGCTTTGGCATAGGGCGCGGATCTTTTTCCGATCCCTTGCTCACCTTAACCAAACAAGTGCGGCATTTGCCGCCGCTTCCTTCCAGCTTGGAATAATAGCACATAGCCGGTGGAACGATGTCGCCACCTATCTTCCTCGCAGCGTTCAGGATAGTTGTTCCCGGCTCTACGTCGATGCTTATTCCGTCTATTGTAACTTTCATTATAGCCCCCTCTAAATCTCCCCCGGCAGGGGAGACTTATTAGTTTTAATATTTTATTTCATGCCTTCACTTTTAAGCCCCTCTCCGGTAGAGAGCGGTTTCGGGTGAGGCTTATGCTACTTTTTCTTCCTTCTTCGGCAGCGGGTCGGCATAATGTGCCAAACCATAATTTCTTGTCAAGGCCTCCGACGGATTAGTAACATGCCATTCAAATTCATCCCTGAAATGGCGGATAGCGCTGGCCACCGGCCATGCTGCGGCGTCACCCAGCGGACAAATCGTATTTCCTTCTATCTTTTTGGCGACGTCGACCAGCAGATCGATGTCGCTCATTTTGCCGTGACCATATTCCAGGCGATGCAGCACCTTTTCCATCCAGCCGGTTCCCTCGCGGCATGGCGAACACTGCCCGCAGCTTTCGTGGCTGTAAAAGCGTGTAAAATTCCAGGTATTGCGCACAATACACTGATCCTCATCAAAGGCGATAAAACCGCCCGAACCCATCATCGTTCCGCTTACAAAACCGCCGTCAGCCAGTGACTCATAGGTCATTAGCCTTGGTTCATTGTTGATCGTTTTTAAGAACAGACTAGCAGGCACGATCGGCACAGATGAGCCGCCGGCAACGACCGCCTTCAGGCGTTTTCCGTTGGCTATGCCACCGCAATATTCGTCGGAGTATAAAAACTCTTCGCAGGATACGCCTAATTCAATTTCGTAAACTCCCGGCTTTTTCACATTACCGCCAGCCGAGATCAGCTTGGTACCGGTACTGCGTCCTACACCGATTTTCGCATATTCCTCGCCGCCTTCGTTGATGATCGGCACGACTGCTGCTATAGATTCAACGTTATTTACCACCGTCGGGCAGCCATACAAACCGGCGATAGCAGGGAATGGGGGCTTGATACGCGGGTTACCGCGTTTACCCTCAAGAGACTCCAAAAGCGCAGTCTCCTCGCCGCAGATATAGGCGCCTCCTCCCGGTTGAACGTACAATTCGAGGTCATAACCCGTGCCCAGTATGTTTTTGCCTAAAAATCCGGCATTTTTTGCTTCGGCGATCGCTTTTTCCAGTATACGTATCTGGGGCATCATTTCGCCGCGCACATAGATATACGATGTATTGGCACCAAGCGCAAAACTGGAAACGATCATACCCTCGATCAGCAAGTGAGGGATATAGGTCATCAGGTAACGGTCCTTAAATGTGCCGGGCTCCGACTCGTCGGCGTTGCACACCAAGTAGCGCGGAACGCCCTCCGGCTTGGCCAGGAAGCTCCATTTCATACCGGTAGGAAAACCGGCGCCACCACGGCCGCGCAAACCCGACTTTTTCACTTCTTCAACTATCGCTTCGGGGCTAAGCGTTTTTAGCGCTTTCTCGACCGAGGCATAGCCGCCGTTCTTGCGGTAAACATCAAAGGTATTGATACCGGGTACGTTGATATTTGTTAAAAGCAGTTTGCGTCCCATGTGACTAATAGATCCTTTAATTTATCTTTTAATATATCCGTCTTGTTGTTCTGTACCAGCTTATATGGTAGTAAACGCTTCTTGCAACCAGCACCAACAAAACTAAACTTATCGCCAAAACATTTTCTTTGAACCCTTTCGTAGCGGAATACATTAATCCTAATACGATCAGGACGAACAGATCACCTATAATAACCCGTGTTTTGGTAAGATACATCAGTTATTCGCCTTCTTTCTCAAATCTTCGATCAACTGGTCGACCGAATCATTGGTCAGATTTTCATAAAAAGTATATTCCGGACCGATCTGTAATACCGGGCCATACCCGCATGCTGCCAGGCACTCCACGCCGCGCCAGCTAAACAGGCCGTCCGGTGTTACTTCGCCTTCCTTCACACCTAACTTCTCTTCGATGTGATCCATTACCTTTTCGGCGCCAACCAGGCAGCAAGGGCCGGTGCGGCAAACCTCCAGTACAAATTTACCCTGCGGGCGCATAAAGTACATGGTGTAAAAAGTAGCGACTTCATACACTTCGATAGGCTCCAGGTCGAGATATTCAGCCACTTTATCCATTGCGGGGGCGCTTACCCAGCCGTATTCGGCCTGCACCAGGTGTAAAATAGGCAGCAAGGCCGATTTCTGCTTTCCCTGCGGATAACGGCTTACAATCTCGTCGAACTTAACGATCAATGCCGGTGAAAACTCTACCGGTGCTCCTGTATCTTCAACTTTAAGCATCTAACTCGCCCGCTATAACGTTTAAACTACTCATGTTAATTATCGCATCCGAAAGCAGCATGCCACGGCTCATCGGCGCATACATCTGGTAATTGACGAAGCATGGCCTGCGGAAGTGCAACCTGTACGGCGAACGTCCGCCATCATTTACTAAATAAAAGCCCAGCTCGCCGTTTCCGCCTTCAACCGCATGGTATACTTCGCCTTTCGGTGTTTCTATTTCGCCCATTACGATCTTGAAATGATAAATAAGGGCTTCCATGTTATTATAAACTTCCTGTTTAGGCGGCAGATAGAATTCCGGAACGTCGGCATGAAATACATCCTTTGGTTCCTTTTCTATTTTCGCCATACACTGTTCTATCATCCTCAGACTCTGCCACATTTCCCCATTTCGTACCAGGAAGCGATCGTACACATCGCCCGTAGTTCCCACAGGTACTTCAAAATCCAGGTCTTCATATGAGCAATAAGGCTCCATCGCGCGGACATCGTAATCGACGCCTGCGGCCCTCAACAACGGCCCCGACCAGCTATAGCTTAAAGCGACCTCCGGTTTTACCGGCGCCACGTCCTTGGTGCGGTCGATAAATATCCGATTGCGCGCCAGCAGGTTCTCGAATTCCTTTAATACAACAGGATATTCTTTGAGGAACTTTTTAATCTTCGCAAAAGCGATGTCGTTGAAATTCCTCTCAAAACCGCCAATGCGGCCGATGTTGGTCGTCAGTCGCGAACCGCATACTTCCTCATATATTTCGTAGATCAGCTCGCGGTATTCCATTACATAGAAGAAACCCGCGGTTGCGCCGGTATCGACACCTAATACGCTGTTACAGATCAGGTGGTCAGCAATCCGGGCCAGTTCCATAATAATGATACGGAGGTAATCTACACGCTTAGGCGTTTTTATACCCAACAATTTTTCGACCGTCATGTGCCATCCCATATTGTTGATGGGCGACGAGCAGTAGTTCATGCGGTCGGTAAGCGGTGTTATTTGGTAAAAAGGCCGGTGTTCGGCTATTTTTTCAAATGCGCGGTGTATATAACCGATGGTCGAAACGCCGCTTACGATCCGTTCGCCATCCATCTGCAGCACATTCTGAAACACACCGTGCGTGGCGGGGTGCGTAGGCCCGAGGTTGAGCGTTGAAAGCTCGCTTTGCGGATCGTTATCATCAAGCAGCAGGTGCGTTTTCATCTTATATTATCTTCCAAAAAAGTAGTCTTTTTTATCCACGCGGTTCGGGTCCTCCAGCGGGTATTCCTTCCGCATCGGGAAAACCGTCATATCATCAACATTCAATATCCGGCGCAAATCGGGATGACCGTCGAATATAATACCAAAGAAATCATAAGCCTCACGCTCCATCCAGTTGGCGCCGTCCCAAAGCGTGGTGGCCGTGGGAATATGCAGGTCGTCATCGGCCAGGAAAACTTTTATCCGTACGCGAACACCGTTTGCCAGGCTATGGAGATGATAAATAACACCGATAGGCCTCTCCCGTTCGGGATAATGTATACCGGTAATATCTGTCAGGAAAATAAACTGCAGGGCCGGGTCGTTCTTCAGGAACGTTAAAAGTTCGGTTATTTTTTCCCTGGTGGTCTCGAAGGTAAGTAATCCATAGGGTTCCGAAACTTCAGTTACGCCGGCCTCAAACTTTGCGTTTATGCTGTTGAGTAATTCCTCGTTGGTTATCTTACCCATTATTGTATCCCGTATGAAGCTAATAATTTCTGGTATTCAGGCGTATCCCTTCTGCGAAGCGACTCGGTTTGTACCAGTTTTTGTATCTGCATAAAACCTTCGATAACGGCTTCCGGGCGAGGCGGGCAGCCGGGTATATATACGTCGACAGGTATAATTTCGTCTATACCCTGCAGCACCGAATAAGTATCGAATATGCCGCCGCTCGATGCGCAGGCGCCCATAGCCAGCACCCAGCGCGGCTCGGCCATTTGTATATAAACCTGCCTTAAAACAGGTCCCATTTTTTTAGATATAGTACCCATTACCATCAGCAGGTCGGCCTGGCGCGGCGAAAAGCTCAAACGCTCGGCACCAAAGCGGGCCAGGTCGTAATGGGGCGACATGGTGGCCATAAATTCGATACCGCAGCACGATGTGGCAAAAGGCAGTGGCCAAAGCGAGTAAGAGCGACCCATACCTATCACCTTATCAACCGACGTCGCGAAAAATCCAGCTCCTTCAACACCCGGAGGGGCGTCCACTATTTTAATATCACTCATGATCTAATAAATAGATTGCGGCTCTAAAGCAACGCTTTAAAACATAGCAAATTTAAAACAAATAAGTACGTAAAAAATACACCAGAACGACGGGCTGACTTATTTAGAATCATTCTAAATACGATTAGAGAATAACAATCGGCGAATGTCAAACATTGACTATTCACCACTGACTATTCACAACCTTAATCCCAATCCAATGCTCCTTTTTTGATAACGTAAATAAAACCAGCCAGCAAGGTTGCCATAAAAATGAACATTTCTACCATGCCGTCCTGCCCCAAAGCCCTGAAATTTACCGCCCAGGGATACATAAAGATCACTTCCACATCGAACAGTACAAACAGGATGGCCACCAGGAAGTACTTGATCGACATCGGGGTGCGGGCATTGCCGATAACCTCGATGCCCGATTCGAACGGGGTCAGTTTATCGCTGGTAATACGTTTTGGACCAAGCTTGTGCGTAAAGAACATGGTCGTTACCACAAAGCCCACTGCCACAACCATCTGGAATATGATGGGCAAAAAATCTATAGGCTGACTGATATTCATGGCGCAAATATACAAACTAAGGCCAATAAAAAAGCCCCTTACCGGGGCTTTTCATTAAAATTGTTACTTGCTTTTAGTGCCGCCTTTTTTCTTAAAATAATCGAGCGCTTGCTGATTACTAGGGTCTAGGTCACGAGCCTTACCGAAGTTCTCGGCTGCTTTGGCATCGTCTTTTTCCTTATACTCGTAATATGTGCCTAAATAGTCGTACGCTTCTACCATATTACGCTTGGTCCTGTCGTCGGGCGTACCGCCTTTTGCAACAACTGCTTCGATAAATTTCTCATAATATGGTTTGGCCAGACCTTTTATGTTATTACGATCTGTTTCTTTGTAATCATTTGCACGTGCGCGATAAACATAAACGTCGGGCGGGGTATTGGCTCCCATTTTCTGCTGCACATAACTAAATGCAGAATCCGCTTTGGTTAGCAATCCGGTGTCGGCTTTGCTGCTGATATTCTTATCCTTGCTCGAATATTGGGTAAGGAAACCGAAGTAGTAGCTTAATCCCAGGTAAAAATGGTCGTTAAGGGTTACCTTTCTGCCTTTATCTATATAAGCCTGGAATTCCTTGGCAGCGTCAAGGTATTTTTTGTCCTTTGTAAACAAAGTTTGAGCCATTTCTTTATATACATCCGTTTCGTTGCTGTCCAGCTGCAAAGCCTTCTGCAAGGTTTGAATGCCCACCGAGTCCTGCCCGTTCGCTATCTGTGCGCGACCCAGGTATAAGTAATCACGCGGGATAATACGTTTCGGATCGGCCTTGGTCATCCATGTGTTCATTGCCGATAATGCAGTGGGGTAATCCTTATTTTCGTAGGCCGCATAACCCTCATACCGATAGGCTCTCAAGTTAGAATTGGCCGATTTAGAAAGATCGGCGGCCACCTGTTGAAGCGTTTTATAATCGCCTGCATTAATGAGGAAGTCAGCGTAACGCATTTGCGATTCAGGCGAGTAGTCAGTCAGCGTAATATATTGCTTATAGTGCTCAGCCGCTTCTTTTACCTTTGCCGATGCCATACTTGGGTTGCTCTGTGCCCAGCGAAGGTCGGTTTCGGCCCATTCGCGATAAGCAGGCCCATAATTCGGGTCGATTGCAAGCGCAGCCTTGAATTGCTTTTCAGCATCTTCGAAGTTGTCGGCATATTTCCACAACGTACCCAATGCAACGTTCGCAGCGGCCGACTTCGGATCGAGCGTAAGGGCCGTATTAAAATTGGTGTAAGCGCTGTCGCTCTTCAGCAACAAGCGGTCGGCATCGCCCATAGTCATATACAATTCAGGGTCGTTCGACTCTTCTACGTTCTTGTCCCTTTTGCCTTTTTTAACTGCGGTGGCAACTTTACCGGTGTTCAGCACATTCAGGGCCGCCTGGGCGTCTTTAGGATCAACCTTATCGTTTGGTCCTGGCAGCAAATAACCTTTACCTATATATACATAAGGCTTGCTGTCTTTTCCGGCAAGCGACATGGCTTTGCTGAAATAACTTTTTGCCCCGGCCTGGTCCTTGTTAATACGGGCCACAACACCTAACCCAACGTCGTTCAATGCCGAATTTGGATTAACAGTCAATCCTTTCTGGAAATACATTTGGGCCGAATCCGGGTCGTCCTGTTTAATATATACCCAACCCAGGTAAAAATAATTTTCATCTTTCGTAGGTTCAGTAACCGTCAGGTTTTTCAGCATAGATTTTGCCTTCTGATATTGTTCGGCATCGATGGCTTTCTTGGCATCGCTGAGGCTTTGTGCGTAAGCCGCCGAACTCACTACAACCAGTCCTAACCCGGCTGCTGCTATACTTTTGATAATTTTCATTTTATAATTGATTTTCTGCTTCTTACTTGATTAGTTCTTGTGTAACAATCTATCATATAGATTGTTGTCAGGTTTAAAGTTTAATCGTGCAATGTAATCTTATTATAATCTTTTACAGTTTATTACTGTGTATCATAATATTCCTTTCCTGGATCAATACAGGCAGCAAGCCCGACCTGAGAACGATTCGCTGGCCTTTGTCACTTTCAATAAATTGTTGAAATCCCTCGCCTAAACCCTTTCTGCCGGTGCAATTTACAATGTATAAGTTTCTTCGCAAAGGATATTCCTTTAAAGAAAGCGTCTCCTGCGATGGTCTGAAATACTGATTCGGCGCCGTCTTGCTATTCTCATCTTTCACTGCCAGTATCCGTACTTTCTTTGCAGCTTCAGCGTAGTCGGCGTCGGGATCGTTCAGCCAGTTATAGCCTATGATCCCTATCGCATCCGCGTGAGAGCTCACGTATTCAATTACCTGCTTGTCGGACTTAAGCGCGTAAATATTTTTCTGCCGGAACTCCTGTATACCGGTAAATTCTTTTAAATAGCTTACCAGGCTGGAATTAGGATTATCAAATACGACACTTCTGTCGGTACTGGCCTGCCCCTTTAGCATACTTTTGATCTCGTTAACGGAAGTGGCGGTATCCTGCGAAGCTTCGTTCACAATAATCGCTACGGCATCAACTGCAAATCTGTCAATGGATGGCGGGAGGTTCCTGTCTTTCATCTGTCTTACCTCTTCACTGGTCAACTCCCTGGGTAAAAAAACCAGCCTGGTACTGTCGGCCATCAAAAGTTTTACCACGTCGCCTTCAGATCGGTATAGCATTACCGGTTTAGCCGCCGGGTAATCATTTTTGAATATATACAGCTCCTGGTCCAGTATAGGGGCAAAGGTTTCGTCGGCCGCAAAAACAAGCGAACCCGAATTATAGGTATCGTTAAAATTTTTTGCCGGCGCCTTCCTCTTGCACGACTGGAAAGCGATAGCAGTCATAAACGCCACATATAACCAAAGCTTACTCCTCATCCGGTTCAACTTTAAATAGTCTTGAAAAACGTAAAACAGCATAGGCGATGAACAATATCCCTATGACCAGCCTTTCGGTTTTAGGCATGTCAAGCGTTTGGATTAGCTTTCCCCAAAACACGAACATTAGCCCCAGAACAATACAGGCCATGCAAGTGACCAAGCCTAAAATAAGCAAAAACCGCCTTTTGGGCGATTTCTGCTTAAAACTAAATTTATAGGGCATTATCCTATTTATTGGTCTTCAGATTGTAATGCAAATGTGATTGGAATAGTGTACGCTACACGAACATGCTTACCGTTCTGAACACCCGGTGTCCATTTCGGTGAGTTTTTAAGTACGCGCACAGCTTCATCATCGCATCCGCTACCAATGCCGCGAACCACTTTAATATCAGTCAAAGAACCGTCCTTTTCGCACACGAAACTCAGGAACACCTTCCCCTGTACCCCATTTTCCCGTGCTACAGCAGGGTAGTGGATATTCTTAGAGAGGTATTTGATAAACGCGTCCTGTCCGCCCGGGAACGACGGTTCCTCTTCTACCGCAGTAAAAATCTTATTCGGGTCTTCTTCCGTTACCTGTTTAACATCCGAGTTGCCTACAGGTTCCGCGATGTTAATGTCCGCGTTGGGGTCGCCCTTAACGGTTTTCTGTCCCGGGTCGGCCGTCTGTAATTGCGTAATCGTCGGAGGCTGCTCCTTAACTTCATTATCCGGCTTTACCACGGGCGGCGGGAATTTAACCTGGTCGACCTTCGGTTTCGGAGGTTCGGGCGGCGGTGGCGGCGGTGTTTTTTTGTCAACCGGCGGCGGTGGCTGAAGCACCACGTTAGTTATCTTCACTTTTTCAGTAGCTTTTGGTATAAAGCCGCTGATAAAGTTGACAATGGTTTGGAATGATATCAAAAACACGAATACCAGGGCGCCTATGATAAGCGCCTTATTTGTCGTCTTTGGATTTTGCTTCCGCAGATCATACGCGCCATAGGCCTTATTCCGGTCCGTGAAGACAACATCAATCCATTCCGGCTTCAATATGTCTAACTTTGATCCTAACATTTTTAAGGCTCTTTATTTTTAAACGTTCATTATTGTTTCTTTAGTATAACCCGTCTTTCTTCAAAAGGTTCACCTCAAGCGGTGTTATCGGGACTACACCGTAGCTCTTGATACCGGTGATGTTAATCTCGTCCAGTATATTAACAAAGTCCTTGTAAGTGGCTTTGTCACTGCATTTTACGAGCACGATCATGTAGTTATCAGGACCTGCGTGGGTAGCTTCTACTTCCTTGTTCTTATCGATCAGGGTTTTGCGGATCCCGTTCTTACCGAAATTATCAACGGTAGGGGCCGATTTCCCGGGCTCGCCGATATACCACTCCATTTTATCGTTGGCGCCCAGCAGGACGGTCATCGTCCTGGTAGCGGCTACGGGCAACTGAACATCCTTTTTGGTTTTATCGGGCCAGAAAGTATCCATCGCCTTTGGCTTCGCCAGGGTGGTGGTCATGATAAAGAAAGTGATGAGCAGGAAAGCCAAATCAACCATAGCTGTCAGGTCGACACGGGTTGAAGCTTTTTTGCTTCTTATTTTTCCGCCTTTTCCCCCGCCTTTCCCGGAGGTATCTAATTCTGCCATAGCTATTGATTTTTAAGCGACGTTATTAAACTGAATTTGTTGACCGACTGTCTCTGCAGCACATCGATGATCTTCTGTACAACCGGATATGGTTCGTGCGAATCGCCTTTTATAGTAAACCTCAGTTCCTGGTTGTGCAGGTTCTTGGTCACGATACGCGCCTGGTATATCCAGTTAAACAGTTCGCTGGTATTAGTCGTATCAACTTGTATCCCAGGCTGATCTAACTTTTTGCGCGCGTCTTCACTCATGCCGATAAATTGCTTCAACTGATCCATGTGCACACCGAATACCGGGATAACTGCAAACCTGTTTTCTTCCTCAGGTGTGAAAGAAATGTTGTATTTCTTACCCATTTCTTCCAGCAAAGCCTTGCGGATATCGGTACCTTCTATTCCAAAGAATACTTTACCGCGCCCAACTTCTAAAGTAGCGATATTATCGTCAGGCACCGGCACCTTTATCGTTGAAGCCGGAACATCCACGTGCAGCGGGTCCTCGGTTCTCAACTTTGCCGTTAATATGAAAAAGGTAAGCAACAGGAATGCCACGTCGCACATGGCGGTCATGTCTATCGCTGTACTTTTTCGTGGAATCTTTACTCTTGCCATTTTTGACTTTTTTACGAAATATTATTCTGTGCTAATATATAGAAATTATCCGATTATTTTGTTTTAAAATAAAAACGGAAAATTATGCACTAATATTGTGTTCATTAACCATTATTTCTTGCATGTGATGCAGCAAAAGTCTGCACGATGCTGAAACCGGTTTCGTCAATAGCGTAAGTCAGCTTGTCGATCTTCGATGTAAAGAAGTTATACAGGATGATGGATGATGCCGAAGTGGTAATACCCAAAGCAGTATTGATAAGCGCTTCGGAGATAGCAGCCGAAAGATCGGACGTATTTGGCGCGCCTGCGGCAGCCAGCGTAGCGAAGGCCTTGATCATACCAACAACTGTACCTAACAGACCGCACAATGTACCGATAGATACCAGGGTAGCGATGATGGTCAGGTTTTGCTCGAGCATCGGCATTTCCAACGCGGTAGCTTCTTCAATGTCTTTCTGAATAGCCAGTGTTTTCTGATCTAATGTAAGC
This sequence comes from Mucilaginibacter sp., assembly GCA_035545315.1. Taxonomy (GTDB): domain Bacteria; phylum Bacteroidota; class Bacteroidia; order Sphingobacteriales; family Sphingobacteriaceae; genus Mucilaginibacter. Next base: position 25,876 of record DASZYQ010000021.1, on the reverse strand, counting down.
AGCTTGTCAGCTTCCATCTCGCGGTATTTTTTCAAACCCGATTTGATTACGTTGGCCACAGAGCCTTTTTGCTTGTCGCATTCTGCGTTTGCCGAATCGATATTGCCAGCATTAAGTAAAGAAGTGATCTTCCTTACAAAAGCATCAACACTACCATTGCCTGCGGCCCTGCCGATTACGATAGCCCTTTCAATAGAGAATACGATTACCATTAATACAAACGACATGATAACCGGTACTATCGGACCTCCCCTGTGAACGGTGCCGAATACGTCCTGCGGCGTACCTTTATCAACGTCGCCACCTGCGTAATGGCTCGGATCGCCAAGTATGAATATGTAAATTACAATTGCGATGATAAGACAGATCGGGATCGTTAATACTGCGAACGTACCCGATGCGCCTGAGCCTTCTTTTTTTACCGGTGTAGTTGGTTTTGTTGGTGCGGTTGCCATTACTTTAGTTTTTAGTTTAGTTATTGTTTATAATAAGTTAATTAATGTGCGTGCAAAAAGGGATAACAAAAATAGAATTTTACTGAAATAAAAAAACTATTTCCGCTATTCTTTATAATTATTTAATATAAAATCCGGTTTTCGTGTTAACAACTTGTGTATCTAAACGGTACCAGACAAAAAAATTGTCCGACTCGCAGACAATTCTTTTGCAATGAAAACTAATTTTTTCAATAATAGCAAACTAATATAAAGAAAATTTATGTAACTAAACCGATATAGTAACGTTTGGCCCCGCGTTAATTATATCGGCAGTATCCTCGGATGCGTACTTTTCAAAATTCCTTATAAAGGCAGCAGCCAGCTTATTTGCGCGCTCGTCATAGCTGTCCTTATCGGCCCAGGTATTTCGCGGGTTCAAAACATGGTCGGGCACGTTAGGGCAGTTTAACGGCATTTGGAGGTTAAACACCGGGTGAATATCATATTTTACGTTATCCAGCTCGCCGTTAATAGCCGCCGAAACCATTGCGCGGGTATATTTGAGCTTCATCCGCCGGCCCACGCCGTAGGGGCCTCCCGTCCACCCGGTATTGATCAGCCAGATGTTTATGTTATGGTCCTTCAGTTTATTGCCCAGCAGTTTGGCGTAAAATACCGGATTTAAAGGCAAAAACGCTTCGCCGAAACAAGCCGAGAACGTTGTCTTCGGTTCGGAAATCCCGGCTTCGGTACCGGCTACCTTAGCGGTATAGCCCGAAATGAAATAAAACATAGCCTGCTCATCCGTAAGCCTCGAAATCGGGGGCAATACGCCAAATGCATCGGCTGTGAGGAAAAAGATATTCTTTGGCGACGAGCCGATAGACGGAATAACCGCATTGTTCACATAATATATAGGATAGGCCACCCGCGTATTTTCAGTTTTGTCGATATTGGAAAAATTAACGGTCCGGCTATCCTTCATAAAATTGACGTTCTCCAGTAACGCTCCAAAGCGTATAGCGCTGAATATCTGCGGTTCTTTTTCCGGGGTAAGATCGGCGCATTTGGCATAGCAGCCTCCTTCGAAATTAAAAACCGTATAATCGCTCCAGCCGTGTTCGTCATCCCCGATCAGGTTGCGATCGGGGTCGGCCGAAAGCGTGGTTTTTCCAGTGCCCGATAAGCCAAAGAATATAGCGGTATCGCCTTTGGCGCCAATATTGGCAGAACAATGCATCGAAAGCACATTTTTCTGCAGCGGCAAAATAAAATTAAGCACCGAAAATATTCCCTTCTTAATCTCGCCGGTATAACCGGTACCTCCGATCAGGATCAGCTTCCTGCTGAAGTTGATAATCGAAAAGTTATGCTGGCGGGTTCCGTCCAGTTCCGGGTCGGCCTTAAAGCCTGGCGCCGCTATGATGGCCCACTCGGGCCTGGAAGCAGGGCTTGTAATTTCGGGCCGGCGGAACAAGTGGTGCACAAACAGGTTTTGATAGGCGGTTTCGGTGACTACCCTCAAATTAATATGATATTTTTCGTTGGCGCATACCGAGGCGTCGCGTACAAATATCTCGCGGTCGCTGAGGTAATCGGTTACTTTTTTCAGCAGTATATCGAACCGTTCGCTGCAGAATTTAATATTTACGTCGCCCCACCATACGTTATCATGCGTCAGTTCGTCGTCTACAATAAACCTGTCTTTCGGAGATCGCCCGGTAAATTCGCCTGTGTCCACAGCAAGCGCGCCATTGTCGGCCAACACACCCTCGCCTCTTTTCAGCGCCGCTTCGATAAGCTGTGAGGGTGAAAGTTGAAAAAAAACATCCTTCACCCGGTCCAGGTTGATGTAAGCCAGATCGGGTAACCTGTTTGCAAGATTTTTCATTAATACAATTTGTTTTTTACGGTAACTAAAACCATAACGAGCCCTGATTGAGTCGCAAGTTTGGAGTGATGAATAATGAGTTTTCCTGGCTCAAAACACAAAACTCACAACTGGCAGCTAAAAAAAAGCAGCCCCTGATGGTTTTACGAATTCAGTTAAATTGGTTGGTACAAAAATCCGACTTTACCACGCAGAAAAACAAATTAAATTTGAATTTTTTTACTATATGTAAAAAATACACTTAGTTTAAATGCCTAATAATAAACGCATTAAGTTAGTGTATTGAAAAATTTCGATACACTAACCTCCGGCCTTCTTAGCCTTATATCCATCGGCCGAAAGTATGGCCAGAACCTTGTCGCGGAAATCACCTTGTATCAAAATTTCCCCATTTTTAACCGATCCGCCCACCCCGCATTTTGATTTGAGCTTTCTCCCAATGTCTTCCAGGTCAGTTTCTTTCCCTACAAAATCGCTGATGCGTGTAACGGTTTTTCCGCCGCCTTTCCGGTCGAGATAAATTTTCAGGTTTTGCTGCTGTGGCGGCAGTGTAGTAACGGCATAGCCGGTATCGCCCTGGTATTGATAACCGGGGTCGGTGGAATAAACTATACCCGAAAAATCTTTGAATTTTTTTGACATAACTTATTTGAGACAGCTTTTACTTACCCGGAAACGATCCCCGCGCTTCACGCGCGGGAGCTCTCCTTAAAGCTTTCGCCGGTTATTATTTTCAGCGAACCCGGCACAACTTTTATCTCCGCGTCGGCTTCCATAATTTGCGGCTCACCATCAAGGTGCACTGCCCCGGCCTGTGTCCTCCTGACAAAGATATGCTTCCCACGGATGATCTCGACATATCTTGATTTATCGGCCAACTTAAGAAACATACGGATGCCCATCTCAAGAAAACGATATAAAGGGAACGGTTTCACGATGCAAACATCCAGCAAACCGTCCTGGACGGAAGCGCGCGGCGACACATGGGCATTGTTACCAAACTGCGACGAATTGGCGAAACTGACCATGAATGCCTCCCGGTCGAATACTTTACCGTCTACTTCTATTTGGTATCGCTCGGGCTTATAATTTAATATTTCGGCAAACGCGGCTTTGATATAGGTAACAAAACCACGGGTTTTATTTTGGGCGAACACCTCGCCGATATGAGCATCGAAGCCCATTCCGGCTATGTTGAAAAACCATTGCCTGTTCAGCCTGGCAGCGTCTATAGCTTCAATACGCCTTTCGTTAAGGGTACGAATCGCCTTTTCAGTATCCATCGGTATGCCGAGGAAGCGCGACAGCCCATTACCCGACCCGAAGGGTACGATACCCATCACCGCATCCGTACCCACAATAGCCGACGCAATTTCATTTACGGTGCCGTCGCCGCCTACGGCGATTATATAATCGTATTGGCCGATGCCATTTTTGGCCAGCTTGGTTGCATGGTAAGCCCGGTTGGTAAAAACTATCGTGGGTTCGAAAAGATGTGGATCCAGGTTCTTCTCTATCAGCTCCGGCACATTATCCTTATTCCTGCCACCCGATACAGGGTTTATGATGAACAACGCTTTACTTTTCAATAAAATGCAATTTGGCCGTCAAAAGTAACCCTATTTTCTGCTTTGTAAAAAATTGTTTTATTTTTGCCACCCGAAAGTGGACTGATTTGATGTTCCGGACGGCAGCGAATGGCCAGCCGGAACCGGATTGCAACCACGTAAAAAAGTGCTAAACCCGGTTTCCTTTTTTTACCGCAATCATTTATAGTTCTTCTTTCCCTTAATAGAATTTAACGAAGAAGCTTATGCCATATTTATTCACTTCAGAATCCGTATCGGAGGGACACCCGGATAAAGTTGCCGACCAGATATCCGATGCGCTTATCGATAACTTTTTAGCATTCGACCCCGACTCCAAAGTAGCTTGTGAAACATTGGTGACCACGGGCCAGGTATTCCTGGCAGGCGAGGTAAAATCAAAAGCTTATTTAGATGTTCAGAAGATCGCCCGCGATGTGATCAACAGCATAGGCTATAACAAGAGTGAATATATGTTTGACGGCAACTCGTGCGGTGTGCTTTCGGCTATTCATGAGCAATCGCCCGACATAAACCAGGGAGTTGACCGTAAAGACAAACAGGAACAGGGAGCAGGCGACCAGGGCATGATGTTTGGTTACGCGACTGTCGAAACGGAAAATTACATGCCGCTTGCGCTCGATCTTGCCCATGCCTTACTGATCGAACTGGCCGCAATACGCCGCGAGAATAAGGACATAGCCTATTTGCGCCCGGATGCAAAATCCCAGGTAACGCTCGAGTACGACGACCACAACCGCCCAACACGCATCGAAGCGATAGTGATATCCACTCAGCATGACGATTTTGCCGAGGAAGGTGCGATGCTGGAGAAAATCAAAAAGGACGTTATTGAAATATTGATACCGCGCGTAAAAGCAAAGTATCCGAAATATGCCGGTTTGTTCAACGATGACATTAAATATCACATCAATCCAACCGGGAAGTTCGTAATAGGCGGCCCGCATGGCGATACCGGCTTAACCGGACGTAAGATCATTGTCGATACATACGGCGGCAAGGGCGCCCACGGCGGCGGCGCCTTCTCGGGCAAGGACCCTTCGAAGGTTGATCGCTCGGCAGCATATGCCACCCGCCACATAGCCAAAAACCTGGTTGCGGCCGGTGTATGTGACGAAATATTGGTGCAGGTTTCGTACGCAATAGGCGTTGCCAAACCGATGGGGATTTATGTTAACACGTATGGAAGCGCCAAGGTTGAACTTAGCGACGGTGAAATAGCGAAGAAAGTGGAAGCTATTTTCGACATGACACCCTATGCTATAGAAACGCGGCTAAAATTACGTAACCCTATTTATAGCGAGACGGCAGCATACGGGCATTTCGGCAAACCCAGCAGATCGGTCAGCAAATCGTTTACAAGCCCCGAAGGCCGGGCAGTAACAACGAACGTTGAACTTTTTACCTGGGAAAAGCTGGATTACGTAGATAAGGTAAAAGCTGCCTTTGGTTTATAAAAGTGAAATCGGTGCTGTAACAACCCTATATGCCGGTTAATCAAAGCATCGCCAATTATTTACTTATGAAGAGGAATATTTTTAAGCGTAAGCCTAAGGCGGAAAGAAAAAAGAAGTCGAAGGTACGTGAATGGGTCGACGCGATCATTTTCGCTGTCATTGCGGCTACTATTATCCGCGGCCTGCTCTTTTCGGCCTACGCTATCCCTTCCGGCTCGATGGAAGGCACCCAGCTTACCGGCGACTATCTTTTTGTAAGCAAGATCAGCTATGGGCCGCGCATTGCAAATACTCCGCTACAGATACCATTCACCGAGCCTACCATTTTTGGCGGAATGAAAACTTACTGGAGCATCATACAGCTTCCCTACTGGCGTTTGCCTGGCTTCACCACTGTAAAAAAACAAGATATTGTAGTTTTCAATAAACCCGAAGAGGCAGACCAGGGTATCCCTATCGACGAACGCACCACGTTGATAAAACGCTGCCAGGCAGCGCCCGGCGATACGCTAACCATCGTCAACACCCAGGTGTACATTAATGGAAAAGCTGCACCAAACGCCCCTAAGCAGCAAACATCCTATATGGTGACTACCAATGGAATAGACATTAACCCCGAATTAATGACCGATTTTGACATGACCATTTTGCGCCATGACAGTCTCAATAGTTTTGAAATGGTCATTCCAAAAGAACACCTGGCCGAACTGAGAAGCTACTCAAATATTAAGAGTATCATTCCTTATGTTAAAAAGGCGGGAGAAACGGACGACCAGGTTTTTCCGCACAATCCTAAATTTAAATGGAACGAAGATAATTTCGGACCGTTGGTAATGCCCAAAAGAGGCTGGACAATTAAGCTCAACGACTCGACCATGGCGCTTTACCGCCGGGCAATTGAAGTTTACGAACATAATAAGGTGTTAGTAAAAGGACCGGATATTTATATCAACGACAAAAAGGCCGATACGTACACCTTTAAGATGAATTATTACTGGATGATGGGCGATAACCGTCACAATTCGCTGGATTCAAGGTTCTGGGGTTATGTACCCGAAGATCATATCATCGGCAAAGCTATCATAACGGTAATGAGTACCGATTCGACCAAAGGCTTCTTTAACAAGATCCGCTGGAACAGGATGTTCAAACCGATCAGGTAAGCGCCCAGCCCCTAAAGGGAGCATCAAAACCATAACTTTAGATAAAATAAAAAGGCTTCCAAAATTGAAGTGCACCCCAAAAGTTAGACACTATTTGGGGGCAGTCTAACCCGGGAAGCCTTTTGTGAGAATATGCTTACAAATTATCAGTCGTGACCGTGTCCATGACCATGACCTTCTCCGCCACGACCTTCTCTGCCATGACCGTCCCAACCCCTATGACGGCCGTTGTCATGCCAGTGCTCGCGATAACGCTCATCACGGCTATCGCGGATCATTACCTGGTCCCGGCGGCCGCGGTACCGAATAAATCTTGCCCTTATATCGTCATCGTGCATCCACGGGCGGGGCTCGTTTAATACCACTTTGTATCCGTGATAAATATCATAGTCGCGATACCGATAAGGCAGATAGGGACGGCGCACCCATACGTTGTTATACAAGTAAACGTACTGATGGGCCGGCACATCGTAGTAAACACCTATATCGGGCATGTAATAATAGTCGACATGGTCGTAGCCAACAGGTCCCCATTCGGGCTGGCTTCCGATATTAATACCTACGCTTACATGCACCTGCGCACCGGCAGGTTTAAATAACAGGCAGCCTATAGATATAGCCGCCGCAAAGATGAATCGTTTCATAAGATTAAATTGTTCGGTGTATTACAACCTAAACCCAAAAATTGTTTGGCTGCTTAAAGACTATTGATCTTGAGAATCTTTCTCTTCGGCCTTTTTTGATACCATGGCCCATTGCGGTTTGCCGATCACTTTGTAATTGCCGTCGCCTTTCAGAATGGCAGTTACCTGGCTGTTGTCCTGCATGGTTTTTACGGCCTGGGCAAGTTCCTTGTCATATTTAAAATTAGCTTCATAACGGCCTTTTTCGTAGTAATAGCGGGATACGATCTCGTTCTCCAGCACCTGTTTGATCTCGTCTTTATGCTGCTGCAGATCGTTACGCTTGCTGCTAAGCAATTTCGCCCGCAATGCGTCATATTCAGACTGTATACCGCTGAAGTCATTCTCTCTTACCGCTTCTTTCTTTAAGCTGTCTACCAATCGCTCGGAGCCGGTCGTATAGCTATAGTTCTTGTCGGCCAGGAACTTTACAAAATTCTCGTAATCGGCATCCGACAGGTGGAACGATTTCGCATCAGTAATCTTGCTGTGCGTATTGCGGTACAGCGTAGCATAATCAAAAACCAGCAGCCGCGATACCAGCGCCCGGGTAATATTAGCGAAATGTTCCTGTTTTACATAAATGTCGGGATATACGCCGCCGCCGTCATACACCGAGCGACCGGCTTTCGTCTTAAATTCGTGCATCATCGAATCAGCAACTTTCACCACGCTGCCGTCGTCGCGGCGGTGGGTATAATCGATAGCCTGAACGCAACGGCCTGACGGGATATAATATTTGGCGATCGTAATCTTGATCAGGCTATTATACGGCAGGTTGAATGTCTGCTGTACAAGACCTTTTCCGTAGCTTCGCTGTCCTATAATTACTGCACGATCGAGGTCCTGCAATGAGCCTGCCACAATTTCCGACGCCGACGCCGAGTGATTGTTTACCAGCACTACCAGAGGCAGCTCGGGTTCGAGCGGTGTATTCTGCGTACTGTAGCTGAAATTCTTTTCTTTTACCTTTCCCCGCTGCGATACGATCTCGACATTTTTGGGCACGAAAAGGTTAACGATCTTTACCGCTTCCTGCAAAATGCCGCCGCCATTTGAGCGCAAATCGAGAATAATACCATTGGGATTATTCTTTTTGATCTGGGCAAGGGCATTGGTCACTTCCTCGGCCGAATTTTCGAGGAACTTGTCAAGTTTAATATAGCCCATGTTGCCGTCGACCATGCCATAATAGCCCACGTTGGGCTGCCTTATCTCGTCCCTGACCATTTGCTTCTCAACAGGTTCGCTATTGCCGCGTTTAATGAGCAGCTTGATAGGCGAACCTTTTGATCCCTTCAGCAAAAGGCTTACCTGGTCGTTATTCTTACCCACCAGGTCAACATCGTTTATCTTCAGCAACTGGTCGCCTGGTCGTATATCAGCTTTTTGCGCGGGAAAACCTTCAAACACATCCGAAACGTATATTTTTTTCATGCTGTCGCGAACAAATATACCCGCACCAATGCCTCCGTACTGAGTGCTTACATAATGCAGTTTATAGTCCTCTATTTCCGATTCGGGTACAAACTCGGTGTAGGGGTCGAGGCCGTCAAGCATGGCATCCAGGCCCGTTTTAACCATTTTTGACGAGTTTATGTCATCCACATAGTTGATGTTAACCTCTTTATAGGCAGATGCAAAAACTTCTAAATTTTTAGAAATCTGGAAAAGGTCGTCCTGAAACCCCCAAATGCCGACAGCCACCAATACCATCGCGGCGACAAGGCTCCACCTTTTAAAACTTCTTTTCATTTTATTTTACCGGGATTTAAAAAATTGAAACGAGATATGTCCCGATCTCAGATCATAACGAAAAACAATTCAATAAATGATAAATGTAAGTATTTGGTTTTGAATAAGCGGAGGATGAGTAAAGTTTTACATTTTCCGGAGACTGGCGACCAGTCGGTTCGTGGTTAAGCGAGCGCTTGCATTAAATAATCAATATTCCAGCTCATAGGACCAATCACAAATTAAGTAATCCTTAATCACTAAAGGCGATTGTTATCGATGTTTACGAGCGCTTTTTTAAGGGTAAAAACCACATAGTTACGATCGCGGTTTACCAGTTTCATTACGGTACTGATCAGGCTTTCTTCCTGACCTTCGGTATACTGGAGTTGATCGTCGGTGAGGCTGTTGTATTTACGTTGTAGTTTGATCTTTACCCTGGGCCAATCCTTGTTACTAATGCTGATCTCTGCCATTGCTGAAACAATTTGCAGCAAAAATAGAAAAAATCTCTTTTCCCTTTGTGAATAGTTTGGCTTAAGAATTGTTTAAACCTTTGATAACGGTTAACATCTAACCTATTTGTAAAACTAATTTAAAATCGACTATGAAAAAGTTTCTTTTAAGTGCCGCGCTGCTGATAGCAGTTGGCCTCAGCGCAAAGGCACAATTTAATCTTGGCATTAAAGGCGGTGTCAATTTTTCGCATATTAACGCCGACAATTTCCATAACTCAACCATTACAGGATACCAGGCCGGTATATTTGCACGCGTCGGCGGTGCGGTTTACCTCCAGCCGGAAATGTATATAAGCAGCTGTGGCGGCGATTTTGATTCGTATCAAAACAATACCGCTTATAATGCTCATATACGTTTTACTAACCTTGACGTACCTTTGCTGCTTGGTTTGCGTTTCGGGCCAAAAAATTTGAATGCCCGGGTAATGGCAGGTCCCGTTTACAATTACATCCTGAGCAAGAGCGAGAGTTTTTCGGATAACCTGAGCAGCGCGTTCAATGATTTTGGTCATTACAATAACAGCACCCTGGGTTACCAGGCAGGCGCAGGTGTCGACATTGGCAATGTAACGCTGGATGCCCGCTACCAGGGAGGATTAAGTCACATTAACTCCGACTTTGGCCAGACTCAGCACTTATGGGCGATAAGCGTTGGTTTTAAATTCTTTTAAACTGTACACATCTCAAAAAGAAAAGCTCCCGGAAAACAGGAGCTTTTCTTTTTTATAAGACCGCCCTTATACAAAATTCAATCCGCTGAAATTCCTGTTCAATACCTGGCTATTGTTTACCTCCAGCCATTTATCGAGCAACGTAGCATACACGTCCCTGAAGTCGATTTGGTATTTCAGATCGCCGTTATCCAGGTCCTCCAGGTTGGGGGCATCGTTAAATATGCCTGCCTTTTTTAGCTTGCCGCCAAACAGCAAGACATTGCTGGCAGTGCCGTGATCGGTGCCGTTGCTGGCATTTTGCTCCACGCGCCGGCCGAATTCAGAAAAGGTCATAACCAGCGTATTATCCAATTTACCGGTTTGCTTTAAGTCTTTTATAAAAGCGGCAACGGCATCGCCATAAATTTTTAATTGCCGCGATTGCTGGTTAACCTGGCCAACATGCGTATCAAAGCCGCTCAGCGATACATAATACACCCGCGTTTGCAGACCGGAATTGATGAATTTGGATACCATCTTTAGTTGGTTACCCAATGGAGTAGAAGGATATTCGGCGCTTACGTTGTAAGTCTTAGATGTGTTTTCGATGTATTCTGCTGATGAATACGTCTCGGCCATAGTCTTATACAAATAGCCGAGGTTGTCTTCATTCAGATGGTCATTATCATGGTCATGTAGTATATCTTTAAAGAAAGGTTCGCGCGTTGACTGATATAATTTGTTAGGATCGCGTACAGCTATGCCCTTCATTGTTGCCCCTTTCATTGCAAGCGAAAGCGTATCATCAACCTCAATAGCTGTATACGAATTTTTGGCGACCTGGCAGTTCGAATCCAGGTAGCGGCCTACCCAGCCGGTAGTGAGAAATTGGTTGGAATCGCTGGCTGTTTGCCAGATATCCATCGAACGGAAATGTGAACGATCAGGGTTCGGATACCCCACAGAGTTGATGATGCCCATCCATCCCTGGTCGTAAATTTCCTTTAGCGCAGACAAATTAGGGTTTAAGCCCAGCATATCGTCCAACTTTACAACGTCTGTTGGCTTTACCGAAATGACGCTGCGCTTCTGATAATAAATATCATTGCCATAAGGCACAATGGTGTTCAAACCATCATTCCCTCCGGAAAGCTGAATAATTACGAGATTTTTATACCCCGACAATTCAGCATTTGCCATGGCCTCGAAGGGCTTTAAAAAGGCAGGCAGCATAAGCGCGCCTGAAGCTAAAGCCGTGTTTTTTAAAAAGTCTCGTCTTTTCATTTTTTGTTGTACTTTGAACGTTCTGCGTTATATGCTTTGCCTAAAAGGACGTACTACGTAGAACTTATAACGTCCCAACCCAATCAGCAAAGCTGGTACTCCGGTGTCGACGCTATTTCAACCGCCAATGTTTTGATATTCGGCGCACGCGCGATAGTGTTCTGCATGGCGGTGTTCACTCGTGGCTCCAGCATAAACCCGGCTATTTCGGTATTTGACCATTTTCCGGGTATATCGGCTAAAAACTTATCCCAATCGGGTTGCGCCTGCACTTTAGTATCTATCCTTTCCTGCCGGTTGCGGGCTGTGGCCAGGAAAGCTTCGTCTTCGGGGTCAGCTTTGCCCGCAAAATCTATCAGGCCGCCGTCCAGCACAAGCGATGGAATTTTCAGCCGGTACATCAGCGATGAGCTATCAATCCAGTTTCTTCCACCGGGCCATCCTGCTACATTGGGCGGATAAAACAGCAATTGCCCCAGGGCGCGTTGAAACTGGATCTGAACCTCGGGGGTTAAATAATTAACGTAAAACTGCCGGTTCAACCCAACTATAAATTCAACCGGCGATTTGATAAGATTCCCTGTATTTTTTTCGTCATAAAACCAATCGGCGGTAAACAGGTATTCCAGCAGCGACTTTATCTCGTAATTGCTACTGTAAAACACATCAGCCATGGCATTTACATGTGCCGTGTCCGGGTTTTCATTTACAAAGTATTGATACAGCTTGTTGCAAACAAACCGGGCCGTCTGCTTCTGCTCCAGTAATATGCCGATAATATCGTCGCCAGTAAAATTACCGGTCCTGCCAAGAAAAACTTTTTGTCCGTCGTCGTGCAACTGGTTACGCATCACAAACTGGCCGTCCCGGTTAAAGCCCCAGCCGGTAAAAGCGCGGGCCGATTCCTTTACGTCCTGTTCCGTGTAATTGCCCCGGCCGATGGTAAAAAGCTCCATCAGCTCGCGCGCGAAATTTTCGTTTGGATGCCCTTTGCGATTTTGCTGGTTATTGAGAAACTGCAGCATAGCCGGCGACCGGGATACCTGCAATAAAAGATCGCGGAAATTACCAAGGGCGTTGCTGCGTTGTATATTATTCAGTTGTTGAGCGTATATTGCATTAATGGTACGACAGGCAAAATGACCGTGCCAAAATAAGGTCATCTTTTCACGGAGCACGGCGTCGGTCGAGCTCATTTTCTTCAGCCAGCTCAAATTCAGGTCTTTTTCCTGCTGCACTTGCTGCATGATCGCCAATTTTTTTTGGTTCATTCCGCCGGCCAGCAGCGCCATGTAGTCCATATTGGTCTGCACCAAGCTGATCGGGTCGTTCGTTTCAGACAGGCGCATTAGTTCTTTAACCGCTTTTTTTACCGAAGCATGTTCCGCATTTTGTATATCGGCAAATCGCAGCCCAAAAGCCGCCCTGGAGTATAGGTGCTTTATTTTTTTTAGCTCGTCCATAAGGTGTGTTTTTTTGACCGTTGGATGCCACCATGGTTTAAACGGAATTATTTTTAACAAGCTATTTTTAATTTAATCAGCATATTTGTTACATTAGGGCACCTAGATCAGGAAAGTGAAATATTTTTTATCCCTAATTACACTATTCTGCTTACACCTAAGTCTGTTTGCACAAACCCGAGGGTTCGGTTATATCGATACCGCCGAGTTAAAACTAACCTCGTGTGAGTTTGAAAAAGATGCTAATGCTGAAGTTTTAGTTGATTATTGCAAGTTAAAATACGATGCTCAGACGCAGACGTTTACTATAGAACACTATAAACGGCTAAAGATATTTAACGCTAATGCCAGTAGTGGATTGGGTGACGTAAGCTTAAAAATCCCCAACTACAGTGAAGTTTATGATCTATCCGATCTTAAGGCCGAAACTATTAATCTTAACAACGGGAAAATTGAAATAAGCAGATTGGATAAAAAATCATTTTATAAACAAAAGGTTGACAAATGGATATCGCGCATTACATTCTCGTTTCCTGCCATTCGAAATGGATCGATCCTTGAGTATACCTATAAAGAAACGATAGATCATCTGGTCTTTTTACCCAAAATTCCCGACTGGTATTTCCAGGGCGATCTGCCGGTAAAGTCCAGCGAATGCGATGTCAAGCTTCCTAAGGGATATACCTTCCTTCATAAGCTTTATACGAAACAAGAGCTAACGACAAATTCTGATTCGGTGGTGCTTATGACAAATGTACCATCTCTCCAGGAAGAACCCTTTATGAATTCGTACCTGGATAACCTGGAGCATATTTCTTTTGTCGTTACCTCTTACGATGGGTCGGGTAAAACATTCAATACCCATGACACATGGCAGGACATTGGAGCAAGCTTTGTTTTCAAAGAGAGCTATGGTCAGCAACTTAAGATCAAACTGAAAGGTGAAGAATTATTAGTGAATGCGGTTAAAAATATGGCTCCCGAACAGAAAATGGCTTATTTGTTTAAGAAAATACGGGACACCCTTACTTGCGACGATGACAAATCTTATCCATATGATAATTTGGGAAAGGCATGGAACAGGAAAAAATGTTCTACTGAACAAATCAACATGATACTTTGCCGCTTCTTGCAGCTTGGTGGTTTAAATGCAAATCTTGTATTAGTAAGCAATGACTCCGACGAGCCCATCTTACCAAGCGACCCTTCCTTCAAAAATCTAGACGAAACTGTCGTGCATGTTCAAATTGACAGTAATAAATATTATGTACTCGACGCCTCGGAAAAAAATAATCGATGGGATCAGATTCCCTATGAATTGCTAAACACTTATGGGTTATATATGAATGTACAAAATCCAGCTGCCGGACTCGTCTTTATTGAAGATAAAAACAAAGTCAGGAGCGTAGTATACACGAATGCAGAAATATCCGCCGACGGAAAAATGAAAGGCGCCACCCAGATCAGTAATGCCGGCTATAACAGGATAAAGACTATAAAAAAATATAAAGAAGACGGTGAAACCAAGTATACTGAAGAGCTTCGTGAAAAGGACAATAACGTAAAAATATCATCTTTCAAAATAGAAAACATGGAGGTCGATACACTACCTCTTTTGCAGAATATTGATTTTGTGGTTGACTTGCCAGGGTCTGACGACGACTACATTTTTATTAATCCATTGTTATTCAGTAATATCCGCAAAAATCCATTTATCAACAGTGAAAGGATCTCAGATATCGATTTCGGCTATCGCAATAATCATTCTATCCATGGCAGATATAAAATACCTGACGGATATAAGGTTGATGCCCTACCCAAAAATATAACCATGACTATGCCCGACGGCAGCATTAGGCTAAAACAAGTGGCATCGGTAGAAGACGGGATAATATCTTTACATTATACAATAGACTACAACAGGTCCTATTTTAAGAAAGAGGAATATCCAGCGTTGTATGATTTTTATAAGAAGATGTATGAAATGCTGAGCCAACAGATAGTCCTAAAAAAATCTTGAACAGGCAACTTAACACATGACTAAAATTAAGCCGAATTGGTTTTCCTGTATACTGGGATTTGTGGTCATTATTTTCGTGATTCAAAATGTCCATTGCCAGGAAAAGGACATACCTAAAGAATTGTATGTGTCGTCCAGTATTCCAGACTCGTTAAAGCAAGACGCAAATTCCGTGGTTCGATATATGTTGACCGATATCAATGTAAGAGGGCCGGGAAAAGTCATAAAAAAAATACACTCGATTGTAACTATTTTAAACGAAAGAGCTGAAGGCGAGGCGCTGGTGTCACTGCCGTATAACAGGAAGTTTAGCTCGGTAACGTCATTTGAAATGGCTGTTTATGATGCCCAGGGTAAGTTACTAAAAAAATACCATAAGAGCGACCTTTACGAACACGCTGCCGACGATGACGAAACACTTGTTACCGACGATAAGATAATGATTATCGGTCATAAGATAGAGGAGTACCCCGTCACGGTTGAACTTATCTATGAAATAGATGATAACAGTTTGATTAACATAGGCTCATGGACCATAGAGGAGCCCGAGCAAAGTGTCCAAAATAATGTATGTCATCTTTCCGTCGCCAGGGATGCGGGTTTTAGGTTTTTAAACGAAAATACGAACCTAAAACCGGAAGAAAATTTTAGCGGCAGTAAAGACGTCTATCTGTGGAAAGTTTCCAACTTAAAGGCGTTCAAACTGGAAGATGGCAGTATGCCGTGGCGGGTGGTTCCCGACATTTTGTTTGCACAAAACAAATTTGAATTTTATGGTATTGACGGCGACATCAGCAATTGGCAAAATTACGGCAAATGGCAGTTGGCTTTAAATTCCGATATAGGAACATTAGAGCCACAGCGGGCAGTAGAAATTGCAAAAATGACTGATTCCATTAAAACCGAAAAAGAAAAAGTCAAATTTTTGTATAGATACATGCAGCAAAATATGCGGTATGTGAACATAAAATTAGGCATTGGTGGATTGAAACCACTTCCGGCCACTTTTGTGGATCAAAAAAAATACGGCGACTGCAAAGCGCTTTCAAATTATATGTGCGCCCTGCTTAAAACGGTTAATATTCCGTCCTATTACGCCATGGTTAACTCAGGTACAAACGAGCAACCGGCATATTCTGATTTTCCATTCGATAATTTCGATCATATCATTTTATGTGTCCCGCTTAAAAACGATACTGTCTGGCTGGAATGTACAAGTAATATAGCGCCGTTTGGCGCATTAAGCCCATTTACGCAAAATCGGAATGCGCTATTAGTCACCAACGACGGAGGTAAGCTGGTTAATACCCCTAAAAGCAAAGCGTCGGATAATCGATTTATCAGCGAGGTATACATTAAAATAAATGCGGATGGAAGTGCCAAGACGAAAATAAAGTTATCCAGCGGTGGTGAATATCGGCTGACCGAATTACCCAGTGCATCGTTAAAAACAAATGAGCAAAAAGAATTCTGGCTGAATGAATTGAGTATAAAACAACCTGATGTTTTTGATCTCGCGATCGGCCAGGATGCGAATGGGATCGCTCAAACTGAGATCAATCTCGAATATAGTAAATTTTGTGATGTAATAGCTGGTGATAAACAATTTTATAAGTCTTTGGCTTTCCCTTTATGGAATAATACCGTACCCATCGCTGAAAAAAGAAAAAGCGACTACTATTTTAACTTTCCGATGCAAAAATCATGCGTGACCACCATCGATGTGCCAGAAGGGTACGAAGTAGAATCCTTACCGGCCAATGCGTCGCTTAAATTTACATATGGTAATTACAACATCAGCTACGTGTACAATAAGGATAAAAACCAGGTAGTAAGCGATGCCAAATTTGTACTGAACAACCAAGTGGTCCCTGCTGCCAAATACACCGAAATGCAGCAATACATGGATGCTGTTGTTAAAGCACAAAATAAAAAGCTGGTGCTGCGTAAGAAGGCGTAAATTTGCCTGGATGATATTCAGGCTGGATGACCGTTTGCTATTCCCCGATCCCGAACTGGCCGAAGAGAACGGCTTGCTTGCGGTCGGCGGCGATCTCTCGGTTAATCGCTTATTATTGGCTTATCGAAACGGCATTTTCCCGTGGTATAATGACGACACGCCCATCCTGTGGTACTCACCGCATGAACGGTTTGTATTGTTTTGTTCTGAATTAAAAATATCCAAAAGCATGCGGCAGGTTCTGCGTTCCGATAAATTCAAGGTGACATGGGACGCCTGTTCGCGGATGTTATCAGGGCTTGCTCCGCTGTGCCACGCACCGGGCAGGATGGTACCTGGATAACCGAAGATATGATAGAAGCCTACGTCAGATTACATCAGTCGGGCTATGCGCATTCGATAGAAGTATGGGAAGACAATAGTTTAGTTGGAGGATTATACGGCGTTGACGTCGGCCATGTCTTTTGCGGCGAAAGTATGTTCAGCAGGGTAAGCAATGCCTCAAAAACTGCCTTGATCGGCCTTTGTGAACGCGGCAAATATGAACTGATAGATTGCCAGGTTTATACGGAACATCTGGAATCCATGGGCGCCAGGATGATCAGCCGTAAAGAATATATGCACATCCTGCAAAATGCCGGGGGGAAAGGTTAGTTTTGGAGAACAAAAGGGTGTCATCCTGAGCCCGTCGAAGGATGGGCGCCGGGCCTTTGCCCACATGCTTCGAGAACCTCAGCATGACGCCACCCTCTTATTTATTGGGGAATTGACGTGCAGCAAACAGACTTAAAAGAACGCATCATATTGGGCATCGACCCGGGAACCGCCGTAATGGGTTACGGCCTGGTGAAAGAGACCGGCAATAAAGTGGAGCTGATGAGCCTTGGTGTGGTGAAAATGGAAAAAATTGACGACCACATGCTGAAGCTGCAGCGCATTTTCGAAAAAACCGTCCATCTCATCGATAATTACCACCCCGATTGCCTGGCTATCGAGGCGCCGTTCTATGGCAAAAACATACAGGTAATGCTTAAGCTCGGCCGCGCGCAGGGCGTAGCGATGGCGGCGGCGCTTTCGCGAAATGTAGAGATAACCGAATATTCGCCCCGAAAGATCAAACAGGCCATCACCGGCAATGGGAACGCGACTAAAGAGCAGGTTGCTGCTATGCTGCAAAATTTATTGAAGTTTAACGAAACACCGGAGCTCCTGGATGCTACTGACGGCCTGGCCGTTGCCGTTTGTCATTCGTTCCAAAAAGTCACCACCGGAAAAAGTGCCGGCAAAAAATCCTATTCAGGATGGGAAACTTTTGTGAAGGACAACCAAAACCGGGTTACCGGATTGAAGATCAAAAAATAACGGGGACTTCGTTCCTGGCAATGACGTCGTTTTTCATTCAATTTCGCTTTTCAGTGCCTCCCTGATTTTTTCAGCAGTAGCATGTAACTGCTCAGGCGTAAAGCTCAGCTTCGGGCGGGAGAAGTTCAGGTCGCTTACGTGGTTCATCGGTATCAGGTGAATATGCGCATGCGGCACTTCGAGACCTACGACAGCTACACCAATACGCTTGCAAGTGATCGCTTTGCGTAATCCCGTCGCAACGATCTTGGCAAAGATCTGCAACCCGGTATAAAGCTCATCATCCAGGTCAAATAAATAATCTACTTCCTGTTTCGGGATCACCAGCACATGGCCTTCAGCGAGCGGGTTAATATCCAGGAAAGCCAGATAATCGATGGTTTCGGCTACTTTATAGGCGGGTATCTCGCCGGCGACTATTTTTGAAAAGATTGTCATAATTGTTATACGTTGTAAGTTTTACGTGGTACGTTTAACCTTGCTTTAACGTATAACCTACAACGTCAAACGTACAACCAATTAGCGGCTTATTTCTAATATCTCAAACTCCATCTTTCCTGCCGGAACGGTGATCTCGGTTTTTTCGCCTACTTTCTTGCCCAGCAGACCTTTGGCTATCGGCGATGTCACCGATATTTTACCCGATTTCAGGTCAGCTTCGCTTTCCGACACCAATTGATAACTCATCGTAGCGCCATTTTTTACGTTCCTAATCTTCACCCTGGAAAGTGCCAGCACCTTCGAGGTATCCAGCTTGCTTTCGTCGAGCAGGCGGGCGCTGGCCAGCAGTTCTTCCAGTTTAGCTATCTTAGTCTCGTGGTGGCCCTGCGCTTCCTTCGCCGCATCATATTCCGCATTTTCCGAAAGGTCGCCTTTATCGCGTGCTTCGGCAATGGCTTTGGCTATTGCAGCCCTGCCCGCCGTTTTTAAATGTTGTAATTCTTCTTTTAACTTATCCAGGCCATCCCTGGTATAGTATGCTACCTCAGCCATATTCCGTGTTATTAATTCTTTAGTTTATAAATTGATACCAAAAAAAATAGTCCCCCGGTGTAAGGAAGGACGTGCGTGCATTAAAAACAAACAAGACTATATCGGCAAATGCCTCCATAGTCTTGTCTACAGTAAAACGAAGATAAACTATTTAAGTTTTAATTTCAAAATTTTTTGAGCGATTTATGGCCTGATTTGCGCCAATTTTTCGGCCATCACTTCGCTAATGCGGCGGTAAGAATCAAAGGTCCAGCCGGCTACGTGTGGTGTCAGCAGCACCCTGCCCGATTGCTTCAACTCTTCGAACCAGGGTTGCTCGCCGAGCGCCGGAAATTTTTCCACTTCCAGTACGTCCAGCCCCGCGCCGAGTACTTTTCCTTGTTTTATAGCGTTCAGCACGGCCTGCGTTTTTACCACTTTCCCGCGCGAAGTGTTCAGCAAAAAGATGGGTTTTTTGAAGTGGAAAAGGTATTCGTCGTCCACCAGGCCATTCGTCTCGCTTGTCAACGGCACATGTAAGCTCAGCACGTCCGAAAGCTTTACGATCTCCTCCATGCTTACCTCGCGTACTTGCGGTCCGCTGAAACCGGTTTTGTACTTATCATAGGCGATGACGTTCACATCAAAACCTGCCAGCTTTTTGGCAAAGCTGCTGCCCATAAAACCGTAACCGATGATCCCGACTGTCTTTCCCTTAAGTTCGTAACCGCGGTTAGCTTCGCGCTTCCAAATCCCATTTCGTATCTCGGCATCGGCGCGGTTAAAATTGTTCATCAGGCTTAACAGCATACCGACTGCATGTTCGCCGACGGCATCCATATTCCCTTCAGGCGCATTGATCAGGACAATGCCTTTTTTGACAGCATAATCCTCGTCGATATTATCCATCCCGGCGCCGGCACGGCATATGAAACGGAGTTTAGTGCACAGGTCGAGCGCCTTTTTGTCAACCAAAAACTTGGAGCGGATCACCAGTCCTTCATAGTTACCAATGATCTCAAAAGCTTCATCGGGTTTGACGGTCGGCCGGTAATCGCAATGATAACCCATGGCTTCGGCCTGTTCGATAAAAATGGGGTGTATGTCGTCGACTATGAGGATGTCTTTATTCATTACCTGTTTTGGGTGATCTTATTTGTCAAATTAACAAAATCCTGTACGCTCAGCCGCTCGGCACGCAGATCGAGCATCGGCTCATCGGCAAGTTTTTCCTTATTGATGAGCGACGAAAGAGCGTTGCGCAGGGTCTTCCGCCGTTGATTGAAACCGGCTTTTACAACCTGCCAGAAAAGCTTTTCGTCGCACTCCAGCTTTTCGGTCTTATTCCGGGTAAGACGTATCACAGCGGACAGCACTTTCGGCGGCGGGTTAAAAACGCCGGCTTTGACCGTAAAGAGGTACTCAACCTTATAATAAGCCTGTAAGAACACGCTCAGGATGCCATATTCTTTGCTGCCTGGCTTCGCGATGCAGCGCTCGGCCACCTCCCTCTGGAACATGCCAACCACTTCAACTACCTGGTCCCGGTTATCCAGCACTTTGAATAATATCTGCGAAGAGATATTGTAAGGGAAATTGCCAATGATGCCGAAGGGCCCGGAAAAAACGTTCCCGAAGTCCATCTCCAAAAAGTCGTCATTGATCAGCCTCGCGCCTAATTGCGGGTACTTTTTTTGCAGGAATTCGTACGATTCGGTATCGATGTCGATCAGGTAAGTTTGCAGGTCGGTACGCTGCAGCAAAAAGTCGGACAGGATACCCATTCCGGGCCCAACTTCAAGCACCTGGTGGTAGCCAACTGCCAACTGCAAACTGCCAACTATCTTAGCGGCAATGTTTTTGTCCGTCAAAAAGTGCTGACCCAGATGCTTTTTCGCCCTTACCAGTGACATTTCAGATTGCAATATTTGCGCAAATTAACTCATATTTGCACTACAATCGGGAATTTATAAGCCTATTCTTTTATTTTGCATCTTTGCGAAGGTTGTACGTAGAACGTTGTACGTAAGAACCGATTGAAAACGTAAAACGTCTGACGTAGAACGTAAAACCAAATCAGTGTAACCATATTGAAATCGGTGTAATCCTAAAATAATGAGCGAGAAACTAAAAATAGGCATCAGTATAGGCGACGTGAATGGCATCGGCCTGGAAGTTATCATCAAGACGCTTGCCGACAACAAGATTTATGATTACTGTACGCCTATTGTTTACGGCCAGACCAAGATCGCCTCGTTCCACCGCCGCACTACGGGGATTAATGAGCTCAATTTCCATGTCATTAACCACCCCGGACAAGCGCAGCAGCGCAAGGCCAATATGATCAATTGCTGGGAGGAGGATTTGAAGATCGACCTGGGCGAAATAAACGAAACCGGCGGCAAGTACGCTTTCCTATCGCTCCAACGCGCTACCAACGACCTGGTGAACGGCGATATCGACGCGCTGGTTACCGCACCTATTAATAAGGACAACATCCAGCGAGAGGATTTCAAGTTCCCCGGTCATACTGAGTACCTGCAGGAGCGGGCCGGCGCGACGGATGTACTGATGTTCCTCGTTAGCGAATCCCTGCGCGTCGGCGTCGTTACCGGGCACATACCATTGAAAACCGTCGCCGGGAACATTACTACCGATAAGATACTGGCCAAACTGAAGCTGATGGATGCCAGCCTGCGCCAGGACTTCTGGATACGCAGACCCAGGATCGCTGTATTGGGCCTTAATCCCCACGCCGGCGACAACGGCCTGATCGGCAACGAGGAACAGGAGATCATCGTTCCCGCTATCAACGAAGCCAAGGCCAACGACATCCTGGCTTTCGGCCCATACCCTGCAGATGGCTTCTTTGCCAACGACTCATACCGGAAGTTCGACGCTGTACTGGCCATGTACCACGACCAGGGCCTGATACCCTTCAAACAATTGGCGTTCGAATCCGGCGTGAACTTTACTGCAGGGCTTAACTTTGTGCGAACCTCGCCCGATCATGGCACCGCTTATGACATAGCCGGCAAGAACGAAGCCTCGGCAACCTCCTTTCGCGAGGCGCTGTTTACGGCCATCCATATCGTCAAAAACCGCCGCGAGAATGCCGTCCTGACCGAAAACCCGCTGACTTTCACTAAACTGAGCAGGGACCGGGATTAAGCCGAATCTGACCCCTTTAGCGCACTTTTCAGCCGTTTTGCAACACTTTTCAGCGCATTCGGATCACTTTTCAGCACTCTTTTTGCAGTAATCTACTGCATATCAATGAACTTAGGCAAAATGCGTTGAATTTTTTGCTTTTCGGGTTTGAGTCAATGGGCAATAGTGAATGGTCAATAAGGGGTGACCTATTCACCATTCACTACAAGATACGAAAAATCCGGGAGAATCGAGAACGCGATTTCGGGATTTCTAAGATGGTCATGATTCTTAAATAAGCTCAAAATCAAATTCCCTCCGCGGAGGGGGTGCGGCTGACCGTGCGGTTGCAGGGGTGTGCGCGCGGGGCCATGCGTGCTATTTTTGTCAGAATCAGAATTTTCAGAATTCAAGAATTAGCAGAATCCCACCCGCCG
This sequence comes from Mucilaginibacter sp., assembly GCA_035545315.1. GTDB lineage: Bacteria > Bacteroidota > Bacteroidia > Sphingobacteriales > Sphingobacteriaceae > Mucilaginibacter. Next base: position 3,085 of record DASZYQ010000021.1, on the reverse strand, counting down.
ACTGCAACTGCTACTGCCACTGCCGACTCACAGCCCCGCGCAGGCCTACCGCGGCGTATACATATACTTCACCCCCTTAAACACCCCGTTACTGATCTGGTTCCTCGTTACGGCGGTAACATTGCCGAAGGCATCGTAAGCCGTATCCGCCTGCGGGAACGTAAACGTGCCCGAGATCAGCCGGTTCGCCGTGTCGACGGCTGTGATCACTAAGCTGGTGCCGGGCGTGCCGGCCGGCGTGGTATTTTGTTCGGTCAGGTTGCGGTGAACCGGCAGGATATAATAGCCGAAACTGTTGGCGCTGTTATTGGCCGGCCCCAGCTGGAAACCACTACCCGCGGCCACATTGTTTTGCACCGCAATCAATTGTATCACCTTGTTGCCCATCGTCCCCTGGCAGGTAAAGGTTTTACCCGCGCTAAACCCGCTATACTCCACTGTCGCCGTCACCGTCACGGCTGTCCAGGCCGTATCGTTCACCAGCGCGAACATCCCTTGTCCGGGTACGGCGACCGGCGCATGCGTCGACTCCTTTTTGCACGACTGCCACAACGCCGCCAGGCATAGCATCGCTGCCCCGAACAATTGGATGGAGTGGAGTTTTATTTTCATCGCCCCGCGGAACGTCGGTTTTTTATTAATTACGATAAAACCGTGGCCGACGGTTGCCTGTTGACAGCAGAAAGCTGAAGGCGGAAAGTTTAAAGCCGCAAGGCGGTTGGCGCGAGGCGCAGGGCGACTTTTGAATTTTGGCTTTAATTATTCTTTTTTTAAACGTTCAGCATGAAGGTATCGTTTATTATGAGAGCCGACCTTGTCAAAACAACAACGAACTGTGCATGATCTCATAAACGGTAAGTTCGTCGCCGGATATGCGGAAGGCGATCACCCAATCGTTAAAATGGCTGCACGAATAGTTAAACGCGGCCAATACCGGGTGGTTGCAAAGCGTATGTTTTACATTGGGCACCGCCAGTTTTTCAATAGCCGACTTAAATTTCAATGCATAGCGGGCGCCGCTTCCTGGCGTGTTTTTGGATTCGACAAAATCGGCAATGCTGTCGATCACCTGCATCGCCTTAGGCTTGATCTTTATCTGCAAGTGAAAAGGTTATTTCTGGCTAAGGTATTTGGAAAATGCCTGTTCCAACGGGATTGCGGCGGCATCCTTGTCTTTCAACAGGTAATTGATCAGTTCTTCGTCGGTGGCTTTGCGGCCAATGCCGGTTGCCATGTCTTTTGCCCCAAGCTCCCTCAATTCCTGCGTCTGGGCCTCTAAGCCAAGTTCTTCGGCAAATTTTTTCAAAAGATTGGTTTTCCTGTCCGAATCCGATTTGATGATCAGTGTGGTCATACACTAAGGTAGCCAAAATTTTCCGGATAGCGCAAAAATTTTTGTAAAGCTGAAGGCAGTTGGAGTCCGAAGTCGAAAGTCTTAAGTCCTGAGTCGGGAAAAAAGACTTAGGACTCAGAACTCACGACTTAGGACTTAACAAGGGCACAATCCTATTGGTTTATTTATCATGAATTAAGTAAATTTGTATTAAAGAGTGAAGCAATGGCATCGGCCGCTAACACACATACAGAACTCAACCCATTACAGGTAAGCCTGTTGCGCCTATTCGACAGGCCCATGTCAGAACAGGAAATGCTGGAGTTGAAGCAACTTTTGGTAAACCATTATTCTGCCCGGCTCGAAAACGAAATTAGCAGGGCTATAAAAGAAAAAAATTATACGCAGAAGGACTTTGACGACATGCTCAATTCCCCGAGCTGATGATCAAAGCCGTTATCGATACCAATTGCCTTTTGGCGTCGGTCCAGCCGCAGAGTAATTATTATTGGTTATACGAAGCATTCAGTGACCAGCGTTTTCAATGGCTCATCAGCAACGAGATCCTTACCGAATACTCAGAACAACTTACGGCTAAATACTCCGAACGAACGGCCCACCTGGTGATATCTATCCTATGTGTCGCGCCTAACGTTGTGTTCACCGACCCTTATTTTCGCTGGCAATTGATAGCAGCCGACTCGGACGACAATAAATTTGCCGACCTCGCCATAGCCGGAAACGCCGACTATCTCGTCACCGCCGATAAGCATTTTAATGTCCTTAAGGATCTGGAATTCCCACGCCTGAATGTTATCTCGTTAAGCAAATTCAAAGAAATTGTCAAAGCTTAAGCGGAAGGCTGCAAATCGCTTTTAGCTTTGGTCTTTATGCTTTTAGCTTAAGAAAGCTGAAGGCAGAAAGCTTAAAGCGGAAGGCTGCAAATCGTACGCTGCGCAAGCCTCCCGGCTTGTGGCCCGCAGACCGGTAATCCGCTTCACATGCAGCATAATGTTCGCCTGGAACCGAATCTTTGCAGCAAAACATGACCGGCAGTTGCATTGCGGGCTACTCAGCATGCGCACCACAAGCGAGGACGCTTGCAGTAGCATTCGTTAATTGCTTGCGGCAGCCTGCCGGGGGGTAGTATTCGTTAATTGCTTGCGGCAACTTGGGGGCTAATTTAGCTTAATTATTGAAAGTCCCCCATTTGTAATGAACCTGTAATCAGCAATTAAATATTAAAGGTATGATTTCCCCTGCGCGCCAACCACATGGTATGCTCTCTTGATATAGCTTGCTCCGCTTCTAAAACGAAGTCATTAAGTTCGGAGTCATTTTGAATTAGGTCAAATTTGGTACGAATAATATTCAATTCTTGTTTTGTCAAAGCATAAGATTGGTACAGTTCCTTATATTTATTTAGTTCTATAATACTCATTGTCGACGTCGCTAAAAAGATAAGGATATTGTTAAGGTTTAAGAATTTGATGTGCTCCATATATTCGAAAAGATAAACAGCTGCAAGTAACTGGCAAGTAATGATCAAAAATGAACATAAATTCCCCTTTAGTTTGTTATTATTACTTTTGCTTTTATACCAGTTAATTTGCTCATTTATTCTATATTTTTTATAATACTCTTTTCGATCCCAAAAAGACGTAGCCCTAACTTCAGACATCTTTTTTGTAATGATATCCAAATGGTATTTGTTCGGCTTAGGTATAAATTTCTCTGTATTCGCGCTTTTAT
>DASZYQ010000020.1:0-21061 GCA_035545315.1 Mucilaginibacter sp. | reverse complement strand
ACAACCCGGTTCAGCTACCTTCATCTTCCAGTCTTTATTTCTCAACTCTTGCAAGTTCTGACTTCCGACCTCTGACTTCCGACTTCTCAACGACACAGCCCCGCTGCGCTCATGATTATCTCTTAGTTTTTAAAGAACTTTATTCCTCGCCTCACGGTTCGGATTTATAGTGATCGCTTTAAACGATAACTTTTCAATTTTGGATACCAAAAATCGCTTTTGGTATTCGGCCTTCAAAAGGCCTGTTTTGATTTGGGACTGCAAAGGTACTAACCTTTTTTCGCTCCTGCAAAACTTATTTATTTTTTGCTAAATTTTGCTTTCAAACCCTTGTCAGAACAACCCGCTCCTTCGTTTGCGGGCTGCAAAGGTAAGCAGATTTTTCACCCTGTCAAATCCTTTTTCAGAAAATACTCAAGGTGTACCTGCAACACACTGCCTTTCAGCGCGAAAAATTTTGCTGGCACATAGTTCATGGACCGTAGTTCATGGCAATATCCTCATGGCTTTGAAAAATCGGCTATGAACCATCATCTATGACCTATGAACCAAAAAAGTTAAAAGATGTTAAATACTTTAAGGGGTGCAAATGCCCCTCTATATTAGCTGCGTGGTAACAAATAATTGACTGATTTATAATATTAACGTATCTTTGCAAAATGTTTCAAAAACAACATCGTCTTATATCCGGACTTTTGATCGTACTGCTGATAGCCGTTGCTGGCTGTAAAAGCAAGTTCGAAAAATTAAAGGCAAGTAATGACAATGCGAAAAAATACCAGGCTGCTATAGCATACTATAATAAAAAGGACTATAGCCGCGCACTGGAGCTTTTTGAAACCTTGGTACAGCGCTACCGCGGACAGGACGGTGCACAGGACTTATACTATTATTACGCATATACCAATTACCGGCTGAAAGACTATACCTCGGCCAGCTACCATTTTAAACAGTTCGCCGATACGTATGCTTCAAGTCCGAGAGCTGAAGAATGCGCTTTCATGAGCGCATACTGTTATTACCTGGATTCGCCTATCTACTCGCTCGACCAGGAAAACACACTGAAGGCTATTGACAAGCTCCAATTGTTCATTAACCTGTATCCAAAAAGCGACCGGGTTAATGAGGCGTCGAAACTAATACAAAACCTGCGCGACAAACTGGAACGCAAAGCCTATGAGAATGCCAAGTTATACCTGACTATCGGAGACTATCAGTCCGCAGTGATCGACTTTGGTAATGTGCTGCGCGACTACCCGGATACCAAATATGCTGAAGAGATGGAATATCTGACCATTAAAGCACAATATTTGTATGCCGAGCACAGCAACGTTTTCAAACAGGAGGACCGCTATAACCAAGCCATCGGATTTGCTAATCAGTTTGCTGAGAAATATCCATCGAGTAAATATCTGGCTGACGCCGCCTCGCTGAAAAAAGACAGTCAGCAAGGATTGGTAGAAACCAAGAAAACCTTAGCGGAAATAGCAAGCGATGCCCGGTATGCACGCCGGTTTGAGCGTGACACCTCAACCACAGGTGGTCAGCCGCCTTCACTAAAAATTAACACGGAACAAAAAACACCACCATCTCAATAAAATTGATATGAGCAATAATGTAAATAAAGGCACAGTAGCGAACAGTACTGTAACACGCGACCTTCGTGATCTGGATGTGAAGACAGGAAATATTTACGAATCGATCGTGATCATGGCTAAAAGAGCCAACCAGATATCGAACAATGTGAAGGAAGAATTGCATCAAAAACTTTCGGAGTTCGCTTCGTCAAACGATAACCTGGAAGAAGTTTTTGAAAACCGCGAGCAGATAGAAATATCCAAGCATTATGAAAAAATGCCAAAGCCATCGCTGGTAGCCGTGCAGGAATTCCTGGAAGATAAGATCTATTACCGCAACCCGGTAAAAGAGCAGTAGTCTGAATCAGAATTCCCCGAATTCAAGAATTCGCAGAAGCGCGGTTAGCTTTAAAATATGAAATACCGGTATCCAACTGGATGCTGGTATTTTTTATTGCTATGTAAGGCACCCGCTAATATGTACTTTTGATAATAATATGTTGGAAGGCAAAAAGATTGTTTTGGGAATATGCGGCAGCATTGCTGCATACAAATCGGCTTCGCTTATACGGCTATTTATCAAAGCCGGGGCCGAGGTGCAGGTAATAATGACGCCCGACGCAACCAATTTTATTACGCCCCTTACGCTTTCGACGCTTTCAAAGAGGCCGGTGATGGTTGAATATTTCATTCCCGAAACCGGCCAATGGAACAACCACGTGGAACTGGGCTTGTGGGCCGACCTGATGCTGATAGCTCCGGCGAGCGCCAATACTATGGCCAAAATGGCCAGCGGGCAAACCGATAACTTGCTTACGGCAGTCTATCTTTCGGCCAAATGCCCGGTCTATTTTGCGCCTGCTATGGATCTGGATATGTGGAAGCACGGGGCGACGCAGGATAACATCAGGCAGTTGCAATCGTTCGGCAATATACTCGTACCGCCCGGTACCGGCGAGCTCGCCAGCGGACTGTACGGCGAAGGCCGTATGGCCGAGCCCGAAGAGATTATCACATTTCTGTCCGCTGATATACGGAAAAAGCTTCCGCTTTTTGATCAAAACATATTGGTGACTGCAGGTCCAACTTACGAAGCAATTGACCCGGTGCGCTTTATCGGCAATCATTCGTCCGGGAGAATGGGTTTTGCTATAGCCGATCAGTTTGCGGCTATGGGAGCTAATGTGACGCTTATTGCGGGGCCGGTTTCTCTAACTTTAAAGCATAAAAACATTCAGCGTGTGGATGTAACCTCGGCATCCGAAATGCTGGACGCCTGTTTGCGTTATTATCATGATATGAAGGTGTGCGTAATGAGCGCTGCCGTAGCTGATTATACCCCTTTAGCCGTCTCGCCGACCAAGATCAAAAAACAGGATAAAGGACTGACCATCGAGCTTAAAAAGACAACCGATATCCTGAAAACTCTCGGCCAGCACAAAGGCAAGGGGCAAATATTAGTAGGCTTTGCACTGGAAACGGATAACGAGGAAAAAAACGCGATCGAAAAACTGCAAAAGAAAAACCTCGACTTTATTGTACTAAATTCGCTGAACGATAAAGGCGCCGGGTTTAAAACAAGTACCAATAAAATAACGATTATAGACCATAAGCTGCAGAAAACCACGTTTAAGCTAAAGGATAAAGACGCAGTGGCGATCGATATCTGTAATAAGGTTGCCGAACTGATCAAAAGAAATGAGGAAGCTTAGCCTGTTCATGTTTTTGCTTTGCTTAGGCGTCTCGGCCTCCGCGCAAGATCTGAATGCGCAGGTGAAGGTCATTTCGGGCAAAATACAGACCAGCAATCGGCACATTTTCCAGTCGCTCGAAACTGCCATGAAGGATTTCCTGAACGGGCGTAAATGGGCTGCCGATGTGATATTGCCTAACGAACGCATCGATTGCAGTTTTGTGTTGAATGTGACCAGTTGGGATGGCAATAGCAATTTCAGCGGCGAACTGCAGGTGCAATCGTCACGGCCGGTGTACAATTCCACGTACACGACGCCTATGATCAACGTGAACGATAAAGATTTCGACTTTATTTATGCAGAAGGCCAAACGCTTGATTATTCGGACCAGGCCTTTACCAGCAACCTGGCATCAGTGATGGCTTTTTATGCCTATGTGATCATCGGGATTGATTATGACAGCTTTTCAAGGCTTGGTGGTACGCCCTATTTCCAGGCAGCCCAGGCCGTAGTGAACAATGCACAGGCCGGCGGATCCTACAAAGGCTGGAAAGCTTTCGACGGAAATACCAACCGCTATTGGCTCGCCGAAAACCTGAATAATAAAGTTTACATCCCTTTGCGTAACTTCATCTACGATTACCACCGCAACGGCCTCGACCAGATGGCCGATAACGCTGCCAAAGGCCGCAAGGTTATCGATGATCTGCTGCCAACGCTGTCGCAGGTCGACCGGACGCGATTAGGCGCCATGCTGCCACTGGTATTTTTTACGGCCAAAAGCGACGAGTTAGTAGCCATCTACAGCAAAGCCGATAACCGCGAGCGTACCGACGCCGTAAATATCCTCACCCAAGCCGACCCCTCCAACGGCAATAAGTACCAGGCGATAGGGAAAAATTGAAGCATAGACGAATTATGAGGGTTGATTGACTGGCCCGTCTTTTCCGGACCTGCGCGAACTCTCCGACTTTTTAACAAATTTTTCACAAACCCTGTAACACTTTCAAATCACTTGCGTCTTTTATCTACGAAACAAATCGTAAATAATTTGAAAAATATTTGCATTTACGAAATTTGTCGTAGATATTTGTACGAAGCAATTCGTAAATTAGGAATATGAACATGGAAATTAAACCGACAGAAAGCGAATTAGAGATATTGCAGGTGTTGTGGAAGATGGGCAGCGCCACCGTACGCGAAGTGCACGAGGAACTATTGAAAAATAAAGCAGCGGGCTATACCACTACGCTGAAGCTGATGCAGATCATGGACGAAAAGGGCCTGGTGGAACGCGATACTACCTCGAAGACACATATATATAAGGCCCTGTACACCCAGGAGAAAGCGCAAACCAGCGCGCTCGACCGGATCCTGTCGACCGTGTTCGAAGGTTCGACATCCGACCTGGTGATACAGGCCCTGGGCCATCATAAAGCATCTAAGGACGAGATAGATGCCATTAAGAAGTATTTGGAGCGGTTTGGAGGAAAGTAATCAGTTAACTTGTGATTAGTGACTGGTTAACCAGTTAACTAATCACCGACCACTAATCACTAAAATAATGGAAACCATACTCTACAACATCAGCCAGGTAGTCGGTGTAGCGATCATCCACTCCATGTGGCAGGGGCTTTTCATTTACCTGTTTCTGCGTCTTGTTTTGCTGTCATTCCATTCTATGTCGGCAAAATACAAGCACAACGTAGCAATGCTGGCCATGTTTGGTGTAACAGTATGGTTTCTATATACGCTGGTTGGCGAAGTTCGGGTGTACCAATGGGTGCAAATTAAAACCGATGGCCACTACGATATCCTGCCCGCCATTATGGGTATGCCGCTGCACATTCCTCATCAAACTGCTTATAGCAGCCGGTATTTTTATACCATTGAAGGCATTTTGCCTTATGTTACTTTTATATATATCGCCGGGCTCATTTTCAATACAGTAAAACTGTTCATGACCCGCACCAGGCTAAGCGAGATCAAGCAAACCGTAAGCATCGATATACCGATGATGCGTAAAATTGCTGAATTCGCTGAAAAGCTTGAAATCGACGACCGTATTAGCTTTGGCCTCAGTAAGCTGGTCGATGTGCCCTGCGTATTCGGCTATGTAAAACCCTTTATCCTTTTGCCTGCGTCCATCGCAACCAGCCTCTCGACCGAGGAAATCGAGGCTATTTTGCTGCACGAGCTGGCGCACATTAAACGCAATGACTACATGATGAACCTGTTACAGCAGGCCATGCAGATCATGCTTTTCTTTAATCCATTTGCACAATTGATCGGCCGCATCATTAGCCGCGAACGCGAGAATGCCTGCGACGATATTGTAATAGAGTCGACTCAAAAACCGATAGTGTATGCGCATGCACTGTTGAAGTTAGAAGAATCCCGTACGCAGCAGTGGCAGATAGCGCTGGCCGCCACCGGGAAGAAGTACCATTTATTAAATCGGATCGAACGAATCATGAAAACGAAAAAACCAATTGGCAACGTACGCCATATATTACTTGCTACGGTAGTGCTCGTGGCGAGCATTACCGGCTTGGCATGGCTCAACCCGAGCATCGCCCACGGCAAAATATCTTTTAATAAAGTAAAGCCGTCGTTAATTACCGAGCTATTTTCCGACACCACCCACAAAAAGGCTGTGGCTAAAACCAATCCGGCGGTTAAGCCTCATCACACAACTAAAAAACCTGTAAAGGTCATTACTTCTGAAGAAAACGGTGATTATTACTATAGTGATGACCCCAAAATGAAAAAGTTCTCGGAGGACATGAACAAATTCGGCGAAAAAATGAACAAATACTACAACAGCGCCGAATGGAAGAAGTACAGCCAGGACATGGAAGAATACGGCAAAAAAATGGAAGCCTATTACAATAGCGACGCCTGGAAGAAGTATTCGCAGGAGTTGGAGGAAGATGGCAAAAAGATGGATGCTTATTATAACAGCGACGCCTGGAAAAAGCTGAATGACCAGATGCAGGTCCAAAGCAAGATAATAGAAGATTATTATAACAGCCCGCAATGGAAGGAAATGACCGAAAAGCAGGAAAAACTGGGGGAAGAATTTAGCAAGACCTGGGGTGAAACAGCCGAAACCAAGGCCTGGAGCCAGTCAATGGAGAAGATGGGCAGGGACCTGGAGCATTACTACAATACGCCCGAGTTTAAAGCACTGGACGCACGGCTCAGGAAAAAATATAACCTGCCGGCCGATAGGTATGGCTGGAACAGCGATGACCTGAAAGACGAGAATTACCGCAAATACCAGGACGAACTGAATAACAATTTGCCGCAATCGATAAAGGATGAAACCAAAGAATTGAAGGAACTGGGACATAAGATGCGCGACCATTTCAATTCGCCCGAGATGCGCAAGCAAAAGGAGGAAATGAGGCAAATGGGTGACAGCATCCGTAATATGCAGCATAATGGCGCGCTGAAGGATGCGCAGGACAAAATGCGCGAATTAGGTCGTCAAATGCGGGAATACCAGAATAATCCGGAACTGAATCAGCTACAGGAAAACATGCGCAAAGCCAGCGCTGGGATGCGCACCTATCAGAATAGTCCGGAACTGAAACAATTGCAGGAAAATATGCGCATAGCCGGCAGGGCCATGCGTGCTTACCAGAACAGCCCGGAGTTTAAGAAATTGCAGGAAAATATGCGTTTAACCAGCCAGCAGATGCGTGAGTACATGAACTCGCCCGCATTTAAGGTACACATGGACATGCTGAGGAACATGAACTACAACTTCAACTACAATTTCAACGACGACGAAAAGATCGGGAAGCCTGAAAAGCCTGAGCAGCCGGAAAAACCCGAACAGCCGGAAAAACCTGAACAGCCGGAAAAACCGGATACGACCGGCAACCAATAAATAGTCAATAGTAAATAGCGAATGAGGCACACAAGGTAGCGATGGTTTGAAATCCATCGCTATTTTTATTAAAAAAAAGCTATAAGTCATCAACCGGTTTTATATCCGTTCTATTAGTTAGTTCACGGGTTGAAAATCTGACGAATAAGTCAGACTGTTCAATCGTTTTGTTACATTAAATCTTAGCCATGTCGCCGACGTTCACTTAAATTTGTATATACCCCTTACTGCCAGGCTATTGATCCTTTAATGACCTTATAAAATAAACCTTATGAAAACGAGTATATCAGCGTATTTGATAATAGTGCTCGCGCAGATGGCCCTTGCCGGGCAAGTTTATGCTTATCAGCAATCGGATACCGCAAAAATCGCAAGCGCTAAAGCGTTGCCGGTTCAGGACGACAATGAAAAAAACAAACCGAATGCGTACCAGTTATTCGGTTACGGCGATACTACATTGGACAGCCTCAGCAAAAAAATAAGCTATTACAGCAGCCTGGTCCGTGCCTATGAACAAAGCAAAGCTTACGAAACATTAAAGATTAGGGCCAAAGGCTTTACTAAGCCGACGCCGACATTTTATAATAACGACACGCTGCGGCATATCATGGCTGCCCTCGATAACATATCCAAATATTTTACTGCACAAACAAACCGCCATTTGGAGTTAAAAAGGGATTCCCTGGGTACACTTTTGGGAGATTATTTCAAAACGCCAAAATTTATCGCCATCAATACCAGGCTTCAAAAGAAATACCACATCGACCCTGCTAAGAGCTATGGCGAGGACGACGCCAATTACCGGGATTACCACGACGAATTACTGAAAAAGATGCCCGCAAGCGCAAAGGATAGTTTGCAGCAGTTGAAAAGGCTTAGTAAGGAATGGAGGGAAGAAATACAATCGCCCCAGTACGTGGCCTACATCAAGCAACTGCCTGTGTTGATCGACAGTATGAAAAACTATTATAAAAAGCCGCACGTGGCGCAATACAGCTACGCCAGCTACGAGGCGACCATGGACGTGCCTGCCGCTGAACGGCAAAAGGCGCAGGACGAGCTTATGGCCTATCACCAAAAGCCCGAATACACGCACGCACATGATATGTTGATCGAGTATTCGGAAAAAATGCGCGACTATTACAAAAACACGCCTGCCGTAAAAGGTCGGGAAGACGCGTGGAAAAGCGAGTTAAAGACCATTCTCGCGGATGACTATAACACCATAGTGCACCCGGCGCACGGACTGGATCTGCAATAAATCGCAGCTCAAATCCCGCCTGCTAGTCAACTAAAAAGACTATTTTAGCGTCCCGAAAGGGACGCTATTTTTTATGCTTCAAAAGCTCGCTATAAGTAATTATGCACTAATTGACGACCTGGAGATCAGCTTCGATAAGGGATTGAATATCATCACGGGCGAAACCGGTGCGGGCAAGTCGATTATCCTGGGGGCGTTGTCGCTGATATTGGGGCAGCGGGCCGAAAGCCGTTACTTTTTCAACCAGCAAAAGAAATGTGTGATCGAGGGAACATTTTTCATCAATGGTTTTCAGCTAAAAACCTTTTTTGAAGAGAACGACCTGGACCACGAAACTGAAACGATCCTGCGGCGCGAGATCACTGCCGATGGCAAATCCAGGGCTTTTGTAAACGACACGCCGGTTAACCTGGCGGTGCTGAAGCAATTAGGAGAAAAGCTGATCGACATCCATTCGCAACACGCTACGCTGGAAATCAATGACCCCGATTTTCAATTACTGGTGGTTGACGCCGTGGCCGGCCATGCCGTCTTGCTGAACGAATACCGGGTTAAGTTCAGGGCCTACAGAAAGGATTCGGCAAAGCTTCAGCAGCTTATTGCCGACAGCGATAAAGCCAAAGCCGACCTGGATTATTACCAGTTCCAGTTCGACGAACTGGAAAAAGCCAGGCTGAACATTGATGAGCAGGAAAAACTGGAGCAGGAGCTTTATGCGCTTAACAATGCCGAAGAGATAAAACGCAGCCTGCAGGGTGCTTACTATTTAATGCAGGACGGCGAAACGGCGGCTATTATACAGCTGCGTGAGGCGACGCATCATCTGTCGGCCCTGGAAAAATTTAACCCGGCAATCGCCGAACTGCACGAACGGCTGAAAAGCACGGTGATCGAATTGAAAGATATTGCTTCGGAAGTTGAAAATATTGAACAAGGCACACATACGGATGAAACACGGGCGGCCGAAATAAACGAGCGGCTGAACCTGGTTTATACCCTGGAAAAAAAGCATCGTGTGAACACGATCAGCGAATTACTGCAGTTGCAGGATGAACTATCAGAAAAAATAGCGCAGGCGGTACACAGCGATGAAGAAATAGAAAAGCTGGAAAAGCAAATCACCGCCGAAAAGAACGAGTTGGAAAAGTTAGCGGCGCAGCTTTCGGGTAATCGCGCCAAAGCTATTCCGAATATTGAAAAACGGGTTGTGGAAGCATTGGCAGAAATGGGAATGAACGGCTCCGCACTAAAAATAAATCAAGTCCCCCTGCCCCCTAAAGGGGGAGACGCAATCGGGCCCGATGGTTCGGATGTAGTTAGTTTTCTTTTTTCCGCTAACAAAGGCCATGCTTTAGCCGAAATGAGCAAGGTCGCTTCCGGCGGCGAGCTTTCAAGGCTGATGCTGGCCATCAAATCGCTTATCGCCAGTCATACCGCTTTGCCGACCATCATTTTTGATGAGATCGACGCCGGTGTATCCGGCGAGGTGGCCAATAAGGTCGGAATTATTATGGAGCGCCTGGCTCAAAACCTGCAGGTGATCACCATCACCCACCTGCCGCAGATAGCCAGTAAAGGAAGCAGTCATTACTTTGTATATAAAGACAATTCGTCGGCAACAACTTACACCCGCATCAAACTGCTGAACGAAGAGGAACGTGTGACTGAGATAGCCAAGATGCTGAGCGGTGACAAGCCTGGTGAAAGCGCGATGCAGAATGCGAGGGAGCTACTCAGTTGGCAGTAGGCAGTTTGCAATGGGTAAGACAGTTGGCCATTGCGCGTTTGCGTTGGCATTAAAAAAATCATTGCGGTTTAGCAAAAAATAATTGAAATGGATTTATCGGAAAAAGTCAAGCGATCTATAATGGGTACTAATTGGGACTTTGGTAATCAAGTCCTTTATGATTTATGTGAAAAAAATCCTGACCATCAAGAGACTCGAAAAATAGTTGCTAAAATCTGGCTAATAGGCAGAGCTTATGCCGCATCGATCGAAAGGCAAAAAGATCGATCAAAGTCAACTGAAGAATACTATCAGTACGTTGCAAAAAAGCTTATAGACGATGACTTTGATAGTCAGATTTCGAGTCTTAAGAATATTGAATTGAATGTGCAAACGTTACCCGAGATCTTGAACGCTCACTCTGCGCTAAATAAGGCACTGGCGGTCGGCGTAGAAACCCGACCGTCGTTTTGTTCAAAATATTTACATTTCCATTTTCCGAAGTTGTTTTTTCTTTATGATAGCAGAGCTCACAGAGCATTACGTGCTATAAAAAAGTCTGATAAAGCTGTATTTAACCGTCCAGACCTAAATAATTTAAGAAATGAGTTAAAGGAAACTGTCGAAAAATGGTATCCTGATTTTTTTCTTGATTGTTATTTGCTTAAAGAGCATATCAATAAGATATCTAGCCTTAATAATGAATTTACATGTAGGCATCTTGACAATTTACTCCTTTACAACACCTTTTAATAAGTAACCGACGTTAATCCACTGCCAACTGCCCACTGTAAACTGCAAACTAATGTATAGATTTGTCAACCAACAAAAATCAAGAAATGGCTTATAATTTATTAAAAGGCAAAAAGGGTATCGTTTTCGGTGCGCTTAACGAGCAATCCATCGCCTGGAAAGTAGCGCAGCGCTGCCACGAGGAAGGCGCTGAGATCGTCCTGTCTAACTCGCCGCTGGCATTGCGCATGGGCGAGCTGAACAAGCTGGCCGAAGAATGTAATGCGCCGGTTATCGGAGCAGACGTTACCAGCAACGACGACCTGGAAAACCTGTTCGCGCAAACCAAACAGCACTTTGGCGGCGGTGTGGACTTTATCCTGCACTCCATAGGGATGAGCATTAACGTTCGCAAGAATATCCCTTACTACGAGAATAATTATGAATTTACCCACAAGGGTTTCGATATATCAGCGCTAAGCCTGCACCGTGTGCTACAGATCGCTATGAAACACGATGCCATTAATGAGTGGGGTTCGGTAGTGGCGCTTACTTACATTGCCGCCCAACGCTGCTTCCCCGATTATAACGATATGGCCGATAACAAAGCCGTATTGGAAAGCATCGCCCGCAATTTTGGTTATTACTACGGCCTGAAAAAGAAGGTACGCATCAACACCGTCTCCCAGTCCCCTACCCGCACTACTGCCGGTTCGGGCGTTAAAGGCTTTGAAGGCTTTATCCAGTATGCCGAGAAGATGAGTCCGCTGGGCAATGCCGATGCCGACCAGTGCGCTAATTACTGCATCACGCTGTTCTCGGACCTTACCAAAATGGTGACCATGCAGAACCTGTTCCACGATGGCGGCTTTTCATTCACCGGCGTTACCCAGGCGGTGATTGAGCAGATGGAGAAATAGGAGGCGTCACCGCACCCCTATCAACGGAAGTGGCTTTAAAAATTTTTTAATAAAAAAGGTGCGCTGGAATCAGCGCACCTTTTTGCTTGATGCAATTTCTTTTTAGTTGGTAGAGATCAGCGTGATCTTCACTTTGATGTTGTCGGTGGGCTGCACCGGTGTAGTACCATCGGCAGACTGTGCATACAAGGTTACATTACCCTGATTGTAGGTGAAGCTGTAAGCCACATTGTTATATGTCTCGGGCACTTGTTCCCAAACCCCGTCGCTGAAAGAAATGGACACGATGACGTTGCCCGTTTGCGCAAAATTAGGATCGATGTCATTGACGTTGATGGGCGCATCATACGATTTGCCATCGCTGTACAATGTCCAGTCGCTTGGGGCAAGCGTTGCATATACTGTCGCGGTGTTGTTAGGGGTAATGTACTGCTTGGTGCACGAAGAAAACGAGAATAATAGCCCTAAGCAGCAAATGATAGTCAGAATTCTTTTCATAGTAATGGCGTTGTTTATTAATAAGAACAAAAAAACACAAAAAGGTTTAAAAACCAGGTAAAATTTATTTTCAAATATTTATCATTAGTAACGCGCATGCTTATTCTTTTATTGCTGCGCAAAATAATGCCACAAAAACTACCGACATTATTATCTGCTAATTATTGATTCATTGCTATATACAATTGTGACAAAACTATTACAAATTAATTATTGGCTAAAGCTAACTCTAATTCTTAATCCGCCGCTTTAAGAATCGTCTGGTTTATTTTCTCATAAATTACAATAAATTTTCTTCTTTACAGCGCCTTAACACTCGCGTAACAAGTCAATGTTCTAACATTTGATGTTATTGCATTTATTTTCTAACTTCAAACAACAAATTTATAAATATCTGAAAAACAGCTTATTAACTATTAATAACCTTATTTTCTTAATACCCCTATACTTATTGAACTGGTAAAAAAATTAGCTTATAAGTATGGATCCTTTTAACTCGCGCTTCATCTTAAATGAAGACAGATGGCCCTGGATCGATTATGACAAGGGCATCAGCATCATCCTGGTAGGGTACGGCCATTGTTATGGCACACTCATGGGTTATAATTTATCCCTCAGCGCCTTCCCGTTTTTCAATTATTTCAATGTATTCTTTTTTGGGTTTAGGATGCCCTTGTTCTTTATCGTCTCGGGTATGCTGGTATCCCGTAGCTTTAACAAGAAGGGCCCGCGCAATTACATTGCCGACCGGGTCAATAACATCCTCCATCCTTTAATGGTGTGGGGCATTTTGGAGATTACGCTGCAAATATTGCTCACCCGGTTTACGCATCTGACCAACTATGGCCACATAGGTCCTAAAACCTACCTGTACCTGCTGATCGATCCCGGTAAGACCGGTCACTTCTGGTACCTGAATGCGCTATTTTCGATTGGAGTGCTGTATGTGCTGCTAAAAGCCACATTAAGACTGAAAGCAATGGCGCAAGTAGTGCTGGGAGTAATATTTTATTGCGCATCGGCCTACATCCACGTAAACAACATCAACGGCGGCATTTTGAGCTATGTCTTTGAATATTATATTTTCTTTGCGCTGGGCGACCTGGTATCGGGCATGATGCTGAATAAGAATAACCGCGAAAAGTTCTCGTCATGGAAAACATTTTTCCCGCTGGCTATCCTGTTCGTCTTTTTACAATACTATTGCGCCCGGCTGATACTGCATAATCCCAACTACGGCATGTATTATGTTGAACGTAAAGTACCGTTCCTTTTCCTGGCCGAAGCCCTGGTCGGCTGTACCGTATCGCTTAATTTTTCCTTCCTGCTGCAGCGTTACAACGCATTCAAATTCCTGCGGGTTGTCGGTTTCCACTCGCTTTTTATTTATTGTATGCAGATCATCGTAATGCAAATCGCAAAGATATTTTTTATGGACGCACTGCATATCACTTACGTACCGGCCCTGATTCTGCTCGTATGGTCATCAGGCGTGATATTGCCGGTGTTTGTTTATAACTATTGCATGAAACACAGCATGTGGTGGCTGTTTACATTCCGCAAACCCGCACGTCAGGTGGAGTATCTTCGCTATCAGAATATCTTCAGGCCCAAGCGGTTTGTCGACCGGGCACGGCTGAGGCAGCAAAAGCCTGCTCCAAAAGTGCTTGAAGAGGTGCTGGATTAATAGGCCAACGGTCCAAAATTATTTTTAAAATGCCTGGTATCAGCCGGGCATTTTACATTCAGATCGCTGTAGCACTATAGCTACGCTTGCCGTATTATACCTAGAACCAAATGTATACGCATGAAGCCTTATTTAACCTTCCTGTCAATGTCCATTGCAGCAACATTGCTTTCAGCATGCAAAAAAGACAAAATACCTGGCTCCGACTCCCTGACAGGCACATGGGAGCTTAGCGTAGATGTCGGCGGATGGAGCGGCGTGCATAATCACAAACCGGGCAACGATACGCTCGTGATCTTTACAGGCACATCCTACTCGTTTTTGCAAAAAGGCGTATTGGTACGATCGGGGACCTATCAAGTGAGGAAAGATACGATCTATATGGATCACACCTTGGGCAACCGTATTATTTTTGACGGGCAAGATGCCGGATATCCGCACGAATTCTTCACGATCCGGAACAACCAGCTCACTCTCTTCATCGATGCCTTCGATGCGGGATCGGCCACCTACAGGCGGATCAAATAATTGATGCCGGCTTTATATAAACAAACGCCCGGTTTCACGAGGTGGTTACAAGTATTCATTGTATTAGGCTTATGTAATAACATTTCTAATAACCGGACTCACTTTTTACGATGCCGGACGGATTATCCGTTCTATAAGTTTTTTTGCAGACCTCATTTATAGGCAAATCGTTCACTGACTTTATTTTCATTACAAATGGACCGTTATAATCGTTATCAGGTGTTATGAGGTCGTTTTCGACATGTATTATAAAATTTTTATCGAAAAAAGCGTTATACGTACCGTTAACTATCCCAATGCCTTCGATAAATTGAAACCGTCCGATTCCTTTTGGCGGATAACTCCAATAAGTGTAAATATTGCAGCTATCGGTACTGACACAGGCGCTTAAATACGTTCTATCTTCGATAGTCATTCTAGGATAATAACTATTAAATGTACCGGATGGATTATGATGAAGAATGCTATCAATAATATTTCCAGTAACATACTTTGTCGCGACCTTTGAGGCAACATTTATTTCGCCATAATGATAGCCGTCCGGGAATAAGTAGCTGGCTTTATCTATAACATAGTATTCAGTGAGTATAGGTGCGTCAACTCTATAATATGTTCCATTTCGCTTAATAAGCATTTTGTAACGGGTTGTTCTTACCAATCCAGATAAGCCATCCGGTTTGATATCGTTTTTTGAAAAAGCACCATAAAGGTTTTTGATTACATTTTGAAGCAGGTTGTCTGGCTTGAATAGATGTAACCCCGCTAATTCATTCGTGCTAAGTCGCGTCATTTTTTGTTCTAACGAATCGGTCAGCGGAGTGAGTGTTATTAACACATCGTTTTCGATCTGCTTATAATCATCGTATGCTTTGGTAAAAGCTTTGCGATCTAAGCCATAGGCCCTAAAATTATGTTTGCTAAAATAAAGATTGAATATATGGAAGCTCTTGCCGTTTCTACTAAGTTCAACATCATTATTTAATAGTTTAAACGGTCCTTCATGAAGCGTATCAATGCCGCTCAACTCTTCAAAAACAATGTAATCGTTATTTTGAGCAGATGAATGCATGAAAGTCAACGATAGTAAAAAAAAAACACTTAATATTTTCATTGGCTGTTGCAATTTGTCGGGAGCCTATCAGACGCGTTTGCGGTTAATTGAGACATCCAATAAGTATTGATTTGATCAGGTGTAATGCCGTAGCTTGCCATTAAATCATTGTATTCTGTGGTTAGTCTATTTCTTTCATCAGGAGTACTACTATCTCCAGCATTATTCATTCCATATAACACAGCCATTGCGTATTGTTGGGTTGAATGGGCATTATTATCAAGTGCTGCTAGTATACTTATAGCTTGGTCAAAGTAATCGGTCATCATTTCGTAATGGTCTCTGTAGTTACTCGGCAGTCCATTTTGATCAATAAAAAAGTCAAGTTCATTCATCCATGAACCATTGAATCTAAAGTTAGGTGTTCCGTTGAGATGTGCAAGTGTTACATCATAATTTATATAAGCATGAAGGGTTTCATGAACAAACGCGGCCTCAATTAACAGCATAGAGCTATTTTGCAACATCTTATTATTTAACTGGACTAGCGCACCTAATCCAACTCCGGAATTGGGGTCTACCTGAGTATAGGCAAGCGCACTAGAGCCGTTCGTTGGATTCCATGTAAAATCGTTTGTTGAAAATATTAAGTCCGGCTTTTGATTAGTTTCGAAGGGAGCCACCAGACTATTGTAACTCTGCAGCGCTAAAAGCTTGTTTAATATTAATATTACAGCGCATGGATACCGTTGACCTAAAGTGTCGTCCTTTACTTTCAATACAGAATTTACCTTGTTAGGTGTCGAGTTATTGTTGGTTTGACATGGTATTAGCGGCGGCGGGTTGGTTGTTCCGCCACTGCCGTTTCCCCCACCCGTCGTCACATCAATGATCAATTTACCCTGTATTGATGCAGAAGACTGGCCGCCTGGACCCGACGACGAACCGGAACCTGATGATGAACCAGTTCCAGAAACTTGGCAAGGGGGAGGGGGTGAACCGCCGCTTCCTGTCTCAGACTCTGAGCAATCCACATAATCTTGTGTTGTGGTGTAAATAAAACAATTGAATGGATTTGAGTAAGTGAGATCATCTTCATAGTACGAACAATCCTCCCAAAACGTTGTAACTTCGACGGTACTGCAAGGTGACGATGTTACGTCGATTTGCTGCTTGCCATCACTTTGAATAACGGTGCTTCCTGCCGGGGCTACTGAAAGCTGACGGGTTACTATTCCGTTTTGATAGCGCCAGCCATTTACAAATGAACCATCCATCGTGTGAAAAAGAACCGCGCCGGTAAAGGAAGTATCCATTTTATAATAGGAATTACGGTACACTTTGCTGTAATCGCCATTCAGATAAGCACTATCCGCCAGTATCGTCATAGCGTACATGCTAAATGTATTCTGTGCTTTAACGATGAGCAGGTCGGTCATTGTGCCCGATCTGCGAAAATCATAATTGTTGGTATCTCTGGCATGTTTAAATGAAATAGCCATGTCACCATTTTTAGTTACAGGTAATTCGATAAACGTTATTCCATTTTGAACGAAAATGTTTGCTTTCGCCCATACCGGAAAGAACTTTTTCGACCAGTTGTGTGACAGCCTTGGCACACTTGCTGTAATCTGTTTGCCGCTGGTTGTTTTAGCGTTCGAATAAACGCTGTCGTACCATTTTTTAGCCGAAGAAATAACTGGATTTACCGGCGCTTCTTTAGTAACCTGCCCGATTTTATCCTTCTTGCAGCTATGAACTATAATGAGAGCAATGAGCATTAATGATGCAAAGATCAATCTAAAGGGAGTAGCGTTAAGGTAAGGTTTCATAGGTTTAATTGATAATGAATGGTTTGGTATAAAATTACCGGTCTGGGTCTATCCCGTCAACCCGTGTTTTCACGGTATTTTTAAAAACAAAAACGCCCCGTTTTCACGGGGCGTTTCCTTTATTAAGAGTTAGCTTATTTCTGCTCTTCTTCTTTCGGCGTTTTGCTTTCGCCTTTGTGTTTGGCGGCAACCTTTATCTGGTCGGATTCCTTGTCGTAATCCACCTCCATGGTATCGCCTTCGGCCAGTTCGCCTTTCAATATCTCTTCAGCGATCGGGTCTTCCAGGTACTTCTGGATGGCACGCTTCAGCGGACGGGCGCCGAACTGTGAGTCGAAGCCTTTGTCGGCAATGAACTCCTTGGCATTGTCGGTAAGCTCGATCTTGAAGCCAAGCGTATTCACCCTGCCAAATAGGTGTGAAAGCTCAATGTCGATGATCTTGAAGATCTCTTCACGGCCGAGCGAGTTGAACACGATCACGTCGTCGATACGATTCAGGAACTCGGGAGCGAAAGCGCGTTTCAAAGCGTTTTCGATAACGCCCCGCGAATGAGCATCAGCCTGGTTGGTTTTGGCGGTGGTAGTAAAGCCTACTCCCTGTCCAAAATCTTTCAGCTGGCGTGCGCCGATGTTAGAGGTCATGATGATGATCGTATTCCTGAAATCGACCTTGCGGCCCAGCGAATCGGTCAACTGACCTTCGTCCAATACCTGCAGCAGGATGTTAAACACATCCGGGTGCGCCTTTTCGATCTCATCCAGCAGGATAACGGCGTAAGGCTTGCGGCGCACCTTTTCGGTCAGCTGTCCGCCTTCTTCGTATCCTACATATCCCGGAGGCGCGCCTACCAACCTCGATACAGCGAATTTTTCCATGTATTCGCTCATATCGATCTGTATCAGGGCATCCTCGGTGTCGAACATAAAGCGGGCAAGCTCTTTGGCAAGCTCCGTTTTACCTACACCCGTAGGGCCCAGGAATATAAACGAGCCGATAGGCTTTTTAGGATCTTTCAAACCGGCGCGGGTACGCTGTATAGCACGGGTAAGCTTTTTGATGGCTTCTTCCTGGCCAATGATCTTGCTCGAAATGGTTTCGGCCATGTTCAGCAATTTCTGGCTGTCGGCCTGGCCTACGCGCTGTACCGGGATACCAGTCATCATAGCCACTACTTCGGCTACATTCTCCTCGGTTACGGTATAACGTTTCGATTTGGTTTCGGCTTCCCAAACCGCCTTAGCCTGTTCCAACTCCTCGAGCAAATGCTTTTCGGTATCGCGCAGCTTGGCAGCCTCCTCGTATTTCTGGCTGCGTACCACCCTGTTCTTTTCGATCTTGATCTGTTCGATCTTCTGCTCGATATCCAAAATGTTCTGCGGAACATGAATATTGGTCAGGTGCACGCGTGAACCGGCTTCATCCAGGGCGTCGATAGCCTTATCGGGTAAAAACCTGTCGGTAATGTATCTTGCGGTAAGGGTTACGCAGGCATTGATAGCCTCGGGAGTATAGGTTACGCCATGGTGATCTTCGTATTTATCCTTAATGCGCGTTAATATCTCGATGGTTTCATCCGGGGTAGCCGGCTCAACCATTACCTTCTGGAAACGACGATCCAAAGCGCCGTCCTTCTCGATGTACTGGCGGTACTCGTCAAGCGTGGTAGCGCCGATACATTGAATTTCGCCCCTTGCCAAAGCTGGTTTGAACATGTTTGAAGCATCAAGCGAACCTGATGCGCCGCCTGCACCAACGATGGTATGTATTTCGTCGATGAATAAAATTACGTCGGGCGATTTCTCCAGCTCGTTCATTACGGCCTTCATGCGCTCTTCAAACTGGCCGCGGTATTTAGTACCTGCAACCAATGAAGCCAGGTCGAGCGTTACCACGCGCTTGTTAAACAATACGCGTGATACTTTACGCTGAACGATACGCAATGCCAAACCTTCGGCAATGGCTGATTTACCTACGCCGGGCTCACCTATCAGTATAGGGTTGTTCTTTTTGCGGCGCGACAGGATCTGCGATACGCGTTCGATCTCTTTCTCACGTCCAACGATCGGATCCAAGCGGCCGTCTTCGGCGGCCTTGGTCAGGTCGCGGCCGAAATTATCCAGCACCGGTGTTTTGGATTTGATATCGGATACCTTTTTAGGCTGGCTGAATGAATCTTCTTCTTTAAAGTCGTCTTCGCCGCCTGTCGGTGAACCCGGCATCTCGTCGGTCACGTCGGTTTTATGCGATTCAACTTCCGCTTTAAAGATTTCGTAGTTCACGTTAAACTGCAGCAATATCTGCGAAGCGATATTATCTTCATCACGAAGGATCGAAAGCAGCAAATGCTCTGTTCCGATCACATCGCTTTTAAATATTTTGGCTTCCAGGTAAGTGATCTTCAGTACTTTTTCCGCTTGTTTGGTAAGCGGTATGCTGCTGATATTAGGACTCGCGCCAACCGTTCCCTTAACAGCATCTTCTATAGCGCGGCGAAGTTTGGCGGTGTCCACGTTCAAGCCTTTCAATAGCTTGATGGCTATGCCATCGCCGTCGCGGATAAGCCCCAGGAGCAAATGTTCGGTACCAATATAATCATGGCCGAGACGCAACGCCTCTTCCCTGCTGTATTGGATCACATCCTTAACCCGTGGCGAAAATTTAGCTTCCATATAATACCTTTCAAAAATTATGTACGTCCCTGTATATTGTTTAGTTTTTAGCGGGTCGCACTTATCGTATCTGCAACAATACTGCCAACTTTTCTCGCCCCACAAAATCCGACATTTTTATGATGTGCAATCTATTAAAGATAAACTTTATACAAAGAAAATAATGAACAAAATCCGTTAAAAAAGTTACAATTCTCAGTAAACGGCTGACATTTACTTATTTTGACCTTTTCATTGGGCAAAAGGTTTAAGCCTTTCGCGATCGTCAGCCCAATTTAGCTGTTATAACAGGCATTTCGTCACTCGGTGTATGACATTACGGCATTAATAAAAGAACGTTAACAGATTGTACATTCTTTTATACGCAAAGCAATTAAAAATGATTTGAAATATCTTAATTAGTTTTCAAGATTTCCACAAAAATCGCCTGCTATAGATATCATCCTCAAAGTAAGGAACATAACGCACTGACAGCCCCAACTATTGTGCCATTTATATGACGATTTGGTGGCGTGAATTGTTACGGTTTTTTAGTCCGAAAATCCGCGCAAGTCCGGACGTCAGGAAGATTGATTTAAGGAATGAATTGGAATGTTGGACCGGATTCACCTTTCAGACTTTCCGGCCCCGGACTTCCGGGACTAAAAAGTATATTTGTGCCCCCGATTAACATTCAATAATTCAATAAATCGATAATTTAATCATTAGATATGTCTGACGAAAAAATAATTTTTTCCATGGCCGGTGTGAGTAAAATTTACCCGCCGCAAAAACAAGTTCTAAAGAACATTTACCTTTCCTTTTTCTATGGCGCCAAAATCGGTGTGATCGGCTTGAACGGTTCCGGTAAATCGTCCTTGCTGAAGATCATAGCCGGGATCGACAAATCGTTCCAGGGCGAGGTGGTTTTTTCACCTGGCTATACAGTAGGCTACCTGGCCCAGGAGCCGGAACTCGACCCGAACAAAACTGTACGGGAGGTAGT
>DASZYQ010000019.1:0-148587 GCA_035545315.1 Mucilaginibacter sp. | reverse complement strand
ACAACCCGGTTCAGCTACCTTCATCTTCCAGTCTTTATTTCTCAACTCTTGCAAGTTCTGACTTCCGACCTCTGACTTCCGACTTCTCAACGACACAGCCCCGCTGCGCTCATGATTATCTCTTAGTTTTTAAAGAACTTTTTGCGTTCACTGTCGCAGTGAACTTTATTTTAAAATCCCGCAGGATTTAAAACTTTCAAACATTTGCCTCGTTACCGAAGCGGCTGCAAAGATGGGGATAATTTGATATATCTGTCAAGTGTTATTTTCACTTTTTTAAAATATATTTTTTAGTCCCAAATTTTCAAAAAACAACCCCGCTTTTTACAGACGGGGCTACAAATGTAGAGAGAAAATTACGACCTGCCAAAAGAAATATTAAATTATTATTTAACCAGTTGTAAACTAAGGTTATGAACATTCGGTGGAAAGCATGCACGCACAAGCCTCCGCTTCGTATCTTTGCAGCGTTATATGAGCGCTGCCAGCTTTCCTCCTGATTTTATTACACAAATCTCCCACTCGCCGGGGTTCGACCGTGAAAGTTTTATCGAAGCCCACGACAAAAGAGAGGCGCCAACCTCTATTCGGCTCAATCGGTTTAAGCCGTCGGCCATAGAACATGCCCGCGAGGTACCGTGGTGCGAATGGGGTTATTACCTCAGCAGCCGACCCTTCTTCACTTTCGACCCACTATTTCACGCCGGATGCTATTACGTGCAGGAAGCGTCGTCCATGTTTATCGGGCATATATTAAAGCACATCAGGCCGGATGAAGAAATCAGAGTGCTCGACCTGTGCGCCGCGCCGGGAGGCAAAAGCACACTCATCAGCTCATTGTTAAATAGCGACGATCTGCTTGTCGCCAATGAGATCATCAAAACGCGTGTGCCTATCTTAAGTGATAACCTTACCCGATGGGGGCCATGCAACACCATCGTCACCAATAACGACCCGAGAGACTTCTCCAGACTGAAAGGCATCTTCGATATTATTGTTGTCGACGCACCCTGCTCCGGCTCCGGTATGTTCCGCAAGGACCCGGATGCGATGAGCGAATGGAGCGAGGCGAATGTGAACCTCTGCCAGCAGCGGCAGGAACGAATTTTGGCGGATGTTTACCCGGCACTGAAAGAAGACGGGTACCTTATATATAGTACCTGCTCTTATTCAATTGAAGAAGACGAGCAAATTCTCGATTGGCTTTGCGATGAATTTGAGCTGGAAAGCGTCCGCATTCCGATTAAACCCGCCTGGGGCGTCGTTGAAAGTCTGTCCGACAAACACAAGGCCTGGGGTTACCGCTTTTATCCGGGCAAGGTGGAGGGCGAAGGTTTATTTGCCGCCTGCCTGGTGAAAAAGGAAAGCAGCGGCGAAACCTCGTTCCGGTTTAAAGAGCAGCAAAAGCCGAATTTTAAAGAGATCGAATTGCTGAAGCCTTATATTAAGGATGCGGACCAATACCATTATTTTAAAGTAGGCGACGATTGGTTGGCTATTAATAAAACTCACAAGGAGGGCCTGCTTATCTTGCAGCAAACCTTTTATATTAAGAAATCTGGTGTCAGGATAGGCAAGCTGGCTGGGAAGGAACTTATCCCCGACCATGAACTGGCATTGAGCCTGATCATCAACAAAGACGCCTTCCTGCAAACTGAATTGACCAAAGATCAAGCGATTCAATATTTAAGGCGGGATAATATTACAGGATTAGAGATTGATCAAAAAGGCTGGAGCCTGATGACTTATGCCGGATGTGCTTTAGGCTGGGCGAAGCTGCTGCCGAATCGGGTCAATAATTATTATCCGAAGGAAATCCGGATTTTGAGCCGGGGTGAGTATTAGCGGATCATTTGCTCGATCTTGGCCTTCCAGGCTTTGCGGTTATTCACGACAAACTTTTCTACAGCGCCGTTTTGGGTTACCACTTCCAGCATGTTGCGAAATATGCCGAGCATATTATAATAACGTACTTCCCGTATCTGCCTAATGTCGATGTTTAGCTCGTGATTTTGGATATTGAATTTGTGGGATTTGAAACACAAAGTATCATGAGACAGGAAAAGCTTTCCGCCAACGCTTTCACCGTTCAGGAAATGGTTAGCACTGCCCGAGTAAACGACTGTTAAAGGAGTTTCAACTTTACGGCCTAAAATGCTGCGAAACCACGGAAAGAGAATGGCTGCAATAGTTGCACCAGCAACCATGCCTATGATAAGATCAGTCATGCGGCTAAGGTATAAATTCCAGTTGAATATCAGGAATCAATACTGCCCTATCGACAGCAGCACCAGCGTACAGGCATATTCCGTTTCTATTCCCTTTTCATTGGCCATGCGGCGCAGCTCGGAGTTTTCAGTGCCGGGATTGAAGATGATCCGGCGCGGATGGGTGTCCAATATATAGTTATACAGTTCCTGCTGGTGCCCCGGACCTACATATAAAGTTATGGTGTCGATATCGTGATGTATCGTTTCCGGCTTTTCGATAGGCACACCCGCCACAACACCGGTTTTTAGCCCCACATTCACTATCGGGTGCCCGGCACGCACCAGCCGGTTAGCGGCAAGGTTGGCGTACCGGCTTTCGTTGGGCGTTGCCCCAAGTACTAAAGTTTTCCTATCCATTTATTATCCTGTTCAAGATCGAGATCTGTCCCGAATGATATATATGGTGTTGTATCAAACCATTCACCAGTTGCTTATAACTCACACCGGTACCTAACGCGTGTTCCCGTTTGTCATTCATCGGCTCATTCCATTTTTCTTCATCGAAATCACCGATCACGCGCTGCAAATTTACATTCACCAGCTTCAGATCATTAACATAATTCTGCCATTTTTGTTCCTCAGGCACACCTGCTTCGGGCCAGTCGCCGCTTAACGGAGGGCCGGCTTCCTTGCCGTTCAGCCGGTCCATCACTTCTTCAGTCCAGCTAAGCATGTGCAGTACAATTTCGGCAATGCTGTGCGCCGCGCCCTGCGGTTTTTCAAACGCAGCCTCAAAACTTACCTTTTCGATGATCGAATAAACATTGTCGCCATACCAGGGGTTGCCCGAAAGGACATTTGGATTTCGTGCTGCAGTTTTTCGGATGTTGTCATAAGTTCATCAGTTATAAGGAGCGTTGTCATCCTGAGCTTGTCGAAGAATAGTGCGTCAAGGCCTTTGCCCATCATGCTTCGACGGGCTCAGCATGACACCCATTTTATATGGTTATAATATTTTCGCCGCCGCCGCCGCACAATTGATCCCGTCTATCGCTGCCGAAATAATCCCGCCTGCATAACCCGCGCCTTCCCCGCATGGGAATAGCCCTGCAACCTGGGGATGCTGCAAGGTGTCTTTATTCCTCGGTATTTTCACCGGCGACGAGGTCCTTGACTCTACCCCAACCAATATCGCCTCGTTGGTATAATAACCCTTCATTTTCTGCCCGAAGACGGGCAAAGCCTTTTTAAGTCTGCCTGCTATCCATCCCGGCAGAACCTCGGTTAAAGCTACGCTTTTTGTACCGGGCAGGTAGGAGTTTTTTGGCAGATCAGCCGAAATTCTTCCTTCCACAAAATCCGCCATCCGCTGGGCCGGCGCTACCAAATGTCCCCCACCCGCCGTAAAAGCTATTTGCTCTATCTCTCGCTGAAAGCTCAGCAACTTAAACGGATCGTTATTATCTCCTTTAACATCCTCCAAATTGATCTGTACAACCGTACCTGAATTGGCATACGGATTATTTCGCTTCGAGGGGCTCCAGCCGTTCACTACTATTTCCTTGTCTTCGGTTGCACATGGCGCAATAATGCCACCCGGGCACATGCAAAATGAAAATACGCCGCGGCCATCCACTTGTTCCACCAGGTTATAATAAGCCGGCGGCAAATCGTCGCCACGGTGCTCACAATGATATTGTGCCTTATCGATAATTTCCTGGGGATGTTCTATCCTTACGCCCAAAGCAAAAGGCTTGGCTTCGATAAGGATATTTTGGCGATGCAGCATTTCGAAAATATCCCGGGCGGAGTGGCCGGTCGCTAAAATAACCGCATCGGCCTTCCAGCTTTCGCCATCGGCAGTTTTGACGCCTTCGATTTTGCCTGCGTCTACAATAAGTTCGGTTACCTTCGTATCGAAATGTACTTCTCCACCAAAATTTTGGATAGTTTCACGAATAGCAGTAATAATGCCAGGCAGTTTATTGGTGCCGATATGAGGCCGGGCATCGATCAAAATATCTTCCGAAGCACCATGAGCCACGAATATCTTTAGCACCTGGTTCACGTCTCCGCGCTTGGTCGAGCGGGTGTACAACTTGCCGTCAGAATAAGTCCCCGCTCCCCCTTCGCCGAAACAATAGTTCGATTCAGGATTGACTAACCCCGCTTTATTGATATTCGCCAGGTCGCGACGGCGCTGTTTTACATCTTTGCCGCGTTCTAATATTATCGGCTTCAAACCTACTTCGATACATTGCAAAGCAGCAAATAGCCCTGCCGGACCCGCGCCTATAATAATTACAGGTTTAGCGTTTTTGACGTTTGGGTAATTAACGGTATACGTTTCAGGCACATAAGGCTCATTGACATACACCCTGACCTGCATACGATAGACGACTTTCCGTCCCCGCGCATCGATGGAACGCTTCAGAATTTTTAGCCCTGTGATTTGGTTGGTGGCTATATTTAAGGACGAAGCGACAAGTCGTTTTAAAACAGCTTCATCCTCATGCTGCCCCGGCTGGCAGACAATTTCGGTTTCTTTGATCATACTGGTGCCCGGTTTTTATCCGGGATGGGGCAAAGATAGTGATTAGAGAACAGAGACTAGTGATTGGGAAGTCCATTGCACATGTACGAAATCGTACGTAGTTGTTAGATCGGCAAGTGTTTCGGTCAATAACCGACTGTCAATTTTGGGTCACGAAAACCAGATTTAACATTTTTTAACAGATTTTCAGGTGGTTTTTATGTCAAACCGGCATGGCTAACGGCTGATCGATGCCCGGTTCGCGCCACTTTAAACCCAAAAACTTCTATGAACCATGAACAATAAGCCATGAACCAATAAAAAACGTCCGCTTTTGCTCATCAAGTGTTCGATTCCGAACACATTAGGAGCTTGATAAAAATTTTTCTAATTGAAAATCAACAACTTAACAAAAAGGCATATACATTGGCATAGGGTGTTCATAACAACAATTGCCATGAATACCGATAACAACTTAGGCCAGATGTGGGAAGGATGCCTCCGCAACGACCGCAAACAACAGGAAGCTTTATACCGCGCGTTAGCACCAAAAATGCTGGCTGTTTGCCTGCGCTACGCCGGCGATAAGGACGAAGCACAGGATATTTTGCAGGAAGGCTTTATCAAAATGTTCAACAACGTACATAAATACCGCGGGGATGGTAATCTGGAGGGCTGGATACGCCGCATTATGGTGCACACCGCCATTTCTCGTTATCGTAAGCTAAAACCGATGGTACTGGTTGAGGACATGGCCGAGAACCACGAGGAAAGCACCACCTCGCACAACGCCAACAACCTGGAAGTGAACGACCTGATGAAGCTGGTTCAGCAGTTGCCGCAAGCTTATCGCTCGGTATTCAATATGTATGCTATCGAAGGATATTCGCACCAGGAGATCGGGCATAAATTAGGCATCACCGAGTTGCTTTCGCGCACTACGTTATATCGCGCACGCAATATCCTGAAAGAAAAGCTGGCACTTCTGACCTCGCACGAGCAGCTTGGCCTGGCCGTATAACCCAAAATCAATCAAACTCAACATATAGGTCCTTGCTCACAAACCCTGCCGCTTGGGCAGGGTTGGGGTGAGGCCAAAAACAAAAAAGCAACAAGTGAGTAGCTGGGGAATATTGATATTCTTCATTGCAACAATGGTAGTAAGCATTGTCGCCTACACCGGCTTTTTCAAGAAAAAGTAGCCTTGCCCTGTATCCTTCTCCTCCAAAGGAGTCCTTCGGAGGATGGGCTGGGTTGAGGCCTTAACTTTTATCCACAAACCGCTTATTCGCTTCACTGTAACGCTCACCCACATTCGGGTACTTCAGCAGCAAGGCGTCTATTTTCTGTTTATCCTCGTCCGTTACAATTACATCCACGCTTCCGGCATTGTCGCGTAATTTGTCCTGCTTCTTGGTTCCGGGTATCGGGATGATGTTATCGCCCTGCGCCAGCACCCAGGCCAATGCCAGTTGAGCGGGCGAGCAGCCTTTTGCTTTCGCGATCCCCGCAAAGCCGGCGGCCAGCTTTTCGTTATTGTCCTGGTGTTCCTGCTGGTAACGCGGCAGATTTTTGCGAAAGTCGTTATCGGCCAGTTTGTCTAGCTTAAGCGTGTTGGTCATCAATCCTCTTGCCAGCGGACTAAAGGGCACGAATGTGATCCCCAATTCTTTACAGAGAGGCAGTATTTCGGCTTCCACGTCGCGGGTAAGCAGCGAGTATTCGCTTTGCAGCGCAGATATGGGATGCACGGCATTGGCCCGGCGGATTGAATTGGGTGATGCTTCCGATAATCCCAGGTAACGCACCTTGCCTTCGATAACCAGCTCGGCCATGGCGCCGACCATTTCCTCGACCGGCACATTCGGGTCGATACGGTGGGCATAATACAAGTCGATGGTATCGATCTTCAGGCGCTTCAGGCTGGCCTCCACGGCTTGCCGCATATAAGCGGGCCGGGCGTCGAAGCCCGTCAGCCGCGCACCCGAATCTGTCCGGAAACCAAATTTGGTGGCAATAAATATCTTGTCGCGGTTTTGGGGTAAAACCTGCGATATCAGCTCCTCGTTTTTGCCGTTTCCGTAAACATCGGCGGTATCCCAAAAATTGATGCCGAGGTCTAAAGCCAGGTGCAGCGTGCGGATGGATTCCGGGTCGTCGGGCGTGCCGTAGGCATGGCTCATGCTCATACAGCCAAGGCCGATGGCGGATAGCTTTTCATTTTTTGCAAAAGTTCTGTATTTCATAAACGGTAATGTATTTTTATCGGGGATTGAAGACAATATCCTAATTAATAATACAAGCCGGCTTAATCGGTTTGTAAAATTTGAAATTTAACAAGACCTCTGCGTCCTTTGTGCTCCTCTCAGTGGCCTTTGTGGTTAAAGGCAATTAACCACAGAGCTCACAAAGGTTTTCACAGAGAAGCACAGAGCCAACCAAACTTATGAAAACACTTAATACCGGCCTCATCGGCTTCGGCAATTCAGGACAAACATTCTTTGCGCCGTTCATTGCGGCGAACCCTGGTTTTAAGCTGACCAGGATCAGCACGTCTGATCCGGCAAAAGCCGCAAAAGCCAATGAAGTATACCCTACCGCCAAAGTGGTATCAACGGCCGATGAAATCATTGACCACCCCGATATCGACCTGGTTCTGATAGGAACACCCAATACCTCGCATTTCGAATTAACACAAAAAGCGCTTTTAGCTAATAAACATGTGCTGGTTGAAAAACCTTTTACCGTAACCAGCGCTGAGGCGGACGAGCTAATAGCCTTAGCCAAACGGCAGGGCCGGGTTTTATCCGTTCATCATAACCGCCGCTTCGACAGTGGGCATAATACGTTAAAAAAGGTTCTGGCCAGCGGCGTGCTGGGCAAGGTAGTCGAAATGGAAGTTCACTACGACCGCTACCGCCTGCAATTGCGCCCGGCAGCCTGGCGGGAAAAACCTTTGCCCGGCTCGGGTATACTTTACGACCTCGGCGCGCATTTGATCGATGCTTCGCTTGAGCTGTTCGGTAAGCCGAAAGAACTGACCTGCATGATGACTACCCAGCGTCCCGGCGGTTTGCAGGTAGAGGATAATTTTGAGCTGATATTATGGTACCCTGGCCTGAAAGTGACATTGAAAGGCGGCATGCTGGTTAAAGAAGCCGGCCCGGTTTATACCATTTACGGTTACAATGGCACCTTCATCAAATACGGTATGGACGTACAGGAAGAAGCGCTTAAGGCCGGCCATAAGCCTACCGAACCCAACTGGGGCGTGGAGCCCGAATCCATCTGGGGCCATGTGACCTATGATAAGAACGGCAAGACTGTTACCGAAACCATACCCAGCGAACCCGGCCGCTACCAGGAGCTGTTCCAGAACGTTTATGAAGCGATTACTGAAGGTAAAGAACTGGTCGTAAAACCTGAACAGGCGCGAACAACTATCCGCATCATTGAACTGGCCTTTCAGAGCAATAAGGAGAAGAGGACGGTGGAATATAGTGAGTGATCTTCCACGGTCCTTTTTAAACCCCAAGCAACTGAGGCCTCTGACAGTTGGCGGTTGGCGGGATGATCAATCCAAGACGTAAGCGGCTAAAGCCTCGTGGATAGCACGGGCCGCTCCGTCGGCGGCAACGGCCATTAAATAAAACACCGGTTCGTTGATTTGCATGTGCAGAGATGGCTTCGTTCCTCGCCATGACGGTTTTCTTAATTTCTACTCCACCACGGCCTTCAAAAAACACAAAAGCCCCGGCATAACGCCGAGGCTTTTGTGCCTTAATAATTAACCATTTTATTTAGTTTACATCCCAGAAAAGGTGGGTTGTTACCGCGTCGCCGCCTATAGCAGCTGCGGCAGCATTGTAATTCACTACGTTTACTTCCTGCTCGTTAACCGGGTAGGTAAAGCGAACCGGGAAGGCGCTTTGTGCGGTCGGCGGAGCAACCAGTACCGGGTAGTTCAGACGGCGGGTTAATATCCACGCGTCCCAGCCGCGATTGTACAGCGCCAGGTATTCCTGCAAGGCAATCTTTTGCAGTGGTGTAAGCGTTACGGTTGGCGTAGCCGGGTTAAACGCGGTAGCAAAAGCCACATTCGGCTGTGCTAAATAAGCGGCTGCGGCCGAAGGCGATACACCCCAGAATTCTTCTGAAGCAAGTACGCCCGCATTGTAGTGTGAGGCTGCGGTACCGCCAACATTATAGCCTCTTGCTGCTGCTTCAGCCAGGTTAAATTCTGTTTCAGGATAGTCCAGCAGGTCTCCGGGGAAATCGGGGTTAGTAACCTTACCGATAGAATTTTCTACCAGCAGTGGGCCCGAAGGCTTGGAGTTGCCACCGAAGCTTACATTTGCGCCGGGTGCACCTCCCGAATATTTGCCCGCGTTATTTACCGTAAAATAATAGGGCAGCCTCGGGTCGGCGGGAATGGCCCCACCTGGCTGCAGCAAGCTGATCAGGGTCGAGTTGGCAACGAAATCCTGCCTGCCGCTTTGAACCAAATCAACCCAGATAGGATTGGTGTTAGGTGTCTCACCTTTATAAACGAGCATGGCATTTTCATCATTTGTGGTAAACACTCCCAC
The DNA here is from genome assembly GCA_035545315.1 of Mucilaginibacter sp. Taxonomy (GTDB): domain Bacteria; phylum Bacteroidota; class Bacteroidia; order Sphingobacteriales; family Sphingobacteriaceae; genus Mucilaginibacter. The sequence continues at coordinate 139,255 of DASZYQ010000019.1, read as the reverse complement.
ATTACCATTTGCTGTTGAAACAGCCGATTCAACAACCGATCGGGCCTTTGCCGGGTCGTAGTCAGCTATAGTAATACCCATTTTAAGTTTAAGCGTGTTGGCAAACAGCTTCCAACTGGTTCCGCCGCCACCATAAATAATATCGGATCCGTTGCCAAAGCCTATGTCGCCGTTGATAGCTGCCACATCGTTATCCAAACGGGTTAACAGGTCATAATAAACCGTTTTCTGGTCGTCAAATTTGGGGAAAGGCTTGGTGATATCCAGCGCCTGCGAATAAGGTATGTTTCCGTAAGTGGTAACCAGGTAATAATAAGTATAAACCTCGAGGATATCGGCTATAGCGATCTCATTTTTTTGCTGCGTCGCATCGGTCACGTCGGTCGGGATCACCTTCTTAGCCTGTTCTAGATTTGCCAGCACCCCGGTATAAAACGCATTCCAGACATTATCGGGTATCGCCCGTGATTTGAGGTTATAATTCGACTCATCAGTATAGGTCGTCTCTTCCCATTGCTGTTCGATCAAACGGAATATGTTCAGGTTCACATTAGACGAAACCATGGTATTTACCAAAGTATGCTCCGCACCGGTAAACAAGGTATAGGACGGCACGGTCGATGGGTTTTTCGGATTGACATTCAGCGATGTCAGGTCCTTTTTGCAAGCCGACAGCATGGTGACGGCTATTCCCAATATTATTGCTTTCTTTTTCATATATATCTGCTTAGAAAGTTGCTTTTAAGTTGAAAGAAATGGAACGTACTGCCGGATAAGCACCTTCCTGGATGCCTTGCAGGTTACCCGAGCTAAGGCTTTCTTCAGGATCAGAGTATGGCAGGTTCTTGTAGATGATCCACAGGTTGTGGCCGATCACCTGCAAAGTAACCCCTTTAACAGGGCCCAGTTTGTTAACCACGCTTTGTGGCAGGGTGTAGCCGATCAAGGCTTCACGCAGTTTCACAAAGCTTGCGTCGTAAATAAATGCCCTGTCCGGAAGATATACATAGCCAAAGGTGGTATAATTATCGGCTGCTATACGTTTCGTGTTCGGTGCACCGTTCGCGGTCACACCCGGCCTGATGAAACCGCCGCCATCGGCAAGCGAGTTACGTACAGGGTTGCCCAGGTCGTTGGTGTATACCGTTTCGGGATACAAACCTGTCGCCAGGCCGTAAGCCATATCCTGCGAGAATACCGAACCACCTTTGCGGACATCGATCAGGAAGCTGAACGAAAAGTTCTTGTAACGGAATTCGTTGTTCACGCCGCCGATCCAGTCGGGGTTGGTGTTACCGATAACGTGGTTGTTCGTGGCAGTCAGTTGGTATTGGCCGTTTGCCTGTACTACTTTTTGGCCGTTCAGGTAGGTATAGTCAGAGCCCTCAATGGTACCCAGCGACCCGCCCAGCGGAGCATTGATGCTTTCGCCGTTCTGGAAGCTGCCCAATTCAAGGTTCCTGGCTTCGTTACCGCTGCCATCGGTGTACAGCGATTCAACTTTGTTGACGTTGCGGCTCCAGTTAACCCGGATGTTCCAGCTGAAATTCTGAGTGCGTACCGGCGTGCCCAAAAGTGAGATTTCAAAACCTTTGTTCCTGATCGAACCGGCGTTTAGATATTCGTTCGTATAGCCCGTTGCGCTCGAAACGTTTACCGGTAATATTTCGTCGAAAGTGAGGCCGTTATAGTAAGTAGCGTCAAAGCCTAACCTGTTATCCAGGAAGCTCAATTCCAGACCAACCTCGGTGCTTCTTGTACGCTCTGGCCTCAGCTCGCCGTTATTTTTAACGTTGCTGAGCGCAGTCTGGGGCGCAGAACCGAATGGCGAATTGATATTGTAGGTATCCAATGTCCGGTATACCGGGGCATCGTTACCCACTTCGGCGTAGCTGCCGCGCAGTTTCGCGTACGAAAGCCAGGTCCAGTCCTTAAGCAGTTGGGAGAACACAAAGCCTGCTGATACCGACGGGTAATAGTACGTATTGTTGGCTTTCGGAAGTGTGGAAGACTGATCCCTCCTGATGGTTCCATCCAGGGTGATCATGTTTTTCCAGCTAAGCGTTGCTCCTGCAAACACACCGTCAACCTCGCGGGTAAAATCCGTTTCCGTCGGGGCCAATGGGGCAACCACGGAATTCGATAACGAATATACCCCGGGTACGATCAGGCCGCCGTTAGTGGCCGCATAAATGCTGTTGGTATAGTCCCTGCGGATGTTGGTACCCAGCAAAGCCTTCAGGTTAAAGTCGCTGCCAAGATTTTTGTTTATGTTGGCCAGCAAATTATAATTGGTTTCGGAATAATCGTTATTAAACCTTGAGTAGTAGGGCACGCCGATACTGGTTACGTCATAACGTTCCTCGTCAAGCTCAGAATAGCTATCCAGCGAAACGCTGCCGGTAAATGTCAGCCAGTTGGTGGGTTTATAACTGGCATGCACGTCGCCGATATACCGGTTGCGTGTGTCAGTTTCATAATTATGTTCGGTTACCCAGTAAGGGTTGTTCCAAAAGATAGCTGAATAATCGCCGTCCTGCGGATCGGCCATGTTCCAGGTCGTATTTGCCAGGTTCCTCTGGTAAGCTTGTTTCAATTCCTGAACGTCGACGTTGGTTTCCCACCATTCCCTGAAATTGGTCAGTACGTTCCGGTTATCCGAGTTGGTGCCGTCGTAGCCCGTTCCGCCGCGGCCTATGCCGTCGGTACGTGTGTAGTTCACGTTGGCGCCAACCGTCAATTTTGAAGTAAGGTTATGATCAGCGCCAAATACGATCTGGTTTTTGGTTATGCTGCTGTTAGGAATAATACCCCTGTCAACGCTGTTGGTGTAGCCCAGCTTAAAGTCGCCCTGGTCAGTACCATTGGTTATCAATATGCTCTCATTGGTCGAGATGGGGCTTCGGAAAAAGCTTGCCGGTCCATTTTTCGCTGCAACCCACGGGGTAGCCTTGCCAAAGTTCGGCGAAGTTTTGTCGAACGCATCCCATTGATAAACCATCAGGTTCGGATTGAATTTTGCGCCAAACGACGCGTCCTCCGTAGTTGGCGTAACCAGGTCGGGTTTGCCGTCGCCGTTAACGTCGAAATAGAAGAAGTAACCGCTTGGGTCGTTATAGAATTGTCCGTATCCTGCACCGTATTGATCCTGGTATTTCGGGAAGGTCGATTTGTCCATCTGCGACCATGTCTCGGTTGAATTCACCGTAATACCCAGTCCCTTTTTACCTTTTTTGGTGGTGATCAGGATAACGCCGTTTGCGCCGCGCGAACCGTAAAGCGCTGTTGCACCGGCGCCTTTCAATACCGTTACGCTTTCAATATCGTCCGGGTTAATATCCGAAGCCGGGCTACCATAATCGTAACCGCCGCCGCCTGCCATTTGGTTGGCGCTGTTGATGTTGGTATTATCGATCGGCACACCGTCGATGATAAACAAGGCCTGGTTGTTGCCATAGATAGATTTGTAGCCACGCAGTACGACGTTGGTAGAAGCGCCAAGGTCGTTGTTCTGGGTGATCTGCAAACCCGCAACCTTGCCCGAAAGCCCATCGATAAAGTTGGTCTGGCGCTGTTTACTTACCTCGTCGCCGTTTACCTGCTGGGCCGCATAAACTTCCTGGTTGCGTGTGCGGCTTATGCCTAAGGCGCCGGTAACAACCACCTCGCCAAGCTGCTGCGCAACAGGCTCCAGGGCCACATTCAAAGCGTTGCCGCTAACGGTTATGCTTTGAGCGGTATACCCGATAAAACTGAAAGTAAGCACCGAACCCACGGGTGCGTTGATCGAATATTTGCCGTTTATGTCAGTTTGGGTACCGGTAGTAGTTCCCTTTATGCTTACTGACACACCCGGCAGGGTTGAGCCATCATTTTTTGCCGTAACTGTCCCTGTTACGATGTGAGTTTGCGCAATCGACTGTGTCACAGCCAATAGCACCAGGCACAAACTCATAAGTAGAAGTTTTCGCATGAGTAAATAGATTAGTTAATAGTTAATGAAATTCAGGGGGCTAAACCTACACTAAGTTTTTCGTTTCAGAAAAATTTATTTCTGTAAATTATTTATTACAATCAAATTTTAAACTGTAACGAATAATTTACTTTGATTATTGAAAGTATTAGGGCGTACTTTGTATCCTCTTCAACTACCTATGTTATTGCGTTAAACTAATAGCTAATAATAAGGCAGTTAATAAGTTAATTGTGACCGGAAGTACGCGAGGTATCTTCCGGCTTCTTTTTTCTTGCCGCAGCATCTGCTAATTCTGTACCAAAGCTGGGGTAAACCTCCGGTACTGATATTTACTTGAACCCGTATCTTTTGTAATTGTTTCGTTACCGGAAAAAGTCTTAGAAGTGTCTGCAGGATAGCGGCCATAGCCGCAAAGCGTTCGTCATTATTAAATGAACCGATAAAAAGCGCTACGTCGTCTCAGAGTTTCACAATTGTGAAAAAGATCAGCAGGCATCCTACGAAAACAAGGCCCCAGTAAACGTAGGGAAAGAATAGCCCTTTAAGCCTCCGGTTGAAATACCTGCCTAAAAAAATTGCAGGCACAATGGCCGGTAAACAACACAAAAAATATTTTATCAGCATCCAGCCGAACAACCCCTGCATCAAATATCCAATGATGCCGACAAAACTGGCAGGCAAAAAGTAAGCCTGCAGCGTTGCCCTGAAGTGCTGCGCAGTCCACCGCCTCATATTGCCGTAAAGCACCAGCGGAGGTCCGTTAAGACCATAAGCGCCGCCCAGGATTCCCGACAGGAATCCGCAGATGAATAACCATAAACGATTATCCTCGTCCAGGTGCAAAGAATCCCTGGCGGCCAGCGTGTAGGCGCTATAGCTGACGATTAATGTTCCCAGCGCTATCTTTACCCAAAATTCGTTGCCGTATTTTAGTATCAGCAGGCCTATGGGTATTCCCAGCAGGGCATATAAGATCAGCGATTTCGCGCTATTAATATGTATAGCCTGGTGGTCCTGGATGACCACGACCATTGCCACAAACAAAGACGTCAATACCGACAAGGGAACAGCGACATCCAAAGGAATCACCAGCGCGAACAAGGGCACGGCTATAAGCGATTCGCCGAAACCGAAAGTGGACCGGACAATAGTGGCAATAAAGCTGATGAAAAAAATAGGAAGTATTTCCGTAGGCATGTAGAGGTAACCTTGGATACTAGAAGTTTTGTATCGTTAAAAGAAGCTGAGTGGTTGGTTCCAAACTTTTTAAATGCATCAAAATTGGAAATCTTACCGTTGTTTTTCTGATCTCTGACCTCTGACCTCCGACCTCACTTTCCCTTCACAATAACAAAAACATCCTCGTTATCCTTCTTCATCAGGTATTTTTCGCGAGCGAATTTTTCAAGCATTTCCTTGTTAGTAGTCAGCTCATCAAGCTCCTGGTGGACTTTGGCGGTTTCTTTCTGGTAAAAGTCGCGCTCGTGCTCCAGCTTGCTTAGCTGGCTGTGATACTGGTATTGCGAGAACAGGTCGTTCTTATCAAAAAATACCATCCACACCAAAAAGGCGAGGCTCACCACAAAATATTTATTCCTGAAAAGATCGAGCAGGCGCTTCATTGCAAACTTTAAGAAATTTCGTTTAAAGCTATTTATTTATTCTGAGACCTGCAAACGCGGTTTTGTTAACATGCTAACAGTCACCGTAATGATTGTATAGGTCGAATTTAATATTCAAAAGCCATGCCTGTCCCTGGCTTTCCGCTTTAGTCTTTCTGCTTTCGGCTCAAAACCGTATCTTTGCAAAAATAATTACCCGCTCGCTTACGGTATTGATCACCGAACATCTATTCAGATCCATTCTTGCTTCGCGTTAGCATATATTACATTACATGTCATTCGAAAATTTAAATTTAATTGAGCCTATCCTCAGGGCCTTAAAAACCGAGGGATATACCACGCCTACTCCCATACAACAGCAAGCCATACCTATTGTACTGAAAAATCGCGACCTGCTGGGCTGCGCGCAAACCGGCACCGGCAAAACCGCCGCTTTCGCCATACCGATATTACAGTTGCTTTACCAGGACAGGCTGCAGCATAAGGAACAAAAGACCATTAAGGCGCTGATACTAACTCCCACTCGTGAGCTGGCCATACAAATAGACGAAAGTTTTGCCGCCTACGGCAGGCACACCGGGCTGAAACACACCGTAATTTTTGGCGGTGTTTCGCAAAACCCGCAAACGGATACCTTGCGCCGTGGCGTGGATATTTTGGTTGCAACACCCGGCCGCCTGCTCGACCTGATGAACCAGGGTTTTATCCGCCTGGAACACCTGAAGATATTGGTATTAGACGAGGCCGACCGTATGCTGGACATGGGTTTTGTGCACGATGTAAAGAAAGTTATCGCCAAAGTGCCGTCGCGCAGGCAAACACTTTTCTTTTCGGCTACCATGCCCGCCGAGATACAGCAATTGGCCAATTCGATACTGAATAACCCCCAGAAGGTAGAAGTCACGCCGGTTTCGTCAACCGCGGATACCATACAGCAGCATTTGTTTTATGTCGAAAAATCGGATAAGAAGGCGCTGCTGATCCATTTACTGAATGATAAGACCATTAAAACTGCATTGGTATTTACCCGCACCAAGCACGGTGCGGATAAAGTAGTAAAGGACCTGAACCGCGCTGGTATCACTGCTGAGGCCATCCATGGCAACAAATCGCAGAATGCCAGGCAGCGCGCATTGGCGAATTTCAAGAACCGCACGACGAGGGTTTTGATCGCTACCGACATTGCCGCACGCGGCATCGACATCGACGAGCTGACACACGTGATCAATTACGAATTGCCAAACGTACCGGAAACTTATGTTCACCGTATTGGGCGAACCGGTCGCGCTGGAGCCGACGGCATTGCCTTTTCGTTCTGCGAAACCGAGGAGATAGCTTACCTGAAAGATATACATAAACTGATCGGTAAACAAATACCGGTTAATGAAGCTCACCCTTACCCGATGAGCCAGGCGTTTGTAGCTAAGCAAATGGAACCGGCATCTAAAGCCGCGCCGGCGCCACGCCATCAGCAATCTGCGGGTCACCGGGACGGCCAGCGGAGATGGGGACGAAATCGTTCACGCGGGAAGAGATGATGTTGGAAGTCGGATGTCAGATTTGGTAGTGAGGAACTTTTTTCTTGCTATGGTTTAGTTTGTTCAACATATTATTCCTCACCATAAGAGCGGGTTTTTCAATGGCATAGCGCATGAGAAGCGCCATTGCGATTACAGCCAGGAAACAAAGCGCCATAGCCAGGTTGCTGTTTTTATCCAATCCTGCGTGCTCCAGCATCCTTTGCACTAGGTGAATCACAATTTTATGGGACAAGTAGATGGAATAAGAGAGCGTGGCCAGCCAACTGGTGACAAATGATTTCATGTGATAAACCAAACTGGATGGGCAAACTACGGCTGCCAGTATCAAACCATAAGACAAACCCACCAGCGGAAAACCCCACATCGTGGTGTTATAAGTGGAATATCCCTTGCATACAAAGCCCGAGACGATCAGTAAAATGATACCCGCTAACAATACCTGATTAGCATGAGCATTGATCCATGCTTTAATTTTAGGATAAAAGGTATAAAGCCCCGCTATGCTTACGCCGACCAACAGGCTGTCCAGGCGGTTATAGGTTGGGTAATAGATGTATTCGTTCCAAGCAGCGCCGTAGCTTTCTTGCGATAACACCGGCACGATAAAATGATTCCAGTTCCATAAACGAATAAAAAAACCGCCGATGAATAAGGCGATCACCAGGTAAATCGCCTTTCTTCCGGCCTTAAAATAACCGAATAGCAGGAACATGAGCGGCAGAACGAAGTAAAATTGCTCCTCTACGCAAAGCGACCAGGCATGAGAGAATGTACCGTATTTGCGCAGGTCGAGACCAAAGTTCAGCGTAAAAGTAAGATATCGCCAGAAAGGCGAAGGATGCCCCCATTCGCGCGCCGAGGGGAAAGTGAAATAAATGGCAAAAACCAGCAGGAATGGCGGAATAATCCGGAAAAAACGTTTGATGAAAAACTCACTTAACGAAATCTTTCCGCCTTTGGCTATGGTAGCAAACAACTGACCGGAAATCAGAAAGCCGCTCAAAACGAAAAACAGGTCGACCCCCGACCAGCCAAACGCCGCAATGCTTTTTTCCCATTCTGGATGCCCGAAAAACTGGTAATGGAAAATCAGCACATAGGTGATGGCAATAGCTCTTAAATGATCTAATCCTAATAATTTGTGCGTATCGCCTATATTTTCGGTTGTGCTGAGATCAGGTTTAGTTGCGGGCATAAAATTATTTATATTTCTCCTTCGCGCTTGCGGATAAACCATTCGGCGCTTAGCAAAGCTAAAATTACCGGGAATATCCATTTCAGATCCACCAGGTCGCTGTAGTGCTTGTTTTCGTATACGATCGTCTTAATATTATCATTCTTACGGATCAAATCAGCCAGTTGATCGACCTGCGAAGGCTTTAGCATTTGCCCGCCCGATTGCCTGGCCAGTTGAGCCAGAAGCTGATGATCCGCCGCGCTTTGGCGAATTTCCAGGTTCAGCGGCTTTATGGTTAGCTGTCCTTTGGCAGTCAGCGTTTGTTTACCCAATTGAACCGACGCGTTATAGCTGTATTCGCCCACCGGCAATGTACCGGCATCTAATTGATAGCTTTGTCCATTTCGTGTAAACAGGAAGCTATAGTTTTTCCCTGAATCGTTTTTAAGGTTGATCTTAACATCGGGCGTATTAACCAGTTCCAGCGCATCGTTATATAATTCGGCATTCAGTAAAACATTTTCTCCTTCATCGAATACATTTTTTGCCGGGTAAACCCTGAAACGCTGCCGGTTGCTGTTAGCCGTCAAATACTGGATGGATTGATTTATCAGCTCTTCCAGTGCATGGTGATTCCCATAGTTTTCAAATTCAGACAGCGACCACCGCCATAAACCTTCACCTGTGAGAACGGCGATCCGCCGTCCATTCTCTTCGCTGAAAGATAGTAAAGGATAATTGGTGGCAACCTCGCCTATTCGCTGTTTCAGCAATACCTGGTTATTGCCGGCGCTTTTATAATCGCCAAAAGGCGCCATCAGCGGCGGGAAATGGCTCAGCTTATTGATCGTCGAATCAGATATGGTGAACAACGAAAAATCCGCCACAGGCTGAGCAAAAACCTCCTGCATCTGATCGCGGCCCGCGCTTATATGTACGGCTTTTTGTTCATTGTCGAACTGGAAAAGATTGGTCTGGCTGCCCGCCATATACCAAACCGGTACTTTCCCCTTCTCAATAAAATTTTGCAATGCACCCGAGCTGCTTTCGGCTGCCTGGTATAGAATAACTACGCCATAATCGTTGAGTTTGAGCGAGGGCAAATCGCTCATCAAACTTGTCTTTACCTCGTAATTGCTGTTGCTTTCTATGGATTGTTTGATGACGCTGATATCCGGATGCGGACCGTCGTACAGCAACAATATCTTTTGTTTGGCGTCCAGCACCTCTACATAAATCGTTTCAGTATTATTTTGAACCGAAAGCTCATTTTTAACCGGAGCTATGCTGATAGTAAACTTCCTGATGCCTTTTTTGTCGGCATTCAGTTTTAGCGGGATGAGCTTTTTAAAGCTGTTGGAATTAACAGCGCTTGTCTGGCCGAATACTTGTTTGCCATCCTCCGTAACCGTCAGCCTGATGTTCTCGCCTTTGGCCTGGTAAGCTTCGGCCAGTACCTCGACTTCGAAATCGTTCCCTAAAAAGGCGGTTTTATTGTAATTGACGTTGCCGATCAGCAAGTCGCGCTTAGCAACTGTATCGCCCAAAGCAATGGTATAAATACTTGTCTTAAGATTTTTTGCTTCATAAACCGGGTCGCTGCCCTGGTTGTATAAACCGTCCGTAGCCAATACTAAAGCGCCTATGTTTTGATTAGCAAAACGCTCGTTTAGTTGATGAATAGCGTTCGAAATATCTGTTTGCTTGCCGTTGAACTTATGCGAAAGACTGTCCTTTAGCGTAGCTCCGAAATTAAACCCGCGCACGTCGTATTTGTCGCCCAGATCTTTCTTCAACTTATCCAGATCGCCTACAAATTGCCCAGGTTCAAATCCGGGAGGTTTAAACAGCCTGATCGACTCCGAATTATCCTGCGCAACCAATATCAGCGGCTTTTGAGGCTCGTACGCTACCGACCTGATAAACGGCGATACCAGCAAAAACGAAAGTACAAATACAGCCAGCGCCCTGAATACTGATAACAGCCGGCGGGCATTTTTGCCCAAATTGACAGGCTGCCGGTACATCAGCCACGCATACAGCAAACCCAGCAGCAGGCACACAAGCGTCCACCATCCCGAAACTGTTCCCCAGGTAATTGAAAAGAGAAGCATGTTGGTTACGTTGTACGTATTACGTCATACGTTTTACGCCAGACCTGCAAAATGCAAAAATATTGTGAATGAAATGTGATTTTTTACCGGGAAAGCTAACGTATAACGTAATACGTCAAACGTATAACCGACTTAGAACTTAAGACTCAAGGCTCAGTACTTACTTACAGCATTCCGCCATCTACAGGGATCACCTGCCCGGTAATGTAGGAAGCCATATCCGACGCCAGGAAAACACAGCAATTGGCCACGTCTTCGGTTTCGCCGCCACGTTTTAGCGGAATGGCAGCGGCCCAGCCTTCAACCACTTTCGGGTCGAGTACCTCGGTCATTTCGGTTTTGATAAAGCCCGGTGCTACTACGTTGGTGCGGATATTGCGCGAGCCTAATTCTTTCGCGATGGATTTAGAGAAACCTATGATCCCCGCTTTGGATGCGGCGTAATTTGCCTGGCCGGCATTGCCCTGCACTCCCACTACCGAGCTCATGTTGATAAACACGCCGTCGCGGTTTTTCATCATGATCTTTGAGGCGGCTTTGGTTACATTGAAGATGGATTTCAGGTTCACGTCCAGCACCTCGTCCCATTGATCCTCGGTCATTCGCATCAGCAAACCATCCTTAGCTATTCCGGCGTTGTTAACCACAACCTGCAGCGTACCGAAGTCGGCTACAATATCATTGATCAGCTTTTCGGCCTCATCGAATTTGGAAGCGTCGGAGCGGTAGCCTTTTACTTTCGTGCCGAACTTTTGAAGTTCCTGCTCTAAAGCCTGGCCTTTTTCAACCGACGACAAATAGGTAAAAGCCACATTAGCGCCATGCTCGGCAAATTTCTCAGCTATTTTGCGACCTATGCCTTTTGATGCCCCGGTGATAAGCGCTGTTTTTCCTTCCAGTAACTTCATAGTGTTTCAGAATGGTTTTGAGGGGGTGAAGATAGGGATTTAGTCGGAAAGTCCGCGAAAGTCCGGAATTCAATAATCGAGTTATACAATTAGTAAGTATAGAACCGAATGTTATATTAGAACCCGAAACGACAATGAGCATATTAGGGCAAATAATCAAATCCAAATCGGACTATCTGCATCTTCTAATAGGTATTATAGTTTGCATTATACTATTGTCGTTTCTTTGGTATATCAACATATTCTTGTACTGGATGCAATTTGGTGAAGGGGCAGATTCAGCCGAAAAATACCATGAGCTTGCTGTTATGATCTATAAAATTTATCCGGCGTTTTTAGTCATTTTGGTCTGCGTCCTGCAGCTATATAAAAATTACCGAAGCGGTCGTTTTGATTACGCAAAATCCTATTTATTTATTGCGATTTTGGCTCCCATGCTATCTGTCTTCCAAAACGATATTTTAAATTTCATTTTGGGGTAACCACGTGCTTGTCGATTTAATTATAGTTTGACACTCATCCTTCAACACCACCAAACACCCCGCGCACAAACACCCATCGTACTGCTCGCTGATGTATTGCGTTTCATTCAGCGTCAATTGCACTGTGGTACACTGGCATTTGGTTACCGCGTTCGCTTTGCATTCAAACGGAAAGCGGCAGCGTTCGCATTGGATGATCTCGTGTTTGTGCGGGTGCATGGGTTAGAGAGGTTGTAATGGATGTAAAAGTTGGAAAAGTTAAATTCAGGAACAAGCGAACCTTTTCAACCACTACAACCTTTTCAACATTTAAAACTTACTCTTCCAACGGCACAAATTTCAAACTAACCGAATTCACGCAATGCCGGGTATTTTTAGGTGTCATGTATTCACCTTCGAAAACGTGGCCCAGGTGGGCGCCGCAGTTGGCGCACAGGATTTCCACGCGCCGGCCGTCAGCATCGACCTCACGACGCACTGCGCCGGGTATCTCGTCGTCGAAGCTCGGCCAGCCGCAAAACGATTCGAACTTGTCGTCCGAACGGTACAGCGGGGCGTCGCAGCGCTTGCACATGTATAGTCCTTTAGCTTTGTTATTGAGCAATGAACCGGTAAACGGCCTTTCGGTTCCTTTGTATAGTATTACCCGTTCTTCTTCGGGTGTTAATTTGTTATATTCCATAAGCCCCCTCTAAATCTCCCCCTGTAGGGGAGACTTTTAATTATTTTAACAAATATACGGTATGGATGGTGTTTTGATTTTTGGGCGGAGGGCTTGTTTACAATCCATTGACGCTCCGATAAATTTTATTGATTCCTGCTTTAAAGTCTAATGCTTTACAAGTACAGGACGAAATTTCGATTTACTCGATCATCCCTTCAAACTTTTCCCAAAAACCGTCCTTTGGCATGGGCGCCACGATCTCAACAGGCTCCTTTTTTATCGGGTGCTCAAAACGCAGGCGGCGGGCGTGCAGGCAAATACTTTTACGTAAGCTGCCGCGCGGATAGCCGTACTTATTGTCGCCGACGATGGGGCAGCCAATGGTCGACAATTGCACGCGTATCTGGTGCGGGCGCCCGGTTATGGGATTTATTTCGACTAAATAATACCCTTCCAACTCGCCCACCGTACGGTAATTCAGTTCGGAGCGCTGGCCGTTGCCTACTTCGAATTCGTAAGCCTTGGTTACATTTTTCTGCGGATTTTTTACCAGCCAGTTTACCAGGTTGCCTTCGGGCGGCTCAGGTTTCTTGCGTACCACCGCGTAATAGGTTTTGTGCATCTCGCGCAATTTGAACATCTGGTTTATCCGGTCCAGCGCCTTGCTGGTTTTGGCGAAAAGGATAACGCCGCTCACCGGCCGGTCCAAACGGTGAACCACTCCCAAAAAAGCGCCGTTGGGTTTGTCATATTTTTTGGCAAGATATTTTTTAACTTTTTCTTCCAGCGATTCATCACCGGTTTCGTCGGACTGCACAATATCGCCGGCACGTTTATTAATGGCTATCAGGTGGTTATCCTCATAAAGCACATCGGCGTCGGTAATATCCTTGTTATGATATTTGATATTGACTTTTGGGCACATAGGGTTCGGTCGATGGACCATAGTCCATAGTCCATGGTTTGCTATCGTCTATGGACTATCGACTATGGACTTTGCTTAGTACTGCTCTTTATCGTTTGGGAAGTTTTTCCCTTTCACATCAGTGATATAATTCTTAAACGCAGAATTCATGATATTGTTCAAGTCGGCATACTGGCGCAAAAAACGTGGTTTAAACTCTTTATTAATGCCAAGCATATCGTGTATCACCAGCACCTGGCCGTCGCAATATTTGCCCGCGCCGATACCGATGGTGGGTATCGACAAGCTTTCACTTACATCCTTTGCCAGCATTGCCGGTATCTTTTCCAGCACGATGGCGAAACACCCCAGTTCCTGTAATGTCAGCGCATCGTCGCGCAGTTTTTGGGCCTCGGCTTCTTCTTTGGCCCTAACGGTATAAGTGCCGAATTTGTAGATAGACTGCGGCGTCAGGCCCAGGTGCCCCATCACTGGAATACCAGCAGTAAGGATACGTGTTACGGACTCTGATATCTCTACGCCGCCCTCCAATTTTACACCGTGTGCACCCGCCTCCTTCATAATACGTATTGCCGAATTGAGCGCTTCTTTCGAGTTACCCTGGTATGAACCGAAAGGCAGGTCGACGATGACCAAACTGCGGCCGGCCGCCCTCACAACCGACGATGCATGATAGATCATCTGGTCCAATGTAATAGGCAGTGTGGTTTCATGGCCGGCCATCACATTGGAAGCCGAATCACCCACCAGGATCACATCCATACCCGACTCGTCGACGATCCTCGCCATCGAATAATCATAGGCAGTAAGCATCGCAATTTTTTCGCCGCGGCTTTTCATTTCCTGCAGCGTATGTGTGGTAATGCGCTTAACTTCTTTAGATACAGACATGAGGTTCCAATTTTTTAGGAGTGTAAAGGTAGAGTTATTTCGGATTTCGGATATCGAATTTCGGATTTTATTACGTTAGCGATTGAAGCGGATACCGGCCATGGGCCTAAGGCTAGAAGGCGTATAAGTGAAAAGCGCGACCCGCTGTTGCGGGGAACGTCCCAAGGGGGCCTCTTAAAAATTCGAAATTGAACATTGAAGATTCGAAATTAAATCGTACCTTTGCGGCCGTGAATCAAGTTTTGCCGCCTGCATTTCTTGCATACGTTTTCACGGGACTGCATACCAGGATAACCGGCGCTTTTACCATTAAATTTCTTAACGATTATGATTACCAACTTCACCAAGTTACCGGCCGTTTTATTGCTGGCTGACGGTACCGTATTTCATGGCAAAGCGGCGGGCAAGATAGGCACCACCACAGGCGAGATATGCTTTAATACCGGCATGACCGGCTACCAGGAGATATTTACCGATCCGTCGTATTTCGGGCAGATCATGGTAACCACCAACGCGCATATCGGCAATTATGGTATCGCGAAGGAAGAGGTTGAATCGGAAAAGATCCAGATAGCCGGGCTGGTTTGTAAGAACTACAATATCTATTATACCCGCAAGCAGGCGCAGGAGTCGATACAGGATTATTTCCAGGAGCAGAACATCGTTTCGATATCCGACATCGATACCCGCCAGTTGGTTCGCCATATCCGCGACAAGGGCGCTATGAACGCGATCATCTCATCCGAGATACTCGACATTGACGAATTGAAAAAGATGCTGGATAAAGTGCCTTCCATGGATGGACTGGAGCTGTCGTCGCAGGTTTCCACAACCGAAACTTATACTTTCGGCGATGAGACCGCTAAATACAAGGTTGCAGTCCTCGACTTAGGAGTAAAGAAGAACATCCTGCGCAACTTTGACGACCGGGATGTATATGCTAAGGTATACCCTGCGAAAACCACTTTCGAAGAAATGGAAAAGGATTTTGCGCCGAACGGTTATTTCATCTCCAATGGCCCGGGCGACCCGGCTGCAATGCCTTACGCGGTGCAGACTGTGAAAGACATATTGGCTTCTGAAAAACCGATGTTCGGTATTTGCCTAGGTCACCAGTTGCTGGCTTTGGCCAACGATATCCCGACTAAAAAAATGTTCAACGGTCACCGTGGGTTAAACCACCCGGTAAAGAATATCATTAAAGATCATTGCGAAGTGACCTCGCAGAACCATGGCTTCGGCGTGATTCCGGAAGCCGTTCGTGCGTCGGACAAAGTGGAGATCACCCACGTAAACCTGAACGATCAATCCATCGAAGGTATCCGCGTGAAGGGCAGGAAAGCATTTTCGGTGCAATATCACCCGGAATCATCGCCCGGCCCGCATGACAGCCGGTATCTGTTCGATGACTTTATCGAGTTGATGAAATAGATTTGCAGATGTGCAAATTTCAAATGTGCAGATGAGACTCTGTGCCTTCTCTGTACAAATCTCAGCGATCTCTGTGGTTATTCTATTAATTTTTACCACAGAGGCCGCAAAGAGAAGGCACAGAGATATATAACCTGCCTTTTTCATCGTTTCATCCAGCCCGTTCTTCTATTCACCGACGATTTCCCTCCGTTCGCCAAATAAACATCACGGTTTCCTGTACGTGGGGGCATATTTGTGGCGTAAAACAACCCACATTATGAAAACCATCCTGCTCATCCAACTCTTTCACCTGGTTCACGAAACCGCCCAGCATTTGGTCGCTATTGTCCATTCGTTAGGGCATTTGGTAAAATAACCGGGTTCAACATAGATAACCGTCGCCTTCCTCTTTTATCGGGGAAGGCACAAGCAAGGTAGCAAATGATAAAATCTGTTATCTTTAACACCGCTTAAAACACATCTTCCATGAAAGCGGTCAGGATAATTCCCCTTCTCATTTTTGCCTCTTGTACATTTTCGCTTGTGTTTGCTCAAACACAAATTACCGGCTATGCGCTGCTTAACAAAACAGTAAAAGAGTATCAGAAAGCCGAATGGGACATCGGGCTTGTGGCGCCGTGCAATAATCCTTATGATCAGCGCGAGATCAGCCTGGATATGGTGATGGCCTCACCATCGGGCAAACCCGTCGTGCTTCCTTGTTATTTTGAACAACCGGGTAATAACGGCTCGGAGTGGAAGGCCCGTTTTGCGCCGCAGGAAGCCGGCAAATACACCTATCATTTCCTGCTGAAATACAAGGGGGCCGAAATTAAGTCGAAGAAAGACTCCTTTGTATCGGCTGCCGATAACAGGAAAGGCTTCCTGCACAAAAACAATCTTTGGACCTTTAAATTCGACAACGGCGAATTGTTTCGGGGCATCGGCGAAAACGTGGCCTGGGAGTCGAGGGCGTTCGAGAAAGATAAATGGACTTATAATTACCTGCTGCCGAAACTCAGCAACAATGGCGCGAACTTTTTCCGCACCTGGATGTGCTATTGGAACCTTCCGCTGGAATGGAAAAAGGTACATTCGACCAAACGCTATACCAATAGCGATAAATACTATAACCCAGGCGCCATTAAACGAATGGACGAATTGGTGAACCTGACCGACTCGCTGCACCTGTATTTTATGCTGACCATGGATTGGCACGGCCACCTAACGGAAGGCGTTGGCTGGAAGAACAGCAATTATAATGCGGCAAACGGCGGTCCGGCTAAAACGCCGACGGAATATTTTACCTCGCAGGAAGCAAGGGCAATGTATAAAAACAAACTAAGGTACATTGTAGCGCGATGGGGCTACAGCACCAGCATTGCGGCTTTTGAATTTTTTAACGAGATAGATAACGCGGCCTTTAACGGTGCCGACAGTGTGCTGATTCCGCACTATTACATTACTGAATGGCATGACGAAATGAGCCGCTACCTGAAAGACATAGACCCATATGGCCACCTGGTGACCACCAGTGTTTCGCACCGCGATATTATGGGGTTGAACTCGATAGCCTATATCGACTTCAACCAGAAGCACATTTACAAGCACACCGAAAAGATACCCGGCATTTACCAGGAGTATATCAATATGTTCGGCAAGCCATACGTGGTCGGCGAATTCGGCTACCGTTGGGAAGACGATGATCCGAAATATGCCCGAGAAGCCGATTATGATTTTAAGCGGGGGTTATGGTACGGCATGTTCAGCCCCTGCCCTATCCTGCCCATGAGCTGGTGGTGGGAACTGTTCGACGATGAGAATATGGAGCCTTATTTTCGCGGCGTCCGAAGGATCAGCGACGAGATGCTGGCAGCCGGAAAAGGATCCTTTGAACAATTTGCAATTTCATCAGGGCTGATCGAATCGCATGGCGTAAAATGCGGCAATAAGTATTTTATTTACCTGCTGAACAATACGGACAATAGCATTACAACTCCTGTTTCCTTTGCAGCAACAGGCAAGGATTACTCAGTAGAATATTTCAACACGAACGACCTTTCAACCAAAGCGGGCGGCAACATCGCTGCAGCCGGGCATAATGTGACGTTGAATAAAATAAAGCTCGCAGCGAAAACGGAAAGAGTTATTATTTTAACTTTAATCCGCGGTTCTTAGCAGCAGGTGACAAAACAGACTGAAGCCGGAGGCTGCTTTCTGCGCGTTTTGCACGAATTTTGCAGAGGGAGAAATACTGACCTATGAAAAAAGGAGATGAAGTTCATTGGAAATGGGGTGCACACAAGGCTGAAGGGAAGATCGTAGCCAAGTACGATAGGCCCGTCGAAAAAATCATCAAAAGCGCCAAAGTAAAGCGTAAAGCCAGCAAAGATGAGCCGGCTTACGAGATCAAACAGGAAGATGGCAGCAAAGTGCTGAAGTCCAAAAGCGAATTAAAAAAGGGACACAAATAAAAAGTACATGCCGAATGTATTACGTCCGGCCCCTCCTCACCGTAAAAATTCCACCATTCACCGAAAAGTTCATTGAAATGTCGGTAATCTGCTGCACTTTTACACCATGGCACAACTACCTATCATCTCGGTCAAAAACTTAGTCAAAAAGTACGGAGATTTCACGGCGGTAGACGACATCAGCTTTGATGTTTACGAGGGTGAGATATTCGGCCTGCTTGGCCCCAACGGCGCCGGCAAGACCACCACGCTGGAGATCATCGAAACGCTGCGCGACAAAACTTCGGGCGAGGTGACCGTCAACGGCTTTTCGGTTGATAAGGATCCCGACAGCATTAAAAAATGTATAGGCGTTCAGTTACAAGCGGCGGGTTATTATCCCAACCTGAATCTTTCCGAACTGATTGTGCTGTTTTCGGGCTTGTACGGCATCAGCAAAACGCCGAAGGAAATGCTGGAGAAGGTAGCGCTGGTAGAAAAATCCAAAGCCAAATATAAGGACCTTTCCGGCGGCCAGAAACAGCGTTTTTCTATCGCCACGACGTTAATCAACGACCCGAAGATCATTTTCCTGGACGAGCCTACTACCGGCCTCGACCCACAGGCGCGCCGCAACCTGTGGGACCTCATCAGCGAGATACGCGATAAAGGAACAACCGTGGTGATCACCACCCATTATATGGATGAAGCAGAAGTATTATGCGACCGCGTAGCTTTCGTGGACGGCGGTCATATTGTAGGCATCGATTCGCCTGACTGCTTTATCGACAAGTTGGTTGCTTCGGGTTTCGAACGAAAAAAAGAGGTAAAATCAGCCAACCTGGAGGATGTCTTTATCAATTTAACCGGTAAGG
This sequence comes from Mucilaginibacter sp., assembly GCA_035545315.1. Classification (GTDB taxonomy): domain Bacteria; phylum Bacteroidota; class Bacteroidia; order Sphingobacteriales; family Sphingobacteriaceae; genus Mucilaginibacter. The sequence continues at coordinate 120,214 of DASZYQ010000019.1, read as the reverse complement.
AATGGAGGGAGGAGTAGTTCGCAGTCGCCGGTTGGCAGTCTCCAGTACTCGATGGTCCATAGCCGACTCCGGTATAACTTGGGACTATGGTCTATCGACCATGGACAAAAAACAATGACCTAATGACTCAATGACCTAATGACCAATGACTAATAACAACAGATCATACAGCAACACCCGGGCGACCCTCGCCATCGCCAAAGCCAGTTTCCGTTCTATATTACGCAGCCCTTCGGCCGTCGTATTCAGCCTGGCGTTCCCGCTGATATTTATCGTGGTGTTTGCCAATATCGGCAATCGTGCTATTACCGCTGATGTGGGTGTAGCCAAAACCAGCGATACCGCCAACGACTTTTACCGCGGCCTGAAAACCCACAAGGTAGCTAACCTGGTGACTGACCAGAGTCCTGCCGAAATGCAGAAAAACCTGTCAAAAGGCGATCTTGCAGCGATCATCGACATCAAAAAAAGCGATACGCCGCCTTATATCACTGTAAATACCACCTACAGCACGGCGTCCGGCGATAAGGGCAACATTTTCAAGATGATCCTGACCAACATCGCTTACAACGCCAACCGCCCTGCGCAAAAGGGGCCGTCGCCGGTAGTCGAACTGAAGGAAGAAACCATCAAGGGGCGTAAATACAATTATATCGACTTCCTGCTGCCGGGCATGCTGGGTTTCTCATTGCTCAGCAGCGGTGTATTCGGTACGGCGTTCGTGTTTCTTAGCCTCCGTATCACATTGGTTATCAAACGATTTTTTGCAACCCCGGTTAAAAAATACAGCATCGTACTCGGCGAGGCCATTGCGCGGCTGGTCTTTTCATGGATAGGCGCTGCTTTTATTATCCTGGTGGGGCACTATGCCTTTGATTTTACGCTGATACATGGCGCCATTACGGTCATTAACCTGCTGATCTTATCGGCGCTGGGGCTTATCGTGTTTATGGGCTTCGGCTTTATCATATCCGGCATCGCCAAAAACGAGAGTTCGGTACCGCCGATCGCCAACATTGTTACCCTGCCGCAATTCCTGCTTTCGGGCACTTTCTTCTCCACCGCGGCATTTCCGGGCTGGCTGCAGGGAATCAGCAATATACTGCCGCTCACCTACCTCAACACAGCCATGCGTAACGTAGCCTTCGAAGGCGCGTCTCTGGGCGGCGTACTGCCGCAGTTGGGCATACTCGGCATCTGGTTCATCATTGTTTATGGCGTATCGGTGAAGACGTTCAGGTGGGAATAGCTTGAGGTCGGAGGTCGGAAATCAGAAGTCTGAGGTCGGAAATCGGAAGTCTGAAGTCGGAAGTCAATTTGGCCATATACTACGTCGATATTACCTAGCTGATATTGCAAAACCATGGACTATGGTCTATCGACTATGGACCCAAGCACCATCTTTCGGACTTACGCGGACTTTCCGACTTCCCGACTTCCCAACTCCATTAATTCAATGTTAATCTTAAAGTAATTTTTACTGTAAGTGATTATCATTAGTATATTTGCAAGATACACTCTTATAGTGTACTTTTGACACTATCGAATTACAGTACCTAAAATTCAAGAAAATGAGCTTAATTATTGATGTTCACGCACGCCAGATACTCGACTCGCGTGGTAACCCTACGATCGAAGTTGATGTTTTGACCGAGAACGGCGCACTTGGCCGTGCTGCTGTGCCTTCGGGCGCCTCGACCGGCGCGCACGAAGCGGTTGAACTGCGTGATAACGACAAATCAAAATACATGGGCAAAGGCGTTCTGAAAGCTGTTGAGAACGTAAATGACATTTTTGCCAAAGAACTGCAAGGGCTTGATGTTTTCGAGCAGAACTCCATCGACGGCCTGATGATCGAGATCGACGGCACCGAAAACAAAGGCAAACTGGGCGCCAACGCCATCCTGGGTGTGTCGCTGGCCGTGGCCAAAGCAGCTGCGCAGGAAAGCCGCCAGTCGCTTTACCGCTACGTTGGCGGAGTAAATGCCAATACACTGCCGATTCCGATGATGAACATCGTTAACGGCGGCTCGCACTCGGATGCGCCCATCGCCTTCCAGGAATTTATGATCATGCCGGTCGGCGCACCAATGTTCTCTGAAGCATTGCGCTGGGGGTCGGAAGTATTTCACAACCTGAAAAAGATTTTGCACGACCGCAACCTTTCAACCGCCGTTGGCGACGAAGGCGGTTTTGCCCCAACCTTTGGTGGTACCGAGGATGCCGCTGAAACGATATTAAAAGCCATAGAAAAAGCTGGTTACAAACCAGGCGTCGATATCTGCCTGGCGCTGGATTGCGCCGCATCCGAATTTTATGTGAACGGCAAATACGACTATAAGAAATTCGAGGGCGACAAAGCCGCTACCCGCAGCAGTGCCGAGCAAGCCGCTTACCTGGCCGAGCTGGCTGGAAAATACCCGATCATATCCATTGAAGACGGCATGTCGGAAGACGACTGGGACGGCTGGAAGCTTTTGACGGATAAGATAGGCAACAAGGTACAATTAGTGGGCGACGACCTGTTTGTTACCAATACCGTTCGCCTGCAGGAAGGGATCGATAAAGGCATTGCCAACTCTATCCTCATCAAGGTAAACCAGATCGGCTCGCTCACCGAAACTATCAATGCCGTAACCCTGGCGCAAACCAACGCTTATACCACGGTGATGAGCCACCGTTCGGGTGAAACCGAAGATTCAACCATCGCCGACCTGGCGGTAGCGCTGAATTGCGGCCAGATCAAAACCGGCTCGCTTTCGCGTTCGGACAGGATGGCCAAATACAACCAGTTGCTGCGTATTGAAGAAGAATTAGGCAGCAGCGCCAGGTTTGTAGGTAAAGACTTTAAGTATTTTAAGAACAGGTAAGACACGATTGCAGGATTTCGTTAGTAAAGAAAATTCCTGTAAATCTTTCAAATCATTTCAATCGTGTTCAAAATATCAGCCCCGGGGGAACCGGGGCTTTTTTGTGCCCAAAAATCGCATTATCACGCGCAAATAGATTTTTTATTTTTCAAGAAGAGCTTTTTCACATTACAGCTTTCCGACCCTTGGTTGCTGTGTCGCCGCCGGCAAGGGCGGCGTGCGCTTTTTGTTCATATCCTGCCTTTAGTTAAAAATACGGGATTGTTGTAATGGTTGAAGTTTCGAGGCGATATACCCTATATTTGGACTTTCCTGATCTGTAATTCATGAAGTCTATAAAAATCGTTCTGCTATCTGTTGCTCTTTTTTTAACATCCGTTTTTTCGTTCGCGCAAACCGCAACAACAGTCAATGGAAATTACGTAGCCAACCGGGCTCCCCTGCGTACAAATCCTTATATCGAATTGCCGTTAGGCGCTATTAAACCTGAAGGCTGGTTAAAAGAAATGCTGATCCGCCAAAAGAACGGCGCGACCGGCAACCTGGATAAACTATACCCGCTGGTAATGGGAAAGCGCAACGGCTGGCTGGGCGGCGACGGCGATCAATGGGAACGCGGGCCGTACTGGCTGGACGGGCTGGTGCCGCTGGCTTATATTTTGAACGACAAAGAACTGATCGCCAAAGCTAAACCCTGGATAGAATGGACGCTGAACAGCCAACAGCCCGACGGGTATTTTGGCCCTTCCAAAGATTACAGCCCCGAGCGCGGTGTACAGCGTAACAACAGTCACGACTGGTGGCCCAAGATCGTGATGCTGAAAGTGCTGCAGCAGTACTATTCTGCCACGGGCGATAAGCGGGTGATCAGGCTTATGACCAATTATTTCAGGTACCAGTTAAAGGAACTGCCGCAGCATCCGCTCGATCACTGGACTTTTTGGGCCAAATATCGCGGCGGGGATAACCTGATGGTGGTTTACTGGCTTTACAATATCACGGGCGATAAGTTCCTGCTCGACCTTGCCGACCTGATCCACAAGCAGACATTTGACTACACGGATTCATTTTTAAACACCGATATGCTGGCCAGGGCCGGAAGCATCCATGGCGTGAACCTGGCCGAAGGTATGAAAGACCCGATCATTTATTACCAGCAGCACCCGGAGGCCAAATACGAGAACGCGACAATTAAAGCTTACGAAGACATCAGGAAATACGACGAAATGCCGCACGGTGTTTTCGGGAGCGATGAGGCGCTGCATGGCAATAATCCAACCCAGGGATCGGAATTGTGTACGGCTGTCGAACTGATGTTCACCCTGGAGAATACCCTTGCCATTACCGGAGGAGTGGACTACGCCGACCACCTGGAAAGGATCGCCTTCAATACGCTGCCCACGCAGATATCGAATGATTTTATCGACCGCCAATACTACCAGCAGGCCAACCAGGTAATGATCACCCGCCATACGAGGAATTTCGATATCAATAATGCCGGCACGGATGTAGTTTATGGATTGCTCACCGGCTATCCCTGCTGTACATCCAACATGCACCAGGGCTGGCCCAAATTCACGCAAAACTTATGGTATGCAACTCCTGACAATGGGCTGGCTGCATTGGTGTATTCACCAAGCGAGGTAAGGGCCAGGGTAGCGCACGGCACGGAGGTTTCTTTTAAGGAAGAAACCAACTATCCATTTGACGAGCATATTAAATTCACTTTAACGGCTCTCGATAAAGCATCATCAGTTTCTTTTCCGTTCAGTTTAAGGGTACCCGAATGGTGTTCACAGGCGACGATAAAGATCAACGACAAAATTTGGCAGGAAGCAAAGGGCGGCCGGGTAGTCAAGATCGACCGTGAATGGAAAACCGGCGATGTGGTGGAACTGACACTGCCTATGCATGTTTTTAAGAATACCTGGTACGAAAATTCCGTGTCCATAGAGCGGGGGCCAATAGTTTACGCGCTAAAGATCGGTGAGCAGGTGAAAAAGGCGATCAATACCAAAGATTCCGTCACTTACGGCGGTTATTATTACGAAGTATATCCAACTACTCCCTGGAACTACGGCCTCATTCAAACGCCTGACAATAAGCTGGCGGATGCTTACGAGGTAAAAGAAACCGGCGCAAAATCAAATTTTCCATGGACCGCTGAAAGCGCGCCTATACTCCTAACTACAAAGGCCAAACAAATACCTTCATGGCAGCTATATAACGACATGGCTGGACCCATCCCTTACAGCGTAGGCTGGGGCACAGAAACCGGCCAAGAAGAGAATATTGTACTGCTGCCTTACGGCTGCACCAAGTTAAGGATATCCGAGTTTCCGGTGGTGGAGAAGTAGTAATGCGCCTAACTGTCCGAATCAGAATTTACAGAATTTTTGAATTTTCAGAATTCTGTTAATTCTTTTATTCTGAAAATTCTGCTTCAGACAAATAACCGCCATGTATCCTGCAAAATCTATTCAATCCCTAAATCGTATTATATTTGGCTGTAATGAAAAAACTTCTTCTCTCCCTCATCGCAGCCACTCCCCTATTCGCTGCGGCACAAAGCAATAAACAAGACAACCTCGTACAATACGTCCGCCCCATTATCGGTACGGAGCGCATGGGCCACGTATTCCCCGGCGCGACGGTACCTTTCGGCATGGTTCAGCTGAGCCCCGAAACGGATACCGTGGGTTACGAACTCGACGGGCACTATAACCCCAAAGTATACAGCTACTGCGCGGGTTACCAGTACGACGATAAGACCATCGTAGGTTTCAGCCACACTCATTTCAGCGGCACCGGCCATTCCGACCTTGGTGACTTCCTGGTGATGCCTACCGTTGGCGCACTGAAGCTGAACCCTGGCACCGCCGATAAACCCGGCAGCGGCTACCGCTCTGCCTTTTCTCATGCCAGCGAGGTAAGCCAGGCTGACTATTATAAGGTGAAGCTCGACGATTACAACATCCTGGCCGAAATGACCACCACCACGCGCGTGGGCTTTCATCAATATACTTTCCCTAAGTCGGACAATGCGCACATCATCCTTGACCTGATGGCCGGCATTTATAATTACCCCGACAAGAATGTTTGGACCTATCTGCGCGTCATCAACGACTCGACTGTAGTAGGCTATCGCGAAACCAACGGCTGGGCGCGCACACGGACGCTATACTTCGCCATGAAATTTTCGAAGCAGTTTATTTCGCATGGCTATAAGAAATATGACAAACGCGAGGTTTACGGCGGTTTCTGGGGACAATTTAACCGCACGCCGAATTTCCCCGAAATGGCGGGCAGGCAGATCCGTGCGTACTTTGATTTCAAGACCAGTGAAGGTGAAAAGATCAAGGTAAAAATGGCGCTGTCGCCGGTGAGTATGGACAATGCCATGGCGAATATGCAGGCTGAATGCCCGGGCTGGGATTTTGAAAAAGTGAAGGCTGACGGTCAGCAGCAATGGGAGCAGGAGCTGCACAAGATCGTGATCGAAGGTTCGCAGGCGGAAAAGGAGAATTTTTATACCTCGATGTACCACGCCATGATCAATCCGACCATTTACATGGACGTGAACCACGAATACCGTGGGCTGGACAAGAACGACTACAAAGCCGAAGGCTTTACTAATTATACCACTTTTTCGCTGTGGGACACACACCGCGCGCTGCACCCGCTGTTCAATATCATCGAGCCGGACCGCAATGCCGATATGGTCAAAAGCATGCTGGCGCACTTCGACCAAAGCCCCGAGCACATGCTACCCATCTGGAGCAATTCGGCCAACGAAAACTGGTGCATGAGCGGCTACCATGCGGTTTCGGTCATTGCCGACGCGGTGGTGAAAGGCAATGCGCCGTTCGACGCTAACAAGGCGCTGGACGCATGCGTGACGACGGCCAATCATCGCGATTACGCCGGCATCGGTTATTATATCGATATGGGCTACATCCCGGATGAGAAGAGCGGTGTCTCGGTTTCATCCACGCTGGAATACGCTTACGATGACTGGTGTATCGCCCAGATGGCCAAAAAACTGGGTCGACAGGATGTGTACGACACCTTCATTAAGCGCTCGCAAAACTGGAAGAATATGTACGACCCAAAGAGCGGCTTCATGCATCCACGGCTGGCCGACGGCACTTTCCGGAAAAACTTTGATCCGTTTACCACTAATAATATGGGCTTCATCGAAGGGAACGCATGGAATTATACGCTGTATGTCCCGCACGACCCGAAGGGCCTGATTCAAACCATGGGTGGTAATAAGCGCTTCGTGGCCTATATCGACAGCCTGTTCAGCTACCAGTTGCCCGATAAATACTTTGCCGAAACCGAGGACATCACCCGCGATGGCATTATCGGAAACTACGTGCACGGCAACGAGCCTTCGCACCACGTGGCGTATTTGTACGACTGGACCGACAAACCCTGGAAAACGCAGGAAAAGATTCGCCTCATCCTTAAAATGCAGTATAAAAATGCTCCCGATGGACTTGGGGGTAATGACGATACCGGCCAGATGAGCGCCTGGTATATCTTCAGCTCTATGGGCTTTTACCCCGTGGCGCCGGGTTCAGATCAGTATGCGATCGGTAGTCCGGCAATAGGCAAGGCGGTGATCAATCTGGAGAATGGCAAAACATTCACCATCAACGTCAAAAACCAGGGCGACAAGAACGTCTATGTAAAAAAGATCGAACTAAACGGGAAACCGCTGAATGGCTATTTCATCTCGCACAACGACATCATGAATGGCGGGGAGATGACGTTTTATATGAGCGACAGGCACAGGTGATAAATTGGCGTCCGATATTTATTTAGATGCATAACAGCAAGATCTACCTGATCAGCAGCCGTTGAAATTCCAGGCTATCACCGTAAAAAGCGTCAAAATCCACCACATGGTTAATGCCGCTGATGGTAGCTTTGTCTGAATGCTGCCAGATGAGCCATTGCCTGCCATTCGCAAGTTTAGTTTCCGGCTGGTCGTAATTGGCAACCCATAAGTGATAATCGTCAAAATAGCCCTGCAGGTAATCCTGGTAAAAGCTGATGCCCGAATAAATTACCGGCTTCACTTTCGTTTTCTTTTCAATGTAGTCCAGGTACTGCTTCAATTGCTGACGCATTTTGTCGGGCGTCGTCCTATTCAATTCCTCCACATCGACCACCATAGGCAGATCCCCCTTTTCGGTCTTCACAACCTGCAAGAAAAACCTGGCTTGCAAGACGCCGCTTTTTGATGGCTTAAAATAATGATAGGCCCCGCAGATAATTCCGGTTTTGGCCGCCTCTCGCCAGTTACGCTGAAAATACGGATCGACCGATGTTATGCCTTCGGTAGCTTTAATGTAAGCAAAAGTGATATGCACGCTGTCTTCTTCCATCAATCTGACCCGCTGCCAGTCGATACGCCCCTGCGCATACGAAACATCGATACCGTGAACGGAATATTTATCCGGGATGCGAATATTAAAGCTCTCATACCTGCGGTAATGCGGGTTACCACCCCAATCCCTTATCCATCGCCACGACGATACAAAGCCCTTTACCACGTATCCGTAATAGAACGGCGACAGCAGCACAAGCGCCAACCCGGCAAGAAATATCTTTAACCCGAGCGGCCAGCGGCCCCTTGCTTTCATCCCCGATGAACGTTTGGACTTTGTGGAGGGTTTTCTTTTGGGAGAGGTCTTCTTTACAGGAGCAGGCACAGCACAAATCTAAAAATATATGACCGCATTAAAAATTAAAGCCCCTTGCACTCGCTGCTTGGGGCTTTTACCTAAACCTTATCATTTAAGGCAACTGTAGAAAATTGCCAGATCAAATATAATCATTTTGTAACACATATGTTACAAAAACAATAATTAATTTTCACCCGATCCCATCATATGTACCTGTTAATCAAATTCTCCAAATATTCCTGCCTGCCGCTGATCGTTTGAGGTTCGCCGTTTTGAACGGCGTAGTCCCGGAGTTGTTCCAGCGATACTTTACCTTCTTCGAACGACTTACCGGTACCGCTATCGAACGAGGCGTAGCGATCTTTACGGATCTTCTTGTATTCCGACTTCTGCAGGACGTTGTCCGCAATAATCAACGCGCGCGCAAAAATGTCCATACCGCCGATATGCGCATAGAACAAGTCGGCCGGATCGGTGGAATTACGGCGGATCTTCGCGTCAAAGTTGATACCACCACCTGCGAAGCCACCTGCCTCAAGTATGATCAGCATATATTCGACCACTTCGTTAATATTATTCGGAAACTGGTCGGTATCCCAGCCGTTCTGGTAGTCGCCCCGGTTGGCGTCGATCGAACCGAGCAATCCTGCATCCGCCGCCACCTGCAGCTCGTGCTGGAAGGTATGCCCGGCTAAAGTGGCGTGGTTTACTTCGATGTTCAGCTTCATATCTTTCAGAAGGTCGTACTTCTGCAAAAAGCCCAATACCGTTGCCGCATCATAGTCGTACTGATGTTTGGTAGGCTCACAGGGTTTTGGTTCGATAAAGAAGGTGCCCTTAAAGCCTTTGCCGCGTGCGTATTCGATGGCCTTGTGCAGGAACATAGCGAAATGCTCCTGCTCACGTTTCATATCGGTATTCAGCAAGGTCATATAACCTTCTCGTCCACCCCAAAACACATAGTTCTCACCGCCGAGGGCAATGGTAGCGTCGAGCGCAGCTTTGACCTGCGCTGCGGCATGCGTAAGCACATGGAAATCGGGGTTTGTGGCAGCTCCGTTCATATAGCGCAGGTGCGAGAACAGGTTTGCCGTTCCCCAAAGCAGTTTTACGCCGCTGGCTTCTTGCTTTTGTTTTGCATAATCGACCAGGGCTTGCAAACGCCTTTCGTTTTCCCGTACGTCGTTGGTATAGTCCACAACATCTATGTCATGAAAGCAATAGTAAGGCAGGTTCATTTTGGTGATGAACTCGAATGCGGCGTCCATCTTGTCTTTGGCGCGCTCCACGGCGTCGGCTTTTTCATTCCATGGAAAAAGATGAGTCAGTCCGCCGAAGGGATCGGCCCCGGTACCGCAGAACGAGTGCCAGTAAGCGCAGGCAAAGCGCAGATGATCCTTCATCTTCTTGCCTGCAATAACCTTATTTTCATCGTACCAGCGGAATGCCAGCGGATTATCGCTTTCAGGGCCTTCATACTTAACGTGGCCGATGCCTTTAAAAAATTCTTTTTCGCCGAGTGTCATAATTATTGAATTGTTGAATGATTGAATTGTTCAATTTAGTCCGGAAGACCGCTTAAGTCCGAAAGTCCGAAATTGCCGCGGGCTTCGGTCTTTCCGCTGTTCTAAAAACCTTTCGCCTTTTACCTTTATCCTTTCACCTATGATCAAGTTGTCTTTCCAGTACTTTTTTCCAGTCCTGGTAAATGGGTTCGAACTTGTTCCCTTTAGGTTCCACTACCTTTATCTTTTTCATTTTACTAAAAGCTTCGGCAGGCGATTTAAATACCCCCGCTCCAATGCCCGCACCTAAAGCCGCACCCGTACTGCCGTCGTTCTGGTATAGTTCGACGGGCACGCCGGTAGCATTTACAAAGATGTCGGCAAAAAGATCGCTCAGGAACAAGTTGGCTTTGCCGGCGCGGATAACCGAGGGGTTCATACCGTTGCTGCGCATGATGTCCAGCCCATAACGGAATGAGCAGGCTATGCCCTCCTGCGATGCCCGCAGTATATCTTCCTTACCATGTATATTTAAGTCGATGTTGTGCATTTGTCCGCCGATGGGCTTGTTGTTAAGCATACGCTCCACCCCATTGCCAAAGGGTAGTATACGCAGCCCGTGGCTGCCCGATGGCGCCAAGGCCGCCCTCTCGTTCATCTGCACATAACTCACCGGTCCCATAATGCTCTTTACCCAATTGTACAATTTTCCTGTGCCGTTAATGCAAAGCAGCACACCTAATCTTTTTTGCTTTTCAGTGTAGTTGACATGAGCGAAGGTGTTTACCCGCGATTTTGGATCATAAGCCAGCTTATCGCTTACGCCATAGATCACCCCGGAGGTTCCCGCTGTGGCTGCAACCTCACCCGGGTTAAGCACGTTGAGTGATAAAGCATTATTGGGCTGATCGCCTGCCTTATAGCTGACGGGTATGCCGGCTTTCAACTTTAACTTATCAGCCACGGACTTCAGCAATCCGCCGTGTGAAGAAAACACAGGTTTTATCGTTGGAAACATGGAATTGCCGAAACCGAAATGTTTAAGCACATCAGCAGACAATTTATCCGTCGTAAAATCATAAAAAATCCCTTCCGAGAGCGCCGAAACCGAGGTAGTAGCTTCGCCTGTTAGCCGCATAGCAATAAAATCGCCGGGCAGCATTACCTTGTCGATCCTGTCGTATATTTCAGGCTCGTTCTCTTTTACCCAGCCGAGTTTAGAGGCCGTAAAGTTCCCCGGAGAATTCAGCAGGCACGACAAACACTTCTTTTCGCCTATCTTTTTAAAAGCCTTGTCGCCAATTTCTACGGCCCGGCTATCGCACCAGATAATGCTGTCGCGCAACAATTGATGATCCTTATCAACCATCACCAGCCCGTGCATCTGGTAGGCGATACCAACCGCAGCGATATCCGCCGGGTTATAAGCGCCGCTGTTGTTACACAGCAAAATGGCCTGCTGCACTTGTGCCCACCACATTTCTGGCGATTGCTCGGCCCAACCGGGCCGCGGGGCGAGGATTGGGTTCTCTTCGTCGGGGTATTGCGCCGATGCAATGGCTGCCTGTGTCGCGGAGTCAACCACCGAAACCTTGATTGAAGAAGTGCCTATATCGATACCGAGCAGCAACATTTAGTTTTTAGCGATCTTTAATGATGAATAATCGGGTTTATAAAAATGTGAAAATTCGTTAAGGATACTAAATTAATTTTCATTTCGATGGCTTCCTGGGATCACTGTCAGGCCTGTCCAATATTTTACTTCCGTTCAACAAGGGGCCACCTCGTTTTATTACGTTTGCCACCATGGAACATATATTGGATAGCCCCGCATGGCATGCCTTGAATTCCGGCAATAAAAATCTTTCACTGGGCGACGATAGGGTTAAGTATTTTGACCGTGAAGTGTCGCCTTTTGCAGCCATGCGCGAAAACACGTCCGCAAATTTCAGCCTGCTATATGACATGCTCCCCGATGGAAGTACGGCTTTGTTCATGACCCCGGCAGAGATCGATATACCTGGCCCGTGGAACATAGCGGCCGCTGTTAAAGCGATACAGATGGTCTGCGACAACCCGCCAGTAACCGGCAATCAATGGTCATCCCTGGTCCCGCTTACCTATGAGCATGTGCCGCAAATGCTCGAACTAACCAAACTGACCAATCCGGGTCCGTTCAGTTCAAAAACCATCGAATTTGGACATTACCGAGGCGTTTTCGATGGGGACAGATTAGTCGCCATGGCCGGGCAGCGTTTACATGCCTATAATTATGCCGAGGTAAGTGCAGTCTGCACTCATCCCAATCATACCGGTAAAGGCTATGCCCGGCAACTGCTTCTTTTCCAGGCCAACCGCATCAGGGAAGCCTCGGATATCCCTTACCTGCATGTAAGGGCAAACAACGACCGGGCAATCAAAGTATATGAGAGCCTCGGCTTTGTAAAAAGCAGGGATATGTATTTTTACGTACTGAAAAAATAAGCTAAGAAGAAGCTGAAATGGTGTGAATTAGACTGGCGACTCCGCCGAAGGCGATCTGCAGGCCGACGCAGAAGATAAGGAAAGCCATCATCCGGTTAATGATCACTTCGTTCTGCGAGCCTATATAACGGATCACCCGGTTTGTATTGAGGTAGAAAATAAAAATTAATATACAAATGCCGATGACCGACACCAGTAAGGCAGCAACGTTAAGCAGGTATAGTGTCATGTCTTTATTGGCGCCGTGAGCGCTCAGCGTAAACAACACTGCAATAGTACCCGCCCCGGTGGTCATCGGAAAGGTGATGGGGTAAAAAAGCTTATTCTCAATCGAATGGTCCTCTGGTGCGGTCTCTTCCGCTTCAGCCTGTTTGGCGTTGGTGTTGTCGGCGGCGAGCGACTCCCAACCGATCTTGCAGATCATAATGCCGCCGGCCAATTGAATAATAGGGATCGAAAGACCGAATAACTGCAAGATCCAATGCCCGAGGAACAAGGTGAAAGCGCAAAGGAGCAACGCATTGAAGGTGATCTTTTTTACCGCCTTCAAACGTTCCTTGCGGGAAAGATCAGAAAAATACGGACTGATGATAAACGCCGTTCCGACAGGATTAACTACCGGGAAAAGCGCTACAAACCCGATGAGCGCCAGGTGGATGAACGTGTCGAGATGAGCTGTTAAATTCATACGATGAATAACCCGGAAAATTTACGTCGATATTTTAACCTTCAGAAAGTTCGATCCAAACCGGTCCGTGGTCGCTGGTTTTTTCCCAGCCGCGCACCTCGCGGTTGACACCCCCGGTAACTAAGCGTTTGTTCAGCTCCGGGCTTAATAAAAAGTGGTCTATACGCAAGCCGGCGTTGCGTCCGTAAGCGTCGCGGAAGAAATCCCAGAAAGTGTAGATTATTTCGTCAGGATAAAGCTTGCGTATGGCGTCTGTCCAGCCCTGCGCCAAAAGCTTCTGGAAGGCTTCACGGGTTTCGGGGCGAAAAAGCGCGTCTTTAACCCAGCGCTCGGCTTTATAAGCGTCCAGTTCGGTTGGTATCACATTATAATCGCCTACCAGCACGGCCGGCGCACCCGATGCGATCAGGTCGGCGGCGTGGGCGTGCAACCGGTCGAACCACCGCAGCTTATAATCAAATTTTGGGCCCGGCGCGGGATTGCCATTAGGCAAGTACAGGCAGCCGATGATAACGCCGTTCACTTCAGCCTCGATGTAGCGGCTATGTTCATCGTCCGGGTCGCCGGGCAGCACGCGCCGACGCTCGGCTATCGCGTGATTTCGCGACAGGATCGCTACCCCGTTCCAACTCTTCTGCCCGTGCCAGATGGCCCGGTAGCCCATATCGCTAATGGCTTGTTCGGGAAAGTTTTCCTGCGGCGCTTTCAGTTCCTGCAGGCAAACGATATCGGGCTGATTTTCGGCAAGCCAGCGTTGCAGTATATGCATGCGGGCATTTATGCTGTTGACGTTATAGGTGGCGATTTTCATCGGAATATGATTATATCAGCTAAATTAAAAAATAGTACTTTAACCAAGCCTAAAATAAGATGAAAGATCACTCATCCTTTTGAGTTAACATTTTACCTTCACCAAAAACGACAAACTGCAGCTTGTGGCAGCCGGCTTTGACAAGCCCGATAAACCACTAATAATCAACACGTAACATGACGGTCTTTTAGGGTATATTTTCCCCAATTTATCCCATTGAACAACTGCAATCCTGAATTTACTCCACAGCAGACACAGGTAGCTTAGTTGAAAAGATCGATTATAAATATTTACAAGTCAATCAATTGCGGTTGATGGCATTATAATTGCCTAAGTCCTGTCGCAACTAAAGCCTGAATAATGAAAACGTCTGTCGTCCTGTTAATAGCATTACTTTCTTTGTCTTCCTGTATAAAAGAACTGAACGGCTTGCCCGAACCGTTAAAAGCTAAGGCAACTAACATCAGCTTTGCACCTAAAGGAGATACTATTCCGGATAAAGCAGCTTTCAGGCTCAGGTTGCTAAAGGATAGCATTAACTTTGATGAAACGATGTTCCTGTTCTGTTCGACATCAAAATTGTGCTACGATCCCGACGCCGATGGGCCATACATGCAGGGTTTTGGCCAGGTAAACCTGGCAAGCATATCGAGTGACGGCCGGGACCTGGCAATATATTATCTGCCCTACAAATCAGGCATGAAGGTCGGCGTCGACATCAATGCTAAAGCTGACGGCCCCTATATGATAGACATCGACTACCAAAGACAGATACCATCAAACGTACAAATATGGCTAAAGGATGCCTATCTGAAGGATAGCGTCAATCTGTCAAACAACCGTTATAATTTTAGTGTAGTTAAGGCCGATACGAATACCTTCGGCAAAGCAAGGTTCAGCCTGGTAATCAGGGAAGGCTCAGCACAGCATCAAAATGTGACGCCGCACTGAGCCGCTTAATATTTTTCGAAGAAGATTTTTTATGATTTGTCTTCCTTGATGCTGGTAACTTCGATGGAATCGTTCGTAACATTGCCATCAACCGTCACATTTTTGCCTGCATACTTGGTAACCGCTTTCTGATTGGATATCTTGTAAACCTTATCGCCAACCACAAGTACCGCTTCTGCACCGCCCTTGATGCATTTTTTTACGCAAGCGGTCCTTGCCGCAGGCGCTCCCATATCCGTTTTAGTGTCCGCGCAATGAGAGTCGCCGATATAGCCCTTCAAATGCTCGTCCGAAGGTTTGAATGACAGCAATGCCCCCACCGACAGAGCCAGGACACCGATTAACAATTTCTTTTTCATGATTAAGCTTTTTTTGGTTTTCAATTGGGTATTTCAAATTTAATAAAAGAAATAAGGGAACTTCAACGAAAAAACATTTTATTATGCCCTTTGTTTGCCCCCCGCTATTATTTAGCGGGTGTAATAACAATATTCCTGAAATCGATCGGCCCATGATCGCCCTGGAACAATATCGGGCCGGGTTCGCCTTCTTTGCTGTCAATGGCCCCGCCCGTTAACCCAGGTATTACCCGCTGACATATGACCATCCGGCCATTGGCTACAATGGTAACTAAGCGGCCTACCAGCGTAATGTCATACGACTGCCATTGCCCGGGATCCTTCGCCATCATTTTATTTGGCGGCAGAAAGCCATAAACTGCGCTGAATTGGTTATTGATCGGTTCGGGTTCGCCGCTTTTGGTGTCGATGATCTGCACTTCGTAACGCCCGCGCAGGTAAACGCCGCTATTGCTGCCCTGCTGATAGCGAAATTCGACATGCAGTTTAAAGTCGGTGAATTTCTTGTCGGTGATGAGGTTGGAGCCCGAATGAAGGCTGCGCAGCATGCCTTTTTCCACTATCCATTGGTTTTTCCCGTCGGTATGCCATCCGGTCAGGTCTTTGCCGTTGAATAATTTAATAGGCATACCCCATACGGGCGCTTTATCGCGCATTAACACAGGAGCCCGCACACCGGTAAAACTATAGCTCTGGCCGTCGGTGTAAACCATGGTGCCTTTAATCGCATCGCCGTTTACTTCAAATTCAAAGTCCATATTGCGGCTGCCCTCTTCCCATTGCGGAGGAATGGAGAAACTATATTTGCCGTTGTCGACTTTAACTTCCGAGATCGGTCGGGCGCTGCCGAAGGCATACGTAAAACGGCCGATCAGCGTATGCGTACCGGATTTCTGTACCTCAAGCCACGACGGTAAGCTTTTGCCCGATTTATCGATGGTAATATCCCATCTGCCGATAACATCGGGGTCTTTCATCATTTTGGCCTGGCCATTGGCGTTAAAAAATAAGGCACACAATATGCCCAGGACTTGCAGCCTCAAAAGACTGAAAAAAGAATTGCGGTTTAAAATTAGTGATCTATTCATTGGTTGTGAGATATGTTCAAATATATAGTTTTCCGAAAATTAATAAGCCTATAAAAATTAACGGATAGCTTGTAACAGATACCTTAACCAAAAAATAACAAAAAATTAGTCTAATGCGAATAAACTATGTTTAGTTTCGCTAAACCGATTTTTTAATGGTCACCGGCTTTTTTCAATGATTTTTTATACCCGGAAGAAACAAATTTCGGTTGAAACAACAAATGATGAACATTAGTACCTAAACACTTTAATACAACCCAGTTGATGGATAATTCGATAAAAATGGTGGTTTTTGATATGGCAGGAACTACCGTCGATGAAAATAATGTAGTTTATAAAACCGTGCAGGAGGCTATAAACCAGGCGGGATTCAGCGTTTCACTGGCTGAGGTGCTCGAACAGGGCGCAGGCAAAGAAAAGCTCCAGGCTATTAAGGACGTTTTAAAAACCTATGCAGCTAATAGCGATGACGAGCTTGCAGCCAATATCTACCGAAATTTTATCAGACGGCTGGACCAGGCTTATGATACCTTGGATATACTCCCTCAAAAAAACGCCGTCGCGCTCTTCGCTGCTTTAAAAGAAAACAATATCCTGACGGTGCTTAATACTGGTTATGCGCGGCAAACGGCAGAACAGATCATCCGGAAATTGGGATGGAAACAAGGCTCCGAATTCGATGGACTGGTTACGGCCACAGAGGTCGACAAAAACAGGCCCAACCCGGATATGATCTTTTATGCCATGAAGCAATTTGGGATTCCCGACAGTAAAAATGTGATCAAGGTGGGTGATTCGGTGATCGATATCGAGGAAGGTAAAAATGCCGGCTGCCTGTTGAGCATCGGCATAACTACCGGTGCCCATACTTCCGAACAGTTACGAGCGGCTCATCCCGACTATATCATCAACGACCTGGTAGAATTAGTGCCGATCATCGATTCGGCTAAGCTCCGTTAACACCGCTTTTATTGCCCGGCCTATTCAACCAAGTTTGATTAGATTTGTTTAGGCAATAAAACCGAGATGGACCGCCAAACCAGGATCGTTCTGCGTCCGCGTGATACCCCGCGAACCTACTGGCTTACGCGTTTCGTCATCTTGCGAGTGTTGGGCATCGTTTATGCCGTGGGTTTCCTCGTTGCCATTAACCAGATCGTTCCTCTCATTGGCGCACACGGCCTCCTTCCCCTTGATAATTACCTGAAGCAGGTGAGCGCCGCGTTGGGCTCGCCGGGTGCCGGGTTTGTGCGGCTGCCCTCCATCTTTTGGCTCTGGCATTCTGATAATGCGCTGCTCGCGGTCTCATGGATCGGTTTTATCCTGTCGCTGGTGATGCTGGCGGGCTATGTCAACGCACCCATGCTGGGCGTTATTTGGTTCCTGTATATGTCTATTGTCCATGCCGGGCAGGACTGGTATGGCTATGGTTGGGAAATACAATTAGGTGAAACCGGCTTTCTCGCCATTTTCCTGTGCCCTTTGCTGGATATGCGGCCATTTCCCAAACGACCGCCTCCGTTTCTGATCATCGTTTTGTTCCGCTGGCTAATTTTCCGCATCATGCTGGGCTCGGCCATGATCAAACTGCGCGGCGATAAAATATGGCGCAACGCCACGGCGCTGTATTACCATTTCGAAACACAGCCCATTCCCGGCCCCTTGAGCCGCTGGTTTCATTTCCTGCCGCGTAGCGTCTTACGGTTCGGCGTATGGTTTAACTGGCTGGCCGAGCTCATAGCGCCCTGGCTTGCTTTCTGGCCGAGGATCGGTCGGCACATTGCCGGGGTGATCATGATATTACTGCAGGTAGTGCTCATCTTCAGCGGCAACCTGTCGTTCCTCAACTGGCTAACCATCGTCCCCGCCTTAGCGTGTTTCGACGACGGCTTTTGGGTGAAAGTATTGCCAAAAGCCCTGGGACGTCGTGCCGCCGAGGCAGCGGAAGAAGCGGGAGAATCCCGACCGATGGTGGTTACTTCATGGGTAGTCACAACCATTGTCATACTCCTTAGCTTTCAGCCTGCGTTAAACATCCTTTCGCCTGAACAGGCTATGAACGCCTCGTTCGACCCGCTCGACCTGGTGAATACCTATGGCGCTTTCGGCAGTGTGGGTCTGGAGCGCGCCAACGTGGTTTTCGAAGGCACTATGGATGATACTACCAACAATAAAGCCGTCTGGAAAGAATACGAATACAAGTATCTGCCTGCACGCTTAGACAAAATGCCGCCGCAGATAGCACCCTACCAACCGCACCTCGATTGGCAGATGTGGTTTGCAGCTATGTCGACCCCCGATCAGTACCCCTGGACCTACAACCTGGTTTGGAAACTATTGCATAACGATCCGGACGCATTGAGCCTATTTGCCAATAACCCTTTCCCGGGCAAACCACCCAAATACATACGCGCCGTACTGTACCGCTACCGCTTTGCCAAACCCGGCAGCCCGCAGCACCTATGGTGGCAGCGCGACTATATGGGCGGCTGGCTGCCGGTACTTTCGACTGATAACCAACAGTTGGTTGAATTTCTAAAGTACCAGGGCTGGATGAAATAGGGGCCGGAACTACCTGTACCTGTTAGGAACACTTTCAGGACCGCTTTGGAGCACTTTTCAGCACATTTGGAGCAGCTTACGACGATTTTAGAGCAATTTCGATGCACTTTCAAACCACGGCACACCAATGTTGGGCCGCTTAACACACGAGCCAGGGAGTCCCGGCTTCGGACTTCGGACTTCCGACTCAAGACTCAGAACTCACGACTCAAGCCCCCCTCCATACGTCTCCCTGAACAACTTCCTGAAATAAGCCGTAGTCTCAAAACCAGCGGCTTTGGCTATCTCGGCGGCTGTACGATTTTTGCCGTCGGCAAGAAGCTCGCGGGCTATCTGCATGCGGATAACGCGGATGAACTTGTTGGGTGTAACGCCCAGGATGGCGTTAGTACGCCGGTGCAATTGCCGTTCGCTCATAAACAGCTCACTGCTCAGCGTAGGCAGGTCGAGCCTGCTTTTGCCGGCGTATTTCCGTACGACCTTCTCGAAATCCGACAACCAGGCTTGTTCGGCCGGACTAAACGTGTCACCTGCAACGCCTTCCAAATTGCCCTCATTATGGAGTATGAACGCCGGCGCCTCAGGCTTCGTCCCGATATTGTCTTTGGCATGCCCCAAAAGCTGTAGCAGCCGCTGGTATTCTTCCAGCCGTTTACGGTGGGTGACGTTTTTGGCAATGGCAAATACCAGCTTTTTCGAGTTTACCGGCATGGAAGTCCAGGTAAACCATACGATCTCGCCGGTTTTGGTTATATAACGGTTCTCGAAATTGAGCAGCGGCGTCCCCTCCCGGATCAGGTTGCGGCGGTATTCCGTAACATGCTGATCATCGGGATGGACGAAGGAATTTATCGGCCGTGAAAACAACTCTTCCTCGGTGTAGCCCAGCGTTTTAGAAACCGCCGGGTTGATCTTTTTGAAGTATCCGTCGAAACCGGCGATGCACAGCAGGTCGGGCGAAAGTTCAAAGAAGAACTCGAGACTATAATTGTCATCCCCTTTTTTTTCCATTTAATGCGTGTTTTAGTAACACGAATGTCAGTTTTGTTAGCAATTATGTCAGTTTTGTTATTATCAAATGTCGGAATTTTGAAATTAATTTAAAGAACGGTTAAACAATTTTTGCAGGCGTTATCCTGTATGAAAAAACGGATTCTGGTTATCGACGACGATGAGGATATCCTGGAGGTACTGAAAATGATCTTACAGGATGCGGGCTACCAGGTGATTATCAGTGCTAACAGGATGGCGGCGGAAAACATATCGGCCATCAAACCGGATTTGCTGCTGCTCGACCTGCGGCTTTCCGGCTCAGACAAAGACGGAGCGCAGATCTGTTCCGAATTGAAATCGGGCGAGGCGTTGCAGCACCTGCCCGTTATGCTGATATCCGCCGAAGCGAATGTCGATGTCATAGCGCGTGAATGCGGCGCTAATGCTTACGTCCAAAAGCCGTTCGACATTTATGAACTGGTGAGCCAGGTAAAGGAATATATTGCCTGAAAATTGTTTGCTGTAAAATGTGCCCCTGATTATTTATCATATTTAAATCTAAACCTTGGTTAGCCCGGATCACGATTCGGGTTAACTTTTTTGACGTCGTTCCTCTATTTAAAGCAGCTGGCTTTGGATTGCATTATCTTTCGCCCCCCTTAGCCCCGGCGCAAAAATTCTTTTTTCAAAGCCCTTATTATCAGCATAAAAACCTAAATTGGGTTTTCAAAACCTAAAATGCGCCCGTTCGTCGCCATATTGTTGCTGTCTTTATCCGTTAAGGTGTGGGCCGTTTCGCCTGTGACCCTGCTCCCCGACAGCGACAAAAATGTGGTGGTCGATTATCCGCAGGTTTTGCAAAAAGCCGGCATAAAGAAAGTACACTGCATCTTTAAGGATAGCCGTAAATTCATCTGGATCGGAACCGAGAACGGATTGTACCGCTATGACGGCACCAACCTCGACTTACTGCAGCACGATGCCGCCAACCCGCACAGCCTGCCGCAGAATACGGTGGTCAACATCACCGAGGACCATTCGGGGCATATCTGGGCAGGTACGCTGGAAGGCGCAGCCAGGGTTAACCCATGGACATTCGCCTGTAGCACATACAACAGGAGAAGGCATAATCTTGGGCAGGACTTTGATATTAAAATATTTGTCGATCGCCAGGGGAAAATATGGGCTTGCGGAAGCCATGGCCTCGATCTGTACGATCCTCGCAAAGATGCTTTCCGTAAAGTATGGCAACATGACGACAAAAGCGGTGCAGGTTATATCAATTGCCTGACCGATTGGAAAAAGGATACGCTTGCGTTCGGGACATTCGACGGCGCAGTACTCATCGATAAAAACAATTTTGGGTACCGAAGGCTGCTTGGAGGCACGGACATAACGGTTACGCGCGTATTTGCGGATGAAAACAACCGGTTATGGCTGGGAACCTGGGCCAATGGCTGTATGATCTTTCCCCCAGATGGCGGTCGTTTTCAAAACCTCTCATTCGAAACCAAAAGGTCGGGTATACTGACCAATGTCATCACCGGCATCGTCGAGACCCGCTATAACAACGACAAAGTGATGTGGATTGCCACCTTAAACGGGGTTTACAAAATGAAAGCGGACGGCTGGCCGCTGAAGGGGGCGGCAACCCTGGTATGGCCCGGCATCGTCAACAACATCATGGCCGACGACGAACAATATATTTGGGAGGCAGGCGGCGCAATGTCTCGTTTTTACGCCGGCAGCAGGTTCTTCAAAACCGTTCCAATCGATTATTCCGGAACAGTTCAGGATATACTGCGTGTAACGATCAAACAAAAACAATATCTCGCCACACTTACATGGTATGCGTCGTCGGGCCTGGTCATCAGCGACATGGCCGGCAACACCATTTATAAGCAGCCCCGGCAGGTCAACGAAAATGCATCCAACATAGGTGCATTGGCGCGGGACAAATACGGCCGGCTATGGATATCATCGCTGGCAGGGGTTGGCGTATTCAACGATAGCTTCAACGAAATTTACGACTTCGCCAAGGCGCCGCCCGCGGATCGTTTGTCGTCAACCAAAACCAATCACCTGGTCATCAGCCGCGATACCGTATGGATAGCCTGCTACAAGAAGGGGGTCGACCTGTACGACCTTAATTTCCATAAGCTGAAGACCTTTCTGCCGGGCGACCGGTCGGGCCTGGCAGACGATTTTATCCAGCGTCTTTTTGCCGACAGCCGGGGTAATATATGGCTGCTTGGCAACAGTAATCTATATAAATACCAGGGTGCGGCTAATAAATTAAGGAAATTTAACTTTAACAGGGATAGTACGGCTTTTTCCGTAAACTGTATGGCCGAACTCACTAACGGCGACTTGCTTATAGCATCCGGTTCCGGCCTGTTCAGGCTGAACCCTAAAACCTATAGCTACCAGAAGATAACATCGCCGCTTATTGACAACAACAACATTATAGCGGTGGCAGCAGATGCAGACGACAATATTTGGTTTATCAATTCGGAGCATTTGATTTGGTACCAACCCAAAACCAACCACTTTACGCTTTTCGGGCAAGAGGATGGCTTGAACACCGACGACGACCTGCAATGGCTAAGCTTTCTCGGCAATAAAAAGCTGGGATTGGCGGCCAACAAGCAGATAGTAACGTTTACACCGGATAAAAATGAACGGCGCACATTACCGGCCCGGCTTTATTTTCACGATATAGAGGTAAACGACAGTACGATGGCGCGCGGCATAGCAGGCGGCCCGCTCAAACTGAAATACAATGAGAACAGGCTTAACATTGGCCTTGGAGTGATCAACTATATTAAGCCGGAGCAAAACCTGTATGCTTACCGGCTAAGCAGCGTCGACGACAAATGGATATACACATCGCACAACTTTGCGGCGTACGCCAACCTGGCGCCGGGCAATTACACGCTTAAATATAAAGCGGCGAATTATGCGGGCGTTTGGAGCCAGCCGATCAGCATGGACATTACGGTGTACCCTCCTTTTTGGGCCACCTGGTGGTTCAGGCTGCTGAGCATCGCGGTGGTAGGGAGTATATTATTTGTTTCGGTACGATATGTTTTGCAGCGCAACCTGCGTGAACGGATATTAAAACTGGAGAAAGAACAGGCCGTGGAAAAGGAGCGCAACCGGATAGCCCGGGATATGCACGACGACCTTGGCAGCGGGCTTACCAAAATCGCCATCCTGAGCGAGGTGGCCAAAACACAGGTGGGCGGAGCAGTCAAGGCTTCATCAAATCTTGATGTGATATCCAACGCATCACGCGAACTGGTGGATAACCTGCAGGATATTATCTGGGTGCTTAACCCGCGCAACGACTCATTGAGCAGCCTGGTGCTTTACATTAAGGAATATACTGAAGGGTTTTTCGAGCCGGCGGGTTTGCAGTGCGAGTTCGCTTATTGTAATACCGACAAACCTATAAAGCTTTCGGAAGAGCAGCGCAGGAATATTTTCCTGGCGGTAAAGGAAAGCTGCAATAATATTCTGAAGCATGCTGCCTGCACCAGCGTACGTATCAGCCTGAAACTGGAACACAACCGCCTGGTCATATCGGTAAAGGACGACGGCCGCGGCTTTGACGTGGCCGGCGTAGGCGTGTTTTCAAACGGGCTGCAAAATATCCGCAACCGCATGGAACAGATCGGCGCTGCCTGCCGCATCGTTTCCGAAAAAAATTCGGGCACCGCGATCACCCTCACTATACCCGTCTAACACTTTTTTGTGAGTGCACAAAATTTGCAAACTGATAGCTTTGTAGTTAAAATATGATCGACGTAGCCATAGTTGAGGATATCAAGGAAATCCGGGAAGGGCTGAAGATTTTGATCAACCTCAGCGAAGGCTTTTCGTGCGAAAAAGTGTACTCCACAGCCGAACAGGCGCTGCAGTCGCTGCCGCTGGCAAAACCTGATGTCGTCCTGATGGACATCAACCTGCCCGGCATAAGTGGCATCGAATGCGTAAAACAGCTTAAACCTATATGCCCGGACACCCAGTTCATTATGAGCACGGTTTACGAGGATGACGAAAATATTTATGAATCGCTGAAAGCCGGAGCGACAGGTTACCTGCTCAAAAAAACAGTGCCTTCCCGCATACTTGAGGCCATCTCCGAGGTCTATGATGGAGGTTCGCCCATGAGCACCCAGATAGCCCGCCGCGTTATCGCATCGTTCCAGAAAGAAGACAATATAGAATCATCGGAGATCCTTACATCGCGGGAGAAAGAGATACTAAAGAATTTATCGGAGGGGCTTAGGTACAAGGAAATAGCCGCCAAACTTAAGATCAGCATCGAAACCGTCCGCAGCCATGCCCGGCGCATCTACGAAAAACTGCATGTACAAAGCCGTACCGAAGCGCTGAACAAGGTATACGGCAAAAATCACCGCTAACACTTTTTTGCGATTGATTGCCCTGCGCATTGGGGGTAGCTTTAGGTGAACAAATAAAGCTATTATGAAGAAGTTATTGACCCTTTTGGTTGGCATCCTTATTGCCGGGCCGGTTTTCGCACAGGTAGAAAATCCGACCGACGCAGCAAAAAATGGAGCGACGCACGCGACGAACCGCAATATCGACAACACGGTGAATAGTGGCATCAATAAAACGGAAGGTGCCATAAAAGGTCTTTTTAAAAAGAAAAAGAAAAACGACAATAACCAGCAGGCAACCGTTAACCAGCAGAACAACAGTCAAACGGCGTCATCCACAAATGGCGGCGGCGATGCCGGCCCCGCAACAATAACCGATTATAAGAACTACGATTTTGTTCCCGGCGATAAGATCATATTCCAATCGAACTTGCAGGACGAAAGCGTGGGCGAAATACCCTCGCAGTTTATTCTTAATCATGGGCAAATGGACATTCAGCAGGTGGACGGTGAAAATGTGATCCACATCCCCGCCGGCGCGGGAGCCACCATGATGCCGCGCATGAAAACCACGGCCTATATGCCCGACCAATTTACCGTCGAGTTCGATTTTAAAAATGAAAAATTTGGCATTAACCACCTGATGGTCGACTTTGGCAACAGGGTATATTACGCGCAGAATCCAGCTATCATGCCTGGCCTGTACTTATACAGCGGGTCCGTTAACTGGACCCTGGGCGACGTAGACTATCCGGCCGACATGCACGTCGACAAGCCCGGTCAGTGGCACCATATAGCAATAGCTATTAATAAAACAGTAGGCAAGGTTTACATCGATCAGTACCGCGTAGCCAATGTGAATAACCTGACCGGCAAACCCAATAACGTAACCATCGATCTTAATGGGTACGAGAGTTCGTATGTTAAAAACATCAGGATCGCATCGGGCGGCATCGATATCTATAAAGAAGTAACAACCGACAGCAAAATTGTAACCCATGGCATTTTGTTTGATGTAGATAAGTCGACCATCAAGCCTGAATCAATGGGTACCATCAACAGCATCTATCAGCTCCTGGCTAAAACGCCATCGCTGAAATTCGAGATCGATGGTCACACCGATAATACCGGCGACGCGGCGCATAACCTTACGCTGTCACAGCAACGCGCCGATGCGGTTAAGGCGCAATTGGTGTCGATGGGTATTGATGCTTCGCGGCTGACCACCAAAGGCTTCGGTGACACCAAGCCGCTTGGTCCAAATGACTCACCGGAAGGCAAAGCCAATAACCGCAGGGTTGAACTGATCAAGACCAGCTAAACCATTCCCCTGCGAGAAAAATGAGAAAAGTGGGCCTTACTGTTGTGCTGCTGCATATGATGGCCGCGCTTTATGAGAACCTTCTGTAATAATTCTGATGAGCGGACGCTAAAGAAAATGCTGTTTACAAGAGCAGCGGTAACGGGTCGACCGGGCAGGCGCTTCATAAGGGTCTGAGCCTGCCGGTCACCTTTTATTGTGTGGCCGCCGACACCGGCTGCCCGTGGTACTAAAAATTGCTGGTTCCCAAAACGAAATATCGTGATGAAAAAAACCTTCCTGTCAGCATTATTGATAACGCTTTTGTCAACTGTTCCATTCGCTGTATTCGGACAGGCAACAGATTGCCCTCAATTTCCCGCTCCGTGCCCGCATAGCGCGGAAATAAACGAAGCGATGAACACAGCCGGTCGTATGGCCGATAATAAGGTTACGGAACAGGAAATGAACATGGAGGCCAGCCTGCGTAATACGTTTACCGACATGCTGCAAAACGTCGGCCGCAAACATCACTGGCAGGTATATGAACTTAACGAATCGAGCTATAGCAGGCCCAATACCTTTATCGGCTTCCCGCAATGGGAAGCCACTCCCTATGAAAAAAGGCCGCCGCATGCGTACGAGATCAGCTTTATGATCATTGTCAATAAAGACTCGCTGCAAGCCTGGCGCGACTGGTATACCGGCGATTTTCAACAGCAGGCAAACCAGGCGGTGTCGGACGTCCAAAACGACCAGCAGAATACAGGCAACGATAAGGTTTTGCAATCACTTAGCGACTCGGCGCAATACTACGCCCAACAAAGCGCGAAATATATGCAGGACCACTACACGGAGTTTGCCGCAGCCGTGCAAAAAAACGACCAGAAAGCGCAAAAACGGTACAACGATCAAATAGCCATGTATCAGAAAAAGCAGGATGCGATCATGAAAAGGATGCAGGATCGATCGAATAGTGACAATTCAGCCTCAGCCAACTCCTATGACCATCTTAAAAAAGAACAAATAACTAAAACAGAGCAATTTATAAATGCCTCGGTGCTGCTTGTTCACTTCGCAGTTAACGAATCGATGGTAGGATTTGGTTTAAGCGACGGCGGACAGCGAAGTATTAGTCCGCAACAAAGGCTGAACGTACCCGGCGCATATTATGCAGGTTTGCTTAAAAACCCTTCGCCGCCCGATAAGCAATCTTATCTCGTCAGCGCGTACGACTATCTTTACGATCATCCATCGCACGTGGCCACCGTGCTCTACGGAAAATGGCTTGGTCAACGGACCTCTTTTAACCTGGTACAGGCAGCTTACCATGCAAACAGCGCCAACACAAACCTAACTGCGATAAAACCCGTCAAGTGCGACAAGGTGCAAAACCTTGCGATCCACCTGGAGGGCCGGCCCGATTATATACGGCAAATGCTAAGTGAAATAGACACAGGAGCCTTAGCAAGATTAACCGTTCAATAGATCACAATTAACCACCTGTTATGAGAAAGATCATTTTATTTACATTTTGCTGCGCGATAACGACCGGCGCGTTCGCGCAAAAATGTTTGGATATCAATATAGTTTCGTTAATGGGACAGCTACAGTCACCCGGAAGCGCAGCCACCGCTTACGGCAATTGCCAGACTTCCAAAAACGCTGATGAGCAAACGGTTATTGTCAATTACGGAACGGCCTATACGAACCTGGACAATATGCTGAAAACCAATCTGCAGGCATTTAACGGCGCTGCCCTGGCTGGTATGGGAGCAACCGGGCCCGATCCTTCACAGGTACAGAATGCGCAGGCTATTGCTGTAAAAATGCAAAGCATGACACCCGATCAGCAAAAGGCTTATGCCATGCAAATGGCGCAAAACATGCAGCATTCCTACTCCCGTTCGCCGGCGATGGCCGAAAACCCGCAAATAGCGAAGATAGTAGGACAAACGCAGGAGCTCGCCGCTACGCAGCTTGTGCCGCTCGATAATGAATTTGCAGCCAAATACCGCGAACTGATCGAAAAGGAAGCAAGTGAAAAAGGCCAGGTTGCGCAACCGAATTATGGCAGTTGCCCGGGCGTAGATAAAATCGGGCTGCCATCGTGCGGATGCATTAATAGTTTGGCTGGCTCTTACTGGCAAAAAATAGTTGTTATTGACGACCGCTATACGGGCCAGAAAAATGCATTACTGCAAAGCTATCTGCCCCGCATCAAAGCGCTGGTAGGACAGATAGAGGATAACATAGCAAAGCTCCATCGCGGCGATGACGTGAACACCCAAACTTTCAAACGAATGCTGTTCAGCTCGCAGTCAACCGCGTTCAGCGCCGCCTTCGATACGGCGGCAGCCATAGTAGAGGACGTTCAAAAAACAGGGTCGGACGATTATGTAAACAAAGTTAATTGCGACAACCAGGTATATCTCCTGGGCTGTGCTCGCGGCGGGAAATAACTCATCAGTTCATATCATGAAAAATCTGTCGTTACTGCCCATCGCCATATTTTTAAGCCTGGCGTGCATCTGCCGGGCCCAGGACCCTGAATGCAAGTGCCCGTCCATCAAAATGTATATCTACGATACGCGGCTGGATTTTAAACCCGATTCGCCTTATACAGCAGAAGAAGCCGGCAAATACACCGAGGCGCAAAACTCGGGCGATTGGCTGGACGCGGATTATACCAAACAGCAATCTGACGAATTCAAGGTTTACAAAAATCTTGCGCCGGGCGCTAAAACAGGCCACTCCGTAGAATATCCTCCATCCAACGGCATAGGGCCGTCAGACATTGACTTTACCAGCTTTGTGAACATATCCAGGGAAGGCGTGCCGGGCAAATACACTTACAACGTAACGCTGGTCATCGCCGATTCGCGCCGGGCCGAAGGCGTTGTAGATATTACACAGGCCGCGCTCGATCTTGGTGACGTTGACGCAACTATCGATGCCTTGGTTGGGTCGCTCGGGTCCATAGTCGACAAGTTACGGGATTACCAGAAACAAATTCGTGACGGATCGAACGGCACAAAATGGATCGGCGCCAAGTGGAGGACAACTACGGATAAGCACGTTCTAAAAATACAGGACGTAACGGACGTCCATATCAAATTATTTGATTGTGTCGACGAAAAGCCCATCGCCAACCAGCAAGTAAGCGTAAAATTGACCAATACCGATAAGGGCGATCTGAGCCAGGACAAGGTAACGACCAATTCGTCGGGCGAAGCGACAGTGACCTTTACCGCCCGAAAAACAGGCAGCACCCGGGTATATGTGGACTATACTTACACTAATATCTACGACAAATCGGGTAATGCCACCAAGTGCAACGACCAGGGTGATATCGACATCATCGACGACATGTACAAAGTAACCATGGACGCGGAGGTTATCGGCCCCGCCGGAATGCACTATAAGTTGAAAGGCAAAACTACAGCCAGTCTTATTTCGTTCGCCGACAGCACCTACGGTTTACGGCCAACCGATGGAACGAAAAACATGCAGGTAAACGTTATAGCAGCCGGCGTACCCGGAAAAATGACGCTTATCAACCCGCGGCAATACAATATCCCCATTGTTATCAATGTGGGCAACGTAGGCGCCGGACTTAAGCGGAGCGCCAAAGCCACCATAGCTATCCAATCGTTTTCGCCCACCGACAATATGAGCCGTACGATAGAGGAAATGTACCGGACCCCGGCGAGCGTCATCTCCATGCCAAATAATATAAACGCTGTTTTTCATTCGGCATTTATGCAAAACACCATATCGTCGACGAAGGCTAATGGGGCGAAAGCCCGGCAAGACCTTCCCGTTCTGGAACGGCTAAGGGCAAACAAAAACAATCCCGCTTATTTTCAATCCGCGCAAGGGAAGGCCGACCTGGCAGCGCTGCAAAAGCTATCGCAGCAACATGGGTTCGATTTGTCTAAAATGTATAGTGGAAAAGGCAAAGCGCCCGCCGGGGCCAGCGCCGCCAACATTGCCTTTGTACAGGGCATAAAAAATACGCAAACCGACCCGAACGCGTCTAAAACCGCACCCGGTAGCGGTGTGCCGTCCGTCATGGGTGGATTGTACCAAAAAGAAGGCACATTCAACCCTCAATCGCCAACGGCGCTGGAAATTGATGACCAAAGCAGCGTTGGGCCCGTACATGGCAACATAAAAATTACGATAGAAAAAATAAAATGACCTAAACCATATCTTACCACAATTACTGAGACAAACAGTTCAGTAAGCCGGTATGAAGGAAGAGCAGCAGCCGGCTTAAATTAGCCCCCGGTTAAAACCGGGGGTTTTTTGTTCAATTTGGCTGAAATATGCTTACCTTTCGGCGGGTCTCACAGATCAATTTACCAGGAGCGGCCAAAACATTGTTGTTATCCGGGTGTTGTCTGCTATAAGCTATTAAAGTCAACCTGAACTTTAATTAATATGAATAAGAACCAGGCTCTTTTTCCGGACGATGAATTCAGGCGTATGGCCAACAGCCTGCCGTTATTGGTTCAGGCGGTAAGTACCGACGGCGCCTGCAGCTTTCTTAATACAGCGTGGTTGGCGCTAATTGGCGAGGATAAGAAGGAAGCTTGCCAGGCGTGGGAAGAAGGCGTTCACCCCGACGACCTGCGGCAAAACAGGGGCATCCTATCCGATTCTTTAGATTCACGAAAAGAATTCAAACGATTATACCGAATTAAACGGTACGACGGCTTATACAGATGGATAGCTGAAAAATTTGTACCCCAATATTTAGCGGATAACACTTTTGCCGGTTACGCGGCTTATGGCCTCGACATCGGCGATCAGTTGGAGGACCCGAAGTTGAGAGACGACCTGTTTGAACTGGAGGCCCGGCACAGGCAAAATTCTGATGAAGAACTGGCGAGTACCAACGAGGAGCTTACCGCCACAAATGAAGAATTGGTCGTCGCGAACGAGGAGTTGAGGCAAACACAGGAAAGCCTGGCCGAACTGAACCGCGAATTGGAGGATATCGTCGCTGTAAGAACAAAATCTTTATGGGAGAGCGAGCAAAAAGCACAGACCTTAAACGAAGAGCTGGCGGCGACGAACGAGGAACTGGCAGCAACCAATGAAGAGCTGGCAACAACCAATGAAGAATTAAGGGCTACGAATGAAGAACTGATTGAAAGCCGTGAAGAGATCTTAAAAAGGGAACGGCTTTTTAAATCGATCGCCCTGAATATTCCGAAATCCGTTGTTGTGGTGATCGGCAAAGACCACAGGTTTTTGGCTGTCGAGGGCGACCTGATGACCAAAATGGGTTACGATAGCCGCGACTATGTGGGGAAACATCCCACCGAGGTTGCGCCGCTGGAAAGATATGAAGCCAGCAAACATTTATATGACCGGGTACTGCAGGGAAAGCAGTTCACAGTCGACCGGAAGGGACCAACTGGTGAAGATTATCGAGTTGAATTCGTACCCCTGCGCAACGACCAGCAGGAAGTATACGCCGCCCTTATCGTCGCCCTGGATATTACCGATATCCGGCAGGCAGAAGAGCAAAGTGCTAAACTGGCCGCAATCGTAACTTCTTCCGACGATGCGATCATCAGCAAAACGCTGCAGGGCGTTGTAACCAGCTGGAACAAGTCGGCTGAAAGAATATTTGGTTATACAGAAAAGGAAATGGTCGGCCAGTCTATACTGAAGATCATACCACCCGACAGGGTAGATGAAGAGCCTCGGATACTGGAACGGCTCAGAAAGGGCGAGCGGGTAGATCACTTTGAAACCAAGAGAATGACGAAGGATGGCCGCTTACTCGACATTTCTCTTACCATCTCGCCGGTTCGGGACAGCGAGGGGCATATCATCGGCGCGTCCAAGATCGCCCGCGACATTTCGGAGAAAAAGCTGGACGAACAAAAGAAAAACGACTTTATCGGCATGGTGAGCCATGAGTTGAAAACACCGCTTACCTCGCTTACCGCCATCGTGCAGCTACTACAGGCCAGGCTCGGCCAAAGCGACGACAGTTTCCTGGCAGACTCGTTGAAAAAGGCTAACAAGCAGGTTAAAAAAATGGCCGATATGATCAATGGCTTCCTGAACATATCACGTCTCGAATCGGGCAAAATGCCGATCATGAAAAAAGAGTTCGAACTTGGCGCCCTCATTAAAGACGCCATTGACGAAACCAGGTTTATGATCGGCAACCATGAGTTCAAATTTAATAACGGGCAGCCCATTCATATCTATGCCGACAGGGACAAGATCGGCTCGGTTGTTTTAAACCTGCTGAACAACGCTGTTAAATACTCGCCCAAATCGCGCACAATTGAAGTGGACTGTGTGGTTATCGACAGCCGGGTACAAGTTAGCGTAAAAGACGAAGGGATTGGCATTAAAGCTGCCGACAGGGATAGACTATTTGAACGTTATTATCGTGTTGAAGACGAACAAACGCGGCATATTTCAGGGTTTGGCATCGGTTTGTACCTCAGCGCCGAGATCGTAAAGCAGCACGGAGGTAAAATCTGGGCGGAAAGCGAACCGGGCAAAGGTTCTACCTTTTATTTTACCCTTCCGCTTAAATAAGCTATAGTCACATGTTCATTGTGTAACTGCGACACAATAATTTGGATATATCGTTCCAATCGCTATCTTGCGGGAATTATAAACCGTTCACATGCAGCATCATTCTCTGGCTTCCAAGCCGCACTATCCTATTCTCGACGGCCTTCGGGGCGTGGCGGCTGTTATGGTAGTGGCCTTCCATACGCTGGAGCCGCTCTCAACCAGCCATCTCGATCTGATGATGAATCACGGCTACCTCGCAGTTGATTTCTTTTTCCTTTTGTCGGGTTACGTTATCGGCTACGCCTATGACGACCGCTGGGACAAGATGAGCGTTGGAGGTTTTTTTAAGCGCCGTTTGATACGCCTCCAGCCTATGATCATTATCGGTATGGTTGTCGGCGCCATTTTTTTTTACTTCCAGGATTCGCCCGCGTTTCCGCTTATCCATACTGTTCCTGTCTGGAAAACGCTGCTGGTAATGCTTATCGGCTGTACACTGATTCCCGTGCCGCTTTCACTGGATATCCGTGGCTGGGGCGAAATGCACCCCCTTGACGGACCGGGCTGGTCGCTTTTCTTCGAATATATTGCCAATATCCTGTATGCGCTTTTTGTGCGCAAGTTTTCCAAGACGCTTTTGACCATCCTGGTCATTATCTGCGGTGTGGCGCTGATTCAATATACCGTTACTAGCCAAACCGGGGACGTTGTCGGCGGCTGGTCGCTCGATCCGCTTCAACTGCGCATCGGTTTCACCCGTATGATGTATCCCTTCTTTGCCGGTTTGCTGCTGCGGCGCGTTACTAAAACAAGCAGCATTAAAAATGCCTTTTTTTGGTGTACCCTGCTGGTTGTGATATTCTTTTGCATGCCGCGTATAGGCGGCGCGAAGGGGCTTTGGATGAACGGCCTTTACGAGTCGCTCACCATTATTTTTGTCTTTCCGCTCATCGTTTACATGGGAGCAAGCGGCACGCTGGTTGGTAAATTCGCTACAAAATCGTGTAAGTTTTTGGGCGATATTTCCTATCCCCTTTACATCTCGCATTACCCGCTGATATATACCTATTGGGGCTGGATAGCACGGAATAAAGTTACTACTCTTCAGCAGGCAGGCCCATGGGCGCTGCTTGTACTGGTATCCGCCGTTGCGCTGGCTTACGGTTACCTGAAGCTTTACGATGTACCGGTACGACAATGGCTGACGAAAAGGTTTGGCAATGCCTGATATAAAAGCCGGCAATTTCTTATTTTTAAATCATGAAATTGCCGGCCAGATCACTCATTTGCATTATCGCCATTATCATCGGACACCATGCCTGCGGACAAGTTTCGCTTGGCAATGTCGCATTGAAAGATGTAACCATCATCGATGCTAACCATAAGCAGCCGCTCCCGCATCAAACTGTCCTGGTGCGGGGCCGTGTGATTGCCGACGTGTTTATGGACGGCAGCAAAGCTGTCCCCGACTCATTTGTCGTTATCAACCTGCACAACAAATTTTTGTTGCCCGGCCTGATAGATACCCATGTCCATATGGCAACCGACCCATCGGGAACGGATAACCGGGCGCATACACTAAGCACCCTTGAGCAGATGCTGTACAGCGGCGTCACCATCGTAAGGGACATGGCCGGAGATGCGCGCACGCTTGCAGGTTTGGCAAGGGATGCGAAAACCGGCGACATCGTATCGCCCGACATTTATTATTCCGCGCTTATGGCCGGACCGGAATTCTTCGGCGATCCGCGTACGCATACCTCTGCTGCCGGGGCGGTGGCCGGCAAAATGCCGTATATGCTGGGTGTGACCGACTCGACCGACATGGCCCTCGCTATTGCCGAGGCCAAAGGTACCGGCGCTACCGGCATCAAACTGTACGCCGATCTGCCGGCACGCCTGGTGAACAGGATCGTAAAAGAGGCTGACAAGCAGGGAATGATCGTTTGGGGACATGCCTGGCTCCAAAAAGCCCGGCCTTCCGACCTGATCAATGCAGGCGTAAGCTCGGTATCCCATGCGCCGTTAATGGTATACGAGAAAATGGACAGCATCCCGTCGGCCTGGAAAAAGGGGACACACACCGCCGAATTCTGGGATGAGGTAACACCCGACCTCTCCGGCCTATTTAAACTGATGAAGCAGCACAACGTAATCCTCGACGCAACCCTTTTAACCTATCAGCGGGCTGGAAAAGAAAGCTCCTCATGGCAATGCAGTTATGAATTAGGCAAAAGGATAACCGCCAAAGCCTACCAGGCAGGCGTAAAAATTTGCGCCGGAACAGACGACGACCAAGCCGAATTCGTACAGAGCGAGCTGGATTGCCTCGTAAAAGAAGCCGGGTTTAAACCGATAGATGCGATCATTGCAGCAACCCTGCATGGCGCCGAAGCCTTGCAAATAGATGATACATACGGGACCATAGAACCCGGCAAATTCGCCGATCTGCTGGTAGTCGATAAGGATCCGCTGGACGACATTGCCAATGTCAGGTCGGTCAATTTTGTGATGAAAGAAGGGAAGATTTTCAGGAAATAGCAAATCATCGGGCTCCTTGCGCCGGGTTTATCCGCCATCTGCACAAGAATAGTATCAAAATAACGTTTTACTGTCAATTCGGTCCTGGAATGACAGTTACTTATCACAAACTGACCACAGCGCTTTTCCTCCTCGCATTTTATGGCCTCGCAATGGCCCAGGTTAAGGAAAAGGATAAG
Source organism: Mucilaginibacter sp. (assembly GCA_035545315.1). Taxonomy (GTDB): domain Bacteria; phylum Bacteroidota; class Bacteroidia; order Sphingobacteriales; family Sphingobacteriaceae; genus Mucilaginibacter. The sequence continues at coordinate 85,220 of DASZYQ010000019.1, read as the reverse complement.
GCAAAGCTCGCTATAGCCGACTCGCTCTTTCATCACAAATTTTATAAAAGGTCTGCCCGGCAGTATTTTAACTTATTTAAAAATGACACTGCAAGCCGGTCTGATTTGAACCTGTTTAAAGCTGCTGAAGCCTGTTCGAAAGCGAGGCTCAACGACAGTGCCTTCCAATTTCTGTATGAACTCATACACCGGGGCGGCCAGCCCGGGTTTGATCAAATATTATATGATCCGGATCTAAAAAATTTACAAAAAGATAAAAGATGGCCCCTAATGCTTCAAAAAATGGAATTTTTTAAGGGCCAATTTAATTCACCTGTGTCAGCGGAGCTGATCGGCATGAAAGAGCGGTGCGAGGCCTTATTAAAAAAACAGGCGGAAACGGCAAGCAATACCGGGCGCAATTGGATTTTATTCAGGGCATATCGCGATTCGCTGAAGTGGCTTGATTCGCTAAACAGGCTAAAACTGAGGTCGATCATCAACACATATAGCTGGCCGGGGCCGCATCAGATCGGTAAAAATGGTAGTCAGGCCCTGGTCTATATCTTTTTTCGCCTGGATGTGTCCGAGCAAAAAAGGTATTATCCCCTTATTGTAACCGCTTTCAGGCAAGGTAAAATAGATGCTAAAAATTTTGCGGCTATAAGCGATAAGTTATCCTTATCCGACACCGGCAAACAGATCTACGGCACACAATACAATGGTTCGAAGGCTATATTGTATCCGGTAATGAACCGCGACAGTTTAAATTTGCGAAGAATGGCTATCGGCCTCACCCCTCTGGCCGATTCATTGATCAGGCGATAATTTATAGAAACGGGCGTAGCAAAACGAAAAAGCCCTGAAATGTTCATCCAGGGCGCTTTATTGTTCAGAAGAGAAATTATTGCTTCACCCGTTCGCCGGCGCCTTCGAACATGCCGCCCATCATACTTGCCTTAACATGGTCGTCGTCGTCCTTGCGCTCGATGTTCACATTTACATCATAGCCCTGCGCAGTAAAATAAAGTACCAGGCCTTTGTCGTCCTTTTCCACCTTGGTCAGCGGTATATCTTTTTTGGTTTCGAGGTCCTGGTAGGTGCCACTCAGCTTGCCGTCCTGTTCGGTAACATTGAAGATAATGTGCGTGTCGCCGTTGGGCAGACCTTTGAACAGGATGTCCCATTTGCCCACCAGGTTGGCCGATGTGGTGCTTGCTGTCGTTACCGGCGCGGTTTTCGCTGTATCCGCCGTTTGCGCCGGCGCTTTTTCGGCGAAGAATGCCATAGCCGCAAGGCCCGCCACGATTAGTTTGATCTTTTTCATGTTTGATTGAATTAATAGTTATTATTTGGTTTGATTTCTTCGCTTTATGCTTTCTGCTTTGCGCTTTCAGCTCCAATCAATAGCTCAAGCCAGCCCCGAACTTATACAACGGGTCCTTCGAATCGTAAGGCATGTCCTCCTTCTGGTTGCGTACGGCTTCCATCGACGACGGCAATTCGATCGGCAAATGACCTTCCGGTTTGTATTTCCCGAAAACCACGTCTAAAAGAGCCCTGTCATTCGATCCATAGTTTACCATCAATGCCTTTGCATGACGGTTGATCTCGGGCACAACAGCCGGGCGGTCGATATAAATATCAACGACCGTCGGCACCGTTTTTTCCAGGTCGAGGATATCCTGCAGCGCCTGCCCTTTGAAATCCAGGTCGCCCCAGTGGAACATGCTTGCAATGAAATTCCCTTTGGCTTCGGGTATTGGGTAGTTGGGCGTTTGCAGCCTGATAATGGCGATGTCCGCCTGTTTGGGATCGGTTACGATGGTGCCGTATTCCGCGGCTATTTTAGGGTTGATGTTTTTAATATAGATCTTCAGCTTGCCGGGCGCCAATGGCAGTGTGTGGCCGTCATTTTTCAGCAGGGTGATCGACTTGCACTGAGCTTCCTGGCCGGCTTTCATAAATTCGTCGTTGCCGACAATAGCTGCAGCCTTCTTCTCATCCACAAAAGGATTATCGAACAAACCCAGCTCAAATTTCAGGCGAAGCAGCCTCGCTACCGATTCATCGATGCGCTTCTCGCTCAGTTTGCCTTCCTTAACCAGCTTCACAATTACATCAGGTATCATCTCGCCGCCAAGCTGGTCGACGCCGGCATCGATGATCTTTTGCACGCGTTCTTCGGTGCTCAGGTTCTCAGCCCCCCAGGCCCTTGCCGGGAAATTCACAGGACCGATCTTCGCATCGGTTACCAGGCCCCAGTCGGTACACACTACGCCGTCGTAATGATAGTGCTTGCGCAGCAGGTCGGTGATGATGGCCTTATTGTAAGAGAATCCCACCTCGGGTATCCCCTTTTGGCCCATCGGCACGCCGTAATACGGCATAATAGCGGCGGTACCTGCTTTAAAAGCCGCTTCGAAGGGTATCAAATGGTATTTAAAATTGTTGCCGGGGTAAACCTCACCCTTCTGAAAATTAAAATGCGGGTCGAGCCCATCCTTTTGCGGGCCGCCGCCGGGGAAGTGCTTGGTCATCATCGCAACGCTGTTCGGGCCCAGCTTTTCGCCCTGGTAACCCTTTATGTAAGCCGTGGCCATGCGCGACGACAGTCCCGCATCTTCGCCAAACGTGCCGGAAATACGCGGCCAGCGCGGCTCGGTAGCCAGGTCGACCTGCGGGTGCAGGCCTTGCCGTATGCCTGTAGCCAAATATTCCCGGCGCGAGATGTCGGCAAACTTCTCCATTTCTTTTTCGTCGCCGATGGCTGCCATGCCGAGCGGATCGGGCCACATGGAAAAAGTTTTGGCCGACATCGCGAAAATCCCCGCTCCGCCCTGGTTCCTCGGGTCTGAGGCGATAGTCAGCGGAATGCCCAGCCGCGTCTTTTCCTGCTCATATTTCTGTATCCTGTTGTACCACATGGCCAAAGTATCCGGCGCGGGCACCGCGAACAGGTTGAAGTGCGTAATGTGGTGCTTATCGATCTCGCTTATGCCGACCGGCGACATATTGGCCAGGAAGTTTGTCGCCGGCTTATCGTCAATGGTGCCGTCGGCATTTACGCGGACCGGCGCGTAAAACATCATACCCGCTTTTTCCTCGATGGTCATCTTTTTCAGCAGATCCTGCACCCGGTCTTCAATGGGTTTCGCCGGGTCTTCATATAGGTCCAGCTTCCCGTTTTTATTCAGGTCGATGTAAGTGATGTTTCCATCCGTGCGGATAAGGCTGGAATGCGACATCACGGTTTGGGGCAGCGTGTTTTTCGCTTTCCCCCGCGAAAAGGCAAACGCGGCAACCACTACGCCGGTTCCCGCTGCATACCATAAGGTCTTATTGATCTTCATGCGAAATAATTGGTTTGATTACAATAGTTTATAATTGGTTCACGGCTTAAATTGCCGCAACATTTTTATTTGTTAAAAACTAATAAATGAAGGTATGTAAAACTTTTCATACATTTATTAAAATTTAATAAATAAATTCTTACTTGCGGTTCATTCATGGAAGGCTTGCAGGAAATACAGGATTTTTTTCGAAAAGGTTATGTCGACCACCGGCCGAACCTGACGGTCGACTGCGCTATTTTTGGATACCACGATGGCGAGCTGCAATTGCTTTTGGTGAAGAATAAAGTATTTACCAAATGGTGCCTGCCGGGAGGGTATGTACGCAAGGACGAGAACCTGGCGCAGGCCGCCGCGCGCATTACGGCCGACCGCACTGGCATGGAAAATTTGTTTCTCAAACAATTCAAAGCATTCAGCGAACCAAACCGGAACCACCCGCATTCGGTCGACGCCGATAAGTTTCTTGAGCTAACCGGCATAAAGATCGGCGAGGATAGCTGGCTGAGCGGTCCGACTGTTTCCGTCGGCTTTTACGCCATCACCGATATTACCAACGCCACGCCCAAAGCCGATTTCCTGTCCAGTGAGTGCCGCTGGTTCCCCGTAGATAAGCTGCCGCCCCTCGGCTTCGATCACGACGATATGGTGCGCGAGGCGCTGTTTACCATGCGCATGCACCTGTACCATTTCCCCATCGGCAAAAACCTGCTGCAGCAAAAGTTTACCTTAAAAGAGATCAAGCGCTTTTACGAAGTGATGTCTGGCAAACAGCTTAATCCTTCCAATTTTCCCAATAAGCTTATTTCACTTGGCCTCATCGTTAAGCTCGACGAAAAGCTAAAGATCGGCGCGCACCGCTCACCAACTTATTACAGTTTTGATGAAGAGACTTATAATAAGGCGCTGGAGGAGGGGTTGGTACTGGCGTAGTTCCAATATCAATTCAGATCCCTTGTAAAGTAATTTTCTATGAGGTAATTTTTATACTCCACAAATTCATTGTCTTGAGGATTTATTGTAATCAAAAAGTTCAATCTTCCCATTAAGTGTAGAAGATAATTGGCTTTCTTGTTATTAATCCTTTTAAGATGAGAATCTAATCCAAACTGTTTAATAAAATACATTTCGAGTCGTAAATTCTGCCGATCTCTCCGGGGAATTTGCATCTTTTCGTTAACTACAATCCCTGTGACTAATTGTCGACCATTTTGCCGTATAATGGACGTCTTCTTATGATTTAACCGTAGCTTTAACTTTATTACTTCGTTTTCGACAAATTTAATAACTGAATCAGGATTGAACTCACCTGAAAACGTCATGTCGTCAGCATAACGAGTATATCTAATTTTTCCATTTACCGCATATTCACCAATAATATCGTCAAATTCTCTCATATACAAATTAGAAAGATATGGGCTGGTTGAGGCACCTTGGGGGAGACTACCGCCGAGCGTGCACAGCTTGCTCATTAGATTTGAAATATTGGATGAATAGTGAAGATTTAAAAATATTTGCTGTATCGATACTTGCGAAATAGAGCCAAAAAAATCACTAATGTCAAGCTTGAGAATCACCATTTTCCCTACGTGATACCTCGCATTGTCTCTAATATCTTTGTTGGGTAAATAAGCTTTAGCAAACTTGCTTACCGGAACATTTTCAAGTATATTCTTCAATATCCATAATTGAATTTCCTTCAAGCTCGGTAATGGTTCAGCAATAATTCTTGGCTTACCATTTCGTTTGCTGATAATAAATTTTCGATAAAAATAGCTGGCATATAACACAGCTTTTTTTAAATAAACTTTTCGATAGCCTACCAACGCCGAGAGATGCGTAGTATTATAAATCACCGGAAGCTTTTGTTCCAATATTGGCTCCGCGTAAGCAAGACAATGTTGAATTTCCGCTTCTGAAAAAGTCGCAGCTAAAGCGTTCTTTCGAAATACCTCAGAATATTGCTGGAAGGTCATAATGAAATTTCATTGGGGCCCGGCTGATAGCCGGGCCCATTGAACAAAGCGACAATCATGAAGCGGGATGCCGGGGGCAGGCCGTAGGCGGAGGCTCCCGGTTTATGATTGTCGCTAAAGCTTGAAAGCCTTTTCTCAACAGGGAATGACGAACTCATCACCCCTCCTGGAATGCACCAGGAATATTTTTCAAATATATACGAGTTAAAATGAAAACTCGCTTCTGTCAGGTAAAAATACTTCATTTTTTGGAAAAGGTTTAATTTTATTTTTTATATCTGGCTCAATCCATTCTGATTTTTTTCTTTTCTTAATAGCATCTAAGTTAAGCGCTAAAAATTCTTCACCTTGGCTAGTTAATGTAATTTTATTTTCAAGGTATGTGACAAATCCATTAGCTACCGCTTGCTCGGTTAATTCCACAATCTGTCGAAAAGACAGTTGTTGCCTTCTCAGAAGCAGTATGTTGCCCTTTTTCTTAACCACGTTAAGCAGTAAGGTAAGGTTAATTTCGTTCATTTTTCTTCGTATCTAGCAAATGGTGCTTCAAAATATTTCCCTTCTTTTCTGAATTTTTTCCAAAAAACTGGGAAAGTGTTATCTGGCGTCCGTGCCATTGTAACAAGTGCTTCGGTTTCGTTGTAACCGAGACTAAATGACTTAGCACCAGGAATATGACGCTCGATTTCTCGCATCAAATTCTTTTTTTCTTCAATATAAGGAGGAACGTTGAAGTCGGAAATTCCCCTTTTTAAAACGAGGGTAGTAAGGATAGCATAACCATCCATTACAAGATTTATTTGTGTTTCTTCCTGTACTGCTATGCAAACAATCTTTATTAATGATGATAAAAGTGTTGGATTCTTCTTTATTTCAATCAAGCATTGATCGAAAGTTTCACCTGAACCAATGTAGTCATCTACAAGAAACAAACGCTCTTGGGGAGTTAAGCGAAGATTTGTTATCTGCTCGAAAGTTTTCAAGTACTCAAACTGTGTGTGACTATAATTAGGCATCATTTGCTTAAAAGCCTTAATAATGTACAATAAATGGTCTCCGCTTTTAGCCTTATTTTCATCTCCAGGCTTTATGATAGGGAAAAAATAAATTTTTTCTACGTCAGAGAGTTCATCAATTGATATTGCTTGCATTGCCTCTATAATTCGATCCTGATATTCACCATGAGATATCCAGTGATAATTGTCGGCCAATTCGACTATAAGTTCTCGTTGGTTGGGTTCAAGTGAAGTGAATAAGCGGCAAAACCCATCAAATGCCAATTCCCGATTATCCTTATCAAACCATTTTTTTGTTTTGAAAATCCGGCTTATCGCCATAATCGCTTCATAAGCTTCCATTTAGACTGCGAGCCTTGTTTAGGTTAAGTGAATTAGTTTTTGCTTTAGAACAATAGTAGCCGAAAGTTAAATTATTTAGAACATTTTATTAAATTTTTTTCGACAGGGTTTCTTTAATCTATTAAGTCCACTCCCGCCGACCCCTCGTAGGTGCTGTCAACAGTAGTAAAGCTTAAAATTTTACTCACCTGGCCGACTGCGTCGCCCATGCTATCTAAGTTTAGAGACAATTTACTCAAGAAGGAGTCTATATCCGCATCAACGCCGCAATCAGCAGGCACCATGCAGCAAACTCCGGAATTAATCGCACAGGGCTTAATGCGGTCCATTGCTTTACGATCGCTTTCAGGCGGCCGGCTTCGATCCTTTCCGGCTGCATGATCTGGCGGATCATAACCGGGATAAAGTAGCTGAATGTGAAAATGCGATTAAGGAAGATGAGCACCGCGGCGGTCAGCCAGCAAGCAAGACCCGCGCCATGATAGGTACAGGCCATAATGATATTGATCATCGAGAGCAAAACCTGCGCCGGCGACACCAGCGGCCAGAAACGTTTAGCCGCGTTCATCATCCCGGACAAGTGCAGTTTATCCCGCAGCGTATGCGGGTCGACATCGTGTTTCCAGTTGGGATAGATGACCAATATCTCATAGAGTCCGCCGCCCATGCTCAACGTAACGGTTAAGAACAGCAGCAGTAAAGCGATCGTGTTTATCATATTGCCAAATTAAGCGCTGTAATTTCGCAGCGCTATGGGTTTTCGGCCAGGTGGGGTGTTTTGTCGGTAAACTGCGGAATTGCCAAATATTCCTGCTTATATTCCTGCGAAGCTGTTCTAAAATGATTAAAAATTATTATGTCCGGAAAATGATTGGAGACTAAGTAGATTTTATTAAGAGCGCCGGATTTTATTTGCCTTTGTGCCCTCTGTGTTGCTCTCAGTGAACTCCGTGGTAAAATTTAACCACAAACAGCTCAACGAAGGTACAATCAGCTTTCGATTTTGCCCACCCGACCTGCAGGGGCCCGCAAAATATTCAAATAAAAGATAGAAAACTCTTTTATTAAAATTAATATGCTTACCTTTGTACCGGAAATGGGAGTATTTTCAAAAACGTGCGAATATGCAATAAGGGCGGTGCTCTTTATAGCTCACAAAACCGCTGCAGGCGGAAGGGTGGGGATCAAAGAGATCGCTTCGGGCATCGATTCGCCTGAAGCCTTCCTGGCGAAAATATTACAGGACCTGAGCCGGAAGGGTATTGTCCAGTCGGCTAAGGGGCCGAATGGCGGCTTCTACCTGGATGACAAGGCCCTTAAGCGCCCACTGACCGATATCGTGGAGGCCATCGATGGCGACGGCTTATTCACCGGTTGCGCAATGGGGTTAAAGCAATGTTCGGAGGTAAATCCCTGCCCGCTGCACAACCAGTTCAAGACCATACGTAGCCTCATACACGACCTGCTGCAAACCACCGAGATCGGCAAATTTAACGACGAGCTGGCATCGGGCATCCGGTCGCTGAAAAGGTAAAAAAATTTAACACAATAAAAGATAAAAAGGTATTAATATATTTTGTTAAAGGAAATGAAGGACATCAGCGATATAAACGACATAAGGCTTTTTGTAGACGACTTTTATGCCAAAGTTCGCCGCGATGAGTTAATAGGCCCAATTTTCCTGCAGGCAATTCCCGGCGACTGGCAGGCGCACCTCGACAAAATGTACGCCTTCTGGAACGCGGTATTGTTTGGCGTGGCCGGTTTTAAAGGGAACCCTTTTTCCAAACATGCGCCGCTGAACATCTGGCAGGATCATTTCGACCGCTGGCTGTCACTTTTTGACGAAACGATAGACAAATATTTTGAAGGTCCCGCAGCCGACGATGCAAAAAACAGGGCGGACATAATGGCCGAAATGTTTTTAGCGCGCCTGGGAACGATGGCCGGCGGCGCAAATAAAGTTGTGGTGTGACGGGCGACGCGCATGCGGGCCAAAACAAGAACAGAAAAATCATTAATAATACAAGTCATGAATACTATAGAATTAAACTCATCCCTGGAACTCGGGAACAAAGAAACCGCACAAAACAATGAATCCATCGTTAAGCGCTTTGCCCGCTTTGCTGCTACCCAAAGCGACAAACGCTTAGGCTGGTTTATGGTCTCATTGCTTGCGCAATCCGTATTGTTTTTACCGGTACCTGCCGCCTTAATGTACTATTACGATGCGCCTATATGGGTGCTGGCTGTTACGGTAGTAACCTTTTTTGCCAATATCATTGCGGGTATGGGCGGATCTAAGATCAATGTTTTGATCTTTTTGGCCGGGTTCAGCACCATTATCCATATTGCGATGATCCTGTTCTATGTTATATAAATAACAGCGGTCACCGGGGCAAACCAAGAGGCTGTGCCGAAATCGAAACTACGGAGTGCGCGGTAGTATATTTTGTATTGTAAAACTGCCATTCATGCGCCTTTAGTAAACCGACTTTGAGACAGCCTCTTTGTTTTTGAACCGGCCGCGCAGTCGCAAACGCACCCTACGATTGACGTTTTTCACCCTCATTTATAACGGTTTTATACGATAGCTTTATCGTATGAAAACTTCACAACCCCAATTAGTTAGAAATTTCCTCCTTTTTGCCGTGATAGCCCTGTCCTCCCTCACGGCTTTCAGCCAGGAAACAGCGGCTACCAAACTTGAAAAAATGCCGCCCGACCTGGAGCGCGATTTCGCCCTGAGCGCGCTTCCGCCGCACCTGCGGGCGGGCGCCACCGTTTACCTGCTCGACCCGGCGAAAGGTTATTACATCGCGAAAAAGGGAACGAACGGATTTGTTTGTTATATCGAACGCACGGCGTGGGAATGGGGCGAATTCAGGAACGACGTTGCCGCGCCCATCAGCTACGATGCCGAAGGGGCCAGGACGGTCTTTCGCGTTGCCCTGGACGTTGCGGCCATGAGGGCCTCGGGGAAATATACGGCCATACAGATCAGGGATATCGTGAAGGACAGGATCAGTAAGGGCATTTACAAAGCGCCGGCAAGATCGGGAATATCTTACATGCTGGCGCCTGTTATGCGCGTATACCCGCACGTCCCGCCCGACAATACGGTAGTTACAGCGCAGATGTCGCACTATATGTTTTACGCTCCTTACTTAGATAATAGTGATATAGGCGGCGACACTAAAAACGGTCCGTTTGTAAATAACCCCGATAATGCCATTTTTGGCGACAGGAAAGGGCCATACGGCTTTATCATTATGCCGACAGGCAAGACGGAGCAAACCCGGATTGCTAAGGACGGGGCCGCCCTGCTGAAGCGCCTGGCTGCTTACAAATCGTATTTTAAAGTCGGCCCGATGCAAATGTGAGGCATCGCGAAGTGCCTTAACCAAGAAACTTTTCGGCGATCGAAAGCTTCCTGAACAGCCGCCTGTTCTTAAAGCTATTCTTCCGGCTGCGTGCGAGGATATTATTCAGGGTTTGCAAGACTTCGACGATGTGCTCGCCCTTGTTCAGCATCACGCAATCAGCGCTTGCCGCATGAACAGCATCCGTGATCTCGCCGCGGGTTGCAATGCCGCGTTTGTTCATGGTTTCCAACACCTGCGTAGCCCAGATTGCCGGGACGTGCGCGGCCTCGCATATCCACAGGATCTCGTCCTGTATCTCGCTCATCCGCTCAAACCCGATCTCGATGGCCAGGTCGCCGCGCGCTACCATTACGCCGAACTTTTCCTGCTTCATCCCCTGTAAGATGATGTCGGGCAGGTTATTTACGGCCAGCCCGGTTTCGATCTTGGCGATCACGGGGAAATCCGGGCGACTCAAACTTTCCAGCCGGTTGCGCAGCAATTGCATATCAGCCGCGCTGGTAACGAACGAAAAACCCAGCATATCGGCATGCTTTACGATAAAAGGCAGGCATTTTACATCATATTCGGTAACGGGATTTATCTCAAACTCCGTGTCGGGAAAGTTCAGCCCTTTTTCGCTTTTAATCACCGGCTTGCCCGACGATATTCTCATAATTTTTATAAGCGCTTCGTCGCCGGCAGTGTCCGTTACGACCGCAGCGAACAAGCCATCGTCTATCAGCACCCGCTGGCCCTTTCTTAGATACCGTACGATGCCCGGCAAAGTGCAGCAAATAAAAGCCTTGCCTTTTACTGCCTTCTTACCGGGTTCCGAAAGCAATATTTCCTGACCAACTTCAACCGTCAGTTTGTTTTGATGCTTTCCTTTCCGCACCACCTTTGCCCTGATCTTCGGCCCGGCAATATCCATGTATATCTTACACGAAAGTCCCGTCTGTGTCCGGGCCTTTTGAAGATTACCGATCATTTTCAGCCAGGTATCTTCATCATCATGCGCACAGTTGATGCGTGCAAGCTTCATCCCGTTCCGCAGCAGTTCGCTGATCAATTCCGGGTCCTCCGCAAAATTAGTATCGAACGTTACCATAATCGGCGGAACGGACCCATGGTCAGCCTCGCCAAGCAGCATGGTTATATTATCATTTAGCAGCTCTGTACCGCGGTCGTAATTAACCTCGCTTGTTTCGGGCCCTTCATTACCGAGCCACCGCATAACTTGCAACAGTTGAAACTTGATATGACTTTCGCTGCTGGCAAGGGATGAAAGGCCGGAGCGATGCAGTTCCTCCTGTACAGGCTCGATGTTAAACGAACGGAGCGCCATGTAATCGATAAGGTTAACGGCGCTTTTACGCCGAGGGGCGCCAACGGCATGCAGCAGTTCTTCCTTCTGCGCCTCGGCCTGCAGCATTTTGTCGTAAACAGGCTTCAACACCTTCAGCAGGTTTTTGATCGTATCCACATCGGTTTGTTTAGCAGCCCGCGATCGCCTTACAGGATGAGTATCTAAATTAGCCGTATTCAGCATATTCCCATCACTTACTTAATTTGATAACGATTAATTAACAAGGATAGGTATCTTGTTTATCCATGTCTTTTACGCTGTCAAATTTGCTGATACATGCCCATTGAAAATATGAGGCCTGTCACAAGTATTTAGGACATCGGTCTTTTTCTGACAGGATATCCGAAGGAAATTTTCGCGCCTTTTGGGGTCGGCGGAGGGCTGGTTCGGTCAGCGGGTCACCAGGCTGATGCGCAACACTACTGGCTTTACACCCAGGTGCGGACCACCCCAGTCGGTTTCGTCGCCGTTCAGTATACGTAACGGTTTGAATTCGCCATCCACATAACTGCCTTCTTCCACTTTTAAGTATTGCCAGGCTTTCCCGGTGTTTTTACCTGCGGGCCGGAACATGATATGGCACCTCGCCCCTATCGCTAAAAATTCGTTTTCGCCTGATTGAACGATCATTAGCCTCCCATCGCCTGCCGGATTCTTTTGCAACTCCACGCGGTCGCCTGTTCCAAAATCAACCACGGCCTGCCACGCGCCAAGGCCAACCACCTGTTGGGCATGATCCTCCAGTTCCACCACTGCCTTTATTTTCCCTTCAAAACCCCATTGCGCCAGTTCGTGCATCATTGGCCCCAGGGCTGCATAGTCGTCCGAAAAAGGCGCCAGCCGTTCAGCCAATTGCTGTTGACTTTCGCCGCTGTTATTATCGTCTATCCCAAAAGGCGAAAACCCGAGGCCGCCATGCGCCAATACCTCGTACAGGTATTTGCCCTTTTCAGGTTCCAGTCCCGCTTCGGGCACCATCAGCGCATTATCCGGCCTGCTATAAAGGTCGATCACTTTCAATATTCGCTCGCTGCCCTGCAAATAAATGTCGGGCGCCAGCAGGTCGATGGCCGGGGCAGCCGCCTTCCAAATCGGTATCACGTTATCCGTCGGACCGCCGCTTTCGTAATTAGTAGCCGGGGGATTGGTCAGCGGGTCGCGCAGGGCGGCGTTCACATACAGGGTTAACGGGCATTCGGCTTTTCCGGCTGCTGCTACCTTTCCCACGAATGACGCTATCGACCAGGCCTGGAAATATTCGTCGGCCCTGTCGCCAAACACTTCGGTCCAGTTGCCTTTGGATGAAGCCGGCCTGTTTAATTCTTTTAGTATTTCCGGCTTCAGCAGTTGTGCGGGGACCGGTTCCTCAAATAGCTGCTGAGCCTTAGCCGAATAGTCGCGCACGCTGCCCCACGATCCGCTTTCATTTTCTACCTGCACCATAATGACGGTATGCTGCGGGTCTGTTTCTTTCAGGTGATGCATTACGGCGGTAAAAGCTTCTACATCACGCTCCAGTGTCGCTTCACTGTGCGGCGATGGCGAATCGATAGGCTGGCCGTTTTTGCCGGTAATATTCGGATATTTTTTGGCATCCTCTTTCATCCATTCCGGCATATAGTGATTGCTGCCGTTCTTCCACGTGCCGAACCAAAGCAGTATTAGGTGTACCCGGTGCAGGCGTGCCTGGATCAGTAAAGTATCCATGACCGAAAAATCGAATTTTCCCGGTTCCGGCTCTATTTGTTCCCAATACAACGGCGCCTCCAGCGTATTCAGGTGGAGTTGCCCAGCGGCTTCCCATACTTTGGGCAGCATACCCGGCCAGGCACTCGAATTATGCACCTGCCCGCCCAGTATGAAGAAAGGCTTGCCGTCGACCAGCAGTTCATGCCGCCCGTTCCGTTCAATTATTTTCGGCGCGTTACCAGGCTGGCCGGAAGATATTTTGCCCAAAAACAGGATCAATGTAAGACAAGGTAAAACAGCTTTCATCTTTGGTCGCTTTATTCGCGGTAATAATATCGATTATCTTCCACACAATCACCTTTAAAATATTGGGATCCCATTTTCGTTTGTATCTTTAGCAGAACAAAAACTTGCCGAACGTTTATACCTTATGGAGAAGAAAGAAAAATGGCTGGTTGCGATAGCAGCAGGGGTTGGCGCGGCAGGATTAGCCTACGCCCTATGGCCGAAAAACAAGATTCCCAAAAGCGCCGTTGTACAGCCCTTTGACAAGAACAGGTATATGGGCCTGTGGAACGAGATAGCCCGTTTGCCAAACAGCATCGAAAAAAAATTAAAAAACCTGACCGATGAATACTCGCTTAACGATGACGGTACCATCAAAGTAGTTACCAGGGCCTACGACTTCGACAAAAACAAACCCGTGGAGGCCACCGGCAAAGCCAGGTTTACGGGACCTGATACCCTGGGCAAGCTGAAAGTATCTTATTTTCTGCCCATCTACCTCGATTACAACATACTGGACATCGACGAAGGTTACAACTATGCATTGGTATCGGGCAATAGCCTGAACTATCTCTGGATCATCTCGCGCGAAAGCACCATCCCGGCAGGTATCCGTACACGTTTTCTTTCTAAAGCTTCAGAACTGGGTTTCGATATTACCAGGCTGGAGTGGATGTAAATCCTCAGGCATCTTTCTTATTCGCTTTATAGGCTGTAAACCGATATTAGTCTATACTTGCCACATGCTCGTCTATTTCGTTTTATTCTTGGCGCAATAAACCGTTGTTTTATTCATTGAAACAATATCCGGTTAACGTAACTTTGATATAAGCCACTCCAAACCAATACACTATGAAACCACTCCGATCAACCTTTCTAAAGTTTACAGCGAATGCCTGTTGCATGGCGCTCGTTTATTCTGCCACATCGTGTGCGGCGCAAACGGCAACGGGAAAATTGCTCGCGCTTTCTAAAGGCAACCACACGCTTGCAGTTGTAGAACCATCGACCCTGAAAGTCATCGGTACAATGCCCGTCGGAACCGATCCGCATGAAGTTATCGCATCATCGGACGGAAAAACGGCGTATGTGACCATTTACGGCGGCGGCAGCCTGCACGAGATCGATGTGCTCGATATTGTAAACATGAAAGCATTAACACCTATCGATACCAGGCCCTTTTTTGGGCCGCACGGTATTACGTTCGCCGGGGGTAAGGTCTGGTTTACCGCCGAGGGTTCCAAATGTGTTGCTCGGCTGGATCCCGCAACCAATACATTCGACTGGGCGATGGGAACCGGTCAGAACCGCACGCACATGATCTATGTTACACCCGATCTGAAGCATGTTTATACCACCAATGTCAGTTCAGGCACAGTAAGTATTTTAGCAGATACGCTCATCCAGGGCTTTGGGCCTCCGCCGGGCGCGCCTCCGGCAGGCGGCCCTCCAGCAGGCGCACCGCCCGCCGGACCCAGACCGCAGCCACACCACGACTGGGTACAGACGGTAATATCGGTTTCAACAGGCTCGGAAGGATTTGATGTTTCGCCCGATGGCAAACAATTGTGGACGGCCGCTGCTGACGATGGTACCATAGCCGTTATCGACCTGGCATCAAAAAAAGTAGTGGATAAGATCGATGCCAAAGTATTCGGCGCTAACCGGTTGCAATTTACCCCCGATGGCAAGCTGGTCCTGGTTTCGAGCCTGCGAAATGGAGACATTGTTGTTTATGATACCGCAACACATAAAGAAATAAAGAAGATCAATGTCGGCCACGGTGCTGCAGGCATATTGATGCAGCCGGACGGCTCACGAGCCTTTATAGGCTGCACACCAGACAATTATGTGGCAGTGATCGACCTGAAAACGCTGACCGTTACAGGCCACATCGATGTAGGAAAAGGTCCGGACGGCCTGGCCTGGGCATCAAAATAACGAACAGGATTTGTACAGAATAGACAAATAACTTGACCTGAAATTTTTTATTATGAAAAGATCAGTTTTATTAGCCTCGCTGCTGATTGCCTTGTTCGCCGGCAACGGTTATGCACAGCAAACGCCCAATTACCACATCATCAAGACATTCCACATTAAAAGCGGCGGCGGTTATGATTATACGACCGTCGATCCCCAGTCGAACCGACTGTACGTATCGCACGGCACACAGGTGAACGTGCTCGACAAAGTATCCGGAGACTCTCTCGGCGTCATCCAGACCGACAAGGATGTTCACGGCATTGCTTTGGTGCATGCTGTTAACAAAGGCTATATCACCAACGGCTCGGCCAATAGCGTGGTGGTGTTCGACCTCAAAACCTTCAAGGTGCTTGGTCACGTACCCGCAGGTCAGTTCGCCGACGGGATTTTGTACGATGACTTTTCCAACAAAGTGATCACCAGCAACGGCCGCGGCAAAAGTATGACCGTCATCGACCCGGCAACCGACCAGGCAATAGCAACCATACAGCTAACCGGCTGGCCCGAAGCTGCCGCAAGTGACGGCAAAGGACGCATTTATGTAAACAATGCCGAAAAAAGCGAGATGGACGTGATTGACGCGAAGACTTTTAAAGTAATTCATAGCTGGCCGATAGCGCCAGGCAAAAGTGCATCAGGTCTTGCTATCGACCGTCAAAGTATGAGCCTTTTCGCCGGCTGCGATAACCAAAAGCTGGTGGTAATGGATGCGACGAACGGCAAAGTGATCACCACCCTGCCCATTGGCGACGAATGCGATGCTGTAGGGTTCGACAAACCGTTGAAAACCATTTATTCATCCAACGGCGATGGTACGCTGACGATCATCAAAGAGATCTCGGCTAATAAATTTGAAGTAGTTAAAAATCTTAAAACCAAAGCGGGCGCACGCACGCAGGCCGTCGAGCCCGTGAGCCATCTTATCTATTTGCCTACCGGCGAATTTGAACCGAAAAAAGCCGGCGAGTTCCGCCCGAAATTAAAACCGGGAACATTCCAGGTTCTGGTGGTAAGCCCCAGGTGATAACAAAGCTGACTGATGAAAGAGGCCTGAAATTTCAGGCCTCTTTCATCAGTTCGTCATAAAAGCGCCACCTCTTACATTTTTAACTAAAACCTAAATTTTATTCTTAGTTCTCAAAACTTTTACACCGATATGGTTGTACTTCTGATACATCAAAATCCTTTAAAAATTTATGGCACGAACAATGAAAAGTACAGCTTCACAAGGTGGAAGCGCTTTAAAAGAATTATTTGTCGATGAACTGAAAGACATGCTTTGGGCTGAAAAGGACCTGACTAAAAACCTAAAGAAGCTCGCTAAAGCAGCGACATCAGAGGAACTGAAGGAGGCGTTCAACACCCATTTAACCGAAACCGAAGGTCATGTTAAGCGGCTTGAGCAAGTATTTGAGGCCATTGGCGAAAAGGCTACGGCCAAAAAATGCGAAGCGATGGCCGGGCTCGCGAAAGAGGCTGAAGAATTGATCGAAAGTACGGATGAAGGCACTGAGGTGCGCGATGCAGCGCTGATCTCGGCGGCACAAAAAGTTGAGCATTACGAAATTGCCTCGTACGGCACGCTGAAAACACTAGCCGGGCAGTTGGGCTACAGCGATGCGCAGGAATTGCTGCAGCAAACGCTGGATGAAGAAAAAAAGACCGATGAACTTTTAACCGAACTGGCCGAAAGCACGGTGAACGAACAAGCCGCAGGGGAAAGCAAATGAACCACGCTTTCTGCAACATATAACTGAAAGCCGCCACACAAAAGGCGGCTTTTTATTTGGCGCCTGTGGGGGAGCAGGCATTTCCGTTCAGGATATAATTCCTAATTTTTCGCATTGTCAGTGAGCAAACTGTACAGCCTGTCTTTGATCACCCAATCGCATACTTCGGCCAACCGGTCATATTCTCCTTTGCGAACAACCCCATCGTAAGTAAATTCGATAAGGGTATGGTCGCCTTTTGGAATTAAATTGAAGATCATTTTTGAACCCGTCCAGTCAAAATCGTCTGTTTTGCGTATGCTTTCGGTAACGAGCCAAACAATTCTTTTACCGGGCACCAATTCAGTCACCTTATTTTTCGAATAATGGCCTTCACCCGTACTAAAAACAAACTCGTCGTTCAGCTTAGAGTTTTCTCCTGCAAAATCCTCCGGCCAGAACTTGGAAACATCATGAACGATATGATCGAACACATCGCCCGGAGATTTCGCGACGTCGATTGATACGGTATAATCGGCCAGTTGCCCTATAATAAAATTCGACAGGCGGTTTTTAATAACCATGTTCCAACCTTGCGCACACATGTCATAGCATTCTTTACCAGGCAGAAGGCCTTCGTGGGTAAAATCGAGCCGGGTTTTGTCGCCTTCAGCCGTCAGATCAAAGATCATCCTGGTACCTGTCCATTCCGATTTATCTTTTTCAAGCCAGCTTAGTTCACTTTCAGTCACCAGCCAAACCAGTTTTTCACCCGGAACAGCCTCAACCACTTGCTGCTTTGAATAATGAGCGCCGGGATGGCAGATCACAAACTCATCGTCAAGCCTGGCGCTACCTCCCTGGAAATCTTTGGTCCACCATTTGGGAATGTCACAGATACATTCAAATACTTCCTGCGGACTGCCGGCAACGGTAATCGTCGCCGTAAAATTTTGATCTTTCATTGTTACCCATTCTTTATTTAGTAGGAGCCCTGAAAACGCCCTTCCCGGTGGTTAAATATGAAAATAAACTTGTTTTGATCCAATGCGTCCAGCCGGGCTCGCAATCCTTATAACATTCTACGTCAGGTGTAAGGCCTTCGTGCGTAAAAGTCAGTTTGGTAACGTCATTTTCGTTTTCAGCCAGATCGAAGATGAGCCTGGTGTCAGCCCATTCCTTTTTGTCAGAATACCAGGGCATGTTACAGTCGGTAACCAGCCAAACAATTCTTTTGCCGGGAATCAACTCCGTTACAGTAAAGTTGAAGAAAGACTCGCCGCCCATCTTTACCACAAATTCATCTCCTTGTTTGCCGGCACTGCCGGTAAAGGATATTCCCCACCATGCGGGAACGTCGCTGATCTTTTTAATCGCCTCAGCAGGGCTGATTTTTGCAGACGTACTGCAGTTGAAATCGTTCGTTGCCATTTTGCTTGATTTTTTTACCAAAGATGCGGCGACAGCGGCTTCGGGTATTGTACAAATCGGAACTCAGGTTTTGTAATGCTTATTGGCAAGCTCGTTCGGGCTGTTTTGAAGATCGGTCGGCGTGGACCCGGTGAACCTCTTAAACGCCCTGATAAAATGCGACTGATCGTGGTAGTTCTGGTAAATTTGTTCCTTCAGGCTTTGGGGGCTGACGCCCGCCGAATACGCCTGGTAAAATTGTTTGAACCGGATAATTTCGGCGAGCGTCTTTGGCCCCGTACCCAGGTGCTCAGTAAATTTCCGGTGCAGCCAGCGTGAACTATACCCGGTTTCCTTTTCAAGCCGGGCGACGGTCAGCGAACCGTTCGACTGTAATATCCGCTCGATACAATAATCGTAGATCAGGTCGGGCGACGCCTTTTCCAGTTGCTTAACCAGGAAGTTTTGCAGGGTTTCCAACTTAAGTTCTATGGTGTATGCGTCACCTAATTTAGACCGGAGTTCTTCCGCCCGGCTGCCGATCAGGTCCGACAGGTCGACAATTTGATTCTGAAATTCGACGTACAGCAAATGGAAGAAGCGATAAGCGCCAAGCGGGTTAAATTCAATGATGATCGTGCCGGTCGGCACATCCTGCTGCGGATCGAGATTAACGGGCGTATCGATCAGACCGGTTAGGCTCAGGTGATTTTCATATTGGGTAAAAGTTTTATCGCCAACCCTGGCGATCATACCGTTACGGTAAGTGAGCGTTAATTTAAAATTGGCATTAGGGACGATCAATTTTCTTTCCGTCGCCGGAAGCCGGCCCGAACTTTCGAAGACATGGATTTTCTCGACGAAAGGGCTGAGCAAAGGATGCGGCGTAACGGGGATAAATCGAAATTCCGTCATTGCTTACTGCAGAACAAAGTATCAACGCTGCTTAAAGATAACGCTAAGAAATAGCATCCCCAATTTTTGTTAGCCGGCAGCTACAGGCCCCTGATATTTTGAAAATATTTATTCAGCTAATAGGTATTGATAATATGCATTCAATTATTATATTCGTTATTAATTTCCTGAAAATCAATAAGTATAACCAACTGTATTAAACCGGAGAGTTTATTATTAAGCCATCCTGTGCTAACGACCATTTTTCACAATTAAACTCAACTAAAATGACAAAACTCAAATCATTTCTTCAGCCCGCGCTGGCGATCATCGTCGTAACGGCACTGTTCTCGTGCGGTGGTTCTTCAGCCAAAAAGTCCGCGGATTCGTCGGCCGCTGCCGCGGCTGACACATCAAAAAAAGCTGCTGCACCTGCCGCAACGGTACCATTTGACGTGGTCGACGTCGTACACTCGATAAAAGACTATGCCAAATGGAGGCCGGTTTTTGACGCAGATTCGGCGAACCGCAAAGCCGCCGGCATGCAAACAGTTGCAGTTGGCAGGAATGCCGACAACCCCAATAGCATCCTTGTAGCCGTTAAAGTACCTGACGTTGCGAAAGCCAAAGCATTTATGGCCGATCCGAAACTAAAAGCGACCATGGATAAATCCGGTGTGGTTTCCAAACCCGATGTTCAATTTTACCACATGATCAGGATGAACGGCGGCCCCTCGAAACGATGGGTAGTGATCAATCACAAAGTAAAAGACTTTAACGCATGGCTGAAGGTGTATGATGGCGAGGGCGAAGCGAAACGCGCAAGCGAAGGGTATACCGACAGGGCGCTGGGACGCGGCATCGACGACACGACCATGGTGCACCTCGTGTTCACCGTAACCGACATGGCAAAAGCTAAGGCCGCCATATTCTCGGATGAGAAGAAAAAACTAATGGAGAGCGCCGGCGTGATCGGAAAGCCTGATATCAGATTTTACAACGCGGCGCAGTAATTTATTCAACTGATAAGGTATCGAAGGGCTCTTAAATATTAATTTAAGGGCCCTCATTTTTTTACCGCGGCATGAGTGCCATAGCGCTTAGTGAAAATACATGGGCCTGGACTGCTGCCGGGGCGGTTCGGCCCTTGGGGGATCGTATATGCCGCCCGCGGTATGGCTTTCGATCAAATGGATCTTTTCGTCGAGTTCGGTTACCGTAGTTTCGATCATGGAAACGATCTGCGGGTCATAACGGTAATTTTCCTTTTTCCATACATCCATCAAACCTATAATAGACGCGACAGGCCTGCGCATCTCGTGCGACTGGATATAGGCGATGGTATGCAACGCACGGATAAAGCGTTTTTCATAAACAATGTACGCTATTGAAAAAAGCAGGGTCGTAGCCATGGAACCAATGGCATTGGAGTAAGTCATTTTTTTTGCGACGAGGGCCGGAATATATTCAATAGGATGAGTGGCATGCCCTACGTAAAAACAAATAGTAAAAGAAATGCAAACGAGCGCGAACGTGGCGATAAATTCGCCAAGCGACGAGTGCCGGATGTCGACCACGATGGGTATCACGACAACCAGCGGGAAAAAGAAAAGGTACTGACAGGTTACCGAACCCTCCACGAAACCGCTTACAATAAGCAAGGCGCAAACCGCCGCGATAACGAGCGTATGCACATCCTTTACCACCCGAAGCAACTGCAGCAGCAGGATAAAAACTACGGCAACCGAAAAACAGCCGATCATGACGGAAGACATCGTCAAACCGAGTAAATAAAAATAGCCGGCGATGCCTGAACTGACGATCAGCGCGATCAGGCTCAGCTGGAGAGTTCTTGATGGAATGTTTTTTAACAGGCGTATTTCGTTAAGCTGACTCATGTGTGCATTTGGTAGAAGTTAACAGGGCATCGCCTACGCACAGTGTCAGCAAACAAATAAGGGATCTTCAAGTAAAATTTGAGCGGATGTCCGGTGTTAAGCCTTATACGCGCAGTAATGATTAAGGTTTTTTAAACCCAGTGGCTTTCTAAAAATTCAACTGTTACTTCCTGCGCTTATCTTTGCAAAAGATCGCCGATAAAACATGGAAATTTCCTACCGGGAAGCACAAACCGATTTCGAGTTCGGACAATTATTGTCATTGCAGACGAAGAATCATTACACCACGATCAGCCGGGAAACACAGGATAAAGAAGGATTTGTTTATGCCGTGCATACCCTTGAAATACTGCAAACGATGTCCGCGCATGCCCCGCAGATAATCGCCATGGCGGACGGAGCGCTCGTCGGCTATACCCTGGCCATGACGCCGGATATGACTAATACGGTAGACAGTTTAACACCCATGTTCGAGCAATTTGACCGGTGTTTTTACCAGGGCAAGCCCCTGTCCGATTATCCGTTTATCGTGGGCGGCCAGGTGTGCGTAGCGGAAGGGTTCAGGGGAATGGGAATTTTCGCAGGTTTATACCACGCTTTAGCCGCCCGTGTAAAAGACCGGTACCGGCTCTGCGTAACCGAAATCGCTCAAAGAAATCCGCGTTCGCTTAGGGCGCATCAAAAAATCGGTTTTGAAATCATCAGAACCTACCCCGATGCCGGCGAAATTTGGGACGTGGTGGCCTGGAACATGGGGTAAAGCCCGATCATGTGTTCATCAAAGCGGCATACCATATTGTAGCGCTAAACAGACACTGTGTACATTAATTAATCCCCTCAACAAACAGATAGTGTTTGTTTTATAGCTATGAAATTTTTCGGCATAGCTTTTATGCGTTCATATACCCGATTCTCCAGCCCAACCTTCCGTTTTAGCTCCCCTAAGGCAAACGATAATAATTATTCCATATGACGCTATTTATAACCGGCCTTATTATTCTGTTCGCAATTATCATATACCAGCTACGTATAAAGCACAGGGACGACTAATTCATTATCCGATACTTGTCCGGCCTGCCCCGCTCAGGCCCCCACCTGTTCCGGTTTCTTTTCTTCATCGTCGATGTGTATAATGACATCGTCGGAAAGGACCAGGCTTGTGCTGCCCACGCCGAAATCAAGCCGGTTGATCTTGAATGTGCCTTTAAATTCCATCGCGCTTCCTTTATCTAAAAAGGTAAATGGAATTTCGACTTGTTTGGATTGATCCTTCATGGTCAGAATAAAAGTGCCGGTGTAGTTATTCCCGTTGCGGTGTTTAAAGGCAACCGACTTGAGCGAGATTTTAGGATACCTCGCAACGTCAAAAAAATCTTCGCTGCGCAGATGCTCATCACGGCCCGAATTGTCGGTATTGATCGTACTCACATCCGCCGATGCTTCGATGGTACTTGAAGCCAGGTTTGCCGGGTTAAAACGGATTTTGGTGGAAAGGCCGCCGAGAGAACCGTTTGTAGTGATGCCCAGGTTTTTAATTTCAAATGTTATTGAGGCATGCAAGGACTGCGCGGTTAATATGTTGCCGCAGCCCGCCGTAATGATCGTTATAATAATAAAAAGCTTTTTCATAATAAACGTTATTTGCCGGGGGCTCGCGCATTGGCTGGCGGCGGGCCGCCCGGACCGTGGTGTTCCTCAGGCATTTTAATCTCCGGGTGCGATTCGCCATGATGGCAGGTATTGCAATTAACACCGGTGGCCATCATCATACCCAGCGAGTCCTTTTTTGCATGGAAAAATTTCCTGTTGATCTTTGACATCATCAGGTACATATTTCGTGCCGCCGTTTTTTCGGGCTTTGCATCGCTTGCAAAATCCATCTTACCGGTTGCGTCGTTTCGGGCATGACAAAAATTACAGCGCACGCCCAGGGACGCCGACCACATATCCATCTGGTGATCCAGTACGCGAAATGGAATATTCTTTGGGAAAACCTTCAGGTTTACCAGTTTGGGCTCCTCACGCTGTTGGGGCAACGAAGCCGCGACACTTAAAGCGATTGCCGCAAGTGCGCCTGCGGTTACCAGTAATTGTTTCTTTAAACGCATAATATCTGTTTTGCCCTAAAAGTAATGAGCTGCCATTTCAATTTTTTTTAAAATCGACGGGAACGAAGGATTGGTAGACAAACAGTATGGTTTTGCCGATAGCGGTAATATTGTTTCAGCCAAATTGTGATGGTAATATTCGGCCCTCAATTCATCATCCTGTACTCATTCGGAGTCTGCCCAACGCGCTGCTTAAAAAGGCGGGTAAAATGCTGCGGGTATTTGAAGCCCAGTTCATACGCCACTTCGCTTACCGACTTATTCCGGTCGAAAATCTTTTCTTTGGCCACGTCCATCAGCTTTGCCAGTATGTACTCCTGTGCGGAGCGGCCGGTTTCCTTTTTAACCAGGTCGCCAAAATAATTGGACGATAGGTTCACCTGCTCGGCGCACCAGGCCACGGATGGCAGTCCGATATTTTGAGGTTTGTCCGAATCAAAATAACCATTCAGCAGGCTT
This sequence comes from Mucilaginibacter sp., assembly GCA_035545315.1. Taxonomy (GTDB): domain Bacteria; phylum Bacteroidota; class Bacteroidia; order Sphingobacteriales; family Sphingobacteriaceae; genus Mucilaginibacter. The sequence goes on along the minus strand of DASZYQ010000019.1, from coordinate 61,385 downwards.
TCAAATTTTTCCAGGATACCTTTGTGCACATTATCACGCGTGATAAACTGGCGGTCGTAGAAGCGCATGCAATAATTGAGGAACAGCTCGATATTATTGGCGATGAGTGTTTTGCTGTGCTTGTCGATACTTTGGTTCAGCTCCATGTCTATCTTGGCGAAACAATCCAGCACAATCTGCCGCTCGCGTTCGGACAAGTGCAAGGCCTCGTGTGATTCATACAGAAAAAAAGTGTAGTCGCGAATGTGTTTGCCCAGGGCTGTTCCGCGGATCAGGTCGGAATGAAAAGCCAGGGCATACCCTGTGGGCTGAAAATAATTATCATCAGCGGTCTCGACGCCTGCCATCTGTCCCGGCGCCATAAAAGCGAGCGTGCCTTCCTGGTAATCGTACAAATGCCTGCCATAGCGCAGGTCGCCGCATTTTACGTCTTTTAAAAACACAATGTAAAACCCGAAATACATACGGTAATGCTGGCGGGGTGTAGCTTTTGACAAATCGACCACTGTTACTAAAGGGTGCCGTGTCTCGTGCTGGTTAAAATCGTTATACTGGCTGATGGTATCGAACCGGCGGATATTTTCCATGTTTATCGCTCTTTTTAAATTCAAAACTACAGCTTTTCTGAGCTGTTTAATTCGCGCCAGTAATATTGGTAGGCAATACCGTAACTGGTATAACTGGTGACCCGAAAATATGCCTCAACTTTGACCTGTCTTTAAAAAAGCAAAATATCAACTATGAAAAAGAGAAAATTAGGAAAAGACCTGGAAGTTTCTGCCCTCGGCTTGGGCTGCATGGGACTAAGCTTCGGCCTTGGCCCGGCTACCGAAAAACAAGATGCAATTAAATTGATACGGCGCGCATTTGAGATCGGCGTTACTTTTTTCGACTCGGCCGAAGCGTATGGCCCCTATGTAAATGAGGAAGTAGTCGGCGAAGCGCTGGCCCCCTTTCGCGACGAGGTAGTGATAGCCACTAAATTCGGTTTTAAAAACGGCCGCCCGCCTGAAGGTTTGGACAGCCGCCCCGAAAATATCCGCTCGGTGACGGAAGCATCGCTGAAACGCCTGCGCACTGACCGCATCGACCTGCTGTACCAACATCGCGTCGATCCGAATGTACCGATTGAAGATGTGGCAGGTACTGTTAAAGAATTGATCGCCGAAGGCAAGGTAAAACACTTTGGCATGTCGGAAGCGGGCGTGGAGAGTATTCGCAGGGCGCACGCTGTTCAGCCGGTTACAGCTCTGCAAAGCGAATACTCGCTGTGGTGGCGTGAACCGGAGAAAGAAATTTTGCCGTTGCTGGAAGAACTTGGGATAGGCTTCGTGCCATTCAGTCCGCTTGGCAAGGGATTTCTTACGGGTACCATTAATGAGAATACAAACTTCGATAAAAGCGATTTTCGCAATATTGTGCCCCGTTTTTCGGAAGAGAACCGCAAGGCCAACCAGGGTTTGATCGACGCACTTGGCCGCATTGCCGCACAGAAAGGCGTTACCAACGCGCAAGTGGCTATCGCCTGGCTGCTGGCGCAAAAACCATGGATCGTTCCCATTCCCGGCACCACGAAGATCAGCCGGCTGGAGGAAAACATGGCCGCCGCCGATATTGAATTGACAAAGCAGGACTTGAGCGAAATCGAGAGCGCACTGAGCAGCATTAAAATAGCTGGTGAACGTTACCCGCAGCAGATGCAGCAAATGATCAACAGGTAATTGCCGTTTCCGGCAAAACTGTAAATTAGAGCCTGGTTACAAACTGCACAGATGAAAACAGTATTCGACAAAACAACCAGGGACGAACTGATAGAAAGGATCGGTACCTTGACAGAGAACAGTAAGGCCCTGTGGGGTAAAATGAACGTTGACCAGATGATAAAACATTGCACGCTTTATGAAGAAATGGCCACGGGGAAGGTTAAATATAAACGTGCGTTTATCGGCCGTTTGTTCGGTAAGATCGCTTTGAAACAAGTGCTGAAGGACGATGCGCCCCTGGCACGGAACACACCCACCCTGCCTGAACTGAGGATAAAAGAAAGCGGTGATTTTTCATCTGAAAAGGCCAAATGGATCAGCCTGATTGGCGAATATGAACATTTTACGAATACCGGCTTCATTCATCCTTTTTTTGGAAAAATGACCAAAGAGCAGATCGGGTTTATGTCTTACAAGCATACCGACCACCACCTGAGGCAGTTTAATAGTTAGTGTGCGCTATGAACCTAAAAAGCGATAGAAATAGTTGGCTTTACTTACCTTATTTGATGATTGCAGCCATGTCATTCACACTAACCGCAGTCGCCCAGGATCACCGCATGGTCCGCCTTGCCCAAATACAGGTCGACCCGCCTCAATTGGAACAGTATAACGCAGCGCTCAAAGAACAAATGACCACCGCCATTAAAGTCGAGCCGGGAGTGCTGACCTATTATGCTGTTGCGGACAAGGCTGAACCTTCGCACATTACCATCCTCGAGATCTACGCCGACACGGCCGCATACCAGGCGCATATCCAAACGCCGCATTTCAAAAAATACAAGGCCGTGGTACAAAATATGGTCAAAAAGCTGGAGCTGGTGGATGTAAATTTGATCGCATCCGCTAAAAAAGAAGGGATGTGAAAAGGAGATATCCGGAAACGGAATAAATTAGAAATATGAACGAAAATCACACAGATATTTTTGAAAGAATGCTCGCGGGCGGCGTGTTTCGGCTCGACGATCCGGCATGGCAGCCGGTTGAAGAGGCTGTTCACAGAACGATAAAACTGTCAGCCGCGCTTAACACCTCGACTGACGCCGATCAAATACGGGACCGCTTGAGCGAGATCACCGGAACTTCAATCGATAAAAGCACAACGGTATTTGCGCCTTTCCACACCAATTTCGGGCGGCACATAAAGCTTGGTAAAAATGTGTTTATCAATCACGCCTGCAGTTTCCTCGACCTGGGCGGAATTACTATTGAGGATGATGTACAGATTGCGCCCAGGGTTAACATAACTTCTGAAAATCATCCACTGGATCCGTCTAACCGTAGGTCGCTCGACCTGAAAGCAGTAGTTATAAAAAGAAATGCATGGATAGGCACCGGCGCCATTATCTTACCCGGGGTAACGGTCGGCGAAAACGCCGTGGTGGCCGCTGGAGCTGTTGTTAACAAAGATGTCCCTGCCAACACGGTGGTGGCGGGCGTTCCGGCGAAGGTCATCAAAACGATCGATCTTACGGCAGGGAATGGCAAAGGAACATAGCTATCGCGGATTTATTGAACCTTGCGCGGCTGGCTATGAGTTTTCGGGGTACGTTTTTTTAACGGCTCCTTCGCTTTTTCATTCATTTCCGAAGTATCTACCGGGCCCTGCGGCGAGTTTTGACGCGATGCGGTTTCCTTAACTTCCTTTTTCTTTGCTATGCTTTTCCTGAAAACGAGAAATATCGCAACAATCGCAAATGCAGCGATAAATACGAATGCAAACGGTAGTGTCATAATTTGATGGATTATATTAAATGAACAGATTTGGCAAACTAAGGTTTTGAAGGTGCCATATCAGTAACAAATAAATGTTAGCGGCCGGTAAGTAACATCCTCGTTAAGCTGGAATAAATGATCGATTTTAGTTGGAACCCAGCAACATTTTTATCTAACTTTAAATTATATTTTCCGGTGAAAAATGGCAATCGAACAGATATCGAGGCGCAGCTTCATCAAAACCACCGGTACAGCGGGTCTGGCGCTGTGGCTGGGATTGTCCGCAAAGGGCAGCACACGCAAAACCACCAATATTGCGACCGCTAAAAACTTCTCACCGTTCATTCTTATAGAAGATAACGGTAACATCACCATTTATAACATCAAGCCCGAAATGGGGCAGGGTACGTTCCAGTCGGTGCCGGCGGTGATAGCGGAGGAGTTTGACGTATCGCTTGACCAGGTGACCATCAAAAATACCAGCGGCGAGCCCGAATTCGGCCGCGGCCAGCGTGCGGGCGGCAGCTCGTCAATCCGTACCGGGTATAACGATTACCGTAAGATCGGCGCTGCCGCAAGAACGGTATTTATCGCGGCGGCGGCAAACCGCTGGCAGGTAAGCCCGGACAACTGTTATGCCGATAACGGCAAAGTGTTCAACAAGGCCAATAACCAATCATTCACTTACGGCGACCTTGTGGAAGACGCCGCTAAGATCGATCTGCCCAAAGAACCGAAGCTGAAAGACCCGGAAGATTTCAAGATCGTCGGCAAAATGTCGCACCGGCCGGATATTCCTTTAAAAACGTGCGGTAAGGCACAATTCGGCATCGATGTGCAGGTTCCGGGAATGGTATACGCATCGGTACAACGATGCCCCGTTATCGGCGGCATGTTAAAAAGTTTCGATGCTTCCGAAACGCTCAAAATGCCGGGTGTGCTGAAGGTGGTTAAAGCCGAACGCATCGTTGGCAACTACCGTTATACCGGCGTGGCGGTTATCGCTAACTCCTGGTGGGCGGCGCAGCAGGCCCGCAAAAAATTGAAGATCGATTGGGATTACGAAGGATATGACAATTTCAACTCGGAAGATTATGAAGAACATTTGCGCAAACTGGCGGATGACGAAGGTATCATCGACAAAAATATAGGCGATGTTACCAAGGTGAACGTTTCGCCTCAAAATACCGTCGAAGCATTCTATGAAACGCCAATGGTCGCCCATAGCCCGATGGAACCGATGAATGCGGTGGCACATGTCCAGGGCGACCAGCTCGAAATATGGACCTCCACCCAGGTACCGAGCTCGGTAACCGGTAATAGTCCGAATGAACTGCCCAAACTCATGGGATTTGCGCCTGAAAATGTAAAAATGCACAACATGTTCGTGGGCGGCGGTTTCGGCCGAAGGCTTTACCTGGACTACATGACCGAGGCTGTGAACATTGCCAAACAATATGATGAGCCGGTGAAACTGATCTGGTCGCGCGAAGACACTACGCAATGCGGTCCTTTCCGGCCGATGACGTTTTCCAAACTTAGCGGCGGCTTTTCCGACGACGGTAAGCTCGTGACATTCACACATAAGGTCATCAGTCCGTCGTTATCCGAATCGGCGCGGCCGAATTTCGACAAAACCAAGGTCGACGGCAGCATGGTGGAGGGCATCGGCGAACAGGATTACCAAATACCCAATATAAAAACCTCGTACGTCCGGGCCGATTATCATGTGCCGCTGGCGGCATGGCGTTCGGTTACGAGTTCGACCCTGGCCTTTGCGCACGAATGTTTTATCGACGAGCTGGCTCACAAAGCCGGCAAGGACCCGCTCGATTTCCGCATGAGCCTGCTGGAGCCGGATTCAGACACGATGCGGATATTCAAAAAGCTGCGCGAAGTGTCTAACTGGGATCAGCCGCTGGGCGATGGACGCGGGCGCGGCGTTGGCCAATGGAAGTTCTTCGCCGGGCAATGCGCGCAGGCAGTGGAAGTAACGCACAAACCCGACGGCACGATCAAAGTGGACAAGGTTTACGCAGTGATCGACCTTGGTGTGGCTGTTAACCCCGACAACGTAGCTAACCAAACCGAAGGCGCGGTGGTAATGGCCCTCACCGCTGCCACCAAACCCGCCATTACGATGAAGGAAGGCAAGGTGATGCAGCACAATTTTTACGACAATACGATGGTGCGTATCAACGAAGTGCCGGAGGTAGAAGTGCATATTTTAACGGGCGAAGGAAAAATAAAAGGCGTAGGTGAACCGGGCTTGCCGCCGTTCGCGCCGGCGCTGGCAAACGCCATTTTTGCGGCTACGGGCAAGCGTATCCGTACGATGCCGTTTGAATTAAAAGTGTAACAAAAAATATGTCAGACGATCCGGAGGGGGCGCTGTTCGTCGAAATGACATGTTTCTTAGATAGTAAAACAGACTAAAGCAAGTTCAAAGTATATTTGACAATAGCCTTCATTTTAAACTGAACGACGTATGATCACGTTAAATATCAATCAGAAAGATTACCAGGTAGAAGCCGATCCGGATATGCCGCTGCTGTGGGCGATAAGGGATTTGGTTGGACTTACCGGCACCAAATTCGGCTGCGGCGTGGCCCAGTGCGGCGCTTGCGTGGTGCACCTCAATGGGGAAGCTGTCCGGTCGTGCGTTACTAAGGTCAGCCGCGCTGCGGGGCAGAAGATCGTCACCATAGAAGGGCTGTCGCAAAACAACGACCACCCGCTGCAGATAGCCTGGAACGAGGCCAACGTACCGCAATGCGGTTACTGCCATTCGGGACAGATCATGTCGGCGGCGGTGCTCCTGCGCGAGAACCCCAATCCAACCGACGAGGACATCGACATGGCGATGTCGGGCAACATATGCCGCTGCGGTACCTACCTGCGCATACGCAAAGCTATTCACCTGGCGGCCGAAATGCAGCGTAAGGAAAGCAGCAGCCGTTAAACGAATCATCACAAAAATATTGGAAAGTTCAAACTGAACCATCAGCTATGAAACACCATCCTAAAACTAAAATGCATTTTCTTCCTAAAAGAACCGCTACCGTTGTAATTGCGTTGCTCGCGGCGGTCGGTTTAATGAGCTTTGAACTTACCGGTAACCATGACGGCGGAAAGATCGTCGTGGTAAAAGACAGCGTAGGGTCGGTCGCCGCTTTCAGACAAGTTTACAAGGTACTGATGAGCCCCCGCTGCATGAATTGCCACCCCGCGGGCGATATTCCATTGCAGGGCGACGACAGCCACCTGCACGCCATGTCGCCGCGCAGAGGCACCGATGGCGCAGGCATGTACGCTATGCGCTGCTCAAACTGCCATCAGCCGGCAAATACGCCCGGTTTGCACACGCCCCCGGGTAACCCGAAATGGCATTTGCCGCCCGCGGATATGAAAATGGTTTTCCAGGGACGCACGCCGCACCAACTGGCCAAACAGATCATCGACCCAGACCGTAACGGGCATAAAAGTATGGACCAGTTGATCGCGCATGCTTCGGACACTCTGGTGACCGGCGCATGGCACCCGGGCGAAGGCCGTACGCTGCCGCCGATGAGCTATAAAGCGTTCAAAAAGGCATGGATAACCTGGCTGACGAAAGGCGCGTACGCTCCCCCCGGAAAATAATTGAGAATACGCCTCAGCCCCGGAGACGGGCTTAGGCTGAAGCCAATCTGTTACTTAAAACATTTGAGTTATGAGTGCTCAAAATATTTCCAGAAGAAATTTCATAAAGACGACGGGCCTGACCGGTGCGGCGCTTTACCTGGGTTTTTATTTTTCGGCCTCGGCAAAAGAGGGCCATATCGTTTCAACGGACGCACCCGAAAATAGCGGCGTCGAGCTTAATGCATGGATCAGGATCGGTGCTGACGGTAAGGTTACCCTGACCGATCATCGCGCCGAAATGGGCCAGGGCAGCTATCAGTCCGTTCCGCAGATCATCGCTGAGGAACTGGAGGTAAATATGGCTGATGTGAATATCGTTTTTGCACAGGGTAGCCAGACCAAGTATGGCAGCCAGATCACCGGCGGCAGTTCGACGATCAGCAGCTCGTACAAGAACCTGTTAAAATTAAGCGCCACCGCCCGGCAGATGCTGATTGCTGCAGCCGCCGCCAAATGGGCCGTTGCTTCATCGGAATGTTATGCCGAATCTGGAAGTGTATTTCACAAGCCTTCCGGCAAGAGTTTTCATTATGGCGACCTGGTGGCCGATGCTTCGAAGCTTGAACCGCCAAAAGAAGTCGTACTCAAAAAACGTTCGGAATATAAGATCATCGGCAAGCCGCTGCATCGCCGCGATACACCGTTGAAAACCAACGGTACGGCTGTATTCGGCATCGATAAACGCATGGAAGGTATGCTGTTCGCCACGGTGGAACGTAATCCGCGCCTGCGCGGAAAGGTAAAAAGCTTCGACAGTTCCGCTGCGCTAAAGGTGCCGGGTGTAAAGCACGTATTTAAGGTGCAAATGCCCGTTTTCAATACTATACGCGAGGGCGTGGCTGTGGTGGCTACTTCGACCTGGGCTGCTTTAAAGGGACGCCGCGCCTTGAAAGTGGAATGGGATGATACCGGTTTTGAGCATGTGAACACCCCCGATATTTACAAAAAACACGAGGAGTTGCTGAAAACACAGGAGGGACTCTCTCTTAGCAAACAAGGTGACCCGGATGCGGTACTTAAAGGGGCATCAAAGAAACTTGATGTGATCTATCAGACCCCTTATGAGGCACATGCCGCCATGGAACCGCTGAACTGTGCGGCCTGGTACCAGGGCGATAAGATTGAGGTTTGGGGGCCGATCCAGGCGCCGGATTGGGTGCAGAGCGACCTTGCACGGCATTACAAACTGAAACCCGAACAGGTGATCGTGAACATGACCTTCCTGGGCGGCGGGTTTGGCCGGAAAGCGTTCCTGGATTACCCTGCCGAAGCCGTAATGATCTCCAAAGAGATCAAAGTTCCGGTGCTGGTAACATGGACCCGCGAAGACGATATTACGCAGGGCCCTTTCCGTACAGGAATGTCGTACCGCTTTGAGGGCAATATTGAGGACGGCGAAATAGCGGCTATAAAAGTGCGCGCAGCCGGCCAGAATATCGATCACTGGAATGGCCCTGATCGCGGGAAACCCAATGACAGCATATCCGAGGGCTTTTTGAAGCCTTACCTGAAAAACATCAAAAACGTTAGCATTGCCGACGTACCCTACGAGATGCCCGTCCCCAATATGTGGTGGCGCTCGGTGTATGCCTCAACCAATGGCTTTGCCTACGAAAGTTTTATGGATGAACTGGCCGTTGCCGCCGGCAAGGACCCGCTTGAATTTCGCCGTGAACACCTGAAGGGCGACGAGGCCTGCCAGGCGCTGATCGATAAGCTGGAGGAAGTGTCCGGCTGGAAGTCGCGCGAAAAGAACAGTGGCTACGGCGTGTCGATAACCGAATGTTTCGGTAGCACGGTGGGCCAGGTAGCAAAGGTATCCAAAACCGATTCCGGCAGGCTGAAGATCGACCATGTGTGGGCAGTAATGGATTGCGGCTGGTACGTAAACCCCGACATCATCAAAGCGCAGGTTGAAGGTTCGATCGTGATGGCCTTAGGTGCGGCTACTATACACGAGATCACATTCAAAGACGGCATGGTAGAACAGAAGAATTTTTACGCCTACAAGATGCCGCGCATCAACGATATCCCGCCGATAGATGTTTTTGTGATGGATAACGACAGCGATGCCACCGGCGTCGGCGAACCCGGGTTGCCGCCTTTTTCGGCCGCGCTTACCAATGCCATCTTCGATTTGACAGGCAAACGCATCCGTAAGCTGCCGTTTGATATGGGGGCGTTGGTGTAGGAACGGCTACTATTTGCCCAAAGACGACCTGATGAACTTTAATGCCTCATCAGCATGCTCCTGGCCGGCGAACATAGCTTCGTGGGTGTAAACAATTTTACCTTTCAGATCGACAACGAAGGTCTTCCGGCCGGTCGCAAATAGCACCTTCTTAACGCCGAAAAGATTGTAAACTTTATTACCCGGGTCGCTGAGCAGCGTAAAAGGTAATTTGTGATGCGTTTCAAACTCCTTATGGCTCGCCACGGAGCCGCTGTTGATCCCGATAATTTTCGCGCCTGTTTTAACGAATTCGTCAAAATCATCCCTAAATGCGCAAGCTTCTTTGGTGCAAACCATGCTTTCGTCCTTCGGGTAAAAGTAGATCACCAGCACCTGCCTGCCGATATGATCGGCAACATTAAAGTCTTTTCCATCCTGATCTTTCAGTGAAAATGCCGGTATAGGGTCGCCCACCGATAACGGAGGTGTGTTTTTTTGTGCGGTATTCGAAAAGCTCATAGTAAGGATCAGTATAGTAGTGCTAATTAATATTCTCATCAGTAAATATACGTATTCAGAAAGCCGACGGATTGCCCTAACAGGCTAAATAAATTCCAGCGCCCGCAGAGGGTTAGCGTGGTCGATTCCCGAACCCGCAGATTATATATGATAACAGGCGGCCACGTATTTCCCGCCGCCAAAACCAGTATTTTCTTTCTCAAAAACGCGTATTTGTTCACGAAACCTGCGTCGCAGGGGTGATGTTGTCTTTTTAAGATGCAATTCATAAACCCCTTAAAAACTTAATATCATGCCAACATCAAAGGAAAACCAGCAAGAAAAACAAGGTCACGGCGGGCACGGCCATTCGCGGGGCGGATCACAAAGCCACGGCAATACTTCGCAGCGCGGATTTGCTTCCATGAATGAGGAAAAACAGCGTGAAATAGCCAGTAAGGGCGGCAAAGCCGCCCACGAGTCGGGGCATGCGCATGAGTTCAGTTCGGAAGAAGCCCGCGAGGCCGGGCGTAAAGGCGGAGAGGCAGTAAGCCGCGACAAAGAACACATGGCCGAAATTGGCCGCAAAGGCGGAGAGCATTAATACCGCTTGCAAAAGACATTATTAAGACAGGCCTGAAGTTGGTTTAAATCGGTTGCAGTGCAGGTCTGCTTGTTTTACCTATTCGCTATACTTCAGCGCCGCCTTAAATATCTCCTCGCGGACCGGGCTTACGTTGTAGTATGCCTTCCCGTTGATGAGTCCCATATTTTCCCGGTTGATGAGCAGGATAACGGATAGTTTTTTCGATGGCACAACTGCAATGCTTGTTCCGGTAAAACCGGTGTGGCCAAAGCTACCTTCTGGTCCGCCTTTGATGACTGGGTTCAGGGGGTCCATCATCCAGCCCAGGCCGTTCAGGTATTTATCTTTGGTGAGAAAGGCTTGTATCGTCTGTTCGGATATAAATTGGGTCGAACCTACTTTGCCGTGGTTCACCAGCATATCCACCAGCTTTTGGATGTCTTCGGCTGTCGAGAATAGCCCCGCTGCACCGGCCACGCCATGTTCGGCGTACCACGCGTTACCATCGTCAACCTGTCCGTGCAAAACGTAATGACGCCAGCCGTTCCAGGCACCGTGTTTTATCTCTTTGAACTGGTAGCCCATCGACGGGTCGTATACCATCCGGTGCTCGAAGGGGTTACCGGGGTCGGTTGCTGCGATTTTAAAATTTTTGCCCTTCGTCAACGGGTTGTACATCGTATGGCTCATACCCAGGGGAACAAAGATGCTTTTCTTCTCGAACTGGTCGAGCGGCATGCCCGATACTTTTTCGATGATCTCGCCGAGCACGGTAAAGCCCAGGTCGCTGTAATGCCGTCCGGCGCCAACGGGGAATTCAAGTGGCAATTCGTCAATCAGCTTAAAGGTTTGCTCCTTGGTATGCGCGCGGTAATACATAGGGTACCACTCGTACAGCCCGGCGGTATGCGTTAGCAGGTTGCGGATGGTGATCGAATCCTTATGCGGCGCGCCAAAAGCGGGTATGTATTTGCTAACCGGGTCGTCGACATGGATGAGTCCGCGGTCGACCAGCAGCATGATGGAAGTGGTCGTGCCAACCATCTTGGTCAGCGACGCGATATCGAACATGGTGCCCGTCGTCATCAGGGGCGGTTTGGCCAGCAGGCGGTGGTTATAATCATACTTTTGCGCATAACCGAAGGCCTTGAGTATGATCACATCGTCGCCCTGTTTGATCTCGACCACCGCGCCGGGTATTTTATCGTTTTTCACCTGGCTGTTCAGAATGCTATCAACCGTATTGATCAGCGCGGCTTTATTGCCCTGGGCCAGGCAGGCCAGGCTGAAAGAAAAGATGATAGCGGAAAGAGCGGATGTTTTAAGGAAAGACATAGTAAATCAGAAAAGCGAAAGATAAGCAAAATAAATGCTATGCTTTCCCCTTATAGCCCACCGTTGGTCCGACAGTCTTACGAAGCAAAATTTCAGTGAACCCCTGCTTTACAAAATCTTTCAATTCACCTACCCGTTCAAAACCAAAACGACTGTATAATTTCAGCGCCCCCTTATTGAACGAACTGACGCAAATAAAAACATTAGGCGAGTATTTTAGTATTCTTTCCTCGCAGAACTGCAGCAACCGAGTGCCAAGACCATGCCCGCGATAACCGTCGGCGACGGCAATAGTTTGTATATAGCCTTTGAAACTCCCCTGCGGCTGAATGATAACGAACCCCGCTATGCCGATTGCAGTTCTCAAAACAAACACCTCGCGAAATGAGCCTTCAAATGCTTTTGCACAATCTTCAACTCCCATGCCCAGCGTTATCCATGGGTCAGTTCGCGACATCATTTCGGCGCAGATGGCGAAATCGACCGGGTCAGTGGTTTGTTCAATTACAATGTTTTGTTCAGGCGACGGCATGGTTTTTCTTTTGGACAATAAACAGGAAAAGGATCGTCAGCACGGCGTTCACCAGGATATTCATAAAGCCGAAATCGAAATTGAACAGCTTAATAAACACTCCGTTCAACACCCAGCTCAACAGCGCTGCCAACACGCAGGCAGCCGGCACCCATTTTTCCTTTAGCTGGACCCTGGTAAATAATCCCGTCAAATATAATCCCAAGATCGGTCCGTAGGTATAACCGGCGATCTTGAAAATAGTATTGATGATAGCTCCCTGGCTGCTCCAAAAGGCCATGACGATAAGGAACATGACGATATTCACGCCCAGCAGCACGCGGTTCTTGATCTTCTTTTTTTGTTCATGCGGCCTGTTCTCAAAATCAAGGAAATCGTAGCTGAAAGCAGTCGTCAGGGCGGTGATACAGGCGTCGATGCTGGCGAAGGTTGAGGCCACTACACCGATAAAAAAAGCGATGGCTCCTATCTGCCCGAAATAATGCAGTGTAAGAAAGGGATACAGCCCATCGGTGTTCACCAACTGGCCGTTTTGCGATTGCAGTTGGATGCCGTGCTTTTCGACAAAAATATAAAGCAAAATGCCGAGGCCGAGAAACAGGGTTTGCGCGCCTGCTATAAAAAAGCTGAAGGTCAGCACATTTTTCCGCGCGCCTTTGATATTGGCGATCGTCAGCGTTTTTTGCATCATGCTCTGATCGAGCCCGACTAACGCGACGGTGATCAGTAGTCCCGAAATGAATTGTTTGAAAAAGTTGGAACCGGAATCGATGTTCCAGTCGAACAGTTTTGCGTAAGGGTGATGGACGATGGCGCTCACCATTCCGCCAAGGGACAAATTCAGTGAATTTTTGATAGCAATGATCGATACGATAATTACCGTGATGAGGAAGAACGACTGCAAGGCGTCGGTCCAGACGATGGTTTTGATACCCGATTTATTGGTATACAGCCAGATCAGGATCAGCACGATGATTATGGTGAAAAAATAAGGAACGTGCATCGCATCGAAGAAAGCATACTGTAATATTTTAATGGATAGCAGCAGCCTGAGCGCCGCGCCGAAGGACTGCGATACCAGGAAGAACAGCGACCCGGTTTTATACGTCACATTGCCAAAACGCACATTCAGGTAAGTGTAAATCGATACGAGTTTCAGCTTATAATAAATCGGCACCAGCACAAAGGCAATGAACAGGTAACCCACGATGGTGCCCAAGATAAACTGGAAATAATACAGGTTGTCGTTTCCTACGTTGCCTGGTATAGAAACGAGCGAAACCGCCGATATGCCAGAACCGATCATGCCAAACGCCACCAGGAACCAGGGCGAGGCCCGGTCGCCGTCAAAAAAGCTGTTATCTTTCGTATGGCGCGAGGTGAGACGGGAAATGACCATCAGCAGGGCGAAATAGGCCAGGATGATAAAAAGTATTAGCGAAGCGCTCATCAGGATTATGTGCGTATTCGCTAAAGGTAGTAAAACGCGCCGAATAGAACGAGGCGCGCATTAGCGCTTCAATCCGTTAGGATACACTGTGCGCTTTTATACACCTCAAGGTCTTTTACAAAAGCGTCAATTTGCGTTTTTTGCATACCGGGCATACAGATGATATGCGCCCATTCCTTGCCGGAAGCCAGTTGCCATTTTTTGATAAGCTCTTCGCCTGGCTTAGGGATGTTGACGGTAAGCGTAGCAGGGTTTCGCCACACCAGGGGCTCCGCTTGCTTTAAAACCGATTCGGCATAAGCCGCAACATCCAAGCAGTCCATTGTACGTTGTTTCAGGCCTTCGATGCCGAGTTTCGAAATCGTGTACCAAATGAACAGGGGCGTGTGCCCGTTCCTGGAACCCGATATCGTGGTATCCAGCGAGCCGATATAATCAACGGAACTTGCGATCCGGTCGCGGTGGCTTTTTTTGGCGATCACCATCCCGCAGGGTATAGGCGACCCGAAAAACTTATGCCCGCTGATGGCGATGCTGTCGGCCCCGTCTTCAAAATCAAAGGCCGGACGAGGTTCAAGGAACGCTGCATAACTACCCGAAAGCGCTCCGTCGACATGGATATAGTGGTGCTGGATAGCGAGGTGCTTAAAAATGGTCTTCATTTTCGCCACATCATCGCGCGCCTCGGTCATGGTAGTGCCGATATTGGCCAGGATGATAACCGGCACCTGGCGGTTGATGCTGATGGTTTTCTCCAGGTCATCGTAATCGATCTCCCCGCTCGCCTGCGACCTGATGGCGATGTTCGGCATGTTCAGCAAGTGCAGGTTTTTCTGCACGCTGTAGTGCGTCGCCTCGGAATAGTACACTATCGCTTTTGGATATAATTCACGCGCCAGGTACAGTCCATAAAGGTTGCCTTCCGAACCACCGTTGGTTACGTAGCCCCACCAATTATCTTCTTCGGCCCTGAAAAGGTGCGCGAAAAATTCGATCACTTCCTTTTCCAGCTCACGCGAACCGACTGTATATGTTGAAGGAATAAACGGATCACCGACGTTGTTTAACGGGTATTTGAGAAAAGGCAAAAGCTCGCCGTAATCAAAATCTTTCGATACCGGGTAACCGATCGTCATGGGCGACGTTGATCTGATCTCGTCTAATAAATCTTTCAATACCTGGCTGGTGTCGCTTGTCATTGATCGCTCCTCGGTTACGCGGATATTTCAACCGGTTTATTGGGCAAAGTTATCGTGCCATTTATTGGGGAAGTATGCACTGCCTCATGAATATAAGTGATTTTCGTCACGTGTTTTTTGTGTATTACAGGTTAGGCAACAGGTAAAAAAGTAACAGCAGGCTGGCGATAATCACCCCCACGGTCAATAGCAGCAGCAGGCGCGACTGTGGGTAAAAAACCTGGTTGAGCAACTGTTTTTCGATGCGCCGGAAGCGCAGGTACCCGATGAGCGCCGTCAATGCGCCCACCGCGACAAGGCAAACGCCGATAATGCCGGAAAAACCGCTGGGCGGTGTGATTTCGCGTCCTGTTACCACCAGCGACAACTGCCGTACGAACAAGGAAAACTTGACCACCACAAAGCCAAAACCCATCAGCGCGATGCTGGTGCGTATCCAGGCCAGGAAAGTACGCTCGTTCGCGAGATGATCGCTTGCATTGGCTTTGAGTTTGTCGGGTTCGCCGGTCATCCTGCTAACAACAAGTTCGCAGATAAGGAGTTTGCCGGACACGCGACAATTTGCGATCGTTATTATCGTATTTTTTCAATTAAACGACTGCCTGAACTCCAACGGAGAAAAATTGGTTTTGGTTTTAAACAGCTTGCTGAACGATTGCGGGTGCTCAAAGCCGAGCCCGTAGGCGATCTCGCTTACGGTGAGGGCCGTGGTCGAAAGCTTTTCCTTAGCTTTTTCAATCAGCTTTTGATGAATATGCTGTTGCGTGTTCAGGCCGGTTAGTACCTTTAATAACCCGCTAAGATAATCCGGGGATACATTCAGCTTTTCGGCTACGTAAGCTACGGACGGCAGGCCGTTCTCCGCTATTTCATCGCCGTTAAAATACGAATTAAGCAGCTTTTCCAGGCGGTCGAGCATTTGATGGCTGGTTATCTTGCGGGTGATAAACTGCCGATGATAAAACCGTTCAGCATAGGTAAGCAACAATTCAAGCTGAGCGACCATTACGCCCTGGCTGAACCTGTCGATACTGGTATGGTATTCCTGCCGGATATTTTGGATAATGCCTGCAATGATCGCTTCTTCCTTTTCTGAAAGAAAAAGCGCCTCGTTTACTGCATAGTCAAAAAACTCATATTGTTTGATCTTTTTCGCCAGCGGCGTATTCCACAGGAAATCGGGGTGGACCAGTACCATCCAACCCGACTGTTTCAATTCTTGTCCGGGGTCGATTTCGACGCCGAAAACCTGGCCGGGCGACATGAAGAACATAGTACCCTCGTCAAAATCATATTGTTGCTGGCCGTACCGCAATTTGGCGCTAAAATTTCTTTTC
Organism: Mucilaginibacter sp.; assembly: GCA_035545315.1. GTDB lineage: Bacteria > Bacteroidota > Bacteroidia > Sphingobacteriales > Sphingobacteriaceae > Mucilaginibacter. Next base: position 45,112 of record DASZYQ010000019.1, on the reverse strand, counting down.
ATCGCAATGGAATAAAAATCGAACACCATGTGTTTCGGTCCAGTTCCGGGACCATGCTTAATATCTCCCACATCCACCACGCTGATAAGCGGGTGTTCGGGTTTGGGCAAGTCCCTCAGCTGGTGGAATTCGCTGATCGTCCTGATGCGTATTGGTGTATTGCCAGCCATAATGCAATTTAATTACTTTGACGATAAACGCGGGCAAATTCGGGTGCAAAATCTTTCATTTTTACTTTGCCCAGCGCCGGCTTGTGGCGAAGATAGTCCTGGTACAAAACTCCATTACGCCGGGCTGCATTCATTTCAACCAGCCCTTTGGCGATAACCGGGTTCATACCCGTGGTCAGCATACCCGCGAGCATCTGTTCATCGGAGATCAGGACCCATTTCATGTCCGGCTTGCCGATAGCCCGGCCTAAAATCGTTGCTACTTCGTTGCAGGTTAGTTCATCGCTGGCCACATAGCGTACTTTTCTCTCCCCAGGCTGCTGCACCCCGATCTCCTCCGCTATCGCATCCGCAATATCGAAAGGCGAAACCCAGGGTTCTTTATCATCTTCGCCGTAATTACATGCGATAACGCCCTGGTTTTTTATAGCAGGTATGAAAGCAAACAAATTATAGTAAAATCCAACGGGCCGCATAAAGGTGATGGCTATGTCGGCTGGCAGAGCACCCAGAATTTGCTCGATATTGTAATGAAATGCGAGAATACCGTTGCCTTTATCTGTGTGCGCGCCGATACTGCTGAGGTGGACTACGCGCTTTACGCCGGACCGTTCAACAGCCTGCGCATAATTGCGCCCCAGCTTGTCGATCTCGGCCATCAGGTCGAAATCCGGGTCGAAAAAACGTCCCGGCGCCTCCATGCAGTAAACCACGTCGGCGCCCGTAAAAGTTTCCGTAAGAAAAGCAACGTCCTCCATATTGCCGATAGCGGCCTTTGCACCAAGCGCTTCAATGGCGTTTTGTTTTTCCGGATCCCTGCTGACAACGGTTACCTCGTGCCCTTGCCCTACTAATTTTTCAGTAAGCGGCTTGCTGATATGGCCCAGCGAACCTGTAACGATGATATTCATAGTTTTCTGTTTTTATTACCACAAAGATCGTCAGGGGCAACGGGACAGGTTTAGCCAAATCCACGGTTATTGTAGCCGAAAAACATGCTATAAAAAACCTTTCTACAGGTTTAAAATTTGCTAAATTTATTAGCAATTCGTATATTTGTAATGAAGGGAAGGACAAAGAAGATGGAACAATTGGCTTTATTTGCCGAAGCCGGCCAAAGCAAAGGACTACCTGCAGAATTACTGGATTATCGCCCGGGACTATTCAGCGCTGCCGAATCCGACGACCTGCTGGAAAAATTTATTAAAACAACGCCCTGGAAACAACCCGTGCAGAAATTGTGGGATAAGGAATACCTGACGCCCCGACTGACAGCCTGGTTCGGCGACCTGGGAACCGACTATTCTGCGCCGGGAAACGTGGCCGATCCCATGCCCTGGACGCCGGAACTTTTAATGATCCGTGAAAAAGCGGAGCCGCTGGCGGGGATACGTTTTAACAGCGTACTGCTGAACTACTATCGCGACGGCAACGATTCGGTGGCCTGGCACAGCGACCGTGAGCGTGTTTTGGGAAAAAATCCCATTATAGCGTCAGTGAGCTTTGGGCAGGTACGCAGCTTTGATATCCGGAAAAAGACCGACCATAAAGAGCATTATTCTGTAAAGCTGGAACATGGCTCTTTCCTGCTAATGAAAGCGGGCTTACAGGAAAATTGGGAACATCGCATAGCAAAATCGACGCGCCCGATGAAGGCGCGCATAAACCTGACCTTCCGGGTGGTGATCTGAAACATCAGCCGGCAGTTATGTATTCGATCCTTGCAGATATTTTGCGATCTCCCCGTATTTGTTTCTCATCGCATCATCGGCAGCTTCTCTTTGCAGGTGTTCGGCCCATTCCAATGGGGTACCGTTGTAAATGGTATCCTTGGCATTTGTATCGCCACATGCTTCGACCAGCAGCTTTACACATTTAGCCGAACCCGACGAAACCGCCTGGTGCAGCGGTGTGGCATGCGAATGAAAACCGCTGCTTTTTTCCGGGTAACTGTTGGGATCGGCACCAGCTTCCAGCAGCAGGGCAACCATCCCGGGCTTTCCATAAAATGCCGCTACGGTAAGCGCGGTTAGCTTTTCGGCTGGAGTGGCAAACCGAAGGAGCCGTTGAACGTCGTCCATTTGCTCCAGCCCGACGGCGACGGCCAGCGACAATTTTCCGCCGCGGCTTATCAAATATTTAGCAGCCCCGGTATTGTTATTAGCCAGCGCGCTTTCTCCGCCTCCGGGCTTAGCCCCTGCGTTTATCAGCGCATCCATCATTTCCAACTGGCGGGCGCTTTCGCGGGGCGTGCTGCCGGTAGCAACCAGGCCAAGTGCGTAGTCCAGCTGCATTTGTGCCGTTTCCGGCGCGTGCTGTTTTACAGCTTCAGCCAGCATAGTTGTAACCTCAACTATATTTTGCGGTAGTTTCCCGTTACGGATCGGGTTATCGGCCACGAACCATAGCAAATAAGGGTTATCGAAGTAATCGCCCGTCGGGCTGTCCAGGCGCTCTGTAATAAGCGAAGAATGTTGCGTGATGAGGTCTTTTAGCAAAGCCAGGTCGCCCGTATGAATGGCTTCCACCGCTTGCCTTAATAAACGGCCTTTTATATCTGAATTATCCATTATCTCAGGATGTCATTCAAAAATAAGAAAAAGTTAATGGCGAGCATTATTCGAAACGACCGGAATACCGGTCCGTTTTTCTAATGGAAGTCGGTTACAGGAACATTGAGAATATGAAACCGCAGGTGAAGCTATCTAATGTCTGAATTCATCACACTTTTATATCCAGTAACCTTTTGGCCAGCTTTTTCCATTGCGGACCCGCCAGGCCGATGCGTGCTGTCAAGGCAACCAGCGTATTCCTGACCTTATCGTGGAAGTCAACCTGTTCGTTATTTGGCGTTTCATTTCTGCCGTAAATGGCGGCGCTGACGGTTTCGCCAACCCGTTTCACGATAAAGGTGCTTGTAGACGCATCCTTGTAGAAGTGCGCGATTTCAGTATCCGTCTTCTTTAGATTTGGCACGGGGCGCGCAGTAAGCGAAACATATTCTTCTGCATCTTGCGCATCTCCGCCGACATCGATGCGTTCTATCATCACCCATTCAAGGCAATCGCCCGCATCGGAGCCGGGCACCGGAAGATTGATATTGAACAGGAAACCTTCTTTTGCGAAACCAATCACCTCATCCCCTGCATTGTTGGTCATGCAAAAACGGGATGAACCGGCCCTGGCATAATTGTGCCATTCACTTACAGTCAGAAGACGGGCAGCGGTCTTTTTAAACGCCTCATGCGCTTCCGCTTGCGTACCGAACACGCGTTCTTCACTAAAATCCGTAGCGCGCCCAACTTCCTGTTTGGGTATAGTTTCTTCTGCGTCCTTCATATATTACTAACCGACACCATAAGCACTTGTTTGGTGATTTTTTCGGTAGTTGCTGGCTCTTGCATAAAGCGCCCAAACAATTTACTTTTAGCTCCGCATGCCCAACCAACCTAAACGAAATATAAGGCGAATCCTGGTCGCCAGCCTCATCGGTACTACTATCGAGTACTTTGACTTTTATATTTATGCGACCGCCGCGGTGCTGATCTTTCCAAAACTGTTTTTTCCGGCATCCGCCCCGGCTACGGCCCGCCTGGAATCGCTGGCCACGTTTGCACTGGCGTTTTTCGCGCGGCCGCTCGGTGCGGCAATTTTCGGTCACTTCGGCGATCGGAAAGGCCGGAAGGCGACGCTGGTAGCTGCATTAATGACCATGGGGCCATCCACGGTGGCTATCGGCCTGCTGCCTGGTTATAGTTCGATAGGCATCGCAGCACCGATCCTGTTAGCCTTGTTCCGTTTTGGGCAGGGTTTGGGCCTGGGCGGCGAATGGGGCGGGGCCGTTTTACTGGCCACCGAAAACGCCCCCGCGAATAAAAAGGCCTGGTACGGCATGTTTCCGCAGTTAGGGGCGCCCGTCGGCTTTTTATTTTCGAGCGGCACGTTCTTTATTCTTGGCAAGATGCTTTCCGACGATCAATTTCTAAGTTTCGGCTGGCGAATTCCTTTTATCGCCAGCGCTTTGCTGGTTTTTGTAGGGCTGTACGTCAGGCTGAAGATCGCCGAGACGCCCGACTTTATGAAGGTGATCGAGAAAAATGCCCGGGTAAAGCTGCCCCTTGCGGATGTTTTCACGCGGCATACCCGGGCTATCCTGCTCGGCACTTTTGCCACGGTAACCACGTTCCTGCTGTTTTACCTCATGACGGTCTTCACCCTCGGCTGGGGCACCGCAGTTCTGCATTATTCCAAAGGCGGTTTCCTTGGAGCACAGATGCTTTCCATGATGTCGTTTGGAGCGGGTATTCCATTGTCCGCAACCTTGGCCGACCGTTATGGCCGTGCCCGAATGCTCATTGCGGCATCTATTGGTATTTTTCTATTCGGTCTGGTTTTCTCCCCTTTATTTAGCACCGGTAGCTGGACCGTCACCACGCTGTTCCTCGTGCTGGGCATGTTCCTGATGGGGCTGACCTATGGCCCGCTTGGTACGGCGCTCGCTGGCATCTTCCCTCCTGCCGTTCGCTACACCGGCTCATCACTATCCTTTACCCTGGCCGGAATACTGGGCGCATCCCTTACTCCTGCATTCGCGACGTGGCTCGCAACGAATTACGGGCTGAGCTATGTTGGATATTACCTTTCATTCGCATCGGCCATTACCCTCGCGGCGCTTGTAGCCGTCCGGAAAAAGATGCAGGATTAGCCCCGTTTAAAAGTCTTTTTACCGATGACTAAAGATTTCGGACTTTAACCTATCTTTATTTCTCATGGGAAGTCTATCCGCCACAGGTCGTGTTTTCTACGGCATCGCCATAGCTGAAATGGGGATACAGACTATTTATTATCGCGATTTCCCCTATTTCTTTTTACCGGCCGATCATGCTTCGATACCCGGTATAGCCATATTCGCTTATGTTTTCGGCGCCCTGTTTATCGTGGAAGGCATATCCGTGGTTCTTGGGAAGAAAACAAGGATCGTTTCGCTCTTGTTCGGTGTTCTGTTGCTGTTAATATTTTGCCTTTACCATGTCCCCTACGAACTGATAGCAAGCCCAAAATACAAGCATTTCGGCGATTGGGAAAATGCCTTCAAAGAGTTGGCATTAGCCGGCGGAGCATTGGTCATTGCAGGTTGTTTCCCCGCAAAGGATGAAAGCGAACTTACCGGGCGTTCAACGAAACTGGTGCTGTGGGGCAGTGTTATTTTTGCCTTAACTATTATCAGCTTTAGCTGCGACCATTTTCTTTACGCGAAGCAAGCCGCGGATTACGTGCCCGCATGGGCGCCGGCTCACCTGTTCTGGATGTATTTCTGCGGCGCGGCGTTACTGGCTTCCGGAATTGCTATTATTTCCAGGATTCAAGCCCGGTTAGCAGCGATACTTTTAGGCGCCATGATCTTTACCTGGTTTATTTCTCTGCATATGCCCAGAGTATTCGCAGCCACCTCAGCCGATATCGGCGACGAAATTACCAGCGCATGTTTAGCGCTTGCCTACTGCGGGATAGCCTGGGTAATCGCTGGAACTGCAAAGGCCGATAGTAAAAACTTCAAACCCTGACCGCCTGCCTGGCTACAAGCTGCCATTTCTGTTCCTCGTTTTTGATCCAGACTAACAGGATGCTTATTTTAACGCTGCCCGGCCCCTTTCCTTTATCGTTGGTTTGGGCAGAAAGTATATGACGGACTATGGCTGTATTGCCAATGATCCGAACCGTTTGATTGGAAATTTCAATATTTAAAAAGACAGAGTCGCCATTGGTGAATGACGAAATAAATTCCTCTTTGTTTTGCATTTGCCCGCCCGAATGTCCATAGCTCAGTTCATCGGACGCCAGTTGATCGAGGCTAACGCCGTCGGCGGTAATCATGGCTTTTCGCAATTGTTCTACAGCAGCGGAGACTTCTTGTATGGCAATTGAATTAGTTGGTGTGTTCATTGGATAGATGATTTGAATTGAAATAAAATCCCGGGCTAAAGATGCAAACTTTTACCGACTGGCATTATATTTTCGGCAATCGCTTGCACTACTGAAGCCAAACACAATCAGCATCTGCGTCCAGCGGTGAGCCCCGCGATATGGACGGTAAGGCGTGACCGCGATTACAATTCCTTTATTTTAATATTTCTGAATGAAATACCCGTAGCCCAATCTTGTAATACCAGGTGGCCGCTAACGTGCTTGCCATATTCGGGAAAGCCTTTAAAATGCGAGCTGGCTACCTTTTCCGCCCAGGCTTTGGAATTAAAGTCTTCAACCGTGGTCAATATGCCATTCAGATAAAACTGTACCTTCCCATCCTTTTGCTTGATCTCAGAATGGTTCCAGGCACCGGCGGGCTTGGTCTTTGCCGGGTTTTTTTGTGCATTCATTCCGAATATGCAGCCCGACCGTTCGTCGGGTTTGGCAAAATCAGGATTGGCGTTATCGAGCAACTGGTATTCCGGCCCTGATGCCCACCCCCTTGGGATATCTTGTCTTTCCAGAACATTGATAAAAACGCCGCTATTCCCGCCTTTGGGCAGCTTCCAATCAAACTTCAGATCAAAGTTCTTATATTCCTTATCGGTTACCAGGTCGCCGGGCCCGGATTTATCCTGCGGATCACAGAACAATTCACCGTCTTTCGCTTTCCATACGGTAAATGGCGCCTGGCTGTTGTACAAATGCCAGCCGCTTGTCGACGTTCCGTCAAATAAAAGCTTCCAGCCGCCGGCCTTTTCTTTGGCAGTAAGCTTGTTATTTTGATCGCCTGTAAAGCTAAAGCAATTAAAAACGGCCGCTGATATAGCCATGCCAAATAAACACTTAGTGATATTCCTTTTCATGATTTTTCAGGTTTGCTGACATTATTAAAATTACCTAACCGTAATGATTACACGCTGATATCGTGTAAGCGCCGGCGTACCGTTGTCGGTTGCTTCCAGTATGATGTGTATTGTTTGGCCCGAAACCGCATCCTTCGGAATTTCCACCTCGGTTTGCACGGAATCGGGGTTGAGGATGGCGACTGTTTTAGGATAAGTTCCAACCCTGAATTGCCACCATTTGACCGTAACCGCGTTGCCATCGGGATCGGAAACAGCTCCGTTAATGTGTATCTTTTCCCCGGCTGAAGCCATCACATTTAAAGGTCCTTCAATTTTTACCACGGGCTCGTGATTGGCACCGGCAAACTTTGGTGTCACCGACCATTTGAGCCGCGCGGCAAAATCATTTTGCGCCGCCGGGAAGAAATCGGGGTAGACTATTTTAACAGCCTGCGTATTCACGGCGCTCAGCGACGCAGCCATAGCTTTTTGCGAGGTATCGCTGGTTTGGAAGAAGATATTTTTCGTGTTTCGCTCTACTATTTCCCGGCCTCCCCAGCCGCCGTACGAACCATCCTCAAAAGCGCGCAGCCCGTTGGCCAGCATATTTATAAAAGTCGGATCGTCGCCTTCTCCTATCCACGAGCCTTTTTCCTGCACAGGCATCCAGGCAACATATCCCATTTTTCTAAGCTCGTCGGTCGTATGGCCAGCGATGCCAAAAAAATCCATGATGTCGCCTTTTACCATCTGTTTGCCATCGCCCCAAACGCGGTATAGCGCACCCAGCGGCCCGCGGTTAGACACGTTGGCTTTCGTCCAGGTCGCGGTCATATAGATCGAATCTTCTTTTTTGGCCCTTAACTGGGCGGCGTAGCCCCAGTTCGGCCCATCCCTGAACTGTCGGTATTCAATATCAGGCCAGTTAGGTTTGATATAATTGGCGTACGTGTCGTCCTGGTCGCCTGAAGGAAGCAAAACCACTTTTCGCGATATTTTCTTTTTGATCTGCTCCCACTCCGTGGTGTTTTCGTATTGCTCCTGTATGGATTTGAGCGCGCGGGCGATAGTGCTTTGCCCGCCCTGGGCTGTAATGTACAGCTTTCCGGGTTTATTGTCGAGCATCAGGGATTTGATCAGGTCGGAACCAGGCGAATCCTTTGAAATATCCCCATCGAATTCTATGTTACCATACCGGATCTTCGATCTGAGCTCATCCGGGCTGGGATAATTCGGATCGTGTACTTTCAAGTCGGGATATACTTTAGCATAAGCATCGACCGCATTATGGATGAAGCGCTCGTCTTTGGCCCAGCGCCATGACTCGCATGGGCATAAGTGCAATCCAAAGCGCGTATATTCCCTGCCCGGCACATACCATTTCGTCCCCTTTCCGTCGCCCTTCCAATGGAATGCGCTGCTGGCGTATATCAACCCTTCAACCTGGTAGTCGCTGCTATAAAGCAGGAAACGGATAAGCGTATTATTATCATCCAGCTCAGGGTCGGCGGTCACTACGATGCGCGGCCGCGGCTGCTGGTTCGGGCCTTGTGCCTGTACCCCGGTCTTTGCGAAGAGCACCGCTGAGAATAAAAGAGCGCATACAGGTAATCGTTTTGCATTGAACATCATTGAAATATCATTTTAGGTAAGCGAAGCGGATTTAAAAATAAACATTCCAACTGAAAAAGCTAATGCTTCCGTTCAATGCCATTTTGATTTCTCAATGGCTTAAAATGCGGCACAGCATATGCCCGAAAGTGTTGTATATTAGGTTATTCTTTACCGCGTCATGATCAAAAGGCTTCTAATAAACGTATTGCTGGTCTTGTGCCTGTTGCCGGCAGCAGCGCAAACTATTAATAAACCCAAGTTAGACAGCCTGATGGATGCCATTGCCGCTCACCAGCAAGCCATGGGCAGCCTGGCTATAGCGCAAAACGGGACATTGATCTATCAAAAGGCAATCGGGCAGGCTGCGTTACAGAACGGGCAGCCGATCCCGGCCAATACCGGCACCAAATACCGCATCGGTTCGGTAACCAAAATGTTTACAGCGGCAATGATCTTCCAGCTTATCGGGGAAAACAAACTCAGCCTGGCTACGCGCTTATCCGCGTATTTCCCACAGGTGCCAAACGCGTCGAAGATTACCATCGGCATGATGCTGGCACACCGCAGCGGGATACACAATTTCACCAGCGACCCCTTATATCAAACGTACTGGACCAAACCGCAAACCCAGGCCGGGATGCTGGCTATTATACAGGCGCAAAAGAGCGACTTCGAACCGGACGCTAAAGCAGAATACAGCAATACCAATTTCGTGCTGCTGGGCTATATCATAGAGAAATTATGGGGGATGACCTATGCAGATGCTTTAAAACGATATGTCACGTCAAAAGCGGGGCTCACGGATACCTATTACGGAGGAAAGATAAACCCCGCAAATAATGAAGCCGAATCCTTTTCCTATAAAGGCGGCTGGACACTGAAATCTGAAACCGATATGAGCATACCCGGAGGCGCGGGCGCTATAGTCTCCACCCCGGCCGACCTTGTAAAATTCCTGGACGCATTGTTTGGAGGTAAATTGATCAGTGCACAAAGTCTCGGATTGATGAAAACCATTCGCGATGGCTACGGGATGGCAATGTTTCCCATGCCGTTTTACGAGCGTACGGCCTATGGCCATACCGGCGGCATTGACGGTTTTACGTCGGTCGTCAGTTACTTCCCCGACGAAAAGTTAGCCGTGGCCTGGTGCTCGAACGGCTCCGTGTATTCAACCAACAATATACTCATTGGCGTGCTAAGCATTTATTTCAATAAGCCGTACGTGATACCTACTTTTCAAACCATCAAATTGAGCCCTGCCGAACTCGACGGGTACACAGGCACTTATTCGAGTACGCAGTTGGCTTTGAAGATTACGTTCACACGGCAAGATACGACGCTTGTGGCACAAGCCACCAGCCAGCCGGCTTTTGCGCTTACGGCAACTGCACCGTATACTTTTGAATTCAGCCCTGCCGGAATTGTAATAGCGTTTGACCCGGCAAATCAATCTTTTGTGTTAAGGCAAGGCGGTCAAAGTTTTAAGTTTACACGGGATAAGTAAGTCGCCGTCCGCTGACTTACCGAGCATTTATTTTAAAGAGATACTGTAACTAAACCTGAATCCCTGGATTACTTTTGAGAACCGGCCGAACGCGAAGCCATAATCTAACCGGAACATGGACCGTTTTAACCCGATATAAATTTCTTTGTAATCGGGCAGAGTGCCCTGGCTAAGGTACGATCCGCCGATAATTTCCTGCAAACCGAGGTTGTGCACCAGGGGTGCGCGGCTCAGAAAATAACCGGTGAAATTATGTTCTGCATGGGCTTCAAAATAAGCCTTATCGGTGCTGTACGTGTAGTAATTGAGAAAATGAAAGCTCCCGGCATAAGTATCGAAGAAAAAACTTTGTCCTCCGTGGAAGTGATTGTAATCGGGGTAATACAACACACGGTTGTTTAAAAACTTCCCGGCAGAAAAATAAAACCCGGTATAGCCCACTATCCCCTCGTTCAGTCTATCCTGGAAAACATCCATGGAAACGAAATTATAGTTTACCGACGATCCCGCAGCGGGTATCCCCGCACGATAGTTTACTCTTATCACCGGGTATAAGGCTGGCAAAATAAACCGGCCGTCGGGCGTTATACTATATTCCTGGTTAAACGTAAATGTAGCTGACCCGCGCAATGTCAGGGCCCGGTATATCGGGAAAAGCGGCTTATCCGAGTTTGGGTCGAGCGGGTTGTTCGAGGTAAGCAAAATGCTGTCCTTATTGAACGTGTGCCGGGTGGTATTAAATAGCGGCGCCCGCTCGGCATATTCCACCTGCCCGGTCAATAATATACCGCCTATCACCTCACCGCCCGTTCCCGCTGTAAAAAATCGCGACTGATAGAGTTTGATATAATTACTCCCCAGGTACAATGTCGTCAGGGAGTTTAAAAAAGGGCTGATGGTACCTGTACTGTTCAGGTCAAGGAAATCCGTTCCCGCCCGCGCAAACACATACGCGTGCCGAAACGAGTTGTACACGTAATTGACCAGCACGTTGGCATTCAATACCTTATCCGAAAATCCGTAACGAATATCCGGCGTAATGGCAAAACTTTGCAGCCTGTCGTATACCCTGGTGTATCTAACATTCAGATCAATGCCCCAGCCCTCAACGGTATTATAAAAAATGCTATTGTAAAGGGGCTGTATGGCAAAAGATGAATTGTTATCGTAGTTATGGTGCGCGTAGCCCCAAAAAAGGTAGGGCAGCCAAAGGAACTGGTTGCCTCTGTCCCGGCGCGACAAGGCTCTCCTTATTTTGCTTTTTGGAGGTGTTTTGACCGAAAGATAGAAATTTCGCTCCCCCGGCGTGAGATATTGCGGCCGGTTCTGTTCCCAGAAATTCTCATCTTTCTTATAGTCACTCACAGAGCTGCGATAACGGTTACGGTAGATAATTCCTGTAAATGAATGGGCGCGTATATCCTGGTAAATCTGCAGAAACACCCCTGAATATTTATAACCCGCAAAAGCTCCATAATATTTAAGCTGGCAAGCCTGGAGTAGCCAAACCTGGTTATTAAATTGTGCAAATTGCTGGCTTATGCTTACCGAATCAACGAAATCCATATTCGCTGTCCGTGACAAATGAAGTTCGACTCCATATAGTTGCCATTCCTTATCGATCACATAAACGGTACCGCTAAACAGGTGTTTATCCGGGCTATTCGGTTCAACAATTATTTCGTCGATCAGCGTTTGCCCGTCAGTAAACTGCCCTATAAATTGATAATGATAGTAGTTTAGCGCATTATTGGCCAGCGGGGAAATGAAAGCTGATTCACTCAGGCCAGCTAGGTGGACCGAGTTTTGATAAAAATCGATGTTCAAATCCGGTATTTTGTTGAAATTAAAGACCTTCTTGCTGCCTTGTTTTATAATTGCTGCTGTTACTTCCTGGCTGATGCGGCCCTTTGGACGCATTTGGAAGTCGGCAAGGGTTTCCGAAAGGTTGACTATACCTTTATTACCAGGATCCATATCCATGGCGTCCGCCAATACAGTTCTCAGAAAATTATCCGGCGCCTCTTCTATGCTTTGCGATTGTTTGGTATAAAGCTTTCCTGAATAAATGGGATAAGACCCCGGCGCATTGTGCCTGGCAATTGTCAGCCGGATGATGGAGTCGGCGCTTTTGCCCGATCGATCCGGCCTATGGATTTGCGATAACTGCACATCAAGCTGAACTTGCAGGCCGCCGTCGCTGACAATTTTCGTTACGGGCGTATAGCCCGGCGAGCGAAAGTCTATCGTATAGTTCCCGGGTTTTAAATTTAAACGATAAAGCCCGGAGTCATTTGTCACGGTTTCCCGGTGCAATTGGTCTATCCAGGCCGACACGAAAGGCAGCGGCCTTCCCTGTCCATCAGTGACTTTCCCATGAATTTCGATGGTTTGGCCATGAACTTTAAAGAGAAGAATAAGAAAGAAAGCTGAAATCGAAAAAAGCCGCATTAGGGTAACTATAATGGGCGAGGCTTCGTTATTCCCAATTATTTGAGGATTAAAGCTGATTCTCCCCTCACAAATTTCGCCTTATGCTTTTTTTTAAGCGTGATTTCGCTCAATACCTTTATTGATCCTGGTCAAGATTACCCGTCAGATCATCTAAAACGAAACGGTTCTTAATCGAGATTCGCCAAAATATGCCGGAGATGAAATTGAACGAAACCGTCCATGGAGTCAGGTCGCTTGTCGTTATTAGTAAAGTTCAGCGGCTTGATGAGGTAGCCCGAAACACCCAGTTTTTCGGTTACCGTTCTGTCGTGCTCTTCCGCAGAGGTTGTCATAACAATAACTTTGAGATGTTTCAGCGCCGGATCTTCTCTTAAGATCGACAGAAACTGGAAGCCATTCATTTTCGGCATATTGATGTCCAATAATATTACATCCGGCAAGGGATTCATTGGCAGATGATGGTTGCTCCCCCGTAGTTTTTCCAGCGCCTCGACCCCGTTGTACGCAGTGATCAATTCGTGGTCGACACCTATCTTTTTCAGCGCGCGCTGCACACTTATAATATCAAGTTCGTCGTCTTCTACCAGTAAAATAGTCTTTTTCATTTTTCATTTTTGGGCCACGTAAACACAAATTTTGCGCCGCTGTTCGCCGAAGAAACGACACTTATAGCGCCTTCATTTTTTTCAACGATCTTTTTCACGATCGCAAGACCGATGCCCGTGCTTTCCTCGTCGTGCTTTTCACGTAAAGTCTGGAACATTTCAAAAATTTTCTCATGGTATTCCTTTTCGATGCCAATACCATTGTCTGAAACGGCAAATTCGTAAAAGTTTCTATGCTCGACGCAACTTACTTCAATATGCGCGTCTGAAGCTGAAGTGTATTTCACCGCATTGCTCAGTAAATTTCCAAATACCTGCGCAAGCAATATTTTCTCTGTATGCAACACCGGCAAATTTTTCACCGTCAATTTGTATTCATTTGGCACGATCAGCTCAGCAAGCTCTGTTATCAGAACAGCTACATCCACTTCTTCCTTCGGATATTCTCCGCGCCCTATACGCGCATATTCCAGCAGTCCATCCACCAGGTCGGCCATGCGCTTAAGCCGGTCCGGAATAATATCGAGGTATTTTTTCATGCCCGGCGACAGCTCGTCCGTTAGGTCTTCCTGTATCCATTGTACGACATTCGATATACCCCTTATGGGCGCCTTCAGGTCATGAGAAACTACGTAGGCAAACTGGTTCAGTTCGTCATTCTTGCTTTCAAGCTCCTGGATGTTACGGCTAAGCTTTTGCGACATCAAATTCAACGATTGCGACAGGCTCGTCAGTTCGTCCCTTTTGTCATCGTTCACCGTGGTAAAGTCTCCCAGGGATATATTTTCGGCCAATTTTACCATGGAATCTATACGTATAGAAATTCTTCTGACCAGGTAAAATGCCAGGCCCGCCCCAACTATAATGAGCAGGAAACTAAAAAATATCGAATAGTTGTCCGTTTCCTTAATCGAGGCTGCTAACGCCTCACGCCTTTTTTCGCGGATATTATATTCGTGCTGATCAAAGAGATCGAAAATAGCCGTGATCCTTGCGTTATAATTTTTTACATTGTTTAATTTGAATTGCGCCTGGTATAATTCTTCAAATCGCTGGTTTAAGGCGGGGTTTACTATCGCCTTCCGTTTCTCACTGATTATTTTATCGGCGTAAATAAGCCACTCGTTATGAATAGTATTTATAGAATCAAGCTGGCTAAGCTGCGAGGGCGAAGAACCGATCAGTGCTCTTTCCTGTTTCATTAGCGACGGGATAGTTGTCGACCCATTGTCGTACCGAATAAGAAATTTCTGGTCGCCTGTCAGCATAAATCCCCGCAAGGCATTCTGCATATCAATAATGCTCCGGTTCAGAACACTGGATGTACGGATAACCGCTTCGGAATTTGTCAGGAAGTCCGTATTCGTGTTCACCTTCCGCGTGAGAGAATAATTGACGTAGGAATCGACCAGGTCGATCGAGATCGCAATAAAAAATCCGAGCGATATTTGGGTCGCCAGTTTCATAACATATACAAATAATGGTCCTTTATATCACCGGATGAAAGCAGGGGCCATTTCCGCAGCCGGGATATAAAGATTACTGGCATTTAGTTTTTCCAGGGTAACAGGTTGCACAGCAACAATAGCTGCTTGTTACGAAGCAAACAAAAAAACAGTTTAATTGTTTGCATCCGCAGCTTTAAAAAAAACTACAAGCCCGAACTGATGGCTAAGGCTTTTGCAGTTCTTCCGTTAAAGTGAAATTGATCGACGAGGGCTTATAACCTTCCCGGGCGCGCTGTTCGCCCATCTTATCATAAAACGCTTCGTTATCGGGCTGCCAGGTGGCAAGCCCATCCACATAACGGTTATACATGCAAAATGCGGCAGCAATCAATACCGTATCGTGTATCTCCAGGTCGGTGGCGCCTTCGTTACGCGCGGCAGTAATATCTCCGGGTAAAACATTTTTTCCGCCCGATTGCACTTTAGCCGCGATCTTCAGGAGCGCCCTCAGTTTATTACTGATCGAAGCGCCTTCCGGGTCGGCCAGCACCTGCTTCACCAGGGCAAGGTTGCTGCCGAGCTGATGTTTGGCGATAGCACTATGTGAGGCCGTGCAGAATTTACAGGTATTTAAATTGGACACGTATGAGGCGATCAGTTCGCGCTCACCGGCGCTGAGTGTCGGGTGCGGATCGTGCAGCAAAACCTGCGCAAGATTGCACAGTGGCGCCGCTGTTTCGGGCCGGTAAACAAACAGACTCCTTATACCGGGATATTGCTGTGGCAAATCGATGTGTGGCATGATTGAATTGATTGAGTTGACTAGGTTGATTCAGTTGGGTTAAGTTGGGTTAAGTTGGGTTAAGTTGGGTTAAGTTGAATAAGTGAATGGTTCCATCATGAAACCTGTTAATCCAACCAGTTTTATTATTTATAAACGCTGGACTGATAACCATTTAATGCTCCCTGGGCTGCACGGTTTACGTAGACCTGCCGGTCAGCAGGCGCCCAGGTTGCAAGTCCGTCGACATAACGGTTAAACATGCAAAACGCCGCGGCGATCAAAACGGTGTCGTGTATTTCAACGTCCGTCGCGCCGTTTCTGCGCGCCTCTTCAATTTGTTCTGTGGTTACACTTTTTCCGTCCTTTTGCACACCTGCGGCGATGCTTAGCAGTGCTTTCATTTTTCCATCAATCGCGGCTGTTTCGAAATCCTGTTTGATACGGTCGATCTGGTCGATGCTGCATCGCAGGTAATGCCCGGCCATAGCGCCGTGCACGTTCTGGCAGAAGAAGCAATCATTCAAATAGGATACATAAGCACCGATCAGTTCCCGCTCGCCACGGCTTAATGTGTTGTTATCGTCGTGGAGCAAAGTTTCGGCTAACAAATTCAGCGGGGCTTCGGTTTCGGGCCGGTAAGCCATCAGGCCCCTGATACCCGGCAGATCGTTATTTAATTCAATATGTGCCATAATTAACGTTTAATGGATTGTGTGCCGGCTTGTATGTCTTTGATCACCAGCATAGCGATCAAACCGATAACAAAAACCAGCGAAAAGATAAATAACGCATTGCTGTAACCGCCAAGCGTGGTTTCCAATACGCCGACGCCTAAAACGGCCGCGCCGGTAAATAACCGGCCGATGTTAAAGCAAAATCCGGTGGCAGACGCACGGATGGAAGTTGGGAACAGCAATGGAATGTACAAGGAAAGCACGCCCTGGCTAATGCCGAAGAACAACGCCAGAACCGCGATCTCGGCATAAATTATGGGTGAAAATACCGTGTTTGTTTTGAACAGGACAAACGAGACGGCCGAACAAACCACGAATGACAGGATCAGCGATTTCCGCAAGCCCAGCAGGTTTACAACCCAGCCTGAAATAAAGCCGCCGGTTAAGCCGCCCATGCCCATAAACATCATACTTATGCCGCGTTGTTTATTGGCGTCGGTGGTCAGCAAACTTTGTATCCAGGTAGGCAGCCATAGGAAAATTGCCCAAAGGCCGATAAGCATAGTGCCGAATACTATGGAACCAATAAGCAATGTTTTGACATTCGAGCTATGGAATAACCCGGCATCGCGGCTGTTCGCGTTCACATGCTCTTCATGGTCTTTCAGCCACAGGCCCGATTCACTGATCATCCAATAACCAACTATGGCTACCGCGACCGGGATGAGGCCCACCATAAAGCCCTGCCGCCATGATGTAACTACGTAATTGATGGCGCCCGCGGAAAAGATACCTACGGGGATGGAGATCGACAATATTCCTGTATACACGGCTCGTGTTTTTTCCGGCCACACCTCCGAAATCAGCGTAAACGAGATCACCAGCAGGCCGCCTGTTCCAACCCCGCTTAAAAACCGGCAGGCAACGATTTGCCACCATTGGCTGGCCTGGCTGATCAACAGCGTAAAAATGCCGAAGCAGGCTATCGATAACAGCAGCGATATCTTACGTCCCGCTTTATCGCCGATAACGCCCCAAAGGAAACCACCCGCTGCCCAGCCAAAAATGAAGATAGAATTAATGTAGGCGCTCATGGTATCAAACTGGCTTGCGGTCTGGCTGCCCCGCAGTTCCCTTACTACTACCGGCAAATAAACCGACATGAGCGTTGATACCACTCCCGCAAACATATTCCCTGCAAAGCAGACTATGAAAAGCATGGCCAGTTGCACTGACGTTGTTTTCTTAACGATGGCATCATCAATCAAAATCGTTTCCATAGTTTTATTTCTTTAAATGATCATAACCCTGCGGCAAACGGGTATAACCGTGATGAACTATCCTGTCGGCCAGGGTTTCGAAATAAGCTTCATTGTCGGGCATCGCGGTAGCCATGCCATCCACGTAACGGTTATATAAGCTGAACAAGGCCGCTATCAGTACGGTATCGTGTAATTCTCCGTCCGTCGCACCTTCCGCTTTCGCGCGTTCCACCATTTCAGGGGTCACCAGTTTGCCATTTTTACCGGTTGCTTTTGCAATGGCGAGCAAGGCTTTCATTTTGCCGCTCACCGGGGCCGACTCAATATCGTCCTTTATAGCCTGCGTTGTTGTCTTTTCGCCTAAAAGCAGGTCGGCCGCGGCAGTATGCGCCGTGGTACAAAACCGGCATTGGTTACCGTGCGATACGATAGTAGCGATCAGTTCCCGCTCGCCTTCTGTCAGCGCCGATGGCCCGCGCATTAATATTTGTGTCAGTTCCCGGATGGGCTGACCGGTATCCTTCCTGTATTCCAGCAGACCTGTAATACCAGGCAGGTGCGATTCCAAATCAATATGTGGCATAGTCGTTGATTAAACAAGCTTCAATTTTTAATTCCTAACTCATTGTATTTCTGTTCCAGGAAGCGATATCCGGCCGCCCTGTATTCAGGTGTATACACGGTAAAATGGTCGCCCGGATAATACGCAAACAGGAACCCGGCGTTTACTTTTTTCATTTCATCATCCAGCAGGCGTACCGCATAGTTAAGCAGAAAATTATCCTGATTACCTACCGATACCCTTATTTTGCCCTGCAAATCGGGCCTTATCTGCTGCCAGTTGCTGCGCAGGTAAAGCGAAATATCGTAGTTTTTCCAATGATCAAACGTCACCGGGTCAATATCCCCGGTCGCATCATTCCACAAGCTGCGGGGTGTGCCATCCGGATTCCTGGTACTGAATACAAAGTTGAATGAATGCATTTGCTCGCCGCGATATAAAACGTGTTCCATGGAGCACATCTTTTTCATCGTTATCCAGGGATAGCGGCCGGCAATAGTTGCAGCCAAATGCATTGTGCTATCTTTTGCATAGTACATATTCCTTTCACTATACAGATCGATCTGCTGAAAACTCCTGAAATCGACCGGGTCGGGAGAGCTCGACCAGCAAGCCGTAAAAATTTTTGGATAATGAGTTTGCAGCCATAAAACTGTCCAGCCGCCGCTGCTATGGCCGTTTAATAGTCGGCCGGCGTTAGTGCGATAGTTCTTATCGACCATAGGAATAAGCTCTTGCGTCAGCGCATCGCCCCAGGGGCCGTTATTGTCGCTGTTGGCATAAACACAGTGCCCGCCCGGGCAATTCCCGTCGAGAAAAACACGGATACAGGCCGTGGTGTCTATCGGATCGCTGGTTATATTCCGGCCCGAGTAACTATGATAGTCGCCGCCATAGCCCGAAATCCAATACAGTACAGGAAACCTGCGGTTGGGCTGGCTGAAATATTCCTTAGGCAGTATTACAGCCGCATTTACTGTAGTTGGTCTTTTGTAAAAAGCAGTAAGTAAAGCGGAAGGTACTTTCAATTCTTTTACATATTCTGTCTCGCTGAATGACGGTTCTTTGATAACATCGCTGCACATAATATCAAAGGATTGCTTCCTGTCTTTGGTTATGGTAACAATAGCTGCCTTGTTGTACATGTTACCCGGACTTTCGGCGATGGAGCGGCCGCCTTCATTACGATCCCAAACTACCTGGGCATAATAGCTTCCTCTTTCAATGTCAGACAGCGCCGTCGGGTAAAATACCGCGGCGTCATTGAACGTAACTTTTTGCCCGGGTTTCACATTTTTTACATCAATGGAAAAACATGGGAAGCTAAATACTCCCGGCATGTTGTCCTTAGGCGATTTCGAATCCTTTGAAAGATATAAAAACACTTTGCCCGAAAAGCTGTCGCCCGACGCTGTGCGCGTAAAGCTTGCCGTAAACGTTTGGCCCTGCGCGTGCAGAAGGCCAAACGTTGTAATATATAGGATGAAAAGTTTCCTGATCAGTCTCATAGCTGTAATTTATTCGGTTACCGGAAGCGGGAATTCGTTCCATACCTGGTCGCCGGGCCGGTCCGTTGGCAGCGTATTAAGCAAATTATACCTGCGCAGATCGATCCAGCGGTGACCTTCGAAAAACAACGAGTAACGTCGTTGATTGAGCATCTCGGTGATCAGCGCATCATGATTTACGGCGCCGGCATAGTCGGCCAGCCCATGGCCGGTACGGATGATATTGATCGCTTTTACCGCTTCAGCCAGATTACCGAGCTGGATATTCGCTTCGGCATAGATAAGAATCAGTTCTTCGTTCCGGATGATCCCTATAGGAGCGGTGCTGGAGGTATAGAGCCATACGTCATAGTTGCTGCTAAGGCCGCTCAATGACGCAGGAACAGCGCGTTGGGATACTTTATTGATCCGGTCGTCGCCAGGCGCTATGTCGGCAACATAAGATGGATGTGCCACCCTTACTTCGCCGGCCTGATTCTGCGGGATAAACACCGGGTTCAACTGGTCGCCCGAACCGGTACCGAAAACATGGTAAACGCCGGTATTAAAGCTCCCGTTAAGGTTAAAGAACGAGGTGTTCAGGTCGTCGAGTGCTGTCTGCCATTTTTGCTGATAAACGTCAACCCTCGCGGCCAGCGCACGGTTAAATCGGGTTAAACCTGCCGCGTCGTTAAACCCGGTGAAACCCGCCAGCTGGAACGATACCTGTGCACTGCTGAGGTCAGTTTTAGCCGAATCAAGCAGCGAACTGATAGCAGCCAAGCTATTGTTGTAGTCGACGAACGGACCCAGGTGAAGCGGATCGGCTACGTTAACCCTGATACCGTTATTGTAAGTCAAATTAAGGTTCATCAGAAGCTGGTACGCTTTGATGGTTCTGGCAAAGCCGATATAACCTTCTTTTTGCGCACTGGATATCAGCGTTGAATTGGTGGCGGCCTGTATCAATATATTACAGTTCTTCACCACGCTGTACCTGGCTGCCCAGGGCAAGGTGATGTAAAAGTTACTGCCATTCAGCGCCGACCCGTTGGCGCCCAGCAGGTCGATAACATAGCGGGGCTCGGAGTTGGAGAAACGATAAGTTTCGCGTCCGATGATGCTAACGTCATCCAAATAGAAACTAAGCGCATTGCGCATACCCGACTCCGTACCGCTCACCAGGTTATTCAGCTGGGCCTCGGTCGCGTTTTTGGTCAGGTCCTCTATAGTCTCTCCGTTCAGGTCGCCGTAATCCTTTTTACACCCGGCAAATAACAGGAGCGAGAGGGAAAAGAAAGCTAAGTATGTTTTAATATTTCGTTTCATGGTTATCGTGTTAAGGGATTAGAAATTAAGTGAAACATGAAGGGCCGCTTGCTTGCTCGACGGATACGGGTCTACATCGATACCCTGCGAGAAACCTGTGCCAAAATTGGAAACTTCAGGATCATAGCCTCTGTACTTCGTGATGGTGAAGTAATTAAGAAGCGATACGCCAACATTCGCCGATTTAATAAAGGAAACAGGCATCTTGCTGATCGTATAATATAATCCAATCTCCCTGAAACGCAGATAGGATGAATTCTCGACCGTCTGCTGCGCATTTGTTCCAACCTGCATCAATTCGGTTACACCCAGCGGCATGCCCGATTTTGTCGGCTTATCAAAGTCAGCGCTGTTCTGGCCGAACACATTTTCAAGGTAGGTCACGTCAACATTCTGACCGCCGTATTTCCAATGTATTAGGAAGCGCAGGCTCCACTTTTTAAAGAAGGTAATTTCGTTGTAGGTGCTCATCTGGAACCTTGGTTCGGCATTACCCAAAACGCCTACGCCATGCCCGTTAAGCCCGACGATCTGTGTCGCCGATTTACCCTGTTCTATCTGGTAGGTTCCGAGCAACACGCCGCCTAACGAACCCAACTGGAAAGGAGGCACGTTCAATTTGGTTACATCCGAACGGTTGAGCCAGAAATTAACCGAGGTGTTCCACACGATATTGTTCGCCTCAACTGGCCTGGCATTCATGCCCAACTCGACGCCATGATTGGTTAAATCGCCCGCGTTGGTCCATTGCTGCGCGAAACCTGAAGATGGTGGTGGGGTAGTTAACAAAAGAAAATCATAGATGTCTTTGGCGTAATAAGTCAGTTCAAAGCCCAGTCTGCCGTGTAACAGGCTAAAGTCGATACCGGTTTCGAATTCGGTTTGTCTTTCAGGCTTGATGTCCGACTCGCCTTCAACCGAATTAACCAGCAAACCCGGGTTACCCTGGATGTTTGCTACACCGAACGCGGTAAACTTGCTTCCATAGGCCGGAACGTTGTTAGCCTGCCCGTAAGCTGCGCGCAATTTTACGCTTTCAAAAAGCCCCGGTTTAATCAGGCCCATGTCGGTGAGGTTCCATGAAATACCGGCTTTCGGATACAGGTAGTATTTGGAAACATCGCCGTTGTTGCTCGACCGGTCAAACCGTAAACCGCCTGTCAACGTAACTGAATTGACAAGGGTCGCTTCTTCCTGTAAAAATATTCCGCTGTTGAGATATTGCGTACGAGTTTGTGTACCACTTAAAGCCCCCGCCTGGTTAACATCCGATTGCCCGGAAATAACCTGGCTCGCAACGTCGAGCAGGTTGTTATAATTACCTGTTTCCTGTGTAACGCCCGCCGAAGAGGTCAAAGAGAAGTTACCCGATGCGGCCCAGGTGTTAACCAGTGAAAAAATATAGTTTGTGTTCAGGTTTTTGGTAAAGCCCTGTATCGATTGCCCTTTATTAACGGCTTCAAATTGCAGAACACCGGGCATAAGCACATTCGTTTCCAGGTTATAAAAGTCAAATCCGCCCCGGCCGATAAATTTGGTATTGCTTTTATCGCTCTTCTGCAAGGTAATATCCAGGTTTGCGCCCATTATAAAGCGGTTCACCGCTTCATTATTCGTCATTAGCGCAATGGTTTGCAATGGGTTCGAAGCCGCAAACGGATTGTTGGGATAATTCCCTGCTGCATCGCGGTGCAACTGTGCAAAATCAGGTGTCGACGACAACGCTATGCCTATGCTTGTACCGGAGTTGTCGTTGCCGAAGATTCCGCGGTCGGCCGATGAATTGATATAATTGGAGGTTACCCCAAACTTAATATCGTCGGTTATTTTATGATCCAGGTTGAGCCTGACGCTGGTATTGTTATATCCCGTACGGTCAACTATACCGCCATCATCTTCGCGGCCAACTGAAAAGTAAAAGCCGGTCTTATCCGTTCCGCCGGTCATGCTAACGTGCGTGTTGGATGTTAGCGGCTTATGATCGTAAACCTCCTTTTCATAGTCGTAAATATGACCGGCGCTTTGAGCCTGGTTAAACATATTAACCAATGTTGCGGAATCGCCCGGAAGCGTGGCAGCGGTTTGAGCTGTAAATTGCCTTACGCCCAACAATTTGATAGGGCTCGAAAAGCCGAGATCCTGCGAAACAGTTACGCTGGTTTTTCCCTGCTTACCTTTTTTTGTAGTGATGATGACAACGCCGCCGGCTGCCTTTGAACCGTAGATAGCCGCTGCAGAAGCGCCTTTCAATATTTCGATGTTTTCAATATCCTCGGGGCGAATATCGGCGATACGGCTTGATGGGTTATCCTGGGTAGATGTAGGGCCGCCGCTCGCCGCCAATGTAACCGCGTTTAGACCGCCCGATGTTGCCGAATTGTCGAGGTAAACGCCGTCGATTACAAATAAAGGCTGTGTATTGCCGTAAACCGAAGTTACACCGCGCAGCTTTATGGAAACGCCGCCGCCCGGGGCGCCCGAGTTTTGGTTGATATCCGCGCCGGTTATTTTGCCTTCAAGCGCGTCGTCGAAGGTTTGGGCCGGGGCCACGCCGTTCAATTCCCTGGCGCTTATTTCGCCGACGGCATTTGCCAGGTTTTTTCTTTTAACCGATGTGGCAAGGCCGGTTACTACTACTTCGTCGAGCTTTGAGACGTCTTCTTCCAGCTTGACCTTCAGGCTGGATTGGCCCGACACATTTATGGTTTGCGTTTTATAGCCCACTGAGCTGATGATCAGTACGGCGTTTTCACTTACCCTGATCGAGAACCACCCGTTTACGTCGGTGGTGGTAGCCTGCGTGGTGTTTTTTACTGTGACGGTTACGCCCGGAACCGGAGTGTTATTGGCGGTAACAGTACCTGTCACAGTCTTGCTTTGTTGCCCCAGTAATGAAAGCGGGAGAATGGTTATGAACAACCACGTTATTATATAGCGTAATTTATGTTTCATGGTCTTGGTTGAAATGGTTTATGATAATCGTTTAATCTTTAGCCTTACTGCTCGTCCGCAACAGGCTGCTTGTTTATGAAAATATGATTGCCGTAACCTTTTTCGGCTATCTGGCGGGCCCTTAGCGGATAAGACGACAAATCGGCCGGGGTTTTGGACGCCAGCCCATCCACATACCGGTTGAACATGCAAAAGGCTGCCGTGATCAAAACAGTATCGTGAATATCCTTATCTGTTGCGCCCAGCTGTTTCGCGGTCTTTACCTGCTCGTCTGTTACATACTTTCCACCTTTTTGAGCGCTTCCGGCAATATGCAGCAAAGCCCGCAGCTTGTCTGAAACCGGGGCGTGGTCCAGGTCCCGGATCACCTGGTCTACTAACTCATTATGGTCATTCAGGTAGCAGCTAACAATAGCGCCATGCGAGTGCTGGCAGTAGAAACAGTCGTTAAGGTACGAGACATAAGTTGCGATAAGTTCCCGCTCGGCCATAGTCAGACCTTCGTTGGTTCGCAGCAGGAGGTTTGCCAATTCGCCCATCGGCGCGGCCGTTTCCGGGCTAAAGGCCATCAATGACCTGATTCCCGGTAAATCTTCATTTACGTTGATATGTGGCATTTCTGAATGTTTAGAATTGATAATGGGCCGTCCAGGCGTTTGCCTGCCGTCCGGTATTGCATTGGCGGTACCTGATCGTACCGATGAAGAATCCTATATTTAAAGTACAGGTTACTTTGCGCAACGGATATAAACCCGATGCACGCGAAAACGCCTAACCAGCGATCACTGCTAAAGCAAAATGTCAGACAAATACAGGAAATAGCTATTAAGCTTCGGGTGGCTGTGTGCCAACTTCGAGGGATGGATTAAGAATGTCGCATGACGAAAAACGATGGCTTAGCTTCCTGACCTTTATTCCCCACGAATCGCTACGGTTAAAGGTAAGCAGAACGCTTTCGCTTAAGCTCTTTTTTATCAGGGAGTTATTGGAATGCTTGTTGTTAGAGGTTGGCAGGTCATTGACTACCCTGCCATATAATAAATTGACTTTAACCAGCCTGGTCAGCTCGGGATTCGGCACAACACGAAGGTATACGGTATCGCGGGTGATTTTAATTTCGGCGTAGTCATATTTGTTATTTTTGATCTGGATCTGCCCCCCTATCGGGATATACTCCCCGGTGTATTCCTGCGGCGCCTGTGCCGGAAAATCTACGGGAACCTTTATCTCAACAACGTCGGAAGTACGGTAACGGCTATGATTGATCTTATCAAATATGTTACTATTTGAACGATACATAAGGTATTGAAAAAACAAATCGTACCCGCCTGAATTGAACAGGATGGCGCTTACCATCAGGACAGCAAATAGTTTTTTCAATTAATCCAGGTTAGTTGGTTGAAATTAAAGGTATTTTGAAATTTTTGAAAATGCAAATCGCAATTAAAAATAGGCGCCAGGGCGTTGGGCTTTCGGTCGTGCACGCGCAAATGGGTTGAACTACAACGCAAAAGGCATCAAACCCAAACAAAAAAGTCTTGAGTTGAAACCTCAAGACTTTTGATTTTTTTAGTCGACAAAAATGGACAAGTCAGTCCCGGGAATTATAGTTCTTTTACAATCGCGAGCGCTTTTTCAACATGCTCGGTCGGTGATATATGATCCGTTTGTGATGAAAAGACCGCTATAATTTTACCGTCTTTACCGATGACGAAAGTAGTGCGGGGGATGAAGCCGTGCGTAAGCTCAATGCCGCGTACGTCCTTGGCTCCAAGATGCGGAGCTGACATGTTCAGGCCGTATGTTTCTGCAATCTTACCTCCGGGGTCCGATGCGACGGGGAATTTGCCTGCGCAATAACTCGGATCGGAAGAAAATGCATTCAGCCGCTGAATATCGTCGGCAGATACGCCGATAATCGTCGCTCCCGCCGCTGCAAATTTATCCTTCATTTCAGCGAAACTGTGTGCTTCCGCATCACAGCCGCCGGTATAGGCAGAAGGATAAAAATAGACTACAACAGGCCCCTTGGCAAGGGCTTGTTTTAATGAAAAATTAAATGCGTTGCCGGCGAGGCTGGCCTGGGCGGTGAATACAGGCGCCGCATCTCCCTTTGACAACATCTTGGATTGGGCAAAGCCCGACGGGGTAGCTAAGAATGAAAAGCTGAAAATTAAAAACGCTGAGCAACAGAATTTCCTGAACATGGCTATTGGTTTTGATTGCTAATGAAGTTATTACTATCAAAGCTACGATAGTATAGACATGATCGGTTGCTATGTCATCAAAATTTTACCCGGGCCGCTTGCGGGACAACCGCTTGCGGAAAAAGCTATTGCCGGGTTAGACCGGCTTTTTTAACAAAAAAGGAACCAGAGATTTATTTCGTTGTCCAGGCTTCGTACAAAAATTTTTATAGGATTATTTGCCGCCAGCCTGAACCATAACCTTCACGGTTTTGAAGATTATGCCCAGATCCACGTCTAAGGCAATGTTCCTGGCATAGAGCAAATCGTATTTTAAACGTTCGCACATTTGCTCTACGTTTTGTGCATACCCATAATGCACCTGCCCCAACGATGTAATTCCAGGCTTGTGATTAAGCATATCTTTATATTCCGGAACAAAGGCCGAAATCTGATCGATATAATGTTTTCTTTCCGGCCGGTAGCCAACCACCGACATGTCGCCCTTTAAAACATTCCAAAACTGGGGAAGTTCATCCAGCCGTGTCTTTCGCATTATTCTACCCCATTTTGTAATACGCGGATCATTGTCTTTAGAAAGCTGGGGGCCGAATTTTTCGGCATCTATATACATGCTTCTGAATTTGTAGATATAGAACGGCTTTTCGTCTTTGCCTATCCTCTCCTGCTTATAGAACGCTCCGCCGGGCGTACTGATCTTTGTGATAAGGTAGACCAGGCAAAACGCGGGAGCCCCTAATATCATAATACTCAAAGAGAACACAATATCGAATACCCGCTTAAGCACTTTAATTTTCGGGCTTACCGCACTGTCGTTATTTAAGTGAAGGATTGGTAAAGAATTATAGTTATTCCTTTTTGCGCTTTTCCGGGTTATATTATCAAACACAACATGAAGGTTGATATTGGATGCCTTGCAAAAAAGAATGATCTCGTCCAGCGCCTGGATACTCATTTCTTTGAAGCACACAAATATCTCGTCGGGCTTGTTTTCGCTTGTGTCTATGATCTCATGAAAACAAGTTTGCTCGCTGCCGTCGATAAATTGGTAGTCTTTATAACCCAATTCAGGATAATCATCAAAAAACCGCAATAAGCCTTCCGCTATTTTGCTGCTTCCCCATACGACGACCCTTTTTTCCAGGTAAGCGCGGGTTTTAGAATTTCGCACGAAATAAGCCATCAATATTCTATGTAGTATTACCGCTAAAGAGAAAAAGCAGAATGTGATCACGACAAATCCCCTGGAAACATTGAGGATCTTGAAAAGGTATATGACGCCGAAAAGAACAAGCGCCTGGTAGATAAATGTTGTAACCAGTTTATCGACTACCTCATTGACATTCAGGGGCTGAAAAACCTTATAATTGTTATTTAGGGATGCGACAAATATCCACGAGATGTTGGCAACCAAAATGAAAAGCCTTGACGAATCATTTGGCTGCTCGGTTCCGAAAATAAAATAGTGCGCTATTAAAAGCGCAATATTCAACAGAACCATATCAAAAAGAAAACAAAATTTCTTTAACCGATTGAAGTACAAAATGGACATACTCTTAGATAGATAAATTTAAAACTAAACGAAAATGTTTTAACTTTTAGAATAAAAAATTTTACCCATGGTGAACTTTAATATTTTAACAACAACCTGAATATTTGGCCATAGCCCTAAAAGCAAGGCATGATCATCACGAACCAATTCGTTTTGACGATCCCTGGCACCGCCTTTTACAAGGAAAAATAAAGGGTTGCTGTGTTTATGAAATGCATTCTGATAAGGCATATAATTTATTTTGACAAGGCGTTTTTATACGATATTAGTTAATTTATAATCCGGCCGTCGCTATCCAACATCCGGGCATTTTCACAATTGCTTCAAATTAAACGTATCCATTCTTTTCAATGTATTACTTTCTGTAACGGACAATCCGCAAGCGTCATTTTCGCAATAACGAGGCAGGGGCATACATGAAGATGAATTGTTGATTTTGCTGAATCGCTGACCTGTGGCCGGCGTGGTGATAAGGTATTCATATAGTAAGTAAGGCTTCGTTTTTGTTATTCTTATTCGGTTACCAATACTACATCAATCGTCCGATGGGGCAAGGTTACTAATTTTTTAGGTGGTTTGCAAATTTCATGGATAAATTCGGGCTATCATCTCATTTGTTAAACCTTCGCCCAGTTTTTTAATGACCGTTGTGTTCAGTTATAAGCCGGTTTAAATAGGCCGACAATTCGGATCGAAATCTCTCGGTTGAAAAACGGTTTGCATGCGACGATATTGCAATCGGCTGGAATTTATCCTGATTTTGTTCGAAATACCCGACAGCAGAAACAATTGATTCAACATCCTGCTTTAAAAAGAAAACGCCGGTCTGGTTCTCTATAACGGTCTCTGTCAGTCCTCCTTTTTTATATGCTATAATTGGGGTACCACAGGCCTGGGCTTCCACTGGCAGAATGCCAAAATCCTCTTCGGCGGCAAACACAAACGCACGGGCCCGGGAAAGATATTTCTTCAATTCGTTAAATGGCTGATAGCCGAGCATAATCACATTTTCGGCCGCAATATCTTTCACCTTTTTAAAATCCGGCCCGTCGCCAATCACATACAGTTTTTTATCGGGCATTTGGTTAAAAGCTTTTACCACCAAATCGATTTTTTTATAAGGCACCAATCGCGAACAGGTTACATAAAAGTCACCTCTTTCAAAAGACACTTCAAAACTTTCTGTGGCAACGTTCGGATAGATCGTTACACTGTCCCGGTTATATACTTTCTTAATTCTTTTACCTATATAGTTTGAGTTAGCGATAAAGTAATCTACGCGGTTAACGCTTGCCATATCCCATTGCCTTATGCGGTGCAAAACCAATTTGGCAAAAAATCCCTTAAGTCCGCTGTTAAGCCCCGACTCGGTGAGATATTGGTAATACAAGTCCCACGCATAACGCATTGGCGAGTGGCAATAGCAAACATGGATCTGGCCCGAATGTGTTAAAACACCTTTAGCCACGGCATGTGAAGAGGAAATGATCAGGTCGTATTCCGAAAGATCAAACTGCTCGACAGCTAAAGGAAAAAGGGGTAAAAAATTGCGGTACTTCTTTTTGGAAAAGGGCAGCCCCTGAAGAAAAGAGGTTGTCAGCTTCCGGTTTTCAAGCCCCAATTCCTTAATTGTTTCTTGTCTCGCAATTAAGGTGTACAAATCCGCATTAGGAAACATGCCTGCTATTTCCCTGAATACATTTTCCGATCCGCCTATAACGGTTAACCACTCGTGGACTATGGCTACTTTCAAAAGATTAATTTAAATATTTAATACTGTCTATTATTAACCGGGCAGACTTTTCCCAACTATATTTATTAACGATTTTTTTACCTTTTTCAATCAAATCATTTCTTAATAATTGATCATTGATCAGCAAAGTGATTTTCTGAGCAATATCCTCTTCACTGTACGGATCAGCAAATAAAGCTGCATCGCCGTATACCTCCCTCAAACTTTCGATATTGGAAACGATAATGGGGCAATTACATGAAATGGCTTCCAGTGGCGGGATTCCAAAACCTTCATACAAACTAGGATATACAAATGATATTGCGTTTGAATACAGGTTACAAAGACTCTCATCGCTTACACGTCCTAAAAACAGAATCTTTTCGTTTGTGTAGTTTTTCTTTAGTTCGTTGTTATTAAATATTGAACTGGTATCGCCGGCCACGAGTAATTTAATGTTTTCATCTTTAACCAGAAAAAAGGCTCTTATTAGCCTTTCAATGTTTTTACGCTTATCAATTGATGAAACGATTAAAAGATAACGTCCGTACTTATTAAAGTTATTTGGTAATTGCGGCAGATGATTAACACTATTATAAATCACTTTGATTTTTTGAGCATCTATTCCAAAGTATTTAACAATCTCCTGCCTGGAAAAATTGCTTACTGTAAATACAAGTTTTGCTTTTCTCGCTACCCAGGGAATCAAAAATTTATAAAACCAGACAAATTTTTTGCTGAACCATGAAGGATTAACCATGAAAGCTACGTCGTGAACAGTAACAACCTGGTTGGTATAAGTCATAGGAGCAGCATTGCATAAATTAAGCAATAAAGGATTGCCAACACTTCGCAAATATCTTGGCAGATCAAATTGTTCCCAAAGCACCCCCCGGTTTTTGCCAACGATTACTATATCCAGCTCACGTGCATACTCATTATGGATGATGTTGAATGGGGCCACAAACACGGCATCAGGCAGTATCTTCTTCAATTCCCTTGAAATTTCTATCCCGAACCGTTGGACACCGGTAATATTTTGAGTTAAGAATCTTGCATTTATTACAATCATACAGGAAATAAAATATTACATAATATAAACTGCAAATCGCGATCAGCTTAATATCACCCCAAGAAAGAACCATATAAACAACATCGTAAATGTAGGAAAGGCTAAAAAATAAACACAACAAGCAGTTAAACCGGAAGCCAGAACGGCATTTGACTTATTTTTCGCTATTCTAAAAAGTTGATGAAGAAAAATCAAGAAAATAAGAAAAACGATCCCGCCGCATTCTGAAAGTATCTCGACATATATGTTATTGGGAATCCTTTTAGCCTGATCCACTACATCCAGCTGCGGCAGTTCATTGTAATGGTTGTAATGCAATCCATAATTTGCAAGGCCTACTCCCAACACGGGGTTATGCGCAAAAATCTGGAGTCCTACATAGGAAGTATTTAAACGATCAGCCTTTGAATAAAGGTCATTCGCATTTTCAACAGAATCTTTATCCCCGAAAACCTTGTTATAAAATATCGTATTAAATGATTCGCTAAATTGGTTGAGCAACAATATAATGACAGCAATAATAGAGATTGCGCCCATAACTTTTACTTTATATTTCTTGAATCTTTTAAATAGGTAAAAAATATAAAATACAATCGCGCAAAATATCGACGTGGTAGAAAATGTGGTTACAATAGTCAGGAAGAAAAAAATTGCGAGGATCTTTCTTTTGTAATAGAGTGCAGTAAACGCCGCTATTAATAAAAAAAACCCCATATAATTCCCCTCCTTGAAGGTACCGCACCTTATTATATCACCCATGCCGGTATTCATTATTTGAGGAGGATTATCCATCCCTGGCAGCAAAAGCACAGGCAGATGTAACATTCCGGAGAAAAAGAGGTACCATGCATAACAAGAAGAAATAACGGCTCCAACAAAAAACCATTTAATGAGCCGCGGATTTTCGCTTAAAGCATTACGCGTGATAACCAACGTCACAACTGAGATTATAACATAAATAAACTTAAGCAAGCTATCAATTTGGGGAGTTATGCGGGAGTATTCGGTAGGAAGCTCATAGCTATATCTATAAAAAAAATTAAACACGACCGATATAAATACAACGACCAGGAAGATTAAAATGAGCATTACCGGGCCGCCCATCCGCCATTTCAATATATTACGTACCGATATCTCATAAAACAAAATGAGAAACAAAAATATTTCTGAAATTTTAAGAGGAAACACCACATTGATAGTTAAGGCCTGCGAAAAAGGCAAAAAAAGTAAAAATATGATCACAAGGAAATCCTTGAATTTGACTTTAGCAAGATCCGTTAAAACCCGGTTGCCAAAGCTATCACCAATTTCTGCCTTATTAACCATTGCTATCAATTTTCATTTTAAATCCTCTAACAACAGCCTTCCACATCGATTCCGTTTGTCTTCTGTTATAAAGAAAGCTTTTACCTACGCGTGTTGTCAGAGTAACAGCCAGCGGCAAAAGTTTTTTAATCCCTTTAAAATTTTTGCGCAAAAAGTATATGCGGTTTCGGTTCGTATAATAAATAGTGAACAAAGAGCTTCCGCCACCTGTACTGGTGCTTACTTTATGCATAACCTGCAAATTGGGCATGTAATAGACTTTATATCCGGCTATTACGGCACGATAAATGAAATCAGTATCGTCATAATAGACAAAGTAATTCTCATCCATCATGCCGATCTTTCGGAATAGGTGGTTGTCAATTAACATAAAGCACGTAGGTGCGTATTCAAAGTATGATGGTTTATCATGTCCTGGATCGTCATCCTCAAGGTCTCTTATATGAATAGTCTTACCTGAATATTTAAATAATCTACCTCCCGCCATCCATATTTTGTTTGTGCCATAATATAATATTTTAGGGATGATCAATGCCTCATTGTATTTGGATGCATGCAAATACATGTCTTTTAATAAGTCGGCCTGATAAAACTCTATGTCATTGTTTAATAACAATGTGTAAAGGCAGTTCTCTCTTAGTGAAAGCTCCACCCCCTGATTATTTCCTTTAGCTATACCAACATTGCTATCATTCTTTATATGGGTATAGTTATTTATATTAAATGTTTTTGAAAGTTGCAGTAAAAGGTCATCTGTATGGGGATTCGGAGTATTATCTACCAGGTACAGATGGAAATCGGTGAATGTTTGTATTGAAAGACTTTTAAAAAATCCTTCCAGAACACTGTCGCTGTTAAATAATACCGTTACTAAAGCTATCGCCGCCATCTTTATTTAAAAAGCCCCTTTTTTCGCATTTCTGATAACGATTCCTCGTACTTATCGGAGCCAATATGTTGCTCGTTAACCCATTTTGTAAACTTGCCAATTCCTTCGTCAAAGCTAACAGCGGGTTCAAAACCGAGTGTCTCTTTAATCTTGCTCAAATCAGCATAGTTATGCCGGATATCGCCCAATCGGTAATTACCGGTTACACTTAAAGGAACGGTTATGCCATACTTATCGATCAAGGTTTGTGCTACCGTCATAACATTGATGGCAACACCGGTACCCACGTTGAACACTTGCCCATTGGCCTCGCCCTTGGTAATACCCAGGAGTGTGGCCTGTACTACATCATCTATGAACACGAAATCCCTGCTTTCAAGCCCGTCTTCAAAAATATTGATCGCTTTACGGTTTTTAATCAGGGTAGAGAATATCGAAAGTATTCCAGTGTAAGGGTTGGACAAGGACTGGCCCGGCCCATACACATTTTGATACCTGAACGCCACCGGGGCGATACCAATGGTTGGACAAACCGTCATCACCATCTGTTCCTGATTTTGCTTGGTGATGCCGTATACCGATGATGGATGTATTTTCGACTCCTCATCAGTAGCCATAAGCTTTAGTACCCCGTCATAACCGGGATATTTTACCTCAAAATCTCCTTTGTCCATGTCTTCGGATGTTCGGTGCTTTGGATAAACATATCCTGTTTCAGTTGCATAGTACTTTCCTTCTCCGTAGATAGAACGGGACGATGCTACTATGACCTTGCTTACTTTATGCTTGGAATTTGTAAGAATATCAAGCATAAGGGCGGTACCCTGGATGTTCACTTCGGTATACCTGGCAATTTCATACATCGATTGACCTGTACCGGTTTCAGCAGCGAAGTGAACGATGGCCTCATTATCACCTATCACCTGAAGCCAATCGTTTTTAGATGTTACTGTGCCCTTAATAAAATGGACTTTATCTTTAACCGACCTGTATAACGGTGATGTATTGTCAGGATCATCGCCGTGTATTTGCGGCGAAAGATTGTCTAATACGGTTACTTCATAATTTTTTTCTACCAATTTCAACGCCAGGTTACTGCCAATAAATCCAGCCCCACCGGTTATCAATATCTTTTTCATCAAATTCCTATCGTATATTATTCGCTTATAAACTCTCCATCGGTTGTAGTTCTTACCCATTGACCGGTATCCATATCAAATCGCTTAATTATTCTGGCCGGAATTCCAATGACTACACAATAATCAGGTATATTTTTAGTAACAACGGCATTGGCACCCACAACACACCCTTTGCCTATATTGGCTCCTATGATACACGCATTTTCACCCAGCCAGGAGCCATCACCTATTGTAACTTCCTGTATTTGTTTTATTTCCTGGTCAATTATCGCAGTATTAATATCACCATACGAATGAAGATTATCGCTTATATATACTTTGTCTGCCGTCAAAACTTTTTTTCCGATGCGAATTCCTGAAGTTGCATAGATGTGGTTAAAATTGCCGATATAAGTTCCATCTTCAATCACCAAACTGCAACGTGGCGAACCGGTATGGGGTACAGATGCCAGCCATGTTTTATATCCGATTGATACTTTTTTACCAATTGAAATATTTGAGGCGCCGTCAATTTTCAGAGGTGAAATAATTTTTGATCTGCTGCCCAATGATCCTAGAATAATCTTATAATAGGGATAAAGAAAAATGAAGTAACATAAACTTTTTATCTTCTGTAACATACCAATAAAGTGAAAGACCGGATACCTAACTGAAATAACCACCTTTAGTGTTTTGGACCTCTTTAAATATGGAATAAAGTATTTTAAACTTCTCCATCACTTTTTTTTTTCTGATTTTCATTCAAAAAGTCTTCAATATTTAACATGTTTTTCCAATTCTTCTCAAACCAATGGATGTCCTTATCCCACCATTTAATTTCATTTAACTGATGCCTTTCCTGTTCACTAAATCTGTGCCTTATAAGAACCGCAGGATTTCCGCCTACTATGGCAAACGGTTCAACATCTTTTAAAACAACAGAATTTGCGGCAACAATTGCACCATCGCCTATTGTTACACCGCCGTTTATTACAACATTTGCACATATCCATACATCGTTACCTATCACAACCGCTCGCTCAGGTGCATGATAATCCTTATCCGCAAAGTTTTTTAAGCTAATAACTGGATTTGAATATAAAGGCGGATAAGTACTTACTATTATTTTTGATGGATGGTTGCCCGGCGATGACTTGACATTAGGGCCTATGGAGCAAAATTTCCCGATTTTGGTTTCCAGTATAACAGAATCATTGCTCACATAAGAAAAGTCTCCCAATTCTGAGTTCTCCATGATGACGTTTTGTGTGACCCAGCTATAATGTCCAAATTTGCAATTAGTTATTACGGCTTTATAGCCGATTCGTACATGTTTACCCCAGTATTTAATTTGGTAATAAATTTTAGTTATAAGCCATTTCAGGTATTCCAGAAGTGGATTTTTTAAAAGGGATGTATCTATGTAATCTTTCAACGCCATGGACAATTTACGTGTAAAATAACCTTTACCCTTTAACCGTTAGGGTTTGCATATCTTTAAATTTAAATCTCAGAAAATAGTAACCTGCTGCTATCAACGCCAGGGAGAGGCCTAAAAGATCGTTGATCTTTAAATCATCAAACACTTTCAAAGCGTTACTGAAAACAACAATGCCAATTATTATTGTTAAATAAAAAATGTCCCTGGGTTGAAACAGCGAAGATATTTTAAGATCATACATTTTATTGAATACCGTTAGGATATATACCGAACCCAGTAAAACCGATAAAAAACTACCAAAGACTACTCCATAACCTCCCCAAAAATATCCGACACCATAGCCAACGGCTAAGTTTGCTAAACCTATAAGCAAATGCGCTCTGATCAGAACATTAAGTTTCGCTTCAGCAATATAGTAAAAGTAAGCTGGTGAGTTTAGGAGATTAATAAACAGACTTAGCCCAAGTATCGCCATAACATTATAGAAAACCGGCCGATAATTCCCTATCCAATAAAATGCTATAAAATGTCCGCTGATAACTAAAATAGCCATGCCCGTCAAAGAAAAGAACAGCACGTTTGAAAATATCCTTCTATAAAAAACCTGTACCTCGATTGTGCCTTTCGAAAGATTGATCATCACGGGTATCAAGCTTTGCGTGCCATTGACAATAACGCCCCTGGCTTGCATCAACACACGGTTTGCCATCTCGTAATAACCGGTAAAGGCCATTCCGCCAAAGCGGCCGAGCAATAGTTTTGTCACCGGATCGTTTAACATTGCGGCAAGCGAGATGAATTGGAATTTCATTCCATAATTGAATATCTGCTTAAAAATATCCTTGTTCCAATTCCATTTAAACGGATTGTACCGCGTATTTAAAATCACCAACAGGGTACATCCTGTCAATGCAAATAACGATTGGCACAATTGCGCAAAAGCAACGCCAAGCAAATGATAACGTGGCACAAACACATAAGCCATGATCAACAGCATAACCGAAGACATGCTAAAAATGATCGACCTCATGTAATTCTTTTGCATACCGTCAAGTACCGATGCATACACGCCATTTATCGCATTCAGCACTAAGCAGGCGAGAGAAAACGGCAAGATCTGCAGGCCGGCTGATATATATTTTGCAGGAATAACTGCCTTTAGGATAAGACCGGCAAATGGATAAATAATTGATGCGATCAGGAAAAAAAGTAATCCTAAAAATACAGTCGCAGTGAAAATAAGCTTCTTTACTTTGTCGTTATCGCCTTCTTTTACAAAAAGCGCCACAAAACGGATAACAGAGTCGGCTACTCCAAAATTTGCCAGGTTTGCTAATGAGGAGGTGGATAAAACAACCGACCATACCCCAAGAATTTCGACGCCTACTTTTTTCAGCATAAATCTGTATAACAAAAAGTAGACTATTCCTACAAATAAAACCTGGCTGCCGGAACTAATGACATTTAAAATAACCAGCTTTTTTTTAGCTGCCATGTTATTATTTGCTAAATAATTTCCTGATGCCGATCCAGAAGCAAGTGATGAAACTGAGTAACAGGAATCCTATCACAAAAGCAATAGGCTGCTTCAGTCTGTTATTATCCAGCGGCAGCACAGGCACATCTATAAGCTGAATAAGCGGGGTATCTTTTCTCAAACTGATTTTAGCTATTTCAAGATTCTTTACTATTTCGGCATAAACTCCTGAGCTTGCCTGAACATCTACTTGCTTTCTTTGAGAAGGTACCTTTAGTGATTGAAATAAAGGATTGGCATTTGGAGCGGCGTCGATAGCTGAAGCCACACCACCGATCTGGCTATTTAATACATTACGCACACTGTCAGCCTGGTGTTGCAATACAGTTAAATTCTGATAAGATTTCTTGGTTTTTGTTTGGGTATAAAACAGGTTAACATTTTCTACCAGCTTGTCAGTAAAATTTTTTGCGAAAAGTTCATCTTTAGACTTTACATCAACCTCTATAATGTTCAGCTTTTTATCAGGTTTGTTAACGCTCAGATATTTTTTATTGAAAATTTTCGTCAGATCTGTGATAATACTATCCTGCTTGCGGTTGAAATGCTGGGGGTTTCCACTGAAGGTAATGTTATCGATATCATCCTTCGATTTCCATTTAGCCCGTAAGTTATTGAAATCTATATACCTTTCAATCAGCATTTGCGTTTTCCCATCGAAATCAGCAGTACTGAGTAATGTTTTTTCGATCATCAGACGCGATTTATACAACTCGAAAATATTATCGCCTTGGAATAACCCACTTTCAGTATTATCCAGATTCACGCCGGCAAGCGATGCCAGACCCGCATACTGGCTTAGCATTCCGCCCTTGCCATTTTCTTCAAGCACAAAAGTACAAGTCGCCGTATAAGTCGGCTTTTGAAATATCGAGTATGCAAGTAATAATATACCGCCTATAATGCCGGCAGCTAGCAAGATAATCCATCTCGACAGGATATATTTTAATATCCCTAAAAAGTTCTTAAGAACATCATTCAGTAATATTTCGCCTTCTTGTGCCGGTGCCTTCTTTATATCAACCTTATCCATGTGCATTCGGGCTAAGCCTACATCTTTTTTACAGTTATATACAATACCAGCAGCGAAACCAGTCCCGTGGTAAATCCCAAAATATCCTGCAAACTGGTAGCCTTTTTGTCGGACTTTTTAGGCACATATATTTCACTGCCGGGCTTGATTTTTGGGTGATTGTTAAAAAACAAAAACTTACGCGTACCCGCAACTGAACCGTTTGGATACACAACATATGCGCCGCTCCTCAAAGCACGGGGTGAATACCCCCCGGCATTCAGAACATAGTCTTTCAAATTTTTCCCATTGGAGTAAACCACCGCACTTGGGTAAAGTACTTCTCCGTTTATTCTTACCAGTTGCTGTTGCTTGGGCACCCGTAATACGTCGCCATTTTCAAGTATCAGGTCCTCATTTCCACCGGGTTTCTCCATTATTTTCCGCAGATTAATACCCACATAATTATTTCGGTAAGCGGTAGTTTCGATCTTGGTCGAATCGCGGTATGATCGCTGAAGACGTTTTACCCGGGCGGCACGTTCTTTATTCAATTCCGTTGTATCGGCTTTAGTTTTATCTATCCCAAGCACTGCATCGTTATCCCGTTTCAAACTGCTTCCGTCTATGTCGGCAAAAGCAGTCAGTCCGCCGGCCCTGCGTACCAGGTCGGATATTTTTTCGTCCTTTTTACTGATAGAATAATAACCAGGATAAATAACTTCCCCTTCAACCTTCACGGTCTTCTGCACTTCAAACCCGGGTAAACTGTACACCGACACGATGTCAAACGGCTTTAAAATAAAATTTGCATCGCTGGCTTTCAGATTGGGATCGAGGTCGACGCTGAATACCTGGGCAACCTCGCTGCTTTTTACCTTCGGATCGCTATCGAACACCCGGCGCGATATCTCGACCCTTTTTGGGCTTGCCCCCTCGGTAAAGCCTCCGGCCCTTATAATAAGGTCGGCCACACTCATGCTATCAGCAAACAAAAACTCTCCGGGCTTCCGCACCTCGCCTTTGATAGTTACCTTATATTTTGCGTGCAGATCGAACAGCGACGAGATAACTACGCTATCTTCCCGTTTTAACGGAATGTCAGCCGATGGCGTGTTCAAAGCATCCAGAACGTTAAAAGAAAGCTGTTCTTTGCTATTATCGGGTCTAAGCCTGATTATGTTTCCGCGACCTGTAAAGGCATCTTCCTTTATACCTCCCGCCTTCTTTATCAGTTGCGACAAGGTCATGCCTTTACTCAACTCGAATTGCCCCGGCCTGAAAACGGCGCCCGCTATAATAACACGGTTTTCATAACGGTCGAGAATATGATCGACTACGTATTTATCTCCCCTGAGGGGAATATAGTTTTTAAAATCATCGGAGGAAACATCCGTCAGCCGCTTTTCATTGTTATATATCTGTGTAACCTTGATCAGTTCGGTATACGCCTGGTCGCTGAACCCGCCTGCAAATCTTATTACATCCTGCAAAGTCTCACCGGGCAACACTTCGTATAGTGCGGGCCTTTTCACTTCACCGGCCATTTCTACCCTCACCTTATAGGTTGGCACCCTTATAATATCCTGGTCCTGCAAGCGTATGTTATCTTTTTGGTCGCCTTTTAACAGGAAATCGTAAATATCCATTTTGCGAATAACGCGGTTATCCCTGATGATTTCGATCTGCCTGAACGAGCCGTTATCGCTCGGGCCGCCGGCCGAATACAGCGCATTAAACACGGTCGCCAGTGATGGTAAGGTATACGTACCCGGCTTAATAACTTCACCAACCATAATCACTTTAATACTCCGGATATTACCTAAGCTAACCTGTACGGAGGTGCCGTTATTGATAGCGTAATTATTTGCAGCCAGCCGGCGTTTGATGAGATCGGTAGCCTGCTCGATGGTTTTGCCGGCCACATTTACCAGGCCCACGCTTGGGATATTGATATTGCCCTCAGGAGAAACGGTTAGCTTCCAGTTGGCTACCGAGCGGCCGTAAACATTGATATTTAACTGGTCATTGGGCCCTATAGTATAGTTAACCGGTGTTGCAATGTTCAGGTTGGGTTCAAAAGTCAGATTTTGGGTCCTGAACAAGTCAGCGCCAAAAATTTTGGGCTGCAAGGTTTTGAAAATATCCGATCGTTGCTTCGACTTATAAAGCGTGTCCTGTGCGGTATCAGGTTTATAATTCAGTCTTCTTGGCTGAGTTACCGAGGTAGTATCCGATTGCTGAAGGCCTCCGCTATTATTTGAGCCCCTGATAGCTGCTATTCTTTTTCCGAGTATTTGAACCTGGTCAGAAGGCAGCCCACGGTTAGCTGCTTCCTGTAATATTTGCTGATCGGTCAATCCTTCGGCTTGCGCCTGCTGCAGTAACTGTCTTAACTGGCTGTCGGAAAGCTCGTTGACATTTACATTTGAAAGATTTTGCGGAAGGCCCTGCGCGTTAGCCGAGTGTGCTAAAACCGTTACCAAAAGAGTGAATAGAAGCAGCGCAGCCGCCCTGATAAGTTTCATAATGCGTGCAAAAGTACAATTAATTAATTTTAACAATAATTGATTTTAATAGTTAGTTCGGGTTTGAATTGATTGTCAAACAATTATCCGGGCCAAATGTGTCGAACGCGCGGCCAATTAACAGGCTAAAAATTAATTGAAATAATAAGTAAGGTTTATCCTGGCGTGCAGATTGAAGCTGTCTCCTTTTTTATATTCGTAATTATACGTATAGACTGGCGTCAGTTCCGAAGAAATTAAGAAACAGTTTGCCTTGTAATTGGCATAAAAGGTACCGGCTATATCCACCCAATGCTGGCTAAAGGTATTAGTGCCCGAAAAGGTATTATAATACAGATCGTTATCATGTACAAATCTTTCCAATTGCAGCCCGAATGTATTTTCCCCGTTTATATAGCTCAAATCGAGCATCAGGCTATTACTTCCGGGGCCTATTCCCGCACCTACGTACCGGCCGTCGTTCGTATAACCATCCTGCGGGGCTTGCAGGTGCACATACCATGTTGGTTCTTCCCGCAATAAATATGTAGGCGAATTTTGCAGATGGGTCAATTCCAGTTTTACTTGTATAAACCGTCCCCCGGCCAAATCGTAAAGCTTACGTCCGCCAAGCGTATAGGCGCTTGAATGCTCGGGTTCCTGCAAAAGATCGCTCAGATTTGCCCAGTGATCGTTGCGCGCCCATTCAAAGTATATTTCGGCTTTTTCCTTTTCAAAAACCTGCCGGAAGTTAATTGCGAAAGCGAAGTCTTCATTATCGCCGTTGCTATTAGCCGTGACGGTGTTAGCCTGGTTTGATGAACCCGCAATAACAGGTATTATTTTTTTTATCAACCCATAATGACGATACATCGAATCGATATTCATATAACTATACTCTGAGAACCCTACAAAGAAGCCGGTCATCCATTTTGGGTGCCAGTTTATCGTATAGGCCGAAAGGTAGCGTGTGACACTGGGTTTGGGCATAAATAAATTATGACCATAGATGAGCTTGTTTGTATCCGTCGGCAGATAGCCCGATTGATTTAAATAGCCGCCTATCAATTGCCATTCGAAGGTGCCGATACTTGTTTTTACCGGCGCGGAAGAGTTGAACGTCCAATGTAAAAATCCGGGCGCGGAATTGCTCATCATAATCGAGTTTTTTACGCCGGGCCCCCACCACATATTCTCGGTTGACACGCCGATCTCGACCTTGCCGAAGTTTAATGTAACTTTCGATTGACCGGGATAAAACTTTTGTAAGGGACTGTTACCAAATCGTTCGGGAGCGTCGATACCGTTCACAATTGCAAAATACGACTGCATCAACCGGGCATTGTCATTACCCCCCTGCACATCGGCAAAATCTGGAAAAGATTTATTTTGCGCATAGACAAATTCGGGCTTTGCCTGTACCTTTAAAAACCCAAGACGGAAATAAAAGCCTGTACTAAATAATTCCTGTAAACCGCGATTAGGATATAGCGGCCCGTTATTGTAACCGTACGGCCGGTTCAGGTTGTATTCGGACAACAGACTAACGGGCAGAATCCGAAATACTATGCCCGGCGAATAGACGCTCGTATCACCCGCAAGATTCCGGCTGCCAGCTAACCTGTTTAGAAGAGAGTCCTGGTACAGATCCATCGGCCGCACACTAAAGGAAAACCCGGAGCTATCTTTTCCCAATACCTGGCGGATCCGGCCAATTTCCTGCGCATAATTATCGTCTACCGAAATGGTTTGAGCGGACAAGTGAAAAGCAGTTCCAAAAGTTATAATAGATAACACTAATTTTTTGAAACTTATTTTCGGAAAGGTCATACTGTAAAAGTAGCTATTTAAGTAAGAAATTACAGAAGAACCGGAACAATTAGCGGCCGCAACTGATGCTGCTTTTCCGGTATCTCTTTC
This sequence comes from Mucilaginibacter sp., assembly GCA_035545315.1. Classification (GTDB taxonomy): domain Bacteria; phylum Bacteroidota; class Bacteroidia; order Sphingobacteriales; family Sphingobacteriaceae; genus Mucilaginibacter. The sequence continues at coordinate 3,136 of DASZYQ010000019.1, read as the reverse complement.
AGATGCCTGACTACAGGCGCATTAATCCCCTCCTGTAACACACTCATTTTAATTAAATCGGGCGCTCATTCCCCATTTAAGCTCCTCTTGCCGGGCAGGTATGTTACTCTGCTCTCAAACTTTTTACAGGGTTAGCCGTAGCAGCGTTGACAGCATGGAAATTGATAGCCGCCATCGCGATCAGCAAAGCCTCTCGCGTATAGATAGGTCTGTAAAAAGTCACCGGGCGACAGAACTTATGTTGACTTTCGGACTAAAAGCATATATTTGCCCCATAATTCTCAAGGGGTGCCTTGCTTTGAGCGATCAAACTGAAAGACAGGCTGAGATCAAACCCATTGTTTGAGTCTAAAGTTCAAAGCTTTAAGACTTGGAACAAGCACCTGATCCGGGTAATGCCGGCGTAGGGAGAGGTAAGAAGTTAAGTGTACTGCGTGTTAGCCCTGATACGCAGATGGTTTAACTCAATTAATTTATTTATCAACTTGAAAAATTTTACTCTGGCGCTTAGCGCCTGGCTGCTGCCTTTTTTGGCGGCGGCGCAACTTTCCGTTTCGGGGAAAGTCACCGATCAGCAAACCGGCGCAGCTCTGCCGGGGGCGACCATCAGCGTTAATGCAACCAATAGTACGGTTTCGGATGCCAAAGGCAATTATCAAATCCACGATCTTACAAGCGGACCGTACCAGCTAAAGGTCACCTATGTCGGATATCAGCCGGTATATAAGAATGTAACATTGCGCGCCGATTCAATCGTCAACTTTGCGATGACGCCATCGAGCATCATGAGCGAGGAAGTAACGGTAAGCGCCACACGGGCTTCAAAAAATTCGCCCATTGCTTTTACCAATCTTAATCGCGAACAGATCCAAAAAAATAACCTCGGCCAGGATATGCCCTTCCTGCTTAACCAGACCCCGTCGGTTGTCGTGACGTCCGATGCAGGTGCGGGAATAGGTTATACCGGCATTCATATTCGCGGTTCGGACGCGACGCGTATTAACGTAACCATCAACGGCATTCCTTACAACGACTCGGAGGAAGAAGATGTATTCTTTGTCGATGTGCCCGACTTTGCTTCGTCGGTTGATAATATCCAGATCCAGCGTGGCGTAGGAACCTCTACCAATGGCGCAGGCGCTTTCGGTGCGACGATCAATATCCAAACCACCACGCGGCGCGATACAGGTTATGTCGAGTTGAACAACGCAGTCGGCTCGTACGGAACGGTAAAGAACACGATAAATATGGGAACCGGTTTGCTGGATGGTAAATTCACATTCGATGGGCGACTGTCCCGCATTTACTCGAATGGTTACATCGACCGTGCTTCTTCTGATCTAAAATCATATTTCCTTTCAGGAGCGTATTATGGTAAGAATACTGTGATCAGGTTTAATACTTTTTCCGGAACAGAACACACTTACCAGGCCTGGGATGGCGTACCTGAGGATAGTTTAAGAGCAGGCAACCGCACGTACAATGATCTTGGTTTGGAACCGAACGGCACTTTCTATAAAAACCAAACAGACAATTACACCCAGGATCATTACCAGTTACTGGTCGACCAGAAGATAACCGATAAGCTCTCGTTCAGCGGTGCTTTGCATTATACCCATGGCTATGGTTATTACGAAGAATATCAGCCCGCGCAAAATTTGGCAGATTATGGCGTGACCCCTGTAGTGATCGCCGGTGATACGATCAGTACCAGCGATTTGACAAGGCAGCTATGGCTAAATAATAAATTTTACGGCGTCACTTATAACCTGAAATACCAACCCCAAAAGGACTTAAACATCACACTTGGAGGAGCCTGGAATCGCTATAAAGGAGCGCATTATGACAATATCCAGTGGACGCAGGAAAGCACCGATATTCCACCCGGCTATCAGTACTCGCGTGACGACGCGCTGAAAAAGGACTTTAATATTTTCAGCAAGGCCGAATATAAGATAGGCAAGTTCGACCTGTATGCCGACATGCAATACCGGCATATTTATTATTCGTTTTTTGGGTTTAATGATTATTTGCAGAATGTGCAGCAACAGGTTGATCTGAATTTCTTTAACCCCAAGGCTGGTGTTACGTATGAATTTAACCCCCAAAACAATGTGTATTTTTCGTTCGCTGTTGGCAATCACGAGCCCGACCGGGACGACTATACGCAATCCACACCCGATAGCAGGCCTAAACCGGAGAACCTAAAGGACTTTGAGCTCGGTTACCGTACCCAGCAGGGCATATTTACGGGGGGTATTAACGCTTTTTACATGCTGTATCATAACCAATTGGTACTGACCGGTGCGCTGAACGACGTGGGCGACCAAATACGCAGCAATGTGAAAGACAGTTATCGCGAAGGTTTGGAATTTGACGGCCGCCTAAAGATCAATAGCCAGCTGACATGGTCGGCAACGGCATCGCTTAGCAGCAATAAAGTGAAAAACTTCCAGGAGTACCTGTTCAATTACGACAACAATACACAAGTTGAAAACACGCTAAAAAAGACAGACATAGCTTTTTCACCCGATTTTGTAGGTTCGAGCGAGATCAGTTTCAGGCCGGTGAAGAATGGCGAGATCGCTTTTATCAGTAAGTATGTAAGCAGGCAATATTTGGACAACACATCGAATATCGATCCGCCCGGCTATGCGCCGGCAGACGCTGCATCGAATCGTTACCTGGATGCCTATTTTGTAAACTCGCTTCGGCTGAACTATAATTTTAGCATGAAGGCGGTGAAAAATGTTGGCCTTACCCTGCTGATCAATAACATTTTCGGCGAAAAGTATGAAGCCAACGGCGCAACGTACCCCGACATTGAGGGCGGCAAAGTAGTTAACTACAATTATTTTTTCCCGCAGGCTCCGGCCAATTTTCTGCTGAGCCTAAATGTTAAGTTTTAAGTATGCAACGGCAAGGTGTAGTGTTTCATCACAGCCTGCTACACCTGCAACACTGACACGATCATGTCAGTACCAAATGCATGGCGATTAATTTTAACTTGCGATAACGCAAATATCACATTGGATTTGGGTCTCAATACAGATATTTGCCATACTCAAACCAGCACAGATGAAATTTAAACATCTACTATTACTTTCATTTACGTTTGCCGCGCTTGCTGCTTCGG
>DASZYQ010000018.1:0-16510 GCA_035545315.1 Mucilaginibacter sp. | reverse complement strand
CGGTAAGGCTTCAGACCTCGCTTATTATCCTAAAGGCACAACCAGCGTTGAAAAAGACGAATCATATCAAACAAGTCTTACTAAACCTGCCGGCTGGAGCACCAATATCCTTGGCGCACCGCTCACCGCCAGCGTTCTGCCCGCAACCCTGGTAAAGCTTTAGATCGTTTTATCCCACGATTATAAAAAGCCGGGCACAATTGCCCGGCTTTTTGCATATATATAAGTGCTTTTAATAAATGCCAGCCAATATGATTGTCGCTATTATTATCGTAAATATGGTCTAAAGAAATAAAAACGCATATTATGTACCTTCGAAGCAATTTTTTATATTTATAAATCGCAAAGTGTTTTTTTTACAATTAGTAAAATCATACTTTTAACCAATTTTTTAGATAAACTTAATTTATGATCATTATTGCTGACGGTGGCTCGACCAAAACCAATTGGTGCCTGGTTACCGAAGAAGGTAAAAAGGTTTACTTTAACACTGAAGGATATAACCCTTATTTCTCGAGCACTGCCTACATCGTACATTCACTGATGGAAACACTTCCGACCGACCTGGAAAAAAGTGAAATAACGGAGGTGAATTATTACGGCGCGGGCTGCTCGACCGACGATATGCGCAATATCGTGGCCGAGGCCATGAAGGCAGTATTTACCAATGCAAAGGTTTATGTTGGGCACGACCTGCTGGCCGCAGCGCGAGCGTTACTTGGTACAAGCGAAGGCTTTGCAGCAATTTTAGGAACAGGTACGAATACATGTTTATATAATGGCCGCGAAGTAACGCATAATATAGATTCGGGCGCTTATATACTTGGCGACGAAGGTAGCGGATGTTATATCGGTAAAAAATTACTGGTCGATTATCTGCGAGGATATATGCCAGAGCCTGTCCGCAAGCTTTTTTGGGAAACCTACAAACTTACGCCGGACGATGTGAACGAGCAGGTATATACACAACCGCGCGCCAACCGTTTCTGCGCCAGCTTCAGCAAATTCGTATACGATAACCCGGTAAATATCGAGTATTCCAGGAACATTGTGCGCACCTCGTTCGAGGATTTTTTCCGCAACCTTGTTACCCACTACCCTAATTATCAAAAGTATACGTTTAATTGCATCGGCTCGGTAGGTTATAATTTCAGGAACGTTCTTGAAGAAGTAGTTACCGAGAATGGCATGGTAGTTGGCAACATTATACGCTCACCGATAGACAACCTGGTGAAATACCATTTGGAATTAGCGCCTTCGCAGTTATAAGTCTTAGGTCCTGGGTCTTAAGTCACTTATTTGGCTTCAGACTCAGGACTATAAGTTTCAGACTAAACCACTTTCACCTTATTTTCGAGGCTCAGTTCGTTCTGGAATATCTTGGCGTATTTTCTACGGTCGAACTTATAAAGCTTGGCTGCCCTGTACGACACTCCTTTTTGCTTTTCATCAAGTTCCTTCAAAAAGCCGTAACTCAACATTTTCTTCCTGAAATTACGTTTATCCAGTTTCTTATTCATTACAGCCTCATAAAGCTGCTGTAACTGGGTCAGCGTAAATTTTTCGGGAAGCAACTCGAACGCTATCGGCTGATAGTTAAGCCTGCGTCTCAGCTTGTTAAAGCCGGTTTTGAATATTTCGCTATGATCAAACGCCAGCTTTGGCAGTTCGTTTACCGGATGCCAGAACGCTTTTTTTGCGTACTGCGTTACGGGACGCAGTTCTTTCTGTCCATTAATGCGAATAAGTGCATAATACGCCACGGTTATCACGCGCCCCTGAGGGTGACGGTTGACCTCGCCAAAAGTATGAAACTGCTGCATGTGCAGATCGCGCAGGCCCGTAAGTTCGTATAAAATACGTTCGGCAGCGTCGTCAATGCTTTCATCCTGCTCAACAATGTAGCCGGGCAGCGCGAGCCAGTCTTTATAAGGCTCCTCGTTTCTCTCGATCAATAAAACCTTTAATTCACCAGCCTCAAAACCAAAAATTACACAGTCTATCGAGAATACTGAATTAAATGTAGGTAACTTTACGTCCAAATGTTATGAATATTAAGGTTTATAATTTAGCTTATAATCTCAAGCCCTAAAATAAAAAAATTAAAATAAAATTCAATGGTGTAATTTACACACACTATATTCGTACCCAAAAAATATTTGCCGCACAAAAATGCATAAAATTTCAAAACTTGGTGTATTAACTTCGGGAGGTGACGCTCCCGGCATGAACCCCTGTATCAGGGCCGTAGTGCGCACCGGGATATATTACGGCCTGCCTGTAGTAGGCATACGCAAGGGCTACCAGGGCCTTATCGAGAACGACATGTACGACATGAACCCGCGTTCTGTAAGCAACATCCTCAACCTTGGCGGTACTATCCTTAAAACGGCACGCTGCCTTCCTTTTCGTACCGACGAAGGTATGGAACTGGCATACAAGCACCTGAAAGAACACGGTGTTGACGGCCTGGTGGTAATAGGCGGTGACGGAACGTTTACCGGCGCACTTCGTTTTTCAAAAAAATATCCCGACATCCATGTGATGGGCGTTCCCGGAACGATCGACAACGACCTTTATGGCTCGACCTATACACTTGGCTTCGACACGGCTACCAATACCGTTGTGGAAGCGATAGACAAGATCCGCGATACGGCCGACGCGCATGACCGGCTCTTTTTTATCGAAGTGATGGGCCGCGACAGCGGCGCTATTGCATTGCGGGCCGGCGTTTGCTGCGGCGCAGAGGCAATTTTACTGCCCGAAAAAGCAACGGCAATCGATGAACTGATCGACAACCTGAAAGCAGGTCAGCACAAGAAGAAATCGTCGAGCATTGTGATCGTTGCCGAAGGCGATAAAAATGGCGGCGTATACGACATTGCCCGCCGTGTGCAGAACGAGATCAAATTTTACGACATCAAGGTAACCATACTCGGCCACCTGCAGCGTGGCGGCAGTCCGTCGGCATTTGACCGCGTGCTGGGAAGCAGGCTCGGCTATGCGGCCGTCAGAGCGCTGCTTAAGGGCCATTCGCAGGAAATGGTGGGCTTACAGGCTAACCATATAAAGATAACCAGCCTCGAGGAGGCGCTTAATCAACACCAGTTTAAATTGGAAGAAGATCTGATGGAGATGTCAGATATTCTGTCTATCTGATAATGATCGCAGTTGTATATAGTGGTTCAAATTATGCCGACTGGCGACTCGCCGACAGGGGCCGGACGGTAGCCTCGTTCAAAACGGCGGGCATCAACCCCTATTTCAACGACGAAAAGCAGATTATCCAAATACTGAGCAAAAATATTAACCTGATTCACCACGCCGAAGAAATAAAACGTATCTATTTTTTCGGCGCGGGGTCGTTTTCAAGCGAATTAAAACAGACTGTTCAAAATGCCTTGTCTACTTTTTTTAAGTACGGTAGGGTAACTGTCGACCATGATATCGATGCAGCGGCCATCGCAACCTTTAGAAATCGCCCCGGCATCATCTGCATTTGCGGCAGTGGGTCTAATGCCGCCTGGTACGACGGCCGAAAGGTAAGACCGAACAATTACGGCCTGGGTTTTGTGCTGGCTGACGAAGGTTCGGGCAACTGGCTCGGCCGTCAGTTGCTCAAAGGATTCATGAACGAAACCCTGCCCCCCAACATCCGCAAGAAGTTTGAACATAAATACGATTTTGACAGGCGTACGCTGCTGGAGAAAGTTTACCGCCAAAAACAGCCCGCTGTTTTTTTGAGTTCGTTCGCCGAATTCTACCTTGATAATAAGGAAGATAATTATCTTCGCGGGGTCATAATTGCCGGTTTCAACAAGCTAATTGATACATATTTGCTACCTTTACAAAAACAGCATCCGGGCGCTATCGTCAACTTCACAGGCACTGTCGCCGCCAATTTCCAGGACTTCCTGCATGAAGCTGCTTCGGGCAAGATCACCATCGGAAGCGTTATCAAAGAACCTATAAACAATCTGTTAACATATTACTCAAGTAAAAATTAGAAAATTATGAAAATAGGAATAAACGGTTTCGGCCGTATCGGACGCCTTGCTTTCAGGGCCGCAATTGAAAGGCCTGACATTGAAGTTGTAGGCATTAACGACCTGGTTGAGCCTGATTACATGGCTTACATGTTAAAGTACGACTCGACTCATGGCAAGTTCAAAGGCACTGTTGCCGTTGAAGGCGGACATTTGGTTGTAAACGGCAAAACTATTCGCGTAACCGCCGAAAAAGACCCGGCTAATCTGAAATGGAACGAGGTCGGCGCAGAGATCATCATTGAATCGACCGGCTTGTTTCTCACACAGGAAACAGCACAAAAACATATCGACGCTGGCGCTAAGAAAGTAGTAATGAGCGCTCCCGCAAAAGACGACACCCCTACCTTCGTAATGGGCGTTAACAATAAAAAGCTAACCGCTTCACACACCATCGTATCTAATGCGTCGTGCACAACCAACTGTTTGGCTCCTATCGCCAAAGTGCTGAATGATAAATTCGGTATACTCGAAGGTTTGATGAGTACTATCCATGCGGTTACCGCGACGCAAAAAACGGTCGACGGTCCGTCACATAAAGACTGGAGAGGCGGCCGCGGTGCATATCAGAACATTATCCCTTCATCAACCGGCGCTGCCAAAGCTGTCGGCCTGGTTTTGCCGGAATTAAAAGGCAAACTGACCGGTATGTCGTTCCGTGTTCCGGTTCCTGACGTATCAGTTGTGGATCTAACCGTTCGCTTAAGCAAACCGACTACTTACGAAGAGATCAAAAAAGCCATGAAAGATGCCTCTGAAGGCGAGTTGAAAGGCATTTTAGGTTACACGGAAGACGAAGTGGTGTCGGAAGATTTTAAAGGCGATGCACGTACTTCGATATTCGACGCGAAGGCTGGTATAGCCCTGAGCGAGACCTTTGTAAAAGTGGTATCCTGGTATGACAATGAGTGGGGCTATTCCAACAAATTGATCGACCTGGTACAGGAGATCGGTAAGCTGTAAATTCCTTATTAAGAATATATAAAGCCTCCTGTTTCCAGGGGGCTTTTTTGTTTTTCTCAAAACCACCTCGTTCAAAACGGGTTAACAGTTTATAAAACTTATTTCATATGACATCTACCGCAAAAGAAACCGTCCTGCTGTTCCTCAACGCGATGAATGCCGAGGATTTTGAACTAGCGAGAAAATACGTTGCCGATGACATGAAATTTATCGGCGTGATGGGCACCCGCGACAATGCCGCCTCCTATTTTGCCGATATGGAAAAGATGAGATTCAAATACGAGATTAAAAAAGTGCTGGCCGACAATCACGATGTGAGCGTATTTTATGATATTAACATGTCAGGGCAAACCATTTTCACCAGCGGCTGGTACCATGTAAATGACGGCAAGATTGAATGGTTTAAAGTACTATTCGACCCGAGGCCATTGCTTGAGTCCGCTGAAAAATAATTATTTATAAGTTATGCTATAAAGAACATCTTTGTCTTTACCACCATAAAAAATCTGATGACGGATTCTGTCTAATTTCTTAATAGGAACAGTAGTTGAATTCACTTTAATAAATCTGTTATTAATCATAATTGCCGTAATGAAATGACTACAATTGTTCACTTTAAAAAAGTCTTTGATCTCAAGAATTAAATGTTTTGAATATGTTGTGTAACCAACGTCTCCAATTATCAATGCTTGATTTATTTCTCCATTCTGATCAAACAATTCTTTGCTGTACATTAAATATTTTGTTCCGTTGAATACGATGATTACAGGATCATTGCTGATCACCGTCAGGTCATCATATTTATAATATATCTCTCTGTCGACAACGATTAGGCGTTTCTGATCAGTTGAGAGAAAGACCCCGACTCCCAAAACAAATATTAAGGCACTTTTCGCCAGACTCATATTATTTGCAAAATAATTGCTTTATCGTTTCCCCGCATCGACGCCCTTAATAAATTTGATCACCCCGTCCATAAACACCTGCTGGTCGTCCCACATCGCCAGGTGGCTGCCATTGGGACAATACAGATATTGGCCGTTTTTAACCTGTTTGCTCTGCCACTCCATATATTTCGGGTCCATGGTATCATATTTCGCGCCCACTATTAAAGTAGGTACCGTGATGTCCTTCAGCCTGTTGCTGATGTCCCAGTGCAGCAGCCGGCCGCCGGTTTTAAATTCACTCGGACCCTGCATCATTACGTAAATATCGTTATTCACATGTTTTAAGGCGCGCATCACCGGATCGGGCCATTCGGGCAAGCGGCACAAGTGCTTGCAGTAATATTCGTTCCATACCAGTTTTTGGTAGGTGGTATCGTTATACATACCCTTAGCCTCGTAATTCTGTAAGCTGTCCACCAGCGATTTGCGCATCTGGCTCCTCAAAACACCATTATATTTTTCATAAGCCGGTATACTGGCCATCATATTGCAAACCACCAGGCCTTTCAGGTTCTTTTGATATTTCAGCGCGTACTCCATCGCCAGGATGCCGCCCCAGGAGTTGCCCAGCAGGTAAAAGTTGCTGCTGTCTAAATTCAACGCTTTTCGAACCTGCTCTACTTCTTCAACAAAACGCGGTGTAGTCCATAAACTGCTGTCTTTGGGCCGATCGCTGTAATAGGAACCCAATTGGTCGTATTCGATCATCTCGAAACCTTCGCGCGGGAAAAAGCTTTCGAAGCACTCCATATACTCATGCGTCATAGCCGGGCCGCCGTGTAAAAGCAGAACCTTAATGCGTGGGTTATTACCAAAACGCTTGGTCCATACTCTAAACTTGCCAACAGGAGTTTGAATACTGACGAGCTTGATGCCGGCGACCTGTACGCCCGAATCAACGGGCGCAAAATATTCACCAACGGTAGTATTACTGCCGCCTTTTTGCCGGCATGCTGAAAAGCCAATCAGGGCTAATAGTGAAAGAAATAGGATCTTTTTCATGCTTAGGTTGAATTGAGATTTAGCATAAAGCTAATAAAATCAATTCATTACATCAAAGCAATTTACCTTCTATCAGCATGGCTTTTTCTATCGAGGCATTTTTCAGATCTATGTATTTCAGCCGTTCCGGGTCTTTGGCATATCCTTCAAAATCCTCGCGTGAGGGAAACGAAACCAAATGCAGCTCATAGGGCTCACCCATGGCTGTTTCGATAATACCATCGTCCGTGGGGCGGACACGGTAAAGCAGAACACCGTTATGCCTTTTCAATAAAGGCAGCACATGCGATTCGAACAGGTTAAACTGATCCTCCTGCCCTTCTTTAATAAAGATTACCTGTGTATAATAAAGCATGGTTTACATGATCACATCATGTCATGATCCTTTTTTTCGTGATAAACCTTAAAGGCAAGGTAATAGAAGGCGCCTGCCACAATACCATCGGCGACAATCCTGATAACGCCCCGGTTAGCAAATACCTGGTAGATCATCAGCAACAATGCAATGGTGCCGCCGGCCAGGTATAAATAGAAAAATCTGTTACCCTTCATCGCGCTATTTGCTATGTTTAAAAACCACAGCGGCCAGCGGCGGCAAAGTAACATTGATCGAGTCCGGCCTCCCATGCCAGCTTATCTTCTCCGATTTTACAGCCTTTGGGTTACCCAAACCGCTGCCCCAATATTTTTCATCGTCCGAATTGAATACTTCCTTCCAGTTGCCGCCCTCAGGCACACCTACCCGGTAATGGTGATGCGGATTTGGAGTCATGTTCAGGACGATGACCAGGTCATTCTTCGGATCGTGCCCCTTGCGTGTATAAACCAATACGGAGTCAGTTGAATTACCGCCGTCGATCCATTCAAAACCGCTGCCTTCGAAGGCCCTTTCATACAGGGCCGGCTCTGTTTTATATAGTTTATTCAATGCCTTTACTATTTCCTGGACACCTTTGTGATTCGGGTATTCCAGCACATACCAATCCAGCGATTTGCTGTAGTCCCACTCAGTTCCCTGTGCTATCTCGTCGCCCATAAACAGCAACTTCGTTCCTGGATGGGTAAACATATAGCTATAAACTAAACGCAAATTGGCAAATTGCTGCCATTCGTCGCCCGGCATTTTGCGCAGCATCGAGCCTTTACCATAAACCACCTCATCGTGCGAGAAAGGCAGCATAAAGTTCTCGGTAAAAGCATAAATGAGGCTGAAAGTGATCTGGTTGTGGTGATATTTCCTGAAAATCGGATCGGTCGAAAAATATTTGATCGTGTCGTGCATCCAGCCCATCATCCATTTCATACCAAAACCCAGTCCGCCGGTATAAACCGGGCGGCTCACACCCGTAAACGACGTTGATTCTTCTGCTATCGTCTGCGTATCCGGAAAATTGCTGTAAACGGCCTCGTTAAATTCTTTCAGGAAAGAAATAGCCTCCAGGTTCTCGTTACCGCCGTACTGGTTAGGTTCCCATTCGCCGTGGTTGCGCGAATAATCGAGATAAAGCATCGATGCCACCGCATCAACCCTCAGGCCGTCGGCATGATAACGATCGAGCCAGAACAGCGCGTTGCTGATCAGGAAGGCGCGTACCTCGTTACGGCCATAATTGAAAATATATGACTTCCAGTCGGGGTGAAAACCCTTGCGAACATCTTCATGCTCATATAAATGCGTTCCATCGAAACGGTAAAGCGAATGTGCGTCGCCGGGGAAGTGCGAAGGCACCCAATCCAGTATCACCCCTATCCCTTCCTGGTGGAAGCGTTCGATTAGCTTCATCAATTGTTTTGGCGTGCCATAACGGCTCGATGCAGCGTAGTAACCACTTACCTGGTAGCCCCAGCTCGGATAATAAGGATGCTCGGCTATAGGCATGAACTCGACGTGTGTAAAGCCCATCTCCTTTACATACGGCACCAGCTTATCAGCCAATTGCTCATAGGTATAGAAAGCATCCGGACTTTCAGGATTGCGCGCCCAGGACCCTATATGTACCTCATAAACGGAAAAAGGTTTGTTCAGCGCATTATGCTCATGGCGCTCCTTCATCCATTGAGTATCGTTCCATTCATAATAAGTGTCGGCTACGATAGAGGCCGTGCGTGGCGGTTCCTCCCATCGCAAGGCGAACGGGTCGCTTTTTTCGAGCTCCTCGCCTGAATAGGATTTAATGAAATATTTATAAACTTCGCCATCGCCGACATTAGGAATAAAACCTTCCCAGATACCCGACGAATCCCAGCGGGAGTTTAGCGCGTGCGCACCGCGATCCCAGTAATTAAAATTGCCTATAACGGATACATACTGCGCATTTGGCGCCCAAACTGAAAAATAAGTGCCAATTACGCCATTGTGCTCAACCACGTGCGAGCCCATTTTGTCATAAAGCCGATAATGCTTGCCCGACCTGAACAGCCCGATATCGAAATCCGAAAAGCGGCTGTATGGCTCGACATTATTGTTGACATTTTTTTTGGGCATAGCTTTTTCGATTGCTGTTTTTTTCTCCGTCGCCGCCGGAACAGTTGCTGAAGATGCTGTTTTGTTTGCAGACTTTGCCGTAGTAGCCGCTAATTTAGTTTTCTTAGCATCCGGCGTCGGTGTCGATGCTTCTTTTCCGGTTTCGGGTTTCTTTTTAGCCATATCCTTGTGCCTGCCGGCTTTTAGTTAAATTTTTCTATTTCGAACAATACATGCTGTATGCCCTTTAAAGGTATTCGTATCCAGTCGGGGCGACCGTTCAGTTCATATCCTAATTCATAAACCGCTTTTTCCAGCAGGTGCAGCTGTAAAAGAAAATTCAGTTCGGTGCGGGTGCCGAAAACTGCCGATATATCGCCCATGGTGTGCATATAAGCATCAACATAGGCATCGGTAATCAGTTTGTACCAGCGGTCCGCCGCCTTTTGCAATCGGAGCGGGTCGACGGCCCTGGTCTCGCTGCTAAAATACAATTTGGCGCAAACCGCGTAGTGGAAAGAACGGATCATTCCAGCAACGTCTTTAAGCGGCGAATGTTTGATCTTGCGGTCGGCGATAGTACTTTCCGGCTCGCCCTCAAAGTCAATCACCAGATAATCCGTTCCTGTAAATAACACTTGTCCAAGGTGGTAATCACCGTGAATACGGATACGGGAAGACCGCATGTCATTACCGGCTATTTTTTCAAAGAAATGTTTGATGATCGCCTCGCTTTTAATGAAATCATCCGCGAGCTGCTTGGCGTTTTTATCTAACCGCGCGTAATTTTCCTTCAACAGCTCAATACGCTTTGCCAGCAGCTTGTTTAAATGCTCCTGCAGCCATTTCACATAGGCGGGATTAAATTTTTCTGGTTTAAAGGCCGGGTCCTTTTTGTCCGACAGCAATGCCAGGTGCATTTCGGCTGTACGCTTTCCCAACAGTTCAACCTTTTCAAAAACGTCGTCGCGGATACCAAATATTTTATCGACGAACATGAACAAAAAGTCGTTCAGGTCGTCGCCGGTCGATACCCAGCTATCCGATTTGCTCGATACCTTCTGCATCATAAGGCCAAGCGTAACAGGCGGTGTTTCGGGACGTTCAAATAACAGGCTGCCGCAAAAAGCCGGGATGTTTTTGAAGCCTCCCGTTTCGGTCAGGAATTGCAGCATCTCAACCTCGGGATTGATCTCACGGAACAGCTTGCGGTAAAATTTAAAGAAATACTTATTGCCGTAAACCATGGACGAATTACTCTGCTCCAGGTCGGGCACCACACACAGGTAGCCCATATCTTCATCGGTCGCGGCCAGGCCTTTTCCGCGATGGTAGCTCAAATGACCGTGATCCTGCTCAATGACGGTATTTTCCCAGATATTTTTGAATAGTTCGGTCTGAAAACGAAAATCATATATCGCGTCGATCAGCCAGCCAGGTTTGCCGGCGGCTATCATTTTTACTATAAATGCCTTAGGATTTATCTGCCCGATCAGGTCGTAGTCGTCCGGCAGGAATGAAACCGGCATCGCATATTTTTCTTCGTCGCCATAAGTATAACCTACATGAACAATAACCAGGTAAGCCGTACCGCCATCTATAGGCATATGCAATAACTGCTGGATTTTCAGGAACTTGATCATGCGCGCCTTGCCGGCAAACCACCGGCATTTACGCATGTACGCGTATAAGATGTCCTTCTCAAGCCAACCGAGCGCTTTTTTGTCAAGGGCAAATTGCGTCCATGGCTTGCTCAGTGTTAGTGAACTGTTTTTCTCTATGACGTCGATATTACCCATTCGCATCCTTTAAACCTCTATTCTGAATAAATGTACCGGCAGATCCCAAGGCTCCAACTGAACGTAATTCCATTCCTGGTTCCAGGTATAAGTATTGCCGGTTAAAATATCGTAAACATTAAAATCCTGCCCCGGCTCAACACCAAGCTCCCATAACGGTGTCTGCACATGCGCAAACTGCTTTCCATACGGATCAAGTTTGACAATACACAAGATATGGTTATTATCCTTCTTTTTATAATAAGCCAGCAGGTTATCATTGTGAGTTTCGCAGAACTGGATGTTATTAGTGATCTGCAATGCCGGATTTACTTTACGGGCGGCGTTCACCTTTGTAATTACGTCCGTCAACCGGTTTCTTTTGTTCCAATCCCAGTGCCTGACTTCGTATTTTTCTGAGTTTAGGTATTCTTCTTTGCCGGGGAATGGCTCGTGGTACATCATCTCGTAAACCGGTCCGAAAATACCGTAATTGGACGAGAGCGTCGCCGCCATAAAATACCGCGCAATGAATTTATTCTCGTTACCGTCCTGTAATATGTAGGGATTGATGTCGTGCGTGTTCGGCCAGAAATTGGGACGGTAATAGTCCTTCATTTCGCTCTGCGTTAGCTCATTCATGTACTCTATGAGTTCATGCTTGGTATTGCGCCAGGTGTAATAGGTATAGGATTGCGTATAACCCAGTTTCGCCAGCTCTTTCATCACCTTTGGCTTGGTAAAGGCTTCTGACAGGAAGATGGTGCCCGGGTATTTCTTTTGCACCTCAGCAATACACCATTCCCAGAATCCAAACGACTTGGTGTGAGGGTTGTCGACCCTAAATATCCTGATCCCCTGTTCACACCAATAATCAAGAATGCTCTTCAGTTCTTTCCACAGGTTTTGCCAGTCGTCGTTCTCAAAATTAATGGGCAGAATATCCTGGTATTTTTTAGGCGGATTTTCGGCATACTGCACTGTGCCGTCGGGGCGCCATTTGAACCATTTCGGATGCTCTTTTACGTAAGGGTGATCGGGCGAGCATTGAATGGCAAAGTCCATGGCTATTTCCAGATCGTGTTTGGCTGCTTCAGCTATCAGGTGCTTAAAATCGTCCAGCGAACCAAGATCTTTCAGGATGGCTTTGTGGCCCCCATCTTTCGAGCCGATGGCATAGGGCACGCCATCGTCGCCGGGCACGGCGTTTACCGTATTATTTTTCCCTTTTCGGAAGGTTTGTCCTATCGGGTGAATCGGCGGAAAATATAACACATCGAAACCCATCTCGGCAATCCGGGGCAGTAAAGCCTCGCAGTCCTTAAATGTACCGTGCTTTCCTTCAACCGGCGATGCAGACCGTGGGAAAAAGCAATACCAACTGCTAAAACCGGCTTTTTCACGGTCGACGTATACTTTTAGCTCGCGCAGGTATGTCGCGGCATTGGTTATGTCGGGGTAAAGCCCGATAAAATGGTGCATCTCCTTGCTTAGCACAAGATTTACCGCGGCGTCGTATTTGGACTCATCCCTCAAAATATCGATAACCCTTTTGATTTCCTTCTGATCGGCCTTGCTCGCCTGCGGCAACATCGCCTCGAGAAAATTAGCGCCGATCAGCAGTTCGACAGCCATGTGCTGGGCGTCCTGGTACTTTTTAAAAAATCCCTCCTGCCAGGTATCGGCATGATCGACCCAACCTAATACCGTGTAGTAGTAGAATCCTGTTTTGGGTAATTCAAAAGTGGCGTGCCAGCGGTCATTGAAAAGCGGCTGCATAGTTACGTACTGCCACTTTTTTTCGCTTTCGTGCCGGTACAGCACCCTGCCGCGCACATGATCGTGGCCATCGGCAAAAATATCCGCCTCAACCCTTAAGGTTTCGCCGGCTACCCTTTTTATATAAAATCTGCCCGCGTCAATTTCAGGCGAGACATGTTCAACAATAACCCGTTGCAGGCCGTTTCCAGTCATAGGCTCGGGAGGTAAATTGGTTTACAGTTGATAATTGATAGAAATTTATCGCATTTTGAATATTACACGATGAAATCCGTATTAAACGTCCACCCCGCTTTATTCATACTCCAATAATAAAGAAAACTAACGACTAAATATAACTACCGGTTCAGGCTTTGGATGTTTTGATTTGAAACGGGGAATAATCGATTTATCTCGCACGGTGGTATATTTTTTATTAAAACCTCATTCCAACTCAACCGTTGTCTTTAAATACGACTCAAAAAACTCAAACCATGAAAAAACACATGCACATTATTCTGCCCGCCATCTTGATATCCCTTAGCATCGCTGCGTGCAGGGGACCTAAAACCAACCTCGGCTCCGACAGCTCCAGAGACCACATAAGCTCCGATACGACCGGTAATGGCAACAGCCTGCTAAGCGATACCGCACATAAGGATACGGCTGGACATAAAGATACTGCCAGTCATAAATAACGATGATTTTATAGCTTAAAGTTGCCCAACAGGAACGTTATCTGTGGTTAGTCCATGGGTCGCCTTGGCCGTTTCTTCTTAAAAGGATCCGGCGTTCTGTCAACCTTAACATAATTGCTTTTAGAAAAGGATTGCTGCCGGGGCGACCAGGGCCTTGCGGCCGGCTTTGGCTTTTCCTCACTGATTTTTATCGAGAGGTTGCGGTCCCCCATCTGGAGTCCATTCAAATTAGCGATCACATTCTCGGCAGCTTCCCGGTCTGCCATCTCCAGGAACGCATAACCCTTGCAGACCCGTGTTTTCTTATCTTTAACGATCTTGATGGTATTTACTTGTCCAAACGGCATGATCAGCTTTACCAATTCAATCTCTTCCATGTCAAGCGGAAATCCGCCGACAAATAATGTTACCATAATAATGATCGATTTTGTACAAACATAATCATTCCTTTTCGTCCGGGAAGTGATATATTGTCACAAATTACCTGTAAGTTATCTTAAAACGCATTACGCGTCGCCTGTCGAACAAGATGTCAAGGTAGTCAAGACTGTTATCTTTTACAATGTAGGCAAATTCGTAGATATCGCCGCTTTGCCTGTATTTAATATACTGCTGTTTTTTCATGGCAAAGCTATCCAGTACCTTCGTCATCTTGTGTTTGGTGACATATTCCCAGGTCCAGATATCAGGATTCTGGAAAGCATTCGTATTGATCTGCAGGTCCTGTACCTGTCCCGAATAAGCTATTTTAAACCGAAGCGTATCGCCGCGTTTGGTATGAATTACGCCAGAGGCCGGCGTGATAAGCCTGAGATCGCTGATTGCGCCGGGATCATAGTATGGGTTAGCCGAAAACTTGTCTCTCGTATAGTTTTTGATCAATACCCATTTCGGGTCCTCCGGAAAGTGGTTACGCGCGAATTCTTCGGGCGGGGTAAACCAGTAATAATCGTTGAAATTTTTATTGAATTTTTTCAATTTCCCTTCGTCGTCCTTACTGCAGCCGCCAGCAGCCCATGTCACATCTACTAAAAAATAGCTGCCGTTTATCCGAACGGCGTTCCAGGCATGATCGAGATTGCCCGGCGTACCAACCTCGTAAAATTCGGTTCGTACGTAACCCGGTATGATCTCACATTCGATTCCGGCGATTCCGCACATCTTTTTGAAGAGCATGGCGTAGCCCTGGCAGACGCCTTTCCGCTGGTCGAGCACGTTATTAATGTACATGTTCTCCCATACACGCCGGCGGATATCGCATTCGGTGCTGTCGTCGCCGCATTTGTAGGATTTAGGTTCGCGGCCGTCATAACCGTATTTGTTATAATATTTGCAGTCGTACGCGATGTTGTCGGTTATCCATCTGAAAATGGCCCTTGTTTTCAAAATTGGATCTGTAAATGAGCCTGTTAGCTGCCGGGTAAGGTCACTAATATTATTGTTATATTTTACGGCCAGCGCCAGGCTGTCCGCACGCTTAAAATTCATCACGGGCCTTGATTGAGCAAAAAGACCAAAGCGAAGCGAGAGGAACAATACAAGAAATAAGGTGTTGGGTCTATTCATGAATTGTGACAAAGTCCGGATAACCAGTTTTTACTGACGCGGATATACATACGAACGCGGTATTTTCGATCATTCTACAGGCCGGGCCTGGGAAACTCCGGTTACGATCAATTCGCGCAGGCTGTTATTGATATAACCGCTCCATGCATTGGAGCAGTCGTTAAAACATTGATATTGCGGAACCAGCCCCTGGTGTGTAAAACGCACCTCCGTTTTGCCCTCCTTTTCGGCGATGTCAAAAATTATTTTAGTGCCGGTCCACTCAGCCTGGTTGCCGACAAAGTTCAACCGGCTCTCCGTGATCAGCCAAACTACCTTCTTGCCCGGCACAAGTTCGGTAAGCTTATGTTTACTATAATGAAACGTTTTATAGCGGTATATAAACTCGTCACCCAACTTGTCGGTATCGCCTTCAATTTGACCCGACCACCATGCCCGGACATTATTGATAGCGTCGTAAGCCTCCAATGGGGTTTGATCCACGAGGAAGGCGGTCGTAAAATCCGGATTTTCCATAACGTTTCTTTTATTGATCTGTAATCAAAGTTAATGTCTTTATTACCAATTAGTAGTTTTAAAACCACTAAAAAACCGAACCGCCGAACACCTGCAGAGATAACATTCTCAACTATTCAGTTTCGGTTATATTTTATATTTTTAGAAGCCCCTATCCCACTATGATTAAACGAACGGGCTGTTTGCTCCTTTTCCTTCTGATCTCGCTATGTGCCTTAGGGCAGGATGCTGCATTTTTTAGACCCAGCCAGCACCGGCGCGAGCTAAAAGCTGTAAAAATAACCGGCAGCATTAAGGTTGACGGCGTCCTTGATGAGCCATACTGGGCGCTTACCGCTGGCGCGTCCGATTTTATCCAGATAAATCCGGACCAGGGCCAGCCTTCAAAATTTACCACCATTGTAAAAGTACTGTACAACCAGCAATTCCTCTATTTTGGTATCATATGCAAGGATCCGTTAGGCAAGAAGGCTATTATGGCGACCGACTTCATGCGCGATTTTGATTATCTCCGGCACGACCTGGTCGATCTTTCCTTCGACACCTTTAATGACCAGCGGAATGCTATCGTTTTTGCTACCAATGCCTACGGGGTGCAGCGCGACTTGCTCGCGTTTGATGACCTATACTATGACATCGACTGGAACGGCCTGTGGAACGTGCGCACCACGCGCGGCGATTCGGGCTGGGTGGCCGAGATCGCCATTCCATGGAAAACGCTCCGCTACCCTAAGAGCAGGGATACCGTACAAAGCTGGGGCTTTAATATGTA
>DASZYQ010000017.1:0-23814 GCA_035545315.1 Mucilaginibacter sp. | reverse complement strand
TTACCACTGGTTCTTCCTGCAGGGCACACCCGACCTGTACCCGGGCACAGGGGTACCGGTAATCGCCCACTGGATCTTCCAGTATGCCTTTGCCGATACCTGCTCGACCATCGTATCCGGCGCCATGATCGGCAGGACCGGCTTCAGGGGCGATATATTATATAGTATAGGCATCACAGGATTTATCTACCCGATCATAGGCCACTGGGCCTGGGGACCAGACGGCTGGTTAGCACTGATGGGCTCGAAAGGCAACTTCTTTGAATCACTGGGCCAGGGCTTCAGGGACTTTGCAGGCTCGACGGTAGTACATACGATAGGCGGTATGGCCTCGCTGGCCGGAGCCATCGTGCTGGGCCCCAGGATAGGGCGGATCTTTGCCAGGGACGGGGGCGGCATGCCACCGGGACACAACCTCCCGATGGCAGCAGTAGGCGGCTTCATCCTGTGGTTTGGCTGGTACGGCTTTAACCCCGGCAGCACGCTGAGCGCAATGGATATACAAGGTATAGGAAGGGTAGCCACCAACACCACACTGGCAGCCTGCGGCGGCGGCTTTACCGGCATGCTGGCAGCACTATGGTGGGGATCGACCAAAGGCAAGTTCGACCTGGGCTTTACGGTGAACGGTTTCCTGGCAGGCCTGGTAGCCATCACCTGCCCCTGCTACTGGGTAAGCCCACTGGGAGCGACGCTGCTGGGCGGCGTAGCCGGCTTTGTAACTTTTGGCGGTGTAAAGCTGCTGGAATATTTGAGGATAGACGACCCGATCGGCGCGGTACCGGTACACGGCATGTCGGGCATCTGGGGAACACTGTCGCTGGGGCTGTTCGCCACAGGACAATTCGGAGCTACCGGCCCTTACGGAGCCGATAACTCTGCGCCGGTTACCGGCCTGTTCTACGGCGGCGACTGGAGCGTACTAAAGGCACAGGCCATAGGCACCTTCACGATAGCCATAGCCGTATTCGTAGTAACCTGGGTAATGATGAAGCTGATCATGCAGTTGCCGCACCCATGGAAGCTAAGGGTAGAAGCACATGGCGAAACCGGCGAAGGCGGCCTGGATGTATTCGACCATGGCACCGAAGCTTACCCGGTCGATGAGGACGAAGTAGAATTAGGAGGGCTGTTTGGCAAAGAAGCAAAAATACCTGTGAAGGCTTAAACATAAATTTCAACAACATGATAGCCCCCTGTGAATTTAGTTTTGCAGGGGGCTATTTTATGCCCAGGCCCGGCTCGTTGCCTAACACCCACTTGCCATCCTTAAAATCCGGCATTTGATAAGGATTATTGCTTACCAGCAGCGGCCCGTCCAGGTCGGCCCAGTCGCATTGCGGGGCCAGCGCGGCGGCAGCCAGCGTCGCACAACTGGTTTCGCTCATACAGCCGATCAATACTTTTAAGCCCAATTCACCCGCACGTTTAATCATCCGGTGTGCCTCATGCATTCCCGCCGACTTCATCAGCTTAACATTGATGCCCGAATAAACGCCGTTGGCCTTTTCCATATCTCCAAAACGCTGCACCGCTTCGTCGCCGATAATCGGTATCGGGCTGCGTTCGGTAAGCCAGGCGTTGTCGTTAGGGTCTGTTTTGGCGAAAGGCTGTTCGACCAGTACTACACCCTGCTCATGCAGCCAATGACACATTTCCAGGCTGTGCTCACGGTCGGTCCAGCCCTGGTTGGCATCAACATACAAAGGCAGATTCGTCACCGAACGGATCGTATTGATCAGTTCCTTATCACTCCCGCGCCCAAGCTTCACCTTGATTACTTTGCAGCCATCGCCCTGCTTTACTTTTTCCACCAATACTTCCGGCGTATCGATTCCGACGGTATAACTGGTAACAGGCATTTTGGCTGGATCGCTACCCAGCAATTTCCAGCAGGGCTGATGTTTCAGCTTTCCCTCCAGGTCATGGAGCGCGATATCGATCGCAGCCTTAATAGCCGGGTTGCCAGTCGCTATGCTGTCAAGATAGGCAATGATTGCATCAAAATCAAAAGGATAACGAATCTGCGAAATGTCGACCCTGTTTAAAAACTCAGCGGCGGTTTGCTGACTCTCGCCCATGTAAGGTACCATGGATGCCTCGCCGAAGCCGGTGAAGCCTTCGTGCTCAATTTGCAAAAGCACCAACGGCGTAGAGGTTCGCGAAAATTTGGCGATGGTAAAAGGGTGTTTCAGTTCAAGCTCGAAAGGTCGGTATGTCAGTCGCATGTTAAAGGTCAAAGCTAAAGTTTTCATCCTGAAAACGATGCTTATCTTTGCCGCCATGCCTGCAGAAATCTATTATCCTTTTAAAAGCTTCAATTTCAGCAACCGAACCTGCTTCCTTAGCGGGCAACAGCTATCGTCCGAGGAAGAGAGGATACCGGTTTTCCCCTCATGGCTGATGAGCCGCTACAGCCTAGAAAGTCAGCCCTTTAAATTGCTTGATGAAAATATTACCACCTACAAAGAATTGCAGGTACCTTGTTCGGCGTCAATTAACGAGCGGTTCCTCGAGTCGCTCGAGGCCGAAATAGCCGCAGCTTTTGATAAAGGCTACGATGCCGTTAAGCGAGTGGATGAAGTTAAGTTATTTCAATGGGCCGGCAAATTGCTTTACGGTATCATCTTTAACGAAATGCAGGCAGGCATTAAGCAGCAGCATTACCAGGGGCAGGAATTCAACATATCGCAATCGCTTATTCATAAGTTCAGCAACCTGCACCTGATGCTGCAAAGCATTTATCTGCCGGTGATTTTTGAAGATTTCAAGCCGTTTAGCCTGTTTTTATTTAAGGTAACCAATGCCGAAAATGAGTTCACCTACCGGGACGAGATCAACACGCTCATCTTCTCCCTGCGAATGAAAGATTTCGGCCTGATCCTTTGCATGCAGGATAACGGCGTAAACCGCAATTTCCACAAGGAACTTCTATTAAAAATTGAAGGCCAGGCGTTGCATCCCATCCAGTTTGAAGAGGTTAACGCGAAAGTCTTTTATTCGGCTTATCTTTTTAATCGCCTGCCTGAGTATAACATTCTGCCGGCCGGGAACGAAACCTATATTGAAGCCATGCCGCTGCGCGGAATGAGCAGCAAGCCGCTTTTTGATGCGTGGCAAAATAAAACGTACGGCCAGGTATTGGAAAATTTCTGGAAAAAATGGAATTTTTTACTCTTTGAGATCATTAAAGATCCCGAAAACCCGGTAAGCTTTTTACTGGATGCCGATGGCAACTTAATTAGTGCCCAAACGATTGCATTTTCTCGCTGATAGCGTGTATAAAATCCATTAAAACGTCGTGCCTCAAAAGCACGGTGATAATAATACCGCATACTCCGCCAAAAAGGTGCGCATCATGGTTGATATTGCCTATGCCGCGTTTAGAAGCATAAGAACAATAAACCAGGTATAGTATTCCGAATAATATCGCCGGAATGCCTATAGGGATAAATAGCAGGTACATATCGGCAAAGGGCTGAAACAAAATATAGCTGAATACCACCGCGCTGATGGCTCCGGATGCCCCCAGGCTGCGGTACCAAAAGTCGTTTTTGTGTTTTATGACCGTTGGCAGATCTCCTAATACCATACTAACCATATAAAGGACCGCAAATTGCCAATGTCCCAGCATAGCCTCCAATGTAAACGAGAAAAAGAAAAACGTAAACATATTGAAGAACAAGTGCATCAGGTCGGCGTGGATGAAGCCACTGGTAATCAGTGTATATACATTCTGCCCGCGCGAAACATTGTAGGGATGCAGGATAAACTTGTCGTACATCTTTTCGTTATAAAATGCGATAAAGCTGACAAGCAGTGTCAGAGCAAAAAGTACTGATGCTACGGGGGCTGCGGTTAAATATTGGTCCATTTATTCCAGGTCGAGTTTTGCATCGGTCAGCAACCTGCCAACCGGGTACCTAAGATAGGTTTTTTCGAAATAAGGCGAATTGTGGTAAACAAAATTCAATTGCGCCCGGGCGCTGTTTGCCAACTGAGGGTTTTTGGTCTTTTCGTCATCCAGTTTTTTTCGCAGCGCCGTATCCCGTTTTAACAAATTGGCAGCCACGTCTTCGAATACATAGTCCGAATAACCTTCTTTCTGGCCTAACACCGAGTCAAAGAAGTTCCAGGCAAAAAACGAATCCACGCCCTGTGGTTCCAGTGTCTCAACAATATAGCGATTCAGGGCCTGGTTGGTGTAAACCACATAGTCGCCCCGGTAAAATTTCACCTTAATTTCGGTAGGGTTAAGCTGGACATTGCTATGCAGGTAATGTCCTTCATACGGGCGCTGCGTCGTTTTATAGTCGCCGATGTAATACATTTGCAGATCGAGCGTGGTATCGTGCGCCAGCCGGTGCATCACGATGTTGTTCAGCTTAAAAAGTTGGATCACTTTTTCCCAGGCTTGCGGTATCACATAGGCCAAAGGCTTATCCACCAATGCCGTTACTTTATAGTTGTCAAAATATTTGATGGTTTTGGTGTAAGGCTTGGTTTCATCATAATACAGCCTCGGCAGGCCGCTTACTTCGCTGGTTTTGTGCCCGGCCGTGTAGCCTTTGAATGTGAGCGTATCGTAATGATCCCAATCCACCTCCCAGTTCAGGGCAAAGATTTTTTGAGCTTTCACCTGCTCATCGGCCTTGTGCTTCAATTCGCCAAGCAGGGCATGATCCCGTTCGCAGATATCGATCAGGTGTGTCATGAAATCGTAGGTAGCATAGACGCGTTTATCGAACGGCTTTAGCATATGCGTTTCGGTAATATAGCTGATGATGTTGTGCTGGGCGGTATACCCGGTAGCAAACCGGGGCGTTTCCAGGAAGCTGACGATACCTGAATCGGGCGTAGCTTTCCTTTCTTCCACATACGGCGTCATTTCATAGCCGCTTTTAGCCATGCGCTTATACAATTCTGGCGAAAGCGTTTTCGAGGTGTATTCTGCCAATATGGGATTTTGCTTATCTTTTTGCGTTTCGATAAGCGTCATCACGTACTGGTAATCGGCGCCGTCGCTGGTATGGTTGTCTAAAAATACTTCAGGCTGCCAGGTATTTAATATCTTCTCAAATGCCCAGGCGTTACGACTGTCGGCCTTGATAAAATCGCGGTTCAGGTCCAGGTTTCGGTAGTTCCCCCTAAAGCCATAAGCCCTCGGTCCGTTCTGGTTGATGCGCGAAACACCGCGATTAAGGCAGCCGTCGATGTTATAAACGGCAATAAAGCAAAGCACAACGTCTTTCGGTAACTGTTTCTTCTTCAGCAGGTCGCGCACCAGCATCATGCTCGCGTCAATGCCCTCAGGCTCGCCGGGATGGATGCCATTGTTAATGAGCAATACCCTTTTGTTTTGCTTTTTGACCAGTGTGGGGTTGAATACTTTCTCCCTCGACAAAACGACCAGCGTCAGTGGCTTACCCACATCGGTCGTGCCGTAATTGATCAGCTTCATTTGGTCGTATTGTTTGGCCAGGTTTTGATAATAAGCGATGATCTCGGCGTAAGTGGCGGTGTAGTTTTTGTCGCTGCTTTTTTCAAAAGGGGTCAGCTGCGCTCTGACCTGTGTGAAGAGTAAGCAGGCCAGCAATGCCGGTATGAGTCGTTTCATTGAGACTGAATTTCAACAAATATATAGCCGGGTGACAATTCAGCCAATAAGTGAATCAGATTTGTTACCTGAAGCCTGAAGACGCGAACACCGCTGCCCAAATGAGAAATTTTGAACAGCGGTGTTTTGCCTAAAAACGCCTTGCGTCATTGAAGATAAACACGACCGGATTTATTTAGGCATATCAAATATTTTGGGATCGATATCCTTATTAATAGTTATCGATTTCACCACGAAGTCCAACTGGAACTGGCCAAAATCGATATCGACTTTATATGGCTCCAACTCGCCGAAATCCGTTTTTTTGTAATCGGAGAGCGAGGTGGTTACATTAACGTCCTGACCCTGCATGGACGCCGTGGAAGTCATTTTATTGAGCAAGTAGGTATTGGCGTCGATAAAATAGGTGGTTACCTGTGTACCAGCGGTGATCTTTATGGGATAGTTGTTACCGTCTTTGGGCAGTAATTCGGCCTTGTAGCCTCTCGCCGCATAATCCAGCAGAGAGCGGCCTAACCAAATGGCATCTTTACCCGATTGGTATTGGTCGTCGGGCATCGGCGCCGGGTCGGTTCCGCCGGCGAAAGGGTTAATGCTCCACCCGCCTTTATCGGTATAAACCTGTATGATCTTCTGGCCATTGATCTCGCTCTCGCTGCGATATCCCTTTCCTACCAATAATGTAGTGTTTGCCGAGCCATCTTGCCCCATCACGCTAATGGTAGCGTCGGTATAAACCGATTTTATCTGGGCCAGTTTATCTTTTCCGCCAATGGCGTCGACGTATTTGTCGATAATGTCATCGGCGGTTTGCGCTTTCGCCGCAAAACTTAATGATAGCGCTGTTAACAGCAAAAGGTAAATTCTTGTGGTTTTCATAATTTCTTGTTTTAAGGTTCCCGATATAGCGTTTTTGGTTAGACCTTGAAGTAAAGATCAAGTTACTGAATAACAGGCAATAAAATCAAAATATTTTCAAATCTATTTGGCAGCCGAGCTTGCTGCGACCCGGGTTCACGCCGGCCTGATCTCATCCTGTACTTTTTTGGGCAGGCTTTTTAACACGAGTTCATAGGAATGATCAATCATGCCGCAAATTTGGCTGCGGCTAAGGCTGCCATCAGTATGCACAGTATTCCAGTGTTTCTTGTTCATATGGTAGCCGGGTCGAACCTCGGAATAGCGTTCTCGCAATTCGATAGCCCATTCCGGATCACATTTTACATTGAATTGCGTGCCTGTCGAAATACTTGTAAGCAGGAAAAGTTTTTCGCCGATGCGAAATACCAGGGTGTCTTCACCAAAGGGCAGATCTTCGGTCACACCTGGTTTGGCCAGGCAGTAATCGCGTATTTCTTCGATGCTCACAGCTTAGAAGCGCCTGATAAGTTTATTATATGACGTAATGTTGCCGAAACTGAATTTAACGGTTACAACAAATTGCCGGTATTGATTGGTAGCGTTGTTCTTGAATTTGTTCGACGGGTCGTCATAGCCGTCCAACCCTTCGCCGAACACTAAGTTGTGCGTATAGCCCAGGTCAATAGCGATGTAAGGTTCTTCGTAACCGTTGTAGATCTTGAACTCATACCCAAACCTAAGCGGGATGGTGAAGTTAACACTGCTATTATTACCCGGGAAAACATAGGTCGGAGACCCATCGTTCGGTAAGCCGTTTTCGCCATAGTAAATATTGGTGCGCTGTACTGTATTACTGTTAAAAATAATACCCCCGCCGCTGCCGATATAGAAGTTTTTTATGATGTTGAGAAAACCGCTTTCCGAATAGTCAATAGCCTCGCCGAGCATAAAATCGCCATGTATGATCAATCCTTCGAAGTGATTGACATACTGGCGGCCGTATCTGTCAAGATTGGGCGTAAGCCCGCCTCCGGAAAGGTTGCCAAATTGAAGCTCGGCGGTTATTGGAATGTAAGGACTGTAATTGTAGATGAAATTGATGCTTGCTCCCGGGTGATCGAATTGTTTCTGAATATTCGTGTAGCCACGCATATAGCTCACGTCCAACCCGATAGCAAATTCCTTATAGTTATATCCGAGCTGGGCCTTCGAAACGATAGCGGCAATAGTAAAAACAAAAAATAGTAAGAGTCTTTTCAATGTGTAATTTTAGTCAATATTGCGAAATGGCTAAGCAAGAAAACCTTGTCCCAAAAATATAACTTATACCGATATAAACGCTATTTATGAATTTAAATTCAAAGTTAAAATTTACGGTTACCGAGCGTTTTTTGCGCTATGTAACGATCGATACGCAGTCTGATCCTAACTCTGATACTTGCCCGTCGACCGAGAAACAAAAAAACCTCGGCAGGTTACTTGTAAACGAATTAATTGCGATAGGGTTACAGGACGTGCATATGGATCAGCATGGTTATGTATACGCAACCGTGCCGCCGAATACTGAAAAACAGGATGTTCCGGTAATCTGCTTCTGCTCGCACATGGATACATCGCCCGACTGCGCCGGTGAAAATGTGGTGCCAATTGTTCATCGAAATTACGATGGGCTTGATATTGTTCTGCCTGACGATACTTCGCAGGTTATCCGCATGGCGGATCACCCCGACTTGAAAAAGCAGATCGGCAACGACATCGTTACTGCCAGCGGTACCACTTTGCTCGGTGCGGACAATAAGGCGGGATTAGCCGAAATCGTGGATGCCTGTTACCAGTTGGTGAACCACCCTGAAATAAGGCACGGCGCGGTCAGGATACTGTTTACGCCGGATGAAGAGATCGGTCGGGGCGTGGATAAGATAGATATCAATAAACTTGGCGCCTTTGCGGGCTACACGGTCGACGGAGAAAGTGCCGGAAATATGGAGAATGAAACTTTTTCGGCCGATAGCGCCAGGCTGACCATACACGGTGTAAGCACTCATCCCGGCTTTGCCAAAGGAAAAATGGAAAGCGCGATCAAAATAGCCGGGCACATTATAGCTGCGTTGCCGCACGACCTGTCGCCCGAGACGACCGAAGGAAAGCATGGCTTCATTCACCCTGTAAATGTTCAGGGGCATGTAGAAAAAGCGGAGATCGATTTTATCGTTCGTGATTTTGACGAACATAAATTGGCGAGCTATGCGGAGATCATTCGCGAAACCGCTGATACGGTAATTGCCCGGTACCCTTCGAGCTGGTATAAACTGGATGTAAAGCCACAGTACCGTAATATGAAAAACGTATTGGACCAGCACCCACAAATCGTTGAATATGGCATGGAAGCAATAAAAAGGGCCGGGCTAGATGCCAGGTTATGCAGCATTCGCGGCGGTACGGACGGCTCACGGTTATCTTTTATGGGTCTGCCGTGCCCCAATATTTTTGCGGGCGAACATGCTTTTCACAGTAAGCAGGAATGGGTATCTATACAGGATATGCAGAAGGCTGTGGAAACGATTTTGCATTTGTGTGCGATTTGGGAAGAACGGTCTTAGTCCGAGAGTCGGGAAGTCCGCGTAAGTCCGAAAGACAAAATCTGCGAAGTTTCATCTTCGGGATTTTGTGAATTATGCGGACATCGGGACATCCAGGCTACTTTTCAGCCAGCAGGTTGTCCGTCAGTTTCTCAAACTCGGCTATAAACCCGGTGTAGTATTTGCCTGTTCCAGGACCGCTGAAACCTGTATGGATCTTACTTACATTGCCTTTCTTATCGATGATGATAGTTGTCGGAAAACCCTTGTAATCAGCCAGCATGGGCAGGCTTTTCATCGGGTCGCCCCTATTGGGCGTATAGCCCGTTATCAATAAGGTGTAAGGGATATTGAATCGTTTTTTCAATTGCAAAAGCGTTGCTTTTGACTTGTTGAAATCGGGCGTACGCTCATACGCGAGGCCGATGATCTCGACGCCTTTAGCGTGGTATTTTGAGTAATAGTTATTCACCAGGAAATTGGTTTCATCCATGCAGTTCGGGCACCACGAACCCATCATTTGTATGATCACAACCTTGTTTTTAAACTTCGGGTCGCTCAACGATACCTTTTTACCGTTGAGGTCGGGAAACGAAAATGCTATTTTCTTATAGCCTGGCTTTAAATAGGTAAGGGAATAGGCGTCGGGCAATTGGGCCTTAGGGTTTTTATAGGCCGTCCAATTTTCGATGTCATCATAGCCATCGTAGTATTTACCATTCACCATGCTTTGCGACGATCCTATATCAGCTGTAAATATAAAAGCATGCCCGCCATCGAATGTCGACAGATACAGCTTATCGCCGCTTACGTTACCTTCCAAATAGCGGTAATCGCCCGTTGTTGTCAGGAATGTGCCGGAGAGATACGAGCCATTTTGTTTGAAATCGCCTACGGTGGTGTCGGGTTTACCGTTGCTGCCGGTAAATACAGTGGTCCACAATCCGCTGATATTGTATTTTGCCGCCGCCGGTTTGCCGAAGAATCGCCAGTTGATGCCCGGCGTTGCGGTAAAGGCCATCAGCATATCATGATCGGCATAGTGTTTTATCCAGTTGCCCTTAAGACCGGCGTTATTTTTTACCAGCTTAAATTCAGAGTTGAACAAAGGCATATGAATAAAAACTGAATCACCTTGTTCGCGGATATCGGTTACCTTAAAGCGCTCGGAACTGTTATGGATGTATAAAATTTGTTTTCCTGCCGCATTTTGTACATCAAAATTAAAAGGCAGCAAATTGCCCGATTTGGTTTTCAGCTCGCCGCGCCAAATTCCCGTCCGCAGGTGACTTTGGGCCGACGATATCCGGATAAGGAGTGATAGGAAAAGGGCAGACAGGAAACAGAATATGCGCATGAGTAGTCTATAAGTTTACTATACTTTTCAAAGTAAACGAAAAACCAGCGGATTATTTCAGTATCTCCCTCGAAATTACAATCCTTTGAATTTCGGAAGTGCCTTCGTATATCTGTGTGATCTTGGCGTCGCGCATCAGGCGTTCCACATGGTATTCTTTTACAAAACCATATCCGCCGTGTATCTGCACGGCTTCAACGGTGGTCCGCATGGCCACTTCCGATGCGTAAACTTTGGCCATCGAACTTGCCTGGGCATAGGGTAACCCCTGGTCTTTGAGCCAGGCCGCCTTTAAACATAATAAACGTGCCGCCTCTATTTCGGTGGCCATATCGGCAAGCTTAAACTGTATAGCCTGCAAATCGGAAATAGTTTTGCCAAACGCTTTGCGTTGTTTCGAATATTCAAGCGCCAATTCATAAGCGCCCGATGCTATGCCCAAAGCCTGCGAAGCGATACCGATACGGCCGCCTTCAAGCGTTTTCATGGCGAACGTGAAGCCGAAGCCATCGTCGCCGATGCGATTTTCCTTCGGCACTTTAACGTCGCTGAACATCAGCGAGTGCGTATCTGACCCGCGTATGCCTAATTTGTTTTCCTTCGGGCCCACGGTAAAACCTTCCATGCCCTTTTCAACGATCAGCACATTGATGCCGTGATGCTTTTTGCCCGGGTCGGTTTGTGCAATTACTAAATAAGTGGAAGCGCTGTTGCCGTTTGTTATCCAGTTCTTGGTACCGTTGAGCAGGTAGTGATCGCCCATGTCAATGGCCGTGGTGTGCTGCGAGGTTGCGTCCGAACCTGCTTCCGGCTCGGAAAGGCAGAAGGCGCCGATCTTTTCGCCGCTGGCCAGCGGCACCAGGTATTTTTGTTTCTGTTCCTCAGTGCCATACTTCTCTAAGCCGAAACATACCAGCGAGTTGTTTACCGAAACCACCACAGAGGCCGAGGCATCGATCTTCGAAAGCTCCTCCATGGCCAGCACATATGATACGGTGTCCAAACCGCTGCCCCCGTATTCCGGCGAGACCATCATACCCATGAAACCCAGTTCGCCCAGCTTTTTTATTTGCCCGGCCGGAAACTTCTGGTGCTCGTCGCGCTCTATTACACCCGGCCTTAGTTCTGTTTGTGCAAAATCGCGCGCAGCCTGGCGAATCATTAATTGTTCTTCGGAAAACTCAAAGTGCATAAAGGATAAATTGGCGTTCAAAGTTAATACTATGCATGCATAGTAAAAATACAACGCATAAAAAAAGAGAACCTTTTTACAAAGTTCTCTTTCCCCTAATTAATTTAAACTATTGATTAAACCCAAAACAAAGAACAAAAACACCTCAGCTTGGGCGTCTGAGAATTCAAAATTTAGTTTTTCACAGGTAGATGAAAATTCTATTTTTTTTCACAGATTGTTGCAAGGCCGTTTATTACCATACAAAAGTAAAGCCATATTAACAGACAGGCAATGACTTATTCGTCAGAATTTCCTAAATTAGAAGGCGATTGTAATTAGGAACTTAAAAAATAGTTTAAATATTTATTTATTAGATTGCAGATTCATACAATTGGTTAATAAATCAACGTTCTATGTTACTTACTGATTTTGAGTATCTTAGTAAATCCGAGGAGGCTTTTAAAAAGAAAGTTGCCCTGCAGATCAAACGACTGAGAAGACAAAACCAGGTTACCCAGGAAAAATTTTACAGCGAGACAAATATTAACATCGCACGCCTGGAATCGGGTAAAGTTGATATCCGTTTGGACACTTTAAGAAAGGTTTGTTATTACTTTGACGTATCATTATCAGGCTTTTTCCAGGGTATTTACTAATTTTTCCGATTTTAGACACAACTCGTTTCGCTGTAATTCCTTTATTGTATACAACCCTTGTATATTATTAAAAACAATATTTCGCAAAAGCCGCAAAAATTGCGGGAATTGTAATCACTCCGGGTCTATAACGGGGATTTTGCTGTTATAGACCTGGTCGCTTTTTCCGGGTGTTCGATATTCCCGTTAACATCTATCTTTGCGCCGATGCAAATAGTACATACACTACAGGAATGGTGGCACCAGCAGACATGGCTCGAAATATTCGGCGTTATTACTGGTTTGCTTTGCGTTTACCTGGCTGCACTCAATAACATCTGGAATTGGCCCATCGCCATTGTCAGCGTTGGCATTTATATTTTCATTTTCTTTAACAGCCACTTGTATGCCGACATGGGTCTGCAGGTTTATTTTATGGCGATGAATATTTACGGATGGTATTACTGGAGTCACAAACCACCTGACGAAAAAAAAGCACCAGTAATGCTGGTTACGCGTAAAGAAATCATATTATCGGTAATTGCCATCATTGTGTTTACCTTCTTCCTGGGGACCGTTTTGAAATACACGCCCGCTTCATTCCCTTACCTTGACAGTTTTTGTACAGCCTGCAGTTTGGTGGCACAGGTGTTCCTGGCGCGCAAAGTTTTAGAGAACTGGCTGATATGGATATTCGTGGATATAATTTATGTAGGCGTTTACATTTTCAAACATCTTGACCTGACAGCAGTTATGTACGCGATCTACGTAGGCATAGCGTTAATGGGCTATATCGACTGGAAAAAGGATTACAAAAAACAACTTGTTTGATTTCGAATATCGAATGCTCAATTTAGAATGTATTATAATAACCGGGCAGAAATATGCATAGCTCCGACCTCCGACCTCCAACTTCCGACCTCCTGAAAATAGCTATAGTCGGTCCTGAGTCAACCGGCAAATCGACCATGTCTTCGTTCCTGGCCGAACATTATCAAACCGTTTGGGTTCCTGAATTTGCGCGCGACTATTGCGCCGCTCTTAACGCTCCCCCGACCTGGCAGGACGAAATCAACATGTTTTACGGGCAGGTGGCGTTAGAGGAAGAATACCTGCCAAAAGCAAATAACCTGCTCATTTGCGATACGACGTTTATTACGGTTAAGATTTGGAGCGACTATACTTTCGGCCGTTCGCCGCAGGAAGTGCTGGATGAACTTCCTAAGCGCCTGTATGATTTTTACCTGTTGCTGAACATAGACCTGCCCTGGGAAGAGGACCCGCTACGTGATTTTCCGCACCTGCGGGAGCATTTTATGGAAGTATGGCATAAGGAATTGAAAGAGCTAAATGCGGACTATGTTACCATTTCGGGAACCGGGCAGGACAGGTATGATAATGCGGTGAAAGCGATCAATCTTTTTTTGGGCTCGGATGCCGGACGACAGGAATCAGACGATCGATCTTAAATCCAATAAATCAGACCTCCGATTTCCGGCTTCAGACATTTTACAAGAATTTCTTTACATTAAACTAACGTTTGATGCAACGTTCAAAAAAACGGCGCGTCATATATCGTGAAAGCTGGAAATTTGGAAGCCATATACGTTGATAGGCATTACGACCTGGTGGTTGAGTGCAAGCGGGGTAGTAAAAAAGCCTGCTTTGAGCTTTACCGTTTGTATTCAAAAGCGATGCTGAATGTCGCGTTCCGGATCGTGGGCGATGCCGACGAGGCGCAGGACGTACTGCAGGATGCTTTCCTGGATGCTTTTAACCGGGTAAAGGATTTCAGGCAGGAAACAACCTTCGGTTTATGGCTTAAACAGATCGTGGTGCACCGTTCCATTAATTTGCTGCGCAAACGCAGGCTGGAAATGGTGGAACTGGGCGATGACCAACTCGATAATATACCTGATGAGGAGAGCGAGGATGACGAGGAAATACAATATAAGGTAGCGCAGGTAAAGGAAGCGATGAAAGAATTGCCGGAAGGATATAGGTTAGTGTTGTCGCTTTATTTACTGGAAGGCTACGACCACGAAGAGATAGGGCAGATACTGGATATATCGGAAAATACCTCGAGAACGCAGTTTTTGAGAGCAAAAAGAAAGTTGAACGAGATTTTAATAAGAAAGGGAATATCATCATGAGCAAGCGATTGGAGGATTTCATCAGAAAGAATAAGGAAGAATTTGATGACCTTGAACCATCGGCCGACTTATGGGCACGAATTGAAAAGCACCTTCCGCCGGAAGGCGCACAACTGAAGAAACGCGAGGCTAAAATGTTCTCGCTCAATTTCGTGCTGCGCGTAGCGGCGTCGGTGGTCATCGTTATGGGGATCGCATTTGCGCTGTATGTGCGCAATGAAAAGAAGCAGGGTATAGACTATGCGGCTATTAACCCTGAATATGCCAAACAGCAGGTACAGTACACCTCGCTGATACAAAGCAAACAGTCGGAGCTGAAGTCGCTTACCAAAGACGACCCGGAAATGTACCAGGAGTTTTCGAAGGAGATAGCCAAAATGGATTCAACCTACAATAAGCTGAACCGCGACCTGGCGACCACTCCCAACCAGGAGATAGTTTTGCGCGAGATGATCAGGAATTTGCAGATACAAACCGAGGTGCTCAATCAGCAATTGAACGTGATTGAACACTATAATCAAATGAAGAAAGACGAGAAAAATGAAACAAAGAATATATAAACCTGTGCTGCTCATCGCAGTTCTGCTGGCATTCGCCGGACATGGCTATGCCCAGGACAGCAGCGCAGCCGTGCAAAGCCCGGATAAAGATGTTAAGGCCTCGAAATGTCTGAAACCTGGTAATATCAACATTGACATGCACGACCTTAACCTGGCCATGAATGATGTGAATGCCGGCCTTAAAGAAGGCTTTAGCGAGTTGAACGCTAACCTGCGCAACCTTGGCCCGGCACTAAAGGACCTAAGGAATAATATTAATATCAGCTTTAATGACGATGACCTGGAAGCGAGGGTGCAAAAAGGCGAGATCGGTGAAAAAATAAAAAATTACACTAAGAGCTACCCGATGGATGCAAACGACAGGCTGAGCATCGAAAATAAGTACGGCAAAGTAGTGGTAAACACCTGGGCCAAAAACGAAGTGAAAGTCGATGTGCAGATCAAAAGCTATTCGAACGATGATGACGATGCGCAAAAGATGCTGGATGCGATCAATATTTCGGACAGCAAGAATGGCGATGTGGTTTCGTTCAGAACAAGTTTTGGCAACGGAGGAAGCTCGATATGGAACTTATTTAATCACATGAACGATCACCACCGCGTCGAAGTGAATTATACGATCTATATGCCATCAAAAAGCGGATTGGATATCAGCAATCATTACGGCTCGACGGAAATACCTGATTTTGACGGAAAAGTTAATGTTGACGGGGCATACGGCAGCCTATCTGCCGGTACATTGACTCATCCCGGGACCCGTATTTCTGTACGCTATGGCAGCGCCAGCATCGAAGGGTTGTCAGCGGCAGATGTCGATATGAGTTACGGAAGCCTGAACCTCGGTTCGGTGGATAAGATAAACGGTGACTTTCGTTATGGCTCGATGAAGATCGGCAAGATCAGGAATTCGGCCAACATCGACGCTCATTACGCGGGTACCTTGCAAGTGGACGAGTTAGATAAAAATTTTTCTAACCTGTCCGTAAACTGTTCATACTCAACGGTTAAAATAGGCGTGAACAACGCTGCAAATGCTGACTTTGATATTACTGTACGCTATGGCGGATTCGATTTTGGCGACGTACCGGTTGAAATTACCCAAAAAACTCCGCCGGATGACAGCAAAGGCTGGAAGCCAACCAAAAACTACAAAGGGCATATAGGAAAAGGAAGCAGCGACAGGACCATCAATATCAGCACCAATTACGGAAGCGTGAAGTTTGAATAGATAGAATCAAGAACCAAGAGTCAAGAATCAAGAGTTCAATTGTCTTGGCTCCTGGTTCTTGGCTCTAATAAACCCGGCACATTAATCCCTTCAAATATTCCCCCTCTGGGAACGAGGCACGTACAGGATGGTCCTCGGGCTGACAGAACTGGTAAATGAATTGAACTTCTTTACCGGCATCAAGCGCTGCCCAGGCCAATACCTGTTTAAAGGATTCGATATCCATTGCTCCCGAGCAGGAGAAAGTCGCCAATAAACCGCCGCTGTTAAGCAGCAGCATACCATTCCGGTTCAGGTCCTTGTAAGCGCGCGACGCTTTATCCAATGCCGAACGCGATGGAGCATATTTTGGCGGGTCCAGCACGACAATGTCAAACTTTTCATCTTGTTCCCTGAATGCTCTTAATTGTTTATTAACGTCCGACTGGATAGCGGTATGCTTCGCGGCGTCCAAACCATTCAGGCCGATATTGGCTTTCAATGTGTCAATGGCGAGGGCCGAGCTATCTACGCTGGTAGCAGAGGATGCGCCATTTTTTAAAGCGTTTAAGGTAAAGCCCCCGGTATAAGAAAAACAATCCAGCACTTTTTTACCCCTGGCATGTTCGGCAACAATGCGGCGATTATCCCGCTGGTCGCAATAAAAGCCCGATTTTTGTCCCGCGGCGATGTTAATGCCATATTTGATGCCATTTTCGACAACCTCCACCGTTTCCGGCGGATTTTCGCCCGCCAAAACTTTATTGATCGTTTCTAATCCTTCATGGGCGCGGGACGAGGCGTCGCTTTTATCAAAAATACCGGCAGGGCTTATCTGTGACTGCAACTCGTCCAGTATAACTGGTATCAGCCGTTCGATACCCGAGGTAAGTACCTGTACAGATAGGAAATCCGCATACTTATCAACGATCAGTCCGGGCAAATAATCAGCCTCGCTGAAAATAAGGCGGCAGGTATTGGTCGACGAATTCAAAATACTGCTGCGCCCTGCCACCGCTACTGCTATTTTTCTGCGAAGCCAGCCTTCATCAACCGGAACATGCTCATCCCATTCCAAAAGCCGCAAGGCCACCCGCGACCGGCTGTTATAAAATCCCGTGGCCATAAATTCGCCTTTGTCGTTCAGCAGGCGCACAATATCTCCGTCGGCCGGTTTGCCTTTTACACACTCTATCGCACCTGAAAACACCCAGGGATGCCTTTGCAGAACTGCCTTTTCCTTTCCCTTTTTTAGCAATACGTCGACCATGGCCGCAAAGGT
Source organism: Mucilaginibacter sp. (assembly GCA_035545315.1). Classification (GTDB taxonomy): domain Bacteria; phylum Bacteroidota; class Bacteroidia; order Sphingobacteriales; family Sphingobacteriaceae; genus Mucilaginibacter. The sequence continues at coordinate 6,389 of DASZYQ010000017.1, read as the reverse complement.
AGTCGGAAAGTCGGAAAGTTGGAAAGACCGAAAGTCCGAAAGAACAATCCGGTGACGCGGCAATATTTCAGTCTGTATTACATTGAACCGTGGGAAAGCGAAAAAAGAACAATTAGACTTTCGGACTTCCGCGGACTTTCGGACTTCCCTGCTCAACAAAATCCTGTCTATCATTTAAATCCCGTAACTGCGTCCTTGTTTCTTTGCACCTAAGTGGCTAAGTTTGCGCCTCAATAAAATGATATGGCAAAAGCATCTGATATAAAAAATGGCAATATCCTTCGCTTCAACGGCGAACTGGTGCAGGTTGAAGAATTTATACACCGTACACCCGGCAACCTGCGTGCGTTTTACCAGGCCCGCATGCGTAACGTAAAGACCGGTAAATTGGTTGAATACCGTTTCCGGACAGATGAGGAAGTTGATATAGCGCGTGTTGAGACGAACGATTACCAGTACCTGTATGAGGATGGCAACGACCTGGTGGTAATGGACAATACCACGTACGAGCAATTTAATGTGCCTAAGTTTTTATTCGGCAACTCGGTAAAGTTCCTAAAGGAAGGCGTAAACGTAATCGTAGCTTTTGAAAGCGGCGAGCCGATTATGGCTAAGGCTCCGGCATCTGCCGAGCTGGAAATAACTTATACCGAACCGGCTGTGGCGGGAAATACGTCGACCAATGCCATGAAAAATGCGACTGTAGAAACCGGTGCTGAGATAAAAGTTCCTTTGTTCATTAATATTGGCGATAAGGTGCGTGTTGATACGGCGACCGGTGCATATTCTGAAAGAGTTAAATCGTAAATCCAAACCCCAAAAGGGGAGATAACATAAAAGGCTTCCAAATTAGACTGCCCCCAAAAAGTTAGACACTATTTGGGGGCAGTTTTTATGAAAAAGAACAAACGGCATGGAGCTTCATTTAAGCTGAAAGTTGTTAAAGAGTATTTACGTGGCGATTCTGTTAAGTCATTAGCATTAAAGTGGGATTTGTCAAGGTCACTATTAACGAGGTGGATAGATCGATACAATTCGTCAGGTGAGCAGGGATTATCACCCAAGGCGCATCAGTATCATTGTGCAGAATTTAAGTGGAAAGTAGTTGAAAGCTATCTCAAAGATGGGTTATCTTTGAGGGATTGCTGTTCGAGTTATGGCATTGCCAATGAAAGCATTGTGCTATCGTGGATAAGAAGGTACGAGCTATCAGGTTTAGCTGGCCTGCGAGAGCAGCGGGGACGACCCAAGATAATGAAAGATAATATACCTCCCAGGAAAAGCAAACCGCTTACCAGGCTGGAAGAGCTTGAGCAGGAGAACCTGTATCTAAGGGCTGAAAATGAACTGCTAAAAAAGCTCGAAGCCTTAACCCAGCAGAAAAGAACGCAAAACAAAAAGCGTTAGCCATTGAGGAGTTAAGGCATAAATATCCATTGGAGATTTTATTGGATATTGTTAAAATGGCCAGAAGCAGTTACTACTACCATTGTAAGACAAGATCATTATTGGGTAAGCATAATGATGCCAAAGATCGGATAAAAGAGATTTATCATTTGCATAAAGGGAGGTATGGATACCGCAGAATAACCCTGGAAATGAAGAATGAGGGGTTTTTTATCAATCACAAAACCGTTTCAAAACTGATGGCTTCACTGGAACTAAAGTCAGTGATTCGCAGAAAAAAATACAGATCTTACAGGGGAGAGATAGGTAGCATAGCGCCGAACCTGATGGGCAGAAATTTTACAGCCGAGAAGCCTTGTATGAAATGGGCCACCGATATTACCGAATTCAAAGTGAAAGACAAAAAACTATACCTTTCCCCCATCATCGACTTATTCAATGGAGAGATCATTAGCTATAGCCTATCTGAATCTCCTAATTACAAACAAGTATCAGCTATGCTGGATAGTGCTTTTAAAAAAATCGAAACGAATACAAAGCTGATACTTCATTCAGATCAGGGATGGCAATATCAAATGAGGAACTATCAAAACAAACTGAAGGCAAGAGAAATAACACAAAGCATGTCCAGAAAAGGTAATTGCCTGGATAATGCCGTTATAGAAAACTTTTTCGGTATCATCAAGTCAGAACTATTCTACCTGAACAAATACGACAACATTGAGCACCTTAAAAAAGACATCAAGGAGTACATCAGCTATTATAACAAAGACAGAATTAAACTCAATCTAAAAGGAATGAGCCCGGTTAAATACCGAGCTCATTATATAAATAATTTATTTTAGGTTTGTCCAACTTTTGGGGTGCACTTCAGGCAAGGAAGCCTTTTTAATTTCGATCCTAAAAAGATAAACCCATATTCTGGAACATAAAGGCCCATTTATCGGTTTGGCCGTTTATGACCTGGGCCGTGTTTTGCCCCGCGCTGTGTCCCGAATTGGTTTCGATGCGCAGTAGCACCGGGGCTGAGCCTCGTTGGTCTTCCTGGAGTCTTGCCCCGAATTTGAACGAGTGGGCCGGCACAACGCGATCATCGTGGTCAGCTGTAGTTACCATGGTGGCCGGGTAATTACTGGGGTGCAGCGCGTGGTAAGGTGAATACTTGTACAGGTAATCAAACATTTCTTTGCTATCTTCCGCAGTGCCGTAATCATAACTCCATCCTGCCCCGGCCGTGAACTTATTGTATCGCAGCATATCCATTACACCCACAGCAGGGAAGGCTACTTTGCACAGGTCGGGACGCTGCGTCATGACCGCCCCGACCAGCAAGCCTCCATTTGACCCTCCGGAAATAGCCAGGTAATCTTTCGACGTATATTTGTTGTCGATCAGGTACTGCGCCGCTGCGATAAAATCGTCGAAAACATTCTGCTTGTGCAGCTTTATGCCCGCACGGTGCCAGGTTTCGCCGTATTCGCCGCCCCCGCGCAGGTTAGGCACGGCATAAATGCCGCCATGTTCGAGCAAAATGATGTTCGATGTACTGAAAGCAGGCGTAAGGCTCACTCCAAAACCCCCGTATGCATACAATAAAGTTGGATTTTTCCCATTCAGGACAACACCCTTTTTGTAAGTAATGATCATTGGGATTTGTGTCCCATCCTTCGATTTATAAAACACTTGTTTGGACTCGTACTGCGCCGGATCGAACTGTACCTTAGGTTTTTTATAAACCGTCGACTGGCCCGTAGCGATGTCGTATTTGAATATGGTCGGCGGGTAAACGTAATTGGTAAAAGTATAATAGGTTTCTTTTTCTTCCTTCTTGCCATCAAAACCGGTCGCGGAGCCTACCGCGGGCAATTCGATCGTATGCTCCAATTTGCCGTCCATGTCATATTGCTGAACGAACGAAGTTGCATCCTTCAGGTAATGAGCGAATAGCTTTCCGCCGGCAGTCGACACAGAAAGTACGTTTGATGTTGCAGGGATCAAATCTTTCCAGTAAATGGGTTTGGGGTTCGACGCGTCCACCGTGACTACCTTAAAAGTTGGCTGGTACAGGTTGGTAAAGATGTACAATTTGCTGCCAACATTGTCGATCACCGCGTTCTCGTTATCGAAGTTGTCGACCACGTTGACAATCCCGCTTTCCGGGTTGCTAAAATCCTGGATGTACAGCTCATTCCCAGTGGTGCTGGTAGCCGCCGTAATAACCAGGAAGCGCTCGTCTTCGGTCAGGTAAGCGCCGATATAGCGGCGCGGCGTTTGTTCGCCGCCAAATATCAGCTTATCGTCGCTTTGCGATGTGCCGAGCTTATGATAGTACAACTTGTGGTATTGCGTCATTCCCGACAATTGGCTGCCCTGTTTGGGTTTGTCATAAGTGGAGTAATAAAAGCCATCGTTGCCCTTCCAGGCAATCCCGGAGAATTTAATATCGCGTAGCGTATCGCCGATTTGTTTCTTATCGCTGGTTCTTATTATGATCGCATGCCCCCAATCCGATCCGCCTTTAGATATCTGGTAAGCTGCAAGGCTGCCGTCTTTGGTAAATGAAATGCTCGTCATCGACGTCAAGCCATCTGCCGAGAACTTATTCGGGTCGAGAAAAATTTCAGGCGCAGCTTCGCCTGTCTGCCGCCACAAAACCGACTGGTTTTGCAGGCCGTCGTTCTTATAAAAATAAGTGTATTTACCTTCCTTAAAAGGTGCGCTGTATTTCTCGTAGTTCCACAGCGTTTCCAGCCGTTTATGGATGGCTTCGCGGAAAGGTATCTGGCCCAGGTAATTCTGGGTAACCTTATTTTGCTCCTTTACCCATGCTTTGGTGTCGGCAGCACGGTCGTCCTCCAGCCAGCGGTACGGGTCTGGCACTTGTGTACCGAAATAGGTATCAACAGTATCAACTTTTTTAGTCTGAGGATAGGGAAGCGTTTTAATGTTCATATTTTGCGCAAAGGTATAGCTGCCGGCCAATGCTGCAAACACGAACAGGACTGTAAATTTTTTCATGCGGATAAGCTATGGTCTAATAACATTTTTAACTCTTTAAAATCGTGAATGATATGATCGCTTGCCAAAACCTTTCCAAAGCCATAAGAAGCATAGATAAACGGAATGTGGTTTCGCTGCGCAGCGTCCGCGTCACCGGCCGTGTCGCCAATATAAACGGCGTCGTAAAGATTATTCCGTGCCATGAGCGCTTTTATATTCTCGGCCTTAGGTTTGCCCGTGACGCCCGAACATTCAAAATCACAGAATAATGAACCGAGATCATGCAATTCCAGGAAATTCTCGATGTAACCGGCCAGGCAGTTGCTGACTATGTAAAGCGGATATCGTTTCCTGAGCGACTTCAATTCAGCTTTCACGCCGGGATAAATTGATCCGCCAAACACTTTCATGTGATAGGCCTCCTGTTTGGCATAGGCTGATGCCATTGCGGCATACTCTCCCGGTTGCAGGAAGGTAAAATATTGGCTGAAGATATCGTCGAGCAGTTTCCCGGCAAAGTCATACGTCATTTCCCGGGTAATGTGAAAATGGTTGATGCCCGCTTTTTCCAGGGCCTTATTCCAGGCCATGGCGCATGATGCCGAAGCATCCCAGAGCGTACCATCAAGATCAAATATCAACGCTCCGGTTTTCAAGCTCAAAAAAACTTTTTCGTCGTTTCCGTTATATGCGCCAGGTGGTGTTTGCCGTGCCAGGCATAAAGCGCCAGGTTACGTTTGAGCAGAACATTGGCCCCGGTTTCAGGGTGTACAAAAGTGCGGTTCCATTGTTCTTCGGTAAAACTGTCAAACAACGCGCCCAGGTGTTGATGTATCCCTTCAAGCATTTTCAGCGAAGGTTCGATTGGCAGGCGGTAATCGGGCAGCAATGCCCAGTCAGCCTCCTCATAGGCTTTAATGGTCGGATTTTCTTCAGTTAGCGCCCATTTAAAGCGGATCAGCGAATTCATGTGGCTATCAGCCAGGTGGTGTACTACCTGCCTGATCGTCCAGCCGCCCGTGCGGTATTGTGTGTCGAGTTGTTTTTCGGTTAGCCCGGTCACGGCATGGCGGAGCTTACCCGGGAAGGTCTTGATATCGTTTATCCAGCCGTTTATAGCATGCTGCGTATAAGATACCGGCGGCTTGAACTTTCCAACGGGATATTTCAATTCTTCGTCTGTCATGGCAATTTTTATTTGGTTCGGATTCGCAATTTAACAATTTGCATGCAATTATCGTTACAGGTAAGGCTAACGGTAAAAAATGATGGCCGAACACTGATACTTTTTGCATTAGATAAGCTTTAACCTATTTTAGCGTTTTAGGATTGTTTATATCCATGATCAAAAAACTGCTGCCTGCCTTTTTGCTTTTTGCTTTCTCATTTGTTAACGCTGAAACCATTAAAACCGACGTATTGGTTATTGGCGGTGGGGCCTGCGGTGTTGCGGCGGCCATACAAAGTGCGCGTAGTAAAGTTAAAACGCTGCTGGTTGAACCCGGTCCCTGGCTGGGCGGCAGCATGACCACGGGCGGCATGTGCGTGCTGGATGCTAACCGCGACTTGCCCTCGGGCATCTGGGGCGAATTCAGACGGAAAGTGACTGACTATTACCGCCCCAGGCTGGGTTACGATACCAGCAAGACTGCGATACTGCGGTTTGAGCCTTCTGTCGGCGCGGAGATATTGCGCAAAATAACCGATACGGTAAAGAACCTTACAGTCAAAATGAAGACTCCCTGGACTAACATCAAAAAGGACGGTTCGGAATGGGAAGTTACTATTGTCGAAAATGGCGACAACGTAACGGTTAAAGCGAAAGTAGTGGTTGACGGCACCGAGACCGGCGAAGTGGCGGCAAAGGCAGGGGGGAAGTTTGAAGATGAGAAAGAGGAAGCGATCAACTGGGTAGCCATTCTGAAAGACTTTGGCAAAAATGCCGACAAGACCATAGCTAAGCCTGATGGTTATAACCAGGC
>DASZYQ010000016.1:0-60172 GCA_035545315.1 Mucilaginibacter sp. | reverse complement strand
AAAAGGTGAGGTGCTTTTTAAAGAGGGCGACCCCGTAACCGGAGTCTATTTCGTCTATTCCGGGAGTGTTAAGGTGTATAAAAGGTGGGATGAGGATAAAGAGTTGATCGTGCGTTTTGCAAAAGACGGCGCGATATTGGGCCACAGGGGATTGGGTAATAATTTTGTTTATCCCATATCGGCCGCGGCGCTTGAGCCAAGCGTGGTTTGTTTTATCGATACCGGATTATTTGAGGCTACACTGAAGACGAACGCTGAGTTCAGTGCACAATTGCTGCAGTTTTTCGCGCAGGAGCTTTGTGAGTCCGAACGAAAGATGCGCAACCTGGCGCACATGCCGGTAAAAGGCAGGGTGGCCGATACTCTGCTCCATTTAAGTGAGCTGTTCGGCGAAGATGAGAAAGGCTTTATTAACATCGACCTGAGCCGCCAGGATCTGGCCTCATTCGCCGGCGCCACCTACGAAACCGTTTTCCGGATGATCAACGAGCTTGTAAAAGAGAAGCTCATTAAACTTTCCGGCAAAAGCATCGCGATAACCAACCGAAAAGGTATGGCAAAACTGGCGGCCGATTAAGCGGCAACGCCGATATACACTCTTCCGTCCTGGATCTTTACAGGATAGGTTTTGATCTGGAACTCTTCGCCGCTCAGGCATTCGCCGGTGAGCAGTGAAAATGTCTTCTTGTGGAAAGGACAGGCTACCTTCGGCTCACACGCTTCGCCGGTACTGCCGATCATGCCGCGTGACAAAACCATTTGCTGCTTATGGGGGCAAAGATTCTGCGTGGCAAACCATTCGCCCCGGCGCGAAAAATTATAGATCGCAATTTGCTCATCGCCGTGCTTCACACAAGCGCCGCCATTTTCGGGTATGTCGTCGCAATAGCAAGCCATCACCCATTTCATATCTGCTAACGTTTCCATATTGATGATTTTTTAAATTCTAACAAACTAAACCCAATGACTTAATGACCCAATGCCCTAAATGACTAAATCACCATTTCGCTTTCAGTTGTTCACGCATCGGTTCAAATTTTACAGTCGGATCCTTTTCTTCCGGCGCATTGATAAAATGAGCGAAACGTTTGCGCAATTCCGGGCTGTTCACCACTTCCTTCCATTCGCAGTGGTAGCTGTCGATCAGCGATCGCATTTCTTCCTCCAGTTGCGCGCCTATGCCAAGGCTATCGTTGATCACCACATTTTTCAAATAGCTTAAGCCGCCTTCCATCTTGTTCAGCCAGGTTGCCGTGCGGGTCAGCGGGTCAGCCGTCTTGATATAGAACATCAGGAACCTGTCGAGGTATTTAACCAGAGTTTCCTTCCCGATATCGCTCGCAAGTAATTGCGCATGCTGCGGTTTCGAACCGCCATTGCCGCATACATACAGGTTCCAGCCTTTTTCGGTGGCGATGACGCCAAAGTCTTTCGATTGCGCTTCGGCACACTCGCGGATACAGCCGCTTACGCCGCCCTTTATCTTGTGCGGGGCGCGGATACCTTTGTATCTTTCCTCGATCTCGATGGCGAACGAAACACTGTCGTGCAAACCAAACCTGCACCAGGTGCTGCCTACGCAGCTTTTCACCGTCCGGAGCGCTTTGCCATAGGCGTGGCCGCTTTCAAATCCGGCATCGATGAGTTCTTCCCATATCAGGGGCAGATCGTTCAAGTGTGCGCCGAACAGATCGATACGCTGCCCGCCGGTTATTTTCGTATAAAGGCCATATTTTTTTGCGACCTGGCCCAACACGATCAGTTTATCGGCGGTGATCTCCCCGCCCGGCACACGCGGAACTACTGAATAAGTACCACCCTTCTGGATGTTGGCCAGGAAGCGGTCGTTGCTGTCCTGTATCGTATCCTGTTTAACGATCACATCGTTCCACAGGCTCGACAGGATGCTGGCGACCGCTGGTTTACAAACCTCGCAGCCGTCGCCCTTGCCAAAATGATCCAGTACCAGGTCGTAACTTTTCAGTTTATTTATCTTAACCAGGTCGTAAAGTTCCTGTCTTGAATAGTCGAAATGTTCGCAAACAACATTCTTGATGTACTGCCCGTTTGCCTTCATCGTCCCCGCTATCAGGTCTTTCACCAGCGGAACGCAGCCGCCGCAGCCCGTGCCGGCTTTCGTGCATTTCTTAATGCCATCCACCGTCGTGCAGCCATCGTTCACGGCATCGCATATTGCGGCTTTGGTCACGGCCTCGCACGAACAGATCAGCGCATCGTCCGGCAGGCTCAGTACGCCTGCGCCTTCGCTCTCTGCCTCGCCGCGCGAGCCTAGGATCAGGTCCTCGGGGTTTGGCGGCAAAACGATCTTATTATTGACGGTCTGCAGCAGCATATTGTAGGCTTCAGCTTCGCCGATGAGGATGCCTCCAAGCAGGTATTTGCCGTCGTTGCTGATATTGAGACGTTTGTAAACGCCTTTATGTGTGTCCTCGAAAATGATGGTCCGGCAGTCGGGCTCACTTATAAAGGCATCGCCGAAGCTGGCCACGTCAACACCGATCAGCTTCAGCTTGGTGCTCATATCAAAACCGTGGAATGACTTTTCTCCTCCGATCAGTTGCGATACCACTACATCGGCCATTTCATAGCCCGGCGCAACCAGGCCGTAGATCATGTTTTCGTACAAAGCGCACTCACCGATAGCGAAGATCGACGGGTCGCTTGATTGCATTTTTTCGTTGACGATGATGCCTCCACGCGAGCCGGTCTGCAGGCCGGCGAGTTTAGCCAGTTCGTCGCGCGGGCGGATGCCCGCGCTGATGACCAGCATGTCAATTGCTAAAGAAGTATCGTCGTTAAATTTCAAGGCGCTTATTTTATGATCGCCCGCCAGGTGAGATGTGCTTTTATTTAAGTGAATGTTTAATCCCAATTGCCTGAGTTTGGATTGCAGCATGGCGCTTCCGGCCGAGTCGATCTGTCGGGGCATCAGGCGGGGTGCAAATTCGATGACATGAGTTTCGCTGATGCCGAGATCGATCAGCGCTTTAGCGGCTTCCAGGCCAAGAAGGCCGCCGCCCATCACGGCGCCCCTCTTCGCATTAGTTGCGTAAGCCTTGATCAGGTCGAGGTCTTCGATGGTGCGATAGACAAATACACCTTCTTTTTCGACCCCGGGAATATCAGGTACGAAAGCCGACGAACCCGTGGCTAGTACCAGGTAATCATATTTTAGGTTTAGTCCTTTTAAAGAATGAACGGTTTGCGCTGCCCGGTTGATCTCCTGTATCGGATCATCGAGGTGAAGCGTTATATTGTTGTCGTCATACCAGGATTCCGCCGATAGCGAAAGGTCTTCGGCCGATTTGCCGGCAAAGTATTCGCTCAGGTGGACTCTGTCATATGCACGGCGTGGTTCTTCGCCAAATACTACGATGCTGTAGCTTGTTGACCGGGATACAAGCTTCTCGCAAAACTTGTATCCAACCATTCCGTTGCCAACTACTATGATGGTTGGTTTCGACATGTTGTTTTTTAAATGTTAAAGCAATTTTTCAGTAAATGCATTCAAGTTGCGACCTAAAATGTATTTACAATAGCAATATTAGGTAATTTTATGATATATGTCAATAAAATGGCCGTTAATTTCTGTAATAACGATGATTTTTACGATAATTATAATAATTGATCTAAAAATAGCTTCTATTTTTAGATAATTTCAGGTGTTATGTATTTTTTATTAACTTATCTTTGTATCGTGAGATAGTTTTTGTGACGTTTTGTTATTTTTTATAAAAAGATCGGGCTATTTAATAATAAATATGGATGTAAATGAGGTTTCGCCAGAGTTGTTTGTCTTAGGCGCTGGTCCCGGGGACCCCGAACTGCTTACCGTTAAAGGGTATAAGATACTACAGCAGGCGGATGTAGTGCTGTATGATAACCTGGCGAATAAGGAATTACTCGACATCGCCCCGGAATGGGCCGATAAAATATATGTAGGCAAGCAACCGTACGGACAATATACCCCGCAGGAATCTGTCCTGGAGATGATAAAGCACTTTTGTTTTAGCAAACGGAAGGTGGTGCGGCTGAAGGGCGGCGACCCGTTTATTTTCGGGCGAGGTTTTGAGGAGATCATTTATGCAAGGCAACTCGGTATCAAAACGCATTTTATACCCGGTATTACCAGTATGCAGGCCTGCGGACTGGAAGATATCCCGCTTACCCATCGTGCGGTGAGCGAAGGAATATGGGTGGTTACAGGGACGAAAAAGGACGGCTCGCTTTCTGCCGATCTGCGCCTGGCTATGCAAAGCAATGCCACGGTCGTTGTTTATATGGGTATGAAACAACTGGCTTCAATAGCTGATACCTATGTAAATGAAGGCAGGGGAGATATGCCTGCGGCGATTATCCAACACGCTTCACTTAATCATCAAAAGTCGGCATCGGGGTTAGTGAAAAATTTGGTTGCGATGGCCGAAGATAATATGTTGACTCATCCTGCTATAATAATTATAGGATATGTAGTCGAGTTAAAAAATATTTTAAATATGGACCAACATGAAGGTGCGAATTAAAGGAAATTCGTTGAGGTACAGGCTTTCGATGCCTGATGTGGCGCGATTTGGACGGGATGGCTATATAGAAGAGGCTGTTGATTTTGGCAAGTCGCGACTGGTTTACGCGCTGCAAAAAAGCCCGGTCCAAAAGCTTGAGGCTGAGTTTACGGATAACAGGATCGTTGTTTTTATGCCGCAAAGTTGGGCTGATGAATGGATTGAAACCGACATTGTCGGCTTCGAACAAAAGGGACCGCTTTATATACTCATCGAAAAGGACTTTCAATGCCTCGACAACGTGTCGGAAGATCAAAGCGATAACTACCCTAATCCAAATTTGCTTTGTTAACCGTCATCAAATTTCAGTCATCGTTGCTGTTTTGCTCCTGGCCGCCCTGGATCCCGGTCGTATCCGTTCTGATTTCGGTATGACGGATAATGCCGCCGGATGTGCCGGTCTGTTTGGAGAAGAACAACACAACTACGCTAAATCCGATAACGAACCATGACAGCAAGCCTGAATATGATTTTTGTTTCCAATTTGCCCAAAGCGCAATAACGGAAAAGCCTCCAAGCAAATAAAGAATTATCGAAAAAGTTTCAGCCGCTTCTTCGTGGGCATGGATCAGCCGTTCACTAATGCCCGGCAGATGTTCAATCGCTTCCTCAGCGCCATCTCCCGTTGAGGATGCCGCTATTGCAGACAATGCGGCGATTATAAAAATGACAAAAGATGTTCTTTTTACGATTTCTGAGCGAAATATAAACCCTCCTATCAGTACCAAAAGCCCTGCTATCGGAAAAATGATGGGTAAGTGATTCAGCAATAAGTGATAATGAGCGGCATTCATGTCTAAAGCTATTTAATTATGTCTTTGATTATGCTGTTGGTCTGGATGGGAATATCAAAAGGGGCAGCTTCTGATCGTGCAACGCCGCACGGGTAGTGCTTTTATGGAACATCCTTTGCAGTAAGCTATACTGCCGGTGCGTCATAGCCAGTAAATCGCAACCATTTTTCTTGCACTCGCGATTGAGCCGCGAAAGCACGCTTCGGCCTCTAACGGCATGATAACCCAGGTTGACGATCCGGTTACCGTTGTTTAATTTCTCCATCAGTACCCGCTTTGCACCATCGTCGTAATTTTCACCCGCTGTAATTACATGGACAACCTCGGTACTGAACCCAAATCGCTCCGAAAGATGAGCAAGAAGATGAAATGCGTGTATTTCGGAACCGTCGAAATTTACAGCGAACGTAACCTTCTTCAACTGTGCCGGCCGCGATTGTAAGGGAACGATTAAAACGGGTGTTTCAATTTTTTCGATTACCTCGGTTATCCGATTACCCATAAGCAGGCGGCCCAGGTTGGTTTTTCCCGTCGATCCCATTACAACCAATTCAATGTTCTTTTTTTCAACCAATTCTTTGACATTGACCCCGAGATTCCCTTCACCCAATTCGGTTTCAATGACCGGTTTGAAATCAATTGAATCATTTTGCGCTGCCGTTTCTTCCAGGCGTTCTGCAAATTCCGAAAGCGTTTTTTTGAGTTCATCATCTATTCTCACCAGTGGCTCCGGTTCAAAATGCTGGCCTGTGTAAGTATCATAAGGAATTACCGGAACGCCAAGGTAGCTGTGATATATAACCAGGGAGGCCCGGCTCTTTTCAGCAAATAACAAAGCCCATTCCGCAGCCCGGAATGAGTTTTCTGAAAAATCGGTCAAAACGAGAATATTTCCCATGATCAAAGCCCCGAGGTATGATTTATAGTCACAAATATTCAGGATGTTTTGCAGCGGATAAATGATGTAAGTCAGGCTACTAAATGACATAAATCATTTGAAAACAGCCGTTTGTGCTCAAACTTTGTTCGAGTAACCATTCTAAAAACTATTCAAGTCATGAAAAAACTATTGTATTGCCAGGCGGTGGGCGCCCTGATGGCTTTGTTATCGGTGCAAGGCTCGTTTGCCCAGGAAGTGGCCAAAGTGGACACCCTGCCTATGGTTGTAATCACAGCCAAATCGTATGTGAACCAAAAAGTTACCGACGCGTTTCATGAAAAATTCAAGGACGTGGTCAGCCACACTTGGTACCGGATCGATAAAAATTACCTGGTAAAATTTATCTCCAACGATCAAAAGAATCACGCGCTGTACGACAAGAACGGGTTTCTGTACTATCATTTAGCGTACGGGACCGAAAAACACCTGCCGGCCGAGATTGCGGAGAAGATACACAGCAAATATGAAGGCGGTAATATAACGACCACCATCCAGGTCAACCAGGAAAACCGGAGTATATGGTTGGTAAATGTAGAGTATGGCAAACTGCTGGTGCTTGTACGCGAAGAAAATGGAGAGATACGCGAAGTGGAACGCGTTAAGCAAAGCAAATAGGAGCTGTCGGACGAAGCTGCTGTTCGTAATGACGGCAGCTTCACCGTTTACCCGAGGATCAATTCAAATCTAAAAATAGGCAATTATGAAAACTTTACTGTCATTCTCCGTTTTGAGCATGGTGCTCATGATGGGCTGTGCCACATCGAAAATCACTTCATCGTGGAAAGCGCCCGACGCCGTGCCCCAGCGCTACAACAAGATCATGGTATTGGGCCTGATCCGCACTGCCGACAGGACGCTGCAGGAAAACATGGAAAGTCATATGGTGGGAGACTTGCGTGCATTGGGATATAATGCTGTATCGTCGCTGCAGGAATACGGCCCGAAGGTTTTCGATGGCATGGATGAGCAGACGGCGATGAATAAGCTAAAAAACAGCGGCGTAGATGCGGTGATAACCATCGTTTTGCTCGACAAAGAAAAAGAGAAAAGTTACGTGCCAGGCCACATTTATTATTATTCTCCGTACAGCTATTATTACAGGCATTTTTGGGGATATCACACTGCCATTTACAGGCGCATTTACGAGCCGGGGTATTATGTAACGAACACACGCTATTTCTGGGAAAGCAATGTTTATGATATGGACACCCAAAAGTTGTTATACTCAGTTCAGACGCAATCGTTTAACCCATCCGATTCGGAAAGCCTTGGGCATGAATATGGCCAGCTCATCGTCAAAAGTATAACCGAGCATGGCCTGTTACGATAGGCCGGCCCGACGACAGTATAATTTGCCTTTACGACAAACTCGCAGGCGATCTTGAACTAAGCTGATGCTAAACCCGTGTAAAGCTTGGTGTAATAGTCATCCGCCATTCGATTGCTGTCAAATTGGGGTATGACATCGGCCATGCTATTTTTAATCACATCGCTCCATTGCAGCGGCCGATCATAATACATGGGTATCACTGTCTCAGACAGTAATCTATAAAGATTATGGGCATCGGTTTCGTCCTGCTGAAACTTGTGCTCCGTCACTTCCGTGTTGGGGATTATAAAACTGTTTACTCCATCGCGTGCAAATTCCGGGAACCAGCCGTCGGGAATGGAAACATTGACACAGCCGTTCATAGCCGCCGACATGCCGCTGGTTCCCGATGCTTCGTGAGTTAGCCGGGGCGTGTTCAGCCAAACATCGGCGCCCTGTTTAAGCAAGCGTGACAGCTTCAATTCGTACCCGGTAAGGATGGCACAATTCGGGAAGGCCTTGCATAGGTTTACAATCTTATCAAAACTTGCGATCGCTGGGTAATCCATAGGATAGGGTTTCCCGGCCCAGATCATTTGAACCGGTCGCATCTCATCTGTCAGCAGTTTATAAAAGAAATCCATGTCGTGCAGCAAAAGCTCCGATCTTTTATATCCTGCGAATCGCTTTGCAAATACTATCGTCAGTACATTGGGGTCCAGCAGAACGCCGCATTGATCGGCCACTTCATCAAACAGCGCCACCTTACCGGCTTTTTTTCTTTCCGCTAACGCCTTGTCGTCATTAGCTTTAAGCGCTTCGTACATTTCTCTATCCGCCCAATACCAATAATTCTGAGCATTGGTGATCGATACAAGTTCACACACATCGCTAAACCCGCTCCACATTTCCTTCAGCGTGTTCAAATGTATGCTGGAAACCGCATTGGCTTTACCCGCAAAGCGCAGCGCCGTTAAAGTATGATCGAGGTAATCTTTGCTTTGCGTTATGTTTTTCATTTGCTCCAATGGAATATCGCCGGCGAAACCCATTTTATGCAGCAGGTAAATATCCGATTTAAGGTTGCCGCCCGGTTCGGGCGTATGGTTCGTAAAAACAACTCTTTTTCGTATCTCCGCAATAGATTGATATTTCCTGAACAGATAAAAAATGAGCGGCAATGCATGCGATTCGTTCAGATGGTAAACTTCGGGTTGAAAGTTTAGCTGTTCAAGCAGTTTCGCTCCGCCCTCACCGAGTAGTATTGCGGCGGCAGCCTGGGTTTCAGGATTACAGTCGTAAAGTTTGTGGGAAACGGTCCGGGCAAGATGATCGTTCTCCGGCAAATCTGTTGTTAAAAAAAAGAGGGGAGCAGTTTTAAATATCTCGGGCGGCAGGTAAAAAGCGGTTACCCATACATCATGACCTGATATTTTTATCATGAACCTGATTTTTGTATCGACCAGGAAATGATACATCTTTTCACGGAAAACGACTTCCATCGCCTGGTCAGGTTTCCGCCCCTGGTCGTAATATCCGTATTTCCATAGGATGCCAATGCCGACGATGTTCTGCTTTAGCTCATAAGCGCTTCGCATAAACGAGCCGGCGAGATAACCCAGTCCGCCGGCATAAGTTTTCAGCGATTGGTCGATTGCATATTCCATACAGAAATAGGCCACCGCGGTTTTATATTTTGGATTGACGCTGTAAGCTGGTTGAAATGAAAAGTTCATAATCTCAGTGTTGACTGAGTACATTGGTTTTCGGGTTAATGGAATGGCTCGAATGATGGCATATCTTATTTTTTGGCCAACTCTGCCGGAAATGTTTTATCCTCCGGGTTGATCTGACCTGATAACGAGTGCAAAAAAGCGACTACCTGCTTCACTTGCAGACTGGAAAGGTTTTTGTTTAACTGTGCTTTAGCCATTATTTTAACTGCCGTGTCCAGCTTTGCAATGCTCCCGTCGTGAAAATAGGGATACGTTCCCGCAACATTGCGAAGCGTTGGTACCTTAAATACGTCCTTATCCTGCTCTTTATGCGATACTTGCTTTTTTCCCTCATCATTCATTTTGCTGGCTGTAAGGGTGCGGTAGTCGGTTACTAAGCCGAATTTTTGTAAGGCGCCGCCGCCAACGCCTACCCCATTATGGCAACCAACGCAGCCTGACTCTGCAAACACCTTTAATCCAAGCTTTTCTTCCATCGTTATCGCATTCGTATCGCCAGCCATATATTTATCAAACCGCGATGGGGTAAGCAGTGTCCGCTCGAAAGCGCCAATCGCTTTTTGCAGGTTTTTGTAAGTGATCGGTTTTTTCTCATTTGGGAAAGCTGCTTTAAACATATCCTGGTACAACTTGATCGAGCTTAACCTGTCAATTAAAAAACCCTTGTGAGGAATAGCCATTTCAACCGGGTTTAAAATCGGCATACCCGCCTGCTCTTCCACATCTGTTGCCCTGCCATCCCAAAACTGCATATTTTGTAAGGCTGCGTTAAAGACGGTGGGTGAATTTCTGCCGCCATGCTTACCCGCATCGCCCACAGATGTGGCCAGGTTGTCTACACCGTATGTTTCGAGGTTATGGCATGAATTACAACTGTTATTTCCAGTTTTAGAAAGCCTGGTATCAAAAAACAATATTTTACCAAGTTTGATTTTTTCGGGAGTTAAGGGATTGGTTTTGCTGTCGGCTGTGGCAGGCAGTACCTTAAAAGTATTTTGCGCCAATTGCATGAGAGAATCCTCCGATTGTTTAGACAGCACCGGCGTTTGATTTTTATTGCTTTGCCTGCACGAAATAATAATAGCAACGGCAAAAAAGCCGAAAATTAACTTTTTCATGATGGTTGTTTTAAAGAAGGTTATTAATCAAAGCTGATAGTTTGCACTTTGCCACCCAATGACAGCCGTCATCTTATTAAATGATTTTAGGCATCCCAACTTATCCTGGCGGATAAAAAGGGGGGCCTTATAGTTGTTTAATTACGTTTTTTAATTTAGCCGAAATCTCAGCCGCTATAGTATGCAAATCCTTATTTAACACCGATTGCATGGATGCCATCGGGTTAATGGCCGATACTTCTATTTTACCGGGTTTTCGTTCCTGTACGATCACGTTGCAGGGCAGCATCGTGCCAATCTTATCTTCGGCCAGCAATGCTTTATAGGCGTATGGCGGGTTACAGGCGCCCAATATCTTATAGTTGTAAAAGTCCTCTCCGAGTTTCTTTTTCAAAGTCGCTTTGATGTCGATTTCGGTGAGTACCCCAAACCCTTCTTTGCTCAAGCCTTCCGTAACTTTTTGGACGGCCTCTTCGAAACTTCCGTTTATTGTTTTATTAATATAGTATTTCATGATTATGCTGATTGAGGTGTGTTTCTAAAATTTATATCACCGCATGATCACCCAGGATCTCGCTTAATGCCAGCCCCCAATGGGGTATTTTCCCGCCAAGCGTATAATACATCTGCTTAAAGCTCATCTTTAGCAGGTACGGTGTAACGCCCATTTCCAGGTGACTTTCTTTTCCGCCCCACCACTCATTTGTGCGCATGTAGAATCCCTTTATTCCTCCCATGTCGCCCATGCACAATATTTCAAATGCCAGGGGTTTTATCTCATCAGCAAACGCGCCCAGCTCGGCCGCCAGGGTCTGCGATAACACTTCAGCTTCCATATGGCCTAAAGACCCAATTTTGGGAACGGTAATCGACGCCGCATCACCCACCGCGAATATGTTCCTGTAATCCGGGTTGCGCATATACAAATCCGTCACTACAAATCCCTGGTCATCGGTAAATGGCAGTTCTTTTAAAAACGAATGGGTTTGCCAATCGGGGAAAATGATCGATATCTCGGCTTCCTGTGTAGTCCCGTCATTAAATTCGATGCCGTCGTTATACACCTTTTTAATACCTAATGTATCGGCTTTATAGTTATACCCCATATGCTGCATCATCGGCAGCAATTGATTTAAGATTGTTTCCCCGGCGTCTTCGGCAATCACTTTGGCCGGGGTGGATAGATAAATGGTGGATGCATTGCCTTTCTGATTTTTCTCCAGCCAATGAGCTATCGAAAACGATAGCTCAACGGGAGGACCCTCGCAAGCGGTTAATGCGACGGGCAATCCGACAGGCAGCTTATCGCTTTTGCCCTGGTGAAAAATATCCGACGTAATCACAATGGGGCCGCCCTTGTAATCATGATGCAGGTACTTCCTGAGGCGGTTACCAAGGAACGTATCGGTTACACTGTGGCCATTTTCGCTAAATCCCTCGATAGTATCGTAAGCCAGGCGATTTCCAAGCGCTATTACCAGGTAATCATAATTGATGCGCCGAACCGGATGCCCGGCACGTTCGTTGGGCTGATAAATTACGGCATTGGTTTCAGGATCGATAGATATAACCTCCGCTTGTATAAAATTGCTCCCATCGTGTTCCAGGAAGGTCATAAATTTATATTGCAGGTCGATCGCCGGATTAACGTTCGCCAAAACCTGCAGCGGTATGTTGGGAACGAACGTAAGTAAAGACTTACGATCGATGATCGTAATGGATGCTCTGCCTTTAACTAATGCGTGAATGTACCTGGCCGCGGTAAGGCCGGCAAAATTGCACCCGAGAATTAATATGTGCGGCTTTGACATCATTAATGTCCTTAAGTTATCGCCCCGGGTAATAAGCTGGGGCTCCTGGAACAATTTCCTTTGTTAAATCTCCTTATAATTCGGTCGTGGAATAATGACCCAAGTCATATAAAGCCGTGATCTTATGCAGACGTCAAAAGCTGTATTTCACCCTCAGGTAGCCCAGATGCCGCATTGCTTTAAAATCGTTGTTCACCTCAGCAAAAAAGGACTGCCAAAAAACGTCGAGGTCAAGATTTGTCGCAAGGTTGTATTGAACGGACGGCAGGAGAATGAATAGATTAGTACCCGGCGATAACAATAAAGCCGTGCTGGCCGACAACCTGGGTGAGAATTGTTTGGTTGTGGAAAGGATGAGGTTCCATTTGGTCGGCATCAGGTTTTTGGGTGATAAATTCAGATCAATGGCATTTATATTATTGACCGGCCCGGATAAGCCATAATTGTTATACAATAAGCCAAAATTAACGTACCAGTCTCCGGCGAATTTATAATCGGTTTCCATCGTCACGTTCAAATGCCCGGTTGAATCTCGTCCCGCAAAAAAGTATTGCGCTTCTCCTTTGAAACCCGCATCACCGATATATCCTGCCCAACCGCCGCCCACTGTCGGCTTATTGTAATAGACACCGGTTAAGATTTGAAAATCGTAGTTCCATTTGTTAAAGGCATATTTAAGTGCGCCGATATTGCCTCCGCTGATACTGGTATGTGCATAGGCAAATTCGAGGTTTGAAGTATTACTCACACTGTACTTGACTTTCGCACCATCGGTGCCCGGTCGCTCCTCATAATCGAAGTCCAGGAAATTGTAACTGTTAAAAATGTCATTGGGGTTCCAGGTAGTAGCCATCCCCCAATTAATGCGCTGGCGTCCAACCCTGAAGTTGAATTTGCCGGAACGATAATCAAGGTATAGCCTTTCGACATTACTGGTAAAAACCATTGAACGAGTATTGATCCATACTTCCTGCATGTTAAGGTACTCATTCACATTCCTCACAGCGATTGAACCTGCGGGCAGGTCGGGCGCGTCGCTGTAAAATATCCGCGACCTTACTTCTACGGCGCCGGTAACTTGTTCAGATGGTTTCCATTTCAGATTTACCCTGTTGTGGATCAGGTTTCCCCATTCCACATGCTTAAAATCGCTGTCTATACTAAAGGTCTGCATATCTTTAATGTAGCCGTTTATAAAAAAATTGCTGGCTTTGGCAGTACTATCCTGCGCCGGCGCGGTTGAAGCGGCGGATAGACTCAGCACTAAAAGCAGCAACTTTTTCATACAACTCAAGCATGTTCGGTGGAAACCGTCGCAGAATCGCTCACTATTTTACCGTCAACCAGACGGACCACCCGCCTGGCCCGGTCGATCACCCGCTGGTCGTGGGTGGAGAACAGGAATGTAATATTCTCCTCCTTATTTAGCTTATCCATAATGTCCAGCAGGTTTGAGGCCGATTGTGAATCCAGATTGGCAGTGGGCTCATCAGCCAGTACAAACCTGGGCTTACTTGCTAATGCCCGCGCGACGGCTACGCGCTGCTGCTGGCCGCCTGATAATTGGGCGGGCCGGCTGTCCAGTTTATCTTCCAGCTGTATCTGGCTGAACAATTGTTTTATTCTCTCGTCTCTTTCCGACCGCCCGGCGCCCTGCAGCAGCATAATGAATTCAACATTCTCTCTTGCTGTAAGCACAGGGATGAGGTTAAAAGACTGGAATACAAAACCGATGTTCTTCAATCTGAAATCAATTAGCTCGCCGGATGACAACTGCGTGATGTCAACGCCATTAATGTAGATATTGCCGCTATCGGGTTTATCCAGGCCGCCGATCAGGTTTAGCAAGGTGGTTTTACCCGAACCGGACGGCCCGACAAGCGCGGTAAATTCGCCCTTGAGCAAATGCAGGTGGACATCGTTTACCGCATACACGGGAATAGTATCGGGATTATAAACCTTGCTGATGTTGTGCGCGTCTATAACCGTCTCCTTTTTTACAGGCCCCTTTTGAATATCTGCTATGTCTGCCATTTTTTAGTTAAGTAATTTTTACCAATGTATCATCTCATTAATGCCTCAGAAGGTCGCAGCCGTAACGCTTTAATAGCTGGAAATAAGCACGAAATAAGCGCTGTGCCGATTACAATTACCAGTATGCCCAGCAATTTGTCGATTGGAAATTCAGGGTATATCATCGTGCCGAATCCGAAGCTGCTCATCATTTCACCGCCCATGCCCGATACATCAAGGCCATGTTTATTGAAATAATTGATAACGAGCCATCCGGCCAGTATCCCGATCGGCGTCCCGGTGATGGTTATAAAGATTGTTTCTGTCAGGATCAGTAAAAAGATACGGATACGTGTTGTGCCCAGGGCCACCATCATGCCAATTTCCCTTGTGCGTTCGAGAATAGCCATCAGCATGGTATTGATAATGCCAAACGCCAGGGCGAACATGATAATGACCATAATGATATAAGAATACTGATCCGTTGTTTTAACCAGCAGATCGGTTTCGGGTGATATCTCCCGCCAGTTCTCAATTTGATAACCGGGAAACTTCTGTTTCAGCAATTGCTGTACCGGCCCAACGTCTTCGTCATTTTTTAACAGGATGGCTATCTCATGAAACGCACCGGGGATACTCAATAAATTGTCGAGGTCGTTGATATTTACATAAACGTTCTTTTCATCAAGCGGAGCGTTGTCGCTGCGATAAATTGCCGCAACGCGAAATGCGCCCGACACCAGGTTGCCCGCCGTATCGGTGAATGTCAGTACCAGCTTTGCACCGGTCTTTAGTTTCATCTTAGTCGCCAGCTTTTTACCGATGATGACCTGGTTTTTGCGCGCCGGGTCAAAAGGTTTGCCCTCAATGATCTTAGCCCTTAACTGCGAGGTCTTATATTCCAGGTTGGGAATAACGCCGTTGATCTGCACGCCCGAACTTCCGCTCGCCGTAGCCAGCATGCCATTGGTTATGCTGCGCGGACTGGCGGTTTTTACCTGGGGCAAGGCGCTGATTGCTTTCAAAAGCGAAGCGCCGTTCCGCAGCGTGAACTTAGGTTCATAGTCCTTTTTAAAATCAGGATCGTGTATCTGTAAATGGCTTTGTTCCGCATCGATCACGTTGCGCACCCGGCTTTTCATCATGCCCTTATATAAACCAAGCACCGCGATCCCGGCAAAGAGGCCGAGCGCTATAGACAGGATAATAACCAGGCTCCGCATTTTATTGCGCCAAATATTCCGCCATGCCATCATCACTATCATCTTCTTAACGTTTCATCGCTGTCACCGGGTCCAGTCTTATGATCTTGTATATAGGATAAAGGGAAAGAATAAGCCCGACCCCCATAACGATCAACCCTTGTGTAATAAAATTGGATGCATCGGTTGAGGTTGGGAATACCGCCTCAAAACCGAATTTTTCGTAAGCTTTAGCAGTTTCGCCGCCTATCCTCAGCGGGTACCTGTTGAGGTAATATACCAGTGGAACACTTACTAAAATACCAAGCAGGCATCCCGTAACTACCGTGAACATCGATTCAAGCATCAGCAGGATAGCCAGCCGGCTCTTTTTCATGCCGATGGCGATCAGCATTCCCATTTCGTATTTCCGCTCAACCATCACCATCAGCAGCGTACCGAAAATTCCGAAGCAGATGAGCAGGTATAAAATGCCCTGGATGTATTTCATGCTATTAGTATCGGCCTGGATATGTTGTTTCACTTCCGGCATGATCTGCTCCCAGGTCATCGTCTCATAGTCAGCCCCGAGTGAGGATTGTACTGAAGAAGCGGTCGACTGAAGTTTCGCAATGTCGCGCACGGAAAGGACGTAAGAGGTTGCCATGCTATCGGCCCCATAAAGGTCCATGGCAGTCGAGATGGGCATGAACAGCACACGTTCATTCAAGTCAGGCGACCCGAATTTAACGATACCCCGGATGGGATATTTGCCGGCCGCCATAGCGCCATGATACCCTTGCCCGATCAGTACGGCGGTGTCATTTAGTTTGAGCTTAAGCCTGTCCGCCAGGCCCTGGGCAATCAATACGCTTCTGTCCTTATTCGAAAGGTATTTGCCCTGCACCAGTTTTTGTTTTAGCAGCGTAATGCCATTTTCTTTTTCGGGATCTATTCCTACGACAAGTCCCCCTTTAGTAACGTCGCCGGAAGAAATCAACGCAAATGATTCCAGGCGCGGAGTTACAGCGGTTACATTGTTGTTTTGAAGAATCTGTCGTGTCACCTCGCCGGACGCCTGGAAACTGTTGTCGAGCACCTGCTCGTCCCAATAACCTTTTTTATGTACCTGGACATAGCCCGTATAAAAGCTTACAATATTTTTGACCAGGTTATTAAAAATGCCATCCTGCAGGCTGCTGGCAATTACCGATAAAATTACCGCGAAGAAGATAGCTGCAATGGTGATCGTGCTCCGGTTTTTGTTGCGCCAGATATTTTTCCAGGATAATTTGACCAACCACATCTCAGTAAAGGGTTTGCGTTTTTTCGACCGTAAAAAAACTGTCTTCAATGGGTTGGTTGTAACGGACGCTTTTGTAGATCATTTCCGTTTTTTGCCCCTTTTTATCGGCCGGTATCATCTCAAAGCGGGTAGGGATAAGCCTGTCGTCCATCATTTTTACATCATAGCTGTTCATCGTGTTGATCAGTTTGCCGTCTTCGTCATAAAAGCGGCAATTCAATTCAAGAAAGTCCTTCTTATCGATACAAATGATCACTTTGCTCCATACAACCGCGGCCTGGGGTTTCGGTATCATATTAATGATATAGCACGAACGGCCCTGTATGAGCGTGTCGCCGGCAATGGAATGGTTATAGTCTTCCACAACAGACGATTCCTTAACCAGGTCGTCGTTGGTAAAATCGGTCCCCATCCAGTTCTGTCCCATCATTGACGGGGGCAGTTTTACCGTGCGCTCCAGCGATGGCACCCAAGTCCATACTTCTTTTTTTCTTTTCAAAAAGACAACGCCTTTGTCCTTGGCCGGCGCCGTGATCAGGATCATCGCGAGATTATTACCCTTCATCCAGGTTTTGCACTGCATCTCCCTCGACCATGTCGGACGGATCGTCCTGATTACCATATCTGCCTGCATTGTATTCCCGCGCATTTTATCATCAGCTTTTTTAACGATTTCGGTTGCATTCTGCCCGGCGGCTCTTAAAAAAAGGCAGGTTATAAATGCTAATGTTGTATGTAATCTCATGCCGAACATTATTTGACCTAAAAGTAGACGACGTGAAAGGATAAGGTGCTGACAGCCATCATAAAAGATAGTGAGTTTAGTCAGTTTTGATTGGTGCCGGGTACAGGCTTTAAATAATGACCCTTATCATTATTGATGTTGTTTTGCGTCAGATATTCCCTTGATTCCCATAATTACATTTGAAAACTGCTGTTCCTGGAAATGTCAATTACTTACCCAATAGCTCAACCCTACATTTTAGAGCCCGAAGCGCTTGCGACAGCACTCCATGCCGATTTACGAAAAGGGCTCAGCGGGCAGGAAGGCAAAAGACGGCACGAACAGTTCGGACCTAACGTTTATGAGTACAGAAAGCCTCAAAGTTTAATAACACTTTTCATCAGGCAGTTCAAAGGCGCGGTGGTTTATATCCTGGCCGGCGGGGCAATTATTTCCTTCTATTTTAAGGATACACCGGAAGCTATATCCATTTTGGCAGTTATACTGGTCAACGCGCTCATCGGTTTTTTCATGGAGCGCCAGGCAAGAAGTTCCATGGACGAACTCAAAAACCTGGACATTATAACCGCTAAAATTTTGCGCGACGATTATCTTACGGTGATTAACGCCGCGGAACTCGTGCCGGGAGATATTCTTTTTCTTGAAGCCGGAGATATGGTACCCGCAGACGCCCGCCTTGTCGAAGCGCTGCAACTGCAGTGTGATGAATCATCGCTAACCGGTGAATCGCAGCCTGTTCTCAAAGAAATCCGGGCGCTTCCAAAAGATACCATTCTTGCCGAGCAGTGCAATATGGTTTTCAAAGGTACTTCTGTAGTCAAAGGCAATGGCAGAGCTATCATTACCGGAATTGCCAAAAATACGGAATTGGGCCAAATCGCCTCGCTGGTGGAGCAGGCATCAGGAGAGGAAATTACACCGCTAAACAGAAAACTGAGCACGCTTACACGCAGGCTGATCATCGGCACATTGCTGATCACCGGTTTGTTCATTATTGCGGAGGCAATACAGGGCAGGAGTCTTTTTCTCATTTTGGAAACGGCCGTTGCACTTTCCGTTGCTTCTATTCCTGAGGGGTTGCCTATTGTTGCCACCATTGCCCTATCCACCGGAATGCTGCTCATGGCGCGGCGAAACGCAATCGTAAAAAAATTATCCGCAGTGGAAACCCTGGGCAGCGTCGGTGTGATCCTCACCGATAAGACCGGCACCTTAACGGAAAATAAGATCAGCATCAATACACTGACGTTCCCTGAAGAAGCATTCACTTTTTTAGGGGATTCGGACATGCCCGTATTTGAAAAAAGCGCTATTAACCTTGAAAAATTACTGCTTGCAGGTGTTCTGTGCAATAATGCACACAGTCAACGGCATGCGATGGCTGAGCCGATGGAATCATCGTTGCTGCGGCTGGCGCAAAGAGCCGGTTTTGATGCTGATAAGATACGCAGAGATTATCCGCGAATTACGGAGATCCCTTTCAGCTCGGAAACCATGATGATGATCACCCTGCACAAAGGCCCCGGCGGATATCTTACTGCCGCTAAAGGCGCCGCCGAACAACTGTTAAAGATATGCGACAGAATGCAATCGGGGCGGCAGGTGCACAAGCTAACGCAAGGCGATCACGATCATATACTCCGCCAGGCGGATGACATGGCACGGCAGGGATTGCGCGTACTTGCTTTTGCCTGGAAGGAAGATATGCCGCCGGACCATCATAGTTTTTCGGATGGTTTAATATTCGCCGGGCTTGCCGGCTTTCTCGATCCTCCCCGCGCCGATGTTAAGGAGGCTATTCATCATTGCATTCGCGCCGGAATTCGTGTAGTAATGATCACGGGCGACCATCCGCATACGGCCTTAAACATTGCCCGTAAGGTTGGCCTGGCAACTGAAGCTGAAGATAACGTGATCAATGGGAAAACGCTTCCAGCGGTAAGGGACATAACGGCGGAGTGGAAAAAGAAAATACTGAACGCGGTGGTTTTTGCGCGAACGACGCCACAGCAAAAACTTGATATAGCCGCTATTTATAAAGAAGCCGGTTACATTGTGGCGATGACCGGCGACGGCATCAATGATGCGCCGGCGCTAAAGAAAGCCGACATCGGGATAGCTATGGGACTCCGGGGGACACAGGTAGCCCGCGAAACGGCCGATATCGTGCTAAAGGACGATTCTTTTACCTCAATCACCGAGGCAATTGCGCAGGGAAGAACAATTTTTCAGAACATTCAAAAGTTTGTGGTTTACCTGGTGTCATGCAACCTCGCTGAGATACTCACAATTACATTGCTTGGCATTGTTATGCCTGCTGCGACACTGTTACCCTTGCAGATATTGTTTCTTAACATCGTAACCGACGTATTCCCCGCGTTAGCGCTGGGCGTAGGAAAAGCCGACCACAACGTCATGATTCGGGCACCGCGCGACCCCGGCAAAGAAATTCTGCACCGCGACAAATGGTTAAAGATCGTCCTGTACGCCGCTGCTATGACGGCAACGGTCGTAGCGGCAGTTAAGTATGGCAATACGCTGGGATATGCTCCGGCTGCGCTGAATAATGTCGCTTTTTTTACACTCACGTTTGCACAACTGGCTCATGTATTCAATATGCCGCATGAACGGTCCCGGATATTTTCAAATGAAGTCACCGGGAACAAATTCGTATGGTGGGCGATCGTACTTTGCGTGGTCATTATTGCTTTAGCTTACGTTGTTCCTCAAATAAGTTCGGTGCTTGGCCTCGCCTTTATGTCGGGACAATTGTGGCTTATTTGTATTGCCGCCGGCCTTGTGCCGCTTGTGCTCATACAGTTGGGCAAGTTTGTTGTTATCAAGACCCCGAAGAGATGAAAGAACTACCGTTAACGGTGCGCAGATCGGTTGAGTTGCTCGGACTATGCCTCGTCGTTCTAATCATAGCGCAGGGAAGCATCGTAATTATGCCCCTGCTAATGGCCTTCTTTTTTGGGTTGTTGCTGATGCCGCTCTTCCGGTTTTTCAGGAAGCTTAAAATACCCGAAGTGATAGCGATCTTTCTCCCGATACTTTTACTGACAATAGTGATCATAGCAGTGATCTGGTTGTTTTCCGACAGGGTTGCCGCGCTCTTAAGCGACCTTTCACAAATACAACGGAATGTAGCGCTCCACCTGGATCACCTGAGTATGTGGATCAGCCGCTCATTCGGCTTCACCCCTAAAGATCAGCTTCAATTTATCAGCGAACAAAGCAGTAAATTTTTCAGCGGGCTGCAGGGATTAATTAACAGTAGTTTAGGATCGCTCACAAATGCAATAATATTCTTTGGCTTATTGCCCGTTTACACCTACCTGGTTATGTTTTACCGGAACATATTTTTGAGGTTTATTTTGCTTTGGTTTACACCTGCCGCGCAACCTAAAGTTTCGGATAGTGTACGCCAGATTGAAAAAATGGTAAAAAACTACCTGGTTGGTCTGGCCATTCAAATAGGCTACATTACTATATTGCTTGGTGGCGCGTTAGCGCTGTTCGGCATTAAAAATGCGCTTTTGATAGGCCTTTTATTCGCATTCCTGAATCTTATACCTTATTTGGGAGCGCTTATAGGCAATATCCTTGGCGTTATTATTATGCTGGCCGGGTCTGAAAACCTGGCTGATATTTTAATTGTGCTCGCTGCTATCACAGTCGTTCAATTCCTGGACAACAATATCCTTATGCCGCGTATCGTAGGCGGCCAGGTTAAGATCAATGCACTGGTTTCAATCGTTGGGATCGTTGCAGGCGGCGCCATTGCCGGAATATCGGGGATGTTCCTGGCGATGCCGATACTTTCTATTTTGAAGGTTATCTTCGACAGCTCAGAGAAATACAAACAATGGGGTATAATCCTGGGAGCCGCGAGGCCTAAAGAAAGTCCTCTCAGCAAGTTGAATTGACAAAGTGATGTGCTGTCATATATGGATTTCGTGAGCGATGCTTAGTCAGAAATCGGTATATATAGAGGCTTTATAACTTCCCCTCAGGCTTTTTACATTGATAAGTATTGCAGTATGACAGATTAATTATCATATTAGGATAATTTTTTAAATCCCTGTGGATGTTCTTTTTAAAAACCTTTGGTTTTTAACTGCTAATAAACAGAACATGAAACAAAAGATCCTTATCATCGAAGATAATACGGAAATCCGTGAAAGCACCGCCGAGCTTTTGGAACTGGCGGGCTATGAGGTAAGCTCGGCTGATAACGGACGGAGCGGCTTAACTTTAATTGCCGACTTTTTACCCGATTTGATTATTTGTGATATCCGAATGGAGGAAATGGATGGCTACGCAGTCCTGGCGGAACTGAAAGGCAATCCGCGCACGGCTGAAGTCCCATTTTTATTCTGCACAGCCCAATCTGAAAAAAAAGACATACAAAAGGCGGAAGATACGGGCGTAAAGGCCTACCTTATCAAACCCTTTACCCAGGATGAGCTATTTACGGCAATAGAAACCTCCATCTCCGGGCGAAGCCAAATCGGATAAATTAAGGCTCGCTTAGTACTTTCAGGGATGCTGAAATGACAAAGTAAATGACGTCTCCTTATTGGGAACGCTTGAAACCGTAACAGAGCCTTTCATTAACTTCACATATCTCATTACAATATTAAGCCCCAGCCCGGTGCCCGGGATGCTGGCATTGTTATTTGCCCTGAAGAACGGCTGAAAGAGACTCCTTTGGTCTTTTTCCGAAATGCCCGCCCCATTATCACTTACCGTTATGGTAACTTTTCCTGAACGGTTCTCCGTCCTGACAATAATTTCCGCATTGTCGCCCGCATATTTGATAGCATTCGACACCAGGTTAATAAGGGAATTTTTTATCAAATGTTCGTCGAGGAAGACCAATCCGTCGCTGCCCGAATGTTGATAGCTTAGGGACTGCGCTGGTTTGGCTATGATGCGCATATCATTCACGATCTCTTCTGATAGTGCTCTCAAATCAAATGGCCGGTAAGTGGCCTGCACCTTTCCGGTTTCCAGCTTTTCAAGCGACAGAAAATCCTCCAGGATAGTGATCAAATTTTTAACCGACCCCTCGATCTTGTCGCAATGCTTCGTTATATTTTGGCTGTCGTTCTTCTCCAAATAGCGCCGGATCAGGTTTACGGATAATGAAACCGAACTCAGCGGCGTTCGGAATTCGTGCGAAGCCAGTGAAACAAAATTGCTTTTAAGCTTACTGGTCTCCTGCTCTCTTTCCAGCGCGTATTTTCGATATTTCAGTTCATTGATAATCAAAGCTACTAACGATATCACAACGGCCAGCATAAGTATAGTTGCAGAGATAGTAACCCATTTGATCTGGTCGGTCAACAGCCGGTTTTCCGTTCTTTTTTTCAACAAAAGCTGCTGTTCGGCGTAGTTAATATCATTGATAACTTTCCTCACTTGTTCCATCATTTCGTCTTGACGAATTGTTTGCCGGTAAATATTTGCTTCGGATGGTCTGCCGGCAAAATTATCACTTTGCCACATCGTGAAAAGACGGTCTATGCGATCTTTTAATAATATAACACGCCTTTTCTGTCCGGAGTCGGTCGAAAGGATGTCGGACAAGACGTTAAATTGGCTCAGTAAGCCATTTTTACTGCTGTTTAGGTTCGAATCTCTGTTAATAGATACTCCGGCCAGGGAGTTCTTAGTTCTGCCTATTTCATTCAGGCGATATTGCATAAGATTGATGCTGGCAATTACTTTATAGTTCCGGTCCATCCACTGGTCCATCTTTTCCTGCTGATTAACATAATGCAGCGACACCGCCCCGACAATAAGTACGATCAAAACGGATATCGCGCACCCCCAGTAGACTATAAGATGAAACTTATTATGCAGATTTTTTTTTAACATCGCCGATCCGGAGTTTTGTATAGCTTTTTGGTTTGATAGCCGCCCTTATTTACCCCCTTGGCTATACATAGCTTAAAAGGTAGTAACGACGCGTATTTGTGAGCTATGCATTTCAAGCCCATAGTCCAAAAGTATATTGGTACCATACTGCAAAAAATGACTTATGTCATATATTTACTTGGCTTTGCAACAAAATCGGTCGGGCAATTAATTGGCTGAGGTATTGTTTTCCATTCCCGGCTACCAAAGAACAATTAAGAATACAGCCCCGGCGATTTAAATATCACTCCAACGTTTGTGACCTCGGGAACGGGAAAGTATTTGTAGCATACGGATGCAGCCTCTGAAGTCAGGTTGCGTCCGGGCAAGGGCCTTATATCGAGTTTATTTTGCCTTGATTTTATCGTCTAATAGCCCGATCCGTTTACCATCCATTACAACTAGCCCCTCGTCGCGCATTTCATTTAGGGTACGGAATATAGTCTCGTAGGTGGTGCCGGTGTAATAGGCAATATCCTGCCTGGGAAGCATAATGTTGATATAGCCTTCCCCGTCTGTCCCAAATTGGTGCTTAAGTTTTATCAGGGCCTTTTTTAGTCGTTCCTTAACTGGCATTGCGGCCATGTCGCGCATGGTTTGTTCGGCTTCGCCAAGTTCCTGGGCGAAGAACAGCATCAGGTTATAGGTAAGCTGGTGATTGACTTTTAGCGATGTTTTGAAAAAATCGACTTCGAAGTAACATACCACAACGGGCTCGACAGCCGAAGCCGAAACAGAATAAGTGTTTCCGGGAAAAAAATCCCGGTGACCGATGATTCCTCCGTCTGACGCGAATCGTATGGTCATTTCTTTGCCGTCGCCCCAGTTTTGATGAACCTTTACAATCCCCGAATAGACAAAGTAGATCCCTTTCACCTCGTCTCCTTCACTAAACAACCTTTCGCCTTTGTTGAATTTCAGATTTTTTTTATGCGTGCAGATCGCTTCACGCCACTCGGGGAGGGAGTTGCGGCAAAGAAAGCATTTCTCCAGATCGCATCCTTGTTTCATTTACCGGGCGTTGTTAGTTTAACTGGCCGAAGGTATGACAATCGCGGGTTATTTATATTAGTTTTTATGCAGCCGGGGTACCTGGGTAAATATTAATATATATCCGCACTATAAAAATGTATATATAATAAAAATCTAATTGTTTTATTGCGTGCTGATTATGAAGGATTTATCTGTGAAAGTGTCCTAATTGTTTCTATACTTTCATTATAAAAAGCGAGTCCTTACGGCGAATATCCGCATTTTACTTTTTAATCGGCTTATATTTAGGTCTTAACCGCTCCATTCAATTAAATCAATCCGGAATGAGAAGAATATTGGCAGCACTGCTTATTACCCTGGTAACCATCACAGCGTCGGCCCAAATAAAAACGCCGAGGCAGTTATTTCCGGGTTTGTTTGAAGCTGTGCAGTTGTCTGATATATTTCCCGACAACAAAACGTTCGTCGATGCCACACCGCGGCGCGATCCCGCACTTATCATGCAGGATTATAATATACAAAAGGACAAAGCCGGCTTTGACCTGAAGCAATTCGTAAGCGATAACTTCATTATACCCGGTCCGCCAAAGACTTTTTTTAAGAGCGATATATCCACCGGTATTCGTAAACATATCGACACCTTATGGGAGGTGCTTTACCGGAAGCACGACACCGTATCTAAATATTCATCATTGCTGCCTTTGCCCAACGATTTCATAATACCGGGCGGACGGTTTCGCGAGACCTATTATTGGGACTCCTATTTTACTATGCTCGGATTGCAGCAGAGTCATAAAACAAAGATCATCCAAAATATCATCGGGAATTTCGCCTACCTTATCGACACTTATGGGTTTATCCCCAACGGCACCCGAACCTATTATTTAACCCGCTCGCAGCCGCCATTCTTTTCGATGATGATCGATCTTTTAGCCAAAGATGAAGGCGAGCAGGTGGTGGTTAAATACCAGCCTGAATTGTTAAAAGAGTATGCATTCTGGATGCGGGGAGCGCCAAAGCTTAAGCCCGGCCAGGCGTACCGGAATTCAGTTTGTATGCCGGGCGGCGAAATATTGAATCGTTACTGGGACGAATCCGACCTGCCGAGGGAAGAGTCGTTCAAGAAAGACGTGAACGCTGCCAAATTAACCAAACAGAATCCTGGTGATTTTTACCGGAACATAAGGGCGGCAGCCGAATCGGGCTGGGACTTTAGTACGCGCTGGATGGACACCACCGGCAAACTGGAAACCATCCGGACTACTTTTATTGTGCCGGTTGATCTGAACTGCCTGATGTATCACCTGGAGTTGTCTATCGCCCGGTCATATAAATTGCAGGGCAACGGAAAAGCATACCGGGTATACCTGACCAAGGCCATGCTTCGCAAAAATGCCATTTTAAAATATTGCTGGAGCGCGCGCGAAGGATGGTTCATGGATTACGACTGGAAGGAAAGAAAAACCACGCCACACATGTCATTGGCAGGGGCCTATCCGCTGGAGTTTAAGATAGCGAACGCCGCGCAGGCTAAAAAAATGGCCGAAGTTTTAAGAACTAAGTTCTCCAGGCCCGGCGGCTTGGTTACTACATTCGAACGCTCGGGCCAGCAATGGGATAGCCCGAACGCCTGGGCTCCGCTGCAATATATTGCAATTGATGGCCTGAATAACTACGGGCAACCGGCTTTGGCCAGGTCCATCGCCGAAAATTGGATAAGAACCAACCTCAGTGTATTTAACGAGACCGGGAAGTTGATGGAAAAGTACAATGTTATCGATACCGGTGTTAAAGCAGGCGGCGGCGAATATCCTTTGCAAGATGGATTCGGTTGGACTAACGGCGTATTGCTGGATCTTCTAAACCGCTATCATACCGATCAGCCGTAAGTATAAGATAGGTTAGCCCTGCAAGCTTTTTATAACGAGATTGCTAACTTATTCGCCGATTGCTTTTAATAATCTTAACGATCCGGCGTTTGACCGTTGCAATTTTACAATTCCAAAAATCTTTTTCTAATGTTGGTTTAAAAAGGTAGCTTAGTGTTTCAGACTAACCAATTTAATTATGAGGATACTTGTACCAACTTTATTGCTGGTATTTCTATGGCATTCTGTTTTTGGCTCGTCAAAAACAGACAGTATACTAACCCAACTTAAAACCGAAATAAGCCGCGGTAAATTTTACGACAATCAGAAAGAGGCGTTTATCCGGGGACTAAAAGTCAAACTTGAGGCGACTCCGCAAAGCAACGCTGATATCCGCTACGACCTTTGCAGTCAATTATATGAACAATACAAGGTCTACCAATCAGATTCAGCTTACGTTTACGTCCAAAAGCTGATTAACCTGGGACTTGCCGCAAATAATCAGCAGAAAGTTAATGAGAGCAGGCTAAAGCTTAGCTTTTTACTGCTTTCTTCGGGAATGTTCAAAGAAACATTCGAATGTTTAAACCAGATCAACACACGGGTTCTGAGCAATGCTGCCAGGATGGACTATTATTACACCAAATCCAGGGCCTATTCGGACCTGGCCAACTATAACAGCGATAAGGCCTACGCTCCGTACGATCAGAAAGAGGCGGTCAAATACATCGATTCGGCTATCGCGCTGACCAGGCCGAACTCTTTCGAGCAGCTTTATTTTATGGGTAACAGGCAAGTAAGTTCGGGCCAGTTGCAGCAACCTTCAGAATATTACATCACTTTATTATCCCATTATAATCTTAGTGAACATCAGCGCGCTATGGTGGCTACCGGCCTCAGTTTTTTCTATAATGGAGCAAACCAGGCCGATGACCGCATATATTTAATGGCCGAAGGCGCAATTAATGACATACGCTCATCTACCAAAGAGACCCTGGCGCTGTTTAAATTAGGCCAGCAGCTATACCTGGACGGTAACATTAAAGATGCCTATACATTTATGCAGCAGGCTATGAATGATGCCGATTTTTATGGCGCCAGGCTGCGTAAAATGAAGATCGCCGCGGTTTTGCCGATTGTAGCCGCGCGTGAGATACTGGTAACCGAGAATGAAAAGAATAAGTTCCTGAAATACTTATTATATATCGGCGTAATAGCGGTATTGTTCTCATTGGGCTTGTTCATAGTATTTATTCAATTAAAAAGGGTAAAGGAAAAAGAAAGAATAATTGAGGAAAAGAATATTCTGCTTGAAAAGATAAATGAGAAGCTAACGGAAGATACACGCATAAAAGAAGAATACATAGGTTACTTTTTTAGCATGATATCGGGGTATATCCTGAAGCTTGAAAAGCTTAAGAGAAGTGTGGAGCGAAAGCTGTCGATAAAAAAGTACGAAGACATATCCGTAACCGTCAACGAAATAAATATCAAAAAGGAGAGGGAAACACTTTTTTATACATTTGATCATGTTTTTCTGAAAATATTTCCTAATTTCATCAGTACATTTAACTCGCTGTTAAAAAAGGAGGACCAGATTTGGCCTAAAGATCACGAGGTGTTAAATACCGATCTCCGCATTTTTGCATTGATGCGGCTGGGTATAAACGACAATGAAACCATTGCCAACATACTCGAATATTCGGTCAACACCATATATGTTTACAAGATGCGCATTAAGGCCAAAGCGCTGGTGCCAAGCGATCAGTTCGACCATAAGATTATGTCTATAAAAGCAGTGGATGTATTAAACAAAGCGTGAAGAATTTAAGACAAATAATATATCCCATTTAAATAAATCACATAAAGCTGGCGGATATATTGATTTCATAACGTTAAATAAATATCGTAAAACGTTAAATTAAGTTTATATTTTTTGATGCCAGAATATTTGTAAGTAGTTTATTATCAACAATATAATTTTTAAAACACGTCATTTTTCTTATATTCTGGGTAAACAAATAGGTATTGATGTAACGAGTTTATTACTTTGTTTAAGCGTAGTGTGCAAAACGGTCTCTTCGGCCGGTGTAGTCGGGCTTAAATAACCAATTAACCAAATAGTGCTTTATTAAAGGTCTTAGCGAAATTCGAAAATCAGGATTTCGTGAATTTGCAGGTAGGAGTTGTCGGGAACGTTTACGGTGGCAATGTCTTTTTATTGAGCTGAATTTAACTACAATAAAAAAAAGATATGATATGATAAATCCTGATAGGAATACACCCCCTTAGCCACGCAGCTTTTTGAGGATATGAGGCAATATTCTCATTTGTAAATTTGAAATCAACCAATTAGTAATTAATAAACCGCTCAACCCAAATTTTATGCATCTTAAAAATTTACTCAAAGTAAGTTGCTTTATCCTGCTATCCATCTTCGCACTCCAGGCCGCGGCCCAGAACGTAAGCGTGACAGGTAAAGTAACAGACGCAAAAGATGGATCACCTCTTCCGGGAGTTTCTATCTTAGGAAAAGGCACATCAATCGGTACCGTTACCGATGGCAACGGTAGCTTCAAATTATCGGTGCCTTCATCAGTAAAAACGCTCGTTGTATCGTACATCGGCTACGATAAGCAGGAAGTGGCGATAACAGGCTCCACGCTGAACATCGCTCTGAACCCCTCATCAACAGCGTTAAGCGAAGTAACCGTAGTAAGTATCGGTTACGGTACTACCCGTAAAAAGGACTTAACCGGCGCTGTTGAAAATCTTTCATCGAAAAATTTCAACCAGGGCGCTATCGTTAACCCGGTCGACCAGTTAGCCGGTAAAGTTGCTGGCCTGGTTATTACTCAGCCGGGTGGTGACCCTAACCAAACCGCTTCGATTCGTTTACGCGGACAGTCCTCCCTGTCAGGCGGCCAGTCACCGTTGTTTGTTGTGGACGGCGTGGTTTTGGATGATCCAAAGCAATTCCAGGATATCCCACCGGATGACATCGCAAGCTACGACGTGTTAAAGGACGCATCGGCCGCAGCGATCTACGGTTCTCGTGCTATCAACGGTGTGATCATCGTTACAACCAAGAAAGGCTCTGCCGGTAAAACGGTTGTAACGTATGATGGCCTGGTTGGCGCTGAAAACCAGACTAAGTTTTATGACCTGCTTAGCCCGAGCGACTACCGCAGCACCATCCAGTCACTGTACCCTACCGCGTTAACTACAGTTGACAAGGGAGGTAACACCGACTGGCAACGCGCTATTGTACGCACGGCATATAGCCAGAGACATACGATTTCTTTGTCAGGCGGCAATAATAACTCTAGTTTTATCGCTTCCGCAAACTATTCTAACCAGGATGGTATCGTGCTGAATTCGGGAAAACAGCAATTAGGCTTACGCGTTAACGGCGATGCCAAAGCACTCGACGGTAAACTCGCCGTTCATGCCGGCATTCAAAATGTAAGCACTACAAGTAAGCTAATCGACTATAGTGTTTTTAGCTGGATGTACAACTCGCCGCCGACATACCCGATAAGGAACGCTGACGGCTCTTTTTACAGCTACAGCGATTTTAACCAGGCTAACCCCGTTGAACACCTCGACATGAACTACGCCAGGCAATATGATTACCTGACGCTCATAAACGGTTCTGCCGATTACAGCATTATCGACGCGCTGAAAATTGGCGTATTAGGCGTACTTACACGCGACAATACGCAAACGCACATCTTCCTGCCCAGCCTGGAAGGCAGCGTGAATCAGGCCGGTGATATGCAGCAGAACGTCAACTCCTATAAGGGCAATATTCACTTAACCTATGACAAGACCTTTGGCAAAAGCACGCTGAATGCGTTCCTGGGTTATGAGTATAACGATTACCTGACCAATAATTTTATAGGAAAAGGCCAGCAATATATCACGCCGCAGGAGTTGGACAACAACCTCGGCGCCGGTAACTCGTTGTTTAATTCGATCAGTTCTTATGCAGACGAGTATGAACTGATTTCATACATCGCCCGCGTATCATACAACTATGACGATCGCCTTTATTTTACCGGCACCATGCGTAATGACGGTTCGTCAAAAGTTGGGGTAAACGATCAGCGCCAGTGGTTCCCGTCTGTAAGCGTGGCCTGGCGTTTTAAAAAGGATCTTTTGGCAAATGTTGACTGGATCGACGACATGAAACTCCGCGCCGGTTATGGTGTAACAGGCGATGAAGATGCTATCAATCCATATACGACGCTTGGATTGATCGGTAATGTTGGTCAGTATTTTGACGCTTCTACCGGCTATTATCCGGCTGCATATTCAACCATTCAGAACGAGAACCCCAACCTGAAGTGGGAAACCAAGCACGGCCGTAACGTAGGCTTAGACTTCTCTTTGTTCAATAGCCGTTTGTCGGGCGAGATCAATTATTTTAATGATAAAACCACCAACCTGCTTTATTATTATGGCGTACCTACTCCGCCATTTTTTACCAATACCATTTTGGCTAACGTAGGTTCGATGGTTAACAAAGGCATAGAAATCGCTTTGACCGCACAGCTAGTTCAGAAGGATAAATTCAGGTGGAGCTTTAGCGGCCAGTTAAGCACGGTAAATACCAAAATTACAAGCCTTAACGGTAGTATCTATTATGCCGGTAAGACCTATCCGCTTAATTCAAGCCAGATCCCTGTCGGATACGCCCAGGGACGTGGTTTGAGCTCGAACCCGATCACCTTCCTCAAACCGGGTTATAGCCCTTATGTATTCTTCCTGCCGCACTATACCGGTACGGACGCCCAGGGCAACCAGACATTTGACGGTCAGACGATCGCCCAGAACCCAACCCCCGCAGGGCATTATATAGATCCGGCACCGAAATTCAATTATGGCTTCACCAACAACTTGGATTACGGTAACTGGAACCTTAACTTTGCTTTCAGAGGGGTATACGGCCAGAAAGTATTTAATAATACACTGCTCGACGTAGAAACCGTAACGCGTTTACCCGGGAACAACGTGACCAAAGAAGCGCTTACCAACGGTATAAAGGACGCACCTGTTGCTTCAGACCTGTGGCTGGAGGGTGCTTCATTCCTGCGCTTAGACAATGCTACGCTTAGCTATTCTTTCAAAAATGTAAGCTTCGCCAATACGTTACGGGTTTTCGTTTCGGGTAATAACTTATTCGTTATAACCAAATACAGAGGTCTTGACCCTGAGATCAAAACCGAAAACGCCGCCGGTACAAACCTTTTGTTTGGCCAGAACTTAAATGGCTCGAACAACCAGGCTTATATCGATGCCAACTATGGCGGACAGGCCTATTATCCGAGAGTTAGAATAATCAGCTTAGGTGTTAACGTATCATTGAAATAACTTACTACTTTAAGAAAATAGTGATGAAAAGAAAAAAATTAATGATTGCCGTTGGTACAGTGATACTAACCCTCGGCATAACCCAATCCTGTACAAAGCTGGATAAAAAGGTATACAGCGTTGTACCTACGGCCAACTTTTATCAGACGCCGGACCAGATTGCTGCGGGCGTAGCGCCGGCTTATGTCGCTATGCAAAACATACCGGACGGTAATGTGATGCAGATGAACGAAATAACTTCGGATGAGATCGTGGTGCCTACCCGCGGTAACGACTGGTACGACGGCGGTCAATGGCAAAGCCTTTGGCTGCATAAATTCAAACCGGACGTATTTGTTGACGGCGGGTGGAGCGACCTGAACAATGGTATCGGTAAAATTAACTTTACCCTGAACATTCTGAATAGCTTGACCAACAAGCCGGCTGACATTAACAATGTTGTTGCTGAACTTAAGGTGTTACGGGCTTATTTCATCTTCCAGTTTATGGACATGTTCGGTAATGTACCGCTGGTTACCGATTATAATACCGACCCAAGCAAGGTTAAGCAATCGTCGCGCGCCGATGTGTATGCGTTCCTGGATAGTGAGTTAAGTACTAATATCCCGTTGTTATCAAATACAGTTGATAAAACCACCTATGGCCGCGTAACGCAGTACTTTGGTTATATGCTGCAGGCTAAATTGTACATGAATGCCCAGGTATATACCGGTACGGCTCAATGGGCTAAGGCGATCACCGCGCTGAACAACGTGATCAATTCAGGTAAATATATTCTTCAGCCAAACTACTTCGACAACTTTTCTGTTACGAATGATAACTCGACTGAAAACATCTTCGTCGTTCCGTTTGATAAGGTGCATATCGGCAACATGAACTGGGAAATGCAGACGCTGCACTACTCAAGTAACCTTACCTACGGTCTTACGGGCCAGCCATGGAACGGTTTCTGTTCGACAGCTGATGTTTACAACAAGTACGATGCCAGCGACGTGCGCCGTAAGCAGTTTTTAGTGGGCCAGCAGTACGCAGCCGACGGCAAAACACCGCTTACCGACCCGCAGGCTAACTTACCTGTAATCTTCGATCCGAATGTGACGAAAATATCAGATGCTTCCGGTTTGTTCAGAATGGCTGGTGCGCGTAACATTAAATATTATCCCGAAGCTGGTACCGCCGGTAACCAAAGCAACGACGGTGTTATTTTCCGCCTGGCCGATGCTTATCTGATGCTGGCAGAAGCATCTATGCACATGGGCGACAATGCAACCGCTTTAACCATGGTTAACAAGGTTCGTGAACGTGCAGGCGTAGCCGATTGGACGATGTCTGATCTGACTTATAGCAACCTGCTCGATGAAAGAAGCCGCGAGTTAATGTGGGAGGGATGGAGAAGGAACGACCTGATCCGTTTCCAGGTTGCCGATCCGTCTACGCACTATTTTACCGGTCCTCGCGCCCCGGAAAAAGTCGACGATGGTGATACCCACGCGTTTTTGTTCCCGATACCGGCCCCTGAATTGCTTACTAACCCGAACCTGAAACAGAACCCGGGTTATTAATAAACTTGATTGAGATTGAAAGTGGACAGAGTGGTATATTACCACTCTGTTTTTTTATTTGTTTTATGATGCGCCTCCGAATACCCCTTTTGCTGCTGCTCCCCCTTGCAATAGGATTTACATCCTGTAAGAAAACCGACAAGCCCGATGCTAAAGACGCTCTGTTTCAACTGATCCCATCGGCCGAATCGGGAATTTCTTTTGACAATAAAGTTTCCGACGAAGGCGGGTTTAACGTATTTAATTACCGCAATTTCTACAACGGAGGCGGCGTAGCGATCGGCGATGTAAACAACGACGGCAAGCCGGACATCTTTTTTACGTCCAACCAGGGCGAAAACAAACTATACATTAACAAAGGCAACTGGAAGTTTGAAGATGTTACCGCTAAGGCTGGAGTAAAAGGCTACCACAGGTGGCATACCGGCGTAACCATGGTCGACATAAACGGCGATGGCTGGCTGGATATTTACGTGTCCAATGCCGGCGGGATAAAAGATGCCAGCCGGGCAAACGAGTTGTATATCAACCAGAAAGACGGCACTTTTAAAGAAGAGGCGCAAAAATATGGCCTGGCAGACAAAGGATTGTCCACTCAGGCCATATTTTTTGATTTCGACCACGACGGCGACCTGGATTGTTTTGTGCTGAATAACAGTTACCGCCCCATAGGCGACTTCGGGTTCAACCGGGATATCCGTAACAAACGCGACCCGCTCAATGGCGACCACTTATACAGGAACGACAACGGTAAATTTGTCGACATAAGCGAGCAGGCGGGAATTTACGGAAGCGAGATCGGTTTCGGCCTCGGAATTGCAGCTGGCGATCTCTTCAATACCGGTTGGGATGATATGTATGTATCGAACGACTTTTTTGAGCGCGACTATTTATATAAGAACCAGCATAATGGCAAATTTAAAGAAGTAAGCGATGACGCATTGGCACACGTGAGCCTTTCCTCGATGGGTTCGGATATGGCCGATATTAACAACGATGGCTTACTGGACGTTTTTACCACCGACATGTTGCCCGATGACGATTATCGCCTGAAAACCACGACCAAGTTTGACGAGTACGACGTTTATAACGCCAGGCTCAAAAACAGCTTTCATCACCAGTTTACCAAAAACTGCCTCCAGCTCAATAACGGCGACGGTACCTTTAGCGAGATAGCCGACCTTGCCGGGGTAAATGCGACCGACTGGAGTTGGGGCGCGCTTAGCTTTGACTTTAATAACGATGGCTGGAAGGATATTTTTGTGAGCAATGGCATAAGCAGGGACATGACCAACCAGGATTTCCTTGCGTTTTTCAGCAGCCCGGAAGTATTCAACCAGGTAAAGCACGAGGGCTTTAAGGTGAAGATGTTCCTCGATAAGATGACGAAAACGCCGATCACCAGCTATGGATTTATCAACCAGAAAAATTTGATTTTTAAGAATGAAAGCCAGCAGCTCGGCTTTTTTACGCCCGGTTTCAGCAACGGCGCCGCCTATGGCGACCTGGACGGCGATGGCGACCTCGACCTGGTGGTAAATAACGAGAATGGGCAGGCATTCATCTACCGTAACATGACATCCGAACGCACACATGCGCATTACCTTAAAGTGAAACTGGAAGGCAGCGGCATGAATACCTTTGGGATAGGAGCAAAGGTAACGGTGTACACGCATGGCATGCAGCAATTATTGGAACAGATGCCTACCAGGGGGTTTGAAAGCAGTGTTGAGCCAGTTCTGAACTTTGGCCTGGGCGATTTTAAAAAAGCAGACAGCCTGAGGGTAACCTGGCCAGATATGCGGATGCAGGTGTTGAAGAACATAGGCGCGAATACAACAGTAACTTTGAAAGAAACGGACGCTAAGCTGGCCTATGATCCGGGTGCGGCAAACGCTGATCCATATTATATGGATATTACGGCAACGCATATCAAAGGCGATATCCTGCATAAGGAGAATGATTTTAAGGACTTTGATATCGAACGTCTTATTCCCAAAATGTTATCCACCGAAGGTCCGAAGCTGGCCGTGGCCGATGTCGATGGCGACGGTTTACCCGACTTTTTTATGGGCGGTGCAACGGGCGATACTTCAAAACTCTTTATCCAAAAGCCTGACGGCACATTTGTGCAAAAACCTGAATTTGTTTTTGCACGCGATAAGAACAGTGAAAGCATCGGGGCGCTGTTTTTCGACGCGGACCACGACGGCGATATGGACCTCGTCGTAGTTTCGGGCGGTAACCAGGACAAAGAAGGTTCGCCCGACCTGATACCACGGCTGTACATTAACGATGGCAAAGGAAATTTTACGCGTAAATTCAACGGGTGGCCCACGATTTCGTTAAACGCCTCCTGTGTGAGATTGAATAATAATAACGGCGATCTTTTCATTGGCGCCAGGAGCGTGCCGGGTTCGTACGGTGTGGCGCCGGCAAGCCGGTTGTTAAGGAACGATGGTCATGGCAACTTTACCGATGTTACTGCCGATTTAGCGCCGGATCTGTTAAAGCTTGGTATGGTTACCGATGCGCAATGGGCCGACATAGACGGATCGGGAAAGAATTCGCTTATCGTCGTGGGCGACTGGATGCCTGTCACCATTTTGAAATATGTCGACGGCAAGCTTAAAAAAACGGGCGAAATACCAAATTCGTCGGGGTGGTGGAACTGTCTTACCGTCACCGATCTTGACGGTGATGGCAAGCCCGACCTTATAGCCGGAAATATGGGGTTGAACTCAAAGATCAAGGCTGATGCCGATCATCCCGCAAAATTGTACGTATCGGATTTTGACAATAATGGGCAGGTTGAGTGTATCCCTGTGTACTACAAAACCGACGGCAAGGCATATCCATTTAACCTGCGCGACGATATCATTAAACAATTACCTTACCTGAAAAAGAAATTCCCGCGTTACGATGCGTATGCAGGCAAAGGCATAGACGAGATATTTACGGCGGACGAGTTGAGCAAAGCTACGGTACTGACCGCTAATGAAACGGAAACCTGCGTGTTTTATAATAAAGGTAATTCCTCGTTTACCAAACGGCCGCTGCCGCTGAGGGCGCAGTTCTCGCCTGTCTTCAGCATATTGGTGAACGACATCAATAACGATGGCTATAAAGACCTTTTTATGGCGGGGAATTTTTACAGTCTTAAACCCGAGGTTGGCAGGTATGACGCCAGCTACGGTGTTACTTTGCTGGGGAACGCGAAACACTGGTTCGATTATATATCTCCCGTCAATAGCGGATTATTTGTCAGGGGCGAGGTACGTGATGCAGCCACGATAAGTACAAAAACCGGGCAGGACATTATTGTCGCCCGGAATAACGATGCGCTGGAAATATTTGGGAAGGCCCGGAAAACTAAAAATACGAAGCAAAATTGACCCTGATATTTACCCGGTCCGTGTCCGACACAGGAAGCTTGTTATCGAGGTAACTTTCAAACGGTAATATCACCTGCTGGTAGCCACGATCGGTGAAATATTGACGAAGGCCGTCGTAAGCCTTATAACGCCGGTCAAATCTGCCCCGGAAGTGGGCGGTGTAAAGCGGCCCGCCTTTGGGCATATTTACAAAAGCGATCTCGTCATTTGGTGTTATTTTTTTATCTATAAACAAGCCCACGTCGACCTGAACAGAGTCTTTGCCCTTGGGCAAAAATTGAGCGATGACGGGCTGCATTGGTTTGGCGCCTTCCTTTTGAGCGTACTGCGTCAGCGAAGCAAACATCGTGGCGGCGGCCTGGAACTTATTTTTTATCAAAACTTCCTTTTTGATCTCGATCAGGTCATTGTCGGGTACCCTGGTTTTTTGAATAGCATAGCCATAGCGCAAGCTGTCTGTTTCGAAAAACGTTTTCAAATCGCCAATGTGCGTATCGTC
This sequence comes from Mucilaginibacter sp., assembly GCA_035545315.1. Taxonomy (GTDB): domain Bacteria; phylum Bacteroidota; class Bacteroidia; order Sphingobacteriales; family Sphingobacteriaceae; genus Mucilaginibacter. The sequence goes on along the minus strand of DASZYQ010000016.1, from coordinate 23,018 downwards.
AAAGAAATCCTTTCGAATGCCGCTAAGCAGATAATGGAAAACATTGGTTTCTTTATACACGCTCACGCTCACGTTAGCAGGGTCCTTATTCGGAATAATTGCAAAATCATAGCTAACAGGAGTACCGCTTAATCTGTCGTCGACATGAAAAATATCTCCCGCTAAATTAACTTTCAATTCAGCGCCGGAAGCGCTGATAACGAACTGTCCTGCCTTGCCTTGAATATGGACGCTATTGGAATCCTTCCGGACGATTTCTCTCAGGTCGGCCCGCCATTGTTCCCATTTTTCGGGTTTCATAAGAACCGTATAGGTATTAAATAACGGGGCTTTAACCTGTACGGTTTCGTGCAATGTCGCCGGGATAAGGAATAGGGCTAAAATGATGATGAGCGGGATTAGCAAGGCGATAATTTTTTTCATTCCACGGCGCTGTTTTTTCAAAGCGTCCCAAAATACAAAATCAGTCGCTAATGTGGCAAGCGCTGTTTTTAAAGGTAAAAACTTGATATGTTCGGCATTAATCAATATTTTTAAACACCAGTTATAGCTAACAAATTGTATCGATGACACTCAGCGCCTTATACCAAAATATCCGCCCGTTGCCCCGGCATTTTTTTGAATTTATTTTGGAATAAATTTTCTGAACGCATACGAAATAATGGATATCGTTAAGGTCGGTCGGGGGATAACAGCCTTTTATCTGTTTTGCTCATTGCTTATGGGGGCGGGGTTTATGCTCTGTTCGTGCAATCATGCGAAGGATGCACCGCCGTTATTCCAACTGCTCGATTCGGCAAGGACAGGGGTCAAATTCGTTAATAATTTAAATGACGACGATTACCCGGGGATCCTCAGCTACCTGTATTTCTATAATGGGGGCGGCGTAGCTATCGGCGACATTAACAACGACGGTTTGCCGGATATATATTTCACGTCGAATAAACCAGGCAGCAACAAGCTTTACCTTAACAAGGGCAACTACAGATTCGAAGATATCACCGCTAAAGCTGGGGTGGCAGGAACGGCCGACTGGTGTACCGGTGTAACCATGGCTGACGTAAATAACGATGGCTATTTAGACATTTATGTTTGCGCCGTTTCGGGTAAATTGGGGTTCAAAGGGCATAACATGCTTTTTATCAATAATCACGACGGCACCTTTACCGAAAAGTCGGCTGAATACGGGCTCGACTTCGCAGGCTTTTCAACCCAGGCGGCATTCTTTGACTATAACCATGACGGCAAACTAGATTGCTTTCTGCTGAACCAGTCAAACCATTCTGTCGATACCTACGGTGATACCAGCTTGCGAAAGAAATTTAATGCCCTGGCAGGCAGTCGTTTATTTCGCAACGATAACGGGCATTTTACCGATGTTACGCAAAAAGCAGGTATTTATAGCAGTGCTTTGGGTTATGGGCTGGGCATTGCGGTCGGTGACGTAAACAACGATGGCTGGGACGACATTTACGTCGGCAACGACTTTCATGAGAACGATTATTACTACATTAATAACCACGATGGTACTTTTACCGAATCGGGAGCGAAACATTTTAACCATTACAGCCGCTTCAGTATGGGGGACGACATGGCCGATTTTAACAACGACGGTCAACTCGATATCATCACCGCAGATATGCTTCCGTCTGACGAAAAGGTGCTGAAGACCTACATGGGCGACGAATCATACGATCAGTACAAGTACAAAATATTAGATGGCGGCTTTCAATATCAGTATTCGCGTAATTGCCTGCAGAAGAACCTCGGGAATGGCGACGCTTTCAGCGAAGTGGGATTGATGGACGGCGTTTATGCCACCGACTGGAGCTGGAGCCCCTTACTGGCCGATTTTGACAACGATGGTATAAAAGATTTATTTATTGCTAACGGCATCAAGCGCCGGCCGACGGATATGGACTATGTCAGTTTTATATCCAATATCCAGGGTATGCTGATGCACGGTCACGGGATGGACAATACCGCAGTTGAAAAAATGCCGGGTGGCGCTATACACAGTTATGTGTTCAAAGGGACGAAAAGCGAGAAGTTTATTGACGAAAGTATGCCCTGGGGTGTAAGAGACAGCATGATCTCGAACGGCGCCGCTTATGCCGATCTGAACAACGACGGAAACCTGGATGTCGTGACCAATAACATGGATCGTGTTGCCTGTATTTATCAAAATCAGCACAAAAACAGTCACTTCCTTAGTCTGAAATTTACGGGCAGGCAGGACAACCATTTTGGTATAGGAACTAAGGCTTATGTTTTTGCTGACGGCGGAATGCAATACGAGCAACTGATGCTAACGCGCGGGTTTCAGTCGTCCGTTGAGCCCAGACTGCATTTTGGACTGGGCAGCGCCCGGAAAATTGATAGTTTGCTCATCGTATGGCCTAACCAAACTTACCAGGTGATCAGGAATATCAAACCTGACCAATTCCTAACGATCGACCAGGCCGCGGCCAATGGATATTTTATGTACAGCCGGTTCTTCCCGCGGCCCGCGCCGGTTTTAAAAGATGTAACCAGTGAACTGCATGTGAACTGGCAGCACAGGGAGGATAATTTCGTCGATTTTAACCAACAGCCTCTTATTCCGCACATGCTCTCGGAAGAAGGTCCCAGGATAGCGGTGGCCGATGTAAACGACGATGGCCTGGACGACTTTTATATTTGCGGCGCCAAAGGGCAGCCGGGTGCGTTATTCATCCAAACGCCGTCAGGTGGATTCAAAGAATCCAAACAGGCCGGCTTTATAACCGATGCCGCCTGTGAGGACATCGACGCGGTTTTCCTGGACGCAAATCACGATGGGAACCCTGATCTGTATGTTGCAAGCGGGGGAAATGAGTTGCCGGACGGTTCACCCGCGCTGGCCGACCGTTTATACATTAACAATGGTAAAGGGAATTTTAAGCGGTCGAAGGACATTCCAGCGATCATGTCGAATAAATCGGCCGTTGCCGTCGCCGACATTAACCACGACGGCTACCCCGATATTTTTGTAGCAGGTGCGCCGGCTGCAGGAAAATTTGGCGTAGCTCCGGCATCGTGGCTGTTGATGAACGATGGGCACGGGCATTATGGTAAAGCGCCAATACCGGATAATTTGCAACACGCCGGCATGGTGCGTTCCGCGGCTTTTGCCGATCTCGACAACGATGGCTGGCCCGACCTGGTGGTTGCCGGAGAATGGATGCCCGTTAAGGTTTTCATGAATAAAAAAGGGAAACTGGTCGAATCGGGCGAGGTCGCAATGGATAAATTGTCGGGCTGGTGGCAACGGATACAACTGAGCGATGTGGACGGCGATGGGAAAATCGATATTATCGCAGGCAATTACGGCTGGAATTCCAAGCTGAAGCCGACGGCTGAAAACCCCGTTAAGCTCTACCTCGCCGATTTTAATAAAAATGGCACCGTCGACCCTTTACTGACCTATAGCATTGAGGGTAAGGATTATACTTTCCTTGGCAAAGGTGACCTGGAAAAGCGGGCGCCGTTTATTAAAAAGAAGTTTTTGTATTATCGCGATTTTGCCGGAAAGCCGGTTGATGAAATATTCGGCGATTCAATAAAACAGGCCAAAACCCTGGTCGCCAATTCGTTCAGTTCGGGCATTTTTTATAACAAAGGCGGCGGCAAATTCGAGTTTAAAGCTTTTCCTGCGGGAGCGCAAGTTGCTCCGTTGTTTGGCTTTGCATCGCTGCCGGGTTCGGAAGGGATATTGGCAGGGGGCAATTTCTCGGGCGTAATCCCTTATGAAGGCCGTTATGACGCCGATTGGGGCGATGTGCTCCTTTTAGGTAAGAACAGGGAAATGGAGTGCTTATCACCGGTATCTTCCGGTTTCCTGCTGCGCGGCGACGTGAGGGATATCCGGGCGATAAAAACGTCGGCAGGAACCATTTATGCGGTTGCTTTTAATAATCAGCAGATAAGATTTTTTAAATTAAACAAATGAACATGAGCAGGTTATACGCGCTGTTTTTTGGCCTGGTCCTTTTGGCGACCACGGCAGACGCACAGGATGAATGGGTGATCAAGGCTGACAAGATCGATCCGTCGAACTATTACGGTATCACGGTTGCCAACGGTATGATCGGTATTGTATCCTCACCCGAACCATTCCAGGTAAAAAATGTGGTGCTGGCCGGGGCGTATGATTTGTACGGAAGGGGCAGGGTAAGCAATTTTTTAAACAGTTTTAACCTGCTTAATATGTACCTGGAGATCAACGGCAGGCGTATCGATGCCAAAAACGTCAGCAATTTTAAGCAGGAACTGGACATGCGGCATGCCGCGTTCACCACCACCTTTGATTATGGCGACGAGGCGTCGGTCAAATATACCTACTATTCCCTTCGGCACTTGCCTTTTACTGTATTGATGGATATTTCAATTACCGCGAAAAAGCCAATTAGTATAACGGCTGCAAGTATCATGGAAGCGCCGGATGAGTTGAAAGAGGTGCAGAACTATTACAACGAGATCGACCGGCCGCACGTGACGATCAGCCTGCTTACGTCTACCGCGAAGAGCCCCACGGGCAAACTGCAATTGTGTGCCTCGAACACTTTCCTGTTCAATGAACCGCACGGCCAGGAACCGCGGGTTATCCACGAGATGTGGGACAACAATATGCACCTGATGAAATTCAGCAAGTCGATCGCCGCCGGGCAGACTTATAACTACGCGGTGGCAGGTTCGTCTATCACATCGGCACACGACGCCGACCCGCTGAACCAGGCTGAACGCTTGACCATGTTTGCCAAACTGGAGGGAAAGGACCGCCTCATCCAATACCATAACCAGGCCTGGGACGAGCTCTGGAAAAGCGATATCAAGATTGACGGCGATGCGCAGGCGCAGCAGGATGTGCATAGTATGCTTTATCATTTATACTCATTTTCGCGCGCGGGAACAGCATTGTCGCCGTCGCCGATGGGACTGTCGGGATTGGGCTATAACGGGCACGTTTTCTGGGACGCCGATCTGTGGATGTTCCCTGCGGTATTGGTATTGCATCCCGAGATTGCCAAATCGATGGTCGAGTACCGTTTTCAGCGGCTTGCCAATGCTAAGCAAAACGCTTTCGCACACGGGTATAAAGGCGCAATGTTCCCCTGGGAGAGCGCCGACAGCGGGGTCGAAGAGACGCCTGTATGGGCCTTAAGCGGCCCTTTCGAGCACCACATCACGGCCGATGTCGCTCTGGCCGCCTGGAAATATTATTGTGTGACACAGGATAAACAGTGGCTTTTGGAAAAAGGCTGGCCTATCCTGTCGGCGACCGCGGATTTCTGGGCAAGCCGTGTTGAGCGTAACGGCCCGGGGCATTATGATATTAAAGACGTGGTCGCTGCGGACGAGTGGGCCGAAAATGTTGACAACAATGCTTTTACAAACGCTGCGGCCAAAGCAAATCTTCAATGCGCGACGGAGGCAGCAAAAATATTAGGTATGAAGGCTGACCCCGACTGGGAATTGGTGGCCGAAAATATACCGATCCTGAAATTTCCGGACGGGGTGACGCGCGAGTTTGCGACCTATAATGGCGAAGGTATCAAACAAGCTGATGTTAATCTTTTGGCTTATCCGTTGAAGACGATAACCGACCCGGCGCAGGTAAAGAAGGATCTCGAATATTACGATACCCGTGTGCCAAATGAAGGAACCCCGGCTATGACCCAGGCTGTTTTTGCGTTATTGTATTCGCGCCTTGGCGATGGCGAGAAGGCCTATCACTTTTTTAAAGACGCCTATTTGCCCAACCTCGATCCGCCTTTCAGGGTGATCGCCGAAACTAAAGGCGGAACGAACCCATATTTTGCTACCGGTGCAGGAGGTATCGTACAAAGCCTGTTAATGGGTTTCGGAGGACTGGATATAACGGATAAAGGTATAATTCAGGTCAAAAGCGCCCTTCCGCGGAATTGGAAGTCGCTGACCATAACAGGCGTAGGGCCTGATAAAAAGACTTATGTTGTCAAATAATCGATTTGCTTCACGCAAAGAAGCGGAGCACAAAAAAACTTCATGCGGTCTTACAACAGTACGGAGACCGCGTATTGAAGAAATTGATAATGAAAATGAAGTTCGAAATAAGGCAAAGGAGAAAATATATCTATATTTTCACCAATCGATTGCTTTTTAACTAATTGTTTTTCAAATTGTTAATATTAATTTAGCCCGATTTCATTTATATTTTTATTATATAAAAAAGGATGCGTACCGGGACGCGGTAAACTGTGTTGTTTAACTTGTAATTTTATATAAATCAGATACTTAAACTTGTGTGTCTGTAAAATTGGTTTAGTCTGAAGGCAGCCTGTGCAACATAGGCTGCTTTTTTATTCACGGTACTTTTTGCGTTTCGCGATAATACGAACAGCGTTTTTGCTATCTTGTAAGCACATATGAAGCTTTACCTGGCCTTAGCCTTTCTATCATGCTCTATCACGGCTTTCGCCCAGGACTCATTGTTCGCCCGGCATATTGTCGATACGCTCACGTCGCCCTATTTCTGGGGCAGGGGTTACACCAACGACGGTGTGCATAAAGCGGCTGATTTCATATCGGCACAGTTTAAGGATTACGGTTTGCAGTCTTTGGGTGGCAAAGATTTTCAGCAGCTATTTAGCTATAACGCCAATACTTTTCCGGCAGCCATGGAATTATCAGTCAATGGTAACACGTTAACACCCGGAAAAGATTTCATCATCGGCCCTGAAAGCCGAGGTGTAAAAGCATCAGGCCGGCTATTGAAAAGCGACAGTATTCATTTCATCGACCCAAAGAACCGTATCATTATTACCTTGAAGGATAAACTGACATGGTCTGTTGAGCAGGGAGTAGCCGATTATACCTCTGTCGATCTGCTCAAAAGCACTATTGGGGCGCCGCCTTCGTCTTTTGACATTGATGTCGAAAACAGGCTGATCAAAGGTTTTAAAACGGGCAATATCTGCGGCATGGTGCGCGGTGTAGTAAAGCCTGATTCATTTATCGTCATAACTGCCCATTACGATCACCTGGGCGGGATGGGTGCCAATACCTATTTCCCGGGCGCTAATGATAATGCAAGCGGCATAAGCCAATTGTTGAGCCTGGCGCGTTATTACGCACAGCACCCGCAAGCTTACAGTATGGTGTTTATTTGCTTTTCGGGCGAGGAAGCGGGGCTATTGGGTTCGAAGTATTTTTCAGAACATCCTCTGATCTCATTGTCTAACATTCGTTTTTTGCTCAACATGGACATTATGGGTACCGGCGACGAAGGCATAACGGTTGTAAATGCGACCGTTTTTCCTAAAGAATTTGCTATGCTTAAGCAGATCAATGATAATGCACATTATTTGGCCAAGGTGGCCTCAAGGGGTAAGGCGGCTAATAGCGACCACTACTGGTTCACAGAGAAAGGTGTACCGTCGTTTTTTATTTACACCATGGGCGGTATTAAGGCTTACCACGATGTGTTTGATATCAGCAAAACGCTGCCGTTGAACGAGTACAACCACCTTTTTAGGCTCCTGGTCGATTTTAATGCCTCGCTGATGAATTCAAAACCGGTATATGCAAATAAAAATTAGCATATAAGCCCCCGCTTTTTTAGATTTGAGGCTCACGCTCAATCAACTATAAAATCTCTGGTATGAAAAGATCATTGACAGCCGCTTTTTTTTCCGCAGCAGCAGCGATGCTGACATTTAGCGCAGGCGCTCAGCAAAAAGCACCTTTTTCGGCAAAAGGCAAATCCGTTAAAGTTTATGTGACCGAAAAAGGCACTGAAAAACGTATTGCGGATGAAGGCACTGTAGCCTTTGAAGCAAAACCGCAACCGGTTGAAACTGAAGTGGCGGTTTTCGTCGATCCCTCAAAAACTTTTCAAACCATGCTGGGCATTGGCGGCGCTTTGACCGACGCGTCTGCCGAAACGTTTTTTAAGCTGCCGAAGGATAAGCAGCAGGAAATACTGACCGCTTATTATAGCAAAACCAAAGGTATCGGTTATACCTTCGGCCGGACGAATATTCAAAGCTGCGATTTTTCCAGCGATACTTACAGCTATGTAAAAAATGGCGATAAGGACTTGAAGACCTTCGACATCAGTCATGATAAAAAATACCGTATTCCTTTTATAAAGGAAGCTATCGCGGCAGCAGGGGGAAAGCTAACCATGTTTGTGAGCCCCTGGAGCCCGCCGGGTTGGATGAAGACCAATAATGATGTTTTGCATGGCGGTCACCTTAAAAAAGAGTATGACCAGAGCTGGGCGAATTTTTACGTTAAGTTCATCAACGCCTACGAAAAAGCAGGTATCCCGATATGGGGCCTAACCGTGCAAAATGAACCTATGGCTACGCAGACCTGGGAGTCGTGTATTTATACTGCTGAAGAGGAGCGCGACTTCGTAAAAAATTATCTCGGCCCTACGCTGCAAAAGGCCGGTATGTCGAACAAAAAACTGATGGTATGGGATCATAACCGCGACCTGATGTACCAGCGCGCCAGCACCATCCTGGAAGATCCCGCTGCCGCGAAATATGTTTGGGGGGTAGGTTACCACTGGTACGAAACATGGACCGGCGCCGGTATGAACTTTGCGAATGAACAGTTAGTTCATCAGGCTTTTCCAACAAAAAATCTTGTATTCACAGAAGGTTGCGCCGAGCGCTTCGACCCCAATAAGTTGAACGATTGGTCGCTGGGCGAAAAATACGGTTATTCAATGATCAACGATTTTAACGCCGGTACCGTTGCCTGGACCGATTGGAACGTGCTGCTGGATGAAAAAGGCGGCCCGAACCATGTGGGCAATTTCTGTTTCGCGCCGGTACATGCGGATACGCAAACGGGCAAGATCACTTATACCAACTCCTACTATTATATCGGTCATTTTTCTAAGTTCATTAAACCTGGCGCTAAGCGAGTAGCCTGTTCAGCAAGCCGCGACAAGTTGCTAGCCACCGCTTATCAGAACCCCGATGGCAAGATCGCGGTAGTGGTGATGAATAAAGGCGATGAGAAAATCGATTATTTCCTTTGGATCAAAGGACAAGCCGCCAAAGTAACCAGCAACCCGCATTCGATAGAGACGCTGATAGTGGAGTGATTTTGCACCGGCCCGAGACCGCGAAAGTTCCGAAAAGGGCTTTATTTGTTTGTTACCTTGGTAAAATGATAAGAATAGGTGAGCAGAAAATATCTTCTCAGCAGCAGTCCCTGGCTATCGTTGATCGTATTTTCGGAAGCGTAATGGAACGAGCTGACGCCCTGGTTGAACAGATCGTAGCAGCTTAACCTGAGCTCGCCCTTGTCCTTTTGTTGTATGTGCCGTGCAATAGCAAAGCTGACTACATTGGTATTACGCTGAAAGCCCGGGGCTACTAAAGGATTATATTTGTAAGAATAATCCACGCTCCAAACAAACTTTTTGGGCAGGAACAGGTCAGCTATTATGCTGGCTTGCTGCGTAGTATAGCTTTGCGGTTTATAATCTATCAACTGGTATTTGGTTATTGCGTAATTGATGTTGTACAACGGTTTCAATTCTATGATATCTTTCCAATTGGCCGAAAATTGCTGCGTATAGCTGACGCCCGCTGTATTCTGGTAACCATCCTGGCCGTTCACTTCGAAAAAGTTATGCCCTGTAACAAAATTAACGTTGCTGTTTGTGTTAAAGCTCCAGTCGCCTAGTTTTTTGAACGATTTGCCCATGCTGCCGCTGATTCTCGCAGTGAAGCGCCCATTGCGGTTTATCGGCGTTGTTATGGTTGCGCCTTCTGCATTTACCGTTCTTACGCGTAAAATGGTATTCGTCTCGATGTTCACCTCCGAATTAAGGTTCAGGAAAAGCTGGCTTTCCTGGTAGTAATGATTGAAATTGAGCTGCGCGTTGTGGAAACGTGTTGGTTTCAGGCCCGGGTTCCCGATAAAAGTGAACAGCGGGCTATAAACTATGGTCACAGGCTGAAGGTCGTTGATGCCGGGTTGTTTTACCTCCTCGCTGTAACTAACGTTAAAGCTGTGGATATGTATTTCCGCAACCGGTATCAGGTAAAAAAAGTGTTGGTCGAGATCATTTACACTGTTGCTAAAATGGTTGCCGATTTGCAGCAATTGCGCCGAGAACCCCATCTTGACAGATATGTCGTCACTTAGATTATAGGTCAGGTCGGGATGCGCGGTTTGCTGCCATTGGTTTCGTACCAGGTCGCTGCTTTGTTGCGCGTTATAAATAGTATACAGTCCTGTTTTAAAATCTTCGTCATAAGTCAGCAGGTCGCCCTCGTTTCGTTCATAACTGCCGGTGATCGATACATCAAGTGATATTTTTTTGCTGAATGGGTAATGATAGCCCATACCCAAATTGCCGCTATAGTCCGTAATGGTATTTTTACCCGAGCGGCTTATGGTGTCCGATGGTAATGCGGCAGAATATGAGAGAAGATTACTGAAGCTGTTATCGAGACTTCTGTCGGGGTGGACATTAAGCAAGCTGGAGATGCTGAGCGAAGCGCCTTTGCTGTTAAGCCGGCGATAATAATTCAACATATGCTGATACTGTAAAGAATGATCGTTACCATGGTCGGTCGCAATACTTTCATTCAGCGGATTGACAAAGTTAGTCGATGAATTGCTGATGTTATCTTGGTTATTGCCGTTGTAGGTGTAATTTATATCAGGATAATATTTGATGATAGTAGCGGTATCGGGGTCCCATTCGGCTTTAACGTGTAATCCCTGGTCATGGGCATGGGTGCGGCTATGGTTTAAAGCATCGGTGGTAAATGTGGTGTCGCCGATGAATTGCTGTGTCCGGGTCGACTGTTGCTGAGTAGTAATACGGTCGTTCATCTCATATTCCAGGTTCACTTTAAAGGTTTTTGTGAACTGTTGGTTGAAATTGATGTTCGCGGTATTGGCCTCGGTAACTCCTGTTTCGGCAAAGCCCGATGGCAAATGCATATCGCCGACGAACTGCCTGGTGCCGCTCAGGTTATCGCTGTTCAGCCTGGCGCTAAGCTGGAAATCGTCATGGAACTTACTGAAAAAGCCACTTCCTTCATAGCGATCATTCGTCCCGGCGTCTGCATCACCGTCTGCTATAATACTTTGTTTAAAAGCCTTTTTGAATTTCAGGTTAATGATCTTGTTCACCTTGTACGCGGGTACGAGGTGGTCGGGGTCCTCGTCCCTGTCGTCATAAACCTGAACTTTCGATATCATATCGGCATCCAGGTTCCTTGTTGCAATGGTGGGATCGCTGGCGAAGAAACTTTTTCCATCAATTTTGATCTTTGATACATTTTTGCCGTTTACAGTTATTCCGCCGCTGGCATTAACCTGCACGCCCGGGAGTTTTCGCAGCAGATCCTCCACTACGGCATTAGGCCTTACTTTGAACGCCTCTGCATCAAACTCAATCGTGTCTTTTTTTATAACCACCGGATTGCGCTCGGCTGTTATAACTACTTCTTTCAATACTTTTGATGCGAGCGTTATCCGGCCAATGTCGATCTCTGCCGATCCGCTATTCAGGCTTAATGCAATATGTGCGCTTTTGTACCCCACGCACGATACCAGCAGCCGTAACGGTTCAGCCGTGCCCACGTTGCGCAAGGTAAAGGCTCCGGACTTGTCGGTAATCGTGTACGACAACAACGCCGAATCTTTCACTTTCAAAACAGCTACTGTGGCAAAACCTATAGGTTGCCGGGTTAATGAGTCAACCACTGTCGCTTTGATATTGACATGTCTTTGTGCGGAACAAATTGTTGTAATTGACGCCAGAAAGAGCAGCAGGAGATAACGTTTCATTTCAAAGGTTCAGAGATTGCAATTTAATGCAATAAACCTTAATCCTGCATACGATGCGCATTTTTTAATAGCAAGCGAGCCATCCGGATTCAGATGGCCCGTTCAAATAACTATTAATAGCCTTAGTCGGCGCGCAAGCTCTTAACGGGATTAGCCAGCGCCGCTTTAATGCTTTGGTAGCTAACCGTAAGTAATGTAATAACCATCGCACCGGCCGCCGTTACCACAAATACCCACCAGGCAACGCCGGTATGGTATTGATAATTGTTCAGCCAGTTGTGCATCAGGTAATATGCTAATGGTGAAGCAATGATCAATGAGATAACAACCAGTAAAGCAAAGTCTCTCGACAGTAATCGCCACAAGTTAAACACGGATGCTCCAAGTACCTTCCGTACCCCGATCTCTTTAATGCGCTGCTCGGCCATGAACGAGGCCATGCCGAACAGGCCGAGGCAACTGATAAAAATGGCAAGGCTCGCAAAAGCCGTGGCCAGTTTGCCGATCCTCTCTTCATTGCCGAATTTTTTGGCATATTCCTGGTCGACGAAATGGTATTCGAAAGGCTGTTCGGGATTATAGGTTTTAAATACGGAACTGATCTTATCGATAGCCTCGCCGGCGCTTATTTTGGGGTTGATCTTTACCAATACATAGCTGCTCGGGTCCTTAGCCATGAAATAAATAGCAGGACGCGCCTGTTCGTAGGGCGATCCGATGACTATATCTTTTGTAACCCCCACAATCCTGAATTGCTTGCCGTAATAGGTTAAATAAGTCGATGTAGGTTTTTTCATGCTCATAAAATCCGCTGCCGCCTGGTTGATGATTACAGCTGCCGAATCGGACAGGAATGATCTTGAAAAGTCCCGCCCCTCTGCAAATTCCCAGCCGATAGTTTTGCCATAGTCGTAAGAAATAGCGTTTTGCTGGAAGTCGACGCTTAGGTTAGGGTCTTTTCCCGGCCACTCAATGGCGCTGGTACTGCCCGCGCCGTCAGTTGGCGGGGAGCCTGCCTCGGCTATGCATGCAATAGTATTGTTACCAGTCAGGGCCGATTTTACTGCATCAAAATGCTTATGAATCTCGGCAGTCATTATTGGTATAGCAACCAGGCCGCCGCGGTCGTAGCCCACCGGGCGGTCCTTAGCATATTGAATCTGTCTGAAAACAACGATGGTGCCGATGATCAACACTACAGAAACGGTAAATTGCAGCACCACCAGCATTTTTCGTGGTATCGAAGCGAGCCGCCCTACGCGAAATGAGCCCTTTAATACTTTTACCGGTTTAAATGAAGAAAGGTAAAACGCAGGGTAGCTGCCGGTGATAATGCCGGTAATAAAACTAAATCCGATTCCGGCCAGCCAAAACAATGAACTCCTCCATGGAATGGTCATTTGTTTATCGGCCACCTGGTTAAAGAATGAAAGGCTCAGCTGCACCAGGAATAAGGAAACCGCAAATGCGAGCAATACGCACAACAACGATTCGCCAAAAAACTGGTAGACCAATTGGCTGCGTATGGAGCCAATGGCTTTGCGGATACCCACTTCACGCGCACGTTTTTCGGAGCGCGCCGTACTCAGGTTCATGAAATTGATGCAGGCCAGCAGCAGCACAAATATGCCGATGATACCAAAGAGCCACACATATTGTATCCTTCCGCCAGTATTCTTCCCATCTTTAAATTGGTCGTACAAATGCCACTTGCTCATGGGCTCCAGGAACAGGGCGGGCTTCTTTTTCGCCAGCGCGGCGCTGACGTGACGCAGCTTTTCGTCCCTGATCTTTAATGATACCTTATCGAGGTCGGCGTTGTCGGCCAACTGCACGTAGAGCGACACAAAGTTTGGCCGCCACGGGTCTTTCATTTGGCTAAGTTGATTATCTGCCGCAAAACGGTCCCACGAGCCGATGAAAGCCATATCCGCAAGAGTAGAGTTCTTTGGAAGATCCTCATAAACGCCGGCTACTTTCAGGTTGTCCTGGTTGTTCAGCTTTAGTACTTTGAACATGGGGTCGTCGTTCCCAAAGAACGCCCTGGCCGTCGACGCTGAGATCAAAATAGACGACGGGTCCTTCAGGACGTCGCGCCGGCCTTTCAGCATCCGTAGCGTGAACAGGTCGGGTCCGCCCGGTTCCATGAAAGCGCCGGATTCGGACAGCTTCTTATCACCTAATGATAGGATATACCCGCTGTTTTGATCAGCCATAACAACGGATTTAAAGTCGCTGCCATAATTTTTCCTGATGGCGTCGGCCAGTGGATAGGGTACCTGCCACCAGGTTTGCACCTCGCCGTTGTTGGTTACGTTTTGGATGACCTGTGCAATACGGTTATAATTTTTGTGATACCGGTTGAAGGTTACCTCGTCCCAAATCCAAAAACTGATAAGCATCACCACAGCCATGCCCACGGCCAGGCCGCCGATATTGATAAAGGAGGATGCCTTATTCTTGATCAGGTTCCTCCAGGCGATTTTCAGATAGTTTTTTATCATGATCATTAGTCATTAAGTCATTGGGTCATTAAGTCATTGAGCCATTTTTCAACAGCCAACTGCCAACTGCTTACTCACTGCGAAGGCTCTTTATCGGGTTCGCCAGTGCGGCTTTCACTGACTGGAAGCTTACTGTTATGAGTGCGATGAAAATTGCACCCAAGCCGGCAGCAGTAAACATCCACCAATTGATCTGGATTCGGTAAGCAAAATCCTGCAGCCACTTGTTCATGCCCCACCACGCTACCGGCGATGCTATTACAATAGCCAGCAGTACCAGTTTTACAAAATCCATGGATAACAGCGTGGTAATGCCCTGAACGCTGGCACCCAGCACCTTGCGGATGCCTATCTCTTTGCTGCGCTGTTCGGCCATAAAGGCTGAAAGAGCAAATAAACCTAAGCAGGCGATGATGATGGCCAATACCGCAAAACTGGTAAAAATGCTGCCGGTACGTTGTACATCGGCGTACATAATGGCGAATTCCTGGTCGAGGAAGGTATAACGGATCGGCTGGTCAGGCGAAAACTTTTTCCATAGCGCCGAAACGTTAGCGATAGTGTTCTGCGCATCGCCGCCTTTGAATTTTATCGTCATCATCGACGGGCTGATACCGAAGTGCAGCGCCAGTGGTTGAATATCCCCGTTGCTCCCATGCATGGATTCAAAGTTGAAGTCTTGCACCACGCCGATAACCGTAAACAACCCGCCGTTGGTAATGCGTGCACCTACGGGATTTTTCAAACCCAGCTTTTTGGCCATGGTTTGATTGATGATCAATGTTTTCCCGGCCGTATCACTGGATATGTCGTAGGAGAAATTTCGGCCTTCAACCAGCTTCATGCCCAGGGTTTTCAAATAGGTGTCGTCTATCTGCCAGTATTGGCCACCAACCCCGGCATCGAGCTTTTCACGCCCTTCCTTAAAGAAGGTATTCCCATTCCGTTTGGCACTGGTCACCGGCAGGTAGTCGCTAATGGATACGCTTTTAATTGAAGTAATCTTCGACAGGTCGTTCTT
Organism: Mucilaginibacter sp.; assembly: GCA_035545315.1. GTDB lineage: Bacteria > Bacteroidota > Bacteroidia > Sphingobacteriales > Sphingobacteriaceae > Mucilaginibacter. The sequence continues at coordinate 7,661 of DASZYQ010000016.1, read as the reverse complement.
AAAATCTTTTACATTTTTATCGCCCATCGTGTTGGTACCCTGAAGCACCATCACCTGGTCTTTGTCAAAGCCGACCTTTCGGTTCAGTATAAAATGGGTCTGACTATAGATAACGATAGTGCTGATGATCAAAATAATGGAAGCTGTAAACTGGAAAACTACCAGGCTGTTGCGCAGCATCGGGCTTTTACTACCGCTGCTTATCGAACCCTTTAATACCTGCACGGGACGGAAACTTGACAAATAGAATGCAGGATACAGGCCGGCAAATGCGCCAACTATCATAGCGGAAATAAGGATGACAGGCACAAACCACCATTCGGCCCAGGGCATAGCCAATGATTTGGAAGCGAGCGTATTGAAGTAAGGTAATACCAGCAAGGCGATAAAAATGCCCAGGATGAATGAGATCAGGCTATACACCAACGATTCGGTTAGAAACTGGTTGATCAGGCTGCTGCGGTACGAGCCTACAACTTTTCGTAAGCCTACTTCTTTGGCCCTGTTGGCTGATTTGGCTGTTGACAGATTGATGAAATTGATACAGGCTATAACCAATAAGAATGCCGCTATGGCTCCAAACAACCATGTGAATCGGACATCGCCATGTGAGAGACCATCCTGTATATCATAAGAGTATAAATTAATGTCTTTAACCGGTTGCAGGTGAAGCGAAAATTTAGCTATCTCTTTTTCGGCATCCTTCATGCCTCCTCGTTCAGCTTCCGGAAGGAAATAGTTTTTAAGCAAGTCGTTCGATAGTTTTTTTTCAAATGCCGCAGCATTAACGCCGGCTTTTAGTTTGATGTAAACCGCGTAATTGTAATCGCCCCAATTACCCTGTTCACCATTCCAAAATTCCGCGCCTGATAGCGTCAGGAGAAAATTCAATCGGTGAAGATGGGAGTTCAATGGAATGTCAGCCATCACTGCGCTGATGCGATAAGGATGAGCCTTATCATTATCAAGATACATTACCTGTCCTACCGGGTTTTGGCCCGGAAAATATTTGTCAGCAGTGGTTTTGTTGATCACCATGGTTAATGGCTCCTTCAATGCGGTTTCACGCCTGCCATAAATCATATGCAATCCTAATATGTCAAGTAACTGCTGATCAGCATAGGCAAAACCCTGCTCATAATTATTTTGCACCCGGTCAACGGGCCTCAATTCATCGTTTCCTGCGTGCCCAATAAGCGGATTAGGCATTAATCGTCCCGCTGATTCAATTTCCGGGAAGTCTGCTCCAATCGCTTTACCCATGGGCGCCGGCCAGTCGGTACCTTTATCCACTTTTCCGTCGTGGGCGTAAAATCCGACAACACGGAAAATGCGATCGTTATCAGGGTACATTTTATCAAAACTTGTTTCGTCTCGGATGTACAACGCGATCAATAAGCACGCTGCGATACCCAGCGCAAAGCCGCCGATCTTGATGGCGGCATACATTTTTTGCTTGCGCAATTGGCGGATGGCGATTTTTAAATAGTTTTTAAGCATAATGTTGTACGTTTTACGTGGTACGTTTACTTTTACCTGAACTCTCCGTTCTCTATCTTCAAATTCTTCCAGTCGCCGCCCGATGTATTGCCTACCCAGTAGCCCAGCATTTTGCCACCGGTTTTTACCAACGGTGCGACAACCAATGCGGGGTTTGAATTCCCGTTCACATATACACTTATTTTTTCGCTTTCAACAACGATGCGAACGTGAAACCATCCGTTCGGATCGGGCGCAGGCGAAACAGCTTGCTCGTATTTGTTGGGGAACTTTTCGCGCAGTACAGACCAGTCGTATTTAGGACTTGCAACGTACTGAACCGCATGCCCCTTCCTTACGGGATCGGCCGACCTGAAATTGAACGGCCGAAAATAAACAGCCTCGTAAGTGCTGTCATTTACACCATGAAAGGCAAAACCCACAAAGCTGCCCTGCATTTTATCTTTGCCTTTTATGTCAAATTCGATCGTTCCGGTAGTGAAGCTCTTGCCGTTAAGCCAGGCCATGCCGTCACCATCAACTTCATTCAAATGAATGCTTCCTCCCTCGCCGCTGCTTAAAGACCGGTTCACGACCCGGAGCTGATCATTCATATCTTGTGCAAACAGCAATTGCACCCGGCTAACGCCGAACATAATGGCAAGCAATACCACCAAACTCTTTAAGTATTTTTTGAGCATAGCTTTTTATTAAAGGTTACCGGCAAAATATTTTAAAGCGCAGTTAACTATTAAATGAAGAAGACGAAAGAAGAATTACAATATCATGCCGATATTGTAAATTGCTGAAAATAAGCAATTTGATTCGATCTACGAAGCGTATGCATTGTTCGTATCCGAACGGAAAGTGTCCGCTTTTGTTACAATTGGTGAGTGGTGGATAGTCAATAGTGAAAGGCACATGATTCACTATTCACCGTTGACTATTCACTTCCTCAGGCTGGCCAGGTTGTTGATATCCTTTACCTCCAGTATCTGCTTATCGTACCCATAAACCGCCGCATTGATCATGGCCAGGCCGAGGTCGCTTAATTTGCTGACGGAGTTTGGAGTTATTCTCCGCAGAATCGGGTAAAGCCAGGTAATGTACTTGTAATATTTGTTAGTATTCTTCAGGCCTGGGGTAGGGTGCATGTATCCAGGCCTGAAGTTGTATTCACTTTTGAAAGGCAGTTTGGCCAGGTCGTTCTCGGTTTTGCCTTTTACCCTGGCCCACATCATTCGGCCGTTTTCGGTACTATCGGTGCTCGCGCCCGAAATGTATTCGAAAATCATCGCCGGGTTTAGCCTGGCCAGCGTTTGGGCAAAACCCAGGGTTAGGGTATAGGTCAGCCTGTAATATTCAGGTTCTTTCATGCCAACGGACGACACGCCCAGGCAAAAGAAACAGGCGTTATATCCTTTTAACTGATCTTCGATAGCAGCAATATCAAAGAAATCCTGATGTATGATCTCTTTGAGTTTTGGATGGTCTAATCCCAAAGGCCTGCGGTTCACTATCAATATGTTTTCCACCATAGGGTGTTGCAGGCACTCGTGTAGTACGCCTTCGCCTACCATGCCAGTCGACCCGGTAATAATTACTTTTAATTTTTCGGGTGTATTACCCATGCGCTTATTATTTTGCCTTCATTTCTTCCAGCATGTTCAGAATCTTGTCAAGTTTATCTACTTCAATAGCATTCAGCCTTTTTTGAAGTTCTTCGATTTCCACTTTAGCTTCACAATTGGTCTTATAATCGGCATCAGCCTGTGCTCTGTCGCGATCATTTTGACGGTTCTGCGCCATCATGATAATCGGCGCTGCGTAAGCCGCTTGCGTAGAAAAAACAAGATTCAGCAAAATAAAAGGATAGCTGTCCCATTGATGGTTTCTGATCAATATTACATTCAGGGTCATCCATAATGCCACGATAACAGTCTGCCAAATGATAAATCGCCACGAACCCATGCCGTTGGCTACAGAATCGGCCAATCGTTGACCAAACGTTAACGAATCTTTGTGATGCTGGTGCCAGCTTTTTTTTGTATGCCACATGTTATCTTCCATATATTTTTTATGGGTTATTGTTCTTGGCTAAAGTTATAAAAATCAGGTATCAATAAAACAATGCCAGCATTAATTTGTATGGCATTATATTTACCATTATGTTTACTCATTTATAAATTTTCGATGATAAATCCCCTGACCGAAAACCTTACCTATGCTGTTTAACTCCATCCAGTTTATTATCTTTTTCGTTGTAGTAACCAGTCTTTATTTCATTATACCGCATAAATTTCGATGGTTATTATTGCTTTTAGCCAGTTGTTATTTTTATATGGCCTTTGTGCCGATATATATCTGCATACTGGGCTTTACCATTGTTGTAGATTATTTTGCCGGTATTTACATCGATCGGTCGGCGGGCCGAAAACGAAAATGGTTCCTGGTGGCATCGCTGGTCGCTAATATCGGCGTATTGGCATTTTTTAAATACTTCAATTTTTTTAACCAGAACATCACGGAATTGCTAAGCCGGTTCGGCCTTCCAAATCATATCCCTTATTTATCTATCCTGCTTCCGATAGGCCTGTCATTCCATACCTTCCAGGCCATGAGTTATACCATCGAGGTGTATCGTGGTAACCAAAAGCCCGAAACCCACTTCGGTATTTATGCGCTTTATGTGATGTTTTACCCGCAATTGGTGGCAGGGCCTATCGAGCGGCCGCAAAACGTGCTGCATCAATTTTATGAGAAACATGAGATAAATTATGATGATTTTTCGAACGGGTTCAGACTAATATTATGGGGCTTTTTTAAAAAGATCGTTATCGCCGATCGGCTGGCGTTATTTGTTAACGTTGTGTACCGGGATGCTTTTATGAGCAACTCCTCTACACTCATATTGGCGACCATTTATTTTGCGATACAGATATACTGCGATTTTTCGGGCTATTCAGATATCGCATTGGGCACAGCCAGGATAATGGGATTTAAACTGATGACCAATTTCAACAGGCCCTATTTCGCGACGAGCGTATCTGGCTTCTGGCGCAGGTGGCACATCTCGCTCACTACCTGGTTTACCGATTACCTGTACATCTCCATGGGCGGCAGCAGGGTATCAATTCCACGTTGGTATTTTAACTTGTTGTTTGTTTTCCTGGTAAGCGGATTGTGGCATGGCGCCAACTGGACATTTGTGATATGGGGCGGCCTTAATGGTGTTTACCTTATTGCGGCCATTATGTTCAGGCCGGTAACAAACCTGTACAAGGACACCGTTATACATAATAAGCTGCTTAAATACACCTGGCATTTGGCTAAAACCATTTTCACTTTTATCCTTATTGGGTTCTCATGGATATTTTTCCGCGCCAATTCCTTGGATCATGCGTTTTTGATCATACGGCGGATATTTACCGTTCACGGAAAACTTAGTTTCAATAACGATTACACGCTGCTGGTTTACCCGTTTATAGGGATGTTGACGCTTTTGATATTCGAAATAGACCAGGAACGGAATCACGGAGTCAGTTCTTTTTTTAATAATAAGTCGCCGGTGATAAGAATGGCATCTTATTGTTTTGTAGCTCTTATTATTCTTTTGATAGGCGTATATGATGGCGGGCAATTTATATACTTCCAATTCTGATGAAAGAGATAAAACCGATAATCACAAAACTGCTTATTTTCTTTGCCGTGATGGCATTTCTCGACTATGTATTTGGCACCGCGCTCAAGAAATGCTACTTCCTGCAAAAAAAGGGCTATGATTACCTGGCTACTTATGCACTTGACAGCGCTAAGTCGGACATGCTAATAGTGGGGTCGTCGAGGGCGGCGCACCATTATAACCCGGCTATTATTCAGGATAGCCTACATGCAACGGTGTTTAATGCAGGCGCTGATGGAACTTTCATGTTTTATTACGATGCTATCTTGAGGAGCGCACTGAAAAGATATCATCCCAAAGTTGTGATAATGGACTTGCTGCCCGACGAATTTGAGAAGGGCCAGGAGGCGTATGATCATTTAAGCCTGCTATTACCCTATTACAGCTATCATCCCGAGATAAGGCCCATTATTCAGCTTAGAGGTCCGTACGAAAAGTATAAGCTGTTATCTAAGACATATCCTTACAATTCGAAATTATTGTCGGCGATAACAACGCTGCTCCATGCGAAACAGGGCGTAAAATCTTACGACGGCTATATACCGCTCAATAACAAGATGGTTGTGGCCGAGCCGGTTATGACTTTCAAAAACGACATTGATACCTTAAAACTGGCCTACTTCAAAAACTTTATAAACGAGTGTACTGCAAACGGAATTAAGCTGATAGTTTCTGTTTCGCCGATATACATTAAATATAACCCGAGTAAAAGTATTGAATTGGGTAAAGAAATATGTGCCGCGCATCATATTCCATTTTTCAACTATCTGCACGACCCGGACTTTGGAAAACCAATGTTTTCAGACCCGCACCACCTGAACTCCCAGGGCGCTGACCTGTTTACGAAAAAGTTTATTGCCGATATACGTCCTGTCCTAAAATAAAGGATATACACTCCGGCTTAGCCCGGCGTTCCCGCTTTAGACGATCCCGGTATATTACAGCTTATTTGTGGCATTATTTTTATCAACTTTGCATACTTGAACTATGCAACAAGGCAAACTGCTGATCATTGACGACGAAGAGCGGCTGCGCAACCTGATGGCGCGGATACTTCAACTGGAGGGGTATGAGGTTATTGCCGCATCGACCGGCAGGGAAGGTTTGAAGTGGCTCCAGCACGAAGCCGTAAACGTAGTGCTGAGTGATGTAAAGCTGCCCGACAGTAATGGGATCGAATTAACCGAGCAGATCAAAAAGAATTGGCCGGCCACTGAAGTGATTGTTTTGACGGCATTCGGCACGATCAACGACGGCGTTAAAGCGATCAAAGTGGGCGCCTTCGATTATATTACCAAAGGCGACGATAATGAAAAGATCATCCCGCTGGTAAGTAAAGCGATGGACAAAGCTCTGCTGCAGCAGCGGGTTGCCGAACTGGAAAACAAGCTGAATGATAAGTTCGGCTTTGAACGTATAATCGGCAAGTCTTCAGCTATTACAAATGCCATTAAACTGGCCCAAAAGGTGGCGCAGACAGACACGACGGTTTTATTACTGGGCGAAACCGGTACGGGCAAGGAAATATTTGCCGAGGCTATACACCAGGCCAGCGACCGCAAAGGGAAACCTTTTGTTGCCGTTAATTGCAGCGCTTTTACCAAAGAGCTACTCGAGAGCGAACTGTTTGGGCACAAGGCGGGATCGTTTACCGGGGCTACCAAAGACAAGAAGGGTTTGTTTGAAGAAGCTAATGGCGGCACGATATTCCTGGACGAGATGGGGGAGTTGAATCTGGAACTGCAGGCGAAATTGCTGCGGGTGCTCGAATCGCGGGAATTTTTGAAAGTGGGCGATACCAAACCTACCAAAGTAAACGTGCGCATACTGGCCGCCACCAACCGCGACCTGCACGCAGAAATAGAGGCCAATCACTTCCGCTCCGACCTTTACTACCGCCTTTCGGTTTTCCAGATCACGTTGCCCGCGCTACGGGAACGCAAAAAGGATATTCATCTGCTGGCGGAATACTTTATGCAGTATTTTGCATCGAGGGTAAAAAAGCCGGTCAGCAAAATGTCGCCGAATTTTTCCGAAAAGCTGGAGGCATACAATTGGCCCGGTAACATACGCGAGCTGAAAAACATCATCGAACGCGCGGTTATCCTGTGCGACAGTAATGAACTGGACGAAACGCTGTTACCTTACGAAATACAATACATTCAACCGTCCCGGACAAATCAGGCACTTTCCGCATTCGATCTTTCCTCTGTCGAGAAACTGCACATCCAGCGGGTACTGAACCATACCCACGGCAACCGCGCCGAAGCAGCAAGATTACTGAATATTGGCATTGCGACTTTATACCGAAAGTTAAAGGAATACGGGTTAGAATGATTTTGAATATCGAATTTCGAATTTCGAATTTGAGTCAAGGTGGAATTATGAGGATCCGTTAATCATATGAATCACGGTTCAGACAATTTTTTATATTTAGCCAACCAATTAAACTATTTATGAGTTCGCGCAGAGATTTCCTGCAGAAGTCGGCCGTTCTGGC
>DASZYQ010000015.1:0-84588 GCA_035545315.1 Mucilaginibacter sp. | reverse complement strand
TCGCCGAGGGCCGTACCGCCGGTACATTCGATATTTTTTATAAGGTGCGCAACCGCTACGAAACCTATGTGGACGAGAAAACGCTGCTGCCTTATTTTTACGCCGAAAACCGCCACGAATCCAATTACAAGCAAATGGATAACGTGGTTTTCAATCACAGCAACAACACCATAAAAGCTAACAAAGGCATATTCCCCTATACCGGCGACGTATTCGATTTCGTGTCCGCTTATTATTTTGCGCGCTGTATCGACGTCTCCAAAATCCATGTGGGCCAGGTGCTGGACATGCGGTATTTTTTAGACGACGGTATACATACCCTCACCATCACCTACCTGGGCAGGGAAAAGGTTAAATGCGGCCTGGGAACGTTCAATTGCCTCAAGTTTAATCCAACGATCATACCCGGTCATATTTTCAGGAAGGACAGTAAGCTGTATCTATGGATAACGGACGATGAAAACCGTATACCGGTAAAAGCGCATGTGGAAGTGATCGTCGGCAGCGTTACGATGGACCTAACGTCGGCCACCGGGCTAAAATATCCTTTGAACCCGCTAAGCAAGGATACCGATTGAGATCGTATCTTTGCAAAATAGAATTCAGCGCAATCAAATAATCATACAAATAAACGGTCAATGATAGAGGTGGGCAGTGTATTGGTGCACGAGGAAGTGGTAAAGGAAAATTTCGTCTGCAACCTGAACAGGTGCAAAGGCGCCTGCTGTATCGAAGGCGATTCGGGCGCGCCGCTTGATCACAGCGAGCTGGCCACACTGGACGAGATTTACCCAAAGGTAAAGCCGTTCATGACCGCGAAGGGCATTAAAACCGTCGAAAAAGAAGGTACTTACGTCAAAGATTTTGAGGACGACTATACTACTCCCTGCGTAGATACCAACAAGGAATGCGCCTACGTGGTTTGGGAAAACGGTATTACCAAATGCGCCATCGAGAAAGCTTATGAGCAGGGCGTTATCAATTGGAAAAAGCCCATTTCCTGCCATTTATATCCTATCCGCATCACCAAATATCCCGAATTTGATGTGCTGAATTACGACCGCTGGAGCATCTGCAGCCCGGCCTGCGCTTTTGGAAATGAGCTGAAAGTGCGCGTGCACGAGTTTTTGAAAGAGCCGCTGATACGCAAATACGGCGAAGAATGGTATACGGAACTGGAAAGCAAAATCGCTGAGATTTAACGCCCGCTGCCGACCCGTATCCTTGCCAACAATATAAGCTCACGGCAACTGAACTGCCAGTTGCCCACTGGAAACAGCGGCTTTACAAACACAGCCAAGCGCTGGCAATAAAAATATTAATTAACTTTAAGTAGAGGAAGCTGTATTTTCTTTGCAAATTTCTTTGGAGCAGGGCACCTCAAGAAAGCCACTGAAAAGAAATTGCTTAGCACACTGCCGGCATAAAGGATTCAGAGTTGCAAACAACAACTCTGAATTTTTTATTTTTACCCCATGGCCGATGTGATATTGTCAGAAGATGAGAAGGTAAAACTTTTACAGAAGAAATTATTAGCCTGGTATGCAAGAAGCGGCCGCAGGTTTTACTGGCGAAAACGAGGGTTATCTCAGTATAAGTACATTATTGCCGAAGTTTTATTGCAAAGGACTAAAGCCGAAACTGTGGCGCAATTCTATCCATTATTTATCCAAGAGTTCCCGACTTGGCGGTCTTTGGCCAATGCGGAATTGAACACAATCGAAGAATTTCTTAAACCTATCGGTCTATATACTCAACGGGCCTTAAGATTGCAGAATCTTGCCAAGGAAATGGTAAAGCGAAGCGGTAAGCTGCCGAAGGAAAGAGAAGAGCTCGAAGCCATATCATTTGTAGGGCAATACATAGCCAATGCTATCGAATTGGTGATTTTTAACGAGCCGAGTCCTTTAGTTGATGTGAACATGGCACGCGTAATAGAAAGATTTTTTGGACCGCGTAAAATGGCTGATATACGCTATGATCCCTATTTACAAGGTTTGGCTTATAAAGTTGTTAATCATCCAAAAGCAAAATATGTTAATTGGGCTGTTTTAGATTTTGCAGCGTTGGTATGTCAGGCAAGGAAACCGAAATGTTGCATTTGTTCTTTACAAAAAAATTGCTGTTACGCTCGATTTTATTTTGACGAGTTATATAAATCATAGCGATTGGTGGCCATAACCTCCTTGTATATCACCTGATCAACTACATCGCACATCTTCTGCGACAGACCTTTGTAGGTAGCGTGTCTAAAAATGCCTTCAACAAAATTTCTTCCCTCAGTTAACTGGACTAATTCTGTAGGATTGTTAGAATAAAGCAAGATATCAATGTATGCGCCATGTTTTCTTATAGTTTTTATAATCTCGATACCTTTTTGGCCATTTTGAAGGTTTAAATCAATTAAGGCTAACGAATAATGTCCATCAAAAAGTTTAACATCAAAATCCACGGGGTAATGATCATATTGATCAAACTTGAAAAGGCGATTATTTTTTGAACTGTGACTTTGAAGTAGGTCTATTGTGTCGTCGAAATCCTTAAAATTGTCTTCAAACCATAAGACATTGAATTCTTGCATGATTACTTAACGGTTAATTGAATATCAAATTTCGCTCCTTGTCTAACATCGGTATCAAGCCAAATATACCCATTATAGTTATCTTCTAGAAGTTTTTTAATATGGAAAAGGCCAATCCCTGAACCCTGAGTCGTCGTAAACCCGAATTCGAAAATTTTATCGGATATGTTGGGATTTACTCCAAGTCCATTATCTTGATACATAACATTTATAGTTTTCTCAGCGATTTTCGTGATAAACAACTCGGCATAAGTCGCATGAGCTTTAAACGAATTGTCTAATAAGTTGTCTAAAATAATATTGACTTCCAGCGGAATAAACTCCCCAACAACATGCTCGTCTCTATTAAAGTTGGTGGAGACGTCAATTATTGTATTATTGATGATTCTTGCTTTATCTTCTTTATATATATTTTCGACATATTGAGTTATATAAGCGATTATGTCACCTGTATACTTAGAGGACATCGTATCAAAATTGGCTTTTCGAACAAAGTTTACAAGACTCGCAATCTTTCTGTTCTCCAATGAAATACCATTCGCTAAATTAATCAAGTTTTCGATGGTAGCACCCTCTTGTAATCCGTTGATAAGTTTTTGCAAAAGCTTGTCGACCCTGTGGGTAGCTTGATTCACATGATGTTCGATACTTAGAATTTCAACAGTGTCTTCATTGGCAGCTTCTTTTAGTATTAAATTTTGGGCGATGGTTAACTTAAGCTCAGTTTCTATTTCTTGCTTCTGTTTTAAAGCCTCAATTTCATTACTTTCCGCTTCTTCTTTAGCTTGCTTTATTGCTTCTAAACTTTTAGCGGCTTTTTTTGCCTCATTAATTAATGTTTCATCGCCACTAGCTAAAGCAATTCGATTCAAATTCCTTACAATTCGCTCAACACTCTCGGATTGCGTTTCTTGAAGCGCTTCAAGAAAATTCTCGTTATATTCAAACTCTAATATATCCTCGCCTCCCGAAAGCCTAGCAATCAGATTGGTGATTCGAGATCTCATATCGATATCTTGATTGTCCTCTATGCTTAATCCCCATTGTTGGACGTCCACTACGTAACGTTCAAGCCGCCTAAGAACCTCCCTAAAACACGTTTCCAGTTGCTCATAGGTTGGAGTTTTAATTAAACCGTCTCCTCGGCTTGACGTTTCTTTTAACTGATCTGAATCATTGAAAATCTCAATTTGACCTATCAACTCACGCGTTCCTAAGTATCTTCTTGCTCCTTGAGCTTTTCGTGCGTCAAGTTTTAAAGGATCTTCGCCAGGTTCACCATAAGGATATATTCTAAATCCGTTTTTATAAAGAAAAATATGTCCAAAATTGACGGATTGGACACCCATTCGTCGAGTAAAGGTCGCTTTCGCAGATCGGTTTAGATAATAGATTGTATAGCTAATGCCATAGAGAAAGGAGTATTTATTTATCTCTTTTATACGATATACCAGTGTACCACCATCGTATAACTCTGTTGAAATTGTTTTTCCGTCTTCGTCGATTCGTGTATGAATACTAGTGGTCTTTAACCCAAGAGTGTCGAAAATAAAATTCCTTACTTCACCGTTCACTTTCCGATAATATTCATCTTCAGAGTCGTCGATTTGTTGTAGTTCAGGGGCGTTAATAAATATCGAAAAATCGTCCGACTTATTTTTCGACGGATTGATCAACTTAGCTAAAGAAGCCTTTAGCTTTAGAAGCTTTTCCCGGTCCCAATAGCTTCTTAACTCAGTAATTACTAAAACTGTTCCATGTTCCAGACCATAATCGCTTTTCGATTTGGTTTCATGAACTACTTCAACGTCGACAAATTCTCTTTGTATATCTTCTTCAAATTGCTCCCAATCGGTTATGATTATTTCTGTGGTCGGGTTGTTACTTTGCTTAGTTGATTCTAGATATAACCATTTACCTAGCCGATCGCACGAAAATCGTCCAATTCCTTTGGCTCCAGCAAATGAGCGATTGGACGAGATATTTTGGCGGTAATCAAAACTTCTGTCTTCCGTTCCCTCTTTTTTTGCTGAGTATGCCACAAATAGCCATTTCTGTTTGATGTCATCCAAAGACATTCCCTTTCCATCGTCTTCGATCGTGATACTGGCTTTCGGAGTATTTATATTTTCAAAAGTAATTTTTACTTTCTTTGCATAGGCATCATAAGAATTTTTTACGAGTTCAAATACTGCTATAAAATCGTCTGTGATTAAATCCTTGCCGATTATGTCCTTTAACGCCGAACTAATTTTGAATTGTAGTTTATCTGACATGCTATATCAAATTATAGATTTGGCTTGGCGGAAATAATAAATCTATCGCTTTTGGTTTAATTTTAAATAGAGGGCCTTTTTCAACAACTTTCCCATCCGGACTTCTTTTAATCAAGTGATCCATTGTTATTAGACCTTGCTCAAGTAGAATATCGAATTGCGATGTAATTGGCTTTCTCGTATGCAATACTTTTTTGTATTGAAAGTGCTCAAGTCCTTGGCTGTCGATAATAGTATCGGCGGCTATCCAAAAAGTTTCTGCGTGTTTTTCTAAGAGCCTTTTATGCAAAATGTCTAAAGTCCAACACGCAAAGTCCCCAATTTTAAGCTTATCCGAATGTTCAATAAGTTGTTGCAATTCTTGATTTATTTTTAAAGACAGCCCCTGCGAATTTCTGACTAACGTAGATACAGTACAATATAATTTAAAATCACTGCCACGCGGATAACCAAAAGCGTCTAGAATTTCAGCCGAGCTTTTAAACTTAGATAATGGCCATTCAGCCACTTGCGCGAATAAATTCTTTCTATTGGCCTTTTTATCTCTATATGACTTTAATTCGATGCCTTTGTAGTCTGGCTTCTTAGAAGAATTAATACTAATTCCTAAAAGTGTTTCCAGCGTTCTACCTATTGATGTATCGGCCTTAAGCATTCCAGGTATTGGACCGCGTCCAGCTATATTTTGAAGTAATAGCAATAGCTCATTTGCCACGAAATTACTAATGCTCCTAATTTCGTCGACTAACTCCTTTACCGGATTAACTAAGGGGCTATCTATAAGATTTACAATATCAGTTTGAGTTAGGTTAATAACGAAGAGTTCTTCGTGAAATGCGAGGACGACAAGAATGTCGTTTGGTTTTGCAAACTCAGGTAATTTTTTAAACCATATTCTCGGATCTCCTTTTTTACTTTTGGGCCTGTAGAGTGAAGCTTGTGTCGTAGTTGTTTTAAATGCGTTAACTAAATACGCCTTAATAAATACCTTATAGGCTTCACCTTGCTTTTGAGCAGAATAATCATGCAATCCCTTTTCCTTGAGGTATCCGCGTACGGGACCAGTTGCGTCCATTATGGATTTTTTGAGACCGGTTACCGTAGGTTCTATGACTGTTAACTCGACTGAATTTTCTGTGAGGACTTTTAATCTTTGCTTTTCTAAATTGCTGAAGCTTCGCATCGAGGAAAATTACTGAATATTTTTCAGTATTTCCATTGCTACCGCCCTTGCCATTAATGGAGGCACTGCATTGCCAACAAGAGTAAATTGCGGCACTTCATGTTTTCTTTTATTGCCGCCTGTTGAACGTTTGCCTTGAAAAACAAAGGAATCATCGAAAGATTGTAACCTGGCCATTTCACGCACAGTTAATGCGCGGGGATTAGAATAATGGATATAATCATCAGCTATAGTCATCACAGTTGGACTTTGACCTTCGGGCTTTAACACATTATAATTCCTTTTGTCCGACTCTAAGCCATGTTCTTTTAGCTTTTCCTTTGAAAGATGATAATCGCCTTCGTTCAATATCAAATCCAATCGTTTGATCACATCCTCATTTTGGTTACTTGTCTTGTGGTTATGCAAAGGCGCATGTAGATGCGATAGACTTAATCCAAGCTCTTCATGGGTCCGAACGTAAAATGGATTCCTGGCATTTGCAAAACGGCCATTTAACCGGCCTCGTTTTGACCATTCGGCATATGTGAAGCCTGTATCTTGTTGGCTACCGTCAATCGCTCTTGTTCTAAGCAATTGGATTAATCGCTCAGAAGATCCATTATATTTTGCCCTAATATCCACCTCTTCATAATTGAACTTCTCTTCATCATTCTCTATGAAATCCAGATCGTATAGTGCTTCAAATACCGTGACTTTTTCTTCCTCTTTAACTGTTGCAGGCACGGCTTTAACCAGCTTTTGATCTTTACGGCAACCAATAAATAATACGCGTTCCCTGTTTTGTGGCACACCATAATCTGAAGCTAAAGCAACAAAGGGTTCGTCGATATTATATAAACGAATTTGCGAAAGAATACTATCAAATGCCATTTCTTTGTTTATGATCGCTGCAAATTCTCTTAAATCTGTAACGCATTCATCGAATGAATAATCGAAAATGGCCAATGCCTTAATAATTTGATTTATCTCCTCTTGATACGCTACTCCTGGCTTTAAAGTATTAAAAGCGATATCAATTTTTTCAATAATGGATTCCGGTTCAATTGAAGTCAAAAACGTATCGAAAGTATCTGCAAAGGAGTCGTTATCTACATCGCAAAAGGCTTTTTCATTGATAATTTTTTTCCTGATGTACGCCAATTCGGTAGCTCTTTTTAACAAATTAAAGCCATGCCGAATTGTACTTATATTGACATCTGTTTTGCTCTTTTTGTAATCAAAAATTTTAGGGCTAATTTGTTTAAATCTAGATTCAATATTCGAGATATATTTATCTCGTAATTTGTCGCATTCGATATCCGTAACCGTTTCGAATTGAAGACGCAGCAAGTAACATTCAAGAATAAACGATTCGTCTTTTTGAACCTTTTTCAAGTTTGAAACAAAATCTAACAGTTGGTGAAATTCTTGCAAATCGACTATCGACCTTATTTCTTGCAAAATCATCTCCTTTATTTTGCCACCCTCTTTCGTCAGAATGCCTTTAACATTTTCCATGACAAAGTACTTAGGCCTCAGTTGTCTAATTACTTTTAAGTAATGAGCAAATAAGTCATCTTTTTTGTCGAACTTTTT
Source organism: Mucilaginibacter sp. (assembly GCA_035545315.1). Taxonomy (GTDB): domain Bacteria; phylum Bacteroidota; class Bacteroidia; order Sphingobacteriales; family Sphingobacteriaceae; genus Mucilaginibacter. The sequence continues at coordinate 76,970 of DASZYQ010000015.1, read as the reverse complement.
ACGTTTACCTGCTAAGCTAAAACTTTGACAGGGTGGGCCACCACATACTACATCAACAGTTTTATTCCCTAACTTCTTTAACATATTATCCAAAAAATCCGGCTCGGTAATATCCTGTTTAAGGAATTCCATTTCTAAACCCAATTGGTGATTATACCTGGCTAAATGCGTTAACTCGCAATTTTCATTGATATCGCTCGCTAATAGGAAATCATAATATTTGATGCCATGTTCTGCCTGTAAAAATCCTTCGCTAAAGCCGCCGGCTCCAGCAAACAGATCAATAAACCTAATTTTTTCTCTTCCTGCGTAATAGGTGTCATCTTCGGCAACCATTTTTATATCGGTATTTTCTTTACGACTATTAACCAGGGAAAGAATATGGTCCTTGATTTTTACATCAGTGTGTTGCGTATGCGGCGTGGTTTCCAAATACTTCAGAACTTCTTCCTTTAAGAAGTATAAGTATTTGTTTATATACTTATGCCCGTAACAAGAATCTTTGACTAATTGATTTTTATTGTCCCAATCCTTTTTTTTGATTTTCTCGCATACCGAGACTTTTAATTGAGCTGCCTTGCTACGAATGACTAAATGAATCGGCGAAAGCCTGTTCTTGTCGGCCTTATCTAAGTAGAATTTAACGTTAATCATTTGCGGACAAATTTGCGGACAAGCAAATATACATTCCTTTCTCGTTTACTTCAAAGTAAAATGCTAAAATTTTTATCAACATTCTTTCCTGATGTACTAACAACCGAGCCAGGGACGGCAACGGATACTAGCAGCGTACCCAATCAAGGCTCTCGGTCGCATCCCGACCCCTCACGTAACAGTTTAAAAACCCTTTGTTAAGTCAAAAGCCCAAAGTCGAATTCCTCTTTTTTGACTTCTGACTTAGGGCTAATCGTCCGCTGGCACTGTTCAAAATTAATGACCGCGTGAAGGATGGAAGCGTATAACGGCTCCGTGCCCAAGGCCCTGGCGGACAGGGTGTATCAAGTGTTGCAGGTGTAGCAGGCTCCTGGAATACACTACACCTGCTCTCATTTACAAATTTGCGGCGGCCGGCAGGTGCAGTCGCTGTAATTTTTTACAGTCGCCCCGATTGATTGCTTAAAGTTTATTTCTTTGTAACTGCCAGGCGGTTTACATTGCTTTGGGAGATAGAAGCGTTTGGGCGTATTGAATTTTAACCATATCTTTCCTCATGCGCAAATGCTTAATTTTTACCCTGGCCGTTCCGATCCTTTTCCTGTCAAAAGTGCAGGCACAGAACGTGCAGCCGGATTCGGTAAAAAAGATAGCCCTAACCGATGCACGGAAATTCAAACTGTTTTTTTAGAGCCAGGAGTCAAGAATCAAGACAGATTCGGGAAATGGTTCTGTCGTGATTACAGAGGTGAACTGGCACTTTTCAACACACCACATTTAGCCCGGCAGTTTGTATTATATTGCCTTTTGTATGAAAAGAGAGGTCATATTGGAATTGTTCGGCAAGTTTGAACAGGCTTGTTATATTTATAATGGGATAGAATGTTGGAGTGCGCGTGAACTACAGGAAATATTCGGCTATTCAAAGTGGGTTAATTTTCTGAATGTAATTGATAAGGCGAAAAGAGCCTGCGAAAATGCCGGTGCAAGCCTCTCCGATCATTTTGCCGATATCGGTAAAATGATCGCAATTGCTAAAGGCGCTCAACGTGAGGTGGAAGATATTGCACTAACACGTTACGCCTGCTACCTGATCGCACAGAACGGCGACCCGGGCAAACCAGCTATTGCCTTTGCGCAAACCTACTTTGCCGTTCAGACACGTAAACAGGAAATAATAGAACAGCGCCTGATAGACGTTGAGCGTGTAACCGCCAGGGACAAGTTAAGCAAGTCGGAAAAGAAATTATCCGGAATTCTATATGAACGCGGTGTGGATAGTGCAGGCTTTGCTATTATCCGTTCCAAACGCGACCAGGCATTGTTCGGTGGCTTCAGCACCAATGACATGAAGAAAAAACTGGGAGTTCCGTCATCCAAGTCTTTAGCGGACTTTCTGCCTGCACTGACGATTAAAGCCAAAGATTTCGCCAACGAGCTGACCAGTCATAATGTGATCGAAAAAGACCTGAATACCAACGCCAAAATATCCAACGAGCACGTTGAAAATAATAAGGCGGTAAGGAATATATTGCTGCAACGCGGTGTTAAGCCCGAGTCGCTGTCGCCCGCCGAAGACGTGAAGAAACTGGAAAGACGGCTGGAAAATGACGAAAAGAAGGCCGCTAAGGGTGATAAATAACCCCGCATCCGCAGCTTGCTACATCGCCAGGCACTGCTGCGTAATGGCTAAAATTCTTTATTAAGTCAAAAGTCTTAAGTCGTTAGTCCAAAGTCGAATACCCTTGCCTGGCTTTAGACTTAAGACGTTAGACTCTGGACTAACATCCGCTGCCACTGTCTGTCCACGCTTGCACATCCTGTACTTAAACCATATCTTGCCTGATGCGCAAATACTTAATTTTTACCCTGGGCGTTCCGATCCTTTTCCTTTCAACAGTGCAGGCACAGCAACTACCGGCCGATTCGATAAAAAACATAGCCCTAACCGATGCGCGGAAATTCAAACTGGATAAGGCTGATTTTGAGATTTTCAGGCATAACCGCCGCAATTCGGGGTCGGATTATTTTAAACCGGGCAAGTCGGCCGTCAGCGATACCGCACTGTTAAAAGATTCGGTTTATGTAAAGGCCTACCGGGCTGCGGCCTACGCCAAAACACGTCACCGGCATACCGCGGGGCATTACGTCCTGCTCGGCGGAGTCGCAGTAACGGTAGTGGTGCTCGTCGCCCTGGCAGCGGCTACTAATTCGGTATTAACGGGCTACCATTAAATCAGGAGGGGGGAGGCAGTACGTTGCAGTGTAAAACAAGTATTATCGGAAATCTAACGCATGGATGACATACGTAGTTATCCATTCCGGAACCGGGTCCACATGAATAGTCAGTTCTTTCCCGCGATAAATTTCGGCTACTTTTAAAAAAGCGTCTGTTTCGGACGAGTTATCAAATAAATAAGTGCGATAGCTAAGCGGTATCATTTCGCTCAACAATTCCAAAGATTTGGTATAGCGCGATCGTATATGATCTTCGGGTACGGGATGTCCCTTTTTTATCACTCGTTGTGCAACCCGCTGAACGTTTATTTCAACAGATTCCGTCGAAACAAAATACAGGTAAACCTTATAGCCTGACTGCCTCGCCAGTTTAACAAAATCCAGCTTCGAAGGGTGGCTCATTACCGTTTCAAAGGTAAAAAGTTCGCCCTGTGATAAAAGTCTGTACTTTAAAAACTCCGCAGCCACCGCAGCTTCGTATGAGTGTGTCGGTTGATCGGTAATGAGCAGGTTTGTATCAAACCTTAAATGTATTGGAAAGCCGTCGCGCTCAGCTTTAATTATCAGGCTTTGAATATTTTTAGTTTTCAAAAACGCCTCGTAATCTCCCGAATTTGATTCGACCAGGTAGTCTGATAATCGCAGCAAACCCTTATCTCCCAATATCTTTTCAATATCGTCGGTATTTAAGTAAACACCGCAATCGAAGTTTTTACGCAGTGTTTCAATAATCGTGCTTTTACCGGAACCATTGGGGCCGGCAACAATACGAAGGCGTTTAACCTTTGCGGGCATGCAATATTGTCCCTTTACGTAAAACCCTTGAAGTTTTAAGCTTTGGAAGCTGCTGAATTACTTCTAGCCTTCCATCCGGAAACTCTTTTACAACCTGGCGGCTGGCATTTAAATAGGTAATGGGTATTTTTAGGACTTTGGCTTCAAGAACGGCTTCTTTCCCCGCTGCACTGGCAATATCCTGTAAAATGCCACTGTATTCCTTGCTGTCTTCAACACTTGCCAGCGTTTTCCTTCTTCTATGAATATTAAGATTGCTCATGGCCTGTCCTGTGTTTTTTTATTACATTTAAAATTAGGATTTATTATTAACAATTGAAACAGTTTCAACCGCCAAAATTTATGGTTTACACTTCTTAGCGCATTATTTATTTAATAATCTGACAATCAACATTTTATTTATATAAACCATCGAAAAAGTGTAAACCATGTAAACCCTGTTTTGCCGGGGCGGAAGCCAATGCCTGGAGCCCCATGTTCAGCCAGCGGGGCGGACTGGCGCTCTGCTACCAGCGCACACGCCCGACACTTTCCCCTATTTAATGATTGCCTCTTCCTACAATCAAGAACCAAGAGTCAAGACAATTGCCGGAAGAAGTCCCGGCACTTGATTCTTGGCTCTTGGCTCTCCTTTACTTACCTTAGCATTTGCTATGAACAAAGTTCACCACCATTCACCATTCACAATTCACTATTCACCATTCACCTTTATCCTTTTACCTTTCGCCTTTCTCCTCGCCTCGTGCTCCCCCAAGGGTCCCTATGCTGCAACGGATAAGTTCTACCGGCACCACGCGGATTCGCTGGCGAAGGTGATCGAGGTGGCCCAGCCGGCCGTGCTGGCGGATAGTTCGGGGGCGGTGGTGCCGTCGGCTTTTGTAGGTACGGTCAACTTCAATATGCGCAAGCCCAATTATGTGATTATCCATTTTACGGCGCAGGACAGCATCGGGCAAACGCTGCACACCTTTACGGTTCAGCGCAGCCAGGTGAGCGCACATTACGTGGTGGCTAAGGACGGCCGGGTATACCACATGCTGAACGATTACCTGCGGGCCTGGCAGGCGGGGGTGAGCAAATGGGGCAGCGTGACGGATATGAACAGCTGCTCGGTAGGCATCGAGATCGATAACAACGGCAACGAACCGTATACCGATGCGCAGGTGCGCAGTTTGATAGCGCTGCTGGGTTATTTGAAGACGACGTACAATATTCCGCGGGCCAACTTTATCGGTCACGAGGACATTGCCCCGGCCCGCAAACCCGATCCGGGTCCCTACTTTCCGTGGAAGGTAATGGCCGGCCATGGTTTCGGCTACTGGAGCGACGAGGTGCTGGAACTAGCCCCCGACAATTTCGACTATGCCACGGCACTCCGCCTCATCGGCTACGATACTTCAAACCTGAACGCCGCCATTGTGGCCTTTAAGAGGCATTTTGTGCAGAAGGATAGTGATGCGAGGTTGAGTCAGTTGGATTTGAATGTGTTGTATAACGTTTATCAGAAGTATTGGTTTAGTGAATAGTCAATGGTGAATAGTGAATGAAGAGCGTGAATGGTGAATAGTCAATGGTGAATGTTACTTTAGGGAAAAAAATTACGTTATGTTTTTAAACCTAAATCACCAAAAGCTGGAAGTATATTCAATTGCGCGGCAGTTCGTCAAAGAATGTTATTTCGCGACTAATCATTTTCCTACGGAAGAAAAATACGTCTTAACGCAGCAAATTAGACGCGCTGCGTTATCTGTGCATTTGAACATCGCAGAGGGAAGTTCACGAAAATCGGATGCGGAACGCAAACGGTTTTATGAAATAGCCAGAGGATCAATAATTGAGGTTGACGCGGCTTTAGACATAGCCTGTGACTTGGATTATTGCACAGCCGATGACTTGAAATCTTTAGGGGTAATTTTGGTTAAGTGCTTTAAATATTTAAGCGGCCTGATCAATTCCCACGGTCAATAGTCAATGGTGAATAGTCAATAAAAAAGCGGAAATTGACCATTCACTATTGACCATTCACCATTCACCTTTCACTTCTTAACCCACCCATCCTTCAGCGTCACCGTCCGGTTAAAAACCAGCTTCTCCGCCGTCGAATTCTTATCCAGCGTAAAATATCCCTTCCGTATAAACTGGTATCCTTTCCCCGGCACCGCATTCGCCAGGTCGGGCTCGATATAAGCATTCGGAATAATGTGCAGGCTATTGGGGTTGATGTAATCCTTAAAATCCCCATCCTCGCTGGACGGGTCCTCCACCTGGAACAAGCGATCGTATAAACGCACTTCGGCAGTTTTGGCGTGCGGTACGCTCACCCAATGGATGGTGCCCTTCACATTGATGCCGCTGGTATCGTTACCCGACTGTGATTCAGGGATGTGCGTGCAATGTACTTCGGTGACGTTGCCTTCGGCGTCTTTTTTAAAGCCTTCGCATTTGACAATGTACGCGCTCTTGAGGCGCACCATATTGCCTACTGCCAGGCGGAAGAACTTTTTCGGCGGTTCTTCCATAAAATCCTCGCGCTCTATCCACAGCTCCCTGCTGAACGGAAACTCGCGGCTGCCATCGCCGCCTTCCACTTCGGGGTTGTTCTCGCCGTGGAATATCTCGGTTTTGCCTTCCGGGTAATCGGTGATGATCAGTTTGATCGGGTCGAGCACGGCCATGCGGCGCCAGGCGGTTTTGTTCAGGTCTTCGCGGATGCAGAACTCCAGCAGGCCCACGTCGATCATGTTCTCGCGCTTGGCCACGCCAATGCGCTCGCAGAAATCGCGTATCGATGCCGGCGTATAGCCACGGCGGCGCAGTCCGCTGATGGTCGGCATACGCGGGTCGTCCCATCCGTCCACGCATTGCTCGTTCACCAATTGCAGCAGCTTGCGCTTGCTCATCACCGTGTAATTCAGGTTCAGCCGGGCAAACTCGTATTGTTTGGAAGGGAAGATCTCCAATTTCTCGATGAACCAGTCGTACAGCGGCCTGTGCGGGATAAACTCCAGCGTACAAACCGAATGCGTGATTTGCTCGATCGCGTCCGACTCGCCATGTGCAAAATCGTACATGGGGTAAATGCACCATTTGTCGCCCGTGCGGTGGTGGTGCGCGTGCTTAATACGGTACATAATCGGGTCGCGCAGGTGCATGTTCGGCGAGGCCAGGTCGATCTTCGCGCGCAGCACTTTTGCGCCGTCGGGATATTGGCCATCCTTCATTTCGGCAAACAGGCGCAGGTTTTCCTCCGCGCTGCGGTTGCGGTATTCGTTACCCGTGCCGGGCTCGGTAGGCGTGCCTTTTTGCGCGGCTATCTCCTCGGGCGAGCTGTCGTCAACATAAGCCAGGCCTTTTTTGATCAGCTTAACGGCAAACTCATATAAGTGGTCGAAGTAATCCGAAGCATAGAGTTCCTGCGCCCATTCAAAACCCAGCCACTTTACATCTTCTTTAATGCTGTCCACATACTCCACATCTTCCTTCACGGGGTTGGTATCGTCAAAACGCAGGTTGGTTCTCCCGTTATACTTTTGCGCCAGCCCGAAATTCAGGCATATCGACTTGGCATGACCTATATGTAAATACCCGTTCGGTTCGGGTGGAAAGCGCGTCAGTACACGTCCGCCATGCTTACCCTCACGGATATCTTCTTCAACAATTTCTTCTAAAAAATTTAATGATCGCTCTTCGCTCATGATAGGGCAAATTTAGGGAATTTTGCCGGGAGTTTGCAGTTGGCGGTGTGCAGTTTGCAGGATCAGTTCGCGGTTATCGGTTTGCAAGTGGATGTTTAAAGAGTAACCTCAAAATCAACACACCGCGAAAATCTTAGTTCAGACGAAAAGCCATCCTTTCACCTTTACCCTTTTACCTTTCACCTCAACTAAATCACTACCTTTACACCACCAATTAAATTCCATGACTGAGACCTTCAACCGACCCATCCGCGTACTGGTAGCCAAAGTGGGCCTCGACGGGCACGACCGCGGCGCGCGTATCATCGCCACTACGCTCCGCGATGCGGGTATGGAGGTTATTTATACCGGTTTGCGCCAAACACCCGAAATGGTGGTAAACACCGCATTGCAGGAAGACGTGGACGCCATCGGCATCTCGATCCTGTCCGGTGCGCACATGACCGTTTTCCCTAAAATATTAGGTTTGATGAAGGAAAAACAAATGGACGATATATTGGTTACTGGTGGTGGCATCATCCCCGAAAGCGATATGAGGGAACTGAAAAAGCTCGGCGTCGGACAACTTTTTCCGCCCGGCACCAGCACCGCCGACATTGTAAAATATATAACCGATTGGGTGCACCGGCACCGCAATTTTTAATTTGATTTTCCCAAACGCTCTTTGTCCGCCAGTTGGCGGAGAGAGAGGGTGGTCATTCGAAGCGACGACCGGGTGAGTCGACACCGGGATGATGACTGGATATCAACTAAACGTTATGAAGCCATTCGTTAAAATTACCTTCATTGTCTTGGGTGTCTTAGCTATTTCGTTTGCGATTTTTACGTTTTACACCCGATTTACAGCTAAAAGAAAGGCTCTTTCATACCAGTTTAACGGAAGGGTTGATACGGTTATCTACGATAATTCCGGTAAGCCAACCGTTACTATACACGGATCGAAATATGACCTGGCCGTAACCAACTGGGATTTTAACCACCAGATCGAGATCGGGGATTCGATGATCAAAAAAGCCGACTCTCTGGTGATCAAAATATTTAAAGCAGATGGTACCGTTATCATCAAACAATAACTAAACTTGTACTGAAATCCCAAACGTTCTTTGTCTGCCGGTTGGCGGAGAGAGGGTAGTCGAGCGAAGCTTCGACCGGGTGAGTCAATAACCAAGCGATAAGATAACCAATCTCAGTATCACGCCCCATGTCTATGTTCGAAAACCTGCTTACCCATACCGAGGACCGAATCCATCATATCATCATCAACCGGCCGGCTAAGCTCAATGCGCTGAACAAAAATACGCTCGCCGAGCTGCATACCGCACTGTACGATGCCTTTAATAGCGAAAACGTCGGGGGCGTTATCATCACGGGCTCCGGCGAAAAAGCTTTTGTAGCAGGAGCGGATATCGCCGAGTTTGCTTCGTACGACGCCGCGCAAGGTGAAGATATGGCCCGGCGGGGTCATAAGAACGTATTTGATTTTATTGAAAACTCGCCAAAACCAGTCATAGCTGCCATTAATGGTTTTGCCCTGGGTGGCGGACTGGAACTGGCGCTGGCCTGCCATATCCGCCTGGCGTCCAACAATGCAAAAATGGGGTTACCCGAAGTGAGTTTGGGCTTAATACCCGGCTATGGTGGCACCCAGAGGCTTACCCGCCTTATTGGGCGCGGACGTGCGTTGGAAATGATTTTGACCGGCGATATGATTGCCGCGGAGGATGCCCATGCATTCGGATTGGTAAATCACGTAACCTCGCCCGAGGAATTGCTGCCCGCCGCCGAGTCGGTCATGAGCAGGATACTGTCCAGGTCGCCGCAGGCCCTCGCCTCCGCTATTGCCGCAGTTAATGCATCGACCCAAAAAGATGTGAACGGTTTTGAGGAAGAAATCGAATTGTTCGGAAAAAGCTTCAGCACCGACGACTTTAAAGAGGGTGTTTCCGCCTTTCTTGAAAAAAGAAAACCCGCTTTTCAGCCTAAATAAGCCACTTTTTTTGACAGTATACTGACTATTTTAAAAAATTAGTCAAAAATAATAACCTGTTAATCAATCGATTGAATAATCGTGACATTCGGATGAAACTCCGTGTTGTTTTTCGTGCTTTACTTTGCCCCGTGTTCTAAAAAGCACATCTACAAAAAAAATAACATCATGAAAAATTTATTCAAATTCACAGCAGTAGTTGCCGCCTTCGCTGGTTTGGCCTACAGCGCAAATGCACAGTCGACCTCTACATCTGCCGCAAAAACAACAACATCAAACGGAGTGATCCTCAGCATCGGCGCCGACGCCGGTATCCCGACGGGTAACTTTTCAAACAGCTATGACTGGAACCTGGGCGGTTCGATCCAGGCCGATATTCCCGTTGTGCAAAATCAATTGTTCGTAACCGTCAATGCAGGATACAACAACTTTTTCGGAAAAAGTAATATTGCGGGTACAGGCCTTGATGCTCCTAACGTACAGTTATTGCCCGTAAAAGCCGGTTTGAAGTACTTCCCCGTAAGTCATTTTTATATCCAGGGTGAAGCCGGCGCGGCTTTTGTGCTCAACAAATCTGATCTGAATTTTGGCAACTCGGCCGCATTCATTTATGCGCCTCAAATTGGCTACCAGTTCCCGCTTGGAGGTAAAAGCTATTTGGATGCCGGCGTACGCTGGGAAAGTTCGGCCAAATTCACCAGCAATATCGACGACAGCAAGATCAACTTCTTCGGCTTGCGTGTGGCTTATGCATTTGATACCAAGTAATTCTTTACTTTAAATTAAGAAAGGTCCTAAACAGGGCCTTTTTTAGTTTCTTTTAATTTCTAAAACATAAAATTTAACTCTTTAATTAAATTTACCTGAATAATTAGCAATTTTGTTTGTAACTTGATATAGCGTAAATACGTTTACCTGTCAAATATTGAAAACCCTGTTATGAAGAAAATACTCATCATTGATGATGAAGTTAATGTAGGTTTGTTGCTGTCCAAATTTTTAACCCGCAATGGTTTTGATGTAACTACCGCATCGACCGGCAGCAGCGGGTTGGAGTTCCTGAAAAACGGCTCTTTTGATCTTGTTTTATGCGATTTCCGCCTCGAAGATACCGATGGGCGCGAGATGCTGAAGACTATCAAGACACAATACCCTAAAACAGGGGTTATCATCATTACCGGGTACTCGGATATAAAAATGGCGGTGGAGCTCATTAAAATGGGCGCTTACGATTACATTACTAAGCCGCTCTATCCCGACGAAATATTGAATACCATCAACAAGGCTTTCGAGACCCATCACGCTTTAGTAGACGAGCCACAGGCCGCCGTGTCGGTCACCAAACCGTCAAACGGCAGAAAAACTCCGTTGCCAAGCAGCGATTTTGTAGTAGGTACCAGCAAAGCTTCACGGGAACTGGCGCGGCAGATTGAACTGGTTGCTCCAACTAATTACAGTGTAATCATTTTGGGCGAAAGCGGTACCGGCAAAGAGTCGGCTGCCAAAAATATACACCTGCATAGCCAGCGCGCCAATATGCCCTTTATCGCGATGGACTGCGGTTCGCTGACCAAGGAATTGGCAGCAAGCGAGTTTTTCGGACATGAAAAAGGTTCATTTACCGGCGCGTTATATACAAAGATCGGCCATTTTGAAATGGCTAACGGCGGTACGCTTTTTCTTGACGAAGTGGGCAACTTGTCGTACGAGATACAGGCAGCTTTACTTAGAACGGTACAGGAAAGAAAAGTTAAACGCATCGGCAGCACGAAAGAGATCGACCTGGATGTACGCATTATCATAGCGACCAACGAAAACCTGCAGGAAGGTATTTCCAAAGGCAGGTTTAGGGAAGACCTGTATCACCGTTTCAATGAGTTTACCATATATATGCCTGCTTTGCGTGAGCTTGGCAGTGATATTATGCTGCTTGCGAACCACTTTTTGCAGATGGCCAACGGCGAACTGAACCGCAACGTGCAGGGTTTCTCGCCCGAAGTGGAAGAATGCTTTATGAATTATCGCTGGGCTGGCAATATCCGTGAATTAAAGAACGTAGTGCGCAGGGCCACGCTCATTACCGAAGGCGACATTATTCAACTGAAGGCGATACCGCTTGAAATATCCAATTATAGGTCCTCGTCGATACCCGAACCCGTGATGGCTGAAGTTGCCGAAACTGTTGCATCGAAAGAAAGCAGGCACGATCTGAAAAACGCGGCGCAAGAGGCCGAGTACGACACCATTTTGAAAGTGCTGCGCGAAGTAAATTTCAACAAAACCAAGGCGGCCGAAATGCTTAATATCGACCGGAAAACACTCTATAACAAAATGAAGGCCATTAACCTTGGCAAATAACGATGGAAGATCCGGCAAAGGGCAAAGGGTCAGAGAGTAACATCCGTAAAATACGGCATGATATCCGCAACCAGCTTTCGAATATCAACCTTGCGGTTGAGCAACTTAAATACGATATACCGGATGATGCAGGCTCCGACGCCGAATTCTATATCAATACCATCGCCATGAGCTGCGCCAAGATCAATCTGCTGCTTGACGACCTCGGCTAAAATGCAGAATTTCGCCTTTACGGTAGCTTCGTGATTGTGGCTTCATTATTGCCAGTATATTTTGTAAATTCGTGTATAATTTAAAGAATGCCGTTATGGAGCTTATAATTGATTTTGATAAAATTAAGGATCCATCTAAAAGAGAGTGGTTAATTAATTCGCTGAGGTTAATGCGTATAGAGTTCCAGGCCACCGAAACTCCACAGACTATCGAACAATATAATCAGGACCTAAAAAAAGGGGATGCTGAAATTGAAGCCGGTAAGTTTACAACTGCCACAAATTTGAAAGCTGAAGCTGCAAAATGGTAGTCGTATGGAGCGACAGTGCCAAAGCCGAACTCAAAAAGGCTTTTGCATACATTGCATTGGACTCATTGCAAAATGCCAAAATGGTTAGAGATACCTTAATCGATCTGACCATCGATTTAAGTAAAAGTCCGGAAAAATATCCTATCGATAAATTCAAAAAGAACAACGACGGGAGCTGGCGAGCTTTTGAAAAATACAACTATCGTATTTCGTACCGTATTTTAAAAGATCAAATTAGGGTTGTACGTATGCGGCATACCAGTCAATCTCCGCTGCCTTATTGAAATTGTCCCGGGTGCGTAAAGAGCAGTCAGGCAATTGCGTGAGTCGCCAGGATGCGTTATAAGTATCTGTATTTAAAATAGCTATATCCAATAAAACTTTTCGGACATTTGTTGTTAATAGGTTATACCATTGCCGTGTCTCAATGTCTTTATTCAATTATAAGCAGCGCAACAACATCGTCCTTATTTGTATCATCATCCTGGGGTGTTTTCTGTTGTACGCTGTAAGCGGTTTCATCAATTCTATCCTTGGCGCTATCGTACTATTCACCATATTTCGCCCTATGTATTGCGACCTGGTTGATAAAAAGAACTGGAACAAAACTATTTCCGCACTTATTATCATGCTGATATCGCTTATCGTTATCATCATACCGATGCTGTTTCTATGCATTATGGTCGTCAATAAGCTTTCCGGGCTTAACAGCAGTTCATTCCCCATACAAGATTGGATTTACAGGATCGATATTTTTGCATCGCACCATCTCGGCCAGCCCAAGCTGGCCGAAGATACGTTACAGAAATTAGGGGCCTACGCAACGCAGTTGTTTCCGTCCATCATTAGCGGCATAGGAAACATCCTGCTTACCCTGCTTGTAATGTATTTCCTGCTGTTTTTTATGCTTACACAAAAAGACGCGTTCGAGGCGGGGGTGCTGAAGTACGCGCCTTTTCGCGAGCAGCATGCTTTGCGATTTTCCGAGGCTTTGCGTAATGCGACTTATAGCAACGTGCTCGGGCAGGGCATTATCGCGTTGACACAAGGAACCTTGCTGGCGCTTGGCTTTTTTGTTTTCGGCCTGCCCGACCCGGTGTTTTGGGGAGCCATAGGCGCTTTTATTTCATTTTTGCCTGTCGTAGGCGCACCCACCTTAACCATTCCCGCTGCTATCATCCTGATGGCAACCGATCATGTGCTTAAAGGTGTGTTGCTGCTGGCGTACGGACTATTATTTATCGGTAATATCGACAATGTGCTCAGGATGATTATTAACAAACGGGTGGCTAATACGCACCCGATCATATCGGTAATGGGCGTATTTATCGGTTTGCCGCTATTTGGTATACTTGGGCTTGTTTTCGGGCCGCTGTTATTGTCATATTTCCTGTTGCTCATCGAAATTTATCAAACCAATCGCCTGGCCGCCGATCGGCTGGAGCGTATGAACCAGGGCTGAACGGCAGCGAGATAGAATAATATTTTGCGTGCAGCGCGATAAATTCCGATATTAATGCGGAAAATATATTAAAAATAAGTAACCGCCAAAAAGTCCGGTTTGTTATAATTGGCAGGATATTTAATCGTTATAAAAACAAATTATTCATCGTTTAAATTATATAGTTATGAATGACAACTCAAAAGTTATAGTTGCTTTGCTGGCAGGATTAGCCGCAGGCGCAGCGCTGGGGATATTATTTGCACCGGACAAAGGCACTGAAACCCGCGACAAACTAACCGATTCGTTAAAGAAATTGGGCGACTCGATAAGAGAAACTGCCGCTAGCGAGATAGATAACCTGGTGGGTCTAAAGGACAAAGTGGTGGATAATATTAAGAGTAAAATAAACCCGGTTAGTGAGGAATACCAGGACGACCTGGAGCACGCCTGATCGTTAAAAACAATCCCGGGGGCAACCGTTTCCGGGATTCCATAAATAGGACATGGAAGAAAAAAAAGATACTACGCCTCCAATTTTAGACCAGCTTAAAGAATACGTGGAGACGCGTGTTAAGTTGGCCAAGTATGAAGCCATCGATCAGGGTGCAAAGATTGCAGCAAGCATCATTGTCGATCTTATTGTTAGCGTGTGTTTCTTACTTGCGTTTCTTTTTGTCAGCCTTACCATAGCTTTTGCGTTATCGATCCTATTGGGGTCCTATTGGGCGGGCTTCGGCGCTATGGCTATTATCTACCTCATCATAGCATTTATTGTGATGAAAAGGAAGGGCAAAATGCAGCCCAAACTGCAGAATTTGTTTATTAAGAATTTCTTTAAATAATGGCCGACACTGTTATAACCAATGTGGCTGAACTAAAAGCCGAGATAGCGCGCCTGACATTGCTGAAAGAGGAGCAGGGGCAGGCTTTGGCCGACCGGGTTAGTTCGCCTATGGCTACGCTGAATACCGTATTTTCTATTTTTTCCAATAAGCAGGGCGATGGCAAGGGAATATTCCATCCTGATTTCATATCGATGTTGTCGCGTATCATACTGCCCGTTACGCTGAACAGGACGCTCTTTCGTAACTCCAACTTTCTTATAAAGACATTGGTAAGTATCGTAACGCAAAAAGCGTCGCCGCTCATCAACAAGGAGTCCGTGACAGCACTATGGGACAAGGTGAAATCACTTATTGCCAAAAAAGATAAAGAGGTCGACTACGGCATCCCGCCGGACAGTGAAGCATCTTAATAAGGATGCCCGGCCAGGTACCATCCTATATGGAATATTAAAAATAAAATTAGTGCCGTTACATACGGCATATATTTTTTTCGTTTGCTACGGTC
The DNA here is from genome assembly GCA_035545315.1 of Mucilaginibacter sp. Classification (GTDB taxonomy): domain Bacteria; phylum Bacteroidota; class Bacteroidia; order Sphingobacteriales; family Sphingobacteriaceae; genus Mucilaginibacter. Next base: position 61,926 of record DASZYQ010000015.1, on the reverse strand, counting down.
GTAAAGTATCAGCGATATCAATATCGCATCGCTTACAATAAAGCATGTGATATAGGACTCCAGTTGCCCTGCATCGAACCAGTAACCCATTACTCGTGCGAGCGACGGCGTTATCAATACCAACGCAGTGCAAATAATATAGCGCATATGCAGGGCGATGTTCCGCCGGTGAATTACAGCCAGCAGGTAGAATAGTGAAAATGTAGCGATTTCGGCAAACGAAATGACGAGCGCCTTCAGGCTGTCGGCAGGAGTTATTTTTTGCGCAATGTATTCAATGTATTGCTTGCGCATTACCCCAATCGATGTAATGACGATAACTGGTACCAAAAAATAACTAAACTTTCCGAGTATCCTGTGAATCCGGTATTTTCTTTTAAGGATAAGAATAGGCTGAAGTATGATAATGAATACCCATATAAGTAATGCTGTTGCATGAATATGAACCAGTAATGTTATGTTCTTATCAAAATTGGGGAACAGGGCGAAATAAGGCTTATAAAAACCGAAAGCCACTAAAATGCCTAATATCAACAGAAAGTAGACTAATTTGCGATATCCTTTTTCCATTTGCTTACCCATAAAGATAAAACTTATTTTTGCCTGATTTTTAAATGGGAAAGGATAAACTAAAACGTTTTGCCGAAGTAGCCACATTCAGCAACGTGGTGCAATTAGAAGCAGGGTTGCCCTATAAAGGTAAATGGGCTGCGGATTTTTTTAGGAACAACAACCCGGTAGTGCTCGAACTGGCTTGTGGCAAGGGTGAATACACCGTTAACCTCGCCAGGCTTTTTCCGCAGAGGAACTTTATAGGTATCGACTACAAGGGCAATCGTATCTGGCGTGGAGCCAAGGATGCTTTGGAAGAGCGGGTACGGAACGTTGGCTTCCTGCGCATTCAGATCGAAACTATCCTGGAATACTTCGCCGAAGGCGAAATAGACGAAATATGGATCACCTTCCCCGATCCGCAGCCGCAGATAAGTCGCGAAAAAAAGAGGCTGACATCGCCGCGTTTCCTGGATAAATACCGGTACCTGCTCAAGCCCGGTGGCTTTATCCATTTAAAAACGGATGACGACGGTCTCCACGCTTACACAGCCGAAAAAGTAGCTGAGTCGGGTTTAAAACTCCATATCAAAACAGAAGATTTGTATCATTCAGAACACGCCGACGAGGTTTTATCGATCAAGACTTATTACGAAAAGAAATATTTGAAGGATAACAAAAATATCAACTATCTTAAGTTCTCGTTTGAATAACCATGCCAGACTTGAACTTTTACGACAGGGTTTACCAGGTGGTGCGGCTGATACCTGCCGGACGTGTTACCTCGTACGGAGCTATTGCTAATTATTTAGGTACCAAAGGCTCGTCGCGGATGGTGGGCTATGCCATGCAGGCTTGCGGCAGCGCTAATCCGCCTGTGCCGGCGCATCGTGTGGTGAACAGCTCCGGCTTGCTGACGGGCAAATTCCACTTCGGCGGCGACAGGATGGAACAAATGCTGGCGTCCGAAGGCGTGAAAGTAGAGGACGACAAAGTAATCGACTTCAAAAAAGTGTTCTGGGATCCGGCAATAGAACTAAGACACGATTGAAGGATTTGAATGATTGCCAGGATTATAAAAATTTTATAACAACGTAAAATCTTTTCTATCTATAAAATCCCTAAATCGTGTCATAAGTAACTCAGCCACCATTGATGTTTGTGACTTTGCTTATAGGCGTCGTATCGTTTACATAAAGGATATAATGCCACTACCACGGCAATCCATACCATGTACGCCACGGGCAAAGAAAAACCATAACCTTTTAGATCGTGGGTGAACCATAGCGGGTTTTTTAGGATCCAGATATGCCAATCCTGCCCGGGAGTTAATGCCGACGCCACCAATGCCACTAAGTGTATAACATAAATATGGATCAAGTAGTAAAACATCGGCACCCTGCCGTAAACGGAAACAACTTTCGTGACACCATTTTGTAGCTTATCTGTAATTGAAAGGAACAGGCAGGCCGTGCCTATCGTTACCAAAACATAGATTAACGAAGGCGGGTATTTATTTATATTGATAAAGGACAGAAAGGTAAAAAAGCCGTTTTTCTGCGTACTCCATTTTACCGGGTCGCCATAAACATTGATCAGCCGCAGCACAATGAATAAGGCTATGGCCGATGCGCCGAGCATCATCAATGTTTTTCTCCGCTTTTCGGCATTATACGACGATTTGTATAGTTGTCCCAGGCAATAGCCCAGCGGCGTTATGGCAATAAAAGGGATAAGCGGGTAACCGACCAAAAACTGTTCGCCATGCCAGGTAAAAAACCGCTGATCGTGCAGCAGCGCCCACCCAAATGCCTGCAGGGTATTGCCGTTAACATCATGATGGTGCCGCGAAGGAAATCTATGGAAGTGATCCTGCTTTTTGTAGCGGCAGCGATCCTGTCTTTTGTGATGGTTAGTGTTGGGTTCATAACCGAAGATAAGTATAATTCCGGCGTTCAATAAACCCAAAATTTGCTGAACACGATTGATGGATTTAATTGATTACCAAGATGAAGAATGAAGATAAATTAAAAATCATCTCTTTTGGAGAGGATTAGTCGCAATTGATTGCTTTTAACGGAGTTCATGAATGCTTCGCCGTTTAGATGAGGCCTATCTTGCCAATCTGTCAAATCCTGAAAATCGTGTTCAAATATATTCCAGCAGCTCCATCCGGTTCCCGAAAGGATCAAGGAAAAAGAAGCGTTCCCGGTCGGCAAGTTTCTCTTCTTCATAAGTATTTACTCCCTTATCTTCAAGATGCCTGCGCGACGCTTCCAGGTTTGTTACCTCAAAAGCGCTATGCCGCGCCGTTTTGACCAGGCCCGGCTCGATGCCGATATGAAAACCGATGTCGCCGATCTCGAACCAATAGCCGGGATGGTGAAACACTTCCGGCCGGTGCGTAGGCCTGAGGCCTAACACGTCGGTATAAAACAGGCGTGCCTCTTCCAGTCTTTCCGGCGGAACGCAGATATGAATATGGTCGGCGCGTTTAAAATCTATCATTCGTGCTCCGCAAAGGTAAGCACGTAGTTGTTATTATCAAGAATAGAAAATTCGGTAGCCCCGTAAAAGGTTACATCCAGCCCGCTGAGTACTTTTACTTTATCCTTTATGTCCTCGTAAAATTTGCGGATGTCTTTCAGGTTGATGTATAATAGCAGCGATCCGCCGTCCTTGCGGCTGATCTCAGGCAGGCTCTCACCCAGGCTTTCAACGGTCTGGAACATCATGGTTACGTTGCCGTTGGTCATCATCACCCACACCAGGTCGTTTTCAGTATTTTCGGGGACAGACATGGCGATATTAAACCCAAGCATACGGTAAAATGCAATGGTTTCCTGCATGTTGTAGGTAAAAATGTTTGGCGCTAAACTTTCCATAACTTTGCGAAAAATGGTTAAAACTAATTTTGTTGTGCTGAGATAAAGGTAAAAAATTAATTTTTGGAAAAGCTAATTTTTTTAGCATTTTTATCAGCGATTAAAGCCAGCAATAAAGCAATTTAACAATACAGCAATAATATCCAATGGGAAAATTACAAGACGATTTCGACGCCTACCGCGACCGGATGAACGACCGCATCATGGAGTCGGCCAATACCAATATTAAGCGCTTTTTCGCGCTCGATACCACCACCTATGCCGAAGGCGCGTTGGACGTGAAGACCAAGGAAATGCTCGGGCTCGTTGCCTCAATGGTGCTGCGCTGCGATGATTGCATCAAATATCATTTGGGCAAATGCCACGAAGCCAGCGTTAACAATGACGAGATGAACGAGGTGTTTATGATCGCCAATTTGGTGGGTGGATCGATCGTGATCCCGCATTATAGGAGAGCTGTGGAGTATTGGGATGAGTTGAATTCTAAGTCTTAAGTACTGAGTCGAAAGTCTTAAGTCAGTTTACGTAAAATAAGAAAATTTAACATAAACTAAACCTATCATGGGATCATTCAGAGAATTAATCGCATATAAGAAAGCTTTTAGCCTTTCTATGGGCATCTTTCAAGAGACAAAAAGTTTTCCGAAGGAAGAGACATACAGTTTAATCGATCAGATAAGAAGATCATCGCGTAGTGTATTTGCATGCATTGCAGAGGCTTATAAAAAACGAAGATATCCCCATCATTTTGTTAGCAAACTGACTGATGCGGATATGGAAAACGGTGAAACGCAAGCTTGGTTAGACGCTTCATTGGCATGTGAATGCATTACTCAGGAGCAGTTTAATCAGCTAAATCAGCAAAGTGAAGAGGTGACACGTTTACTTATTTACATGATCAATAATCCGGAGAAATTCAAATAATTAAGCAGACTATGACTTTAGACTCAAGACTCAAGACTCAAGACTTAAAGAGGTGCCTTTGGCCAGGGAACGATCCCCTTTATATGGACTACCACGATAACGAATGGGGCAAGGAAGCCCACGACGACAAAAAGCTCTTCGAGTTCCTCATCCTTGAATCGGCGCAGGCCGGTTTAAGCTGGATCACCATCTTACGCCGCCGGGAGGGCTACCGCAAAGCCTTTGCCGATTTTGAGGTTGAAAAAGTCGCGGCCTTTACGCCGGACGACGTCGAGCGCCTGATGCAGGATACCGACATTATCCGTAACCGTGCCAAGATCGAATCGGCCATCAATAATGCTCAGAAGTTTATTGAGGTGCAGCAGGAATTCGGCTCGTTTGATACCTACATGTACAGTTTTATGCCCGAAGGTAAGCCGATCGTCAATTACGCGGAGAAAGCTCCCGCCAGCACGCCGATATCCGACGCCATCGCAAAGGATATGAAAAAGCGCGGATTCAAATTTTTCGGCACCACCATCGCCTATGCTCACATGCAGGCCGTTGGCATGGTGAACGACCATCTGCCCGACTGCTCGTTTAAATGATTACACCGATTATTTTACGATTACACCGATTAATGTAATTTTGGAACTGCAGGCATCGGTGTAATCACTTGTAAAAATCGGTGAAATCATAGTCATGAAGAAACTATTCCTATTAGACGGCATGGCGCTCATTTACCGGGCGCATTTCGCATTGAGCAAAGCCCCGCGCTTTACGTCGGGCGGCTTAAACACTTCCGCAATGCTGGGCTTTACCAACACGTTGCTGGATGTGCTTAAAAAGGAGCGCCCTACGCACATGGCCGTGGTCTTCGACACCGAGGCGCCGACCGAACGCCACACCGAGTTCGAAGCCTATAAGGCGCAGCGCCAGGCCATGCCCGAGGATTTGGCCGCAGCCATTCCTTATATCTATAAGATCGTTTTAGGGTTCAATATACCGCTGATCACGTCCGACGGTTACGAGGCCGACGACATTATCGGCACCTTAGCCAAAAAAGCCGAGGCCAGGGGCTACCAGGTGTATTGCATGACACCCGATAAGGACTTCGCACAATTGGTTTCCGACAACATCAAATTATATAAACCGGGCCGCCAGGGCAACGAGGTGGAGATCATGGGCGTGAAGGAAGTGTTGGAGAAATGGGAGGTAAACGACCCGCTGCAGGTGATCGATATACTCGGTCTCTGGGGCGACTCGGTGGACAATATACCGGGCATCCCCGGCGTGGGCGAGAAGACCGCCAAGCAACTGATCAAGCAGTATGGCTCGGTGGAAAATATCATCGCCAACAGCCACGAGCTAAAGGGCAAGCTACAAGAAAACGTGATAAACTTTGCTGAGCAGGGCCTGCTGTCGAAAAAGTTGGCTACCATTAACCTGAACGCACCGGTTGAGTTGGACGAAGCGGGACTGGAAATGTGTGCGCCGAGCAAGGATCTTTTAGAGCCGCTCTTCGCCGAACTGGAATTCAGAACATTAGGTAAACGTATTTTCGGCGATGATTTTAGCATCACGGAAGTAAAGGCCGTGGGCATCCAAACCGACCTGTTCGGCGAACCCGTCGCCACTGGTCGCACTACACTTACCGTCGATATACAGGATATCGCCGAGCCCGAAGACCAGCCCGAGGCAGGCAAAAATATCAATAACGTCGGGCACGAATATATCCTGGCCGACACGAAAGAAAAACGTGCCGGGCTGATTGCAACGTTAAAACAGCAAAAGACCATTTGTTTCGATACCGAGACTACCGGCACCGACGCCAATAATTGCGAGCTGGTAGGCCTTTCGTTCGCCATCAGGCATCATCATGGCTGGTATGTTCCTGTTCCAGCCGACCAGAAAGAGGCCCAGGCGATCGTGGACGAGTTCAAAAAAGTGCTGGAAGATGAGAACATAGGCAAGATCGGCCAGAACATCAAATACGATGTGCTGATGCTGAAATGGTACGGCGTGCAGGTAAACGGCGCGTTGTTCGATACCATGCTGGCGCATTATGTGCTCGACCCGGATACGCGCCATAATATGGATGTGATGTCGGAGAATTACCTGGGCTACAAGCCGGTTTCCATCACCGAGCTGATCGGCGCGAAGGGAAAAGCACAGGGGAGCATGCGCGATGTGGAGATGGAAAAGATAAAAGATTACGCCGCCGAGGATGCCGACATTACGCTGCAGCTGCACGATGTTTTCCGCCCGAAAGTGAAACAGGCCGAAGCGGAAAAGCTGATCACCGAGATCGAATGCCCGCTGATCTATGTACTGGCCGACATGGAATATGAAGGAGTGCGCATCGACCACGATACGCTGAAGGAATTTTCAAGAGAATTGGAGGGCGACATAACCGCGCTGGAGCGCACGGTGTACGAAAAGGCCGGCGTTCGCTTCAATATCGCGTCGCCGAAACAATTGGGCGAGGTACTGTTCGAAAAATTGATGCTCGACCCTAAGGCCAAAAAAACCAAGACCGGTCAGTATCAAACCGGCGAGGATGTGTTGCTTTCGCTGGCCGCCAAGAGTGATATTGTGCGCGACATCCTGGATTATCGCCAGCTGCAAAAGCTCAAATCGACTTATGTTGATGCCTTGCCGACGATGGTAAATAAGAAAACCGGCCGCGTGCATACCTCTTATAACCAGGCGGTTGCAGCAACGGGTCGTCTGAGTTCGACTAACCCCAATTTGCAAAATATACCGATCCGTACAGAACGAGGGCGAGAAGTACGTAAAGCATTTATCCCGCGCGACGATAACCATACCATCCTATCGGCGGATTATTCACAGATCGAGCTGCGCATCATTGCCGAGATCAGCAAGGACGCCAATATGCTGGATGCTTTTGCCAACAACCTCGACATCCACACCGCTACCGCGGCAAAGGTTTATGGTAAAACACTGCTCGAAGTGACAAGCGACGAACGCCGCAATGCCAAAGCGGTTAATTTCGGCATTATCTATGGGCAATCGGCCTTTGGCCTGTCGCAGAGCCTGGGCATTCCGCGTAAGGAAGCCGCCGAGATCATCGAGAATTATTTCCAGCAATATTCGGGCATCAAGCAATACATGAGCGACACCATGAATTTCGCCCGAGAAAATGGTTATGTGTGTACCTTAATGGGCCGCCGACGTTACCTGCGCGATATCAATTCGGCCAACGCCACCGTTCGTGGTTTTGCCGAGCGAAACGCCATCAATGCACCCATTCAGGGCTCAGCCGCCGATATGATCAAGATCGCCATGATCAACATCCACCGCGAGCTGAAGGCGCAAAAGCTGGATGCCCGCATGACGATGCAGGTACATGACGAGTTGGTGTTCGACGTGCCCAACCACGAAGTGGAAAAAGTAAAACCTATCATCGAAGAAGGCATGAAGAACGCCATCAAAACCAGCGTGCCCATTTTGGTAGAAATTGGCGCGGGGTCGAACTGGCTGGAAGCGCATTAACGGGGGTGACATGTTAAACCTGCCTGTCGGCAGGCAGGGGCGAAAAGGTAAAAGGTTAGTCTGGTTTGACATTTACGAACTTGTCGAGTTTAACCCCGCTACCAAAATCCTTTACCGAACTAATTATTTTCAACGCATTAAATTCTGCTGTCATTTTATCGGCATTATTCTGTCTTAATACTTTAAGATTTTGTCCGGCATAACTAAATTCCTCAAAAAACACTCCCAACTTATTAATAATGTTTGCGTATGGCACTAATCCGTCTTCTTCTACAATTTTGAATAATTTTTTGTACTTCTTTTTAATAATTACATAATCTACTTGTGGCAAAATAATTGGTATATGTTCTAGCCAAACACAAGCTGTATAAAGTTGCTCATCGTCATTGCTTTTTATTACAAAAAGACCAGGAACAAATATATCTTCGATTAAGCTTTCCTGTAGCTCAGTGCGATGGAGATTAAACCACCACATACCGTTCGATTTTTCAGGCGACATAAAATTAAAGCTCATTTCGTTAAAGTGCTCCTCCGATACCTGATCATTATGTTCTGTCCATTGAGCTTCCAGATACTGTTTGGGGAATTTTTTTGGCATTTCAACTTCATCAAAGTTTTGCGGATTAAGGATATATAAATCCAGTTCGTCCGCTATCCTTTCAATTATTGGAAACACCTCCAATCCAAAATACTGAGGCCTGAAAAAATTAATGCTGCAACTAAAATTCGTATTGTCAAATTCAGCAAAGCTATCCCAAATCTCGATTTCCTCCTGCTCTGTATTTGGATCATTCCAGTCGATAAGGAAATAAACACCCGTTTCAGGATTTTCATAATCCCATTGCCTTTCAAATTCTGAATTGTTGAACCGGATTGTTTTGGTTAAATAATTGGCAAATTCTTGCTCGGTCAGTTTATTCTCCTTACGCTTATAGAAGTACAGATCGTAACTCATAATAGATGTCTTTTTATCCGAATAAAAATAAAAAACATAATAAAATTTCGACGTGAAGGATTGGGCGTATACTGGCCGTGTGGCTAATGCCCGCGCAGTGTAAGCGGAAATCCTGATGCGCTTCTATCAGCACACGCCCTTAATTACATCAGCACCTGCCATTCGGCGGTATCGGCCGGCACTACCTGGGGCAGATCGAACCAAAACCGGGAGCCCTGGCCAATCTCGCTGTCAACACCGATATTGCCGCCGTGCAGGCGCACGATTTCGGCTGCTACGTAAAGGCCGATGCCGAAGCCCGAAACGCCGCGCGAATTGAGGTCCTCGGAGCGGTAAAAGCGGTCGAACAAACGCTTTTTATCTTTTTCGCTGATACCTATACCCTGGTCGTTGACGCTTATGGTAACGCGGCCCTCTGCCTGGGTGCCGCTGATGGTCACCGGTTCGTCGCCGTCAGAATATTTCAGCGCATTGCCGATTAGGTTGGCCAGCACCTGTTCTATTTTCTCCCGGTCGGCCCGCACCCGCAGCGGCGGGCAATCGATAAACCGGAGACGGTTTCGCCGCGCATTGACCGACAGGTCGGCAACGATCTCACGAACGAGGTCGTCAAGCAAAAATTCTTCCCGGTTTAACACCATTTTGCCCGAGTCGGATTGCGCGGCATTTAAAAAGTCGCGTATCATACGCGTCATTTTGTTGATCTGGGTCTCGGCGCGTTCAAGCATGCCTGAAATCTCCTGGCCCTCCAGGTCATTCGACTTCATGTGCGCCAGTTGGACATAGGATTTCAACGACGTGAGCGGAGTTTTGAGTTCGTGACTGGCCACGCTGATAAATTCGTCCTTTTGCTGGTCCATTTTCTTTTGGGTGGTGATATCCATCACCGTTCCCAGCAAACGTACCGTTGTGCCATAGCGGTCGCGCTGGGTTTCGCCATAAAATTGCAGCCAGCGTATATTGCCTGTTTCGGTCAGTATCCTCGCCTGGAAAGCAAGCCTGCCCGAGCGGATAGCCTGTTCAAAAGCGGCACGGACCTGCGCCGCATCGTCTTCATGAAAGCAGTTCCATAGCGCATCCGGCGTTACCAATAATTTATCCTGGCGACCGACCAACTGTGCGAATTGGGCCGAATGTGAAAGTATGCCCTGCTGCACATCGAGATCCCATACACCCGAGCCCGACGCCTGCACCGCTATACGCAGTTGTTCGTGCGCGCCGCGCACTTCTTCCTCCAGCCGGTTGAACAGCTGGCTAAGGAAATAAACCACCGGCACGCTGAGGATAATGGTTAGTAAAAAAAGCACCAGCATATCCGAAGCCGGGGCGATCGTACTGTTTTTTATCACAAAAAGGTACATAGCCGCAAAAAGCGGCACAGCGGCGAATACATAGCCGGTAAGGTAAATAAGCAGGTCTTTGCGCGCAACCCGGCGATACATTGGCTTTATCCAGCCTTCATCGGGTCGCAGCAGCATGGTGCCCGCTGCCAGCAGCAACAGCGCTGCCGCCGTATGAAATGCCGGCCCGGCGGAGCCCGGCTGGTAAAGCCCAAAAATCTGGAATACTGAGCCAAGCAGCGAAATGTAAATAAATATGATCAGGGTGCAGCTTACAAACTGCGCGGCGTAATACCGTTTGTGCGAGCTTAGCAGCATGGCCGTGGAGCCGAGCGCGGCGTAAAGCGCTATGAGTAATGGCGTCCTGTCGGGGATTGGTACGGCTCGCGGACTAAAATGGCCGGGCGTAACAAATTGGTCGATATACAGGTCGGCGCCCAAAAGGTGCTCGAAAATAATAGCGAAAGCAAACAAGAGGCTGATCGTAAGCAGCACGCGCGCAGCTTTTACATATTCGGAATTGACCAGCGCCAGGCACAGGCCGCCAAGGATGAGCAGGTGTGCGGTATTGACCGTCATGGGTATGCCATCGGACAGAAATGCTTTGAACGCACTGATGTTAAAACACCAACCCGCCAGTGCGGTAAGACCCGACAGAATAGCAATCCCCGCGCACCAGGCCGGAATGTCTTTCAACCTGTCGAGCCTTATGGATTGATCGCCGCGTGTAAGAAAGGCTGGTTTTTGTTGCATATACCCTAATCCCCGCGTGTATTTACGGCAGGCTCAGCCGGAGGGTTACGTGTTAGAGCCAACTATTTTAACTTTTACTATAAAAATCACACTGTCAAATAGTTAATTTTTTCTAATTAAACGGTGGCAAGGTATATCTATCTGGCAATGCCCGATATCCAAAACTTATTGTTCAGCTTGCTGTTGTGTTAAATGGTCGTTAGTTAAACGATAACTTAAAACACAATTATCATGAAAACAAAATTATTGCTGCCGGCTATATTGCTGACAGCCATCTGTTTGCAAAGTTGCGTAAGCAAAAAAAAGTATGCCCAGCTGCAGGCCGATTACAATAAGTCGCTCGATACCAACGCCAACCTGAAGCTAAGCTGGCAGCGGACCCAGCAGGAGCTAGCGGTATCGCAAAACCAGGTTCAAAACCTGCAAAGCCAGATCGATCAAGCCAAAACTAACGCTGCCGCGCTGCAGGCCGCGCTCGACAAGTGCCTGGCAGGCAACAACCAGGGCAACGTAAACGTAGCCAAGCTGGCCGACCAGATCAGGGCTTCGGACCAATATATCAAGCACCTGATCGACCTGAAAAACAAGAGCGACTCGCTGAATATGGTGCTGACCAATAACCTGACGCGCTCGCTCACAGCCGATGAAAAGAATGATGTCGATGTGAAGGTATTAAAGGGCGTGGTTTACATCTCCTTGTCGGACAATATGTTGTACAAATCGGGTAGTTACCAGATCTCCGATAAAGCGGGCCAAACATTAAGCAAGATAGCGAAGATCATCAACGACTATTCGAACTACGATGTGCTGATAGAGGGTAATACCGACAATGTGCCGATTTCGCAGGTTAATATCCGCAACAATTGGGACCTGAGCGCCTTGCGGGCTTCGTCGGTGGTGCAGGCCCTGCAGAATACCTACAACGTGGACCCTAAACGCATGACCGCAGGCGGCCGCGGCGAGTACAACCCGGTTGCTGACAATAGCACTGCCCAAGGCAAGTCGCTGAACCGTCGTACTGAGATCATCATCACGCCAAAACTCGACCAGTTTATGAACCTGATCGGCAAACCGATGTCAGGTCAGCAATAAAAGCCGATATAAAATGGCAGATCAACGATGTCCCGGACAATAATCTCCGGGACATTTTCTTTCACCGGTTACCTGCGCTGAATTGCAACTTTCGCAAAAACGATGTTAATTACTACGTGTAAAATATCGATTTCGCAATAAAGACCGTTCGCGCCTTGTATTTTTAAAAATTAGCGCCCTCGCAGCTAAACAAATAATAAAAATTAATTTTTTAAACAGAATATAATACCGCAGAGTTGTTTAATTAAGCAATTCTTGCTTAAATTGAACCGATTATCGTCTGCAATGAAAGTTTTTCACCTAAGCGCCGAGTGTTATCCAGTTGCCAAAGTAGGCGGTCTGGCCGATGTGGTCGGGGCTTTACCCAAATACCAGAACCAACTGGGCCTGCAGGCTTCGGTGGTTATGCCTTTTTACGAACGCAAATTTGTACAGGAAAATGAATGGGAGGTCGTTTTTGACGCCTCGTCGCTATTAGGTACCCATAGGTTTTATTTCGAGGTGCTGAAGGAAAAAACCGACAAACTGGGCTTTGAATTGTACCTTATAAAGATACCCGGCCTGCTCGACAGGGAAAATGTATACAGCTACCCGGATGAGACCGAGCAGTTCATCGCTTTCCAGATCGCGTTCCTCGACTGGATCAACTGGTCGCACCAGTCGCCCGACCTGATCCATTGCCACGATCATCACACCGGGCTGGTGCCATTTCTGCTTTATCATTCACGGCTTTACCACCGGCTGGCCACAATACCGACCATACTGACCATCCATAACGGCCAATACCATGGTGCTTTCAATTGGGGCAAGCTATCGCTGCTGCCCGAGATCGACATGAGCAAAACCGGTCTGCTTGACTGGAACGGCGCCATCAATCCGCTCGCGGCCGGGGTAAAGTGCTGCTGGAAATATACCGCTGTTTCGCCCACTTATTTAGAAGAGCTTACCTACCGGTCCAACGGCCTGGAATATCTGTTTTATATGGAGCGCGCCAAAGGTTTTGGCATTATCAACGGCATCGATACTTCCGTCTGGAATCCGAAGACAGATGCGATGATAGCCGACAACTATTCGCTGCGCCAGTTAGCTGCGGGCAAGACGAAAAACAAAGAAGCGCTGTGTGCCCGCTTCGAACTTGCGGTTGACAGGCCGCTGATATCGTTTATCGGGCGGCTGGTGGGCGAAAAAGGCGCCGATCTGTTGCCCGGTGCGATCAGGCGGAGCATACTGGCTAATCCCGGAAAAGTGAATTTTGTGATATTGGGCGCAGGCGAAAAAGATACGCAGGCCGAGTTGCTGGCCTTGCACCATGAATTCCCGGATCAGTGCAACGTGTTTATCGGTTACGACGAACCGCTGGCGCACCAGGTATATGCAGGCTCTGACTTTTTACTCATGCCGTCGCGCGTGGAGCCCTGCGGCCTAAACCAGTTGTATGCGTTGCGCTATGGTACGGTGCCTGTTGTACGCGTTACCGGCGGATTGAAAGATACGGTAGTCGATTTTGGCGACGAAGGCGGATATGGGATACGTTTTATCCAGGCCAGTGCGGCTGATATTGTGCATGCGGTAGGGCGCGCGCTGGAAGTTTACGCTAATGCGCCATTGTTGCAGCTGCTGCGCAAGCGCATGATGGCGCTCGATTTTTCATGGGATCGCTCGGCTAAAGAATACATAAATTTATATGAGAGTTTAAAACCCGTTATATGACATCAAAAGTAATCAGCATCGTGCTTGGCGGCGGCCAGGGCAGCCGCTTATCACCCCTCACCGCAACACGGTCGAAACCCGCCGTTCCGATTGGCGGCAAATACCGCCTTGTCGACATTCCGATCTCAAACTGCCTGCATTCGGATATTACGCGTATCTATGTGCTCACCCAGTTCAATTCGGCGTCACTGAATAAACACATCAAAAACACGTATCATTTCAGTACGTTCAGCACGGCTTTTGTTGATATTTTGGCGGCTGAGCAAACGCCTTCGAGCGTGGCATGGTTCCAGGGAACGGCCGATGCCGTAAGACAGAGCCTGCACCACCTGGCGGTGCACGAATTTGAATATGTGCTCATCCTTTCGGGCGACCAGTTATACCAGATGGATTTCCAGGATATGATCGACAATCACATCAGGTGCAATGCTGAGATATCTATAGCCACGATACCGGTCCATGCCAATGATGTGCCCGGTTTCGGCATCCTGAAAACCGACGATAATGGTATCATCACCTCATTCATCGAAAAGCCGAAGAAAGATTTTGAAAGTTGGGCATCGGACGTAAGCCCCGAAATGGAAGCCGAGGGAAGGATATATCTCGCATCCATGGGTATCTATATTTTCAACCGTAAAACTTTGTACGAGTTGCTTACGGGAAACGAACGAACCGATTTTGGCAAGGAGATCATCCCCGATTCGATCAGTACCCACCGCGTGGTGAGTTACCAGTATGAAGGCTATTGGACCGACATCGGTACGATCCCCTCGTTCTTTGAAGCTAATTTGGGTTTGACAGACGATATACCGAAATTTAATCTTTTCGGCGAAAATTCCATATACACCCGCGCACGCATGCTGCCGCCGTCGAAAATATCCGGAACACATCTTGAAAAGACGATTGTTGCTGACGGATGTATTGTCAATGCCAGTCACATTTACCGGTCGGTCATAGGCATACGCACGCGCATCGGGCACGACACGATAATCGAGAATTGCTACGTGATGGGTAACGACAACTACCAGACGCTCGACCAGATTGACGAGGCGCACGCCAGCGATTCGCCCATAATGGGCATCGGCGACCGGTGCTGCATCAAAAACGCGATCATCGACAAGAACACCTACATAGGCGATGATGTGAAGATAAACTGCGGGCCGAAAAAGCTAGAGGACGGCGACTATGGAACACATACCGTTCAGGACGGTATCGTCGTGATTAAAAAACGCGCGATTATCCCGCACGGCACAACAATCTGATTAACGGCGGATATGAAAAAGACGATTGCATTGCTGGCGATAGCAGGATTGGGTTTTGGAGCGGCTGCGCCGGTATTTGCGCAGATGGGTAAGCCCACGGACACCGTAAAAATGAAAAAAAGCCGAAAAAAACTGGTAAAGAAAAAGCAGCGCGACACAACAGCCAAAAAGCTCTGAACCTTTGGTAAGGTTTTAAAAACAATTGTCTTTTGGATTGTTATTACATTCAAACCAAAATTTTAAAACCATGAAAAAAGCATTGGCAATGATCGCGCTGGCGGCCGTTTGCTTCGGCACTACCGCTTCAGCCCTTACTACGGTAAAGGCAGCGTCAGATACCACAAAAGTGAAGGTGAAGAAGAAACCGAATAAGATGAAGATTAAGAAGAAAAAAGTGGCTGACACCACCGCAAAACCGCCTCAAAATTAAGTGGTTTGCAACAAAAAAGCCCCCGGAACTCCGGGGGCTTTTTTGTTAGAGTTCCAGGCACCCGCCGATAGGGGGCAGTTGCAGGTTTAACCCCGCATTTTTGAATTTCTCCGCCACCGCGGCCTTATCGATCCTGATAGGCGGAAAGGTATCGTAATGTACCCCGACCACATTTCTGCAATTGATAAACCCGCATGCCTTGATCGCATCACCGGCTCCCATGGTATAATTATCGCCGATAGGTAAGATGGCCCAATCCAGGTTTTCGTCGGCCAATAATTTCATATCGTAGGTAAGCGCAGTGTCGCCTGCAAAGTAGATATTCTTTCCTTCGGCATAGATCACGTATCCGGCCGGGTTGCCGCCGTACGAACCATCGGGCATGGAACTGGAGTGAATGGCGTTAACCATCTTTACCCGCCCGAAATCGAAGTTAAAGCCTCCGCCAATGTTCATGCCGTGTGCATCCGGGATGCCCTTTCCGCCCAGCCAGCCGGCTATTTCGGCAATACAGATCACTTTGGCGCCGCTATTTTTCTGGATGGTGAAAAGGTCGGCCACATGGTCGCCATGCCCGTGCGAAAGCAGGATGTAATCCGGTTTCAGGCTGTTGATATCGATGTGTTTCGCCAACTCGTTATGCGAAATAAATGGGTCGAACAGTAGTTTTTTGCCGCCGGTTTCCAATTCGAAAGCCGCGTGGCCGTAATAGGTGAATTTCATAGTGCGGTATTTTGTTGTAATGTTGGAAAGTTATAAGCTTGAAAAGTTATATTAAACTAATATCAAAAACATTACAACTTTCCAACAAAAATCACTTCCCGAACAAATTGCCTAATCCGCCCATGCCGCCGAGCATGTCGCGGCTCAGGGCAGCCATCTCGCTTTGGTGCAGGTTTTCGGCTTGTTCCAATGCCCGGTTTGCGGCGATAATAAGCAATTCTTCCAGCTCTTCTTTATCAACCGATTTCAAAAATTCTTCGTCGATGGAAATGGATTGTATTACTTTATTACCGTTAGCCGTAACGCTGATCTTGCCTCCCTCGGCACTACCCGAAACAGTAAGGCCGTCTAAGCGTTTCTTTACCTCTTCTGCTTTTTGTTTGGCTTCGAATAGTTTGTCGAGCATTTCTTTTTCTTGTAATGTTTGAAAGTTGAAAAGTTGTAATATTGCCTATTTGTTGGCGGAACAAAATTAGCTAAAACGTAGTTCAACTTTAAAATATTTCAACCTTACAACTTTCCAACAAAATTAATCGTCAGAGGTTTCACCCGTACCGTTATAGGCGCCTTTGCGGATAACGGGCACGCCTTCCATTTTGAAAAGGTCATCCAGGTGCAGCAGGCTTCCGTTGCAGAGATTACCGAGCAGAACAATGGTCACGTCATTATTCAAATCGCGTACAAAAATATGCCTGAAACCGTGCCACCAGCCGGTGTGGTAAACTACTTTTTCATTGGGGCCATCGAACAAACGCCAGCCGTAGCCATAGTTGAAATGGCCGCGCAGCATGGGGTTGCGGTCGGTATATGCGGAGTCCTGGGTAGCAGGTTTAATGAGGCGGCCTGAGCGCAAGGCCTGGTCGAACAGGTATAAATCACCTACGGTGCTGTATATGCCTTTATCGCCAACCGGACCGTCGAGCACATTGGGGACAACCGAATAACGCCAACTGTTACGGTCGTGGCCGATCACATCAACCGGTATCTTATCATATACGGCTTTTGAATATACGGCGGTATGTGTCATACCGGCCGGCTTAAACACATTGTCCTGCATGTATTGGGCATAACTTTCGCCGCTCACTTTCTCGATGATCGAGCCCAGCACCATAAAGTTCGAGTTATTATACAAAAAGCGCTTATTAGGCTTGTTGAACGGATGCGGTTTATATTTGGCTATCGTATCCATTACCTGGAAATTGGTGAGCCCTTTCTTTTCACTCCAGTGATTTTTACGGTACAGGTCGTCGATAAAATATACATAGTTCATCATGCCCGAACGATGCGTAAGCAGCAGCCTGATGGTAATGCCGTCGTAGGGGAAATTTGGAAAGAAATCCTTCACATCCTGGTCGAGTTTTAATTTACCGCGTTCCCACAACTGCAATATCGCGGTCGACGTCATGGTTTTGGTAACCGAAGCCAGTTGAAACTGCGAATTGATTTTCAGGCTATCCCGCGTCAGGTGGTTGGCCCAGCCCAGGGCGTTCTCGTATAATATTTTCCCGTCTTTCGCTACAAGTATGTCGCCGTTGAAGCCGCTTTTTTGATGCAGTTTATGGAAAAATTCATCTATTTTCCTGTCTTCCTTTTTGGGATCGTAAACCAATAACGCGGCAGGGTTGAAAGCCTTGGTATATTCGGTAACAGGGGTTCGTGGATGAGCGCTGTTGGTGCCGCACGCTGTCAAAAAAAGCGGCACGGAGAGGGGAATTAAATATTTTATAGCTGATCGCATATTCTTGGACACAATTCTTTAACGGACGCGAAAATTATAAATTATACGGGCTAACGGAAGTAAAGTTATAAACATTCTTTTTGTTTTAGTTAATAACTTTTCTTTCAATGTATAGCGGGGGTTATTTGATGCTGATGCCCCTCATTTCTTTTCTGATAACATTCAATTTGCTCAAGCCTTTCTTAATACTAATTGCCAGCAGGTCGGGATGGGTAAATAGCAGCCTGCCTAAGGAAAGAACTACAAAATGTTCCTCGCGTTTTTTATAGATCTCGTACACTTTTTTTACCAGTTGGGGGTACTTATTCCTTTCGAAGCGGGCGCAGTATCCTAACCATTCTGTCCTGAACTTGTATTTTTCAATCGGCGGCAGGTCATTCGGGTCGTTTTCCCTTTCACGCTTTAAAATGTTGGTTTCGCTTTTATCGTGCTGGCGATATTTGACCAGGCATTGGGGTAAAAAATCGATCGTACCCAGGTTAGTGGCCACATAAGCCAGCCACCAATCATGAAAAAAGCGCTTATCAAAGGGTAGGGCGGCATCCAGCAGCTTCTTTTTCATCAGGATCGCATGGCCCGACACGCAATTGTCAAATAGAAACGGCTCGGGATTGCCACCCCGGTAAAAGTTACGGATATCCGACATTTTCCTGTTCATCGGTGTGCCGTCCTCGTGAATAAACTCCGAGTCGTGGTAAATCAGCATATTATCGTTTATCGCTGCAACCTGAAGTTCGATCTTGTGCAGGTCCCATACATCGTCCTGGTCGCACAGAGCGATCAAGTCGCCTTTGCAGAGGCCCAGGGCCTTCTGATAATTTGCGGTAAAGCCAAGATTGGTTTCATTTTGGTGCGTTTTGATCTGCGGATACCTTGCGGCATAACTCTGCAGTATAGCAAATGTACCGTCGGTCGAGCGGTCGTCGACCGCGACAATTTCAATATTTGGATAAGTTTGATTAACGAGCGTATCCAACTGTTCGGCTAAATGGGCCGAGCCGTTATAAGTGCACAATGCAATTGAAACCAGCGGCGCTTCTTTCATTAAATATCGTATCCATAATTTTTAAATACCGGCCGCCAGTAATCGGCGAAGTGGTCCCAGTCGTGGCAACCGAACGGTATATTTTTTTCGTTGAGCAGACTATTTTCTAATGGCGGCGTTTCGAATGCAAACCGCAGGCCTGCCTGATAATCGGGTATATTCAAGACATTTTGCTGCCGGTTCACTTCAATGCTCCAGAAAACATCTTCGTTATACCAATGGATCGCCTGGGAAAGATAAAAATCGATCACCGGCTTCATCAGGATGCATATATTGTAAAATTTCTCAACCCGCCGCAGCGAGAAACCGCCGTTGCCCACCTTGTTTTCAAGCCGGTACTGGTTGGGCATACCGGCTTCTGTTTTGTTGAACCTGGTGGCGAAATATCGTTTTATCTTCAGAAGCGCCAATTCCAACGCATTTTTGTGGTAGGTTTTTTTTATCCACGGCGCGCCAATGTAGTCCCAATCCTGTGTACACCAGTAATTCAATTCGTCCTTAAATACAAAGCAATCCATCTGGTAGACAAGAATATATTCGTAGTCTAAAAATCGTCCGTAAAATTCTGACGAAAGCATCAGCCTGTTATAGCCTTCCACCCCCTTAAAATAATCGTCGTCAAAAGTTACGGTTTCGGAAAAGTTAACCAGCTTTGCTTCATCGGGCAAAGTTAATCCAGCAGGTTTAATGGCAATTTTGGTATGGGCATGCAGCATTTTTCCGCACTGTTGCAAAGCGATCTTTTCGTAGTCCGACACGGTGCTACGGTAAAAAGGTATGATGATCGCTGCCTTTTTTAACATGTTCTTTTACAGTTACGCCGGCCCCGCAGGTTATTGCAGGCACTCATTATATAAGTCGAGGTATTGGGCCGCGCAAATATCCCACGAAAACTTTGCCGCCTGTGCCATACTTTCGGCAGCGCGGTTACGTTCGGTAAAATCTTGCATGCCTTCCGCGAACACGTGCTGCATATGACCTGGCTCGAAATTATCAAAATAATAAGCCGCATCACCGCCGACTTCAGGCAGCGAAGTGAATTTCGACAAGAATACGGGTTTGCCAAAATACATCGCCTCGATCACGGGCAACCCAAACCCTTCGGCAATGGACGGGAACACAAACGCGCTGCAATGCTTATAATACCAGGCTTTATCATTATCGCTTACCGGCCCCGTAATATGCACCCTGTCCAGGCAATTATACGTGGCGGCTTCGTCCAATATTTTTTGTTTGTGCGGCGTTTCGATGCCAGAAATTATCAGCTCATAATCGTTATCCTTCAGCAAGGCAGGCAGTAAATGAAAGCCTTTTTGCACCGACAATAATCCTATCGTAAACAGGAAAGCTTTCCGTGGCGTGGTAACGGGGGAGTGCTCCTGGGGAACTACTAATTTATCCGCCCCGTTATAGATCACCCGCAATTTATCCGCCGCTTCGGGGAAATAATGTAGTACGTCATTGGCCACGAATTTGGATATCGTAACGATCCTGTCGCATTGTGCGATCTTGCGCCTTAGCTTTTCAACATACACCTTAATACGGTGCGGCCGGCTGAATTTGAGGTGGACCTTGTTCATGTCATGAATGGTCATGACCTTTTTTGCGTTCACTTTAGCTGGCGCCAGGCGACAGGTTTGATCGGTAAGGTGCAGCACATCGAAATTGTTACGTTCCGGGAAAAGTATCTTATGGAGCGGCGATAAATAAATAATATCTACCTTATTATTGAATTGATAAATAGTATTACGGAACAAATAATATTTAAGATTATATCTGCCGTTGTTTTGCCTTATCAGCGCGTCGCCCAATCCCTTACCAAAGGAAAAATAACCCGAATTGGGGTTTTTCATCGAGTCGAACGTAACTAATACCGATGGTTTTGACATTCCTTGCAGACTATTTAACGATCTTGTAATTCCTGTACTCACTTACCCGCCAACCGGTCAGGTCTTCTATCTTTTGCAGCGCTTTTCGTCTGAAGGTCATTTTTTTATGCAATGTTTTAAGATCGAGGTCGAGTTTCCAGTTTGTTGCGGCTATTCGTTTTTGCATTACCGCCGGGTGCGTATCGGTAAACGCGATCAACCTGTCAGCATTTTTATAATCGAACTCAAATGTTTCGGGCAGATTTTCCGAAATCCAGTCGTCGTCATGATAAAACTGGTTAAAATTCCTGATCTTGTTTTTTAGCCCATGCGGCGGTTTTACCCAGCCATAGTGGTAAATATATGCATCGATCAGCTTTACATGAAGCTTACGACCATCGATCCTGAACCCCTGCGCGTCACGATAGGAGTGTACGCCCTTTTTATTACGCAGCACCCTGATCTCGCGCCGATACCACCGCCTCGAGTGCCCGTAATAGTCGTACGAGCCATAGAAATGCAGATATTTAAATAAAAGGCCTTCCACCGCGTCGTCGTTGAGGTTATCCTCCATTTCCTTTTTTATGAGGGGCAGGTATTTTTCGTGCACACACTCGTCTCCCTGGATGTAAAATGCCCAATCCGCATCGGGTGAGATAGCCGCGAAAGCTTTATCGGTTTCTCTGGCAAATACTTCGCCGCCGGCACGCAGCGTGTCGTCCCAAACCGTATTGACGATCCTTATTTTCGGCGAATTGATGCCTTCTATCAGTTTGGCGGTATCGTCTTCCGAATTGCCCAGCGCCACAATAAATTCGTCACATAGCGGTAGTATGGAGGTAATGGCCTCTACTACAGGGTAATCATTTTTAACGGCGTTCCTGATAAATGTAAAGCCCGCTACCTTCATGTTTGTTGCTAAGCCGGGTTTTTCGGCGATGCAAATATAGGGGAAGCCTTTCACTTATGTAGATTAGGAGCGTTGTTTTACGATTGCGCCCCGCTTCAAAAATTTTCGTTATTTTGACCTGTTCAACATGCCGGCCAGCCATTCAACGGATATAACCCCGCACACCAGCTTCAGAATGCTGGCCCGGGCGCTGACAATCGTCGAAAACGATCTGCCTGGCTCTGCCGATCTGTTAAAAGGGCTGCATTTTAAAAAAAATGTACCGGTCATAGGCATCACAGGTCCGCCGGGGGCGGGTAAAAGCACCTTGGTGAATGCGCTGATAAGCGAGTTGGCTTCCGATAATAATAAAGTCGCTGTGCTAGCCGTAGACCCCACGTCCCCGTTCAATTTTGGCTCGCTGCTTGGCGACAGGATCAGGATGGCCGGTCATTTTAATCATCCCAATGTGTTTATCCGCTCGCTGGCGACAAGGGGATCGTTGGGAGGCCTTTCGGCAAAAGCCATTGAGATGACCGACGTGCTCCGGGCGGCAGGTTTTGATTACGTGTTGATAGAGACCGTGGGCGTGGGCCAATCGGAAGTGGAAATAGCAGGCCTGGCCGATATAACGCTGGTAGTGCTGGTTCCTGAAGGCGGTGACGAGATCCAAACCCTCAAATC
The DNA here is from genome assembly GCA_035545315.1 of Mucilaginibacter sp. Taxonomy (GTDB): domain Bacteria; phylum Bacteroidota; class Bacteroidia; order Sphingobacteriales; family Sphingobacteriaceae; genus Mucilaginibacter. Next base: position 39,581 of record DASZYQ010000015.1, on the reverse strand, counting down.
GGGTATGATGGAAATAGCTGATGCCTTTGTTGTTAACAAAGCCGACAGGGAAGGTGCCGATATTTTTGCCAACAACCTCAAAAAAATGGTTCAGCAAAAAGGCAAACAGGTTCCTGTTTTTAAAACGATAGCCTCGCAAAATACAGGCATCGCGGAAATTGCCGAATTCATTAGACATCAGCAGTCATCAAAAAACGACCGGAAGGAATTTTTATTGGCCGAAAAGGCCTACAAACTCATCCGGCAAAGGCGTATGGCCGGCGTTAACCGCGCTAAATTGCAACAAACCATCGCCGAAGCTATGGATACGCCCGGCTTTAACCTATACAGCTTTATTGAAAAATTTTACCAATAAGTTGATACGGGCAAATTAGAAATTGAACATTCGAATCAGATATTCAGGAATTCATGATCTCCTCTATGTGCTCAGCCTCCAAAGGAATATCGGCCATCAGGTCCACATTGCCGTCTGTTGTGATCAGGATATCGTTTTCAAGCCGAATACCCAAGCCTTCTTCAGGAATGTAAATACCTGGTTCGCAGGTAAGAATGTTTCCAACTTCAAAAGGTTTATAGCGGCTTGCAAAATCGTGCACATCAAGACCAAGATGGTGTGAGGTACCGTGCATAAAGTATTTTTTATAAAGCGGCATTTTAGAATCCTGTTTCTCAACAGCGGCCTTATCGAGCAATTTGAGACCGATAAGCTCACTTGTCATCATTTTTCCAACCTCTTCATGATAGTCGGATAAGAAAGTACCGGCTTGTATCAGCGACCTTGCTACCTTCATTACGCGTAAAACCGCATCATAAACTTCGCGTTGGCGCCGGGTAAAACGACCGTTCACGGGTATGGAGCGCGTCATGTCGGCATTGTAATTGGCATATTCCGCGCCTACATCCAAAAGCAGCACATCGCCCTCTTTACAAACCTGGTTATTATCGATATAGTGCAGTATGTTAGCATTGGATCCTGACGCAATGATCGGGCTGTACGCGTTCCCGGCTGATCGCTGGCGTAAAAACTCGTGTGTAAATTCAGCTTCTATCTCATATTCGGTAACCCCGGGCTTTACGAACCTGAGCACGCGTATAAAACCATCGCGTGTTATTTCACATGCCTTTTTGGTTAATTCTATTTCGATATCCGATTTAATAGCGCGTAAGTCGCGCATAATTGGAGCCGAGCGCTCGTAATGATGCAAGGGGTATTTCAGCCGCAGCTGCTCAAGCATACGTATATCGCGGTACGGAACGGAATGGCTGTAACGATCGTTCTCATTCGTGTTTATATATATATTTTCCGCGTAGTTAATAATACTATGCAAAATAGTATCATATTCCTGCAGCCAGTAAACGCTGTCAATCCCTGATACCGATTTCGCTTCTTCCCTGGTATATTTATGGCCCTCCCATATAGCTATATGCTCATTTGTTTGTCTTAAAAACAGGACTTCCCTGTATAGCGGATTAGGACAATCGGGATATAAAATCAAAATACTTTGCTCCTGGTCGATGCCGGTCAGGTAAAAAAAGTCGGCATTTTGCTTGAACGGAAAGGTCTGGTCACCATTTTTCGGAAACTCATCATTGGCGTGAAAGAGTGCCAGGGAGTTAGGTTTTATTCGCGAAACGAAATTTTTTCTATTTAGAGTAAATAATGTATTACTTATAGGTAGGTATTTCATTAATATTGGGATTGTTAATTTTTATAAAACAATTTTTTCCATTTCTTTGTATTATTTATTGTAAAAATTGGAACAATGTTTGGTAATCAATTCAAACATAATTACTAATTTTGGAAAAAAATCACAATTAAATTGTTTAATCTTAAAACTATGAACTACTCTACAATCAAGAAAACAGTCGCTTTATCGTTCGTGACGTTGCTTGCTTTTGGTTTGAGCCAGGCGCAAACGGCTACGACCGATTCTGCTAAAACGTCTGCCGGAACCGCCAAGGTATTTGGCGGCTTAAAGCAATACAACACATGGAGTGTTGGCTTAAACGTCGGTGTTACCAGCCCCTCGGTATTTACGGGCGGCGTAAATCAGTTCACCGGAACTCAATTAGATTTAGGCTATGGTGTAAGCCTTAGGGATCAGCTATCGCATGCTTTTGGCCTGCAGCTTGATGTACACGGCGGCCAGGTGAAAGGGTCAGGCAATACTTATGACATTTCCTTCAACAAGACGGCTACCCAGTTTTCTACCAATTTTTGGTCTGGTAGCTTAAGTGGTGTCATCAATGTCGGATCACTGAGCTTCCTGCATCGCACTAATGCCGTGAACTTTTACGTTAACGGTGGCGCAGGCTTAATTATGTATACACCAAAAGTTACCTTTGCTGACGGGACCGTTTTTGACTGGGGTAACCCACCGGTAGCCGGCAAAGATCATACCGGAAAGTATGTACATGAACTTGTTCTGCCTGTTGGCGCCGGCGTTAAATTTAAACTGAGCGATGCGCTTGCACTGAATGTTGGTTACACCGAAAACTTCATCGACGGTTTCAATTTCGAAGGCGTAAATTCAACCAAGTATCCTGCTAACAACAAATATTCTTACGGTTATGCCGGTTTAGAATACACCTTTGGTCCGAAATCAAAACCGAATCTGGATTGGGTAAATCCTGTGGCTATGATGTACGACGAGTTGTATGACGCAGCTCTTCGCCAGGAAGTTGAAGCCCTGAAAGGTCGTGTAGGTAACGTTGAAAACGCTATCAACGACTTGAAGAAAGACTCTGACGGTGATGGTGTTGCCGACCAGTTCGACAAGTGCCCGAACACTCCTGCCGGTACTGTTGTTGACGGTTCTGGTTGCCCGATCAACTTCCCGAAGATCGATACTTCATTGTTCATGAGGAAACCTGTTGAAGCACCTGCTCAGGCTTATTCTAACATTCAGTTCGAATTTGATAGTTCGGTACTGAGGACTTCTTCTTATCCGAGCCTGGATCTGACTTCACAGGATTTGCGTGCAAATGCAGATAAGAAGATCGAATTGGACGGCTTCGCTTCATCTGAAGGTACTGCTGCTCACAACATGCGTTTGTCACGTGATCGTGCTAACTCGGTTAAAACTTACCTGGTTAACTCAGGCGTTGACTCTAAACGAATCAAAGTGAAAGCATTCGGTGAAACTCATCCGATAGCTGACAACTCAACTGAAGCCGGCCGTATATTAAACCGCCGCGTTGAGTTCAAACAAAAATAATATCCTATAGTTCAACTATAAGGTCAAAAGCTCCCCGGTTGCCGGGGAGCTTTCTTTTTTTATAAATTTGTATATGTACTTTTTCCGGAAGAAAGACCCAAACAGGCCGACAAATTTTAATTTGAAAGTGATGCATGCTATCAATACGATAGCTATCCTAATGTTTCTTGCAGGGATCATCTGGAAATTGATCGACTGGTTGATTCTGAAGAAATAAGGCCGACCGGCAAATAATAAATAGTGAAGGATATGAAAAAGATAATCAATACCAATAACGCCCCTGCTCCTATAGGGCCGTATAGTCAGGCGGTAGACACCGGAAGTTTTCTATTTGTATCGGGCCAGATACCTGCTAATCCTGCAACTGGCGAAATTGTATCGGGCGACATCAAGGCCGAAGCAAACCAGGTCATGGAAAATATCGGCGCAATACTGATGGCGGCTGGTCTTGACTTCCGAAATATTGTTAAGACCACAATATTTCTTACGGACATGCAAACTTTTGGGCAGGTTAACGAGGTTTATGGCACCTACTTTACCGATAACTTCCCGGCCCGCGAAACGGTGCAGGTTGCCGCTCTGCCTAAAAATGTCAACGTCGAAATTTCAGTGATCGCTATAAAGAGCTAAACTACTCACTTGGACCGCCAGATATTTCAAACTCCGATTGAGTACTTAAAGGGTGTCGGTTTAGCCAAAGCGGACGTCCTGAAAAAAGAACTCGGCATAGCGACGTTTGAAGATCTTCTGCGCCATTTTCCTTATAAACATATCGATCGTACCAGGTTTTACAAAGTGCGCGATATCGACCCGGAACTGCCGTATGTGCAGGTATTGGCGCGTATAACCGCTAAAGAAGTAATTGGTGAAAAACATACTAAAAGGCTTGTAGCCCGGGCTAAGGACGAAACCGGCGTTATGGAGTTGGTTTGGTTCCAGGGCGTACGTTGGATCGAAAAGTATTTAACGGTTGGGAAGGTGTATATCCTATTTGGCAAACCGGGCATATTTAATGGGAAACCCCAGATGGCCCATCCCGAGCTGGAGTTGTATTCGCCGGGGGCGCTAAAACAAAAGGGCAATCTTACTTTACAGCCTGCATACAGCTCGACAGAAAAGCTGAAACAGTTTTCCCTCGACAGTAAAGGCATTCAAAAATTGGTCGCCTTACTGCTCGATCTGTACAGCAGCGAAATCCAGGAAAACCTGCCGCAATATATTTTGAACAAATACAAATTGGTAGGCAGGGCCGATGCCTATAAGAATATACACTTTCCCACCGACGCAGCAGCGCTTAATGAGGCGCAGCACCGGCTGAAATTTGAAGAATTGTTCCTGGTCCAGCTTAAGCTTTTGCGAAACAAGGCACTTAGAGTTCAGAAATACAAGGGTCATATTTTTGAAAACGTCGGGCATTATTTTAATGAGTTTTACTATAAAAAGCTGCCATTTGAGCTGACCAATGCGCAAAAACGCGTACTGAAGGAAATACGCCAGGATACACAGCGCGGCGTGCAGATGAACCGCTTGCTGCAGGGTGATGTAGGCAGCGGGAAGACTGCCGTAGCACTGATGAGTATGCTGATAGCTATTGACAATGGTTTCCAGGCGTGTATGATGGCCCCGACTGAAATATTGGCCAATCAGCATTATCAAACGGTGAAAAGCCTGGTCGGCGATGACTTTGTAAGCGTTGACTTACTCACAGGCTCCACTCCCAAGCGAAACCGGAAACCGATACATGCACGGCTCGAGAGCGGCGAATTGAAAATACTGATCGGTACACACGCGTTGATCGAGGATACAGTGCAATTTCAGAATTTAGGTTTTGTGGTGATCGATGAACAGCATCGCTTTGGAGTTGAGCAACGCTCCAGGTTGTGGCGAAAGAATAATATACCCCCGCATGTTTTGGTTATGACTGCTACACCTATCCCGCGTACACTGGCTATGACGCTTTATGGCGACCTTGATACGTCGGTTATCGATGAATTGCCAGCTGGCCGGAAACCTATCGAAACTATTCACTTCTACGAAAATCAGCGCCTGCGGATGTTTGGCTTTATGAAGCAGGAGATTGCTAAAGGCAGGCAAATTTATGTAGTGTATCCGTTGATCCAGGAGAGTGAAAAGCTCGACCTGAAAAACCTGGAGGACGGCATTGAAGTAATGCGGCGCGAATTTCCGCTGCCCGACTACCACATCAGTATAGTACACGGCAAAATGGCTGCGAAGGATAAGGATTTTGAGATGCAGCGTTTTGTAAAGGGCGAAACCCAAATTATGGTGGCTACTACGGTGATTGAGGTTGGCGTAAATATACCAAATGCGTCGGTGATGATCATCGAAAATGCCGAACGGTTTGGCCTTTCGCAATTACACCAGTTGCGCGGGCGCGTGGGCCGCGGCGCCGAGCAGTCATTTTGTATTTTGATGACCACGCATAAGCTTAGCCACGATGGCCGGATCAGGATCGATACGATGGTAAAGACGAATAACGGCTTTGAGATATCCGAGATCGACCTGCAATTGCGTGGGCCCGGCAACCTGGACGGTACACAGCAAAGCGGCGTTATGGATCTGAAAGTAGCAGATTTGGTGGCCGATCAGCAGTTGCTACTTTTGGCGAGGACCATTGTTGAAGAAATATTTACCCGCGACCCGCAGTTGGCGCTGCCTGAGCACCAGGTTTTACATCTTGCTTTTAAGTCGAAAGAAGAGGGACTAAGCTGGGATAAAATTTCGTAACAATATTGTCACTTTTATTCAAACCCATTAGCTGCCGGTATCCAGCCTACTCAAAATATTACTTTTGTTTAAAAGCAATCCTCTCACAATGAAATTAAAAATTACCATCATTTTACTATTTATCTGTATAGCGGCTCCAGCTATGGCCCAGGATTCGTTGATGCTTCGCAAGATATATGACGAAGAGTTGGTTAACGGGCAGTGCTATGAAAATTTACATTACCTGTGCAAAAATATTGGACAGCGCCTCAGCGGGTCGCCAAACGCGCAAAAGGCAGTAGAATGGGGTAAAAAAATGATGGAAAGTTATGGGTTTGATCATGTTTTTCTGCAGGAGGTAATGGTGCCGCACTGGGTTCGGGGAGCAAAGGAAGAAGCATATATTGTCGATGGCAAGAAAAGAATACCGGTGGCTATTTGCGCCCTGGGTATGTCAGTCGCGACACCGAAGGACGGATTGACCGCCGATGTGATAGAGTTACATAGCTTGAAGCAACTGGATTCACTGGGTGAACGCGCGATAAAAGGAAAAATCGTTTTCTTTAATCGCCCGTTCGATGAGCGGTTCATCGAGACGCTTCGTGCTTACGGTACCGCCGGCGATCAGCGTAACCTGGGGCCGGCGGCGGCGGCTAAATTTGGTGCAGTCGGCGTAATCGTTCGTTCGCTAACTGGGAGCCTGGATAATTATCCGCATACCGGCGCCACGCGTGTCTCTCCAGATGGCAATAATATTCCTGCAGCCGCCATATCGACCAAAGCGGCTAACGAGTTAAGCGAATTGCTTAAAAAGAAGAAAAATATAAGGTTTTATTTTAAACAAAACTGCCGGACATTGCCCGATGTGCCTTCTTACAACGTGGTCGGAGAACTAACGGGCACCGACAATCCAAACAAATTCATTGACGTTGGCGGCCACCTAGATTCGTGGGACCTGGCCGAAGGCGCTCATGACGATGGAACGGGTGTGACGGGAGCGCTGGAAGCAGTACGGGTATTAAAGGCTTTGGGCTACAAGCCAAGAAATACTATTCGCGCGGTATTTTTTATGAATGAAGAGAATGGTGACCGCGGAGGCCTAAAATATGCCGAGCTTGCCGCTCAAAATAAGGAAGAACATATTGCGGCAATAGAATCGGACCTGGGGGGCTTTACGCCACGCGGCTTCGGTTTTACAGGTCTTAATGCCGATCAGCTGAAAAACCTGTCGGCCTGGAAGATACTTTTTGCCCCTTACGGCTCGGACAGGCTGATCGCCGGCGGCGGAGGAAGCGACGTCGGCCCGCTTCGCGAAAAAACGCCGGGGGTGGTGCTCATAGGCTTTTCACCCGATTCACAACGGTATTTTGATGTGCATCACACACCGAACGATGTTTTTGAGAACGTTAACAAACGCGAACTTGAACTGGGCGCCGCATCGATGGCATCGCTGATCTACCTGATCGATCAGCATGGATTTAATTGAAATCCTATCGAGACGCAAATTTTGCACCTCTGCGAGTATATTGTAAATTGCAATGCATCACCATTAAAACATTATAGTGTCCGGCGAAGGAAATAGTCAACCTAAAAGCGATTCATTTGCGGCCCTGCGTTACAGGGATTTCCGCTTTTACCTGGGGCAGCGATTCTTTTTTACGTTCGCTTACCAGATGCAAACTACCGTGCTGGGATTTTATATTTACCAGCTTACGCATAGTAAAATGGCGCTGGCTTTTATAGGCCTGAGTGAAGCTATACCTGCTGTCGGCCTGGCGCTTTACGGTGGTTATATTGCCGACAAATACGAGAAGCGCAAGATGCTGCTGCTTATTTTTGCGGGCGTTATGTTCTCCTCGCTCGTTATGTTTGTCGTTACGCTCAAAAGTATGAGCGGCCATATTCATACTTCGTGGATAGTGCCGGTGTTATACGCCATGATATTTTGCAATGGCATTGCGCGCGCTTTTTTCGGGCCGGCCGTATTTACCATATATGCAAATAGTATTCCGCGAGAGTTGTATCCCAACGGGGCTACCTGGAGCTCCCAGGGATGGCAGATCGCATCGATTTTAGGACCGTTTGCGGGTGGATTCGTTTATGCATTTGCAGGCGGGATCACAGGCTGCTTTATAGTGATCCTGACATTTTTGCTGATCTCGTTGGTGCTGGTTTACATGCTGCGGGAATACCCGGCGGTATTTGTGCCAAAAGAGAGTGTATATAAAAGTCTTAAAGAAGGCATTCATTTTGTGTTTCAAACCAAAATGATGGTGAGCGCGATGACACTTGACCTCTTTTCAGTTTTTTTTGGCGGAGTAGTAGCATTATTGCCGGTGTTCGCATTGGATATATTGCACGTAGGCTCCGAAGGTTTAGGGGTAATGCGTATGGCTTCATCGCTTGGCGCAGCCCTCACCATGATCGTGATGGTGCGGTTTACGCCGCTGAACAAGCCCTGGCGAAATTTACTCATTGCGGTTACCGGATTTGGCTTATGTATTATAGGGTTTGGTTTATCCAGGAGCTTTATCCTCACCCTGGTATTGCTGTTTGGGCAGGGCGCTTTTGACAGCGTCAGCGTGATCATTCGCGGAACGCTTGTTCAATTACTTACGCCCGATCACATGCGCGGAAGGGTATCGGCGGTTAATTCGATGTTTATTGGTTCGTCCAATGAGATTGGCGATTTTGAATCGGGTGTAGCCGCTCAACTACTAGGTACAATTCCTGCAGTATTGTTTGGCGGAACGATTACAATGCTCGTTGTGATCTTCACCTATTTCAAGACCAAGAGTTTTCTGCCATTAAAGATAAGCGACATTCATACTGTTGAAACAGAACAGGATGACGCCCGCTAAAGCGTTTTTACCTTTCGCCAGAACAAATAGAACAAGGCGCCGATTATCGGCACTACGATAATAACGATCAGCCAAAGGATCTTGGAGCCTTCATTAACGGTGTGCGTACGCAGAATATTTACGATGGTATAAAAGCTCAATATTGCCCAGAGAGCCAGGAAGATCAAACCAAGAGTACCGCTGAACGCAGATGTTATCAGGTACATAGCACAAAATTAATAAGTTTCGGCCGTATCTTTTTCACCTATCTGCTGACGCCACATCGCGTAATAAAGCCCTTTTTGCAATATCAGTTCGAGGTGTTTACCCGATTCCACTATTCTTCCCTTCTCAAGAACATAAATGGTATCCGCGTGCATAATGGTTGATAAACGGTGCGCGATCAAAATTGTTATATGGTCTTTTAACACAGATACGTCTCGTATGGTTTCGGTAATTTCTTCCTCGGTAATGGAATCAAGCGATGAGGTAGCTTCGTCAAATACTAATAGATCAGGTTTACGCAAAAGCGCACGCGCGATGGACAGGCGTTGCTTTTCGCCGCCCGAAACTTTAACGCCGCCTTCACCTATCACCGTGTCCAGTCCCTGGGGCGCCCGCGATAAAAGAGTTTGGCAAGCCGCACGCTGTAAGGCACTCATACATTCTTCGTCAGTTGCGTCGGGACGAACAAAAAGCAGGTTTTCACGTATCGAACCAGAAAATAGCTGCGTATCCTGGGTAACGAAGCCCACGCGCTCGCGGAGTTCGTCAAGGTCGATAGCTTTGCCCGGAACATCATTGTAAAAAATGCTGCCTTCCAATGGCTGGTACAATCCGACCAGCAACTTGACCAACGTTGTTTTGCCCGAGCCCGAAGGTCCTACAAAGGCGATCGTTTCGCCTGTATTTACTTCAAAACTGATGTCGTTAAGCGCATTGCGGTTTGCTGTCAGGTGTTTAAAGCTTACATTATCGAAGGTGAGCTTTGTAATTTCATCCAGGTGAATTGGGTTTTCAGGCTTAGCCTCGATAGGTGTGCTAAGAATTTGTTTGAAGTTGCCAAGTGACACTTCAGCTTCCCGCCAGGCTTGTATTACTGTGCCCAGTTCCTGCAACGGGCTGAACAGGAAAAATGAATAGAACAAAAACATGAAATAGCTGCCCGGAGTAAGACTGCCTTTAAAGATGAGCATCAGCAATATAAGCACCATGACGCTTCTCACCAGGTTCACTACTGTCCCCTGGATAAAACTCATACTGCGTACGTATTTTACCTTCGTCAACTCCAGGTCGAGTATTCTGTAGGTAGTTTTGTTCAGGCGGCTGATCTCCTGCTTGGCCAGGCCAAGGCTCTTCACCAGCTCGATATTCCTGAGCGATTCGGTAGTTGAACCCGCCAACGCTGTCGTTTGCGCAACGATCTTCTTTTGGATGGTTTTGATTTGCCGGCTCAACAGCATGCTCACCAGCATAATTATCGGTATTGCGGCCAGGTAAACCAGGCTCACCTGGTAACTGATCTTTACCGCAAGTACCATCACGAATATCATACCTACCAGACTAACAAAAAGGACGCTGATGAACGACGTAATGAACTTCTCGCAATCCAGGCGAACTTTTTGCAGAATGCCCAGGGTTTCGCCGCTGCGCTGGTCCTCAAACACCTGGAAGGGCAGCTCTAGCGAATGCTTCAGGCCGTCGGCATACATTTCAGCTCCGACCTTCTGCGTTATAATGTTTGTAAAATAGTCCTGGAAATTTTTGGCTATACGCGACACCATGGCCGCGCCGACAGCCAAGCCAAGCAAAACCAACGAGCCATGAAGCCGGTAATCAAAGGTGTGAAATTGGTGATCGACAGGCACCATATATTTGTCTATAATATATTTGGTAATCAGCGGATCGCACAACGAAAAACCAATGTTGAGCGCCGCAAGCACCAGGGCCAGTGCAACCACCCACCGGTATTTGGATAAATAAGATAAAAGGACTTTCATAAACAGGGATAAAAATAAAAAAAGGGAATAAGCTAAATAGCTCATTCCCTTTAATTTGACATTATTTTGGTCGTTACACTGTCATGATGTCTTTTTCCTTGGCTTTAGCATGCTGATCTATTTTAATGATATAAGCGTCGGTTAGCTTCTGAACTTCGCCTTCGCCGGTTTTCATCTCGTCTTCAGAAACCCCTTCTGATTTCAGCCTTCTGATCTTGTCATTAGCCTCTTTGCGGATATTACGGATCGCCACCTTGCCATTTTCTGCCTCGGCATTTGCCTTCTTTACCAAGTCACGGCGGCGTTCTTCCGTCAAGGGCGGTATGTTGATGCGGATAATGGTGCCATCATTTTGGGGATTAACGCCCAGGCTGGCATCCATAATAGCTTTCTCGATTGGGTTTAGCAACGACTTTTCCCAGGGCTGGATCACGATGGTACGGGCGTCGGGAGTGTTTACACTTCCTACCTGGTTCAACGGAGTGGGCGTACCGTAATAATCGACCATAATACCGTCCAGCATGCTGGGATTGGCCTTGCCGGCACGTATCTTCTGCAACTCACCTTCGCAGTGATCGACAGCTTTTTCCATTAAAGCGCGGGCATCGGTGATCTGTTTTTTAACGAGTTCGCTCATTGTCGTAAAATTTGCTGTCAAAAATAGTAAAAAGTATCATTTAACTTTATTAAAATGACAAGGTCTTACCGGATGGTCAAGCTATGAGTTTAAAATGTTCTAAAATCCGGGCAACTGCCGTTTCATCAATAGCGTATTTACAACGATGAGAGCCTCGCGCATATTGACAGGTACCGAAATTATGATAATAGTTTTGCTATGTTTTCTTATGTCTTGCTCCGGCCACGATACCATCGCGCCGACGCCGCCTGTGACCGATGCACAGATATTGGTCCAGGCCGGCGAGTGGTATACCAAAGGAGGAACATTGACCAAAGACGATGGTACCACGCTTGTACTTGCAGGCAATGATCCTTTTTTGAAAACGATATTACTCTATAATGTTACTTTCTATTCCGATGGGACCGCCACGGATACCAACGACCCCAACGGACTTACCACAAATGGCCTTACCTGGCAGTTGACAGGAAAGCACTTGCTGGTGCATGTGAACGACAACAATACCGATAAGGTGGACGGGATGATCACGTTCCTAAGTCAAAATAAGCTTGTATTGAAAGTTTCCGACTTCTATGTCTATAACGGGGTTACCTATACCGGGTTGATACAAACGTTTGGGCATTAGAATCAAGAGCGAGGAACCAAGATTCAAGACAAGGGCATCCAGTATATCAAAGTCTTGGTTCCTGGTTTTTGATTCTAATCCTACCGCACCAGCGTCCCGATATGCTCACCCTGGGCTATACGCATAAAGTTGCCCGGCTTGTTCATATCGAATACGATGATCGGCAGCTTATTTTCGTGGCAAAGCGTAAAGGCGGTCATGTCCATTACGTTCAGGCCTTTGTCGAACACTTCCTGGAAAGTGATTTGATCGTAACGGGTTGCTGTTGGATCTTTTTCCGGATCGGCGGTGTAAATGCCATCAACACGGGTGCCTTTTAGTACCACATCTGCTTTGATCTCAATAGCGCGTAACGATGCGGCCGTATCCGTAGTGAAATAAGGGTTACCCGTACCGGCGCCAAAGATGACGATCTTGCCTAATTCAAGGTGGTGCATGGCCCGGCGGCGGATATAAGGTTCGCATATCTGCTCCATCTTGATGGCCGATTGCAAGCGTGTTTCAACCCCGATGCTTTCGAGCGCATTCTGCAATGCCATACAATTGATCACTGTGGCCAGCATGCCCATGTAATCGGCCTGGGCGCGGTCCATGCCGGATTTTTCAGCGCTCAGTCCCCTGAAAATATTGCCGCCTCCAACTACTACAGCAACCTCGATACCGGCGTCGAAAACGCTTTTGATATCGTGTGCATATTGTAAAACCTGTTCGTTATCGATGCCGTACTGTTTATCGCCCATCAGCGATTCGCCGCTTAGCTTTAGGAGAATGCGTTTATATTTCATGCAGGGTAGTTTGTCAAAAGTATTAATTTAAATTCAGTGTTAAAATTTTATAAAGCAGACTTTCGAATTAACTCAACAGGCTTCTCAGTTCCGGGTCGTTTTGTGCTATGTTTTGCAAATGTTTAATAGAGTCCGGGCCCAGTAGGCTTTTGTCTGCTCCAGCGCTCAGCAGCAGTTTAATACACTCCATTTGATTGTGCTTGTTGTCCGATCCGTCCGAAGTAAGCTCGTGAATTGCCCATCCCATGGGCGAGCCGTGATAGGCTGTATCCAACTGATCAATGTGGGCTCCGGCCTTTATAAGCTTATCAACCAGCCTATCCCTGCCACAAAATGCGGCCCAGTGCAGGGCTGTCCCGCCATCGCTTTTGGGTGCATAGCAGATATTGGCCCCATGTTCAATATAAAATGTACCCAGCTTTTCGGCATGCAGGCTGGCGGCTGCTATCAGCGGGGTATTATTGTCGCCATTGGTCATGAACCCATCAATGTTGGCGCCATATCCAAGAAATACCTTCGCTATCTCAATCGCCTGTTCGTCCGTAATTTTATGAGCAAATACAGCATCGCATATCCGGTGCAGTGGATGACCCTTTGCGGGGTTGGATTTACCGGTCAGCGTTAACGGTACACCTTCATTGGCCAGGCCAGGGTTGGCGATCAGTTCCTTTCTTAACCCATCAAGGTCGTTGTTTTGGATGAGGCCGAAAACATCGTTTTCCATAAGGTATATCAATTCACCCGCTCGCCAGACATAAAGGTGCCCTTGAGCTGAAAATCATTATCGAACACGGTAAAGTCGGCATCATAACCCGCAACAATTTTGCCCTTGTTCAATTTGGCTAACTGAGCCGGGTACAACGAAGCCATATTCACCGATTCGGGCAGGCTTACTTCAAAATGTTTAACGCCGTTCTCGACACATTTGAGCATAGTAAGGCAGGAGCCCGACAAAGTCCCATCCGGCAGTGTGTAGCGATCGCCGGTAAAGCGGTGCTGGTAAGGCCCATGAAACGTTTCCGTAACCGAGTCGGTAATAAAGAACAGCTTATCACCTAGTTCGCGTTTGGCTAATCGCGCCATTACAAAATCGACGTGGATGCCGTCGGGTACGATACTGGTATATGGTCTTTCTTCAAATATCGCGGGAATATACCCCGGGTCGCGGTGGTGCATTTGCGGCATGGCATTATAAATGTGTGTTACCGCCGGAATAGGTTTATTCAGGAACGCCTTACCTTCAGCATAAGTGGCGTTACTATGCCCGGACGACAGGATAATACCGGCATTGTGCATGTAATCGATCACTTCCTGGTCCTGGAGCTCCGGCGCGATAGTCATCATAGCGATCACGCCATCAGCCATGTCCACCCATTTTTGAACAAGCTGCAGCGTAGCCCTTTTTATAAAATCCTTATTGTGCGCACCGCGGCGGACAGGGTTCAGGAACGGGCCTTCCAGGTGCAGACCTAAAAAGTTGCCCCGGCGTTTTTCCCGGTAATCCCGGCAAACCTTTATGGTTTGTTCGATCACCTCGTCAGTATTGGTCGAGATGGTTGGAAAAAACCCGATCGTGCCCTGGTCGAGCAGATCGTTTTCCATCTGAAGTAGGGTAGCCTCGTCGGTATCAATGCTCAGCAAACGACCGCCGCTTCCGTATAACTGCAGATCAAGAAAACCCGGCGCAAGGTAGTTGCCCTGCAGGTCGATCCTTTGCACATCTACGGGTATCGCTGCCTCGTCGACAATATCTTTGATCAGTTTACCATCAATTAAAACGGCTTTGCCTTCGGTGATCTTACCATCCGAAACGATACGGGTGTTGTGCAGTGCGGTTATCATAATGCGAATGTACGGTAGAGACGCGATGCATCACGTCTCTACGAAAGATATGTGCAAAAAAAATCCCCCTCGGTAATTCGAGGGGGATTTAAATATTTAAGCTCCTAAGGCTACCCGTTTAAAGGCCGTTACCGTCAATCCCTTGTCTATCGACGAAAGGAATTGAGCAACATTCTTCGACGGGTCCTTCACAAACTCCTGGTTTAACAGGGTCGAATCTTTATAGAACTTGTTCAGTTTGCCGGCAGCGATCTTTTCAACCATTTCCTCCGGTTTGCCTTCGGCTCGTATCTGCTCTTTTGCAATCTCCAGCTCGCGCTCAATAGTAGTAGCGTCAACGCCGTCCTTATCTACAGCGATAGGATTCATTGCGGCTATCTGCATCGCAACGTCCTTACCGGCTTCTTCGGAACCGGCAACGTCACTGCTCAAAGCAACTAACACAGCCAAACGGAAATTACCATGGATGTAGGCAACTACTTTCTCGCCTTCAAGTACTTCATATTTCGAAATGCCGATCTTCTCGCCGATTTTACCGGTTTTGTCCAGGATAGCGTTAGCAATAGTAACCCGGCTGGTTTCGGTGTCTATCATTAACTGGCTTAACTCGTCTATATTTTTAGGTTTGCTCTCAACAGCGTTGTTAGCAATACCATTACCAAAAGCGATAAACTCAGCATTTTTTGCCACGAAGTCGGTTTCGCAATTCAGCTCGATGATCACACCGCGTTTACCGTCAACAGAAGTGCGTGCAATAACCACGCCTTCGTTCGATTCGCGATCCTGGCGGCTTGCGGCCACTTTAGCACCTTTTTTCCTTAAATAGTCGATTGCCGCTTCGAAATCACCGTTAGTTTCGGTCAAAGCTTTTTTGCAATCCATCATACCTGCACCTGTCTGCTGACGCAGTTTGTTTACATCAGATGCACTAATTTGTACTAACGACATGTTGTATGTTTTTAAATGTTGTAGAAGTAGTAAGGGTTAAGGTTGTAAGAGTTGTACTTCTACAACCATCAACCCTTACAACTGTTTTATTCTTCAGACTTTTCGGGAGCCGGAGCTTCAGCTTCAGCCTCTGCGGCTACTCTTTTGCGCTTACCGCCTTCGGCAGGTGCAGCGCCAGGAGCCTCAGGTTTTGCACTATCGGCTTTAGCTTTTGCAGCCGCAGCTTCTTTTTCAGCTTCTTCTTCCTTCTCGCGCTTGCGTTCGTCAAGGCCTTCCTCGATAGCTTTGATGATGATACCGGTGATCAGCGAGATCGATTTGGTAGCATCGTCATTCGCCGGGATCGGGAAGTCGATGTTCGAAGGATCCGAGTTGGTATCCACCATAGCGAAGGTCGGGATATTCAGCTTCAGCGCTTCCGAAACAGCGATATGCTCTTTCTTTACGTCGATGATGAACAGAGCAGCCGGCAAACGGTTGAGGTCCGAAATACCGCCCAGCAAAGTTTCCAGCTTCACGCGCTCACGCTGTATCATCAGCCTTTCTTTTTTGGAAAGGTTGCTGTAAGTGCCGTCTTTGGTCAATTTATCGATGTTCGACATCTTTTTGATCGACTTGCGCACGGTAGCGAAGTTGGTTAACATACCACCCAGCCAACGCTCGGTTACAAACGGCATGTTTACGGTTTTTGCGTATTCGGCAACGATATCCTTTGCCTGTTTCTTGGTCGCAACGAATAATACTTTGCGTCCTGATTTTACGATCTGTTTGATAGCTGAAGCAGCTTCTTCAACTTTTGTTAAAGTTTTATTCAGATCGATGATGTGGATGCCATTGCGCTCCATGAAAATGTACTGAGCCATTTTCGGGTCCCATTTACGGGTAAGGTGACCAAAGTGTACACCTGCATCCAGCAGATCCTGGTATGTTGTTCTTGCCATTGTTGTTTCCTCCTTAAATTAACGTTTACTGAACTGGAATCTCTTGCGTGCTTTCTTGCGTCCTGGTTTTTTACGCTCAACCATACGGTCGTCACGGGTCATCAGACCTTTAGCGCGCAATGCAGGTTTCTTTTCAGCATCAAGTTCAACAATAGCCTTAGCGATAGCTAAGCGAACGGCTTCCGCCTGTCCTTTTACACCGCCACCGGTTACGTTTACTTTAACATCATATTTGCCGGTCGAACCCGAAACCTCGGTCGACTGGGTAACGATGTACTGTAAAGGCAAAGTGGGGAAATATTCTTTGTAGTCCTTACCGTTCACGGTAATGGCGCCGTTGCCTTCGCTTAAATAAATGCGGGCAACTGCGGTTTTTCTTCTGCCTGAAGTGTTTGTTGTTGGCATTTCTTTCTCCTTTTAAATTAACGGTTAAATGGCTTTCGGGTTTTGAGCAGCATGCGGGTGCTCGGCACCGGCATAAACGTGCAGGTTGTTGAATAAGGCACGGCCCAAACGATTTTTAGGTAACATACCGCGCACGGCTTTTTCAACTACGCGCTCGGGATGCTTTGCCATTAACTCCTTAGGAGAAATGAAACGCTGACCGCCGGGATAACCAGTGTAAGACACATAGGTCTTTTCGCTGAATTTGTCGCCGGTCAGTTTTACCTTGTCTGCATTGATAACGATCACGTTATCGCCGCAGTCTACGTTCGGGGTGAACCCTGGCTTGTGTTTACCGCGAATGATCATAGCGATCTTCGAAGACAAGCGCCCCAAAATCTCGCCCTGAGCGTCAACAACAACCCATTCTTTGTTAACGGTCTTTTTATTGGCTGAGACAGTTTTGTAACTTAACGTATTCACTTGCTTAAAATTAAATTAATTATGTGTTTATATACCCCATAAAATTCGGGACTGCAAAGATACAGGTTTTTGTTTGATTGTCAAGGTGTATTTGGGATTACACCGATTGTTCTGTTGTAAGGTTGAAATGTTGTAAAGTTGGAAGGTTTGGAATACCGCAATAATTATAAAAAATCTGTCATTTTGATCCGCCGGCTGGCGGATCAGAACCTATTGCGGATTATTGTCTGAATCAGAATTTACAGAATTTAAGAATTAACAGGAGGCAGGCGATAGTTTCTGATAATTCGGGCGTTGCCTGCGGCCCGCGCTGTACGTTCATACTGCTTCAGGCCTTAGCCACAGGGCCGGTATCCACTTCCATCGCTAACGCGAGGAAATTTTTCTTTTTATTTTCATCAACTAATTTAATGATACTAATAGTGCCTATCGTTCCTATAATGCAGACCTCAGCGAAAGTTTTATTTGCATTTAATTTATGAGTAAGTGTGTTTGCTAAATCAACAGCATCTTCAACCATTTTAATTGCCGATAGAGCGAAATCTCTTAGTACCTTGTTTGAGTCACCACTTAGTTCTGTTTTAATGAATGCGTGTAAGCGATTTTTGAACTTTCCTTCACTTACATCTACTTTGGGATCCGTTGGCTTATGTTTGTTTTCATCGTAGACGTTATTTGCCAATTGCTGTAAAATACTTCTGCAAGAATTGCCGATATTTTGTAGATCAATTGACGTCGTAATTTGAGTCAATTGTTCTATTAATTGTAATTGGCCTTTATTAATAGTCTCCCATTGCGTGTAAACGGGTCGTATTTCGGCATTTGAAATTTCGATTTTATCGTAATTAGGCGTAATCTTTATTTTATCTACGAGAATCAATGATAAATTGTTTATGTCGTCCTTTATCGTTTTTCCTATGTAATCAAGAATATTATATTGTTTTATAACGACTTTATGGTCCGTATATATTATTAGATTAAACGCATTGGGAAATACGTGTTGATTGCGGTGAGGGGTAAATTTAAATTCCCCAAAATTTATAATATCTGCTATTTCCTTTCTGTCATAGTTAGTAGCATAAAGCTCCTTCAAAACGTGAATTATTTTATCGAAATCGAATTTTACCATAGATGCAAAATTTAAAAAAAAGAATCGATTTACTTGTTTTTATTAATATAACACACTAGGCTGTTGAACATCCATCGCAATTCCAATAAATTTGTTATATGATAATTACCAAAGACGAATTACAGCACATTGTCGATACAATGCCAGATAAAGCTGATATTGAAGAGGTATTCGATACAATAATTCTTTCATCAAAAATTGAACAAGCTTTGCAAGAATCAGAGCAAGGCTTGGGTGTAGATTGGGAAGACTTCAAAAAGGAATGGCTAAAGGGAAGTCATTAAAAA
Source organism: Mucilaginibacter sp. (assembly GCA_035545315.1). GTDB lineage: Bacteria > Bacteroidota > Bacteroidia > Sphingobacteriales > Sphingobacteriaceae > Mucilaginibacter. The sequence continues at coordinate 20,735 of DASZYQ010000015.1, read as the reverse complement.
TAGAAATTTTACCTGTGGCCCAAAAGGACCTGCAGTCTGATCGAAATTCTCACCATCCACCACCGTGCTCGTCTTATTTCTAACAATCCGGCTTTCGATGACCAGGACGAATAAGCTTATTTCGCCTAACATTTTTTGACAAACTAACAACAACCCCTTACCTACCTTTGTGTTCTGTTTAATTATGAGCACAAGCCACATCCGCCTCAGCATACTCGACCAATCGCCCGTTCGTAAAGGCGTAACTGCCGAACAGGCCGTCAGGGAAACCGTTGAGCTGGCGAAGCTGGCCGACAAATTAGGCTACACGCGGTTTTGGGTATCCGAACATCATAATACGGGCAGCCTTGCCGGGTCAACACCCGAAGTGCTGCTGGCTTACCTGGGTAGTCAAACCAAAAATGTCCGTATCGGTTCGGGCGGCGTGATGATGCCGAACCATAGTACGCTGAAGGTTGCCGAAAATTTCCGTATGCTGGAGGCGCTGTTCCCCGGGCGAGTCGACCTGGGCATGGGCCGCGCGCCGGGTACCGACCGTTTGACGGCTTCGATATTGAATCCTTCGAATCAGTTCAGCGAGCAGGAATTCATCAACCAGTTGTACGATCTCATCAATTATTTTCACGACAGGGGCGAGCCCGGCACGCCGCAGTCGAAGATCAGGGCTATTCCGCAGGTACAGACCATACCGGCTATGTGGCTGTTAAGTTCCAGCGGCGAAAGCGGGTTATTTGCCGCCCATTTCGGTATGGGATTATCGTTCGCCCATTTTATCAATCCCATCGGCGGTCCCAATGCTATTGCTATGTACCGCGAACGATTTAAGCCATCGGAAGACCAAAGCGAACCTGCTGCCAGCGTAGCCATATTCGTCTTTTGCTCCGACGATGAAAAAAAGATTAGGCAGCACCAGGCCTTGATGGATTTTCGCTTTAACCAGTTCGAACAGGGTAAAGGCATTGTGCCGGTCGGTTATGAGGACATTAAGGATGTGGTTTATACCGATTACGAACTGGAACGGATCAGGCACAACCGTAAACGGGTGGTCACCGGCACGCCTGCCGAAATGAAGCAAAAACTAACGAGCCTTGCAGCGGAATATGATGTCGACGAGATCATTGCAGTTACGATAACTGAAGATTTTGACGACAGGCTGGAATCGTATCGCCTGCTGGCTGAACAGTTTGGTTTGAAACCGATTAATTCAATTGCATGAAATTGACCGATTTGCCGCAATAAATCTGCACATTTGCACATCTGTAATTTGCACATCCAATAAAAATGAGCGTTTCCGTATTGGCCCAGAACCTGAGGGGCTCCGAAATTATAAAGATCGCAGGCGAGATCAACGAGCTGAAAAGACAAGGTCAGAACATTGCCAACCTGACCATAGGCGATTTTGATTCAAACATTTATCCTATACCCGAGCCGCTGAAGCAGGGTATAGTTGATGCCTATAATCATCACCAAACTAATTACCCCCCGGCTGATGGGATGCTCAACTTGCGCGAAAGCGTTTCGGCATTTTTGAAAAACCGCTATGGCCTGGATTATGCTTCAAACCAGATACTGATCTCGGGCGGATCGCGTCCGCTCATTTATTCTACTTACCTAGCGCTGGTCGACCCGGGTGATAAAGTAGTTTTCCCGGTTCCGTCGTGGAACAATAATCATTATTGTAACCTCACCAGCGCTGAAGAGGTGATGGTGGTCACTACGCCCGAAAACAACTTTATGCCAACAGCCGACGAGCTTCGGCCGCATATTAAAGGCGCTACATTACTGGCTTTATGCTCGCCGCTGAATCCCACGGGCACGATGTTCACCAAAAAAGACCTGGAAGAGATATGCGACCTTGTGATAGCCGAAAATAAAAGCCGCAAGGCCGGCGAAAAGCCATTGTATCTTTTATACGACCAGATATACTCGCAACTGACCTTTGGCAGCCACCAGCATTACGACCCGGTGACGCTTCGGCCTGAACTGAAAGACCACGTGATCTTTATCGACGGCGGTTCCAAATGTTTTGCTGCCACCGGAGTTCGTGTAGGCTGGGGATTCGGGCCGAAGGAAGTGATCAACAATATGAAGGCTATCGTCGGCCACATGGGCGCCTGGTCGCCCAAAGCCGAGCAGGTGGCCATGGCTAAATTCCTGAAACAGGACAACGAGGTGAACAGCTACCTGGGCGATTTCAAATCCAAAATTCAGAACAGCCTGAACGCGCTGCATAAAGGCTTCCAGCAATTAAAGGCCGAAGGTTTCAAAGTAGATTCCATCGAGCCGATGGGGGCGATTTACCTCACGGTAAAAGTAGACTATGCCGGCAAAACCACGCCCGACGGTGACCTGCTGAAAACGGCTACAGATATAAACTTCTACCTGATCAAAGAAGCTAAAGTGGCTCTGGTGCCGTTCTCGGCCTTCGGTAATGAAGAAAATGTGAACTGGTTCCGCGCGTCGGTCGGCGCAAGCGCTTTGAAGGATATCGAGCAGTTGATACCAAGGGTGAAGGAAGCGCTGTTGAAGCTGAAATAGGTTGGACGTTATCCGTATTATGTTGTACGTTTGAGGCGGGCTATGATTTTCACCCGGATTAGAATACGTATAACGCCGAACGTACAACGTCTGACGTAAAATCCCTATCTTCGCAGCTTTAAAACCAAACCCGATGATGAGATATTTGATCGTAAGCTGCCTTTTGGTTTTCGCTTCATTTGCTGCAAACGCACAGTCAAAAGCCGATTCAACCCATGCTCCTGCCGTGGTATTTGTTAATTCGGATACCTTGCTGAGTAACTATGAATATTTTAAAGCAGTACAAACAAAACTGCAAAAGCTTTCGCAAAATGCACAGAATGAACTGGCGGCCAAGGACAAGGCTTTTCAGGCCGAAGTGGCATCTTACCAAAAGCGTATTAACGCGTTAACCCCGCAGCAAAAAGCCGCCACTGAGAAAAAGTTGGCAAAAGAACAGCAAACACTACAGGTAATGAGCCAGAATACTGCCAAGCAATTGCAGGAAATGGAAGCCGAAGAAAATACAAAGTTATATGAGCGCATTGCGGCGTACCTGAAGACTTACACGAAGGCCAAAGGCTACAAGATCGTGCTCACCTATTCTAAAACTAATCCGAATATGCTTTACGGCGACGACAGCCTGGACATAACTAAAGACGTTCTTGCCGGGCTGAATGCGGAGTACAAAGCGGCTGCGAAGTAGGTTAGACGTCGGACGTAGTACGTTGTACGTTTTGATCTACTCCAAATTAACGTACAACGTCAAACGTAATACGTACAACCCTTCACGCTGCGTTCGAAATAAACTTCACCAAACTCCTTTTGGCTATCGGCAACAGGGTTTGCTCGAGCGGGAAGCTAATATCGCTTGAAACATAATACAATGCCGGATTAGGCAAATGTTTTCTTTTACTTATTAGCTCAAGCTTTAATGACTCCGGTGTATTGGTAATACTCTGGGTGAAGGTATCGACGAACTGGATATTGATGCCCCTGAATTTGTCATCTTTATTTTCAAAAATGGTAATCTGGTATTCATACACCCAATTGGTCCGTTCGTTGCCGTTGCGAAGCGAGAAATAACCATTATAAGGCATCAGCGGCACCAGTCCGATGGGGTCAATGCTCAGGCGGCTCTCTACGAAATCATATATCTCCTTGCCTGTCTGGATGGCCGGGTCCATTTTATTAACGGCATACGAGATTATATTTTCTATTTCGCGCATCGTGGCGTCATCATCCACTATCTTCTGGTAAGTAAGTTTCAGCGCCTCAATATCAGCCTTGGTCAAACGCTGGGGGAAAGCCTGCTGCAGCACAGATTTGTTGCGTTTAAAGTCGAGCAGGTTGTTGTAATGAAAGATCAGGTCGGTAAGATTCGGATAAAGCTTGCTTCGGTCGAAATGGCGGTTAATTTCCTGTAAATAGTCGAGCAGGATGTATTTTTTTTGTTCGAAGTCGATCGAACCTTCGATGAACCAATTGATGCCTAACGATTTCATATTAAATAAGATTACGGTAGCAAAAATTACAAATAAAAACGTCAATTTGCAACATGGCTTACGGAACGCTTTACCTTATACCGGTACCACTTGCCGAAAACGCTGTTGCCAGGTCGTTCACGCCTTATTTGGTCAATACCATTAACAATATTAAAGAGTATATTGTTGAGAACGAAAAGACCGCGCGTCATTTCCTGAAAGAAGCCGGTTTGAAAATCCCTCAAAACGAACTTTCCATACATGATTACGGAAAACATAACCGTGATGTTAACATCAACAGCTTCTTTATTGGTTTGACGGCTGGCCGCGATGTAGGTTTAATGAGCGAGGCCGGCTGCCCGGGCGTGGCCGATCCGGGCTCGGAGATTGTTGCCGAAGCGCACCGGCGCGGCGTAAAAGTGGTGCCTCTTGTTGGACCGAGTTCGATCTTACTGGCCCTGATGGCATCAGGTTTTAACGGGCAAAGCTTTACTTTTCACGGCTACCTGCCTATTGATAAGGCCGAACGTGCCAGGAAGATCAAAGAACTGGAATCGTTGGCCTCTCGTTTTAACCAAACGCAAATATTCATCGAAACACCTTTTCGCAACAACCAGCTGCTGGAAGAAATATTGCGCAGTTGTACCGCTAAGACCAGGCTTTGCATTGCCTGCAACCTGACTGGGGACGATGAACTTGTTCAAACAAAAAGTATTGGCGAGTGGAAACAAAAAGTGCCCGATCTGCATAAAAAACCAACTATTTTCCTCCTGTTTCGTTCCTGATAAAGATGCAGATCACAGAGGAGCATACCAAAGTACTCATTGTCGGTGCCGGGCCTTCGGGCCTGATGATGGCCGCGCAACTGCTGCGTTATGGTATCCAGCCGCTGATCATTGACAACAAGCAGGGACCTACCAGCCATTCGAACGCATTAGGCGTACAGGCCCGATCACTGGAAATATACCGGCAATTGGGGATAGTCGATAAAGTAGTGAACAATGGCAAGCAGGCGCAGGGTTTGACATTTACGGAAAACGGCAAACAGGTGGCAAACGTGTCCTTAGAAGGCGCGGGCGAAGGACAAACACGTTTTCCGTATGTGCTGCTTTATCAGCAATATAAAAATGAGCGGTTGCTGCTTGACTATTTAACGCAGCATGCCTGCCCGGTTTTTTGGGAAACTTCGCTGGTTACATTAAAACAAAATGCCGGTTATGCCGATGTTGTCTTAAGAAATACCGAAGGAGAATATCCCCTCCGCTGCGATTGGGTGATCGGCGCTGACGGTGCACATAGCACCGTGCGTAAACAATTGAATATACCATTTAAAGGCGACACATACCCCCATTATTTTTACCTGGCCGACGTTAAGATCCAGGCTTCTTTTTTGGAAGGCGATTATGTTCAGCTCTATTTAGGAAAGAATGGGTTTAGCGGGTTTTTTCCTATGCCCGAAAAGGATGAATACCGCATTATTGGGAGTTTGCCGGCCGCTTTCACAAATCAGGACGATGTGACGCTCGAGCAGGTGCTGCCGCATTTGGCTGACACAACAGGTTCGCGGGCCGACGTGGTCCACAACAACTGGTTCACTACCTACAAACTACACCACCGGATGGCTGAAAATTTCAGGCAACAGAATTGTTTCCTGGTTGGTGACGCGGCGCATATTCATTCGCCCGTAGGCGCGCAGGGCATGAACACCGGTTTGCAGGATGCTTACAACCTGGCCTGGAAACTGGCAGGCGTTGTTAACCACAATCTGCCCGAAAACATATTGGATTCCTATGCCGCCGAGCGGATGCCCGTGGCGAGGGACTTGCTTAATACAACCGACCGGATATTCAACATAGTGATGTCGCAAAACTGGTTTCTTGTATTCTTTAAAAGAATGATTCTGCCACGCATATTACACTATGTATGGTCGCATAAAAAAACACGCGATCGCGGTTTCAGGGTCATCTCGCAAATTGGGATATCCTATCGCGAAAGTAAGATCAACCTGCACCTAAGCAATGCAGAGAAAATAAAGGCCGGCGACTGCCTGCCTTACCTTGAGATATATGATGAAAAAAAGCAGGAGGAAACCGATCTGCACGCCTGGTGCAACAAACCGGGCTTTACGCTAATCGTGATGGGGCGGTTTGACGAAATGTTCCTGTTTAATATCGCCAAATGGATCACCAACCGGTTCCAGGGACTGCTAAATTTTTACTACCTGCCTCCCTCGGGTAAAAACCTGGCGGTTTTCGAGGCTTTTGAAACCGACCCGCATCGGGAAAAGGCGATCATCGTGCGCCCTGATATGCATATCGGTTATATGAACGACCTGGTAAGCATTGCCATGCTGGATAATTACCTGCAAAATGTAGTAGGACTGGGGTCAATGGTGAAGGTCAATAGTGAATAATAATCTTTCGTCGGATATTTTCCATTTCTATTCACCATTCACTATTGACCATTGACTATATCACCCGTGTATCGTCTCGTTTTTGCCGTAGTTTTTGATCACGCCGGCTTCATATTCCAGGAATTCCTTCCAGCGTTTGTCGACGTCCAGGTTGCTGCAATATTTTTTAGCCAGGCGGATGAAGGTGGAGTAATGTGTGGCCTCGCTAACCATCAGTTCATGGTAAAATGCCGATAGCTGCTCGTCGTTAATGTGCTCCGACATGACCTTAAAGCGCTCGCAGCTGCGCGCCTCGATCATGGCAGAGAGTAGCAGACGATCGAGTAGCCGTGCTTCGTTGCTGCCGCCGGGCGCCAGGAATTTGCGAAGTTCATTTACGTAATCGTCCTTGCGTTCTCGCCCCAGCACATACCCGCGTTCCAGTATGATATCGTGCACGCGTTTAAAATGGTCCATTTCTTCCTGTACCAGCGCAGCCATCTCCTGCACCAACTCGGAAAGCTCCGGGTTTTGTACGATGAGTGTAATAGCGTTGCTTGCGGCTTTCTGCTCGCAAAAGGCATGGTCGGTCAAAATCTCTTCAATATTGCTTTCAACAACATTCTTCACCCAAAGCGGGTCGGTAGGCAAATGCAGTTTAAGAATGGTTTTTTCGCTCACGGGGCAAAAATAGATTTATAAGCTGAAAGCGGAAAGACTAAAGCGGAAAGCTTTTTGAATGGTTTAAATAGGGAGTCTCGGCTGGATAACGGTATTGAAGCTTTGGTCTTGGACTTTCAGCTTTTGGCTTTCATCCCCAAAGATCGATCTCTTTTTCCAGGTCGTCCTGCGGGGTATATTGATTTATCGGACCATCGCTTGCCTGGTCAATCTTTGCCATCAGGATAACTTTGTCAATGAGCTCCAGCACATCGATCTTTTCCGGCATATTATTTACAAAGTGTTGTAACTTTTCTTTCGAGAGCTGCATAACGGTTTTAAATTGGCGGTTAGTCCTTTAACGTAAAAGACTACCCAAAGTTATAACTGTTATAACCGGTCAGCCATTACCATATAAATTTTTACTTTCTATAAACTCAAGCACCGGGTCGGGCACAAAATATTGTACGTTTTTCTTTTCGGCCAGCGATTTGCGGATAAACGAAGCCGACAATTCCATCAACGGCGTCATGGTAATGGTCACCGAGGGGTGCGAGGCAAATTCCGCATTTTCGTATCCGGGACGTGGATAAACATAGATCCGGTAATCACGCAGGATCAGTTTATAGTTCTTCCATTTATGCAGCGTTCCCAGGTTGTCAGAACCCATAATAATGGCAAACTCGTGTTCGGGGTATTTTTCCTTTAGGTGAGTGAGCGTATCGATGGTGTACGACGGCTGTGGCAGGCGCAGCTCAACGTCGCTTACCGAAATATGGGTCGAATTATCCGTGGCCAGCTTCGCCATTTCCAACCTGTCATAGGTATTGGTCAGGTCACCATATTTCTTTAACGGATTTTGCGGAGAAACTACCAGCCATACCTTGTCGAGTTCAGTATAGTTGGCCATGTAGTTTGCGATGATCAGGTGGCCGATGTGAATGGGGTTGAACGAGCCGAAAAGTAAACCTATTTTCATCAGTTGGCAGTTTTTAGTTGGCAGTTGGCATGTGAAACAGATGCACTAATTATCATCCGGCGCCGAATTTTCCGGGATTATCAATCATGTATTGTACAATTTTTCCAATCTCATCAGACTGAGATTTTAACCCGATATAAACAACAGCAGTGATGTAATTGCAAGCTAATGCGAATTCGAGCCATCCTTGTGTTTCGCTATTTTCCATATCTACATCAGTCAGTTTACTAATGAAGTGATTTGGATATTTGCGTTTACGATAAGCTTCTATCAGACAAATGTTTGCAGATCGCGACGACCTTCTGATCTGGTCGGTTAATGAGTAGGTTTCTTCTTTAGGAAATTGTTTTGTGATTGAATGGATTTCCATCGCCAGGGCAAATGTTTTCTTATACAACAACAAATCCTTGTATGTCCCCATATCGAAAGCAAACTGCAAACAGGCAACTGCAAACTAACCCTTGTTGAGAAAGTCAAGCACCAATTTCTCGGCTTCTGCACATGCCGTTTGAAGATCGTGATTCTTTAGGATAATATCAAATTGCGGAGCGTAATTCAATTCTTTTTCGGCCTTTTCGAAGCGTTCTTTTAATTTTTCCGGATGATCGGTGCCCCGGCCTGCCAGGCGCTCTTTCAAAACTTCCAGCGAAGGCGGCTGAACGAATATTGCCAGCGCGTCCCCGTCATATTTCCGCTTGAGGTGCAGGCCGCCTTCGACGTCGATGTCGAAGATCACTGTTTTGCCTTTTGCCCATATCCGCTCTATCTCGGTGCGCAATGTGCCGTAAAACGTTCCCGAGTATACTTCTTCAAACTCAACGAACTGTTTTTTGGCTATCCGGTGCAAAAATTCCTGTTTGCTGATGAAATAGTAATCCTTGCCTTCCTGTTCGTCGCCGCGGGCCTTGCGGGTCGTTGCTGAAATCGAAAACTCCAGTTCGGGTATTTTGCGGAGCAGGTGCTGCACGATAGTGGTTTTTCCTGCACCCGATGGGGCCGAGAATATGATAAGTTTTCCTTCAGGATTGGTCATTGAGTCATTTGGTCATTGGTCATTTGGTCGTTCTAAGGGCCGCAATCAACAAATGACTTAATGCCCCGATGACATAATGCCTTTTACAACACATTAAGTAATTGTTCCTTTATCTTCTCCAGCTCTTCCTTCATGCCCACAACTAATTTCTGTATATTGGCATCGTTGGCTTTTGAACCGAGGGTATTGATCTCGCGGCCTATTTCCTGTGAAATGAAGCCCAGTTTTTTGCCATTCGCATCCGCGTTTTTGAGCGTTTCCAGGAAGTATTCGCAATGGCTTTTCAGCCTGATCTTTTCTTCGGTGATATCCAGCTTATCGATGTAATAGATCAATTCCTGCTCAAAACGGTTCTGGTCGACGTTTTCTCTGCCTACTGCTTCATTAAGGAACTGGTCCAGTCTTTCCCTGATCAAAGGGATGCGTCTTGGTTCTTCCACTTCCACCAATTCAAGGTTCTTCAAAATAACGCCTATACGGAATTTAATATCCTGTTCAAGTACGTTGCCTTCATCCACCCTGAACTGCTGAAAACTGTTCAGCGCCTGCTGGAAAGTTCTGTCGACTATTTTCCATTCCTCTTCGGATACGGTGTCTTCATCGTAACGAACTACGTCGGGCAGGCCAAGCGCCAGCTGCATCAGGTTATCAGCCGGCTCACCTAATTCTTCACTGACACTTTGAAGCTGCTGCAGGTAATTTTTTAGAAGAGCGGTGTCTATTCCGGCGGCCTTTACCGAGCCCTCTGCCTGTTCCGTATTAATGCTGAGATTTACCTTTCCGCGCTCGATCTGTTTGTTGCATTCGTTCCGTAACTGGAATTCTTTCTCTGAAAACGACTTGGGTATGCGCAGCGAAAGCTCCAGGAACTTGCTGTTCAGCGATTTGATCTCGACAGTGTATTTCGTATTCCCCGAGTCGGAAACAGCGATCCCATAACCTGTCATTGATTTTAACATGCGCAAAGATAATTGTTTAGTCCGAAAGTCGGTAAGTCGGAAAGTCCGCAAGAAAAATCTTCCTGATATTTCACTCATACCGCTCTTGCGCATTTGAGCAATAACGAATGGTTTTATGAACCTTCAAAAAGCTAACTTCCCGACTTTCGGACTCCTTTAACATCTTTTTACATTTAGTACGTTATACAATGTCTACTTTTACATTTTATGCGTCGGCTTAGGTATTTTACTTTGGTTTGTGCAGGGCTATTGCTCCTGCAGATTTCCGCTTATGCCCAGTCATTTGCCATTAAAGGCATCATTTTCCGGCAGGGATCTTCCGACCGCATATCCCAGGCGGTGGTCACAGATTTGGAAAACAAGGAGGTGATGATGAGCGACGACCTGGGCATGTTCAGCATAAGCACCGCTGTGGGCGACACCCTGCTGATTACGCATAAACAGTATACCGACCAGAAAATCGTGGTTACAGGCAAGGCCGACCTCGCTATCTATCTGCAGGCGGTTATCCAGCTTAAGCCTGTTATAATTACCGGCCAGACAAAGAAACAGGAATTGAATGAGACGATGAAGCTGTATAACAGTCAGGGAATTTACAATAACGGTAAGTCGTTACCCGTATGGGAATTCCTGAATTCGCCTATAACAGGCTTATACAATCTGTTTGGAAAAACACCCCGGGAAGAGCGCCGTTTTGCGGCTTATGCCAGGGGAGAGCTGGAAGCTACCGAGGTGGACAAACGCTACACCAAAGAGTTGGTAAAAAGCGTAACGAGGTTACCGGATGATGAAGTAATCAAATTCATGCAATTGTACCGGCCTTCATACCAGGACATCAGGGAATGGAACGATTACCAACTGATTATGTACATAAAGAGGAATTACGCGTATTATCAGAAGATCAAGAACCGGCCTCAAGGGAAAGTGCAGAAACTTTATTAGTTCGATGCTGTTCGGCTCAGATCGCCAGCGCCTCACAAGCTCGTTCAGCGGCTAATTTTTCAGCATTCTTTTTATTGAATTCCTTACCCATGCCCATGATCTCGCCATCGATATTCGCCTGAACCGTAAAAAGCTTAGAGCTTTCGCCTACCTGGTTTTCTATCAGCTCAAAGATAATATCCTTACCGTGCCGCTGACACCATTCTATTAGTTTGCTTTTATAATTGGTTTCGGTTTGCTCTAAATGGCGGATATCGATATGGGATTTAATGATATGATTTACCAGGAAATTTCGGGTAAAATCGTAGCCCTTATCCAGGTAAATAGCCCCGACCAGCGCTTCGAAAGCATCGCCGAGCAGTGAGCCCTGGCGGGTTGAATTAACCATCCGGTTATCATACTGGATCAGTTGTTCAAAACCCAATTTACGGGCCAGCTGGTTAAGGTTGCCGCGATTTACTATTTTGGAGCGAAGCTCCGTCAGAAAACCCTCGTCTTCAAAAGGGTAAAGTTTAAAAAGCACTTCGGCCACCACGCTGCCCAAAACGGCGTCGCCCAGGAACTCCAGGCGCTCGTTGCTGTTTTTAACCCCTTTTTTTACGTTTTGAGCGACTGACTTATGCCTGAATGCCAGCCGGTATAACGACAAATTGCCCGGCACAAAGCCAAGCAAATTCTTTAGTGATTTTACGTACTTTTTATTGGGTGATAAATAAAGTTTATAGAACCGTCTGATCGGCATTCAAAGCAATTATTCTTCGTATTTTTTAAATATTACTGAAGCGTTATGGCCGCCAAAGCCAAAACCATTGCTTTGCGCTACCCTAACCACTCTTTTTTGCGCTTTATTGAACGTAAAGTTGATCCTGGGGTCGAATGCCGGATCATCCGTAAAATGGTTGATCGTAGGCGGTACCATATCGTTTCTGATCGATAGAATGGCAGCGATGGCTTCAACGGCTCCCGCCGCACCAAGCAGATGACCTGTCATCGATTTGGTCGAACTGATATTTACACGATAAACATCGTCGCCAAAAGTATCCTGTATTGCTTTAACTTCCTGCGGATCGCCGATAGGGGTCGACGTTCCGTGAACGTTCACGTAATCAATATCCGACGGTTTCAACCCTGCGTCTTCCAGTGCAGCCTTCATTACCAGCGCGGCGCCAAGGCCCTCAGGATGAGGGGCGGTCATGTGATAAGCATCGGCGCTCATGCCGCCGCCTATCATTTCAGCATATATTTTTGCGCCGCGTGCTTTGGCATGCTCTAACTCCTCCAAAATGATGGTCCCCGCGCCTTCGCCGGCGACAAAACCGTCACGGTCCAGGTCGAATGGGCGCGATGCGGTTGCCGGGTCGTCATTACGGGTGGAAAGTGCATGCATGGCATTGAAGCCGCCAATACCCGCCTCATTTATGATTGCTTCTGAACCACCGGTAATAAACATATTGGCTTTACCGAGGCGAATATAATTGAAGGAATCGATAAGCGAATTGTTTGACGATGCACAAGCCGAAACCGTTGTAAAGTTCGGGCCGCGCAGGCCATACTTGATAGAGATATGCCCGGGAGCGATATCCGCTATCATCTTTGGTATAAAAAAAGGATTGAACCGGGGGGTGCCGTCGCCTTTTGCAAAGTTCACCACCTCGTCCATGAAAGTTTTTAAACCACCGATACCCGATCCCCAGATAACGCCGATGCGATTGGTGTCCAGTTTCTCGAAATCCAAACCGGCATCCTTCACCGCTTCTTCGGTCGAGAACAACGCATATTGCACAAAAGGATCAAGTTTCCGGGCATCTTTCCTGCCCAGAAACCCATCTGCATCGAAGTTCTTTACTTCACAGGCAAACTTTGTCTTGAAGTTGGTGGTATCAAAACTTTTGATCAAGGCAGCTCCGCTCACTCCGTTTACCAGGCCTTGCCAGTATTCCGAAATGTTGTTTCCAATAGGAGTAAGCGCTCCGAGCCCAGTTACTACAACTCTTTTAAACTCCATTTAGTAAGATTAGGGGAGTTTATTTAACGTTTTTTTCAAGGTAGGCGATGGCCTGGCCAACAGTACCTATAGTTTCAGCCTGATCGTCAGGAATAGCCACGTTAAATTCTTTTTCAAACTCCATGATTAATTCCACGGTGTCTAACGAGTCTGCACCAAGATCATTGGTGAAGCTAGCCTCAGGTGTCACTTCACTTTCGTCAACACCTAATTTTTCTACGATAATAGCTTTTACTCTTGAAGCGATATCAGACATACTTTTGAATGGTTTAATGATTAATAAATTCTGTGCAAAGAAAAATAAATTCTATCAAATATCAAATCTAAAAACTTTTGCCCCAGACTAACAACATTTTATTGCAAGGCTTTCAATTCGTAATTTTGGCTGCATAAAGTTAATGTGATTTTGAACAGGAAGACTTTAAAACTGGAGATCGACCTCGATTTTGTGCTGATAGCCATCACCACGTCGCTGAAAGATTACCGCGTTTGTTATCTTATCAACAAATATTTAAATTTTAATTTCACAAAAGTTCCCGACCTCGAGGTCGACCTCATACAGGACGGTATACCGGTATTCTTTTCGCTGTACAAGCATCACTGGGAAAGCAGCGATACGGACTTTTATTTCATAACAAACAAGGGATCAGACGGATACCTAGTGCCCGAAATGCGTAAGGCCGATCACTTCGTAATGATAAAAAATTACATCGACGACAGCGATGTGGAGCAGATGATAAGCAAACTGAACAAGATACCCGAGGTTGTGGCTGCCGTAAAGATTGATCCGAAAAAAATCAAATCACGCGAAAATCTCTTATTTTAGCGCCGAATTTTACAAGTGTACCTATAACACTATATTTTTTACATTGAAATACAGCCAGTTTTAACCCGATAAATATGAAATTATCTTACAACCGTACTAAAATTGTTGCCACAATGGGTCCGGCATCTACCAATAAAGACACTTTGTTGGCCATGATAAGGGCTGGCGTAAACGTATGCCGCCTCAATTTTTCGCACGGCAAAACTGAAGACCACCAGAAAACGATCGACACCATCCGCGAAATAAACGAACAATATAAGTTGAATGTAGGCATCCTGGCCGATTTGCAGGGACCTAAGATTCGTATCGGCCTCGTAAAGGATGGCGGTATTCACCTGGTCAACGGGAAATATATCAATATAACCACGCACGAATGCATCGGCGATGATCACCGCATTTACATTACTTATGAAACTTTCCCGAAAGATGTACGGGCCAATGAGATCATCCTGCTCGACGACGGCAAAATACAGATGCGCGTCATCGAAACTAACGAGATAGACACCGTAGTTTGCGAGGTACTGCATGGCGGAATTCTTACTTCACGCAAGGGAGTGAACCTGCCTAATACTAAGGTGTCCATACCAAGCCTGACGGAAGAGGACATCGTAAACCTGCATTTTGCCTTAAAGAACGATGTGGAATGGATCGGCCTTTCCTTTGTGCGTAATGCCGAGGATATCGTCGACCTGAAAAGGATCATCAATGCCGAAGGTAAAGCTGCGCGCGTGATAGCCAAGATAGAAAAGCCTGAAGCTATTGAGAATATCGATGCGATTATCGCTGTTACCGACGGCTGTATGGTTGCCCGCGGCGACCTGGGTGTCGAAATGCCTCTGGAAGAAGTGCCGCTGCTGCAAAAAATGATCGTGCAGAAATGCCGGGCCGAGTCGAAACCGGTTATTGTGGCTACGCAGATGCTCGAATCCATGATCACTACGCCCCGCCCAACCCGCGCCGAGGTAAACGACGTTGCCAATTCCGTATTGGACGGCGCCGATGCCGTGATGCTGAGCGGCGAAACGTCCGTCGGCGAGTTCCCGGTGATCGTTATCGAAACCATGGCCAAAATAGTGAAGAACGTAGAGGAACGCGGTTATCCATTCAATACCACCATCGACCACGTAAATACCATACCCGACAATTACCTGAGCGACGCGCTGTGCGGTTCGGCGGTTTATTTAGCCGAGCATACCAACGCCGTGGGTATTGTTTCCATGACCACCTCGGGTTATACGGCGTTTGAGATATCCAGTCACCGGCCCAAAGCCGGTACCTATATCTTTACCGCTAACAAGCAGTTGCTTAATTCGCTTAGCCTGGTTTGGGGCGTTCGCGCCTTTTACTACGACAAGCTGGAAAGCACCGACGACACCATCGCCGACGTAAACGACGTATTGAAATCGGAAAAGCTGGTCGAAGCCGGCGACGTGCTGATCAACACCGCCTCTGTGCCCATCACCAAAAAGGGTAAAACCAACATGCTGAAGGTGTCGGTTGTTGAGTAAGTTGATTGGGTTGAGTGAGTTGCGTAGTTAACTCACTCTATAAGGCATATCATCCCGGTTTTGACCGGGATTTTATTTTAGGTGCACGTTTAATCTCGAAGATCTTTAGGTTGCCTCGCAATTATTTATTGTGAGTGAGGTTGATCAAGTTGAAGCCGAATCCGAATCAACTTAATCAACCCATCTAACTCAATTAACTTAATAAATCCGTGCTTTACAAGCTTTCTTCACCAGTCTGCTTTTGCGGGTGAAGTAATAATCCCAATAAATCCTTACCATGGTCATATCCGTAATTTTTGGTACTATTTAGTTTTTATAAGATAGCGTAACGCGCCAACGGTTTAATTATTTTGCGTATATTTATATAAAAAACCGCCTTTCGGGTTTCAAACGCCAATGTTTTAAACTTGTTTGCCGTGTACCCGAAAAACTTAGCAAAATTAACGGAAAATTCGTTTAATTTTTTTAAATTTTTAGTTTTCCACAGTTGCAATAAATTGTAAAACAGCTTTTTATATCAGGCAAATCATAACAATCGCGTTCAGCCCAACACCCTGTGGAAAAAACTGAATTGAATGGCGTTACCCCGAACAATAAATTTGATTAAAAACCCCTAAGAATTTTTTAACACTGTAATAACTTATTTGACACATAGATATGGGCAAGCACACTTCAAAAAAAGCCACCGGGCAGCAAGCCGGCGGGACAGGGCTAAAGGTACAGCGGCACTTTAGCAAGGACGGAAAAAATGTTTACGACCTTTTCAGGTACGAGAAGCGTTCGTCGGTTATACGCAACCCTTCGGGCGATGCCGTTTTCGAAATGAACGATGTTGAAGTCCCGGCTTCGTGGTCGCAGGTGGCTACCGATATTCTTGCCCAGAAATATTTTCGCAAGGCAATGGTTCCGCAACCCGATGGTACTACGGGTTCTGAAAAGAGCATTAAACAGGTTGCCCACCGTATGGCCAATTGCTGGAAGGATTGGGGCATGCGCTACGGCTACTTCGCTTCGGCCAGTGATGCTGAAATATTCTATGATGAAATTGTTTACACCATTGTCGGTCAGCTTGCCGCACCTAACTCTCCGCAGTGGTTCAATACCGGTTTGCATACTTCGTACGGCATTACCGGTAAACCCCAGGGCCATTATTTTGTCGACCCTGTTACCGAAGTGCTGAGCAAGTCGACCTCGGCTTATGAGCGCCCGCAGCCGCATGCCTGTTTTATCCTGTCGGTTGAAGACGACCTGGTGAACGAAGGCGGTATTATGGACCTATGGGTTCGCGAGGCGCGTATCTTCAAATATGGTTCGGGTGTGGGTACTAACTTCTCCAAAATCCGCGGCGAGAATGAAAGACTGTCGGGCGGAGGTTATTCTTCGGGCCTGATGTCGTTCCTGAAGATCGGCGACCGGGCTGCAGGCGCCATCAAGTCGGGCGGCACTACACGCAGGGCGGCCAAAATGGTTTGTCTTGACCTGGATCACCCCGAAATCGAAAGCTTTGTAAACTGGAAGGTTGAAGAAGAAAAGAAAGTGGCCGCGCTGATTGCTGCCGGTTATTCTTCAGACTATGAAGGTGAAGCTTACCGCACCGTATCGGGTCAGAACTCGAACAACTCGGTTCGTATACCTAACGCGTTCTTTGAAGCATTGAACAGCGGCAAAGAGTGGGAACTTAAGGGCCGTATGACAGGCAAGACGGTAAAAAGCATTTCTTCTCAGAAACTATGGGACGATATTGCATTTGCAGCATGGGCCTGTGCCGATCCAGGCGTACAATATGATACCACCATCAACGAATGGCATACCTGTCCGGAGGGCGGCCGCATCAATGCTTCTAACCCTTGTTCGGAATATATGTTCCTGGACAACACCGCTTGTAACCTGGCATCCATCAACCTGGCGCATTTCTTCGATAAAGAAACCCGCATATTTGATGTAAAAGGCTTTGAGCATGCCTGCCGCATCTGGACCATCGTATTGGAAATATCGGTATTGATGGCGCAGTTCCCGTCAAAAGAAGTAGCGCAATTATCTTATGATTACCGCACGCTTGGTTTGGGTTATGCCAATTTGGGCTCGGCATTGATGGTGAACGGCATCCCTTACGACAGCGACAAGGCCCGAGCAATTGGCGGCGCAATCACTGCTATCATGACCGGTACAGCTTATGCTACTTCGGCCGAAATAGCTAAAGAACTCGGTCCGTTCCGCCGTTATGAGGAGAATAAGAAACACATGCTGCGTGTAATGCGCAATCACCGCTACGCGGCTTATAACTCGACTGAAAACTACGAGGCCCTGGATATTCATCCCCCGGGCATCGATCCGAAATATTGCCCCGACTATTTGCTGTCGGCCGCATGCAACGCCTGGGATAAGGCTGTTGAAATGGGCGAGCAGTACGGCTATCGCAACGCGCAGACCACCGTTATTGCGCCAACCGGCACTATCGGTTTGGTAATGGACTGCGATACCACAGGCATCGAGCCTGATTTCGCGCTGGTGAAATTTAAGAAGCTTTCGGGTGGCGGTTACTTTAAGATCATCAACCAGGCTGTTCCTGAAGCATTGGCGAACCTGGGCTACAAAGAACATGAGATAACTGCTATTGTTAACTATGCTAAAGGCGCTGCCAGCCTGAACGGCGCACCACACATTAACCCCGACAGCCTGAAGGCCAAAGGATTAACCAATGCCGACCTGGAGTTGCTGGATAAAGCGATCGTTTCGGCGTTTGAAATAGGCTTTGCGTTTAATGTATGGACCTTAGGTGAGGACGCTATGAAACGTTTGGGCTTTACCGCCGAGCAATACAACGCGCCGGATTTTAACCTGCTGCGTGCTTTAGGTTACAGCAAAAAACAGATAGCCGAAGCGAATGAATACGTATGCGGTACGATGACTATTGAAGGCGCACCTCATTTGAAAAAGGAGCACTACCCGATATTCGATTGCGCCAACAAGTGCGGTGCAAAAGGCGAGCGGTATATCCATGCCCACGGTCATATTAAGATGATGGCGGCAGCGCAGCCCTTCCTTTCGGGCGCTATCTCCAAAACCATCAACCTTCCAAACGAGGCCAAGGTGGAAGAGATCAAAGACTGCTATGATCTGTCGTGGAAGTTAGGGTTGAAGGCTAACGCACTCTACCGTGACGGTTGTAAATTGTCCCAGCCGCTGTCGACCAAGTCTGACAAGAAGGAGGAGGCCGAAGAAAAGCTGGATACAGTTGAGGAAGTGCTGGGCGAAGCAGCGAATGTAAAACTGAGCGATCTGACGCCGGAGCAAGTGCTTGAAGCGGCAATGGCCATCATCGAGAAATCGAAGGACACCAACTTTATGCGCCAATTGTCACGCGTGGTGCAGAAAAAGAGCCTGCCTTACAAGCGCCGGGGATATACACAAAAAGCCAGCATTGATGGACAAACGGTATTCGTTCGTACCGGTGAATATGAAGACGGTACCCTGGGCGAAATATTCGTCGACATGCACAAGGAGGGCGCTACTTTCCGTTCGCTGATGAACTGCTTCGCCATAGCCGTATCCGTTGGCCTGCAGTATGGGGTTCCGCTCGAAGAGTATGTAGAGAAATTCACATTCACCCGCTTTGAGCCTGCCGGAATGGTGGTTGGTCATGCAAACATCAAGAGCGCAACTTCGATCATCGATTATATCTTCCGCATGTTGGGTTACGAATACCTCGACCGTACCGACCTGGTACACGTGATCACCGAGCAGAAGGGCGTGGTTGGTAATCCGCAAATGGAGGACGATGCCGATTTTAATACCGACGATACCAACGTTTATGAACCCGCAAAAGCAGCAGCCGACAGTGGCAGCACCAAAAAGCAACTAAGCGTCGACCTGAGCATGGGCGTGCAGAGCGATGCTCCTGCCTGCAACGTGTGCGGACATACTACTGTACGCTCGGGTACCTGCTATAAATGTTTGAACTGCGGTAACTCGATGGGATGTTCTTAGGTGAAAGGTGAGAGGCGAAAGGTTAAAGGTTTTAGCCCGAATAAATACTAACCCTTACTTAAATTGACGTTCCGTTCAGTTTTATAATGGTTAATGTGTGCGAGCCCCCGGTTTATGCCGGGGGTTTTTTATTTACAATAAAATGAGAATGAACATGGGTGTTTTTCGGGGGAATAATCTATACCTTTAAGCCGCTAAAAGTGAACCAATTATGAAGCGACTAATCTTTGCCCTGGCGATCGGCCTGGTGGCCTTTGCCGCAAATGCTCAGAGCAGGGAGCAAATGATAGCCGACTGGGAGCGAGCCAAAATTTATACCAAAGCCTACCTGGATGCTATGCCGGAGGATGGCTACAGCTATAAACCCACACCCGAAATGCGGACCTTCGCCGCGCAGATGCTTCACCTTGCGGATGGTAATTACGGCATTGTCGGCTTTGCTGCGGGCAAACCAAATCCTATGGGTAAAGTATTAGCCGAAAAAACGATAGCGCAAACTAAAGATGCGACAACTAAGGCTGTGATGGACAACTATGATTGGGTGATCAATATCATTCAAAATATGACGCCGGCGCAACTGGAACAAAAGGTGAAGATGGGCGGTAAGGACCTGCCCAGGTGGGTGTTGATAGGCAAGGCCTTCGAACATCAAACGCATACCCGCGGGCAAACGGTTGCCTACCTGCGGCTAAAAGGCGTAAAACCGCCGCCAGAAATGCTTTTTTAACCATTTTTATAAAACCATTAACCAAAAACTATTGACCATGAAACGTTTAGCCACACTGGTTACCTTGCTGGTAACATTCCTTGCCTGTGCGACAGCAAATGCGCAGATAAGCAAAGAACAAATGATTGCCGACTAGCAGCGCGCCAAGACTTACACCAAGGCTTATTTGGATGCTATGCCGGAAGATGGCTATGCTACAGTTAAACCAACGCCTGAGATGAGAAGCTTTGCCGGGCAGATGCTCCACATCGCCGATGGAAATTATTTCCTTATCGGCTCGGTAACCGGCAAACCCGGTCCGCTGAAAGGATCGGCAGAAAAGCTTATCGCTCCGAACAAGGCTGAGGTAACCAAAGCGGTGATGGATAGCTATGATTATGTCATCAACCTGCTGCAAACGCTTACGCCTGAGCAAATGGATCAAAAGGGCAAGGTGGAGGGAGCGGAGATAACGGCCGCTGTCGCCTTTAATAAGGCTTTTGAACATCAAACCCATCACCGCGGCCAGACCGTCGCTTACCTGCGTTTAAAAGGTGTTACGCCCCCTGGAGAGATGTTGTTCTGATATTAACGGCTGTAACGTCCTGAAATAAGTTGACGGATTTAAGATAGTCCCGATGGCTGTAAAGTTATCGGGATTTTTTGTTGATGCACCATTTGAGGTGTATTCATGTTCAAAGATAAATGAGGTCTTCGGTTATTATATAATTCAACCG
>DASZYQ010000014.1:0-112821 GCA_035545315.1 Mucilaginibacter sp. | reverse complement strand
ATGAACGATATGAGCGCACGTACGCTGCAAATGGAGGAAATGCTGCTAAATCTCGGTCCGGCAAAGGGCAAGGATTTTTCGACGGTGATCGGTCCGTGGTTAGTGACGCCGGACGAACTGGAGCAATATAAGATCGCGCCGAAACCGGGTCACACCGGCAATGCCTATAACCTCACCATGAAATGCCATGTGAACGGCAAAGAGGTGTCCAACGGCAATATGGGCGATATGGACTGGACCTTCGCCGAGATCATCGAACGCTGCGCCTATGGCTGCGATGTGCTGCCGGGCGATGTGATCGGTTCGGGCACTGTTGGAACAGGCTGTTTTTTGGAACTGAACGGCACGGGGCTGTTGAATGATCCCAATTACGAGGCCCAATGGCTGCAGCCGGGCGACCTGGTGGAAATGGAAGTAACGGGATTGGGTGTTTTAAGTAATGTTATCAAAAAAGCGGATTCGGATTTTTCGATATTGGCTTTGAAGAAATAACAAAAACCGTCATGGCGAGCGGTAGCGTGGCCATCTCTGCATATGCAAATCGATGATGCTTTTTTGCCCTGACTATAGGTTGTGGTGTTGGTTGGCATTGTTCAAGGATGGCTTCGTTCGTCGCCATGACGCTCTTTTACTATTATTTTATGCTCACACTAAAAACATCCGATCTCACTCCCGTCGATCTCCAAAATTACCTGCAATATGCCATTGCACCCCGGCCTATTTGCTTTGCCTCGACGATGGATAAGGACGGTAATGTGAACCTGAGCCCCTTCAGTTTTTTCAATATGTTCAGCACCAATCCGCCGCTGTGTGTGTTTTCCCCGTCGCGGAGGGTGCGGGACGCGACGACCAAACATACCCTCGAAAATATCCATGAAGTACCCGAAGTGGTGATCAATATTGTTACTTACGATATGGTTCAGCAGGTTTCGCTGGCGAGCGTGGAATACCCGAAAGGTATGAACGAATTCATTAAGGCGGGTTTTACGCCGGTTGCTTCGGATTTGGTCAGGCCGCCGCGCGTGGCCGAATCGCCGGTGCAATTTGAATGCGTAGTTAACCAGGTTATTTCGCTGGGCGAAGGCAAGGGCGCGGGGAACCTGATTCTGGCCGAGATCAGGCTAATGCACATCAGCGAAAGCATACTGGACGAAAATAACCGGATCGACCAGCAAAAGCTCGACCTGGTTGCACGTCTCGGCGGCGACTGGTACGCCCGTGTAAACCGGGATAATCTGTTTAAGGTGGCCAAACCGGTAAGGAGCATCGGTATTGGGGTTGACAGCATACCTCATGCTATCCGCAATTCAAAAGTGCTCACCGGCAATAACCTCGGCCAGTTAGGCAATGTAGAACAATTGCCTTCTGATGAGGAAATCGACGATTATGCACAGACCCCTGAAATAAAAGAAATACTGGACGCCACCATCGGCGACAATAGCACCCGCGAAACGCAATTGCACCTGAAGGCGAAGCAATTACTGGACGAGGGCAGGGTGGAGGAGGCGTGGAAGGTATTGTTGATAGTGTGACTTAAATGAGCGCTGTCATCCTGAGGCCCTCGAAGGATCGCGCGATAAGGCCCTCCCGCATGCTTCGACGGGCTCAGCACGACACCCATTTATCTAAAATCATAATTCTTGTTCGCTATGGTAACAATAGGCGGCACATGTGTCTTTTCAAAAATATCATAACCTCGTTTCAGATTTTCCCAAAAGCGAATGTAACTCCGGTATGCAGAATGTGAGTCGATGTTTTGGTTGGTTAGTTTGAAAGGAAAAATGTCGACCGGTACCGATTTTTGCCCGTGCTGGAAAGCCTCATAAACCATGGTGTAAATTTCCTCGATCATCGGGTCGGTCATAGCATAGCAGCCAATTGATGCGCAATAGCCATGTATCATAATCGAATTGCCGGTATAGCCGTGTTGCTGATCGTAAATATTGGGATAGCCGATATTCATCGCCAGGTGATAGGTGCTGACCGGGTTAAGCTGTGTGGGGACGATCGTATAATACCCTTCAGGGCACTTACCGTCGCGGTCGCGGGTTTTGGTGCCCAAGCCGCCGGAATAGGCACAAACCAGGTAAGTTTTGAACAGTTTGTATTCCTTGCCCGATTTTACCCATATTTCCAGTATGCCAGGCTCTTTGAATATGCGGATAAATACCGGCTGGTCGTCTTTCAGTCCCATCGAGGTTAGTTGTTTTTGCAACTGCGGCCAGATTTTCGTGCGTACATCGGCAGCACGTTTGCTGTCGGGAATATAAGTTTTTGGGCTCACTGCACACCATAGCGGTATAAGCAGGATAAATAAGAATTTAGGCATAGGTTACAGGTTTTGGATTTATTGTAAAACGCCGTAATGCCTATATAAATTGCCTGGTGACAAGAAAAGTGCGTTGTCATGCTGAGCTTGTCGAAGCATCGTGGGTTGGCCTTGACTCACTCTTCGATGGGCTCAGAGTGACATCCTTTAAATCCGAAATCGGCCTTCCGACTTCCGAAATCCTTATATCCCCAAAACTTGCTTCAATTTTGCATACCCCGTCTTGCTTACCGGTATTTTAGCGCCTGATTTCAGAATAGCAATATGTGCATCTTTTTCGTAGGGATCGATGCGGGTAATGTTTTGTATCTTAATGATGTAGGAGCGGTGTACGCGGACGAACTGCGATGGGTCGAGCGTTTGCTCAAAGAAGCCCATGGTCTTATTTTTCAGGAATGAGCCTTCTGCAGTATGTACGCTTACATAATCGTCGTCGGCCTCCAGGTATTCTACATCGCTTACCGGGATGATCTTTACCTTGGTGCCCGTCTTTACCACGATACGTTCGTGCTGTGCCGGTGATTGCGCGGCCACGGCTTCGAGCAGGCTCTCGGTTTGTTTAGCCACTTGTACCGTTGGCGCCTGGGCAAGGAATTTTTCCACCGCTTTGTTAAAACGCTCTTTGGTAAAGGGTTTTAACAGGTAATCGACGGCGTGCGCTTCAAAGGCTTTGATGGCATATTCGTCAAAAGCGGTAGCGAATATGACGGATGGCGGATTTTCAACCAACTCCAGCATTTCAAAGCCGTTTATTTTCGGCATCTGAACGTCGAGGAAGATCAGGTCGGGCTGATACTGCTGAATGGCCTTAAGGCCCTCAAAGCCGTCGTTACATTCCTGCAATACTTCTATCTGGTCCTTAAAACCCTGCAAATATTCCAATACAACCATCCGGGCTAGCGGTTCGTCATCAATTATAAGCGCTCGTTTCATACCTGCGGAATCTTAATTATGGTTGTAAATATATTATCATTTGCGTGAGTTTCAATAAGGTCGGTACGCGCAAAAAGCAGGTCGAGCCGGCGCTGTACACCTCTCAGGCCAAAGCCGGTACCTTTACGCGGTCTTGCGGTTTTCGGATCGTAGGGGTTTTGGACCATCAGCGTCAGGTAGCTATCCTCCATTTCGGCGCGAATGCTGACGGTTACACTGTCGGTGGTATCATACAAGCCGAATTTGATCGCATTTTCTACTATCGGCTGTAAAAGCAGGGGAGGCAGTTTGGCCTCGCCGCAACGCTCGTCGCAACTGATCTCGGTTTGCAGCCGGTGCCCGAAGCGTACTTTTTCAATGTCCAGGTATAATTGCAGGTGCGCCAGTTCTTCGGTCAGCGGAACCAGTTGCTGATCGTCCTTTTTCAGCGTCCCGCGCAGGAAATCGGACAGTTGGTGTATCATCTTCCTGGCCTCGTCAGGTTTAAAGCCGATGAGCGCATTGATAGAGTTGAGGCTATTGAACAAAAAGTGCGGCTGCAGTTGTTGCCGCAGGTTGTACAACTCCGCATCGCGGGCCAGCTTTTCGGCCTCTACCTTGCGTTTTTCGTTTTCCTTTTGGTCGATCTGCGAATACCAGATCATGCTGATCAGGGCCATCCAGCCGATAGCCAGGAAATTAGTAAAGAACCGTATGGTAATTGACTGCGACAGGAAATGGGTATAGACGGTATTATTAACGATAAAGGGCAACAGCCAGCGCGAACCGAATGTACAGGCAGCCGTGAGCGCCACACACCAGAAAAAAAGGTTAATGTAACTGCCTTTGCCCGGCTGGTAATAACGCAGGTTGTTGTTAATAAGCCAGCAGGCCGCACTCAGCAGTATGGTACAAACAGCGCCATCCGTAAGGGCGGTAAGCCACGGGAACTGGAAACTGTGCACCACATAGGTCAGCAAGGCGGCCCAAACGACGCCGCCCGCCGCGAATGCAATGCGTAGTTTTGCGAATGGTGATTGTGCGAAGGCCAAAACGTTGCTTTCTTAGTTTTTAACACTCAGTAATGCCGAACGATGCTGCGCCCAGGCCACGTAAAGATCGGGATCGGCAGCCTCGTGAATCTGGTAATAGAGTTCGGCGCCATCGGAAAGCTCGCCGATGAAGTTAAGCTCGGCTACACCGATAAAGTCCCAGCGAACGGTTTCGCTCTGGTTGTTCGTGAAACTCTCCTGGCCCAGGTGGCCGATGCACGCGGCCTTTTCATAAGCCTGGCATTCCGTCTCTGCGCTGATTAACCTTAATTGTTCGTCGAATTGGGGATGATGGTTGCCGTCACCCGTCACGATCCTGAAAACGATCTTTGCTACGTACCAGTTCATATCAAGATAGATTTATAATTAAAAGCTGCGTATGTCGACACCGGCGAAGATGGAAACCCCTTCCAATACCAGTACCTTGTTATTGTCGCCTGAACCTGTTTTCCGCAGCCGCTTATCGTCGACCCCCGCAAAAACAGCCGACAGGTTGGAAATTACCTGCCAATGGGGTGGAACGATGATCTTGGTGCCGCCGAATACCTGTGTAATATCGATCACTACCTTCCCGTCAATGTCGGCCATGGAAAGATCGATCTCGGCGCCGCCGAATATATTGGTGATATCGCCGCCACGGAAGTTTTTTGACAGGATGGTCTTCTTTGACCCGCCGAAAACCGATGTCGAATCCAGGAAGTCATCGGCCGAGAAATTCTGCGGGGGTATCGTCGCATCCGCATCGGCTGCGTCGCCCGCGGGATGGGTATATTTGTGGTAGCGCGCGTCCCATTTTTCCTTCCATTCCTTTTCCCATTTTTCCTTATCCCATTTACGGTCCCAGCGTCCTTTATCAAAACTATGGTTACGTCTCAGGATTAGCCAAATGCCCAATATAATGATGGCAGCGGGCCAGATCAGGTTACCTATGTGAAGGCCCGGTATGGCGTCGTTCAACGTAATGGCTGCGCCTAATAAAAAAAAGATGAGCCACGAAGAATTGCGAAAATTGTGACGGGCGCCCGACCACAGGCCCCCGATCATGAGCCAGGTACCCAGGCCCCATATCCAGCCGGGTATGTCGAAATCGGCGAACTGCCGAAGCAGTAACACCCCACCAATAAAAAGCAGCACCATGCCTATCAGCACTTTGCCATTGTTGTGCGGCTTATTCTGGTAATTGGTATCATTTATATTGTTGTCCATTGTCTTCTTTTGCCAAAATTAATCTTATCCAAAACTAAGGTAATATTTAGGGCGAACCTATCAAATATTGGCGACTTTATACAAGAAGTCGGTAAGCGCGGATAATTTGTCGGTGAAAACTCTTAATTGTTTATATGCTCAACTTCCAATATCTTGCGTAAATCTTGTTTCGATAAAATGAACCGAACATATACGACGACCAAAGGATGGAAAATATTTATGTACGTGATTTGCGGTGCGTCCATTGCCATTGTCTTCGGAATGTTTATCAATGCGATAGTCACGAAAGACAGCATCGCGGTGTTTACCACGGTATTTTTAGTTGTAAGCGGACTTGTTATCTTATGGATAATGGCCGTAAAGCGCTCTAAGCCCGTTGTAACTGACGATTCATTTACTGAATTTGGCGTATTCAGATTCCGCCAGCTGCTTTTTAGTCAGATCAAGGGATTCAGGGTAATCTACAACAGCCAGAATAATAACAAGCGGCTGGTACTTATTCCGGCAGTAACCAGCTTGCGTAAGATCACTATTGGAGACCCCTCATATTTCAATGATGGCAATGAACTTTATGAGTTTATTCAACACAAGTTTACCGATCTTGACCAGGTCGAATTTAATGCCGAAGTAACCGAAATTGTAGACGATCCTGCAATAGGTGCAACCGAAGCCGAAAGACAGGAAAACTTCGCCAAAATAAAAAAGGCCGCAAGCGTGCTTAACACAATAGGGCTTGCCATTACGTTCTGGTTGTTTATTTATCCCTACCCATACCCTCTGCCGATTTACGTCGGCCTTATTTATCCTTTTATCGTTTTTATATTCTTTGTAAGAAATCAACATGTTGTAACTCTTACCGAATCGAAACAGAGAAGCGCCTACCCCGGACTAACCCTTGCTTTTATTATGCCACCGCTCGGATTGATGATACGTGCTCTTGTCGATTACGACCTGATAGAATTTAGCAAATGCCTGATTCCTGTAGCGGTGCTACTGGTTGTACTGACGATTATGTTTTTCATCCTCATCGATCCAGCCAAAAACAGGGCATATAATTTACTGGCTGCAGTAGTATTTACATTGGTTTACAGCTATAGTGCGATTATTAGCATCAATTGTGTGCACGATAGATCAAATCCATCCGAAATTAAGGCCAGAGTTTTGGATCATCGTATATCAAGCGGTAAATCAACCAGTTACTATCTTAGTTTAAGCGCATGGGGAACCAAACAACCGGGTGAGGAAGTAACTGTTTCCAAAGGGCTATACCGGCGTGTGAATTTGGGCGATACGGTGACCGTTTTCATAAAAAAGGGGATGCTAAATATCCCCTGGTACTTTATTGACAAGTAACGGTATTTTACGACTTCTTTTGAAAGCTGCGGCGCATCAAAATGTAAACGCCCAGTATGATCAGTCCTGTCGGCCATATAAAATTGCTGATCGGCAAACCAGGTATGGCATCGTCAACCAGGAACGCGGTTCCCAGCAATACCAATACGATCCACGACAGGTTACTGAAATTATGCTTCGCCCCGACATACAGCCCGATGACGATCAGCAGCATCGGCCAGCTAAAAAGCCAGCCGGGTAGGAAAAACAGGTTAAGCTGGTCGACCAGCAAAATGGCGCCCACTAAAAATAATATGATGCCTAATATAGTCCGGCTGTTACGGCCTGAACTTTGATTTTCAATTATAGTTTTCATTGTCTTTGTGTATTAATTATACACCAAAACTATATTGATATTAAAGGCTGGGCAATGGAATATTGGTGATGTACGGCCGGTAGTCGGTAAGGAATAGGATGAGGTCGGTGAAAAAATAACTAAAATAAAAACGGGTGTCACCCTGAGCTCCGTCGAAGGGTGAGCGTTGGCCTGTCCCGCATGCTTCGAGGGCCT
Source organism: Mucilaginibacter sp. (assembly GCA_035545315.1). Taxonomy (GTDB): domain Bacteria; phylum Bacteroidota; class Bacteroidia; order Sphingobacteriales; family Sphingobacteriaceae; genus Mucilaginibacter. Next base: position 105,419 of record DASZYQ010000014.1, on the reverse strand, counting down.
CAACATGACACCGCGCTTAAACAGCCGGTTCCTGCTGGCTAAGGCAATGGAAACTGCCCAGCCCCCAGATTATATCCGTTGAATCGATACCGATAACCTTTCGGTCAGGAAAGCAAGACTGCAATATCTCCAGCGCCTTATCGTCGTTCTTGCAACGGTAAGTAGGTACTATAACCGCCGAATTGCCAACATAAAAGTTGGCGTATGATGCCGGCAGCCGCTGGCCCTCGTAATAAACCGGGTCGGGCATGGGCAATTCAATTATGTTTAATTGCTTGCCATCTATCAAACGCATAGTTTTCAGCGTTTGCAGGTTTTCCTGCAGGATGTGATGGTTCTCATCTGATTTATTTTCCTCAACCACGGTTACCACGGTATCCTCATTCACAAAACGGGTAATGTCATCGATATGCCCGTCGGTATCGTCGCCTGCGATGCCGTCACCGAGCCATAGCACTTGTTCCACACCGTAGTAATTCCTTAGGTATTCTTCTATTTGCTGTTGATTTAAATGCGGATTGCGGTTTTTATTGAGCAGGCAGGCGGTAGTTGTTAGAACAGTGCCCTTGCCGTTAAAGTCGACTGAGCCGCCTTCCATGACGATGCCTGGGTGATAAACCGGTAAACCGAAATGTTCCGCGATCTTAGTCGGGATCACATCGTCCAGGTCGTAAGGGGGATATTTGCCGCCCCAGGCGTTATAGCCCCAGTCGACAATGGCTTTTTGTTTCGTTTTTGGATTGATCAAAAAAGCCGGGCCATGGTCACGGCACCAGGCGTCGTTGGTTGGGAAATCGAAAAACTCGATTTTCTTCAAATCGACTCCGGCGACCGTCAATTGCTCAATAGCAAAAGCCCTTATCGTTTCGCTGCCGGCGTTGATACGCACCAATTCGCCTTCGGTAAGGGCCTTAATGAACTCGCAATATTTTGGATAGATGAGCCCGATCTTGCCCGGCCACGATTCTTCCTTATGCGGCCAGCTGAGCCAGGTAGCGGTATGGGGCGCCCATTCGGCAGGGAAGTGGAAGCCGGATAAATTGTCCATAGTCAATGGTCGATAGTCCATAGCCATCTTATAGTGAGTTTCTTAATGCCGTTATCATTTTAATTAGTGCCTCGTACTCATCGTAGAATTTTTGAAAGTCATGTTTTGCTATGGTCTATGGGCTATCGACTATGGACAAAAAGCTTATTCATCTATTAATCTTTTCGTAATAGGCTGGTATGAATCGATCCTGCGGTCGCGCATGAACGGCCAGTGCGTGCGGTAATAGTCGGTTTTGTTTGTGTCGATTTCCTGCACGATCACTTCCTCCTCCGTGTGCGACGCCTGGTAAAGCACTGTTCCGAAAGGATTGTAAATAAACGACCCGCCCCAGAATTTCAGTTCGCCTTCCTGGCCCACGCGGTTTACGCTTACTACATGCACTCCGTTAGCCACGCTATGCGAGCGCTGGATGGTTTGCCAGGCATTGTACTGTTCGGTATTGGTGGCGTCGTCTTGACTTGTGGCCCAGCCTATGGCAGTTGGGTAGAATAATATTTCAGCGCCCATCAGCGAGGTGATCCGTGCTGCTTCGGGATACCATTGGTCCCAGCAGATCAGCACGCCCAGGGTAGCGTATTGGGTTTTGAAAACCTTATAGCCCAGGTCGCCGGGGGTGAAGTAGAATTTCTCATAAAAGCCGGGATCATCCGGGATATGCATTTTGCGGTATTTGCCCAGGTAAGCGCCATTTGCATCTATTACCGCGGTAGTGTTATGATACAAGCCCTGCGTGCGTTTTTCAAACAGTGAGGCAACAATCACCACATTCAGTTCTTTTGCAATTTTTGAAAGCTCGTCTGTCGATGGACCCGGGATGGCTTCGGCCAGCTTGAAATTATCGTAATCTTCCACGTCGCAGAAATAAAGCGAAGTAAAAAGTTCCTGCAGGCAAACGATCTGCGCGCCTTTTTGGGCAGCTTCACGCACCTTTCCTATAGCTTTCTGCAAATTCTGCTGTTTGTCGGCGGTGCAGGTCATCTGCACCAAACCAACTTTTACTTTGGCCATACCCTTAAATTTTGCCGCAAAGTTAATATTTTGATTACACCGATTTTTGACGGATTGCACCGATTAAGTTTCTTCAAAAAAATTTAACGTAACAGAGACAAAGCGTCGTAGTAGCTTTGACGGATCGGTGTAATCATAATTATCAATCGGCGTAATCAAAAAAAGCATAGTTTTGCAGCCGAAAATGGCTGAAATAGAAGACATAGTTGAAGATAATCCCAATCCCCGCACCTGGAAGCACAAGCTATGGAATGTTACCAAGCTGCTTTTAAAAATAGGGGTTACTTCGGTACTGCTTTATTATGTTTTCAGCAAAGTGCCTTTCAGCGAGGTGAAGAACCGGCTTGTGCATGCCAATTACTGGTGGATGCTGGCCGCCATTATTGTTTACTTTTTCTCGATGGTAGCCTCGGCCTGGCGGTTGATGAGCTTTTTCAAGTCGATCGAACTGCGGCTTGATACCCGTTTCAATTTCAGGCTTTACCTTTTAGGTATCTTTTATAACCTGCTGCTTCCGGGCGGTATAGGCGGCGACGGATACAAGATCTATTTATTACACAAAAACTATCACCTGCCGGCCAAAAAGGTATTCTGGGCCATTGCGTTCGACAGGCTTAGCGGTTTATGGGCCATCGGGCTGATCGTTGTTGTGCTGACTATTTTCATTCCCCAGATACAGGAAATGATCCACCTGGCCATACCCATTGGTGTTTTCGTCGTTGGCACGGTTGTTTATTATGTCGTAGTAAAGATATTTTTTAAGGATTTTACCAAACACTTTTTCAAGGGCCATGCCAAGGCAGTGATCGTCCAGGCGCTACAGGTGCTTACGGTTATTTGCTTCCTGATGGGGCAGGATTTTACGGGTAAATTTTCGCCTTACTTGCTATCGTTTCTTATGTCGGCATTGGCTGCAGTCGTTCCGATCACATTCGGCGGCGCAGGCGCACGGGAATATATTTTCAAGGTATTATCCCCTGTCTTTCACCTCAATGTTGGGCTGGCCATTTTCCTCAGCGTATCGTTTTATCTAACGTCTTTGATCGTGGCGCTTTCGGGACTGTATTACGTTATCCGCCCTAAACGATTGGAGGCAGGCTTGCCTTCTATCAAGCAAGGTTAATTCTTATAAGCCACACGGCTTGCCAGGTGCACCAGGTCTTCCAGCTCAAAAGGCTTGGCGACCACGGCATCTGCACCACAGTTATTGACGATCTTGTTCACGTTCAGCGTGGACGAATAAATAATGACAGGTAGCGGGTTGCATTTATCGTTTGCCTTCAGGTCGGCACAAAGCTTAGTGTTCGACGGATCGATAATTACCACATGCGGATTTTGTTTGATCACATCGTCCACAGTTGTCGACTTTTGGCCCTTTATCACTTCAAAGCCATTGTTTTCCAGCGCGAATGCCAGCATCTCGCGGGCGTCAGGGTCTTCCTCTATCAGCAGCAGTTTTTTCATTTTAGTACGGGTTGGGCAACTAAGGTAAATATCCGTTTTTAGTTAAGCAAGTGCGAAATGGGTGATAGATATCATTCAACTTCAGCAGGCAATTGACTACCTTTGTGCATTCTCTTATAAACCGACTGAACGTAATGAATGATTTCAATAACCCGCAGGTTGCTGCGCTGCCCAATCATTTAAAACAATTCATTGTTGACCAGCATTACGAGCATTATACGCCTATCGACCACGCGGTTTGGCGCTATGTGATGCGGCAGAATTACAGCTACCTGAAGGATGTTGCATATTACCCTTATATCCCCGGTTTGCTCAAAGCGGGCTTGACCATTGAAAAAATCCCCAGCCTGCAGGAAATGAACGACGCGCTCGGCAAGATCGGCTGGGGCGCAGTCACCGTAGACGGGTTTATTCCGCCGGCCGCTTTTATGGAATACCAGGCTTACCGCGTGCTCGTCATTGCCGCCGACATACGCCAGTTAAAGCATATAGAATATACACCCGCGCCGGACATTATCCACGAATCAGCCGGCCATGCGCCCATCATTGCCGATAAGGACTATCACGAATACCTGAGCTATTTTGGCTCGATAGGCGCAAAAGCCATGTTTTCGGCTGAAGATTTTGACTTGTACGAAGCGATACGCTCACTTTCGATATTGAAGGAAATGCCGGATGCTGATCCGGAGGAGATTAAAAAAGCTGAAAAGCTGGTCGAGTATCGCCAGAAAAATATGGGCGAACCTTCCGAAATGGCCCTTTTAAGCAGGCTGCATTGGTGGACGGTTGAATACGGGCTGATCGGAACTTTAGAAGAGCCTAAAATATACGGCGCCGGCCTGCTTTCGTCGATAGGCGAGAGCGTGAGTTGTATGAAGGCCGACGTAAAAAAACTTTGGTATACCATTGATGCGGTGAATTATCCATACGACATTACCAAGCCGCAGCCACAGTTGTTCGTTACGCCAACTTTTCAAAACCTCATCAATGTGCTGGAGCAGTTTGCCGACACCATGTCGTTCAGGCGCGGGGGCAGTTATGGCTTGCAGAAAGCCGTTGAGAGTAAAAATACCTGTACGGCGGTTTACAGCTCGGGGCTGCAGGTGTCGGGCACTTTCGCGGAATTTAAGGAGTTGGCGGATCAGCCCTGCTTTATAAGGACCGCAGGGCCCACCATATTATGTTACAATAACCAACAGCTAAAAGGACATGGCAAAGATCATCACTTTGAAGGGTTCAGCTCTCCGGTTGGACGATTGCAGGGCCTTTCTGTACCGTTGGAGGATATGCCTTTGGGCGATTTGGCATTGATCGATATAGCAATTGGAGAAGGCACCGAATTGCATTTCGCGAGCGGTATCCGGGTAAACGGCAAAGTGAAGGATATCCTCGCGCAGGATGGAAAAATATTACTGATCTCTTTCACCGATTGTACTGTTACCGGTAAAGAAGGCGAAATACTGTTTGACCCATCATGGGGCATCTACGACATGGCCGTAGGAGAGCGGATCACTTCGGTATTTTGCGGCGCCGCGGACAAGGACGCTTTTGAGGAAATAGCCCTTAAGTCGAATACCGGTACCCACCACGTGCAGTATGACGGCCGGACGCTTGAACTGCATAAGCTTTATCAGCAGGTGCGAAACCGCAGGCAAATGGGGGGCGATTATGGGTATCTGGGCAATGTATGGTTGATGCTGCAGCGCAACCATCACGACGATTGGTTGTGCGCATTGGAAATATTGGAAATTCTTGTTCATGAGGGGGCCGAACCGGAGGTCGCCGCAGAGATCAGGGCTTTTCTTGAAAATAAGGCTGCTAAAGAGCCCGAACTGGCTAAGCTCATCAAGGATGGCTTTTACCTGATCGAACACCCGGTGGAGCAGAAGCTGGTGGTATAATTCCTATCTTAGCAAACATGAACATCGTTATTACAGGCGCGAGCAGCGGGGTTGGCTTCGAAGCGGTTTTGGACCTCATCCTGTCCAACGAGCATAAGGTTATCGCCCTGGCGCGCTCGGAGGATAAACTCGCCCGTTTGCTGGAGATAGCTAAAGGATTAAATCCAGATTGCACGCTTTATCCCATCGCCTTTGATATTGTGCATGATGATTACAACGGGTTGCTGCATTTTATCAGAACAAATCTCGATAACCGCATTGATATACTTGTTAACAACGCCGGCGCCTTGGTCAACAAGCCTTTTATTGAAACGGATGAAGCTGATTTTGTAGATATGCTGCAAAGCAACTTCCTGGGGCACATGCGCGTCATCCAAAATTTATTGCCTTTAATGCCCGTTAATGCGCACATACTTAATATCGGCAGCATGGGCGGTTTCCAGGGAAGCGTGAAGTTTCCCGGCCTGGCAGCCTATTCAGCAAGCAAGGCTGCCCTGCACACGCTGACCGAATGCCTGGCGCAGGAACTAAGCGACAGGCAGATCAAAGTAAATTGCCTGGCGTTAGGATCAGCGCAAACCGAAATGCTGGAAAAGGCATTCCCTGGATATGAATCGCCCGTGATGGCGTTTGAGATGGGAAAATACATAGCTGACTTTGCCATGACGGGCCACAAATTTTTTAATGGCAAGATATTGCCGGTCGCCATAACCACGCCGTAAACAATAAGCGTATTGTTCGTTCATAATAAGCAATTTATTATTGTATTTTTACGATAATAAATGTCTTTATGGATCAACGGCTTGTCTCCATACTAAAAAATTCGAGCGATATATTTTGTATCACGGATAATAAAGGAAATATTATTTCTGTTAATTCGGCCTGGCAGCATTTTACCGGCTACAACGAGCAGGAAAGTATCGGGGTAAGCCTGACCGGTCTTATCAACCCAGCCGACAGAACCCGGTTTAGTGAGGTGTTAAAAAGCATTTTTTCACTAAAAAACATCGAGAATTTTTTTGCGAGAGTCAAGACGCGGGACGGCCGGTTCCCGACCTTTAGCTGGTCGGCTTGTGTTGACGGTGATGCCAATATTTATTTTATTGGAATATATATCAACGAAGAGTTGAACGTTCGCGACCCTTATCATATATCAGACAAGGTTCAACAGGTGCTGGCTATGTTATCCGAAGGCTTTTTTATGCTGGACGCGAACTGGCGGATCAACGCTTTTAATCCCGCATTTCAAAAGCTTTTAAAAATGCCGGAGGATGAACTTTATGGAGCCGATTTCAGAGCTATCGATAAACTGACCATTGATGATGAAGTCGTTCCTGCATTTAAAGAAGTTTATAAGACCGGCAAGCCATGCAGGCTGGAATATTACGACCGTTATTGCAAAGGCTGGCTGAGGCTGAATGTTTATCCGTACAGGGGTGAACTGATTATCTTCATCAGGGACATTAGTCATTTTGTTATCGAACGACAGGTGCTTGGACTGGAGAAAAAAGTGCTGGAGCTAAATTTCAAGACCAATTACCCGCTTGCGCGCATAGTCGACGAGCTGTTGAACGGGATCGAAGAAATATTTCCCGAAATGTATTGTTCGATCCTGGAAGTCGACGACGAGCAGGAAAAGGTGTATCACCTTTCCGGTCCCCGGCTGCCTGAAGAATATTCGGCGGCTATAAGCGGCCAGCGCATAGGCCCGTACGCGGGGTCGTGCGGAACCGCGGCATATCATCGTAAGCAGGTAATTGTGAGTGATATTGCCAATAGCCCATTCTGGATAGACTACAAGCAATACATTCTTCCGTTCGGATTTAAAGCTTGCTGGTCCACGCCGGTCATCAGTGCTTACAGTACAAAAGTGTTAGCAACTTTTGCTATTTATTACGATACGGTCCGCGAACCGGGCAAGGAAGAACTAACAATAATAGAGCGTACGGTTAATATACTGCGGTCGCTTATCGAAAGTAAGCGGAACGAGGCGCAGATGGCCGGACAACACAGGCGTTTGCAGGAGATAGCGTCAATAAGCTCACACAGTATACGCAGGCCGGTTGCGACAATTTTAGGCTTGGTCAGTTTGTTTGACCAAAACAACCTGGCGAATCCGTTAAACAGGGAGATCATCGAGCATATCACCACCTCGTCACTCGAGCTGGACGATGTGATCCACATGATCGTGGAGAAGACCGCAAATATTTAGCGATTATTTTTTCAGAAAAAGGAGTAATATTCCAAGCGTAGCGCCAACTTGCCCGATCCAAAAGATAAACATCCATTTTATCACGTCGGCTTTTACCTCACCGATTTCCCGGCGAACATTCGCAATATCGTCCTTTGTGGCTAATGTCTGAATAGTTGCTTCCACTGATCTTTCTGTTTTATTATCGATATATTTAAATATCGCCTCGGCGGTATCGTTTCCCAATTTGTCGGATAACAGCTTATACAGCCTTGCTGTTTCTTTCGCTTCTAAGTACATAACAAATATAATAAATAAGGTTTAGGTTATCTCTTAAAACAGGGCGGCCCAGGGCCGCTCCCTGTTCACTTATGATAGGCTTAGGTTTGGTATCTCTTATTTTTTCAGGCCGACTTTCAAAAACTCGTTTACTACCACTTCGGTCGTGTAGCGCTTGTTGCCGTCTTTGTCCGTATAGCTACGGCTGGCCAGTTTGCCTTCAACGGCTATCTCATCCCCTTTTTTCAGAAGCTCTTCAGCCAGGGCCGCCTGCGCGCCCCAGATTACCAGGTTATGCCATTGGGTGTCGGTTACGCGTTCGCCTTTGTCATTCTTATACGTTTCATTGGTAGCCAGCGAAAGTTTGGCCAGCTTACGATTATTCTCAAAACTTCTTACATCGGGGTCCATACCCAGGTTGCCTACCAGGCGGACGCTGTTTCTTAATGTGCTCATTTTTCTAAACTTTTAATTTTCGATCTCGTTTCGTTGAGACAAAGTTGCACCGGCATCAAAAACTTACCCGGTTATTAGTCGCTTATAACCGGATATTTCCGTTTGTAAACGTTTGCAAATGGTTTGGATTATTGTTAGTTTTGAGCTATGAGCAACGAAAGATACTGTCTCGATTGCGGCGAAGTTTTGCACGGCCGGGCAGACAAAAAATTTTGTAACGACCAATGCCGCAACAATTACAATAACCAGCTAAACAGCGACAGTTCGAACCTGGTGCGCAATATCAATAATGTTTTGCGGCGCAACCGACGGGTTATGGAAGAGCTGAACCCATCGGGCAAGACCAAAACCACGCGCCAGAAAATGGCAGCGAAAGGGTTCAATTTCGATTATTTTACGAGCCTTTACCAAACGCAGAACGGAAAAACTTACCACTTCTGCTATGAATATGGTTACCTGCCGCTGGATAATGACGAGATGCTGCTCGTTAAAAAGGAGCGCGAGATCAATTAATTGTTTGCCAGGAAGGCCAGTGTCAGCGCCCAGGCTTCTTCGGACGCAGCTTTGTTATAACTGGCCCGTTCATCGCAATTGAAACCGTGATCGGCGTACGATATTTTGACATTGATAAAATCCTTACCTGCGGCTTCCATCGCTTTTAATACCGTGTGGATATTCTCTGATTTGATGTGCTTATCCAGGCCGCCCCAATAAAACAGTTGTTTGCCGTGCAGATTAGAGGCCCTGTCGGCGATGGTGTCGGTGCCGCCGCCATAGTAGGAAACCGCCGCCCTAACAGGTAATATACTATTAGCTATGAACGACACGCGCCCGCCCATGCAATAGCCGACACAATAAATTCTTTCCCGATCGACATTTTCCTGTGCGGTTAGCCAATTATAAGTTGCCCGGATATCCGCCTCAAGCCCGGGAACGGTTAAAGCCGAAGTGTGCGGGCGTACGGTCTCGAAATCGGTATAACTGCCTTCAAAACCTTTCGGCGCGGTACGGTGAAACAGCTCAGGGCAAACGGCTGCATAGCCCTCGTTTGCAAAACGATCTGTTACCCGGCGCATGTGGCTGTTTACCCCAAAGGCTTCCTGCCATACCATAATCCCGGGCAACCTGCCGGTCTTGTTTTCGGAAAATGAAGCGTAGGCAGCCATTTCGGTGCCATCGGATACTTTGAGGTCGATCTGATTTTCCATAGCTATTTAACAACGCTGTAAATTATGCAATGTTTAAACAATCAATCGTGAATTGAATGTAAATGTGTTATGACAAAACCGTGAGATGGATTTGCCGGTTACTTTTCATATTTGCTGAAAATTGATTGTATGCCGCATTTGTTCTCGCCCCTGAAAATAAAAAATATAGAATTGAAAAACCGGATACTGGTATCGCCCATGTGCGAATATTCCAGCGTCGACGGCTTTGCCAACAACTGGCACCTGGTACACCTGGGCGCATTTGCCGTTGGCGGCTCAGCAATAGTTTTTACAGAAGCTACCGCCGTATCGCCCGAAGGTCGCATCACTTACGCCGACCTGGGTATCTGGAAGGACGAGCACATCGAAAAGCTGAAAGAGATAACGGACTTTATTCATCAGCACGGCAGTTATGCCGGTATGCAATTGGCCCACGCCGGCCGCAAGGCCAGCCACGAGATTCCCTGGAAGGGCGGCAAACAAATTCCCTTCGATGCGCAGAATGGCTGGACGAGCGTGGCTCCCGGTGCTATTCCGTTTACCGAAAGCGAAGAGGCCCCTGCGGCTTTGGATAAAGCCGGCATCGAAAAAGTAAAGGCCGACTTTAAAGCTGCGGCGGCGAGGGCTTTGAAGGCAGGCTTTGATGTTATCGAAATACATGGCGCCCATGGGTATTTGATACACGAGTTTTATTCGCCGCTAAGCAATAACCGTACGGATGAGTACGGAGGTTCGTTTGAGAACCGCATCCGTTTGCTGCTCGAGGTTGTCGACTCGGTCAAACAAGTATGGCCGGCGGAAAATCCGCTGTTCGTTCGCATATCTTCCACCGACTGGACCGAAGGCGGCTGGACGGGAGACGATTCCGCGCGACTGGCGAAACGCTTAAAAGAAAAAGGCGTCGACCTGGTGGACTGCTCATCGGGCGGCAATGTAGCCACAGCGAAAATTCCGCTGAAACCGGGCTACCAGGTGGAGTTTGCCGACAAAGTGCGTAGCGAAGCCGGAATTCTGACCGGCGCTGTGGGGCTGATCACTACGCCGGAACAGGCGGATGAAATAATCCAAACCGGGCAGGCCGACGTGGTGTTATTAGCACGTGAGATGCTGCGCGACCCGCATTTTCCGTTGCGTGCGGCGCATGTCCTGGGCCATCAAATAAAATGGCCGGTACAATATGAAAGGGCTAAGTGGCCGAATATTTAAACTACGCTTAACATAAAATAACTAATTTTCGATTATCAAAAAACTTACAACTATGAGCTTGAAACGCACCGCAAAGGCCCACTGGAATGGCACTTTCAAAGAAGGCACAGGTGACCTGACTACCCAGAGCACCACACTGAACAAAACACAGTATTCATTTAAGACACGTTTCGCGGAAGGTGTGGGAACGAACCCGGAAGAGCTGATTGCCGCCGCGCATGCGGGCTGTTTTACCATGGCGGTAGGCTATGCTTTATCGGAAGCGGGTTTTACCCCGGGCGACCTGGATACGGAAGCGGTTTTGGAGTTGAACACCGATACGCTGACCATTACAAACATTCATCTCAGCCTGACCGGAGCGAAGATCGACGGCGTCGATGAAGCCAAATTCAAAGAAATAGCCGAAGGCGCTAAAGCGAATTGTATTGTTTCGCGCGCGCTGAACATATCGATTTCACTGAGCGTTCAATACGTATAAGTATTACAGGTAATCGGCAAGGAACGCTTCGGTAACCGGGGCGTTTTTTTTATTTGTTTTCGTTGAATGTCGGCAGACCCACGCGGTGGTTAAGCGCCTCTGTTGTGCCGACGGTGATATCGATAGTAACCCCGGTGATTTTGGCCGCCAGGTCGGATACCAGGAACACGCCGGCATTGGTTATATCGTCCATCACAGCCAGCTTTTTCAGCATGGTGTCGGCTTCCATGGTGGCAAGAACGGACTTCATAACATCGGGCCTCCTTTCAATGGCGTCCTTAAATACCCGCGAATCCGGCGAGCCTCCCGAACGGATGTTGACGGCCCTGATACCATATACACCAAATTCAACCGCCAGGTTGCGCGACAGGCTTTCGATAGCCGCGCAGGTGGGAGCGAAGCCGCCGGTGTAAGGATAGCCGATGCCTCCCGGCGTAGCGGTCAGGTTTAAGATCACCCCCGAATTTTGCTTCATCATCACCCTTGCCGCAGCGGTGCCGGTAATAAAACGACTTTGGATAGCCATCTGGATGGGCCGTACAAAATCCTGCACCGAAATTTCGGTCAGCGGCACACCCTGCACCACGCCGTTCCACGCGGCGTTGAAGGAAATGTCGACCGTGCCGGATTTTTGCACCACGGCTGCCAGGTGGTCGTGTACTGCTTTTTCGTCCAGCGCATCCACCTGCGCCGCTTCGGCATAGCCGCCTAAAGCGTTTATTTCATCGGCCGCCATTTGAACCTTGCCCGGGCGTATGCCGGTTAAAAACACCTTAGCGCCCGCTTTGGCAAAGGCCCTGGCCATGGCGCCGCCCAGCGAGCCGCCCGCGCCGTAGATGACGGCGTTTTTGTTGTGCAGTGAGATCATAGGTTGAAGGTAAGATTAATCATCCTTTTTTGGTATACCGCAGAAGTTAGTCGCAAAGTGACAACCCGGGAAAAGCTGGTCAATTGCTTTTTCTCAATATCCTCATCACATGCTCCTTATAACTTTCACCTATTGGCAGCTCGGTTTTGCCTATTTCCACATCGCTGGCGGTAAACGCGCTTATGTGTTTTAAGTTGACAATAAACGACCGGTGAATACGCAGGAAGTTCTTGTTCGAAAGCTTATTTTCCATGTCGCTGATCTTGTATTTTGTGGTGACAGTGCCGTTCGGCGTATACACCTTCACGTAGTCCTTTAAACTTTCCATGTACAGTATATCATCGGTAGCTACTTTGACATTCTTATACCCTGATTTCAGCAAAATGCTTTCATTTTCAGCACGTACCTGGTTAATGGATTGATCTTGCTGGTCCGTAATTCTCAGGCAGCGTTCTATCGACTTAAAAAAGCGATCGAAGGTAATGGGTTTTAACAGGTAATCGACAATATCGAGGTCGTAGCCCTCTAAAGCATATTCGCGGTAAGCGGTGGTGATGATCACCCTGGGCGGATTGCGCAGCGTTTTTAGAAAATCTATGCCATTTATAGCCGGCATCCGGATATCGAGGAACATCAGGTCCACTTCGGTGTTCTTTAGGGTTTCCAGCGCCTTCAATGCGTTGGGACAGGTGGCGGTTACCTCCAGAAAATCGAGCTGGCCGATATGCTTTTGGAGCAAGCCTATCGCCAGCGGCTCATCATCAACCAACAAACATTGGATCTTCTTCATGCCGCGGCACAACTTTTTTTAGTTTGATGGATAGCTCCACATGGAAGCGTTTATCGTCACGGCTAACGTCAAGCCGGTAATTGTTACCGTAGATCAGTTCCAACTGGCGGCGAAGGTTATTCAGTCCGATCCTTTCAGTTGAGGTCGTCGCATCAGGGCCGCTTTCTTTAACGACTGTGTTCGATATCTTAAAAGTAAAACTTTTCTCATCAGCGTGCAGGTTGATATCGATTTCAGGCGCCCCGGTATCATCACTTGCGCCGTGTTTAAACGCGTTCTCAACCAGCGAAAGCAGGATCAATGGTGCGATGGCTACTTCACCTTCAATATCAGTTTTGAAATTTACCGTAAGGCGATCATCGTATCTTAATTTTTCCAACTCTATATAATTATTGATGAGGCCGATCTCAGCCTTTAACGGTACAAAGGGAGTGTCGCTGCGGTATAAGATATGATCAAGAATATCGGCCAGCCGTGCAATGGATTGCGATGTAGCCGGCGACGAAGTGAAAGACAGCGAATAGATATTATTCAAAGTATTGAACAGGAAATGCGGATTTAACTGGGTTTTCAGCAATTTCAGTTCCGTTTCCGCTTTTTCCTTTTCTAACACAAGCGCTCGTTTCTCCACGATCAAATGATCCTTCACCATTTTAAAGAACACAAAAATGGAGGCCGTCGCCATCATGTCGACAAAGTAATTATACAGCAGTTTCGGAATATCTGTACATATTTCCGTATAGGTTTCAAATGCCTTTGCAGGCCTGCCCTCTAACGGCTCGCATATTTTCACAATAACAACACGACCAAGCACGCAAGTAATGTAAGCTGAAACCAAAAAAACGGACAGGGAAAGCAAGTATCTTTTACGATGAATAAATTGAGGAACGACGAAATAGGCGAACGCGTAAGCAAATATCATCTCTGTTGGCATATATATAGCATCGCTGACAAACTCGAAGCCATACGATGTTCGCGCGCCGTCGCGGTATTTACTTGAACTGACGCCGATAAGCAGGTAGATCAGCCAAAAAACTACATGGCTCAGCCAGCGGTGCTTTTTATGAAACGATAAGAACCTGTCGAATAAGTTCATAAGCAAGTATAACCATTTTAGTAATTGGATAGCGCCATCATCGACCAAAAGGCAAAAGCGCCCCCTGAATAACGATATTATGCATCCTTACCGGGCTCAGGCTGCTATTAAACCTGTGTAGCGACGGTGCGGCGCTGCCGGTCGTATTTATAGTTTGCGGATTCTTTTACGGGTTATCATTGGTCAAAAACTTATTGACAATGAAGCCGGGAATTCTATTATCGATTTTAATTCTTAGCATTTTTTTAAACGTCCGGTCATTCGCACAGGGTGTTATCAAGGGCCGTGTGGTGGACGAAAGGAATATATCTTTACCTTCAGTCAGCATCAGGCTGAAAAAATTGCCTGACTCGGCTCTGTTTAGCGCGCTGTCTTCCGGCCGGTCGGGCGGATTTGTTTTTGATCACCTTCCCGCAGGAAATTATTTTATCGGGATCAGCCTGGTCGGTTATGATCAAGTCACAAGATCTGGTCTGATGATAAGCCAAGCAGATACGCTGATCGACCTGGGTACGATCAAACTGGCGCCATCGTCCAAAATGCTAACCGGCGTGACCGTAAAGGCGCAGACCCCGATGATCGAAAAGCAGATCGACAAAACGGTGGTCAACGTCGATCAGAACATTGCCGGCGCCGGGACCAGCGCGCTTGAACTGCTGAAGAAATTGCCCGGCGTACAGGTGACCTCCGACGGGCAGATCACCCTCAACGGCAAATCGGGTGTGAACGTCATCATCGATGGCAAAACGAACTTTCTATCAGCCGACGACCTGGCCGCTTTACTGACGAATACCCCCTCATCAGACATTTCGAAAATAGAGATCATGACCAACCCGTCCGCGAAATATGACGCCGCCGGAACGGGGGGTATTATCAACGTCATCCGGAAAAAGAACACTAAAAGCGGGTTGAACGGAGTCTTGACAAGCAGCGCCGGTCAGGGTTACTATGGCCGCTATAACAGCAGCCTGGCGCTCAATTATAAAACGGACAGATTCAACTTGTACCTGAATAACAGTTATGGTTACAACAAAGGATACAGTAAAGTGAATGTTACCAGCGATATTATGAATGCCAGTGCTTTGGTTTCGGAGCAAATTTCAACTAATACCGGCATTACGGTTAACAAGGGCTATAACTCACTGGCCGGGCTCGATCTTTACCTTACTCAAAAGACGACGCTGACATTGACCGGCATTGTTTCTGGTCGTAGTTATTACAATGACCTTATCGGCCCGATGACAACAACCGACAACGCCCGCAATAAGACCGGGAGTGAAAGTTATTCGGCGTTGAACGAAGACAAACCGTTCAATTTCACAACCGGGGTACAATTGCTGCATAAGCTGGATACTACAGGCAGGCAATGGTCGGCCGACGTGGATTATTCCGATTACCGGTACCGGCCCGGTCAATATAACGCTGCTGCTAATTATAACGCGGCGGGAAATTTTTTGAGCCAGGACAACGTATTTATCGACGAGTCGAGAACCTTGCGCATTTTTGGCGCCAGGGCCGATTATACGCAGCCCTTGCCGGGCAATGGCAAATTCGAGACGGGCGTCAAATCCAGCTATGTAAAAACCATTAACAACAGCACCTATTACAACCAGGTTGGCGGGCAGAATTTGGTCGACTCAGCGTTGAGCGATTATAATATCAATAGCGAAAATATCAATGCCGCGTACGTCAACTTTAACAAGCAATACCACAAATTAAGCGTCCAGGCCGGTTTGCGCGCGGAACAAACAGTAATAAGAGGGCAGCAATTGTTTACCAGTGCATCGGTCGATCAAAATTATTTCGGATTGTTTCCAACGCTGTTTCTTAGCGATAAGCTTGACGACCAGAATACCTTCAATTTCCAATTCGGTCGAAGGACAGACCGGCCCGACTATCATGAATACGTGCCTTTCAGACGGCCGCTCTCGGCAACAATTTCTTTCCTGGGGAACCCTAACCTGAAACCCGATTTTAACTGGCATACAGAACTTACCTGGGCATGGCGCAACACATTTTTTATCACTGCGGCTTACGACATCGACCGCAATTATATGCGCACGCTATACTACCTCGATTCCAACAAAACCACCATTACCCGCATGCCTACGAACATACAGGGTGCGCATTCGTGGAACATCGACATCAGTTACAATAAGGATCTGGCCAAGTGGTTTACCACGAACACTACGGTTACCATTTATCAAAATTCATTCAACGGCACCGCTGCCAACGGCTTTAGCCTGGACGATCCCGGTTTTGCAACCGTCGACCTGGTTGCCAATAACAGCTTCCATTGCACCGATAAATTATCTGCGGAAGCTGATTTCGAGTACGAATCCAAACGGCAGTTTGTCGGTTCGGTATTTGGCGCCTATTCCACCCTGGACCTGGCGCTTAAACAAAAACTGTTTCACGACCAGGGCTCCATCACTATCAATGGCGTCAACGTTTTAAATACCGACAGCCGGAACACCACCGATCACTATCTAAACCTCAATCAATTTGGTACCGGGTTAATTTATTCAAGAGCGGTGATTGTAACCTTCAACTACCGTTTTGGAAGGGGAAAGCTCACCAAAATCCAAAGTAAATCCGGTTCGGAGGAAGAGCAGAAACGGGCAGGGAATTGAGCATATTCCTGTCAACTACTGATATCCATCGCTGATAGAGCGGCATAGATCCATTCCAGCTTATCATTTGCCGACCTCTTCGTCCCCCGCAGGGTCTCCCGGAGTGACCCTGCGGAGCATAAACTATCTTTTGCCGACCTTTGTCACCGTAATGACATTGTTCGGTTTAATATGCGGACCGGCTTTCCGCCGTAGCCGGCATCGTCATACATTAGCAAAAAGGAATAATGGCGAAAACCCGGTCTTCAAACGACGCGACACAAATAACGATCAAAGATCGCCTGAGGGCCCTGCGTAATCTGCCCGCTTTTTTTAAGCTGGTTTGGGCTTCCGGTCCCAGGATGATGCTGGTCAATGTTGTTTTGCGTTTCTTAAAAGCATCGCTGCCTTTTCTACTGCTTTACATCGGCAAATTAATCATCGACCAGGTCATTCATCTTAGCCGCGTCGGCGGCTCGTTTTCCCAGGCCTATTTATGGAAGCTCGTCGCCATTGAATTTGCCCTGGCTATATTGTCAGACGGGCTTGCGAGGGCGATAACCCTGATGGATAGCCTGCTGGGCGACTTGTTTGCCAATCATACGTCGGTCAGGATTATGGAACACGCCGCAATGCTTGATCTCGACCAGTTTGAAGATGCTGTCTTTTACGATAAACTGGAGCGGGCGCGTCAGCAGACCGTCGGCCGGACTATCCTTTTGTCGCAGGTGATGAGCCAGGTGCAGGACCTGATAACGATGGGGTTCCTGGCGGCAGGCTTGCTGGTATTCAACCCCTGGCTTATTGTGCTGCTGGTTATCGCTATATTACCTGCATTTATAGGTGAGTCTTATTTCAATGATCAGACCTATGCCCAACCCGCAGCCAGACACCGCAGCGGCGCGAACTGGATTACCTGCGGTACATCGGCGCCAGCGACGAGACGGCGAAAGAGATCAAAATGTTCAGCCTTTCAGGGTTTATTATCGAACGGTTTAAAACCCTGTCGGATCGGTTTTACGAGGATAATAAACGTATCGCAAAAAAGCGTTCGGTTTGGGGAACTTTCTTTGCGCTTTTGGGCAGCATAGGCTACTATGCCGCCTATGTTTTTATTATTGCGCAAGCCGTAAGCGGCGCGATTTCGATAGGACAGCTCACGTTCCTGGCCGGATCGTTTCGCCAGCTTCGTACCTTGCTCGAGGGCATATTGAGCCGTTTCACGACAGTATCGCAGGGAGCGATCTTCCTCAGTGATTTTTTTGAATTTTTTGAGATCGAACCGAAAATACATAATTCGCCCAAACCGCGTCCTTTTCCAAACCCTATCAAGCAAGGGTTCACTTTTGAGAACGTCGGCTTCCAGTACCTGAACAGTGACTTGTGGGCGAACCGGAACCTGAATTTTACGCTGCGCCCCGCTGAAAAGCTGGCGCTGGTAGGAGAGAACGGCGCCGGGAAGAGTACGCTCGTCAAACTGCTGGCCAGGTTATATGATCCGACGGAAGGCCGCATATTGCTTGACGGGTACGATTTGAAAGAATATGACCTGTCGGAACTGCGGCGGCATATCGGCATCATCTTCCAGGATTTTTTGCGCTACCAAATGACTTTTTCGCAAAACATAGCGGCGGGCAATATCGATGAAAAGGCGAACGAAGAGCTGATCAAAGCATCCGCACGCCAAAGCCTTGCCGACGAGCTGGCAAAAAGATTGCCCCTTGGCTATGACCAGATGCTGGGCAAGCGATTTGCAGAAGGCGTAGACCTTTCGGGCGGCGAATGGCAAAAAGTAGCGATCGCACGTGCTTATATGCGCGATGCACAATTGCTGATCCTGGATGAACCGACCTCGGCCCTGGATGCCCGCGCCGAATACCAGGTTTTCGAAAGGTTCACCGAGCTGACGCGGGGTAAGATGGCCGTACTTATATCGCACAGATTTTCGACGGTGCGAATGGCTGATAGGATTGTCGTGCTTGATAAGGGCAAAATCGTTGAGATCGGCTCTCACGAAGAACTTTTGGCCAAAGGCGGCCGGTACGCCGAACTATTCCAGTTGCAGGCGATGGGATACCAGTAGGATTTTTTTAATCAGCCAATTTATAGATCAGCAAAGTCGCTTCATGCCCGCCGGTTGACCTCGCCGCTAGGATAAACAAGCGCAGTTCAGGCACCCACAGCGATGTGCGCGCCCCGTCGCGGGTTGGGATATTAGCGATCTCTTTATAAGTTGCCGGGCCGGTTTGCTTAAAGATGTTTACCGACCCGCTGCCGCCGCTGACTATGATCTGTTTTGTTTTATCGTCCCAGTAAAGGTCGTCGGCGTCTCCGGCCATTCCCGATGAAAATATTTCCTTACCTGTATTGCTGTCAAGCACTTTTAATGTTGCAGGAACGCGGTAGCCCACAATCACACGATGCTGCGCGGCATCATACGCCATCGGGAAGTTCGCCCGGGGCAGTATATGTTTCCATTTTTCTACCAGTTTATGCTGTTTGATGTCAACTACGCCGATCATTCCTGAATTGGGCAGGTTCACCCAAAGCCGGTTTTCTTTCGTATCCAGTTGAAAAGACTCCGGATGCGCCGGCAGCGGAATATCCGCAATCTTTTTATGCGTTGCGGCGTCGATAATGCCGATACCGCCACTTCCGTAACCGACATAAACCTGGTCTGCCTCCGCATCATAGCGCGCATCGTCCGCATCATTGTAATATTTCACCGAAGCGATTTTCTGCCAGTTAGCCGTATTATAAAATATGCATTCGCCCGTGCCGCCGTTCGCCACAAAGAGTTCGTGATGTTTGGGAATATAAGCAAGGCCCTGCGGCTCGCTCAGGCCGGTGATGGTGTGCAGCACTTTGCCGGTTTCCAGGTCGGCGACCTCGACCGTATTATTGCCAAGCGCCGCGACAAAGATCACCTGGTTCTGGACGTCGGCATCCATGTGATCGATACGGCCCTTTACGTTGGGCAGACTGATCTCTTTGCTCAATTTGAGCGCCGACTGGCCAAAGCTGTCGGAACTGCAGCCGTTAAGCAGGACGGCCAGCAAGATCAATGATAATGGGAAACGCGCGTTTTTCATTGTCGAAGCCAAATTAGTCAGCTATGTTGGATTTATTTCGATTGTGCTTCATACAGACAAGACAACAATACTAATATTCAGTGTTAATAGCGCGTGTTCGGAAACATCATCGGCTTACATTTCCCTGAACACGATCTTATTATCGTGTTCCCACACGCAGGCCAGTTTGCTGTTTGGTAGGATGGCCGTTTTTATAAACTCCCCGGTGCCGACAGTTTGAGTTTTCCGGCCGGGCAGACTAACCAGTTTAAGCGTATCCTGTGATTGGAAGCCCACAAAAGTATCGACGTTCGCGGCAACGATCGTACTGTTGTGGCCTGGACCGAGCGACACCTCGGGCTGGCCCGGTTTACAGTAATAAATTGTTCCTTGTCGCTGCCAGGTAGTTTGAACGGATGCGCCCCCGGCAACCACGCCGCCGCCGTCCATCGGGCAGCCGTTGAGCTTCCAGGTACCGTTTCCTAACTTTTGCGCCCCGGAAAACGATGCGCCGCCGTTGTGCGAAGTGATCAAATACAGGTCGCGCGACCCGTTCAGCCAGTTCCTGAACATAATATCCACGTTGCTGCCGTTTACGGCAATATGAGGCTGACAGCATTCGCAGGTGTGTCCCTCGGGCGATTGATAAACCAGCCGGTTCTTCGACCATTTCGCAGCGTTAGGCTGCAGGCTGGCAAAGCATATCTGGTTATGCCTCCCTACCCGTATATCCAGCCATACCGCGTAAAAGCGGTCGTTATGATCGGCGGCAATATGCATCAGGCCTTCCGGCGCCGAACCTTTCTGATCGTTGATAAATCCCATCGTTTGCCATTTACCCGTAGCATGGTTCAGCCGGAACCAATGAATATTGCCGGGCTTATCCATAACCGTTACGACCGTATAATGGTCTGAACTGGCCAACTGCGGCCCGCGCGACATCCCTAAGGGCATGCCCGGAACTTCAGCTATCAACGCGGGTTTTGAGAAGGTTAGCCCTTCGTTGTGCGATTCTGAATAATAAATCTTATCATCCTGGCCGTAAACGATCCGGATAGCCCCGTGAGTGTCGACCGCTAATTGCGGCTGGTTCCCATCGCCCAGTATCTTTTCGCCGGCAGCAAAGCACGAAGTGCTGATAACGGAACAAAAAACCAGCAGGCACGCGGTATAATATGCAATTTTCATCTGGTAAATATAAGCGCTGATATCCGCTGTTACATTCATTGTAACGGAATCTTTCCAATGTCGGCGTGTTTTCGGCCTATTGTAAAGCTAACACAAAAAACGTGCGCATTGTTGCATCTCTCCACAGCAGTGTGGAGAAATGCAACAGCCGGGCAGGGCAAAACAACCAAAATTTACACGAAAAGCCACCTTTCGCGACTTTGGCACGGTTGTGTTTATAGATATCATAACAAAAAATAAAAAACTATGAAAAAATTTGCAGCTATGCTGATGTTATCAGCATTCACCTTTATGACCGTTGCGGCTTCAGCCCATACCAAAATGCAGCAGGATACCACCAAAAAGAAAACAACAACTCAAAAGGACACGACCAAAAAACCACCGCGTCGTTAACCAGGGTTTACAAGGAAGCGCTTCCCTAATATTTAACAAACTCACACACTTCCTGATAACATGTAAACTATAGAAAATCGTCTCATTCGAGGCGATTTTCTATTTTTGTAGGAATACACAAGCGCCGATGGCAAAAGTCCTGCTTATTGATGATGATCTCACCTTTTCTCAACTGTTGCAAAACTTTTTGCACAAAAGCGGGCACGAGATCACGGCCTCGGCATCGGTTAAGTCGGGCTTTAAGCTTTTATCAAACCAGCAGTTCGATCTTTTACTGCTGGACTACCGCCTGCCCGACGGCACCGGTATAGACCTGCTGCATGATATTCGCCTGAAAAATATCGCGCTGCCGGTCATCATCATGACCAGCCTGAACGATGTGCGCACAGCGGTAAGGGCGATGCGGTCGGGCGCGTTCGATTATGTAACCAAGCCCGTTAACCCGGATGAGCTTTTGCTGATCATTAATTCCGCGCTTTCGCCGAAAGCGGCGGTTGCGCCCGGTGCTTCAGATTTCATAAAGGGCGACAGCCCCCAGGCAAAAAAGTTATTTGAACATATCGATCTTATAGCGCCAACCGATTTTGCGGTGCTTATACAAGGCGAAAGCGGTACCGGGAAAGAATATGTCGCCAGGATGATCCATAAGCAAAGTAACCGGTCGTCCAAACCTTTCATTGCGGTCGATTGCGGCTCGCTGTCGAAGGAGCTTGCTGCCAGCGAGCTTTTTGGCCACACTAAAGGCGCTTTTACAGGCGCTGTTGCTGACAAGAAGGGCGTATTTGAGCGGGCGGATGGTGGAACCTTATTTTTGGACGAAGTCGGCAACCTGAACTACGAAGTGCAAATGAAATTGCTGCGCGCATTGCAGGAGAAAGTGATTACGCCGGTTGGCAGCAATAAAGAAATTGCAGTGGACGTGAGGCTTATTACCGCGACCAATGACGACCTTGTTAATAGCGTAAGCGATGGGCAGTTTCGCCTGGACCTGTATCACCGCATCAACGAGTTCGGGATACAGTTGCCGGCTTTACGGCAGCGCGGCGCCGACCTGGATTTGTTTATAGGCCATTTTATTGCCCAGGCCAACCAGGAGATAGGCCGCAGGGTGGCCCGGCTAAGCCCGGAAGCGGCCGGTGTGCTGCACCGGTACGACTGGCCCGGAAATTTACGCGAGCTTAAGAACGTCATCAGGCGGATGGTGCTGCTTACACCCGGCGAAGAGGCAGAAATCGGCTCATTGCCCGACGAAATGCTGCTGTTTGTACCGGGTGACAAAGGAACGAACGATGCCGATCTGAAGCTGCAAAATGAGGTTAACGAAAAAAAACTGATCCAAAAGGTGCTGCAGCAAGTAAACAACAATAAAAGCAGGGCAGCGAAGCTGCTCAATATCGACAGGAAAACATTGTATGCCAAGCTTGAACGCTATGGCCTTAGCTGAACGCTCTCAGACGGCCGAGTTTTTATTCGCACTATAGCCCGATGTCTTTTTAACAAAATCGCGCAGATCGTCCGACAACGTCAATATCTCATCCCTGGTTTGCCCGGTCAGGTTGTTGTCGACTTCCAGTTTCATTTCGGCTATCCTGAACCGCTGTGAAAGTTGTTTGCCCCCGATCTGGGCCGTGCGCCCGGCAATGCGGTGCAGCAATAAACTAATGGGTGCGATGTCGGGCTTTTGAAGCGCCTGGCAGAGCTCCTCGATATCATTCAGGGTGTCTTCCGAAAACCTGGCCAGGATCATAGCTATCATATCCGGGTCGCCGAAAGTCATTTTTTCGACGGTTGCAGGGTCAAAGGTATTCTCCGCAGCAGTTATTGCCGTTTCGTGTTTTTTGAGGGCCGAAAGCAACCCTGTCTCTGTAAATGGTTTGGTTATGATCTTGTCAAAACCGCCCTTTAGTACATTTTGGTTTTCGTCGGGCATTACCTGGGCGGTTAATGCATAGATGCGTGTTTCGGCAGGCACCCGCGAACGCATCAGATGGCATAATTCGATACCGCTCATTTCGGGCATCCGCACATCGATCAGCAAAACCTCCACTTCGTCGTCCCAGGTAGCGTTTAGCATTTCCGACGGCGCGCTAAAGCCCTTGCACAAAATGTTGTGCGCCATGCAAAGTTGCGTTGTAAGGCTCAGTATAAACGGGTCGTCGTCGATCACCCATATCTTATGAGGGTAAAGTTCACCGGTGGCCTTGCCTGTTTCGTTGCCGGCGAGCTGCGGCGCCGAAATTTTGCCGAAAGGCAATTCAAAGGTAAAGCAGCTTCCTTTGCCCGGCGTGCTTTTAACCCACAACTTCCCGCCCTGTAATTCAGCAAGCTGCCTGGTGATGGCCAAGCCAAGCCCGGTGCCTTTTTTGGCTGCCTTTTCATCCCCGGCCTGTTCAAATTCGTTAAAAATGCGGCTGATGTCCTGCTCAGAAAGGCCGATGCCCGTGTCCGTGATCTCAAAGCGCAAACGGACATGCCCGCCCCCTTCAGTGCTGGTCACTCTTAAGCTTACTTCGCCCTCATTGGTGAATTTGATGGCGTTGCCGATGAGGTTATACAGCATTTGCTTTAGCCTGAACTGGTCGCCGCCGATAAGGCCGGTAACGGGTGAGCCATACTCGATCTTTAACAAAATTCCCTTATCGGTTGCCTGCAGGCGTAATACCGATACCACTTCGTTCAAAGCATGCTGTATGTTGAAGGTCTCCCGGTTGATGGTCAGTTTGCCCGACACGATACGGTTATAGTCGAGCACCTCGTTGACGATCTGTAGTAAATGATGCGATGATGTATAGATCGCGTCGATATTTTCGTCTTTCAGCTCAGGCTGCTTTTTTACCAATTCCGTATAGCCCAGTATCGACTGCAGGGGGGTGCGTATTTCGTGACTTATGTTGGAAAGAAACCGCTGTTTGGCCACGGCATGGTACTCCGCTTCTTCCCTGGCCGCTTCAATTTGATGCCTGTACCTGTTAATTCGCGAAAAATCTCTCAAGATAAGATAGATGAGCAGGCAGATGGCAATAAAGAACGCCAGCATAATGAAGCCTATGCGTTCCGCGCTGCTTTTAACAGCCTGTTCAGCTACTTTATCGCTGGCATTGGCCTGGGCTACGGCTTCGTTCTCGATCCTTTTCAGGATGATCTGTATCTGACCGACCATTTTTGCACTGGCCCGGTTGAGCATCGCTTCTTTGCGGATAAACAGGGCGCTGTTGCGGTGCTGTGTTTTTTCGAGGTCCTGGATGGTGCGGCCGACGTTCATGATCATACTATCGCGCATGGCCCGGGCAAGGGTGTCGCTTTTTACATGATACTCGGAGTCGACCACGCGATAGGGCTGCCTGTTCTCCGTTTCCTCATATGGCTTCTTTTTGCCAAACAATCTCTTGAAAAAACCTGGCCGGCCGGTGCTTTTTGGTACAACCGGCGAGGGAAAAAATGTAGTAACAGCAGTTTTTTTTACCGAAGTGGTAACCAGGCTATCCGTTTGCCTGGCGCTTTGGTTTACCATATCGTTCAGCGACTCCACCTGCTCTTCAAACGACTTGTAATCGACGAGGCCCGATTTGACGTTGAGATAATCGGCATACAGTTTTTCGCGCTGTTTTAAAAGCTGTTTTAATGAATTTAAGCGGCCGATCTGACTCGGTCTGTCTGGATAAAGGCTGATCAGCGAGTCGATTTTTTTATCCAATTCCTTGTTCTCGGTAAAGTAGGATGAGTTTTTAGCGGATCTTTTCGAAAAGAGCGACTTCTGAACCTGGTCGATCCGGGCAATACCTGCCGATATCTCGTTAATCAGGCGTAGCTTTTCGTTTGGTGCAGAGACATTATCAAATGAGTTTAAGACTGTTTTGAAGGCGTCTTTGCTGGTGTCCCAAGCCATAAACAGCGCAAAGCATGCTAAGACGGAAGCGATTATGATCTTCCCCTTAACAGAACCGGTAAAGCCTGGATTATTTTTGTCCTTTAACATTTAATTGAGGGACATTTTAAACCATTAAGACAGGGATATTAGGTGGTTTAACAGCTTACTATTAATTATGTTTGGTTAAATTGCCGATAAATGAATTTCAGGAAAAATTCAGAAACGGCATTTAGATTGGCTGGCTTGATCATTAATCTACAGGCAACTTATGAAAAAACACCTACTATTATTGGCGCTGGCATTGTTTTGCGGCAAGGCAGCGTTTGGACAGTGGCTGCTTAATTTCGGCTCGGCATCGACATTGCAGCCAGGGCAAGTGGCTTTTATAAGCGGAACCGGCGGCCAGCTTACGTTCATCCGGTCGCCATCAGCTGCCAACTTCACGCCCTTTCTCGCCCATGCGGGCATCCGCGTCGGCTTGTTCGATGGCGTCGATATCGGATACCGGCTTTGTACGGTTCCGCTGCCTTACTCAAGCGCCGGACCGTCGCTTGGTGCGGCTACCGATCTGAAGGTAAGGCTGACTCCAAAAGATGCATCATGGCAATTTAGTGTGATAGGCGGCGGAGGCTTGGCTTACGTAACTTTAATGGATAAAGCCAGAACCGCATGGTCGCCCGGCGCCGCTTTGGTGCTGACCACGAATCTGTCGGCCAGTACATCGATTACCTTGAATGCCCGTTACACCGAAAGCTATATCGTTACCGCTGCCGGCGGCGGCGCCCAAAATTATGCGCGATCGATAGGCGGATCATTGGGCCTGACGTACAACATGAGCGAGGTGCTGGCGATCTCCCCCGAACTGGGGCTGTTCGATTTAGAGGGCAAAATTGCAGGTAATCCTACCAACGGCATTGGGCTGCAGGTAGGTGTTATTCTAAAGGTTAACTTGAACAAAGCGCTCAAAAAAAAATAAAGGATAATTGAGCCTGCATGTAAGGCGTTTATCCTGCCACGCTATCGGGAAAATTGTCCTGCCTGCTTTTTTACAGGAAAAATTCAAAAACGACAAGTACTTTTGTTCGCGAAGGTGACAATTGTGATCGCGTATGATTAAACGGCTTACGGCATTATTCCTGGCATTCCTTTTCCTCGGCGGTAGTGTTATATTGCCTTTGGGCGATTTCTCGCTCATGCGCGATTTGCCGGCAATGTACCGTAGCTATACCAGGATCGCATCACCCGACGAACAAGGTATCATCGACTTTGTCGGCGATTACCTGCTTCACGGCCGCGACCTGCTGGGCCATAACCGCCACGACAAGTCCGAAAGCTCGGCCAACGGCATCCAATTCCAGCATACTTCCAATCATTCCAATATTATAGTAGCGGCCGTCCAGGCGTTTAAACCGGTATATGCCGCTGCAAATCGCGTTGCTTCGCCCTATCGGAAACATTCCATGTCGCCGGGCTACCGGCAGGGCGTTTTCCGGCCGCCGGTTACTGCCGCCTGATCTCCACATAATTCTTATTAACTAATTTTTTCAAAAGGCTGTTTTTGACCTGTTGCACTATTGATGCAGCGGGCAGCCATCATGCTTATATACCAATGAAACAATTTTTAATCGTTGTTGCCTGCCTGTTCATGTTTTGCAGGGCGACAGCTCAAAATACTTTAAAAGCGCTGGTACGGAGCGACCAGACGAAGGAAGCGCTTAAAGGCGCAACCGTCACCATTCCCGATTTGCATTTATCCGCCATTACCGATAGTGCGGGCAATGCCGTTATTGAAAACATACCCAATGGGATGCATATTGTCAACATCAGCTATGTGGGCTTTTCAAAACAGGAGAGAGCGATTACTTTTCCTGTTTTCCCGGCAGGCCAGGCGGTGATATTCGACCTGGAGCCGCAGGAGGGTGAACTTGCCGGCATAACTATCGAAACCACCCGGACAAACCAGAGCCTGAAGGATATTCCTACCCGCGTGGAAGTGCTTCCGGCAGAAGAGCTGGAGGAAAAGAACACCGAGCGGCCTGCCGATGTTAAAATGCTGCTGGCCGAAACTACAGGTATCCTGCTGCAAAACACTTCGGCGGTGAGCGGGTCGGCCAGTTTTCGTATACAGGGCCTCGACAGCCGCTATACCCAATTACTGCAGGATGGCATGCCCATGTATGCCGGCTTTTCGGGCAGCCTAAGCCTGCTGCAGGTTAGCCCGCTGGACTTGAAACAGGTAGAGTTCATCAAGGGTTCAGCATCCACGCTCTACGGCGGCGGCGCTATAGCGGGGCTGGTAAACCTGATCAGCCGGACGCCGCAAGCTAAACCCAAATTAACCGTGCTTTTAAACGGCACCAGTTCGAAAGGCTTCGACGGCAGCGCTTATTATTCGCAAAAATGGAAGCACATCGGCACCACCATCTTTAGCTCATATAACTACAACGGCGCTTACGATCCCTCGGGGCAGGGTTTTAGTGCCGTGCCGTTAACACACCGGTTTACCCTGAACCCCAAAGTATTTCTATATGCCGACGATCATAATTCGGGCTGGTTTGGCGTCAACATCACCAATGAGAACCGGCTTGGGGGAGATATGCAGGTGATCGGCGGGCATGCCGACAGCCTGCACCAATACTTCGAGCGGAACAAAACGTTCAGGTTTTCAACGCAGATGGTGTTCACGCATAAGATCGACAGTGCGCGGCAATTCAACCTTAAAAACACCGTCGGCTATTTCGACAGGGACCTGGGCGAACCCGGCTCGCTGTTCCGGGGTACGCAAGTATCATCATTCACCGAATTGAACTATGTGCAAAACGGCAAAAGCGCTTCCTGGGTAACCGGGCTTAATTTCATCACCGATAAATTCGACGCGTTGCCGCCCGAAAGCGACCTGAGCTATCACCAGGCTACGATAGGCGCTTTTATACAGAACACATGGAAAGCTAACAACTGGTTTTCGGTTGAAAGCGGCTTAAGGGCCGACAAAAATACGCCGCCTCCCGGCGAACCGGCCAACGGTCTTTTCATCCTGCCGCGTGTAAATGCGCTGTTTAAAATTAACCGGCATTTCAGCAGCCGCATTGGCGGCGGCCTGGGCTATAAAATGCCTAACCTGTTTAACGACGAGGCGGAAGAAGACGGGTACCAAAACATTCAGCCGCTGAATATAGGTAATACCAAAGCCGAGCAATCGTATGGCTTAAATGCTGATGTCAACTACAAAACGGGCATCGGCGACGCATTTTTTACTGCAAACCAGTTGTTCTTTTACACACGTGTAGATCATGCGCTCATTCTTCAAAATAATGCGTTTGTCAACACCCCCGGTTTTGTAAGCTCGCGCGGCGCCGAAACGAACATCAGCCTCGCGATGGACGAGCTGACGTTTTACCTGGGTTATACCTATACCGACGCCCGGCTGCATGACAATGGGACGGTGGCCGCTCAGCCTCTTACCCCAAAGCATAGGGTCAGTTTCGACTCGGCCTATGAGTTAGAGGACAATTACCGTATTGGTATCGAAAGCTTTTATACCAGCAGCCAGTTGCTGAGCAACGGAACCACCGGGCGCGGTTTTATAACCTTTGGCGCTTTGGCCGAAAAGATGTGGAAGCACTTTGACATTTTCATCAATAGTGAAGACCTGACCGACCGCAGGCAAACCCGCTGGGCGCCGCTTTATACGGGCAGCATCGCACATCCCGACTTCGCTGATGTTTACACCCCGCTCGACGGCGTTGTTGTAAACGTCGGCATCAGGCTGAAGCTGCTTAACTAAAATTACCTACGCCGCGTACGCAATCGCCCGGCGGGGGTCTTTTGCAGGAAGACCCTGCCGGGCGAAGATGCCGGCGTAAAGCCAACGATCACTCCGATCTCAAATTCTTTATCGGGTTCAGCATGGCGGCTTTGAGCGCCTGGTAACCTACCGTAACCAGGGCGATCAGCATAGAAACAGCTCCGGTCAATATAAATACCCAATAGCCTATGTCAATATGCAGCGGGTAATTCGCCAGCCATTTGTTCATCAGCCACTGTTATGCTATCGCGTTGCACTTTGTTTACTACAACTTTTGCAAAATTCACAAGACGTTGCGCGTTACTCAAGCAATGGAAGCGGGATTGACAAAGGACGTAATGACCTTGGAAGATATTGTAAGGTAGACTGATTAATAATCAGAAACTTGTTTATACATTTAAGCCACCGAAAAAGTAGCTTTTTCATTGCCCATAAGTTTATGAAGAACTATTATTATTTATTTTGGAGCGATGCTATACAACGTTTTAACAGGCATCATTCCAAAGAAAGAGGTTTAGAAAAGAAACTTTTAATTCTAAACTCCTGGGTATTTACACTGGCTGTGCTTAGCACGATGCTTTGGCTAAAATATTTCCATGTTTATCAAAGTAAATTTGGTGTGTTTGGAATTTTTACAACATTTGGGAAAAAAACACCCTTCCTTTTAGAGATGGTTGTGGTATTCCTACTAATTTACATCATAAACTATGTTTTGATATTTTGGCGGAATAGATATCTTTTGCTCATTGAAAAGTATGCCTTGGGCCGATTTAATTACAGCGTGGTTGTTTCACTATCTCTGTTGGCATATTTTTTATTTACCATTTTCTTATACGGCTATTTAACTAGTCAGATGTAGGTGCAACTACCGAATTAAAACAAACTCAAACTGAGACACTACCCATCCGCGACACTTTTAAGGGTAGTGATCATGAAGTCTTTCCGCACTGACACGATCATGCCAGTGTTGCAGGTGTTGCAGGCGTATTATACACTACACCTGCACGTCCTGGCACGTTAAATCTGCAAACCGCCTATTGCATTTCGTAACATTAGCGATATATTTAACGTCTTATCCCAAAAACGTTTTTATGTCTCTTAAAACCTTTAAACCATTCATCATCGTTTTTGCCGTTTTGTTGTCAGCCATCCAGTCGAAGGCGCAGGTGCGTTTGCCCGAAGGCTATTACTGGAAGGAACTGCCCAACGGCCTCCAGGTGCTGGTGATCGAGAACCACAAGGTTCCGCTGGCAACCATCGAAATTGCTGTAAAGAACGGCGCCTACACCGAGGGCCCCGAGTATAGCGGTCTTTCGCACCTGTTCGAACACATGTTCTTTAAAGCTAACAAGGACTACCCGAACCAGGAAGTATTCCTGAAGCGTACCCAGCAGTTAGGCGCCATCTGGAACGGTACCACCAACGTGGAGCGCGTAAATTACTTTTTTACGTTCGACCGGGACAGCCTTAAGGCGGGCCTGAAATTTATGAACGCCGCTATCCGCTTTCCGATCTACCGCGAAGAGGATATGAAAAAGGAACGCCCGGTAGTCGACGGCGAGTTTCAGCGTGCCGAGAGCGATCCGGGTTTCCAGCTTTGGTATGAAGTGCAGAAACATCTTTGGGGCGACCTGATCACCAGGAAAAACCCTATCGGCATACACGAGGTGATCAATACGGCTACGCCCGAAAAGATGATGGTCATTAAAGGCAAGTATTATGTTCCGAACAACAGTCTGCTGACGATCTGCGGCGACGTAAAGCATGAAGATGCATTTGCGCTGGCCGAGCGCATTTTTGGCGACTGGCCGAACAGCGGCTTCGACCCGCAGGTGAAATATCCTATACCACCCTTCCCGGCGCTGGATAAGAGCCAGGTCTTCATTAAAGAAACATCTATAGCCCAAACGCCCGATATGCAGCTATCATGGCAGGGACCGTCGTACCTGACCGATTCGGCCTCGACCGTTGCAGCGGATGTGTTTTCGACCATCATGGGCCTGAATTCGGCTAAAATACAGCAGGCGCTGGTTGACAAGGGGCTTGCGTCATACGTTTCGGTAGGTTATACCACCTGCAAGTATGTGGGCCCGATCGACATTTTTGTTAATCCCAACCCCAACAAACTGAAGGAATGTTATGCCGAACTACTGAACCAGATCGGTCACTTTGCCGACGCGGATTATTATACCGACGAACAGCTGCAGGAGGCTAAAGACATCCTGCACCGCAATTTTATCCGTGCCAACGAGAAGCCGTCGAGCCTGCCAAGCCAGATCAGCTACGATTGGTGCAGCACATCGCTGAATTATTACACCGACCAGGAGAAAAATTACCAGAAAGTAACGCGCGCGGATATTACCCGCTACATCGACAAATACATTGCCGGCAAGCCGATGGTTGCAGGGCTCATCATTAAACCTGAAACCAGCAAGGAAGTAAATGCCGCTTCATTTTTTGTAGCCAAATAAAACCTGTCACCATGAAAAAGAAATTACTGATATTATTCGCTGCGGTTTCGGTATTGAGCCTAAGCCAGGCTTCCGCGCAGCAGAAACCCTACGAAACCACGGTCGACGGCGTGAAAGTGATCGTTCAGCCCAGCGGAAACGACATAGTAGAGATACAGACCATCATTAAAGGCGGCGTGCAGAACTATCCTGCGGGCAAGGCCGGCATCGAGTCGCTGGCGATAACCGCACTTACGGAATGCGGCACGCTGAAGCACGACAAGAACAGCTTTAAAGATCAGTTGGATAAGGTAAGCGCTGCCATGTACGGCTATAGCGGCAAAGATTATTCGGTGATCAGGATGAACTGTATAAAAAGCGATTTTGACGCGGTGTGGCCCTTGTATGTCGAAGCCATAACCATCCCGAAGTTCGACGCAAAGGAATTTGCCCGTATCAAGCAG
This sequence comes from Mucilaginibacter sp., assembly GCA_035545315.1. Classification (GTDB taxonomy): domain Bacteria; phylum Bacteroidota; class Bacteroidia; order Sphingobacteriales; family Sphingobacteriaceae; genus Mucilaginibacter. The sequence goes on along the minus strand of DASZYQ010000014.1, from coordinate 73,572 downwards.
GACGCGATCAACCAGATCAAAGAAAACGACAGCCAGCCCGACCAGGCCATTGATAAATATGCCAACAAGGTGGCGTTCAACGGCCGCAGCTATGCCGAGGATCCCGATGGAACGGTTGATGTGGTCCAGAAATTTACCCCCGAAGAGGTTAAGGCCTATTACCAATCGATACTTACCCGCTCGCGTATGCTGGTGGTGGTAGTTGCCGACCTGGACAAAAGCAAAATAGAGCAGGAGGTAAGCAAGCTGCTTTCGGGCATCAGGCAGGGTGCGCCTTACGATCTTAAAAAATCGTTCTTCAGAACTTACAAGAATACCTTTGTAGCCGAGCAGCGCGACCTGGCGACCAATTATGTTGAAGGCGTGACCAGCGGTCCTGAAACCGGTACGCCTGATTTTAATGCGTTTAACGTGGCTATGCGCATCTTCGCTCAACGGCATTTCCTGTACATCCGTACCAAGAACGGCTTATCCTATGCCCCGCAAGCCTGGTTTAATACCGGCACTACGTCGGTGGCCAAATTTTCGGTGTCGACTACCGATCCGAATAAATACATCGATGTGTTCAATAAACTGGTTGATACGATAAAGACCGCTGGTTTTACACCCGAGGAAGTGGCCAACATGAAGATCACCTACCTGACCGGCTTTTATTACCGGCAGGAGACCAACCAGGCACAAGCCAATGCGCTGGTCGCCAACGAGATTTTATTCGGCAACTGGCACCGTTCGTATACGCTGGTGGATGATGTGAAAAAGCTAACCGTGAATGATGTAAACGACGCGTTCCGTAAATACATCGGCAACATTGTGTGGGTTTACCAGGGCGATCCGAAAAAAGTTACCCCTGCAAATTATACCAACGGACTGAAAGGTCCGGATAACCCGGTATCCCAGTAGAGGTTAAAGGCTGAAAGGTGAAAGGATAAAGGTTTGCATTTGTGCTTGCCTTTAACCTTTCGCCTTTAACCTTTCACCCTTTTATTTATGCCAGTGCTGGATGCAAATCGGTTTCTGCTTCCTTTACATGGGCCAGCGGCAAAGTGAAGAAGAACTCGGTGCCCCAGCCTTCCTCGCTTTGCACCCATATCCGGCCGTTACATTTTTCTATCAGGTCCTTACAGAACAGCAGGCCCATGCCGGTACCGCTTTCGTTGTTGGTACCCGTACCACTGTCGACCTTGCTTTTAAATAGCTTGTTTAGCTGCTTTTCGTTCATACCCACGCCGGTATCTTTTATCGATAGCAACACATAGCCATCGTCCTGCGCACTGGCACTGATAGTGATGCTGTCGTTTGTGCGTGAGAATTTGATCGCGTTGGTGATCAGGTTGCGGATAACGATGCGTATCGAGTTGGGATCGGCATTTACCTCAAGTGTTTCTGAAACCTGCGCCTTTAATTTTATGCCTTTTCCAGCCGCCTGGTCGCTGTAGTTGCTCACCTCGTACGAGATAATTTCGTTCACGTTAAAGGCCTTTGTCGAGCTATCGAAATTTTCCATCTGGCTGTTGATCCAGAACAGCAGGGTATCCAAAAAGTCGGAGGTGTATTCCAGTTTCTTCAGCGCCTGCGGTATCATGCTCAAAAACTGCTCGTGCGATATGGTGTCATCCTCCAGCAAGCCGAATAGCCCGCGCAAGGTGCTTAACGGCGCCCTTAGATCGTGAGCAAGTATGGATATCAGCCGGTCCTTAAGGGTGTTCAATTCGTTCAGTTTCTGTGCCTGGCTATTAATGTCAGCCTTTTGCTGCAATACCTCGTAGTTTTTATCCTCAAGGATAGTGTTGATCTTTTGCTGTTTCAGTTTAGCCCTGTAATAAACGATCAGGATGGCGATCATACCCAGTATGATAATAAAGAAGATGATACTGATGAGCCCCTGACGCTGTATTTTTTGCTGGTACAGTTCATCCTTACGCTGGTGCTCCTCGGCCAGCAGGCTTTGCTTTTCTTTAAAGTTGGCCTCCAGGCTGAACGAGGTGAGCTTCTGCACACTTTCGTCACTTTTCAGGCTGTCCTTCAGCTCGTCGTACTGCTTGCGCATCTCGTAGGCCTCACTGAATTTATTGAGGCCGCCCAATGCGTCGCTCAGCTGCAGGGCAGCCTGGCTGCGAATACCCAGGCTGCCCAGTTTATCGGAAAGATCCTTGGCGAGTTTCGCGTATTTGTAGGCATTCTGATAATCTTTTTGCAGGTTATAAACCGTGGCCAGATCGACGTATGCATAAGCCTTATTAAAGTCAATCTTCGCGTCGGTCGATATTTTCAGGGCCTGCTGCAGGTAATTAACAGCGATGGTGTACTGCTTCATGTAAGCATAGCACAAACCGAAGTCGGCGCAAAGCGAGCTTAAACCATTTTTGTCATCAAGCTGCTTAGTATATTTCATCGATCGGGCGAAGTAAACCAAAGCATCGTCGTATTTTTTTTCTGACATCAATATCTCGCCGATATTCTCATAAGCCGTGCTGACACCCTGTATGTTTTTAGATTGCTCCCAAATCTTGATGGCGCGTTTAAAATACTCCATCGATTTGGGATATATCTCCATTTCCTGCATGATCACACCGATGTTGTTGTAGTTACGGGCCGTCTGGCCGTTATCATGCAATTTCAGGTCGAGCGAAAGGGACTTAAAGTAGTTGTCCAGCGCCGATGTGGATTTGCCTATGTTGTCGGCCACCATACCGATGTTGTGATAAGCGTCGGCAACGCCCGGGTCGTCCTTGATCTTATTAAAGATATCTAAGGCCTGCTGGAAATATTTGGATGCAAGGGGATAATTGGCTGTATTGTTGTACATACGGCCAAACTCGATATAGTTTCGCCCAAGCGAATGGTTATCTTTTATTTTGATGTATAATAATCGTGCACCGTTCAGGTTTTTATAGGCTTTGTTCAAATCGCCCTTCATGGAATAGACGGAACCGGTTGCTTCCATACCATCAGCTATCCCTTTTTTGTAACCGATGGCCAGCGACCTGTCGATACCTATTTTGGCATAATACAGGGCAGTGTCCGCGTTGATATCGATAAATTCGGAAGCAAGCTTATTGATACGGTTGATGGTAACTGTGTCGGTGGGGTTGTCTTTCCCGCTAAGCGCACCAGCCAGCAGGTTCTTCAGGCTGTCGACCCTAAGGTTCGCAGGAGATGAATAGGTAACTGAGCCATTATTATAGCCGGTGTTTGGCGTGCCATGCAGGCTCGCAAACGTGGTAATTAAAATTATAAGCGACTTCAAGCTTTAAAATACATTTTAAGTTAAACAAGGTTGTCCCACCCTTATCTTCCTTCGCAACACCGCTGAACCTCTAGGAGTTACCGCGCGGGTTTCACCTTATACGGTAAAAGGCTGTTGTTTGGTTATGTTAATTTATCATTTAATAAAAAAGCCCGCTTACACTAAGTAAACGGGCTGATTTATAGCAAAACTACTTTTTTAATTGATGTTAAAGCACATTTTTCCAGCTCACCAGCTCGCCTATGATGGTTTCTAACCGGCTTGCCGGTACACGTTCCTGCTCCATCGTGTCGCGGTAGCGGATGGTAACCGTATCGTCCTCAATGGTTTGGTGATCTACCGTTATGCAGAAAGGCGTACCGATGGCATCCTGCCGGCGGTAGCGCTTACCGATGGAGTCTTTTTCCTCGTATTGCAGGTTGAAGTCCAGCTTCAGGCTGTTCATGATCTCCATGGCCTTTTCAGGCAGGCCGTCCTTTTTGGTCAGTGGAAAAATGGCTGCCTTTACGGGCGCCAGGCATGGGTGCAGTTTCAGCACTACGCGGCTGTCCTGGCGTTCTTCGGTGCTCAGGTCCTGTTCCTCGTAAGCGTTGATCAGCGTAAGCAGGAACATACGGTCAAGCCCGATAGAGGTCTCGATAACGTAAGGCACATAGTTCTGGTTGATCTCGGGGTCGAAGTACTGCATCTTTTTGCCCGAATATTTCTGGTGCTGGCTCAGGTCGAAATCGGTGCGGCTATGTATGCCTTCCACTTCTTTGAAACCAAACGGAAATTGAAATTCAATATCAAAAGCGGCATCGGCGTAATGCGCCAGCTTGGTGTGCTCGTGAAAACGATATTTCTCAGGCGAGGTACCCAATGCCAGGTGCCATTGCAGGCGGGTTTGCTTCCAATGGTCGAACCATTCCTTTTGGGTGCCGGGACGAACAAAGAACTGCATTTCCATCTGCTCGAATTCGCGCATCCGGATAATGAACTGGCGTGCGATCACCTCGTTTCTGAACGCTTTACCGATCTGGGCGATACCAAACGGGATCTTCATGCGGCCCGATTTCTGCACGTTCAGGTAGTTAACGAAAATGCCCTGCGCCGTTTCGGGGCGGAGGTAGATCACATCGGCGTCATCGGCCACGGCGCCCATTTGCGTGCTGAACATCAGGTTAAACTGGCGTACGTCGGTCCAGTTGGCGGTGCCGCTGATGGGGCAGGTAACTTTGTGCTCGATGATCAGTTCGCGCAGGCGGTTCAGGTCTTCGGCCTTTAAAGCCTTGTCCATCTCCATCTGTAACTCTTCAGCAAGGTCGGTTTGGTTTTCGTTATCGTATTGCGCTATTTTATCTTCCAGCAACTGGTCGGCGCGATAACGTTTTTTCGAATCTTTATTGTCGATCATCGGGTCGTTAAAACCTGCCACGTGACCGCTGGCTTCCCATATTTTCGGATGCATAAATATGGCCGAATCGATTCCGACGATGTTCTCGTTCATCTGCACCATGGCTTTCCACCAGTAGGTTCTGATGTTGTTCTTCAATTCGGCGCCGTTCTGGCCATAGTCGTACACGGCGCTCAGGCCGTCATATATTTCGCTCGAGGGAAATACGAAGCCGTATTCCTTTGCATGTGATATAACGTTTTTAAAAAGTTCGTCGGTTGGTATGCTCATAACAGCGCAAAGATAGGTTTTGATTTCGAATGTCGAATTTCGGATTTCGGATTTGTCATTCTGAGCGAAGCGAAGAATCTATTACACAAGCTTCTACACAAGACCTGTGCTATGAAAGGATATTTAATGCCGCGTTTTGAATTCTGCCAACCCGGTTTCCAATATTGACAATAGTTCGTCAGTAGAGCAATTCAGATTGGTTGTCATGAACTGCACCGGCGGGTCGGTCCGGTACTCACTTAAATTACCCAATAGTTTTTGACTGCCTTCGCTGTAATATTTTTGGGGCTCCCTGAATATCGGAACGACAGCGCGATTAGTATAGGAATTGCTATTTGAAGAGCTGGTTTTAACTTGCTGAATTTCTATGCTCTCGATGTCTTGCCAATAAATTGTTTTGCCCTTGCGTCGTTTTATTCCTTCGTTATCGATAGTGATCACCGGGTCGTTGTCCTTCATTTTTTTGATATACACGTAACCTATGCAAAGCCCGCCGATCAAGACGAGTATGCCGATCAAACCATATTTCGAAAAAGGGTGAAGCGACAAGCTCCATGGCTGACCGGGATTGATGGTGGTGCACCAAAGACCCAGCAGGTCAAAAACAAAACTTACAAACACCAGCAGCAAAAGCTTGCGTTTGCTGTAATAAATATAAACAGGTAAGGTTGATGACATGGCCGAATATCGGTAAATGTTTGAAAACTTCACCCATTGACCAAGTTTTGTGACGTGCATTAAATTACAGACCTGGGGTTGTGTTATAGATAGAAATAGCCGTTGACTTTCTAATCAAATGCCTAACTTTATACTACCACTTGAAATATATGCGGTTCATGTTATTCAGTCTGTTATGCCTTTGCGCATCGCATGCTTTCGCCCAAAGCGATACCGCGCGCATCAACGTGTACGATCGCGAAGGCAAATTCGTCGAATGCCGGCTTATCGTCAATAAGGCTAAACCGATGCACCTGTTCCTGCTCAAATCGGTGCAAAAGCGCGATAGTGCCCGAAACTATATTACCCGCATTTACATAGGCAATAAAGATAATAAACCAGTTGCGCCGGTCGGGATCATCATGAAGTTCAGCCGGCCGGTAATCAGCGTCATGCCTTCTTACACAGAAGCTTTTACCGCAGTCATCGCCATATCCGACGACCATACGGGCTACCTTTTTAAAGTGGCGCAACTGAATCGCGACCCGGGCAGCCCCGTGGCTGTATCCTTCATAATTAAAAGTAAAGAACGTATCACCACCGAGATTATGGGGCTTGACGGGGAACTGAAGTGAAGTTTTAAAAACTATCAAGCCTTGATTCGTGGCTCTTGACTCTTGGTTCTAAAACAAAAAAACTCCCTTACAATCGCTGTTTGGGAGTTTTTAAAACCTAAACCTTATCACAATTACAAGCGGAAAATCACTTGCTTATTGACGCTGCAAATGTAATATGAACAATTGCGTGCAAGGATTAGAAAATGATTAGATTTTGTGTCGTTCGGACGCAATGAATGGCTGGGTTGAATGCGATGAACACGGCAAACAAACCCCCCGGGGAGAAATCTAACTCAATCCAACCCCATCAACTTAATCAACTAAAAACTATATTTACGCCCCATGAGCATCCAGGTACAAACACTGACCAAGGTTTATGGTAAGCAAAAGGCAATCGACGGTATTTCGTTCAGCGCCGGGCCGGGCGTATTGGGCTTCCTCGGACCAAATGGCGCCGGCAAATCCACCACGATGAAGATACTGACGGGTTTTCTGCCCCAGACATCCGGTAAGGCGTCGGTGTGCGGCTTTGATGTAGAGGAGCAGCCGCTGGACGTAAAGCGCAGCATCGGCTACCTGCCCGAAAGCAACCCTTTGTACCAGGACATGTATGTGCGCGAATCCCTAACCTTTATTGCCAATATACACGGCGTGCCCGATGCTGAAAAGCGCATCGATGAAGTGATTGAACTGACCGGACTTACCCCTGAAAAACATAAAAAGATAGGGCAGCTCAGCAAAGGGTACAAACAACGGGTGGGCCTGGCGCAAGCCATTCTGCACGACCCGCAGGTACTGATACTGGACGAGCCCACCTCGGGCCTCGACCCGAACCAGTTGATCGGTATCCGGCAATTGATCCGCGACCTGGGCAAGACCAAAACCATCGTGCTGAGCACCCACATTATGCAGGAAGTAGAAGCCGTATGCAGTCGCGTGGTGATCATCAACAAAGGCAAGATCGTAGCCGATGACACACTTGACGGATTACGTAAAGCCAACAGGGGCAAATCGCTGGAGGATATTTTTATCACGCTGACCAACGTAAATTAGCAATTGGTAACGTTTCTGTGAAGTAATACCAAATGCCGATATCACAACGTTGCAATAGGCAAGCTATCACGAATGAAAAATACATTACTAATCCTCGCCTTTATTTTATCAGCGGTACTGGTTAAAGCACAAGACCCGGCAGCAACCAAAACAGCGTTCAGCGCCGGCTTTGAACTGGCTTTACCCTCGGGCGGAGTGTTCAGCATCGGTACGGGGGCGTCGGCGAAGCTTGAAATCCCCTTAGTACAACCCTTATGCCTGTCATTAACGGCGGGCATTACGCCCATGTTTTATAAAAGCAACCTGTTCGGCAATTCACATACGCCGGGCGCCGCCGTTTTTGCACCCATAAAAGCCGGACTGAAGTATTACTTCGCAAAAAGCGTATATGCGGAAGGCGAAGCCGGTACCGCCATCGAAACCAACTACGGCAAAGGCAGCGTTTTTGCGTTTTCCATCGGGCCGGGTTTTATAGCGCCGATCAGTGACAAGACTGGTGTTGATATCGGTTTTCGTTATGAGGATTGGGCAGGGCAGGTGCGGCAAACGGCTATCAGGATCGCTTATCGTTTTTGATTGTAATGTTGCGCTTTATAGTGCACCCGCGTATGGGCTGTAAACCCCTGGTATGAAAAAATATTCCTTTAACACGCCTTCAGATCGGCAATAATCAACATTTCAACTTTACAACATTCCAACCTTACAACAAACCAAATAATATCGTAATTTCGGCGGCTGACAGCCTTTAATTTTCATAGTGTATAGCATTTTAAAGAAGGAGATCACTTCGTACCTCAGCTCGCTGGTGGCTTATGTGACTATAGGCGTATTTCTGTTGGGAATGGGCCTCTTATTATGGGTGGTCCCTTCGACGAGCATTCTTGTTTACGGCTACGCAGGGCTCGACAGTCTTTTCAGCACAGCTCCTTATTTGTTCATGTTCCTGATACCGGCTATTACCATGCGGTCATTGGCCGAGGAACGCCGTGAGGGTACGTTTGAACTGCTGATGACGCGCCCGCTGACCGACGTGCAGATCGTTTTGGGCAAATTCCTGGCTTGCGTGGTGCTGGTGCTTTTTGCCTTGCTGCCGACGCTGGTTTATTATTATTCCGTTTACCAGTTGGGCGCGCCTGCCGGCAATATCGATACCGGCGCGGTCATCGGATCGTATATCGGTCTTTTTTTACTTGGTGCTTGTTTTGTGGCGATCGGTCTTTTTGCATCCGCAATTAGTAAAAACCAGATCATAGCGTTTGTCATCGCGGCGGCGATGTGTTTCTTTTTTTATGCAGGTCTCGATCTGCTAAGCCCGTTGCCCGCGCTGCAAAACCTGGATATCCAAAACCTGGGCATAACAGAACATTATGATTCCGTGAGTCGGGGCGTACTGGATACCCGCGACCTGGCTTATTTTGGCTGCCTCAGCGCTTTATTTATTTGGTTCACCCTGCTGGCGATCAAAATGCAACGGCAAAAGCTGAACAGGAAAAATATGCTGGCGGCATTGGTGGTCATCGTATTGATCGGCTATTTATCCACTTTAACTTTTACCCGTTTTGACTTTACCAAAGAAAAACGTTTCACCATATCTAAGATAAGTCAGCAAATACTCGGCAGGGTAAAGGAGCCCATGAAGGTTATCGTGTACCTGAAGGGTGATAACTTTCCGAGCTGGGCCAAGCGCTTGCAGCGTGCCACGCGCGACATGCTAAGCGATTTGCAGGCGTATTCGCACGGTAACCTCACTTTTGAGTTTGTCGACCCGATAGCCAACGTAAAGAATTTATCTGAAGATGCTCAGCGGGCTGTATACGATTCACTGGATGCCAAAGGCATATCCGGGCAGGCATTTGGGGTACCTACCGAGAACGGCATCAGCCAGATCATGATCTTTCCGGAGGCGCTGATCATTTATAAAAACCAGGGTATCGCGGTAAACTTACTACAATCGCGCATGGACGCCAATCGTGAAGAGGAGGGTGCAAAAGAAGCGATTCAGAATTTGGAATACAGCTTTTCGTCGGCCATAAAAAAGATAGCAAGCGGCGGGAAACCGCTGGTTGGGTTTACGGAGGGGCACAAGGAACTTACCGACCTGCAATTAAAGGGCGCTATCAATGCTTTGTCGGACGGGTATGTCGTCGGGCGTATCGACCTGAACACGATACCTTTGTCCGTACTGATGCACCTGAAAATGCTGGTGATACCTAAGCCTGATAAAGCTTTCAGCGAGCTGGAAAAATTTAAAATAGACCAGTATGTGATGCATGGGGGCAGGGTGCTTTGGACGATAGACCAGGTAAGCGCCGAACTGGACAGTATGCGCGGACACGGCGGCGAGCAACTTACCTTTCCAAAACAACTTAACCTGGACGACCAGCTTTTTGTATACGGCGCCCGCATCAATTACGACCTGGTGGCCGACATGAGCTGCGCGCCTGTCGCGGTGGTGACAGGTACTGTTGGGGGGCAGCCGCAGATAGTTACGCGGCCCTGGCTGTACTACCCGGTGCTTATACCGGCATCGAAGCACCCTATTGTAAAAAACCTGGATGGCATACTCCTGCAGTTTGCAAGTACGATAGACACCATAGGGATAAAAGGCGTTAAAAAGACGATATTGCTTACCACGTCCGACCATAATAAGAAATTCAGCGTACCCTACCTGGTAAGCCTGCAGGCGCTTGAGCAGGAACCCGACCCTAAAACCTTTATTAACCCGCCCAGGACGCTTGGCGTTTTGCTTGAAGGTAAATTCAAATCCGATTTTCTGAACCGGCCTGTGCCGGAAGGTTTGAACGAGAAAGCGGTCCCGTTAAATGAAAGTGTGCCGACCAAAATGATCGTTATCAGCGATGGCGACATATTTAAAAACGATGTGACCGACGAGGGAACATACCCCCTGGGTTACGACCGGGATGCCCACCAGACTTATGCCAACAAGAACCTTTTACTGAATATAGCCGACTACATGACCGACGACTCGGGCCTAATTTCATTGCGTTCGAAAGAAGTGACCCTGCGCCTGCTCGACAGGGCAAAGGTGCGCAGTGAAAAACTATACTGGCAGATCGTAAATAATGCAATTCCTTTGGCGTTTGTGTTGGTATTTGCTATTTTTCAACATTATATTCGCAGGCGAAAGTATGCTCATTAATTTTTATACTTTTGGTTGATTAATACTATTCAGCTATATGAGATTTATTGTTTCCACATCAACATTACTCAAGCAATTGCAGGCCGTCAGTGGCGCCCTAAGCAATAGCACGGTTTTGCCCATACTGGAAAATTTTTTATTTGAGATAAAGAGCGGAAACTTAACCATATCGGCAACGGACCTGCAAACCAGCATGACCACGTCACTTACTGTAGAGTCGAAGGAAAACGGCCGCATAGCCATTCCGTCACGTATATTGCTGGACACGCTAAAGTCGCTCCCCGAGCAGCCGATAGCTTTTTCGGTTGACGACAGCACTTTCGCTATCGAGATCAACGCCGGCGACGGTAAATACAAGCTGAGCGGCGAGAACGGCGAGGATTTCCCCAAGATACCGGTGGTTGAAAACGCATCGTCGGTTAACCTGCCTGCTTCGGTGCTGGCCGATGCCATCAACAAAACGATATTCGCTGTAAGCAACGACGAGCTTCGCCCGGCCATGACCGGCGTTTACTGCCAGTTGACGACACAGCATATTACCTTTGTTGCTACTGATGCGCACAAATTGGTGCGTTATCGCCGCAAGGACGCTAAAGCTGCCGGCACGGCATCGTTTATATTGCCGAAAAAAGCATTAAATTTGCTCAAATCAGCACTTCCCTCCGAGGATGTGAATGTTTCGGTTGAATACAATAGTACCAGCGCGTTCTTTAAATTTGGAAACATTAACCTGGTTTGCCGCCTGATAGACGAGCGTTACCCGGATTATGAAGCCGTAATTCCGCAGAATAACCCGAATAAACTGGTGATCGACCGGCAGGCTTTCCTGGGCTCGCTGAGCCGCGTGGCTATTTATGCCAACAAGACTACTCACCAGGTGCGGCTGAAGATCAGCGGGAGTGAGCTGAATATTTCGTCGGAAGACATTGATTTTGCCAACGAGGCGCACGAACGTTTGACCTGCCAGTACGACGGCGACGATATCGAGATCGGCTTTAACGCACGTTTCCTGATCGAGATGCTGAAGAACCTGGATTGTGAGGAAGTAATGCTGGAGATGTCGACCCCGAACCGCGCGGGCTTGCTGCTGCCGGTTGGCGGCGACGAGAACGAGGATGTGCTGATGCTGGTAATGCCGGTGATGCTGAACAGTTATGCTTAAGTTGTAAACTTAAATTATAAATCCAAATCCAGAGTCCGGTGTACAAACCGGACTTTTTTGTTATCGCAATAACAAATCAGGCTATAAGCAGTTATTATAGCGGTTAGAAAAATATGAAGGCCAGGTTGTCAGGAATATTGTTTATCACTTTAATAACAGGCATGTGGGCGTGCAAAAACAACAACGATTCACCCGCGCCGGTATTGAAAACTAATATTGATATCGTCAATGCCTCAGCAGACACAGTGAACTTTTACCTGAACGGTACACGCCTGAACAATAACTCCAATTTATATCCCGGGAGCGCCTCATTTTATCTGCCGATATTGTCGGGGCAGCAAACCATCCAGGTAAAGGACGCCTTTAACGCGGCCAGCGGCATTGTGCGCCCTTTGTTCAGTTACCCGGTGAGGCTGGACACCGGGCGCTTTTATTCGCTTTTTATAGCGGGCACTACGCAGGACAAGGCGTTTACCGACAGCGGCTATTTATATAAAATTACAACCCCGGATACATGTTATGTTCGATTTGTCAATGCTTCTCCTGACGCCGGGATATTGAGCATGTCACTGGGCGATACCACGCAGTTTCAAAATGCACCGTTCAAAACGGTAACCGATTTCGTAGCAATAGGCGTAAGCGGGAAAAAAACGGTCAAAGTTTACCAGCAGGGCAACGCCGCGCCTATATATACCGGCGTCATCAGTCTCCTGGCAAATCAATCGTATACCTTGTTTTCGATGGGAACTGTCGGTGGTAAAGGCACGGCTGCATTTAAAGTAGGAAGTACCGTAAATGTGAATTAGCATGATCAGGAAAAAAAATAACGGACTGGCACTTTTCCTTTTTCTTTTAATTACCGGGTCGGTGTTCGCTGCGGTTATTTCGTCCTGCGGAAAAAACGGCAACGTCAGCCCGACAGCGCTGAATATACGCTACCAGGTTGTAAACCTAAGTCCTGATGTAGGCCCGATAGCGCTGTATATCCAATATCACAACTATAATAACAGGTCGTATTATTACCCTTCTGCGTCGGGCTATTTTTATCTTACGCTAACCGACACACCATTCCAGATCAGGCCGGGCCAAAGTATAATACCCGGGCAGGTGGTGCCGACGACAAACATAGTTCCAAACCTCGATTACATACTAAAACCCAACCTGCGGTATACACTGTTTATTGGTGGCACGGTTGCCAATAACAATGTGCAGTCATTGTTCCTCACCGACACCTCTTCACTACCCGCTACGGGCAGGGGTAAAGTGCGGTTTGTGAACGTATCGCCGCAACAGCAGAATTATGATGTGGTGGCCAATGGCACGCTGGCCTTTGCCAACCAGGCATTCATGAAGGTTTCGCCGTATATCGAAATCCCTTCGGGCAGTTATAACTTCCAGATATTTAACGCCGGAACCACAACGCCTGTCATCGGAACCTTGCAGAATGTCAATATCCTGGACGGCAGGCTGTATACCATTTATACCTACGGTTTGGCGGGACAGACCGATAGCCTTGCGTTCGGCGGCGGGGTGATCGCCAACAACTAAGTTTCTTTCGTTGCCTTTGCATTGATGCGACAGAACAGTTTTATTTATATTTTTGCCGAAATCTTAGAAAATTGGAAGTAGTAAAGCACCTGGTCGACTTCATCCTGCATATCGACAAGCACCTGGCGGCCATCATTAGCCAGTACCACACGCTTACCTATCTTATATTATTCGTCATCATTTTCGCCGAGACCGGATTTGTGGTAACGCCTTTTTTACCGGGCGATTCGCTGCTTTTTGCAGCCGGCGCCCTGATCGCTGCGGGTAATACCGGGCTGGATATATATTTACTGGCGGCAGTGCTGATAATTGCGGCGTTTGCAGGCAATACGGCAAACTACCTGATCGGCAATTACCTTGGCCCGAAGGTTTTTAAGCCCGAAAACAAAGTGCTGAAGTTGGATTATTACCTGCAAACCAAAGCTTTCTTTGACAAGCATGGCGGTAAGGCGGTTATTTTGAGCCGTTTTGTGCCCATTATCCGCACCATAGCGCCGTTCGTAGCAGGCGTGGGGCGTATGCCGTTCGGGCGTTATAGCCTGTACAATATTATCGGCGGCGCCTCGTGGATTATTCTTTTCCTGTTTGCCGGGTATATGCTGGGCAATGTGCCTTTCTTTAAGAATCACTTTTCGCTGGTGGGCATCGTTATTATACTGGTATCCATATTGCCGCCTATAATTGCCGGGATAAACAGCAAACGCAGGAAAAATGCGGCTACGCGTTAACCCCAAAAAGATTTTTTGATTTTTTTGCCCTGCGGCTGAAGTAAACCGAATAAGCAAACGGTATCAACAGGTAAGTGTATCCCGAAGCCCCTTTCAGGCCCACGGGTAATACTATCGTTATCAGTATGCCAAGCAATCCTATTATCACATTAATAAGGTTGATATACATTTGGCTCCTGGTTTCGAACAATTCAAACGGGGTTAGCTCAATCCGTTCAGCATACTTTATCGCATGTTTATACATCAGGTAAAATAGCAGGTAGATGAGCATGTAACCGATGTCGTACACGTACATCAGGGTTGGTACCTGGTCGTCAGTGATCATGGTGATGTGCTCTCCGTGATCGGTGACGTTATTGCCTGAGAAAACCAAGGTAAACAGGAATTTGAGTGGGTAGGTATAAGTCAGCACCAGGAAAAGCAGGAAGCCGTTCAGCGTGGTGGTCCAGGCGTCGGTTAGGCCGTAGCGCCGGAAGAATATATTTTGGTTGTTCCAGATCAGGAATAGGATGGCAAAACAGGCGCCGAAAGCCAGGAAGCCTTTCATCGTCTCGAAAAGCTCATTGAATGTTTTCGGTACTTCCAGTGAAACGATTACCAGTGTTACGGCAAAAGCGAACACCGCGTCGCTGAAAGTTTCCAATCGCGTAGGCTCGTGGCTACGCCAGCGGATGGTGCTTTTTTTAAATTTTGCTGCTTTTTGCCGGAACATATTAATGGTTTAAGGTAAGTATTTTACCCTGTTTGTACAAAGCCCCTTCCCGGAATATCTTTTGTCTTTGCATTTTTGTCAAAGGCGTAGCGATCAGTTTATTCAAATCCGGTTGGCCCGCGTCTATCCAGGCGGAATACCAATAACTGCCGGTCTCCAGTATCGACGCACGCATACGCCGTTCCACCATTCCTTTCAGCATGGTATGATAAGCTTTGGCGTACGCCACCGAATAATCCTGCATGTTTTTATTATTGTGCCGAACGGTTTGGTATTTCTTACTTTTTGGAAATGATCTGTTAACAGTCCTTTCAAACCTTAAAACCGAATCTACTTCGTTAAATGATGCCCGGCAAATTTTAAAAGCCTCGTTCAGCGGGTTTTCGATGTACCGCGCTTTGCCCACGTAGTAATTATAATGGTCGCTGAACAATTCCGGCAGACGGCTTTCCCATAGGGCATGAATACCGCCCTGGTGCGTCAGTTGGCCATCGTAATTCATCGTTAGGTGCAAAGGCACATGCGCATCGGCAACGTAATGGCCCAGGTTGGCCGAGGTTTTCAGGATGTCGGTTGTGTCATGCCGTTTAAAAGCATCCACCAGCCGATAGTATTGGTATTGTATTTCCCAGGGAACGGTGCCATATTTCTTAACAGTGTCTTCCGAATACTTTTTAACCGCCTCCTTCCACTTTACCGGCAGCGTCATGAAAGGACGTTTGCCGTAATGATCGGCATCCAGAAAATGCCTCGGTGCTTCCAGTGAATCTACATAGCGCTTTTTATCCGGGTCGACGGCGTGTTCGGTGATGAAATCGATGTTGGCTTCATAAAACCCGGCCATCGCCTTGGGTAAAGTAAAAACGGCAATCCGGTTTATTCTTCTATGTCCGAAGAAACCCCAGGAGGAGAAGATGAGTAGTCCTGTGATAAAGATTAAAGTCCTCAGCAAAGCTTTCACATCTCAAATATGTCTTTTATTGTTGTAAAATATTGTTTTGAAATTGCAGATGCCCCAAAATTTATGTCATTTCGACGAACGGCCGCGCCTGGAGACAGGGTGAGGAGAAAACTTCGACGCTAATGCCAAGCGCCACCTTTCAGGCGTACAAGTTTTCTCCTCGCGCCACTCCTGATCCCATCGCTTGTTCGTCGAAATGACATATTTTTGATTTTGACCAGGTCTGCGTGTTAACATTCGAACTTTACAACATTCAAACCTTCCAACAAAAACAAAAAACAATTGACAATAAAAAAATTTCACCCTATATTTGCAATCCGAAAAATAAAAAGAAGAATTAGCTAACAATGGCAAATCATAAATCGTCGATCAAGAGAATCAGGGCAAATGCTGCGAAGCGTCTGCGCAACAGGTACCAGGCTAAAACTACCCGCAATGCGATCAAGAAGCTGCGCGGTACTGCAACCAAGGCAGAAGCTCAACCGCTTTTGGCTAAGGTGATCTCGATGCTCGATCGTTTGGCTAAGAAAAACGTGATCCACAAAAACAAAGCTTCGAACAATAAGTCAAAGCTGACTAAGTTCGTTAACGGCTTGAAATAATATAAAGATATTTTTAATTGAAGATAGCGATGGGTTAAAAGCTCATCGCTATTTTTTTGGACACGATTGAAGGATTTGGTAGATTTGAAAGGATTGAAGCTCGTTTGATAAAGTCATCAATAAAATCCGTTTAATCACTTATCGTGTTCAAACCTTACCACGAAAACAAGATCAGCATTAAAGCCTGGGCCGAAGAGGACCGTCCGCGCGAAAAGCTAAGCGCGCAGGGCCGCCGTGCGCTGACCGATGCTGAACTGATCGCCATATTAATTAGTTCAGGCAATGACAGCGAATCCGCGGTTGAACTAAGCAAACGCATCCTGCATCATTACGGTAACGACCTGGATAAGCTGGCCAAAGCATCAATCGCCGAGCTGTGTAATTTCAGGGGAATAGGGGAGGCTAAAGCCATATCGATTATTGCCGCATTGGAGATCGGCCGCCGCAGGAATGACGCGGAAGAAAAACCTGCCGAGTTTATTAAAAGCAGTCGCGATGCTTATAATCTGCTGCGCCGGCATTTGGTCGACCTGGCTCATGAAGAATTCTGGATGATACTGATCGGCCGTTCAGGTAAAATAATGGGGAGGGAACTAGTCAGCAAAGGCGGCATGTCGCACACCATCGCCGACCCGAGGATCATCTTCCGATCCGCGCTGCTGCAAAATGCTACGGGAATTATTTTGGTGCACAACCACCCGTCCGGCAACTTAAAACCCAGCCAGGCCGACATCGACTTGACTAAACAACTCCGCTCAGCAGGAAAGTTATTGGAGATACAGGTGCTGGATCACCTTATCATCACCGACAGCGGCTATATGAGCTTTGGGGACGAAGGATTATTGTAATTTCGAATTTCGAATGTTCAATTTCGAATTTTTTGAACCAATTTAGATTATTAAATAAACCCCATGATAAGGGAAATCGTTAGAGGCATTTTATTGGTTTTCTTATCTATTCTTTTTACAGATCTCATATTTGCACTGATCCAGTTTTTTTCAAAAGGAGAGTTTTCGGGTGAAGAACTTATTTATTCAGTTGTAATGTCAGAATTAGGATTTTTTTTGCCGTTTTTAATCTACTTCTACATTTTAAAGCGCACCCAAAAATTTCTTGAGGAACGGACTGGGGAAAATTTAAAAATCCAATACAAATATTTAATAGGATTGGCCATAATGTTAATTGCCATCGTATTCATAGCGACAATAGTTATCATCGCCCGGGGACTATCATTAAGAGAGATACCTCAATATCTTTTCGATTATTTATTTTTTGTTGTTTTTGCGCCAGTCTTAATTTCATTAGAAAGTTTTTACGAAATGAGATTTGTTCATAGGTAACTGTCTAAATTCGAAATTGAACATTCGAAATTCGAAATCAGCTTTCGGACTTTCGGTCTTCCCGACTTCCGGACTAAATCCTATCTTTGCCCTTCACTATTTTTGCTGTAATGAAGATCTCCTATAACTGGCTGAAGCAATACATCGATACGGAAAAAGCCCCCGAAGAGCTTTCGCAGATACTTACCGGTATCGGGCTCGAAGTGGAGAGCCTGGAAAAAGTGCAGGCGGTTCCCGGCGGGCTGGAAGGCTTGGTTATCGGCTATGTGAAGGATCGCTGGCAGCATCCCAATGCCGACAGGCTGAGCCTTACAAAAGTGGATGTCGGCACCGGCACCGACCTGCAGATCGTTTGCGGCGCACCGAATGTGGCTGCCGGGCAAAAAGTGGTGGTGGCTACGGTTGGAACGACTGTTCATCCTACCGAAGGCGAGCCATTCAAGATCGGTAAGTCCAAAATACGCGGCGAAGAATCGGAAGGCATGATCTGTGCTGAGGATGAGATCGGCCTCGGGCATTCGCACGAAGGTATCATGATACTGGACGCTGATGCGCCTGTTGGAACACTTGCTAAAGAATATTTCAAACTTAACGACGATTACCTGTACGAGATCGGTTTGACACCCAACCGTGCTGATGCGGCTTCGCATTTAGGTACGGCAAGGGATATTGCGGCATTTTTAAAAACCAAAGTCAACAGGCCCGACGTTTCGGCATTCAAGGTTGATAACCACAACCGCACCATCGAAGCGTCGGTTGAAAATACCGAGGCCTGCCCGAGATATTCAAGCCTGACTATCTCAGGCGTCGAAGTAAAAGACTCGCCGGAATGGCTGAAGCAGAGACTGGCTGTTATCGGCTTGAGGTCGATCAACAATATAGTTGATATCACCAATTATGTGCTGCATGGCCTTGGCCAGCCGCTGCACGCTTTTGACGCCGACGCGGTGAAAGGGAATAAGGTGATCGTAAAAACTTGTCCAGAGGGCACGCCATTCAAAACACTGGATGAGGTTGAACGCAAACTGTCAGCGGACGACCTGATGATCTGCAACGCTGAAGAGCCGATGTGTATCGCCGGTGTGTTCGGTGGAGTTGGTTCGGGTGTGAAAAGCACCACGAAGAATATCTTCCTCGAAAGCGCTTACTTCAACCCGGTATGGGTACGCAAAACATCCAAGCGGCATGGGCTTAAAACCGATGCTTCGTTCCGGTTTGAGCGTGGCACCGATCCGGATATTACCGTATTTGCACTGAAATACGCCGCACTGCTGATCAGAGAACTGGCCGGCGGGACAATATCTTCGGAGATTTCAGATATCTATCCCAACCCTGTACAGCCGTTTGATGTGGAGGTCACTTACGAGCATATTTACAGGCTGATCGGCCAGGCTATTCCTCCCGACGAGATCAAGTCGATCATCAGGGCGCTGGATATCCGGATCGTCAATGAAACCGCAGAAGGCCTGTCGCTCAAAGTTCCGCCATACCGCGTGGACGTAACCCGCGATGTGGATGTGACCGAGGAGGTGTTGCGTATTTATGGATACAACAATATCGAAATACCGACGCAGATACGCGCCTCGCTGAACAATTCCGTTCGCCCTGAAAAGGACGATGTGCAGAACGCTATCTCCGATCTGCTTACCGCCAATGGGTTTAACGAAATCCTGTCAAACTCATTAACCAAATCGGCGTATTCAAGCGATTTAGATCATGCTGTCAAAATATTGAACCCCCTCAGCAGCGATTTGGATGCGATGCGCCAAAGCATGATCTTTTCCGGTTTGGAAGCGATCACCTATAACCAGAATCGCAAAAATCCCGATCTGAAGCTCTACGAGTTCGGGAAGGTTTACAGCGTTAAGGATAATAAGTATATCGAAACCCAGCGTTTTGCCCTATTCATTGCCGGTGCGGATAAACCGGAACAATGGAACCAACAGCCGGAAAAGGTTTCGTTCTATAAGATCAAAGCTATTGTAGATGGCCTGATCGAAAAGCTCAATATTAAAGACCTGGTTGTTGAAGATACCACCTGCAGCAAAACGGCTTTCGGTCTGCAATACATGCTCAATAATAAACAACTGGTCAAATTCGGCCAGGTGGCTGATGCTGCGCTCAAAAAGACCGATACTGATGGCCCTGTTTTCTATGCCGACTTTAATTTCGACATGGTATTAAACGCCGTAAGGAAAAATAAGATCGTTTACCAGGAGGTATCGAAGTTCCCGGCCGTGCGCCGCGATCTGTCGATGCTGGTGGACAAGGCGGTTACTTTTGGCCAATTGAAGCAGATCGCGCAGAAGTCGGAAAGGAAATTACTGAAGGATGTGAACGTGTTCGACGTGTACCAGGGCGATAAATTGCCCGCCGGTAAGAAGTCGTACGCGCTAAGCTTTATTTTCCAGGACGAGGAAAAAACGCTGACTGACAAAGCTATCGATGCGATGATGCAAAAGCTGATTTACAACTTTGGAAAAGAAGCCGGAGCTGAAATAAGGAAATAGCTTAAGGCGTTAAAGGTTTATTAAGTTTTGTAATTTACAATAACTCTGGGTAACTTAACCGACTTGATTTAACCTGATTAACTCAATTAAACTCAATAATGCCTTCAACCGCCGAACAATTAGATAAAGTTGTAGAGAAAACCGGGCGCCTCATCGCGCTTTGTTCGGCTTTGCAGGAAGAGAATGATCTGCTGAAGCTGGAAAATCAATCGCTGGCTACCGCGCTCGATGCCAGCAAGAATAAGACAAAAGACCTGGAAGAGAAGCTTCGTGTAATGAAGGTTGCAAAATCTTTTTCGGGGCCTAATGAAAAAAGCCTTGACATAAAGCAAAAAATTAACGAATTTGTGCAGGAAATTGATAAGTGTATTGTATTGCTGAAAAAGTGATACGTATAGTGAATAGCTCAGATGGGAGAAATCTCCATTAAAATAAATATTGCTGACAGGGTTTACCCGCTAAAGGTAAACATGGAGGAGGAAGAAATAATACGCAGGGCGGCTAAGCTGATCAACGATCGCATAAAAGAATACCAGGAAAATTATGCGGTACGGGATAAACAGGACCTGCTTTCGATGGCGGTATTGCATTACGCAACATCATCATTAAAGGCGGAACAAAAAGTGATGGCGGAAGATACAGATGTGGCGGATAAAGTTTATCAGTTGGATCACATGCTGTCTGATTTTTTCTCGAAGTAATAACGTTCTTTACACATAACGAGCAATTAAGATTTAACCGCAGTTAAATTTTAAGTTTCACTATTAAAAACTTAACGCTTCAATATCAGCGGACCAAACGGAATAATGCTGCTTTACACAGTAATTCAGCAGGACCGGTCCCACTATCCTGAGATGAGGTTTTTCAATACATGACACTTAGAAATTAGTTGCGGTTTTTTTTATTTTATAAACACAAGAAATGAATGGAATTTTATATGTGATCATTGGACTGCTGGTAGGCGTGCCTACCGGGGTGGTGATTGGTCGGTTCTTGCTCCGAAAGCTGTTCAGGGACCAGGAAGCGGCGGCGCAAAACAAGGTAAAAAAGATACTGAAGGATGCCGAGAACGATGCCGAAATATTAAGGAAGAACAAACTGCTGGAGGCCAAAGAAAAGTTTTTGCAAATGAAGGCCGAACATGAGCAGGAGATTAACTCCAAAAACAACGCGATGGCCCAGCGCGAGAACGGCTTAAAACAAAAAGAGCAGTCGCTTAACCAGAAGCTGGAGAACCTGAACCGTAAGGAGAATGAACTCGAAAACACCAGGCGAAACCTGGAAAAACAGATCGAACTCACCGGCAAAAAACAGGAAGAGGTTGAGCATTTAAAACAGCAGCATGTGCAGCAGCTGGAAACCATTGCTGGTATCTCTGCCGAAGAAGCAAAGAACCAACTGGTAGATAACCTACGGGAAGAAGCCCGTAGTAAGGCTATGGCGCAGATCAAAGACATTGTCGATGATGCCAAACTGACGGCTACCAAAGAGGCCAAAAAAATCGTTATCCAGACCATACAACGCACCGCTACCGAGAGCGCGATCGAGAATACGGTTTCAATTTTCAATATCGAAAACGACGAGATCAAGGGCCGTATTATTGGTCGCGAAGGACGTAATATCCGTGCGCTGGAAGCTGCTACCGGTATTGAAATTATCGTCGACGATACGCCGGAAGCTATTATTCTTTCGGGTTTCGACCCGGTCCGCCGCGAAATAGCACGCTTGGCTATGCACCGCCTGGTGACCGACGGTCGTATTCACCCTGCGCGTATCGAAGAGGTGGTTGCCAAAACCAAAAAGCAGATCGAGGAAGAGATCGTCGAAATAGGCGAGCGTACCGTAATTGACTTGGGTATACATGGTTTACACCCCGAGCTGATCCGTATGGTGGGCCGTATGCGTTACCGCTCGTCGTATGGACAAAACCTGCTCCAACACTCGCGCGAGGTAGCCAACTTCTGCGCCACGATGGCTGCCGAATTGGGCCTGAACGTAAAGATGGCCAAGCGTGCAGGCTTATTGCACGACATTGGCAAAGTGCCTGATGATAACCCCGAGTTGCCGCACGCCATATTGGGTATGCAGCTTGCCGAAAAATACAAGGAGCACCCCGAAGTGTGCAACGCCATCGGCGCACACCACGACGAGATCGAAATGACCTCAATGCTATCGCCAATCATACAGGCCTGTGATGCTATATCCGGTGCCCGCCCCGGCGCGCGCCGCGAGGTAGTGGAAAGCTATATCAAACGCCTGAAAGAACTGGAGGACCTTGCGCTATCTTACCCCGGTGTCGAAAAAACATTCGCTATACAGGCGGGACGGGAATTGCGCGTAGTGGTTGAGAGCGAAAAGATAACGGACGCACAGTCGGAAATACTGGCGGCAGATATTTCAAATCGCATACAAACCGAAATGACCTACCCGGGCCAAATCAAGGTTACTGTGATCAGGGAAACCAGGTCGGTGGCGTTTGCGAAATAGGCAATAAACCAATGTCATTTCGACGAGGTACGGGGAGAAAACTTATATGCAGGGACGGTAGCCTTCCGTGCACACAGTACAAGCTTTCTCCTCGCACCCATCCATATTCCAACGCGGGCTCGTTCGAAATGACATTCCCGTATTTTTAAATGGCAAATCAAAAATTAAAGAAAGCGAACGCAACTGCTGCTGTGCGGACACCTCAACGGCCTGTTGAAGTTTATTTTGCCAAATATGCCGAACACCACCGAAACCCGACTAATAAGCTGATCCATTGGATATGTGTTCCGCTGATCGTGTTTAGTTTGCTTGGGCTGGTGTGGGCAATACCCTTTCCGCATATTAGCTTTCTAAAATCGTACGACGGTTATTTCAACTGGGCATCGTTTCTTATCGCCTTCAGCATTTACTTTTATTACAGGTTGTCCCCGACATTATCATATATCATGCTGCTTATGGTAATGCTCTTTTGTTATCTGATAACGTTACTCGCAGGATGGCAGGCTGCAGGGGGCCCTGCTTTGTGGCTGGTAAGCCTGATCATCTTTGTCGTATCATGGGTTGGGCAGTTTATCGGGCACAAGATCGAAGGAAAAAAGCCATCTTTCCTGGACGATATAAAATTTCTTCTCATCGGACCGATATGGCTGCTGCACTTTATACTTAAGAAGTTTAATATTAAATATTAAAGTCAAGGCTATCAATCGACGATCAGATCTAACCTTTCAACTTTCCAACTTTACAACATTTCAACTCACAAACTATTGATAACAATGATCTCGATCACATCGGTTGCGTTTTTGCATTTGTTGACCGATGTTTCGAGCGAATACAATATATCACGATACTTAATCAATCGTATGGCGTCCTTTTCTGATGCGAACAGGTTGGCAAGCGCATGATTATAAGCCTTATCGCTTTGATTTTCAAATTCCTTTACCCTTCGACAGGAAACGAGCATAGCGTTAGGGTCGTCGATTTTAGCCATCGAACTAACCACGTTTTGCATTTCAATGCAGGAACCTTTTATGTATTCCGCTATCTCGCTGATGGCAGGGATGAACTGCTCTACGGCGTATGTATGCATCCTTCCGGTAGCTTCCTGGATATTGTCGGCTACATCGTCGAGCACCGAGGTAAGTTGATGGATATCCTTCCTGTTAAAGGGGGTAAAAAAAACCTTATCGAGCCCAAGATATATTTTATGGCTGATGTCATCGCCGGCTTCCTCCAATATATTTATTTGTTTATAAAGCGGTTCGCGGTCTCCGGCGTCCCTTGTGCTTACCAGGGTCGCTAACAATACCGACATATCGGTTATATTCTTTGCAGCCTGGTTAAAAAGGCCGTAGAACAGCTCGCGGTGCGAAAAGAAGTCACGAAACAGGTTCCGCATAGGGTCAGATTTGGACTGCCAAAAGTACGGCCACTGTGTTAAGCCTATATTAAATTAAGAAAAGCTGTTTTAGTAGCGTGTTCTTTTCAGAGCGACTCGCATGCCTGTTCTTTTTTATTGCTGATTATCAAGTATTTATGTATAAGTTAACTATTAATTACCAGATTTAACTAATGGGTTTTGTGGGTTTTTGCCTGCTGATCGGGCTTTAACGTTACCAAATGTTAATTCATTCTTAACATTAAGGTAATACCGCCTGCGCACCTTTGAGCGAAATTTAATTTAACCTCACCCAACATGAAACGAATTTTTACAAAACTCGCGAGCACTGTTTTGTTTTCGGCCCTTATTTCAACGGCGTTAAGCAGCGGTGCGCAAAGCACAGCATTCGCGTCGGCCGCTACGCTGAACAAAACGGCAGACAAAACCGATTTATCAACAGGCGGAACAGTAGAGGCAAAAGCTGCTCACCACGACGACCTGCCGGACAGTACCTGGAAGCCGCAAAGAAGGCTGTGGGGCTATGCATTTGGTGATGAGTATTATGATGCCCATGCCGACAAAGGTAACCGGGGCGCTGAGAACAACTACGTAAACGTACCTACTTACAGGAATGCATTCCAGTTCCGTCGTTTGTATTTAGGCTACGATTATGATATTACCAGGAGGTTTAAGGCCGAAGTGCTGCTGGCAACGGAGCCGACAGCCAACACCGGTGTTAACGGTTCGACTTCGATCCAGAACGGCGATAACCTGGTGGACAACCACATGGGATTCTTTATCAAGAACTTTAACTTAAGATACAGGGACATTTGGAATGGAACCGATATTGTGGTTGGCGAATTGAGCACCCCTGGTTTCGCATTGAATGAGCCCGGTACAAATGCACCGACATCACTTTCAGAAACCACCTGGGGATATCGTTCGGTAGAAAGAACCATCACCGACTTTCATAAGAACAACTCATTCGACGTTGGCGCTGCGTTGCAGGGCACCTTCGATCCTAAAACCAAAAACTTTGGTTATGTGATCATGGTATCTAACAACAGCGCGTCTGGTTTATTGAGCGCTGCTAATCCCAACACCGGTTTTTATAAGATATTTTACAACGACATCTGGGGCAAGTTCTTCAACCAGCATTTGTACGTAGATATTTACTATCACTACGCACGCACCGCACAGGCTACAGCTTTGGTTGGCGGACAATCGAACAACATGGAAAAGATTTTTGTGGCTTATGTAAGCAAACCCATCAGGATCGGTGTTGAAGCGTATACCCAAACCTTTGTAAATGGCGTTACGAATAAAGCAACAGGGACGCCGCAAAATGCTACCGTACATGGCATAACTTATTGGGTAACCGGTCCTATCGTTAAGGACAAACTTGGTTTCTTCGCAAAAACCGACCGTTATAATCCGTTTACCGATTACGATCCTGCTGTTGCTACTTATACAGTCAACACCAACTACGGAGCTTATAACCCATACTATAAAGAAAGATTTTATACTGCAGGTTTGGACTGGACACCGGCAAAAAATATTCACTTTATGCCTAATATCTGGTTAATTGATTACAACGACCCCAGAGCGTCGACTACTCCAGGCTATGTTGCCCCTGACCATACCCTGGTTTACAGAGCTACATTCTTCTTCACATTTGGTAAATAATAAATCAGTTTAAGCAAAACCGACAAACCATGAAAATAATCAAAAATTTGACCCTTGCAGTTGCGGTATTCGCGGCATCGGCAGCGGCCTTGCCGGCAAAGGCGCAGGATAACAGCCTTTTGGGTGCAGGAAGTTCGTTCATTAACCCGCTGTTCTCGAAAATATTCGCGGTATACAATCAAAAGACCGGGGTAAGAGTGAATTACCAGTCGATCGGCTCGGGCGGCGGTATTTTGCAGCTTACCAACAAAACGGTTGATTTTGGCGATTCAGACGCACCGCTGAACGAGGAGCAAACCAAAAAAATGAGCGCCCCCGTGCTGCACATCCCTATGGCGTCGGGTGCAACTGTAATCACCTATAATATTCCCGGTGTTAACGTTCCCTTGAAATTGACCGGTAAAGATATTGCTGACATATACCTAGGCAAAATAACTACCTGGAACGCCGCCGAGATCAAGGCTACCAATAAGGGTGTTAACCTGCCTGATCTTCCTATCGTGGTTGTTCATCGTTCAGACGGCAGCGGTACCTCATTTATTTTCACTGATTTTCTTTCAAAGGTTAACCCTGAATGGGAAAAACGTGTAGGCCGTGCAGCGGCAGTTAACTGGCCGGCAGGTTTGGGCGGTAAAGGCAGCGAAGGTGTTTCGGGTTTGGTTAAACAAACTCCGGGTGCTATCGGTTATGTGGAATTAGCTTATGCATTGCAAAACCATATGGCGTATGCCGATATCCAGAATAAAGCAGGCAAATTTATCCGTCCTACCCTGGCATCGACCACGCTCGCAAGCAATGTCGAAATTCCGGCAGACTCAAAGGTTTCAGTAACCGATACCGCAAACCCTAACGGTTATCCCCTGGCAAGCTTTACCTGGGCTTTGATCTACAAAGAGCAAAAATATAACGACCGTTCGGCTGCACGTGCAGAGCAACTGTTGAAATTGCTGTGGTGGAACATCCACGACGGCCAGGCTTATTGCGAAGGCCTTAATTATGCGAAACTTTCAAAATCAGCAGTGAAAGTTGCAGAGAAGATATTGAAATCGGCCACCTATGGCGGCAAGCCGATCCTGAAATAATCTGATCGATAAATACTATATTGGCAATTACCAGTCCCCGGTTTCCGGGCCCTGGTAATTGTCTTGTTTAAACATAGCGGATGTTTTTTATTTTCCGGGGCATAATTCCTCGCAGAAAATATAGGATATAAAACTAAATAACGCAGACATGGCTATTCTGAATCAACAAAGTTTATTGGCTGTAAAGAAGCGAAGCCCGGTAGTAGCGGTAGTTTTAAGTTTACTTTTCGGGTCATTTGGGCTTTTCTATGCGTCGGTTTTCGGCGGTATCGTAATGACCATTGTTGCCTTATTGGTGGGGCTGCTGGCTTATGCGTTCGGTTCGATGCTGATCTTTAAGATAGGGGTCGTTGCCATAGGTATAAGCTGTATTATCTGGTCGGTAATTGCAGTCAATAATTCAAACAAAGGATTTTTCTTTGCCCAGTTCAAATGGGAGATCGTATTCAGGCGCTGGCTCAGAATATTGAGCGCTGCAATGCTTTTGCTGGCCATTGGTGTATTGATTACGCTGATAATCAATTCTATTCCATCAATCAAATCGCTGGGCATGAGTTATTTGTGGGGAAAAGTATGGGACCCGGTGCAAAATATTTATGGTGCTTACCCCTTCCTCATTGGTACGCTGCTTACTTCATTCATCGCGCTTTTCATTTCCATACCTTTCTCATTTGCCATAGCAATCTACCTGGGCGAATACAGCACTAAAGGCTGGTTATCTAACCTGTTGCGAAATACCGTCGAACTTATTGCGGCTGTCCCTTCTATTATTTACGGCTTCTGGGGCTTTTTCGTACTGGTGCCGATTATAAGGAGCTTCGAGATAAAAATTCATGTATTGCCTTATGGTCTTGGTATTTTTGCCTCTTCGCTCATACTGGCGGTAATGGTCATACCGTATGCGGCATCATTGGGCGCAACGCTCATCAGGATGGTTCCAGCGGCCTTAAAAGAGGGAGCTTATGGGCTTGGCGCTACCAGGTTTGAAGTGATCCGTAAGGTGATCATGCCATATACCCGTTCGGGCCTGTTTGCTGGTGTCCTGCTGTCTCTTGGCCGGGCCCTGGGCGAAACAATGGCCGTAACTCTGCTCATCGGTAACACGAGCGCTGTGCCACATAGCATATTTGCGCTTGGCAATACCATGGCAAGCGTTATCGCCAATGAATTTACTGAAGCCGATCATACAATTTATCTTTCCGCACTGATAGAGTTAGGATTAATCCTGTTCCTGGTTACCGTGGTTATCAATTATATCGGGAAGCGCATTATCACCAGGTTCACAAGAAATTGATTATGGAAATCGCGAATCAACAAAAACAGTCATTGCCCCACGCGCAGCTAAATATGTCCGGCGGAAGAGAACAGGACGTCTTGCTGAAAGCACTTCTCGCCCTCGTTTTTGGGCCTATTGGTCTGCTATTCGGTAGTCTCAGCGGCGGTTTTATAATGATCATACTTGAGATTATTATCGCTATCCTGACCTTTACTTTCGGTACGCTTACCACTACATTTTACGGGTTGGCGCTGGTTCAGCTGGTCTGCACGATATGGGCTGTTTATGCTACGTTAAATAAATATAAAACCGTCGAGCAACGCATAAAGTACAGGAATACCGAGAGCATACTCTATAAGACTTCCATTGTTTTCCTGTCGTTTATCGTTGCAGTGCCGCTAATCATCATATTATTATACATTATCAGGCAAGGCGTTACCCAGGTAAACTGGCACTTCCTGACAAACGTGCCCAAACCTGTCGGCGAAACCGGCGGAGGCATATTAAACGCATTGGTTGGCACGCTGATCATCGTTGCGATATCAGCCATTATAGCAATCCCGGTTGGTATGATGGCCGGTATTTACCTGAGCGAGAATCCTAAAACAAGATTAGCCTACTGGGCCGGGCTTTGCGTTGACATACTGCAGGGCGTGCCTTCAATTGTGGTAGGTATCGTTGTTTATTTTTGGGTGGTAAAACCGCTTGGCACCTTTTCTGCCGTATCCGGTAGTATAGCGCTTGCCATAATGATGTTGCCGATCGTAATACGCTCGACAGAAGAAACCTTAAAATTGCTGCCGCCTTCGCTAAAGGAGGCCGCTTTGTCACTTGGAGTTCCCTACCACCGCGTTATCATTAAGATTATCGTTCCCTGCGGTTTCTCGGGCATACTTTCGGGTATTGTATTATCCATCGCGCGTGTCATTGGCGAAACTGCTCCATTATTGTTCACGGCATTCGGTAATCCTTACCTGTCAGCGTCTATCGTAAAGCCGATGGAAAGCCTGCCCCACCTGATCTATACTTATGCTACCAGTCCTTATGACGACTGGCACGACCTGGCATGGGGTGCATCCTTCCTGCTGCTGGTTTTTGTTTTAGTGTTAAATATCTCAACAAAGCTTATTACGAAAAGATGGAAAGTACAATTGTAAGCGCTGAAAATATAAACGCTTATTACGGGGATAACCACGCGATAAAAAACGTGAATATCAAGATAAACCGGAACGAGGTCGTGGCCATGATGGGTCCTTCGGGCTGCGGCAAAACCACCTTTTTGCGCTGCATTAACCGCATGCACGAGCTTATTCCTAATGCCAGGGCTGAAGGAGTAATGAAACTCGACGGCGAGGATGTATACAAAATGAACGTTATCTATGTTCGCTATAAGATCGGCATGGTTTTCCAGCGCCCGAATCCTTTCCCGAACATGAGTATTTATGAAAATGTAATAGCGGGTTATTTGCTGAACGGGCTGAAGGTTTCCAAGGCCGACAAAGACCTGATAGTAGAAAGATCTTTGACAAGCGCCGCCTTGTGGAACGAGGTTAAGGACTCGCTGCACAAAAAGGGCACGTTCCTTTCGGGTGGCCAGCAGCAGCGCTTGTGTATTGCACGCGCCATAGCTATGCAGCCCGAAGTGATCCTGTTCGACGAACCCACATCGGCCCTCGACCCTATATCTACCTCGAGCGTCGAAAACCTGTTTCATGAGCTGAAAGCCAACTATACGCTGATCATCGTTACGCACAATATGCAGCAGGCTGCCCGCGTGAGCGACAGGACGGCGTTTTTCTACCTGGGCGAACTGGTTGAGTTTGACGATACAAAAGTTATGTTCACTAATCCCAAAGATCAGCGGACACAGAATTATATTACAGGAAGGTTTAGCTAATGTTGTAAGTTGGGAAGGTTGTGATGTTAAGGGCCTTCCAACTAACTTTTCAACCTTACAACTCTGAAACATTTCAACAGATATTAAGAATATGGCACCAATTGAAATTGAGATAGCAGCAGCCAAAAAAGAGCTGATCAACATGTGGATACTTGTTCAGTCGCAACTGAACAAGGCCAAAGATGCAATGGTAAATTTTGATAAGGATCTTGCGCGGGAAGTATTGGTGAAAGAGAAGCGGGTCAATTCGTTTGAGTTAAAAATCGACCGCGATTGCGAAAATATATTTGCATTACATTGCCCCGTTGCTATCGACCTGCGTTTTCTGCTGGCGGCGCTAAAGATAAACACTAACCTGGAGCGCATCGGCGATATTGCGGCCGGCGTGGCCAAATATGTAGTTGAATCGCCTGTAAATTTTGATGCCGGAGTACTCGACAGTACATCCATCCTTCGGATGTATGACGAGGCGATAAACATCGTAACCGATACACGCATAGCATTTGAGACGGAAGACACGGCGCTAGCCCGCAGTATATTTAAGCGCGATGAGGTGCTTGATGCCGTAAACCGAAATGCGACCAACATTATCGGCGAGGTTATCAAAGGCGGAAAGGTGGGTCTCAACGAAGCTTTGTTTATGCTTTCGATCATCCGCAAGCTGGAACGTATCGGCGACCAATCGAAAAACATTGCCGAAGAGATAATCTTCTACGTTGAAGCCAAAATACTAAAGCACTCAGGCGCAGCAAGAGATAAGAAATAAGAGTAACACGTTTAATTTGATTGATTGAAAGGGCGGGCTGCGATGGTCTGCCTTTTTTATTTTAAAGGTTCTTTCCCAATTTATCCAGAATATCCTGCGGCACCTTTTGCAGGTCGAGCACCAGGAAGCCGTCGAGGCAATCGGCAAACTTGGGGTCGATATTAAAGCAGATGATCCTGGCGTTCAGCGCAATGTACTGGCGCAGCAGCACAGGCACTTTCATGGTGCCGCTTTCGATCTCCGATATCAGGTTGTCCAATCCTTTGAAGCTATCTTCGCCGGCCAGCAAAAGATCTTTGTCGATACTCGAAAAATCGACCTTGAATTTTTTACGCGGGCGCACATACTGCGCCATTTCATGATCAAAATGGTTGCGGTTGATATAATCCACGATGAGCGACTTGGAGAATTTGGAAAATGTGTTGCTGATGCTCACCGGTCCGATCAGGTAACGGTAGCGCGGGTTATCTATCAGGTATTTTAGGATACCTTTCCATAGCAGGAACAAGGGGAGGGGCTTCTGCTGGTATTCCTTGCGTATAAAAGAACGGCCTAATTCCAGGCTTCTTTTCAGTACGGGCGTAAACTGTTCCTTTATTTTGAAAAGCTCGGCTACATAAAAGCCTTTTTTCCCCATGCTGTAAAATATCTCGTCGCCCATGCCGATGCGGTATGCACCTACAATTACTTTGGCATCCACATCCCAGATGAAAAGGTGGTGATAATAAATATCGTACTCGTCCAGGTCGATGCTCTTATTGGTACCCTCGCCGATCTCACGGAAAGTAACTTCTCTCAGCCTGCCTATTTCGCGTATAATATTCGGGATCGACGCCGTAGGGGCGATAAATACTTCATAATTCTTTTCAACCCATACCCGGTAATTTTCGCGCAGCGGCTCAATTTCCTTTTCAAGTAGGTCTGCCGGTACGGCCGGTACGATTTCTTCCGCTTCTTTCTTTACTTTAAAAATATTGCGTGGTCTTATCACGCGTTTTTCCTCCTCCAGGCCGGTGCCTAAAGCATAGGTCCGCGCACGAAGAAAATTGAGCAGTTTGCCAGCATTCTGATAATCAGGTATCTCTTCTACATTTATCGGCTTGCCGATACGCAGCTTTATGGTACGCCCTTGCTTATTGAAAAGCTCGGAAGGCAGTTTGGCCGTACGCAGTGTCGGGTGGATAAGGCTCAACAGGTTAAAAAGCACGCCGTTATTGCCATGAAAATAAATGGGCACAACCGGTACTTTGGCTTTGGCTATCAGTTTGCCAACAACCGGGTGCCACATACGGTCGGTAACCTGCTGTTTGTCGATCTTGAAGGTCGAAACTTCGCCTGCGGGGAATATACCTATCGGCGTACCGCTTGCCAGCAATTCGAGCGTATTTTTAAGGCCGCTAATACTGGATGAATGTTCGATATTTTCAAAAGGATTCACGGCTACGAAATAGTCGCTCAGGTTGGGTATTTTTTTAAGCAGAAAATTGGCCATCAGTTTGGCGTCGGGCCGCACCATGCATAACACCTTGAGCAGCACCATCCCTTCAATGCCGCCGTAGGGATGGTTGGCTATGGCGATAAAGCTGCCCGTTTCAGGGATATTTTTTAGGTCTTTTTCGTCAAACTCTACTTCAATGCCGCAGCCCTCCAGTATAGCATCTACAAATTCGGGGCCCTGCTTGGGTTGCGCCTGGGCGAACAGGTTATTTACCTGGTTTATTTTCATCACCTCCATCAGCAGCGCGGCAAGCCCCGGCATTTTTAGTTTATCCAGTTTGGTAGCTTTAGCAAATTCTTCGGTGGTGATGATCTTCATTTGTTCAGTTGCAGGTTTACTGTCTGGTTTTACGCCCGATCAACTTATGCCTCGCGCGTCATTGAGTTTAAATAGGGGCCTGTTTTGCGGTGGAAATGAGTATTTTAACAATACATTGGCCGCATTCCCTAAATATCCTAAAATTTATTTTAATTTACGGTAAATAAGGC
Organism: Mucilaginibacter sp.; assembly: GCA_035545315.1. Classification (GTDB taxonomy): domain Bacteria; phylum Bacteroidota; class Bacteroidia; order Sphingobacteriales; family Sphingobacteriaceae; genus Mucilaginibacter. The sequence continues at coordinate 41,051 of DASZYQ010000014.1, read as the reverse complement.
CGTCTGAAATGATATCGCGCATCAGGAGTTACCTCTCTGTATCAAAAAAAGAATGGAACGGTATGGTAGTGTTGGTTATCCTGATCGCATTGATACTTGCCGCACCCTATGTCTTCCAATTATTCCGCAAAGATACAACAATAATCGACCCTAAGGAGTTTAACAAGGCCGTCGCCATACTGGAAAAGGCCCAAAAGAAACAACCGGGCAACCATGCAGCAGCTACAACTTTTTATAAGAAAGCAGCACCGGGCGAGGTAGTGGAGCTGAATACCGCCGACTCGGCGACGCTTACAGAGTTGAAAGGTATCGGCCCTTCTTTTGCCCGGCGGATCGTTGGTTACCGCAACCGCCTGGGCGGCTTTTGGCGTAAGGAACAATTGCTTGAAGTTTACGGCCTGGATTCCGACCGGTATGCCGGGTTGCAGGCTGAGGTCAGTGTCGATCCCTCAAATATTAAAAAGATACCGGTCAATTCGGTTAATTTTGAAACGTTAAGCCGTTTTCCGTACTTAAGCTATAAGCAGACGAACGCTATCATCCAGTTTCGCGAGCAGCATGGTCCGTATGAATCGCTGGCCGATCTGCAAAACATAGCGATCATGGACAACAACACCATACAAAAGATCAAACCCTACATAATTTTCAAATGATAGAGCAGCAGATCAAAGCCGCAATACGCGACATACCCGATTTTCCGAATCCCGGCATTGTTTTTAAAGACATTACGCCCATACTGAAAGATCCTGCATTATGCGATGAGATACTGGAAGCATTTGTCCGGAAACTGAAGCATACGCGGATTGACGTGGTAGCAGGTGTTGAAAGCCGGGGTTTCCTGTTCGGTCTTTCCCTTGCCTGCAAACTGGGAGTGCCTTTTGTGCCTGTTCGCAAGGCAGGCAAGCTGCCCTATACCATAAGGCAGAAGGCCTACAGCCTTGAATATGGTACAGCGGTTATCGAAATGCATACCGATGCCTTCGATCCCGGTCAGCACGTACTGATACACGACGACCTGCTGGCTACAGGAGGCACTGTATTGGCGGCAAGCGAACTGGTACACGAAATGGGTGGAACGGTGGCCGGTTTTGCTTTTGTAGTAGGATTGGGTTTTCTGGATGGTGTCGAACGCATAAAACACATTAGCGATAATATTATTATACTGGCTGATTATTAATTATAAATTGTAATTTATTTTTGATTCAATTTCAATAAGTTATATATAGCTTTATACGTAATTCAATACCCTCATATACCCGTTCCGGTTTAGTGATAGCGAATATTTAACGAAAGAACTTTTGGGATAAATCTTCACAGGTCTTGATTTAAATGCTTTGTAACCAATTATTTTATCAAACCAAATATTGCTGTTATGAAAAAGTCTGATCAATTACACGAAAACCAGCGCCGCAATTTCTTAAAACAATTTGCAACGGGCGCTGCTGTATTAGGTACCGGAATCCTTTCTGCTCCGCTGGCAGCATCGGCGGCGAACCTGTCGTCGCTGAATGTTTCGGATGCCGATGAATGGTTCAACAAGATAAAAGGCAAACATCGTATGGTTTTTGACGTTACACAACCGCACGAGATCATGCCCTTCGCCTGGCCGAAAGTGTACATGATGACTAATGCTGCAACGGGTGCGTCCAAAGACGACACCACGGCAGTAGTTATCTTCAGGCATAACGCTATTCCTTACGCGATGAATAACGATCTGTGGGCAAAGTATAAGTTCGGCGAAATGTTCAAGATCAAAGATGCCGAGAACAAGGGACCAGCCACGGCAAATCCGTTCTGGCAGCCGGCCGCCGGAACATTTAAAGCCCCCGGTTTGGGTGAAGTAAAGATCGGTATAAACGAGTTGCAGGAAGATGGCGTACTGTTTGGCGCCTGCGACATAGCGCTAACGGTCTTTAGCGCGGTGGTTGCTATGGGTTCAAAGGGCGACCCGGAAGCCATTAAAAAGGAATGGCTGGCAGGTATACTACCGGGCGTGCAGGTTATGCCGTCGGGTATATGGGCGGTTGGCCGCGCGCAGGAACATGGTTGCGGCTACTGTTTCGCGGGATAATTGGAGTTACGACTAATAACGTTTAATGTTTCTAAAAAAAACGGCCACTATTGTTGGTATCCTGTTAATAGCAGCATCTGATATTGCTTGCCTGCACGAAGAGAAAGGGACTGCGGATAATGCGGCCCTTTCTTCACATGCGCAGCCGAAATGGATCATTCCCGATGCCGCTAAGCTGCCCGATAATGAAGAAGGAAAACTCATCAGGTACGGCCGCGCCCTCGTAGTTAACACTTCTTACTATTTTGGCCCGAAAGGCGACATTGCTAACGTGAGCAATGGCATGAACTGCCAGAACTGCCACCTGGATGCCGGTGCCAAGCTTTACGGCAATAACTTTTCGTTGACAGCAACAGGCTACCCCAGGTATAAAGAGCGAAGCGGTAAGACCGAGACTATTGTAAAAAAAGTTGAGGACTGTTTTGAACGCAGCCTGAACGGTAAAGCCATCGACAGCAACAGCCGCGAGATGAAGGCCTTTGTGGCCTACCTGAAGTGGATAGGGCGGGAGGTTAAAAAAGGTACTAAGCCTATGGGCTCAGGTATAGCCGAACTCAAATTTCTTAACCGGCAGGCGGATACAGCCCGGGGCCATGCAGTTTTTACAATGATATGCCAGAGATGCCACGGCAAAGACGGGCAGGGCGTGTTTAACGCCGCCGGTACAGCCTATGTTTACCCGCCGCTTTGGGGCCTACATAGCTATAATATGGGAGCCAGCATGTACCGCTTGTCAAAATTGGCAGGTTTTGTGATAGATAACATGCCTTTTGGCACCGACCATAAACACCGGCAGCTTACCAACGAGCAGGCATGGGATGTAGCGGCTTTTGTCGACTCGCAATATCACCCTTTAAAAGACCTTAACGGCGACTGGCCTAAACTTGCCAGCAAGCCTTACGATTATCCGTTCGGTCCGTATGCCGATACCTTGTTTTCGGTCCGGCAGCACAAATACGGGCCTTTCGGACCCATAAAAAAATATTACGCTTCTTTAAAGAAACAGTGATTCGGTAAATGAATAATTTACTGTCGAATGTGCGGGCGCTTAAATTTATAAATGACTGATGTCATCTTTTTTTGGCCGGCCGCCGCATAGCTTTGAACAATATTCGGCTAATCATTTAATCAAAATTCCTCTGCCACATGAACGAGTTGAAAAAAGTACTAATTGCAGTCGATGGCGGCCCCGCTTCAGAGAAGATCGCCGCTGAAGGTTTTGAGTTGGGGAAAAAGCTTAATGCTGAGATGGCCATCATCAGCGTAGCCGACACGGCCTTACTGGTGAGTGAAAGCGGAATGACAACGGCCGAATTTGCCGATAGTATAAAAAGCAGCCATAAGGATAATCTTCAAATACTCGCCGATAAGGTTTTTGGCGATTTTAAAGTTTGGCTATTTGTAGAAGAGGGAAGCCCGGCCGAGGCGATTTTAAGAGTTGCAGAAGAGTGGGATGCCGACCTTATCGTATTAGGTACTCACGGACGTAAAGGCTTATCGCATTTGTTTTTAGGCAGCGTAGCGGAAAAGGTAATCAGGCATTCATCAAAGTCAATATACATTGTACCTATGAACCATGGTTGAAAAACTGCTTGCCGATACCCATCATAACGAGACACTCGGCCGCTCGGTAGTGAAAACAGTCACTTACCGGGTATTGATACTAATCCTTGATTTTACCTCGATCTATCTTTTTACCGGCAAGATAAGAATAGCATTGGGCTTTATGCTGGTGAGCAATGTGTATACAACATTGGGCTATTTTTTTCACGAGCGGATATGGGACAAGATAAAATGGGGTAAGATCAGCTATAAGAAAGCCGTAAGGTAAGCTTTATAAGGCCGTCGCTGTACTTTAAATGCGGCCTTGCTATAAATAGAACTGAAATTAATGATCGACCAGGGAACAAGATCACTGCACTACCAACGTCTTAACCTGCTCGGTATGTGCGCTGAAATAACCCAGCGTTGCCGGTGTAATATTGCTAGTCGGGTTTGAAGGCGCAACCTGCCCGCCGGGGTTATCCTGTTGCTGCTGCATCAGCGTGTACCAATAGGTGTAACCCGGTTTATCGATGCATTGCATCTCCACAGTCACCGTATCGCGTGCATAAATATTGATGTCGTTCTGTTCCAGGTCGAGGCTGACATATTTTCCATTGATAAATTGATCGTCGAAAGCATACACGCTTTTAACCTGTTTGTGGTTTACGTACTCGACAAAACGGTACTGGTTGGCGACATTCGGCGGGTCCTGGAAATGCACGGTGATCCGCTTTTTACCTTTGCTGGCTTCAAACAAGTCGTCATGAGCCGTTATAGAGTCCAAAGCCACAGCGGCGGGCATCGTCGACTGTGCGTTGTATGTTTTACCGCCCGTGGTTACCGACAGGTAGTAAGTATTGCCGGCAACGCCCTGCAAATTTGGCGCGGAATAAGTGCCTGCCGGCCCTTCGGTAAACGGAAATATATTGCCTGCATTGTCTTTTATGCTAACCACGGCCCCCGTAACCGGCGGGTAAACGTTCTGACTGGTAAAAGGCACGTTGCGGCTTAAGGTAACGTATTGCGCTTCCTGCACGTTGGTTATATTGGCCTCGACGACCAGTTGGCCGCTCTGGTTTCCCAGGTCTAGGTTGATCACTTTCTGGCAGGCCGCCAAAGCAAGGACGATTATCATCGCGCCGGCGCCGTATTTAAGTTTACTCATCTTCATACCTCGCTCAAAATTTAAAGTTCCACGTAACCGATGGTATCCTGGTAGCAAAAATGCTGGTTTCAAGCGCCTCGGTCGTGTTGGGGATGGTCTTGCTGTCCCTGAAAGTGATGATGTAGGGGTTGCGGTGCGCGTACACGTTGTAAAGCCCGAATGTCCAGCTCGAATGATATTTTTTATGCGGTTTGCCCTCCAGCGTAGCGCCGATGTCGAGCCTGTTGGTCGAGGGCATGCGGTACCCGTTACGTTGTGAATAGGAGAACGTGGTCAGCCCGCCTACGTTATACTTCCCTGTCGGGAAGGTCACGGCATTGCCCGTGCTGTAAACAAAGTCCGACGAAAAGCTCCAGCGGTCGTTCAGTTTGTAGATGCCGACGACGGACAGATCGTGCGTGCGGTCCTGCGTGGCCGGAAAATAATTGCCGTTGTTTATAGCGGCGAACTTGTCCTCGGTGCGCGATAAGGTGTACCCCAGCCAGCCATTAAAACGCCCGTATTTCTTTTTCAGGAACAGTTCGATGCCGTAAGCCCTGCCCGAACCATACACTAATTGTGATTCCACATCCTGGTTAACCAGTAGCTGAGCGCCGTTTTTGTAGTCGATCTGGTTTTGCAGCCATTTGTAATAGATCTCGGCCGAGAACTCGTAAATATTATCCTTAAAGTTTTTGAACCAGCCGGTCGATACCTGGTCGGCTACCTCGGGTTTAATGTTGTTGCTACTCATCACGTACAGGTCGGTAGGGGTATTGCTGGTCGAATTGCTGAGCAGGTGGATGTTTTGCGTATTGCGGTTGTACGATAATTTGATCGAATTCTCGTCATCCAGCATGTAACTTGCCGAAAAGCGCGGCTCCAGGTTGATATAGCTTTTTACCACCTGCCCCGATTTGTAAGCGGCCGAATCGGTTACATTGCCCCCAGTATCATAAGTGTTAAAAGTTCCTGGCCCGAGCAGGAATAAAGTGCTTACGCGTAATCCGTACAGGAAGGTGAGGCTGTTGCTGGGTTTCCATTCGTCGCTGATGTAAGCCGCATTCTCAAAGCCATGGCGTTTTTGCACGTGGATATCGTTAAAGCTGGATGATGCCGACGAACTGATGTCGCCAGGAGAAATGTCATGATGCAGGATGTTGAACCCGAACTTGAGGGTATGGTTATTGCCCATGGAGTACGACAGGTCTTCCTTCAGGTTTACATCGGTGATCTGCGAGGTAGCCTGGAAATCGGCGTTGCTGAGATAGCTGGTTATTACGTAATTGTAATTGCTGAATACCAGCGAGGTATTGGAAAACAGCCGCGAGTTGAATAGATGGTTAAAACGCAGCGTGCCCGTCGAATTGCCCCAATTGGTGCCGAAAGTATTTTTAAGGCCTAAAACGTCCTTGCCGAAATAGCCTGATATATAAATCGCATTCTTATCGTCGAAGTGATAATTGGCTTTGGCGTTCAGGTCATAAAAATAGATCGAGCTGCCCCTGACGGTGGAATCGGACGAAAAACGAAGGAACTGGTCGATGTAAGTACGCCGGGCGCTAATCATAAATGAGCCTTTATCCTTAACGATAGGTCCCTCCACTTTAATACGCGACGAGATCAATCCCAGGCCGCCTTCCACCGTGTAATCCTGGTTGTTGCCTTCGTTCATTTTTATATCCAGCACCGACGAAAGCCGTCCGCCGAATTCGGCAGGCATACCGCCTTTATATAAGGTAACATCCTTTACCGCGTCGGAATTGAAGGTCGAAAAGAAACCGAAAAAATGCGAAGCGTTATAGACAGTCGCTTCATCCAGAAGGATCAAATTTTGGTCGGCCGCGCCGCCACGAACATAGAATCCCGTATTGCCTTCGCCCGCCGATTTTACTCCCGGGAGCAGCGACAGCGTTTTCAGAATATCTTTCTCGCCGAGCAGGACAGGGACCTGGTTGATTTGCTTCATATTCAGTTTTTCAACGCCCATTTGCGGCGAGGCAATGTTATCGTTATTGGGCCTGTCAGCGCTGATCACTACGCCGGTTAAGGTATTGCTAACCGGCATAGCCACGTTTACACGCTGGTCCTGGTGCAGCGACACGTGCTGTTCAACCGGCTTATAACCTGTGTAGGTAAAAAGCAAGGTGTATTCACCTTCGGGGGCATAAATGGAGTAAAATCCATAGCTGTTGGTAATGGTGCCGCTTTGGGGCAATTCTTTGATCCGCACGGTCGCGCCGATGAGTTGCTCGCCGGTCGATCCGTCCTGGATGGTGCCGCTTATAGCATATCTTTTTTGGCCAAAGCAGCATAAGGTTATTAATATCAAACAGACAGACAGTAGAGCTTTGGCCATTAATAGGTATTTGCGCGCTAAAATACTTGTATTAGAAGAACGATCTCATCAATTGTTTCATATAACTAAAAATATTTTATACTTAAGCCCGTCTCCAGCACGAATAAGCTTTGTTAACCTCCGGTTTATAAACATTTCTGAATAAATAAGGCAAAATCCTCTAAACTTTCTTTGCGCAGCATAGTTTTTATTTAAAGTTAAATTTATTGCCCCTATTGTGGGCCTGGTTAACCCCATCCGTGCCTATGGAAATAATTGGTTACTTAGCAGCAGCGCTGATCGGTGTATCGCTTAGCCTGATTGGAGGCGGCGGTTCGATATTGACGGTGCCGGTAATGGTTTATCTCTTTTCGGTCCAGCCGGCATTGGCAACATCCTATTCGTTGTTTGTAGTCGGCTCGGCGAGTTTCGTTGGCGCCTGCAATAACTACAGGCGCGGACTTGTCAATTTAAGGATAGCATTTTTGTTCGGCGCTTCATCTATTGCCACCGTATTTATAACACGGAGGTTTATACTTCCCGCCATTCCGCAAACCATAGCGACGGTAGGAGGCCATACCCTTACCGAGTCGGTGCTCATCATGGTATTGTTTGCGGTAACCATGGGTTTTGCGTCTGTTTCAATGATCCGAAATAACACCCGGCAAATAGAAGAATGCGTAAACGATAAAAAATGCTTTTATAAGCTTTCGCTGTATGGCGTCGCCGTGGGGTTACTTAGCGCGTTGCTTGGCATTGGCGGCGGGTTCCTTATCATACCCGTGCTGGTTTTGTTAGTAGCCCTGCCGGTAAAGGAAGCTATCGGTACTTCACTTTTTATTATTTCCCTAAACTCTTTCATTGGCTTTACTGCCGATCTCGATCATATTACTATTCACTGGTCGCTGCTGTTTAGAATAACATTGATTGCTGTCAGCGGCATATTTATCGGCCATGCCTTAAGCGAAAAAATACCGGGTATGAGGTTGAAAAGAGGGTTCGGCTGGGCATTGCTGCTGATGTCGGGGTATATTCTCACCCGCGAGGTGTTTTTCAAATGATAACGCTGTTTTAAAACCGTATTAGTTCGACAAACAGGCGAGACTGCCAAATGGGGGAAACTTCGATTTAGCTGCTCCAACGCCTGTATAATATATGAACTTTTTCACCGTCCCCTGGGTCACAGATCCGCCCTGTAATTTCGAAGCGGCATAAATCTCACGTGTATCGAAATTTACCACAAATTTACTATGCATGCATAGTAAATCTTTTTAGTTATATTGCAGCGCAAAGTATTTATAATGGACACTATGAATAACATAGCCGGTTTCGATTTTTCGGTATCAGAGAACCAGCAGATGGTGCAGCAAATGGCCCGCGAATTTGCCGAAAAGCATATCCGCCCGCATGTAATGGAATGGGACGAGGAGCAGCATTTTCCGCGCGAATTATTTAAGCAATTAGCCGAACTGGGAATGATGAGTGTTGTTGTGCCAGAGGAATATGGCGGTTCGGGTTTTGGATATTTTGAATATGTAACGGTGATCCAGGAAATAGCCAAAGTTTGCGGATCTATCGGCTTATCGGTAGCGGCGCATAATTCGCTTTGTACAGGGCATATTTTGGCCTTTGGCAACGAGGAGCAAAAGCACAAATGGTTGCCTAAACTGGCAAGCCTGGAATACCTTGGTGCATGGGGGCTAACCGAAGCGAATACCGGCTCGGATGCCATGCGCATGAACACGACCGCTGTTTTGGACGGCGACCATTATATTATTAACGGCGCAAAGAATTGGATCACCCATGGCAAGTCGGGCGATATTGCCGTGGTGATGGTACGTACGGGTGAAAAAGGTATGTCCAAAGGTATTTCTACGTTAGTTGTCGAGCGCGGCACGCCCGGTTTTATGGCCGGTAAAAAAGAAAACAAACTCGGCATGCGCGCATCCGAAACCGCCGAAATGATATTCGATAATTGCCGTGTGCCGAAAGAAAACCTGTTAGGCAACGAAGGCGAGGGTTTTAAACAAGCCATGAAGGTGCTGGACGGCGGCCGGATATCCATCGCAGCATTATCGTTAGGTATAGCTAAAGGCGCGCTTGATGCAGCAATAGCTTATGCAAAAGAACGGCACCAGTTCGGGCAGCCGATAGCGAATTTTCAGGGTATATCCTTCAAACTGGCCGATATGTCCACAGAAATAGAAGCGGCCGAATTGCTTTTGATGCAGGCTTGCGACCTGAAGAATAAAGGCCTGCCGGTAACCAAACAGGCGGCCATGGCTAAATATTATGCCTCAGAAGTGGCCGTTAAAGTAGCTACCGATGCCGTACAGATATTCGGCGGCTATGGCTACACCAAGGATTTCCCGGTCGAGAAGTATTACCGCGATGCCAAACTTTGTACGATAGGAGAAGGGACTTCGGAAATACAGAAGATCGTGATTGCGAGGGAGGCGTTGAGGTAGGCAAGCCTTTGTATAGTTTTTGTTTTTTGTGTAATTTAGTATTCATGGAAAGGATTGTTTTGGAAGTTGACAGTTCATTGGCGAAAGCGTGGAAGAATAGTTCTGCGGCATCGAGAGCTGTTTATGAGAAAAAAATAGTTGCCGTTTTGAAAGAATTTCAAGACGCGGAGTTGGACGAAGATAGTTTTACCAAAGCACAGCGCGATTTCCTGGCAAAGGAAGCAGCCAAAGATACCGAACGTTACGAATGGTGGAATGATGAGGAAATGATGGCCGAATTAGATAAAATTGAAGCTGACTTAAAAAGCGGAAAAGACCCAGGCATTTCATGGGATGAGTTAAAAAAAGATTTGTTATCCCACCGAAAAAAAGATGCAATTTAATTTTTCCATTTCAGCCACAGCTGAGAAAGAGATCCGGAAATCTTTTGATTGGTATGAGGAAAAATCAGATGGATTAGGAATTCGTTTTGTGGCTGCAATAGATCATGCGATAGATTCAATTTCAAAGAATCCAGAAGCATATCATAACAGGAAGGGCAATAGCAGAGAATTTGTCGTTAAGAAATTTCCGTATGTTATCGTTTACCGTATTTTAAAAAAAGAAAACCTTATTTACATTTTGCATATTTTCCATACCAGTAGAAACCCTAAATATAAATACAAAAGAAGCTAATTAGCATCCCGAGAATGATTAGGAGATTTAGAAAATCGTGATTGCGAGGGAGGGTTGGAAAGAAACTATCTAAAAGTTGACGATTTTCGACGCTTTTAATCCCTATTAAGCGTAACTGCTTCTTTATAGTGCGTCGAGTAATTACTCTAACTCTATCATTTCGCTAACTTGATTTTCAACAAATTTGTAACAGTTTTCGGAAATCAATTCATTTAGATTGAGGTCAAACATTATATCATACAACTCATAAAAATCGTTTCTAATAACGAGCTTACCACGTTTTATATCGTCATGCGTATAAAAATTGAAGTTATGATTGCTTGGGTTAAAATAGACTTGAACCTTTTTGTTATTTAATTCTTCAAATTTCATCATTTCGAATATCAGTTTGCTTTTAGTTTATTAACTCAAGTACTTGAGCAAAATTGCAGATAGATAAACAAATATGAACGCTCCCATACAAATCCAGAAACCCTTTTTGAAAAAGCTTTTAGCGACGTCTTTAGAGGATGTGATTGTTGTTAGTAAAGCAAGCGATATACCTACGATTCCAGTTACGATGAGCATTTTTAAAAACATTCGACTTACTCTAAATTATATCTACATAAAGTGATATGAAATTATGAATAAGTTTTGAATCGTTGAAATCGATAGTACATGTACTACACACCATATCTCTGACTTTTCAACTTTTTAAGTTTTCAACAAATCCCAATCTTCAATCACCATTTGCATTTTCCATGCAAATCACCTACCTTTGTCGTCCCACGAAAGGAGGTATACAGGGAACTATGATCATTATCAACGTAAAAGACGGCGAATCATTGGATAAAGCGCTGAAACGCTTCAAGAAAAAGTTTGAGAAGACAGGTGTTTTGCGCGAGCTTCGCAGTCGCCAGGCTTTCGAAAAGAAATCTGTTACCCGCCGCAATGTGGTGAAACACGCCATCTATAAGCAAGGCCTCAACCAGGAAACTGTTTAATTGCTGTTAAAAAGAATTTAACATTTTCTTTGAACATATAATAAAACTATTTGTACATTCAATCGTCCGTATGTGCAAGTAGTTTTATGTTTTTAGAGCGGTTTATACACTATATCCAATACGAAAAAAGATACTCGCCGCATACGGTTTCCGCATACCAGTCCGACCTCGAACAATTCTTCGCATTTCTTAGCCAGTTTGAAATATCCCCGGACAGCCCGGCTGATGTTGCCTATCAGCACATCCGCAGCTGGATGGTGCATTTGATGGAAGACAAAACCGCCCGCTCCGTCAACCGTAAGATCGCCACGCTGCGCAAATACTTCAAATTCCTGCTTCGCGAAGGTGTTATCACGTCTAACCCGGCTTCAAAGATACAGTCGCCCAAAACGGTGAAACATTTGCCCGTTGTAGTGGAGGACGAAAAGCTCAGCGCTATGCTGAACGATACCGAAATCTTTGCAGGCGATTTTGCAGGCACACGTGACAAACTGGTTATCGAGATCCTGTTTGGCACAGGCATTCGTCTGTCCGAACTGGTCGGTTTGAAGGAAGGTGGACTCAATCTTTTCGACAATACCATTAAAGTTTTGGGTAAGCGGAATAAAGAACGGATCGTGCCGGTAAACCATGAGCTGAAGCAACTTTTGGAAAAGTATCTGGAGTTAAAGAAAAGTGAAAATTTTAATAACAATTCTTTAACTTTAATCGTTACAAACAAAGGAACTGAGGCTTACCCGAAGTTCATCTATTTAATAGTGCAGAGGTATCTTTCACACATATCAACCCAGGATAAAAAAAGCCCGCACGTACTGCGGCACACCTTTGCAACAACTCTTTTAAATCGTGGGGCCGACCTGAATGCCATTAAGGAACTTTTGGGCCATGCCAACCTGAGCGCTACGCAGGTTTACACGCATAATTCAGTAGAGCGATTAAAGTCTATTTATAAACAAGCCCATCCAAAGGCTTAAATTTTACAAGGAGGTAATATGAAGATCACAGTTCAATCCATCCGTTTTAACGCAGACAAAAAACTATTGGATTTTATTCAGAAGAAAGCCGACAAACTCGATCAGTACTATGACCGGATAGTAAGCGGCGAAGTTTATTTACGATTAGAAAATGTGGAGGATGTAGCAAATAAAATAACGGAGATAAAACTGACGTTGCCGGGCAACCAGTTGTTCGCAAAGGAGCAATGCAAGACTTTCGAAGAGGCTACCGACCTGGCCATAGAGTGTCTTCGTAAGCAGATTGAAAAGCATAAACAGAAGAATGCTATAGCCGCCGAGGCTGCCAAAAAAGCCGTTCAAATGGCAACAAACGACGAATACTAATAGCTCTAAGCTAAAAAAAATAGATCAGTCGGCGGGGTTTTTACTCCGCCGATTTTTTTTGTAAAATTTATTTTGTCCGGGCATAAAATTGTGTAAATTTGCAGTCCCTTTCGGAAAGGTATGCTTATGCAGTTCTGACATTGAAAAGGGTGGTTCTTTAAAATACAGAAACAACTTATATAATTTAACCGAAAAAATCCGGCGATCAGCTTAATTGATGGCGGTATTGAAAAGGTTGGCAGTTTGCAGTGTACAGTTAAGTACTGCTGGGTGTAAACTGACAACTGCAAACTGAAAATATAAGCCTCCTTAGCTCAGCTGGTAGAGCAACTGACTTGTAATCAGTAGGTCATTGGTTCGATCCCGATAGGAGGCTCTGTTGAATGCGAAATGCGGAGCGAGAAATGCGGAAGTAAATTCCGAATTCGGCATTCCGGCTTCCGAATTCAAACTGGGGAGATTCCAGAGCGGCCAAATGGATCAGACTGTAAATCTGCTGTCTTACGACTTCGGAGGTTCGAATCCTCCTCTCCCCACTTAATTAGTTGGCAGTTCGCGGTGGACAGTGGGCAGTAAATGCAAACTGCAAACGGGCAATTGCAAGCTGAATACAAGCGGAAGTAGCTCAGTTGGTAGAGCGATAGCCTTCCAAGCTATAGGTCGCGAGTTCGAACCTCGTCTTCCGCTCTTTATAAGTGGGCATTGAGCAGTAGGCGGTCGGTTAATAACTGCAAACTGAGAACTCAAAACCGCAAACTGAAACAAGCCGACGTAGCTCAGGGGTAGAGCACTTCCTTGGTAAGGAAGAGGTCATGGGTTCAAATCCCATTGTTGGCTCTCGTTAGTAATAAACGACAATTAAAAATAAAATTAACCTACAAAATTTAAATAAATCATGGCAAAAGAAAAATTTGACCGCAGTAAGCCGCACTTGAATATCGGTACCATCGGTCACGTTGACCACGGTAAAACAACCCTTACCGCAGCTATTACTAAGGTATTGTCTGACAAAGGTTTATCTGAAGCTCGTTCTTTCGATTCAATCGACTCTGCTCCTGAAGAAAAAGAGCGCGGTATTACTATTAACACTGCGCACGTTGAATATTCAACAGCGAACCGTCACTACGCACACGTTGACTGCCCGGGACACGCTGACTATGTGAAAAACATGGTTACGGGTGCTGCCCAGATGGACGGCGCCATTATCGTAGTGGCTGCTACCGACGGTCCTATGCCGCAAACCCGCGAGCACATCCTGCTTGCACGCCAGGTAGGTGTACCTGCGCTTGTTGTGTTTATGAACAAAGTTGACATGGTGGATGATCCCGAGCTGTTAGAGCTTGTTGAAATGGAGATCCGCGAATTGTTAAGCTTCTATGAATATCCTGGCGACAGCATCCCTGTTATCCAGGGCTCGGCGCTGGGCGGTCTGAACGGAGACCCTAAGTGGGTTCCGAAGATCATGGAACTGATGGATGCTGTAGACAGCTACATTCCAATCCCTCCGCGTCTGACCGATCTTCCGTTCCTGATGCCTGTTGAAGACGTGTTCTCGATCACTGGTCGTGGTACTGTAGCAACCGGTCGTATCGAGCGTGGTGTGATCAATTCAGGCGACGCCGTTGACATCCTGGGTATGGGTGCCGACAACCTGAAATCGACTGTAACGGGTGTTGAAATGTTCCGCAAGATCCTTGATCGCGGCGAAGCCGGTGACAACGTAGGTCTGTTGCTGCGTGGTATTGAGAAAACCGATATCCGCCGTGGTATGGTTATCTGCAAACCAGGTTCGGTAACTCCGCACACTGATTTCAAAGCCGAAGTTTACGTATTATCAAAAGCTGAAGGCGGCCGTCACACTCCGTTCTTCAATAAATACCGCCCGCAATTCTATTTCCGTACCACTGACGTAACCGGCGAGATCGGTTTGGCAGAAGGTGTTGAAATGGTAATGCCCGGCGATAACGTTACCATCACTGTGAAGTTGATCAACGCTATCGCAATGGAAAAAGGCCTTCGTTTCGCTATCCGCGAAGGTGGCCGTACGGTAGGCGCAGGCCAGGTAACTGAGATCCTGAAATAAGCCCCCACCCCTGAAAGGGGAATATGGGTAGGTTAATTATATTGCAAAGTACTCGGGTTTTATACCTGAGTACTTTGTTACTATAAAATGTAAACAATAAACGTCCCATTAGGGACATACGGTATACGGGTATAGTTCAATGGTAGAATAGAGGTCTCCAAAACCTTTGATCAGGGTTCGAATCCTTGTACCCGTGCGTAAATAGGAAATGATAATATAAAATGGCTGCAATAACAGAATATATTAAAGAGTCGTACATCGAGCTAACCCAAAAGGTTACCTGGCCAACCTGGCGCGAACTGCAAAACAGCGCAGTGCTGGTATTGGTCGCTTCGATCATTATCGCCCTGCTGATATTCGGCATGGACCAGATCATACATTTTGTGTTGGATAAGTTTTATATGTCATTAACCTAATCGGTACGAAAAGATGAGTGATCAATTGAAATGGTACGTGGTGCGGGCTATCAGCGGGAAAGAAAAGAAAGTTAAGCAATATATCGACGCTGAAATAAACCGTTTGGGTATCAGCCACCTCGTTCCGCAGGTTTTGATCCCAACCGAAAAATATTACCAGATGCGCGACGGGAAAAAGATCGCAAAGGAACGCAATTTCTTCCCCGGATATGTATTGATCGAGGCAGCGCTCGACGGCGAACTGGAGCACGTTATTAAGAATGTGAACAGCGTTATCGGTTTCCTGGGCGATAAGGCCGGCAATGCACAGCCGCTGCGCCAGAGCGAGGTGAACAGGATACTGGGCAAGGTTGACGAAATGAGCGCCGCCGGCGAAACGATGAACGTCCCGTATTATGTGGGCGAAAGCGTAAAGGTAATGGACGGCCCGTTCAACGGCTTCAGCGGCGTAATAGAAGAAGTGAACGAGGAAAAGAAGAAACTGAAAGTAATGGTAAAGATATTCGGGCGCCGTACGCCGCTTGAATTGAATTACATGCAGGTTGAAAAAGAATAGTTAAGCAATTTCGAATGTCGAATTTTCGATTTCGAATTTAAAATATTGATAGAGAAGGCAGGATGCCAAATTCGAAATTGAACATCCGAAATTCGACATCTAAAGATCAAATGTTACATAGCTTCCACTTACTAACATTGAGTAATTAACAAATTAAATTAAAATGGCAAAAGAAGTCGGTGCGTTAGTAAAACTGCAAGTTAAGGGCGGCGCTGCAAATCCATCGCCACCAATCGGCCCTGCACTGGGTGCGAAAGGTGTAAACATCATGGAGTTTTGCAAGCAGTTCAATGCACGTACCCAGGATCGTCCTGGCAAAGTGCTGCCTGTGGTTATTACTGTTTACGTAGACAAGTCGTTCGATTTTATCATCAAAACCCCGCCGGTAGCAATCCAGTTGATGGAAGCTTCGGGTATCAAAAGCGGGTCGGCCGAGCCAAACCGTAAAAAGGTAGCCAGTGTAAACTGGGGCCAGGTTGAAGCGATAGCTAAAGATAAAATGACCGACTTAAATGCGTTCACAGTAGAATCTGCCATGAAAATGGTTGCAGGTACTGCCCGCAGTATGGGGATCACTGTATCAGGTACAGCCCCCTGGAACAATTAATTTATAATAATCAGTTTAAGACAGTGGCAAGATTAACAAAAAATCAAAAAACGGCACTCTCCAAAATTGAGGTAAACAAGGCATACTCGCTGCAGGATGCGTCAACATTGGTAAAGGATATTACTACTACCAAGTTCGATGCTTCTGTGGATATCGATGTGCGTCTTGGCGTCGATCCCCGTAAAGCCAATCAAATGGTTCGCGGTATCGCAACATTGCCTCATGGAACCGGTAAAACTGTCCGCGTATTGGTGCTTTGTACTCCCGATAAGGAACAGGAAGCAAAAGACGCAGGCGCAGATTACGTAGGGTTGGATGATTACATTGCCAAGATTGAAGGCGGATGGACTGATGTTGATATTATCATAACTATGCCAAGTGTGATGGCTAAGGTAGGTCGTTTGGGTCGTATTCTCGGTCCGCGCAACCTGATGCCAAACCCTAAATCGGGTACCGTAACTACCGAAGTCGGAAAAGCGGTTAACGAGGTAAAAGCTGGTAAGATCGATTTTAAGGTTGACAAAACCGGTATCATCCACGCTTCGATAGGAAAAGTATCTTTCCCTGCCGATAAAATTTACGAGAATGCTTTGGAGGTGTTGCAAACCATCTCGAAGCTAAAACCATCGGCAGCTAAAGGAACATATTTCAAGAGTATCCATCTCTCTTCAACTATGTCGCCCGGAATCGAAATTGAAACTAAAACAGTAGCAGGGATCTGATCATGACAAAAGAAGAAAAACACGAACTTGTCCTAGCCCTTACTGAGCAGATGAAAGAGTACGGTAATTTTTATATCACCGACACTGCTAATCTGACGGTTGCAAAAGTAAACGATATCCGTCGCAAATGCTTCGAGAGCGATATCACCATGCAGGTAGCAAAAAATACCCTGATCAAAAAGGCTATGGAAGCTGCAGGCGGCGATTTCAGCCCGATATATGATGTACTAAAAGGTTCATCAACCATCCTTTTCACGAAATCGGCTACCGCTCCGGCAAAGCTGATCAAACAATTAAGGAAAACGGGTGAGAAGCCAATTTTAAAGGCAGCCTATATCGATTCGGCGGTATTTATCGGCGACAGCCAGTTGGATACACTGATCAACCTGAAATCGAAAGAACAGTTGATCGGCGAGATTATCGGATTACTGCAATCACCGGCTAAAAACGTGGTTTCTGCGCTGCAGTCAGGCGGAAACAAACTGGCAGGAATTGTTAAAACATTACAAGAAAGAGAAGGTTAACGGGCACCTTAGAGTCCGCATTTTTGACAACAACGTATTTAAAGAAAAGTAAAAATAAAATGGCAGATTTAAAAGCATTTGCTGAACAGTTGGTAAACTTAACAGTAAAAGAAGTTAACGAATTAGCTCAGATATTGAAAGACGAGTATGGCATCGAGCCTGCTGCTGCAGCTGTGGCTGTTGCTGCTCCGGCTGCTGGCGGCGGTGAAGCTGCTCCGGCTGCTGAAGCTGTACAAACCGCATTCGACGTTATCCTAAAGGAAGCTGGCGGCGCTAAATTAGCGGTAGTTAAATTAGTGAAAGACCTTACCGGCCTTGGTCTGAAAGAAGCTAAAGATTTGGTTGACGGTGCACCGAAAGAAGTTAAAACCGGTGTAACTAAAGAAGAAGCTGAATCGCTGAAAAAGCAATTAGAAGAAGCCGGAGCTGTTGTTGAAGTTAAGTAACTTCAATAAAGCCCAAATAGCATAAGACTCCGACCTTTTCGGTCGGAGTCTATTGTCATTTATATAGATATGAGACGTGAGATATGGGATATGAGATAAATAGCATGGCGGTTAACTGATCGCAAGTTGTTGAAGCTCAAACTCATAACCAAATAGAAAAGATTTAAAATATGAGACGAACTACCTTATCATTTAGATATACAGTAATTAAAGTCCCAAAGCTCAAATCTCATATTTAATTCTACATCTACCAGGAAAAAAGTTTGTTATTACACTAAAATCAAAAGTCCCTTGGCAAACAAAATTGATCAAAGAGTGAATTTTGCAACCAGCAGGAAAGTTTTGGATTATCCTGACTTCCTCGACGTACAGTTGCAATCTTTCCAGGAATTTTTCCAGTTGGAAACTACTTCGGATAACCGCCACAAGGAAGGGTTGTTCAAGGTATTCGCTGAAAATTTTCCAATCTCCGATTCAAGAAACATCTTCGTATTAGAGTTTCTTGACTATTTTATTGACCCGCCACGTTATGATATACGCGAGTGTATCGAGCGCGGCTTAACTTACAGTGTGCCGCTGAAGGCCAAGCTTCGTTTATCATGTAACGATGCTGAGCACGAGGATTTTGAAACTATCGTTCAGGACGTGTACCTGGGTACTATCCCATACATGACCCCTAAGGGTACTTTCATCATTAATGGCGCCGAGCGTGTGATTGTATCGCAATTGCACCGTTCGCCGGGCGTGTTCTTCGGTCAGAGCCGCCACACTAACGGTACCAAACTGTACTCGGCCCGTGTTATCCCTTTCAAGGGCTCATGGATAGAGTTTGCTACAGACGTGAATAACGTGATGTACGCTTACATCGACCGTAAAAAGAAATTCCCGGTTACCACATTGCTTCGCGCCATCGGTTACGACTCGGATAAAGACATCCTTGAGTTGTTCGAGCTGGCCGACGAGGTGAAGGTTAGCAAGTCGGGCCTGAAGAAATATATCGGCCGCAAGCTTGCCGCAAGGGTGCTCAAAAAATGGGTTGAAGACTTCGTTGACGAAGATACCGGTGAGGTAGTGTCTATCGACCGTAACGAGATCATCCTTGAACGTGAAACCGTGCTTGAAGACGATCATATCGATATGATCATCGACGCAGGCGTAAAAACCATCATCCTGAACAAGGAAGATAACGCTTCGAGCGGTGACTATACCATTATATATAATACATTACAAAAAGACACCTCCAACTCGGAGAAGGAAGCGGTTGAGCATATCTACCGCCAGTTGCGTAACGCTGAACCACCGGACGAAGAAACCGCCCGCGGTATCATCGATCGGCTGTTCTTCTCTGATAAAAGATATGACCTGGGCGATGTGGGCCGTTACCGCATCAACCGTAAGCTGCAGCTTGATACTTCGGACGAGATCAAGGTATTGACCAAGCAGGATATCATAGCTATCGTTAAATACCTGATCAAACTGATCAACTCTAAAGCCGAGGTGGATGATATCGACCACTTGTCGAACCGTCGTGTTCGTACCGTGGGCGAGCAGTTGTATGCGCAGTTCGGCGTAGGTTTGGCGCGTATGGCGCGTACCATCCGCGAGCGTATGAACATTCGCGATAACGAAGTGTTCACACCAACCGACCTGATCAACGCACGTACGTTGTCGTCGGTTATCAATTCGTTCTTTGGTACCAACCAGCTGTCGCAATTTATGGACCAGACCAACCCGCTGGCCGAGATCACCAACAAGCGCCGTCTTTCGGCCCTTGGCCCCGGCGGTCTGTCGCGCGAGCGTGCCGGCTTCGAGGTTCGTGACGTGCACTACACCCACTATGGTCGTTTGTGTACTATCGAAACTCCTGAAGGCCCGAACATCGGTTTGATCTCGTCGCTCTGCGTTCACGCTAAGATCAACCATTTAGGCTTCATCGAAACCCCGTACCTGAAAGTAAACGACGGTGTGGTTGCTGTTGATCAGCCGGTTGTTTACCTGTCGGCGGAAGATGAAGACGGCAAAACCATCGGCCAGGCGAATGCTGTGTACGATGACAGCGGTAAGTTTGCCACTCCGCGTGTTAAAGCACGTTTCGAGGGCGACTTCCCGGTTATCGAACCTGAGCGTTTGGATTACATGGACATTGCTCCGAACCAGATCACCTCGATCGCAGCATCGCTGATTCCGTTCCTGGAACACGATGACGCTAACCGTGCGTTGATGGGTTCGAACATGCAGCGCCAGGCCGTGCCACTGCTGCGCCCCGAGGCGCCAATAGTAGGTACAGGTTTGGAAGGCCGCGTAGCGAAAGATTCGCGTACGCTGATCAATGCCGAAGGCAACGGCGTGGTTGAATATGTTGATGCGAATGAAATCCGTATCAAATACGACCGCGACGAGACCGACAGGCTGATCTCGTTCGACGGTGATTCGAAGAGCTATATTTTAACTAAATTTAAGAAAACCAACCAGAGCACCACCATCAACCTGAAGCCGATCGTTAAGAAAGGCCAGCGCGTTGAAAAGGGCCAGGTGCTTTGCGAAGGCTATGCTACGCAGAACGGCGAACTTGCTCTTGGCCGTAACCTGAAAGTGGCCTTCATGCCATGGCAGGGTTACAACTTTGAGGACGCTATCGTAATTTCTGAACGCGTAGTATCGCAGGATATATTCACTTCTATTCACGTTGAAGAGTTCGAACTTGAAGTTCGCGACACCAAACGTGGTGAGGAAGAATTAACGCCTGATATCCCGAACGTGTCCGAAGAAGCTACCAAAGATCTTGACGAGGACGGTATCATCCGTATCGGCGCCGAGGTTAAGGAAGGCGACATCCTGATTGGTAAGATCACCCCGAAAGGTGAATCCGACCCTTCACCTGAAGAAAAGCTGCTTCGCGCGATCTTCGGCGACAAGGCCGGCGACGTAAAGGATGCTTCGTTAAAAACTCCGCCGTCCATCAGCGGTGTGGTTATCGACACCAAGCTGTTCTCCCGTGCTAAGAAAACTTCAAAAGCTGAAGAAAAAGCACAACTGGATAAGCTGGATGTTAAGCACGAAAAGGCGATGAAGGATTTGAAGAATATCCTGATCGACAAGCTGTT
Source organism: Mucilaginibacter sp. (assembly GCA_035545315.1). Classification (GTDB taxonomy): domain Bacteria; phylum Bacteroidota; class Bacteroidia; order Sphingobacteriales; family Sphingobacteriaceae; genus Mucilaginibacter. The sequence goes on along the minus strand of DASZYQ010000014.1, from coordinate 20,029 downwards.
CGAGATCGTAAATGGTAAAACTTCCCAGGGCGTTTATAACGTTTATAAAGAGCTGCTGGTTCCGAAGGGTGTTAAATTCACCCAAAAGATACTGGTTGAGCTGAACTACGAGAACGTTAACCCGACGAAGTGGACCACCGACGATGATAAGAACGATCTGATCAAAACCCTGCTGCACAACTACGGCATTAAGGTGAACGAGGAGCTTGGCGCTTACCGTCGCGACAAATTCGCGATCAGCGTTGGTGACGAGTTGCCTTCAGGCATAGTACAAATGGCCAAAGTTTATATCGCCAAGAAGCGTAAGCTGAAGGTGGGTGATAAAATGGCCGGCCGCCATGGTAACAAAGGTATTGTTGCGCGTATTGTACGCGATGAAGATATGCCTTTCCTGGAAGATGGAACACCGGTTGACATCGTTCTGAACCCGCTGGGCGTACCGTCGCGTATGAACCTGGGCCAGATATACGAAACCGTGTTGGGCTGGGCCGGCAAAGAGCTTGGTGTTAAGTTCGCTACGCCGATCTTTGATGGTGCGAGCCACAGCGAAGTGGAAGAGTGGATCAAGAAGGCCGGCTTACCTGAATCGGGACGTACCTACCTGTTCAACGGTTTGACAGGCGAGCGTTTCGATCAGCCGACTACAGTAGGTGTGATTTACATGCTGAAACTGGGTCACATGGTTGACGATAAGATGCACGCCCGTTCAATAGGTCCTTACTCGCTAATTACACAGCAGCCGCTGGGTGGTAAAGCACAGTTCGGTGGTCAGCGTTTTGGTGAGATGGAGGTTTGGGCGCTCGAAGCATTCGGTGCATCCAACATCCTGCAGGAAATATTGACCGTTAAATCGGACGATGTTATCGGCCGCGCCAAAACTTACGAAGCTATCGTTAAAGGCGAAAACCTGCCGACACCTTCTGTTCCTGAATCATTCAACGTATTGGTTCATGAATTAAGGGGCTTAGGTTTGGATATCACTTTAGAATAGTGTTGTAAAGTTGTAAGGTTGGAATGTTGTAAGGTTAATCCCTGCTAAAACATTTCAACTTTACAACATTTCAACTTTTCAACAAACAGAAAAACAAGGAGACTATGTCTTACAAAAAGGATAATAAAATCAAAAGTAACTTCACCTCGATCACCATCAGCCTGGCTTCGCCTGAATCCATCCTGGAGCGTTCGAGCGGCGAGGTTTTAAAGCCGGAAACCATCAACTACAGGACTTACAAGCCTGAGCGCGATGGTTTGTTCTGCGAGCGTATTTTCGGTCCTGTTAAAGATTACGAGTGCCATTGCGGCAAGTACAAGCGTATCCGTTACAAAGGTATCGTGTGCGACCGCTGCGGTGTGGAGGTAACCGAGAAGAAAGTGCGTCGCGAGCGTATGGGACACATCAACCTGGTTGTGCCGGTTGCTCATATCTGGTATTTCCGTTCATTGCCTAACAAGATCGGTTACCTGCTCGGCCTGCCTACCAAAAAGCTGGATTTGATCATTTACTACGAAAGATATGTGGTTATTCAGCCGGGTATTAAAGAGTCTGACGGTATATCGCAAATGGATTTCCTTACAGAGGAAGAATACCTGGATGTATTGGATACGCTGCCTAAGGAAAATCAGTATCTTGATGATAAAGATCCGCAGAAATTTGTTGCTAAAATGGGCGCGGAAGCGCTTGAAGAGCTGCTGAAACGTATCGACCTGGATCAATTATCCTATAATCTTCGTCACCAGGCAGCAAACGAAACTTCGCAACAGCGTAAGAATGAGGCTTTGAAGCGCCTGCAGGTTGTCGAAGCTTTCCGTGATGCAAAATCAAGAATAGAAAATAACCCTGAGTGGATGATCGTAAAGATCGTTCCGGTTATCCCGCCTGAACTGCGCCCGCTTGTGCCATTGGAAGGCGGCCGTTTTGCTACTTCGGATCTGAACGACCTTTACCGTCGTGTGATCATCCGTAACAACCGTTTGAAGAGGCTGATCGAAATAAAAGCGCCGGAGGTGATCTTACGTAACGAAAAACGTATGCTCCAGGAAGCTGTAGACTCGCTGTTCGATAACTCGCGTAAGGTTAACGCGGTGAAAACCGAAGGTAACCGTGCGCTGAAATCGCTTTCAGACATTCTGAAAGGCAAACAGGGCCGTTTCCGCCAGAACCTGCTGGGTAAACGTGTCGACTACTCTGCCCGTTCGGTTATTGTCGTTGGTCCCAATCTGAAACTGCACGAATGCGGTCTGCCGAAGGATATGGCAGCCGAGCTGTTCAAACCGTTCATCATCCGCAAGATGATCGAGCGCGGTGTTGTGAAAACGGTAAAATCAGCTAAAAAGATCGTCGACCGCAAGGATCCGATCGTTTGGGACATATTGGAAAACGTATTAAAAGGTCATCCCGTGTTGCTAAACCGTGCGCCTACGCTGCACAGGTTGGGTATCCAGGCCTTCCAGCCCAAGCTGGTTGAAGGCAAGGCTATCCAGCTTCACCCGCTGACCTGTACTGCGTTCAACGCCGACTTTGACGGTGACCAGATGGCCGTGCACGTACCGCTTGGTAATGCCGCTATCCTGGAAGCCCAGATATTGATGCTGGCGTCGCATAATATTTTAAACCCGGCTAACGGTACACCAATCACCGTTCCTTCGCAGGACATGGTACTTGGCCTGTATTATATTACCAAAGGCCGTAAAACCGATGCGCAGCGTGTAGTAAAAGGCGAAGGCCTGAGCTTTTACTCTGCCGAAGAGGTGATCATTGCATTCAACGAGAAAAGAGTTGACCTCCATGCTTTCATCAAGGTAAAAGCCAATGTTAAAGAGCGCGATGGCAGGATTGTTAACAAGCTGATCGATACTACTGTAGGCCGGGTGCTGTTCAACCAGCATGTCCCTGTCGAAGTGGGTTTCATCAACGAACTGCTGACCAAGAAATCACTTCGCGATATTATCGGCGAGGTAGTGAAAGTAACCGGTATGGCGCGCGCGGCCCAGTTCCTTGACGACATTAAGGAATTAGGTTTCCAGATGGCGTTCCAGGGCGGTTTGTCGTTCAACCTGAAAGACCTGAATATCCCTGCTCAGAAGGTTGACCTTATCGAGCAGGCTTCGAAAGAAGTTGAAGAAGTAATGAACAACTATAACATGGGTTTCATTACCAACAACGAGCGTTACAACCAGATCATCGACATCTGGACCCGCATCAACAACCGTTTGACCGCAAACGTGATGGAGATATTGTCGACCGACAACCAGGGTTTCAACTCGGTGTACATGATGCTGGATTCGGGCGCCCGCGGTTCGAAAGAACAGATTCGTCAGCTGGCAGGTATGCGTGGTCTGATGGCCAAACCTCAGAAATCAGGTTCGGGCGGTGAAATCATCGAGAACCCGATCCTTTCGAACTTTAAGGAAGGTCTGTCGGTATTGGAATACTTCATCTCGACCCACGGTGCCCGTAAAGGTTTGGCCGATACGGCGCTGAAAACAGCCGACGCAGGTTACCTGACTCGTCGTTTGCACGACGTTGCACAGGATATGATCGTTGGCGATGTTGACTGCGGTACGCTGAGAGGTATATACACTACGGCACTGAAAGACAACGAGGATATTGTTGAGCCGTTGTTCGACCGCATTTTGGGCCGTACATCGCTCGAAGACGTACACGATCCTATCACCGGCGAATTACTGGTGTCGGCAGGGCAGGATATTGACGAAGAAATAGGTAAAAAAATAGAAAACTCACCGCTGGAAGGTATCGAGATCCGTTCGGTACTGACCTGCGAAAGCAAACGCGGTGTGTGCGCATTGTGCTATGGCCGTAATCTGGCAAGCGGTAAACGCGTGCAGATAGGTGAGGCTGTTGGTGTGATCGCCGCACAGTCTATCGGTGAGCCGGGTACACAGCTTACACTGCGTACCTTCCACGTGGGTGGTACCGCATCGAACATCGCTGCTGAATCGCAGATCAACGCTCGTTTTGATGGTATCATCGAATTTGAGAACGTTCGTACGGTGCCTTTCGAAACAGAAGAAGGTGCAGTTGAGGTGGTGCTTGGCCGTTCGGGCGAGTTCCGCATCATCGAGCCGGGCAGTAACAAAGTGATCATGACCAATAACATTCCTTACGGTTCATACCTGTATGTGAAAGATGGCAGCAAGATTACCAAAGGTGAGCGTATCTGTTCCTGGGACCCTTACAATGCCGTGATCATTTCCGAATTTTCGGGAAATGCGCAGTTCGAGGCTGTACTGGAAGGCATCACGTTCCGTGAAGAATCGGACGAGCAGACCGGTCACCGCGAAAAAGTGATCATCGATACGCGCGACAAGACTAAGAACCCTGTTATCCAGATCGTTGACAACAAAGGCAACCTTATCAAAGGATACAACATCCCGGTAGGAGCCCACATCGCTGTCGATGAAGGAGATAAGATCAAAACCGGTGAGGTTATTGCAAAAATTCCGCGTTCAACAGGTAAAACTCGTGACATCACGGGTGGTCTGCCGCGGGTAACCGAGTTGTTCGAAGCCCGTAACCCGTCGAACCCGGCCGTTGTAACCGAAATTGACGGTGTGGTAACGCTTGGTGGTGTTAAACGCGGTAACCGCGAGATCACCATCGAGTCGAAAGACGGACAAATAAAGAAATACCTCGTGCCGCTGTCGAAGCACATCCTGGTACAGGATAACGACTTTGTGAAGGCTGGTATGCCTTTGTCCGATGGCTCAATATCGCCTGCCGACATCCTGGCTATCAAAGGCCCGGCCGCTGTGCAGGAATACCTGGTAAATGGTATACAGGAAGTGTACCGTTTGCAGGGTGTAAAGATCAACGATAAACACTTTGAAGTGATCGTTCACCAGATGATGCAGAAAGTGCAGATAGAAGACGCCGGTGATACGCGCTTCCTTGAAAAAGAAGCAGTGGATAGCTGGGACTTCATGATGGAGAACGACGAAATATTTGATAAGAAGGTTGTTGTTGAGGCTGGCGATTCGACCACCTTGAAACCTGGTCAGATCGTTTCTGTAAGAAGGCTCCGCGATGAGAATTCGGTACTGAAGCGTAAGGACATGAAGCTGGTTGAAGTAAGGGATGCTATCCCCGCAACTTCGAGCCCGATACTGCAGGGTATCACCCGCGCATCATTGGGTACCAAGTCGTTCATCTCGGCAGCATCGTTCCAGGAAACTACCAAGGTGCTGAACGAAGCCGCTATCGCAGGCAAGAAGGACCACATGCTCGGACTGAAAGAGAATGTGATCGTGGGCCACCTGATCCCATCCGGTACAGGTATGCGCCAGTACGAGAACATCCGCGTAGGTTCGCAGGAAGAGTTCGATCGCCTAATGGCTTCAAAAACCGAGGAAATTGAAGCTTAATCAAATAATTTAAATAATTTTGTAAAGCCTTCTGTGTAAATGGAAGGCTTTACTATTTTTTGAAATTAATGATGATCTGCGGCCAATTTGTCAGCCAGATCTTTGGAAAACTTAATAGCCCCCGAATTATTTAAATGATAGGCATCCTGGTAAAGGCTATCTCCCGAAAACCTGGGATCATTTTCGTAATTAATAAAAGTAATGTTCTTGAAACGATGCGTTAAATTCTTGAATATTTTGACCGAAGTATCGTTATTAGCAAACAGATAATGTGCCGGAGAAATGACCAATGTGGTGTTAATTTTTCTTTTGCTCAGTTTAGTTAAAAGGTCATCCAAAAGACTAACCCGACCGGGTATAATCTTTCCCTGTTTAAATAATTCCCTTTTATGAGGTTCCATCGTTTTATCTAATTCGATATAACCTTGGTCGTCATGGTCATAATTGGATTTATTACCAGAAATAATGGTTGCAAACAAAGAATTGTAAGGATATATACGGGATAATAACTTGTATTTTTCTGTTTTGCTGTTGCTTTTGATAAAAGAGTCGATCACCGGATTGTCATGATAAGGCAACAACGGAGCGTATTTGCTACCCTCGGTAAACGATAGTTCATTAGGCAAAAGATCAATTATGATGTGTTTTGGAGTATATCTATGCAATATCGCTGAAATGGCTCCAGCGTAATATATAAGATCGCAGCCGTCGCGCCCGCTGTTATATGACGAAAGATGTAATTCGTTTTTGAAAATCATGGGGATATAATGATGGCTCGCTCTTGAGGATCCGAATATCAAAAGGTCAGCCTTGGTACTGTCGATCGTATAAGTTGTACGATAAAGCATGCCTGACTTTTGCCTGAAATAATAATGTCGGAATCCATCACCTATCAATTGATCGAGTATGGCCAGCATTCCGACCATTAATATAAATTTTGTGAAAAATTTTATGATATCGGCTTTTTGATCGCTTGACGGCATCTGTTTTAAAATTGGAAGTAGATAAATTGGCTGCTATCAAATACCCCAAACAACAATATGGCGATAATTAAACAGTAGTAAGTTAGATGCCTCACGAGTGCATTCTTGTTATTATAAAGACTAAAGCCATTAAATAACCGATATTCCTGAAAAAATTCGGTTATTAATAATATTGCCAGGAAAAAGCCGGAGTAGGTAAGATCTCTGTAGCCACCTACAAAGAGCTTACCACGTTCAAAGACGATTTTATGTATGATGTTCAGGGCATCTTGCAGAGAGTTGGCCCTGAAAAATATCCATGAAAAAGTTATCAGAACAAAAGTGAAAAGAATACTTAATAGCTTATTAAGGTTCTTTAAATACATGCCTTCAAACCTATGATTGATCTTCGATTTTACTTTATAAAATATAAGCCCCATAATAAGGTATAAGCCGTTTAAGCCACCCCAGATAACATAAGTCCAATTCGCACCGTGCCAAAAACCACTTAACAGGAAGGTTACCATTAAGTTAAAATAAACCAGAGGCTGAATAACTCTATTGCCGCCCAAAGGGATGTAAACATAATCTTTAAACCAGGTTGACAAGGATATATGCCATCTTTTCCAAAATTCGGATACCGATTTTGCAAAGTATGGTCTGTTAAAGTTGGTCATGAGCTTAAAACCCATAACTCGTGCACTGCCGATAGCTATATCCGAATATCCAGAAAAATCACAATAAATCTGGAAGGCAAAAAGAATAGTCGCCAATAATAAGGTAGTTCCATTGTGTTGCTCCTGGTTATTGTATACCGCATTTACAAAAATAGCCAGCCTGTCGGCTATAACTACCTTTTTGAAATAGCCCCATAACATTAATTTCAAACCAAAGATCACATTGTCATATTTGAAATCATGCTTTTCCCGGAACTGGTGAAGCAGGTTTTGCGGGCGTTCTATCGGGCCAGCTACCAACTGGGGGTAGAACATTACATATAATGCATAAATGCCAAAATGTTTTTCTGGTTGTTGATTTCCCCGATACACCTCAATTACATAACTAAGACTTTGAAATGTATGAAAGGATAACCCGATCGGTAGCAGTATTTTAAGCGTTTGAATTGGATAGTTCCAATGGATGGTTTTAGCTAAAAATCTGATATTGTCGTTAAAAAAATTAAAATACTTGAATATGAAAAGTACCAGGCACGTTGAAAGTATGCTAATCAGTAGATATGTTTTTTTCTGTTTACCAGTAGACCTGTTTATATAGATTGCCGCAAAATAGTCGATCAGTATAGTAACTATTAAAATGAAAATATATACCGGTACAAAAAACATATAAAATATACCACTCGCAGTCAGCAGCAAAACCCATCGAAACTTTTGAGGAAGTGAAAAGTATAGGGTTGTTACAATGGGAAAGAATATAAGAAAAGCAAATGAGTTGAATAGCATTCGGGCAAATTTGTCGGGTAAATTAAAGTCTAAATCAAGCTAAATCCTATCTTGTTATCCGTCAAAATTATAAATATTTGCAAAACTTTGCCCGGGTGGGTTAATTTATGTGCGTTGGTAAACATATGGATATGGAGTCATTGCGACGGCAACACCGTGTGAATTCGTCGTTAAAATGACGACAGGAATAGGCCCAATCAAATAATTTAAATAATTTTGTAAAGCCTTCTGTGTAAATGGGAGGCTTTACTATTTTCGTGCTATGGAAGAACAAAATGAAAATCAGCTGAATATCGAGCTTTCCGAAGAGATCGCGGAAGGTGTTTATTCAAACCTGGCCATTATCACTCATTCCAATACAGAGTTTGTGCTCGATTTTATTCGCGTTATGCCCGGTGTGCCAAAGGCTAAAGTGAAATCGAGGATCGTGCTGACGCCCGAACATGCAAAACGATTACTGACAGCGATACAGGATAACATTGAGAAGTTCGAATCCGTAAACGGCCGGATAAAATCACAACCGGAACAAAGCGGCTTCCCGATGAATTTCGGTGGAACGATGGGGCAGGCTTAGCGGAAGTCGGAAGTCGGAAGTCGGAAGTCGGAAGTCGGAAGTCGGAAGTCGGAAGTCGGAAGTCGGAAGTCGGAAGTCGGAAGTCGAAAAAATATAGGGATTATAAAATTACATCATCAGAATTTAAAGTTTATTGCTATCAATGGAAAAAGACGCCAAAGTATACATTGCAGGCCATCGGGGCATGGTGGGTTCGGCCATATACCGCAAACTGCAGAAAGAAGGTTTTTCAAATATCGTTACCCGGACGTCGTCCGAGCTCGACTTGCGGAACCAAGCCGATGTTGCCGGCTTTTTTGCTAAGGAAAAGCCTGATTATGTATTTCTTGCGGCAGCAAAGGTTGGCGGCATTGTGGCTAATAATACTTATCGCGCCGAGTTCCTGTATGATAACCTGCAGATACAAAACAACATCATTAATTCCTCATATCTTAATGGGTTAAAAAAGCTAATGTTCCTCGGATCGAGCTGTATCTATCCTAAAATGGCGCCGCAACCGTTAAAAGAGGAATACTTGCTTACCGGCTTGCTCGAACCGACCAATGAGCCTTATGCCATTGCCAAAATAGCCGGCATAAAAATGTGCGATGCTTATCGCGCTCAATATGGCTGTAATTATATTTCGGTAATGCCAACCAATCTGTATGGTTATAACGATAATTACCACCCGGAAAATTCGCATGTGCTGCCTGCGCTGATACGCCGCTTTCATGAAGCCAAGGCGCAAAACCTGGCAGACGTGACCATTTGGGGTACAGGCTCGCCCAAACGGGAATTCCTTTTTGCCGACGATCTGGCAGAGGCCTGTTATTACCTGATGCAAAACTACAATGAAGAAGGTTTGGTGAACATCGGCACGGGGGAAGATATTTCGATAAGGGATCTGGCATTGCTGATCAAAGACATTATTGGCTACCAGGGCGAGATAAAATTTGATAGTTCACGTCCCGACGGTACACCCCGTAAGCTAATGGATGTTACCAAACTGCACAGCAAAGGCTGGAAGCATACGGTGGAACTGCCGGAAGGGATTAAAATGGCTTACGAAGATTTCCTGTCGCATAAGGCTAAGGGAGTATAACACGGTATTTTCTTATGAAGATTTATCCTACGCCCATCGAGGGCTGCATACTAATTGAACCTGCTTTTTTCAAAGACGAACGCGGCTTTTTTTTTGAGAGCTACAACCAGCGGAAATTTGAGGAGATGACGGGACATACAACGCCATTTGTGCAGGACAATCAATCCTGGTCAAAAAAAGGCGTGCTTCGGGGGCTGCATATGCAAAAAGGCTCTTCGGCGCAAACCAAACTGGTACGCGTGCTGAAAGGCGAAGTGCTGGATGTGGCTGTTGACCTGCGGCCAGGCTCAAAAACCTTCGGGCAACATCATAGTGTTAAGTTGTCAGAGGAAAATTTCCTGCAATTCTTGATCCCTCGCGGATTTGCACATGGTTTTGTCGTATTGAGCGAAGGGGCCATGTTCCAGTACAAATGTGATAACTATTACGACAGGGATGCTGAGCTGGGCGTAAACTACGCCGATCCGGAACTGGCGATAGACTGGTTATTTCCGCATGATCAACTAATCGTAGCGACAAAAGACCTTGAGTTGCCTAATCTTGACGCTATCAGGGATAAATTATAAATTGAGCTAATGGATAATATCGTAGTTTTTGGCGCATCGGGTCAATTAGGGCAATGTTTGAAAGAAGTTGCTGCAGAAAAGAAGGTCGCCAATATCTTTTTTCCCGCTGAAAGCGAAGCTGATATTTTAAATGCCGATGCACTAAAAGGAATTTTCGAAACTTATAAACCGGCTTACTGTATTAATTGCGCGGCTTATACCGCAGTCGATAAAGCGGAAGATGATATGGCGAAAGCTAGGGCGATTAACAAAATCGGCGTTGAAAATATCGTGAATCTTTGCCTGGAATACGGCTCGTTATTAATTCACACCTCGACTGACTTTGTTTTTAAAGGCGACAAACCAACGCCTCTTACCGAGGAAGATGTCGCAGATCCTATTAACGTTTACGGCCTGACGAAATTGGAGGGTGAACAGGCGGTAGTTAATATTCTTGAAAAATATTACATTATCCGTACCAGCTGGCTTTATTCAGAACATGGAAACAACTTTGTAAAAACCATGCTCAAGCTTGGCGCTGAAAGAGATGAGTTGGGGATTGTTGCCGACCAGGTTGGCACGCCCACGTATGCCATGGACCTTGCCGGATGTATTTTAGATATCATGTCAAGCGGCAAACAGGCGTACGGTATTTATCATTACAGCAACGAAGGTGTTTCATCGTGGTATGATTTTGCTAAAGCTATTTTCGATATCTCTGAAATTAAAATAAAAACGCGACCGCTGCTAACATCCGAATATCCAACCCGTGCTGTGCGGCCGGCTTATTCCGTGATGGATAAGTCTAAAATAAAGCTCACATTCGGCCTGGATATCCCATATTGGCGGGACAGTTTGATAATTTGCATTGGTAAACTTAAACAGTAATGAAAGGAATAATTTTAGCAGGCGGATCAGGCAGCCGGCTTTTCCCGATCACTAAGGCCATCAGTAAACAACTGATGCCGATATATGATAAGCCGATGATCTATTATCCACTTTCGGTGCTGATGATGGCCGACATCCGCGAGATACTGATCATTACTACACCCGAGGATAACGACAGCTTCAAACGTTTGCTCGGAGATGGCCACGAACTCGGTTGTCGTTTCGAATATGCCATACAACAAATCCCCAATGGTTTGGCGCAGGCGTTTGTGATAGGCGAACAATTTGTCGGGCATGACAAGGTCGCTCTTATTCTTGGGGATAATATCTTTTACGGTACAGGGCTCGACTCGCTGGTACATAGCTTTAACGACGTGGATGGCGCGGCTATTTTTGCCTACAGGGTTTCTGATCCCGAACGTTACGGAGTAGTGGATTTTGACGAAAAATATAATGCCATATCCATTGAAGAAAAGCCTTTAAAGCCCAAATCTTCATACGCAGTTCCGGGTTTATATTTTTACGATAACGAGGTAATTCGCATAGCCAAAAGCATACAGCCTTCGCCGCGTGGCGAGTATGAGATCACTGATGTAAATAAAGCCTATTTAGAAGCAAAAAGACTTCATGTAGGCGTAATGGATCGCGGCACAGCCTGGCTGGATACCGGTACGTTTGACTCTCTCAGCGACGCCAGCGAGTTTGTACGGGTTATTGAAAAACGCCAGGATACAAAGATCGGGTGTATAGAAGAGGTGGCCTATCGTCATGGTTTTATAGATGCTGCGCAGTTAAACCAACTTGCGGAGAAATACATTAAAAGCGGGTATGGGATATATTTAAAAAGTTTGCTCTCATAAATATCCGCTTAGGTAGTAAAAAGATTAGCACCTTTTAGTGAGCCGTCGATCATGTTTTTGGTTATTGTTTCTATCTTTTCCTTGTCCGCGCCGCCTATCCCGGTAACTGAACACCAATTTGTTGAAGCAACGTTTACTACAGTGCCCGAAGATGGTGTTTTTTGGCAAACTACAAATGTTCCAAGTCCGGGGTCGTTATTCGGATTCAACGCAAAAGTGTACGCCAATAATTCGATCTTGTGAAAATTCATTTTGCTGTTATCGATAACAGGTATTTCTGCTGAGCCGGGCAATATCATTTTTTTGACCGGAGCGCCATCGGTCTCGACGGTTGGCAAATTGAGCAGGTCGCCGTTTTTCAGTCCGGTGCCCTTTAATAGCGGAGATGCTTCCCGGACTATTTTGAAACCATTTATAGGGTTAGCCACCTTCATTGGATAACCGCCGCCGATAAAGTCGGCCCCGATACTTGCATTTACCGGATAACTATAGCCCGGGGTTTCCCAATAATAAGTGCTGTAAATAGTATTGCTCAAAGGATCGAGGTTGTTGCTTTTATAGCAGATCATCAGATTATCCTTCAAATTATATCTTACCTGCCAGTACATTGTATTCCCCGAAAGGACAAGCACATTTTTTCCGGATGCAATAAATTTATCAATATTCATACGTGCCTTGCGGGTCCAATATTCGCTTTTACCCACAAGGATAACGGTCTTAGAGTTCTCAATTTCCGAATAATCTTCCAGGTCGATGTCGACAATATATCGTGCATTATAATCCTGGTTTTCCATCCATTGAAAAAAGCTGTCGGCAAAACTGGCTGCATCAGATGGATCGTAAGCCGATGCGGGATTATATCTCAGGAATGAAACAACAGTTGCCCTAAACGAAGCATCTTCGTCCGGTCTATACAGACTTTTTCCGCCATAATTATTATACGCATTATAAGTATTTGACGGAAAAACGATAGTAATATCGGCTGACATATTATTCCCTTTGCAAACAATGGGTATGTCGCCCGGCAAACGATAAAGTCCGCTTCTTAAATTTTCCGGAAGCTGAACAGTAGTTGTTTTGTTGTACATAAACCCTTCCACCCACGGCTTTTTCGAGCCAATCTCCTGCTGGCCTACGGCAGTTGAAAAGGACAAAACGCTGTTGCCATTGGCGTCATTGAGATCAATCGACTTTTCGCCGGTAACCGGATCTGATAGGTATAACGGAACCATTTCGCCGGATTGATACGAAATCTTGTCTGTATAACCATGAAATATTTTGCTGACATCAATTGGAAGGTATAATTCGTCGCCCAATTCCGTACGGGTAAAGACGCCGAGATCAAAATTGGGATTGGAAGCGAGCGGATCGGTAAAAGATATTACAGGCGCAGGGTCCTGTCTGGCAGTTTTCTTGCAACCGATCATAGTAAAAAGGCCGACCAGCGAACTAATAAAACTTCTTCGGTTTATAAGAGGCAATCTCATGGAATGCCCTAATGTAAGTATTAATATACATTTTTCTTCTTATCATAAGAAGCACGCAGACAACAGTTGCCGCATAATTATAGCCGTATAGCATGTGCAGCATCTTGCCATTGGACCGATGTGTCTTTTCTAAACCAGGTTAACTGCCTTTTAGCAAATCGGCGGGTATTTTGTTTGATCATGCTGATAGCGGTATCCAGGTCTGTTTTGCCGTCAAAGTAATCGAACAACTCATTGTATCCTACCGTATTTAATGCATTCAGATGCCGGTACGGATATAATAGTTTGGCCTCGTCTACCAAACCCGAGATTATCATATCGTCTACCCGCTTATTAATGCGTTCATACAAAACTTGCCTCGGCAAATTCAAACCGATTTTAACACAATCGAACGCCCTTTTTATGGCCTCAGCTTTTCTGAAGGACGAAAAGGGCTTCCCGGTGCTTTCAAAAACTTCCAGCGCCCGTATTAGCCGCTGCGGATTATTCAGGTCGACCTGCTGGTAATAAGCCGGGTCGCAGGCTTTTAGTTTTTTCTGCAGCCAGGCTATGCCGTTCTGTTCGAATCCATTGTTAAGTGCCGCCCTGATTTCGGGAGGTGATGAAGGAAGGTTGTCAAAGCCCTTACAAATAGCATCGATATAAAGCCCTGATCCTCCAACCATGATCGCAGTGTCGTGCCTCTTGAATATGTCTTCAAGTACCGCAAGGCCCGCTTTTTCAAAATCACCGACAGAAAAATTTTCCGTAATAGAGTGTGAATCGATGAAATGGTGTTTCGCCTGGCTTAGTTCTTCCCGGGTTGGTTTGGCCGTACCAATACTCATTTCGCGGTAAAATTGTCTCGAATCGGCCGAAATGATCTCGGTATTTAACTGCTTAGCCAGTTGGATAGCGGCCGCCGTTTTGCCAACGGCTGTTGGTCCGGCTATGACAATAAGTGTTTTTCCGGGCTGCATAGCCTTGAGTGGTCAATGCCGCGATAGCGGACTAATAATCATCATGTCCCTGCGAATGCCCCTCGTCCTCAAATCCTTCATTGTCGGAAAACTCGCTGCCGAACTCGTCTTCTTCCTCTTCATCGCCTCCGCTTATGATATCGTCATGATCTTCGCCGCCTTCTTCGTCACTTACTTCAGAAAAACCTTCGGATGCATCCTCTTCAGAATATTCCATTTCGTTTAGAAAATCAAACTCCTCGCTCGCTGGCGGAAGGGTTGTGGGATTGAACACATTACCGAATTGTTTGGGCGGTTCGCCGACTGATTTTACGACAGCAGGATAAACCGTATTAGGATTTTCTTCGAGTATTATTTTTAGTAACTCGATATGAAAATCAAACGGGCGGTCAAAGTTGGAAGTGTAATAAAACTTTTGGTGAGGGTCGTCGATGCGGCTGCTTAATTTTATTTTATCCATTAGCGCTACGCCGCGGTCGATCCTTCTTTGGTTGGGCAGATAAGTTATCTCCTCGCCTTTGATCCACTGGTCGTTGCTAACATAGAACGAAGAAGAGAACTCGCAGTTATACCCAATAGATTGGTGAATAGCGCGGTGGAGATCCTCGAATGTCTGGCCGGATCTGATATCAATTTCCCTGACAACATCGTCATAATCTTCAAATGAAACCCTGAATCGGTATAGTGCCATGGTGTTATAATGGTAGGTATTTTTGCAAAATTAACGTTTTATAATTTAAATATTGTTTGCCACAACTTTCAAGCCAATTTCGGCGCCTTTGCGAATTGTAAAATCAAGAGCAGCCTGGCGCGAATTAGGTATCTCGCCCTCCAGTATCGCTTCGCGTATTTGGTTTTTGATTATTCCCACTTCACGGCCTTCATTGATTCCAAAAAGCTGCATAATGTCAAATCCGGTTATAGGCGGCTGCCAGTTGCGAACGCGGTCGCGTTCTTCAACATCCTTCAATTTCTGTTGTACGTGCTCAAAATTCTGACGGTACTTTTTTATTTTATATTCGTTTTTGGTCGTAATGTCTGCTTTGCACAACAGCATAAGTGGCTCAATGTCGTCGCCGGCGTCAAAAAGCAGTCTCCGTACCGCCGAGTCGGTAACGATTTCCTGTGCAAGTACAATAGGGCGCAGGTGCAGCTGTACCATTTTCTGCACAAATTTCATTTTTTCGTTCAGTGGCAGCTTTAATGCGGTGAATATTTTAGGTACCATCCGGGCGCCCTTGTCTTCGTGCCCGTGAAAGGTCCATCCATGGCCCGGTTCGAAGCGTTTGGTCATTGGTTTGGCTATGTCATGTAAAATAGCCGCCCAGCGCAGCCAAAGGTCGCCGCTCGTTTCGGATACATTATCCAGTACCTGCAGAGTGTGATAAAAATTGTCCTTGTGGCCTTTGCGGTCGATATATTCCACTCCGTGCAGGTTATTCATTAGTGGAAATATTTTTTTTAGTAAGCCTGTATCGAATAGATATTTGAACCCGGTGGAAGGCTTTGGCGCGAGAATAATTTTGTTCAGCTCATCTGTAATGCGTTCCTGCGAAATGATTGCGATACGTTCGGCATTTTGTTTAATGGCTTCCAAAGCTGCCTCGTCGATAGCGAAGCCGAGCTGGGATGCGAACCGTATGGCACGCATCATACGCAACGGGTCGTCGGAAAACGTCTCAGCGGGGTCGAGGGGTGTCTTAATTAATTTATGCTCAAGGTCGTGCAGGCCGTTAAACGGATCAAGCAACTCGCCGAATTGCGAACGGTGAAGTGCTATAGCCAGCGCATTGATCGTAAAGTCGCGTCGTTTCTGGTCATCGGCCAGTGTGCCGCTCTCAACGATGGGTTTCCTCGAATGAGACCGGTATGATTCTTTGCGGGCGCCGACAAACTCAACTTCTGCATCATGGTATTTGAGCATAGCCGTGCCAAAATTTTTAAAAACAGAAAGTTTTACATGAAGCTTTTTCGCCACCTTTTCAGCGAAGGTGATGCCGTCGCCAATGATAACGATATCGATATCTTTTGACGGCCGCTTTAACAATAGGTCTCTTACAAAGCCGCCGATGACATAAGCCTGAACATTTTGCTCATCGGCAATGACCGAAACCAGCGAGAATAACGGATGTTGCAGGTGCTGCTTCATTTAAGGGAGTATGCGGATTAAAAAATCAAGTACAAAAATCGTAAATACAGCAGGGAAAATCATAAATAAATTACCGGCGCAGAAACTCAAATGTGCCATTAGGCTGCAGGCGTATAATTGTCGATGGCTTTTTAGGCTGGGTGTCGTGCTGTTCAAGGCCTACAACGTAATCAACTCCATCCATAATCTCCTGGTCGACCTGCGCAAAAAACTGCGGCGATGGCCTGCCGCTAATATTTGCTGAGGTCGATACCAGCGGTTTGCGGAGCCGTTGTATCAGCTGCTGGCAAAAATTGTGCTTCGCTATCCTGATACCGATACTTCCATCAGCACTTATTATCGCTGGAGACAGGTTTTTAGCCCCCGGCATTACCAAAGTCAACGGGTTCTCGGCATACTCTATCAGATCATAAGCAATGGCAGGCACGTCACTGATGTAACTTTCCAGTTTATTCTCGGTGTCCAGTAATATGATCATGCTTTTCGCTTCGTCGCGCTGTTTAAGGGCATATATTTTTTTTATGGCATCGGTGTTTGTAGCATCACAGCCAATACCCCATATCGTGTCGGTAGGGTAAAGGATGATGCCGCCTGCCTGTACGACTTTTAATGCCTTTTCTATTTCGTCCTTAAGCATGTTTTAAATATAATTTTAGCGCGTTTATGATCCGCAATTCATCCAGCAATTCCATACACCTGGGTATGCCGTACAGTTTGCAAGTATTCCTAACACAGGGCTCACATTCCAGTTGGCCTGCCCTGATGACGGTTAACAGATTTTTATTGTAAGGAGCAGTATTCGATTCATCACCCGCCCCAAATAATACAATGGTAGGAACACCAAGGCTGTTGGCCAGGTGCGCCGGGCCCGAGTCTGTGGTTAAAACAGCTTTGGCCACGGTCATATAATCGACTAATTGTGCCAACTTAGTTTTCCCGGCAAGATTAACGATCCGTTTATTGTCAGCAGACGTTGCCAGGCTATCAATAAAATTCTTCTCTTTTGAAGAACCGATCAGTCCGAATTGCAGGTCGGGAAACGTTTTGCATAATATGTCGAGCAGTTGCCTGGCTTTGTCCGCCGGCATCCTCCTTGAAACTGCCTCAGAATTAAAATTGACTAATACGAGCCTGTTTTTAGGCTTCTTTTCGTGGGCGATCTCTACCCTTCTGTCCGCGATGGATTGCCTCGTAAATTGTTCGAGCAAGGCGACATATTCATCTACACGATGCCGACCCAGTTCTTTTTTGTAGCTGTGCGTAAGCAAAAACGAGCGCCCTTCTTTGGCATAGCCGATTCTTTTTTTTGCGCGCGTCGCCCAACCCATTGCCGCCGATGAGATAGAATCCGGCAGGCAAAAAAACAGATCATATTTTTCCGAACGTAGTTTTTTGCCAAAGCGGAAAACTCCGGAGAGACCTTTATACTCATGTTTAGCAAACGGGTGTATGGTGAGGCCGGGTATAAGCCCCGCTATATCGCTGAGTTCCTTTCTGACGATCACATCAACCTGTGCATCGATATAAAGTTGCTTAACGGCGTGAATAAATGCAGTGCTCATTACCACATCGCCCAACCAGTTCGGCAACCTTATCAGGATCTTCATTTAAGGAGATATGAGATGTGAGACGTGAGATATGAGACTGATTTTTGTAGCGGGTAGATTGATACAAATCTCAAATCTCATATCTCAAATCTAATATCTAAACAGCTACATTGTTATCTCTCAACGCATCATTCAGCGAAGTTTTTTTATCGGTCGATTCTTTGCGTTTGCCGATAATAAGCGCGCAAGGCACCTGGTATTCTCCGGCCGGAAACTTTTTGGTGTAGGAGCCGGGTATTACCACCGATCTTTCAGGAACAATGCCTTTGTATTCAACGGGCGTTTCGCCGGTGACGTCGATGATCTTAGTCGATGCCGTCAAAACGACATTTGCCCCAAGTACAACTTCTTTTTCAAGATGGACGCCCTCAACGACGATGGCGCGTGATCCCAGGAAGCAATTATCTTCAATGATCACCGGTGATGCCTGTACCGGTTCCAGTACTCCGCCTATTCCTACGCCTCCGCTCAGATGGCAATGCTTACCCACCTGCGCGCATGAGCCTACGGTGGCCCATGTATCAACCATGGTGCCTTTGTCTACATAGGCGCCTATGTTGACATAGGACGGCATCAGTATAACGCCTTTAGCCAAATAAGCGCCGTAGCGGGCCACAGCGTGCGGCACTACCCGTACGCCGGTTTTTTTGTAGTCGGTCTTGAGCTTCATTTTGTCGTGAAAGACAAACGGACCTACCTCAATTTCCTTCATTTGCCTGATGGGAAAATATAGTATGACGGCCTTTTTTACCCATTCATGGGTGTGCCAGCGGTGCCCGATAGGCTCGGCGACACGCAGTTCGCCTTTATCAAGACTTTGTATTACGGTTTCAATTGCGGTGGTGTAATCGTGGTTGCCCAGTAGTGTACGGTCTTCCCACGCATCTTCGATCAGTTTTTTCAGACTTTGCACGGTAAAATAAACTTTTGACAAATTAAAGAAATTTACAGGAATTTTGTTTGAATTTGCACGATCTGCAGAATAGAACGTTATTAATGAGTGATATAATTCAATATTAGATGCCCGAGAAAGAGAAATTGAGGATCGACAAGTACCTGTGGGCCATACGTATGTTTAAAACACGAACTTTGGCTACCGAGGCCTGCAAGGCAGGTAAAATAAAGCTCGACGGACAAAATATTAAGCCATCGCATGAAGTTAAGGTGGGAGAGTTGTACATGGTATCCAGGGGCATCGAACGGAAATTGATCAGGGTTACCGGCTTGCTTGAAAACCGCATGGATGCCAAATCGGTTGTAAATTTTTTTATCGATGAAACACCGGAGGAACAAACAATTCAGTTCAAAACGATGTTTCATGCTCCTGTGCTTAAACGCGAACGCGGAGCAGGGCGGCCTACGAAAAGGGAGCGCCGGGATATAGATGAATTAAGGACAGGTTTTTTTAAGGGTGACGAGTAGAGGCGGATTTAAGCCATTAAATGTCAGACAATATTTCCCAAGGGGTTTCGTGCTTAATATCAATAAACGCTCTTATGTTTCAGTTTCAACGTTCAATGGCTAAAACAATTCTTTAATTCAATAAAAAAGTATATTTTTGACGCAAAATGCCTATTGAAAAACAGTTTCATGTCCCCCAATTGTTTACTATGAAAAAAAATATCTGCCTGTATATTTTTTTGACGTGTGCACTCTCATTACTATTCACATCGTGTGTAAACCAAAAACAAATAGCATATTTTCAAAAAGGGCCAGGCCAGCCCGATACTATAGCCATTGCGAAAGCTTATGTGCCTAAGATTCAGCCTGGAGATATACTTTCTATCCCGGTCGGGTCGCTGAACCCAATGGCAAGCAGTTTCTTTAATCCGTTCTCAACCATGCCGGTTCCAAGTGAGAGTACGAGTGTGCCCACAAATTCTGCTTCCGGTGTTTCTTCATCCGGAGCCGGGGGCTCTACATTGGTACAGGCTGCTGCTCCGGGATTTTTAGTTGATGCGTCCGGCAATATTGAATTTCCTTTGCTTGGGCCGGTAAAAGTTGCGGGATTAACAACAATTGAGGCCCGGGATCTTATAAAAGGGAAACTGAAACTATACCTTAAAGAACCAACG
>DASZYQ010000013.1:0-5734 GCA_035545315.1 Mucilaginibacter sp. | reverse complement strand
TCATATTTTTATCCAGGGGAAAAATAGGACGCTTAAGTCTCTTATAAGGTAAATGTTCAATATCCTGGTCTACACCACCCGGTGTTAACGCCAGCAGCCAGTCGGCACGCATATTATAAAGCTCTGGTTCAAGGTAGCCTATCTTTACCACGACAATATCCGCTGTCCGCGGATTGAGTCCCAGCCTCGTAAAATCTTTTTCGTGGTGATAAGGCTTCCTCTTTTGCGTAACGATGATATGTACGCTTCCCATTTTTATCGAAGCTTCTACCCCGGCATCCACATCGCCTTTAACGATAGATTCCACCGTGCCGGCGATATGTACAGGCGGCGCCAGCCGCGCGTCGACTTTCGCGCCGGCGTAACCATCGACGTGCCCGCCGACACCCGCCGCCAGGACTTTTTTGATCAGGTCCGGTCCGGGAATAGAGGCGTAGATCAGCGACGGCCCTTTATCCGTTTTAAATTCCGGCCGTTTTAATATCTGTGTCAGGGTCCAGGTCACATCGCCTGCACCGCCAGCTGTGGGATTATCGCCCGAATCGCTGATGTAGAACGGGTGTTTAGGGCTGACGATCGCCTTATCCAGACATTCTTTTAATGTGCCCGTGGGCGCTACAAACTTAAACTCCTTGCGCACGTTCCAAAAGCTTTTGGCCAGGTATTCAGCCGTGCTTGTCACCTTGGCTTTGTCGTCGCCGGTAACCATTACTACAGCGTGATTACGCGGTTCGTCGGCCCAGGCGTAACCTATCCATATCGCAGCATCGACGATACCCGGCTGCACCGCAGCCGGCCATACTTTCGCATACAAACTTTTGCCCGGCTCGATCCTCGTGCTGGTCTTTTCACCGGGTAATAAAATAGGTACAGCTATATAGGCTTTGTATTTGGGTTTGCCCTTCCCGCTTTCAAGACGCTCGATAAGATTGGTCACCGCGCGTCGTTTGGTTTGTATAGCGTCTTCGTGTGGCGCCATGCGATAGCAGGTGATCAGGTCGCTGTTCTCGGCCAGGCGCCAGGATACATTGCCGTGCAGGTCCATGGCTGTCGAAATGATGGTCTTCTTACCAACTACCTTCCTTATCCTGACCAGGAAATCTCCCTCCGGGTCATCCAGCCCGACCACGCTCATGGCGCCGTGAATATCATAAAACAAACCATCGTAGGGCATGTGCCTTTTAAGCGAATCCAGCGTTTTTCGTACCAGCGACTCATAAGCTGCCCTGGTAACCGCGCCGCCCGGCAGAGCATGCCCGTCTATTGTGGGCACCCATACGGCCGCTTTGCGAACCGCAGAATCCGGCGCCCAGAAAGGGTAGATAGAGAAGATAGAATCGCCATATTTGGCATGGAATGCCGCCTCGTTGGTTAATGCCGGCGAAAAAGTGCTCGACTCGATGCCCAAACCTGCGATGGCAATACGCGGCAGGTGCTTAGGTTGTGCCGTGGCCAATAATCCCACCAGGCAGAAGATCGCAAAAAAGGAAAACGCTTTCATAATTGTAAGATGATGCGGAATGCTGTTTCTCAAATATATGCAAGCAGTTCGTTAATCCGGCCATCCGGCTAATTTTACCTGTAAATATTACTAAGAATTAGTGTTGTTATTTTAGTAGCGAATGGCTGATTTATTGCGTAACGGCTTTTGATCGGTAAAAATGAACCTATGTCGAAACATATCTTGTGCTTTCTTTTTGTCCTCACAGCATTCACCGGCTGCTATAAGCGCGATGAAACGCATCTTAACCAGAAATGCACGCGTGGCTGCGCGGTATTTAATTTCAGGGTAATGACCGACGGAAATTTTACAACGCCTGTACCCGGTGCGTATGTCGACCTGGTATGGGAAGGACCGAAGGAAGAGGCCTTTGGCGGTCCAAGCATCGATATTGCCAACGGCTATGCTGATGCACAGGGCAAGATATCGTTTTCATTCCGACCCATAGGAAATGAATTTACGAGCGGCTATTTTAGGGCAACAACCAAAAGCACCGGTGATTATTTCAAAACTTCTCAAATTTTCGACAATGTGCGTAAGCCGGATACAGTATTAAAGGCCGTGCTTGCGTTGCCGTCCATCGCACATCTGAAGCTGATCTATAAAAATTTTGATCCCAAAACCCAGGATGACGTTTTCAGCGCAGGCCCGTATTACAGGCTTCCTTATATCTGGATGGGTTTATCGCTTACCTCCTCCGACCCAATCGGTCACCCCAACAGTTTTTTCGATATTTATCAAAAGCCCTTCGATAGCCTCACTTACGTTGGTAACACCGCCGGCAATGCATACACTTATTTCCAGGTTATAATAGACAGGAACGGCAAACGTATTGATCACCTTGATAGTTTATATATTCCCAAAGGCGAAACAGGAACTTACACGCTGGATTACCAGCATAGTTTTCAGTAAGATCTTTTTAACCAAACCAATTTTTCCCGCTATCAAGGCGATGAAGCATATCGAAGAATGAAGTTCCTATTTCGATGTGATAGGCTGCGCTTAAGTCAATAAAAGGAGAGATAATTAGTCTATAATCGCTGTACAAAACTTTCTCAATGCCTATAAATTCACCAGAACCATTAGTGCCTATCGCCAAAGTATAGGGCAAATTCTTATCAATCTGATAAGCGATATTATTCCGTATTAGCTCATCGCAATCCCATAATTTAATATATTCATTCCCGATAAATCCTTCAAATGCGTGATAATTCTTGAGAAAATATTTATAATCTTCGGGCATTTCAAATCTGACAAATTGTTCGATCTCAGCAAATGGATCCATCAATGGTTCGCCTCGCTTTTTGAATTGAAATTTGTCAAGTATTGCCTCGATCACATTTATTGAATTTAGCTATCATCTGCACATCCGCATATTTGCATATCTGCATATCAACCAACAAGTTTCTTATACTTCAACCGATGCGGCGTAATATCGCCAACACGCTTCTTACGGTTTTCTTCATAAGCGGTATAATCACCTTCGAAGAAATAAACCTGTGAGTTGCCTTCAAATGCCAGGATATGCGTGCACACCCTATCGAGGAACCAGCGGTCGTGACTGATGATGACGGCACAGCCGCCGAAGTTTTCCAGTGCTTCTTCCAATGAGCGTAAGGTATTTACGTCGATGTCGTTGGTAGGCTCGTCTAAGAGCAGCACGTTCGATCCCTTTTTCAGCGTAATGGCCAGGTGTACGCGATTGCGTTCGCCGCCCGAGAGCACATTGATCTTCTTCTGCTGATCGGCGCCGTTAAAGTTGAACTTTGACACATAAGCGCGGGAGTTAAGCGTTTTATGCCCAACCATGATGTTATCCAAACCATCGGTAATGTTTTCCCAAACAGATTTATTTGGGTCAAGGTCGTCGTGCATTTGGTCGACATAACCCAAAGCTACCGTTTCGCCTACGCGGAATGTACCCGCATCCGGTTTTTCCTGGCCGGTGATGAGCCGGAATAATGTGGTCTTACCTGCACCATTCGGGCCTATGATACCCACGATACCCGCCGGCGGCAGCGAAAAGCTCAGGTTCTCGAAAAGTACCTTGTCGCCATAGGCCTTGGTTACACCATTGGCTTCTATGACTACGTTACCCAAACGCGGCCCCGGCGGGATGAACAGCTCCAGCTTTTCTTCGCGCTCTTTGGTTTCTTCCGACGCCAGCTTTTCGTAGTTAGCCAAACGGGCCTTACCTTTAGCCTGTCGGGCTTTTGGCGCCATGCGCACCCATTCCAGCTCGCGCTCCAGCGTTTTCTGGCGCTTGCTTTCGGTTTTTTCTTCCTGCGCCAGGCGTTTGGCTTTCTGGTCGAGCCACGATGAATAGTTTCCCTTCCACGGAATACCTTCCCCGCGGTCGAGCTCCAGTATCCAGCCCGCCACATTGTCTAAGAAATAACGGTCGTGCGTAACGGCGATAACCGTGCCCTTATATTGTTTCAAATGCTGTTCCAGCCAGTCGATCGATTCGGCATCCAGGTGGTTGGTTGGCTCGTCGAGCAGCAACACATCCGGTTCCTGCAGCAGCAGGCGGCACAAGGCCACGCGGCGGCGTTCACCGCCCGAAAGGACGGATATTTTGGTGTCCGGCTCCGGGCAGCGCAAGGCATCCATCGCGCGCTCCAGTTTGCTGTCAAGCTCCCAGGCGTTTGCCGCATCAATCTTATCCTGCAGCTCGCCCTGCCGCGCCATCAGCTTATCCATCGCGTCGGGGTCACTATATACTTCCTCCAGGCCGAATTTTTCGTTTATTTCCTCGTATTCCTTCAAAATAGCCGTGATCTCCGAAACGCCTTCTTCAACTACCTCCCGTACAGTTTTGTTCGGGTCGAGTTCCGGCTCCTGGGCCAGGTAGCCTACCGTATAGCCGGGCGAAAAGACCACCTCGCCCTGGAACGATTTGTCAATGCCGGCTATGATCTTGAGCAGCGATGATTTACCCGAACCATTCAGACCGATCACGCCGATTTTGGCGCCGTAGAAAAAGGAGAGGTAGATGTTCTTTAAAACCTGTTTTTGCGGCGGGTAAATTTTGTTCACTCCGGCCATGGAGAAGATTATTTTTTCGTCCATTTTAATTAGTGAATGGGTGAATTACTGAATTATTGATTTGCTTGTCGAGGGTTGCAAATATGCTTTAAAATTGATTTGAAATCATAAAAAAGAAAAATATAAAGACTAATTACAAATTGATTTTAACAATTATTAGATTTATTTTTTAAAACCTTGTTATGACAGTGCCTACTCCCCGCAATTCAATATTTGATACAGCTGTGATAATTACCATTTCCACAGCTGTGCTTTATCTGAGTACATATTTTTACGAAATTGGAGAATGTAGTATTTATGATATTCCGGGTGGATTTATATCCATCAATTTAAACAATGTTTTAACGTACAGTGCTCTAACTTTTTTTTATCTTGCTCTGTTTTCATTGCCATGCATCGTAATAGTTGGTATATTAGAACTAGCTACAAATAGATCTATTTTGGACCGTTATAGAACTACAGCCTTTTGTTTTTCAATCATTTATATCATCGGTTTTCTAGAACTAAGCCTGATTTTTCCAGAAATAAAAACAACAACATTGCTTATCTTGTGTGGCATCGCCACGACAATGCTTTTTTTAATAATCTTTGCTTGCGTTGGTGTTAGGTTTAGATTGAAATCGAAACGCAAAATCAACCAAGAAAATCAGGGCCTTTCTGCAGAATTGTTTTTTTTAAAATTGGTTAAAAAGGAAGGTGTTTTTCTTGCGTTATGTGTTTTAATACCATACTTGTCGTTGCTTTATGGACAATTTCAAGCAGTAAAAATAACTAGTTTCATAATGTTTCACGATAGGTATGATTTCATAGTACTAAAAAAGTACGATGACTATCTTTTTTGTAAAAAATATGATGTTGTTCGAAACAAACTGGATGACAGTTTAATTGTAATACATCTTCCAGATGTTCATAAAATTTCATTTCATTCACTTGATAAAGATTTGAAATTTCGAATAAAGCATTTATAGACTCGAAATATACGTCTTAGCGTCAAGTCGACTACGGAGAGACGGTGATAGGCTTTAATTAGAATCCCGATAGCTATCAGGATCGAAGTCCGAAAGATTGATTTTGTTAGAGTTTGATGAGTATGCCGAAATCAGCTTTCTGGACATCTGACCCCAGACTTCCGGCATCAGTCTTCCGGACTTTCCGACCCCGGACTTTCGGACTAAAAACTGTAAC
>DASZYQ010000012.1:0-398387 GCA_035545315.1 Mucilaginibacter sp. | reverse complement strand
TCCGTTGGCGACCCCGATCACATAATCTAATATACGTTCGCCAGCCTGTTCAATGGTTTCGTCGCCTTCTATGATGGTGCCGGTATTAATATCGATGATGTCATTCATGCGTTTGTACATGGCTGTATTGGTGGACAGTTTCACCACAGGTGCTATCGGGTTGCCTGTTGGCGTACCGAGACCGGTGGTGAATAAAACGATATTGGCTCCTGACCCAACCTCAGCAGTTGTTGATTCCACATCATTGCCCGGCGTGCATAATAAGTTTAAGCCGGGTTTGGTCACTTTTTCGGGATAGTCCAGCACATCAGCCACCGGCGAAGTGCCGCCTTTTTTTGCCGCGCCTGCCGATTTAATGGCATCAGTTATCAAACCATCCTTAATATTACCCGGCGAAGGATTCATATAAAAACCCGATCCTGCCTCTTCAGCGCGCTGGCTATAGCTTTTTACCAAAGAAGAAAAACGTTCGGCTTTGCTTTTGTCAACACAGCGGTCGATCAGGTTTTGCTCGACACCGCACAGCTCGGGAAATTCGGAAAGAATAACCGTACCGCCCACCGCTACAAGCAGATCGGAAGTATAACCCACTGCCGGGTTTGCCGAAATTCCTGAAAAACCATCGGAACCGCCGCATTCCAGGCCGACGGTTAATTTGCTTAAGGGCGCAGGCTCGCGAACACAGGCGTTGGCCTGGATCAATCCTGCCAGCGTTTGGCGGATAGCCTGCTCGATCAGATCTGTCTCTCTGCCGGTTTTTTGCTGATCGAGGATATAAAGCGGTTTGCTGAAATGTGGATCGCGCTTGGCTATCTCTTCCTGCAAAGTTTTCACTTCAGCATTTTGACAACCCAGGCTAAGCACTGTTGCACCGGCTACGTTCGGGTGTGTGATGTAGCCAGCCAGTAATCCGCACAAGGCTGCCGAATCCTGCCTTGTGCCTCCGCAGCCGCCCGTATGGGTCAGGAATTTGATGCCGTCGACATTAGGAAATAATTTTTCGCCTCCCGAGTGAATGCGGTCGCCGGCTATTTTGGTATACAACACTTCATCTATCCCTGCACCCGACCGGATGCCGTTAATAAGCTGCTGGGCTTTTATTTCATATGTATTTTTACGTCCATAACCCAGCGGCTTCAACAACGCTTCCTGCAGCACTTCCACATTGCGGTTTTCGCAAAAAACCATCGGGACCACCAGCCAGTAATTAGCGGTTCCCACCTCTCCGTTTGCACGGTGGTAACCGTTGAATGTTTTGTTTTGCCACTTTTTAACATCGGGCTTTTCCCAGTCCAGGTGACCGTTTCCCGTTTGAAAGCCGCTTGCAGCATGCTTTATATTACCCGTGGTTAATAAGCTTCCAAAAGGAATATCGCTCTGGGTGCGGCCCACGAGAACGCCGTACATGATCACATCTGTACCGGCAGGCAGATCGGTCAATGCAAACTTATGCTTAGCTGGAATAGCCTGTGTTACGCGGTAGGTGTTGTTATTATAAATGACCTCTTCGCCGGCGTTCAGGTCGGTGAGGGCCACCATTACATTATCTTTAGGATGTACCTTGGTTACTCTTTGTTTCATAATCCTTTATTCGTGCAGTGTACTCTCTTTTTCGCCTGCCATGATCTTGTTTAATTCCCTGGTTACCGATTTTTCAAAACCGGGCAGTTCTGTCAGGTCTGCACCCCACAGATCTTTGTTGCTCAAAACCTTTTTGACAACTTCGCCGGCATTTTCATTTTCCCAGGCTTTGCTTAAATAGGCTGCCTGGCTATCCGTCACAGTATATTGAAGCTGGTTGATCGCTCCTTTATATACTCCATCAATCTGTTTAGTCTTCATAAACCTAATAAAAGCGGCAAAGCCGAGTGCCATGTTTGCGGGAACCGCATTATTTATTTTGTAATAGTTCAGCAGTAGCGGAATGACCCGCATTTTAATTTTTGTTGAATACTGAAGGGAAATGCTGAGCCACTCATGTCGGATATAAGGATTGCGGAAACGATCTAGTACCTTCCCGGCAAAATCAGCGGCAACTTCAGGATCAACCTTGTATGGAATAGATGGAATAATCTCCTTGTAAGCCAGTTCGGTTATAAAGTTTACGAAGCCACCGTCGTCCATAGCTTCTTTAACCGTGGCAAGACCAGAAATAATGGCAACCGCACAGCCTAAAGTATGCGAGGCGTTGAGCAGCCGCAGTTTTAATTCCCTGTATATTTCAATATCGGGGGTGATAATAACCCGGTCGTCAGCTTTGCTGAAACTCAGTATCGAAGCTGCTTTTTCATCACCTTCAATCGCCCAAAGACAATAGATCTCGGACATGATATGCAGGTTATCAGTATATCCCCGCTCTTTTTCCAGCTCCGCTGCCAGTTCTTTTGCGGGCTTGCCGGGAACAATCCGGTCAACCAAAGAACTGCAGAAAGTATTATGATGCCCGATCCAATTGATAAACTCGTCTTCCAATTGATTAAAGTGCGCCAGGTCCAACAGGATCGATTTTAGCTTTTTGCCATTATCTATAATAAGCTCGGTCGGAATAATGACCAGGCCGCTGCTAGCGCTGCCACTGAAAACCTTATAGCGTTCGTACAGAACTGCCAGTAGCTTGGCGGGAAAGGATTGGGGTGGCTGCTGGTTGATGTCTTCTTCAACCAGTTGGATACCTATTTCGGTGGTGTTTGATATGACCACCTGTAAGTCGGGACTTCCCGCGAGGTCAAGAACAGCGGCCCAGTCGGTTGACGCCGACAATACTTCGCTGATAGCAGAGCAAATGACCTGCTCACTTACTTCCTGCCCATTTTCGATGCCTTTTGAATAGATAGTGTAAAGGTTGTCCTGCTTTGCGAAATCATCAGCAGAACCGGTATCGGTCGATTTTACCATCACCACGCGGCCGTTGAAAATTCCCTGCCGATTGGCTTTATCGATGAAATAATCGGGTAATCCTCTTAATAAAACCCCGGTTCCAAACTGCAGTACCTTTTTGGGAAGATTGAATACTTCCGCCTCCGGTTTCTGCAAGCCCGGTACGTTTATGTTTTTTAAATTATCTTTTGATAGTATCATATCAATATTGAAATTACTGTTTGATCTACTGCGGGTCCCAGTCATCTTTGCCTGAGAAAATGTTCTTTAGCGTGTATTGCTTTACTTCTTTTGCATTCAACTGGTGCGACCATGCTGCCCGGCCCGAAAGATTTGCGCCGGGCCCTGCACTTTTGTACTCGGCAAAAAATGCGGTTTTTTCATTTTCAGGATTGCGCCAGTTATCCCATCCTGAAGGTACGATGTGTGCGCCCATCTCCGTACGAATATAAACGACTTTGGCATAGGGCCGCCATGGCCGGCCAAGATGTACTTTTTTGGCTGCTGAATCAGCAAGTAACCGGCAATCGAAAAACACAAAGCCGAATTTCTGGCGAGGGGTGGTAGAGGCTGCAGTGATATACGAGTTCGAAAGATTTTTAATGGTGCAGCGTTCAAAAACGGCAGTAGCTTCGCCGAAGATGAAATCGGTTGTGCCTTGTATAAAACAGTCCTTGTAGTACTGGCGGCTGTTTTCGGTAGCGGCATACAAAGTGTCCTGGTTGCCGAGCAGGTTGCAGTCGATTATTTTACACCTGTCGCCCTCCACATGCAATGCCACGGCCTGCCCAACCCGGCCCGACGAGTTTTCGATGGTTAGGTTTTCGGCAGTGAAATCGTTGCCCTGAACCAATACGGTGTAGGAAGTGTATGTTGTGAATTTAGTTCTGCCGAAAGCATCTTTTCCCCCGGGAAAGAGTTTGCCGGAGTAGTCGTCATTGGTAATGATGGTGCTCGCTTTATCCTCGCCAATCAATGAAATTTTGGTTTTCCAGGATGGAATAACCAGCTTTTCGTGATATATCCCTTTTTTGATATAGATGGTTACCCGTTGTTGCGACAGGTCACGCACGGCATTTACCGCTTCCTGTATCGTTTTAAAATCGCCGCTTCCGTCCTGTGCAACTGTGAAATGCGTGGGATAAGTGGCGGGCTGGGCCGCTAACGTGGCAGCGATAAATAAGTTGACAATCAGTGCAATTAGCTTTTTCATTCTACCTGGCGATTGTGAGTGAATGGCTATCAGCGCCTTTGCCGAATGCGGTCTTATTAGCGGCCTTTGTCATGTCCGTGCCTGATACCTTTATACCGGAGGAATTTTTGCCATCAACAGAAAATAGCAACTGCGCATTGGAATAGGTAAGGTGATCAAATTCAACGTCGCGGCTGTTTTTTATGTTCACCAGCGGGTTGGTATCCTTGCAATCCAGCTGAACATTTTTGAAATAGATCCCAGTACCTTCGGTTATCTCGATTCCTTTATTCGTCTTTAAAACCAAATTTTCCAGGTGGATGTTTTTGATGTTCATTTCGGGCAGGCCCCTTACCTGTATGCCTTTTTCGGCGCCGTTGCACACCACGTTGTCAACATAAAAATCCTTGAACTGTGGCGTGGCATCCGTTACCGGAATCCGGTTTGCATCACCATTGGCCTCATCGTCTCCCGGTGATTTGCCCATGTAATACATATCAAAAAGTATGGCATTGGTCCGAATATCCCTCATGCTGATATCCTTGATATGTATATTTTCGACAATGCCACCGCGGCCGCGGGTGGTTTTAAAGCGTAAGCCCACATCGGTGCCGATAAAGGTGCAGCTGGAAACAAATATGTTTCGCGCCCCGCCCGACATTTCGCTGCCGATTACAAAGCCGCCGTGCGCCCGGTAAACCACATCGTTTCTCACTACCATATTTTCAGTCGGTTTGCCCCTGCGGCGGCCCTCTTCATCGCGACCAGATTTGACGCAGATACCATCGTCGCCTGCATCAAATGTGCTGCCTTCTATCAATACATTTTTGCAGGATTCCACATCGATACCATCGCCGTTCTGTGCGTTCCATGGATTACGTACATGAACGTTTTGCAGGGTCAGGTCCTGGCAAATAAGGGTATGCAGGCACCAGGCTGGTGAATTCTGGAAAGTAACGTCCTGTAATAAAACATTTTTACAATTGGTGAGCACCAGCAGGTTGGGCCGGAAAAAATCTTTCATCGGCTCATAATCTCTTAGACTCTTGCCGGGCGTAATGACTCCGGCATTGGGTGTTTTTAAACCGTTGATATAGCTTTGAGAGGGGAACCAGCTTTTGCCGTTCTCGCTCACAATGCCGCC
Organism: Mucilaginibacter sp.; assembly: GCA_035545315.1. GTDB lineage: Bacteria > Bacteroidota > Bacteroidia > Sphingobacteriales > Sphingobacteriaceae > Mucilaginibacter. Next base: position 393,174 of record DASZYQ010000012.1, on the reverse strand, counting down.
TGACGCAACCAGGGCATCCCATTCGGGAGCTGTTAGCCTTTCTTTGGCAATGGCTCGCCAGGCTTCGCCGTGACCGTCAATGATACCGCCGCCAGTAATAGCTACGTTTTCGATATCTGTTCCCGAAATAGGGGACTGATTGCGAACGGCGGCGTGCCCTTCGTAATTTCCTTCCATTAATGGGTACTGGCTTTTATCATCCGTAAATTGCAGCAGCGCCGCACGGCTAACATGCAGGTTGACATTACTTTTTAAAACGATTGGGCCCGTAAGCCAAAAGCCTTGCGGAATTAGTACTACACCGCCGCCTTTCGCGCTGCAATCGGCGATAGCGTTGTTTATGCTTTTAGTATTGAGGGTGAGACCGTCGGCTTTGGCGCCGTAGTTTACGATATTGAAAGTATCTTTTTTGAAATGCGGCTGTGTCGCTTGGGGCAAATGCTGCCATGAATATGATTGCGTTTGCGCTGAGATTCCGAGCCAGCCTGCAGCGAGACTGGCGGTGATCCAAAAACATCTTTTTATAGCCGGCATTTTTTGTATGATCTCCGAGGATTTTATAATTCCGTATTTATTAAGAATCAACCTGATAATGTCATTTTGACAATCAACAAAATTAGTCAGTATGCACTAATACGGAAGTAAATGGCAAACTAAAAACACTCCAACGTTGGAGTGTTCCGGCTATTTTGAAAGATGTCAATCGTCCAGGCGTTGATCCGAAAACAACAATTAAAAATTGAAATAATTGACAGCGTTATGATAGCAGATGTCCTGTATGATCTTGCCTGTCCATTCCAGGTCGGCGGGCAATTCGCCGTTTTCAATGTCTTCTGCAAACAGGTTGCAAAGCAAACGCCTGAAATATTCGTGCCTTGGATAGGAGAGAAAACTGCGCGAATCGGTTAGCATGCCTACCAGTTTGCTTAGCAAACCCATGCTCGAAAGCGCGTTTAATTGTTTGGTCATACCGTCCTTTTGATCCAGGAACCACCAGGCGGAACCGAACTGGATTTTGCCGGCAACCGTACCATCGTTAAAATTGCCCGTCATGGTTGCAAACAACTCGTTATCGCCGGGATTAAGATTGTAAATAATGGTTTTGGCTAACTGATTGGTACTATCCAGTTTGTTGAGGAAGCGGGATAGCGCCTGTGCCTGGGTAAAATCACCAATGGAATCGTAGCCGGTATCAGGGCCAATCTCCCGGTACGCCCTGGCGTTATTGTTACGCAGCGCGCCGAGGTGATATTGCTGGACCCAGTTTTTTTCATGATCCCATATTGCAAACTGGTACAGCATGGCTGATTTGAACTTCAAAGCTTCGTCTGGTTGCAATGATTTGTCCGAACGTATCTTTTGGAAGATGGAAGCAATTTCTGCCTCCGTATAATCTTCGGCATACATTTGTTCCAGCCCATGATCCGACACTACGCAGCCGTTTGCTGCAAAATAATCGTGGCGTTTTTTCAAAGCGTCCAGATAATCGTTGTAGCTGTTGATGGTGGTATTGCTTACTGCCTCCAACCTGGTAATATAGTCGTTTAACCCTTTTACATCATCGGCATTCATCGCCTTGTCGGGCCTGAATGCAGGATAAACCTTTACATCCCATCCGCTTTGTTTGAGCTTTTGGTGGTGCTCCAGGTTATCAATCGGGTCGTCGGTGGTACAGATCACCTCGACATTCATTTTTTTGATGATATTCTGCACACTGTATGCCGCGGTTTGCAATTTTTGGGCGCATTCGTCATAGATTGCTTTGGCCGTTTTTGGCGAAAGGATCTCGTGCACATCAAAATAGCGCTGCAATTCGAGGTGAGTCCAGTGATATAATGGATTACGAAGCGTATATGGCACGGTTGCGGCCCAGCATTCAAATTTCTCCCAGTCGCTTTTTGAACCGGTAATATATTGCTCATCAACGCCGTTGGCGCGCATAGCGCGCCATTTATAATGATCACCTTTGAGCCAGATATCGGTAAGGTTGGCAAAGTTGACATTGCCTGCTATTTGCGCGGGATCGAGGTGACAATGGTAGTCGATGATCGGCATACCCGCAGCGTATTGATGATATAAATGTTCAGCGGTTTTGCTTTGCAACAAGAAATTCTGGTCTAAAAAGGGCTTCATAATTAAGCGTGCAGAAATAGATCTGGAACACCAAAAGTATAGTTATGATAGTTGCCCGCAAATAATTGGCAGATTATTATTTACGCAAACGTTGCAGTAAAAACCGAAATAGAAGACGGCTATTTATGTACAAGCACAGGTTTGGAAGAATCCCTGATGATGACTTCTGTAGGAAGTGCCACCTTTTCAAATTCTCTAACCGGGCGCTTACTTTCAATCAGGCCGATCAGCATTTCGGTAGCTTTTTTGCCCATTTCGAAAGCTGGCTGATATACAGAGCTCAACGATGGATTCAAAACATCCGCCAGGCTGGTATTGGTAAATCCCAGGAGCGCAATATCATCCGGTATTTTAAAACCCATTTTATGGAGGAGCGAAAGGGTAGTGGTGGTTATCCTGTCCGATGCGGTAAACAGCGCATCGGGCCTGTCAGGTGAGCAAAGCAGCTCCGTTAGTGCTTTTTCGATCTCGTTCAGGTCTCTGCCGCCGTGAAGGCAATATTTTACGAATTGCTCATTAAGCGGAATATTGTTCTCCGACATCGCGAGCCTGAAACCGTTTAACCGGTCGTCGGTAATGGAAACGTGCGGCGAGCTGGTTATATGCGCTATCTTGCGGTAACCGGCATTAATGAGGCTGTTGGTTGCCTCATAAGCGCCTTTGAAATTATCGGCAATAACTTTATGGGTTTCGATCTCGTCGGTAACACGGTCGAAAAACACGATAGGCAGGCCTTTGTCATGCAGTTTTTTAAGATGGTCGAGGTCCCTGGTTTCGTTGGATAGTGAGATCAGGAGGCCGTCGATGGCCCGGATGGTCAAATGCTGTACGTTTGAAACCTCCAGGTCGTACGACTCGTGCGTCTGAGTCATGATGACATTGTAGTTCTTGCTGTAAGCCACGGATTCCATCCCGTTGATCACCTGCGCAAAGAAGTTATTATCGATAGTAGATATAACAATGCCGAGCGATTTGCTGTTACCCCGTTTCAAGCTCTGCGCCATGGGGTTTGGCCTGTAGTTCAACCTTTTTGCGCACTCCAGAACTGCCTTTTTGGTCTTCTCGCTGATCTCGTAACTGTCTTTAAGCGCCTTGGAAACTGCTGAAGCGGATATACCTAACTCTCTCGCTATATCTTTAATCGTAACTGCCTCAAAGTTCATTTTATCAATTCAATTTTGTCTGTACAACACACGCGGCGGTCGGCACGCTGGTAAACTTAAAAATTAAATGTACTAAAATTAACCGGTAAGGCAAATTTGCCTTATACGCCGCCAAAAATGGAGAAGCCGCCGTCGACGCAGATCATCGCTCCGGTTACAAACTTAGAGGCATCGCTCAGCAACCAAACTAGCGCGCCGATCAGCTCATCGGGGTGGCCGAAACGTTTGAAGGGCGTCTGCCTGATAACCGACTCGGCCCGCTCGGTATAACCGCCTTCGGGTTTGGTATGCAGGTTACGGTTTTGTTCGGTAAGAAAGAAGCCGGGTGCTAAGGCATTCATGCGGATACTGTCACCGTAGCGTTTGGCAAGCTCTACTGCAAACCACTGGTTATAGCAGTCGACAGCTGCTTTGCCGATATTGTAGCCCAGTAATTTGGTTATGGCTCTTTTTGAGTTCATCGACGAAATGTTGACGATACTGCCCTTACCCGTGGCGGCTATTGCTTCGCCAAATATCTGTGTGGGAATAATGGTGCCCCAAACATTCACATCCATAACTTTTTTCATTCCGGCGATATTCATTTCGAACAAGTTATCGTCGTTTTGCAGCACTCCCTCAGGTGAATTGCCCCCCGCGCCATTTACCAATCCATCTATCCGGCCGAAGGTTTCCAGCATCTTGGTGCGGGCATTCAGCAACTGTTTTTCGTTCATTACGTCGGCTACTAAGGCCACTGCCTTGCCGCCGATGTGATTGATCATGGTAGCTCTTTCATTTGCAACCGCTTCATTTCGACCCAAAATGCCTACCGCGCCGCCAGCCTCAACGATGCCTTTGATAAACGAATTACCCAAAATACCCGTACCGCCGGTAACAACGATAGCCTTACCCGCCAGGGAGAATTTGTCTTCCACTTTTTAATGTTTTATAGTGAACTTATTTAATATCAGGTATGGCAATCGCATCCATATCGGTGTAATCGAGATTTTCGCCGGCCATGCCCCAAATAAAGCTGTAGCTTGCCGTGCCGCTGCCCGAATGGATGCTCCATGGCGGTGAAACTACTGCATCATAGTTATTCATGGTAATGTGTCGCGTTTCATTTCCTTCGCCCATGAAATGAAATATTTTTTGTCCCGGTGGCAGATCGAAATAAAAATAAGCCTCCATACGGCGATCGTGCACATGCGGCGGCATGGTGTTCCAAACGCTGCCCTCGTGCAAAATGGTTAATCCCATTACCAGTTGGCAGCTTTTTATGCCTTCAAGATGAATATACTTGTTTATCGTACGGTGATTTGCCGTCGCTGCTGAACCGGTTCTTACTTTGAGCGCATCTTCATGTTTTAATAATGTAGTCGGGTAGGTGGTATGAGCGGGGGCCGACAGCAGGTAAAACACAGCAGGTGTTTCGGCATTTTTGCTGATAAAACTCACATTCCTGGTGCCCTTGCCGATATAAAGGCAATCCAGTTTATCGAGATCGAATAATTGTCCGTCAGCTTTTATCGTACCTTCGCCACCCACATTGATGATACCTATCTCCCTGCGTTCGAGGAAATATTCAGCCCTCAGGTTGGGATAATTGGGCAGTTCCGGCTCGTTATTTTCCGGGTTTGCAAAACCAAATATCATCCGGTCGTAATGGGTGTAAACGCAGTTGATTTGGCCCGGTTGTACCTGGTTATCTATCAGAAAACGCTCCCTGATCAGCTCTGTCGGGTATGTTTTAAAATCGCTCGGATGTACGCTATGCAACACTTTCACGGTATATGCTTTAATGAGTAAATTTATTGCGCAATTGTACAATGTTGTATCATCAATAAAAAGCTTTGGATCAGATTTCTACTTCAACGTTAAAGTAAATAATAAGTGTGTTGAGAGGTTCATTTTGACCGTTAGACTGTATAATTGACATTGATAATCAATTAAAATCCGGCTATGAAAATTTTCAAAGTATTGCCCATATGCGTAGCATTCGGCATAATATTTATGAGCGCTGCTGTTATCGCTCAAACCAACTCGAATGAAAAAAACACCGCCGAACAATGGGTGGAAAGCAAAGTATGGGCCGATGGCTTAAAGATTGGGCTTTACCCCCAGGTAAACGCTGTCGAATTTAAAAAGCAATACGAAGCCAACAAGGCGACCTGGCAGAAGGTTTTTAAGTTTCTTGCCGATAGTGCCAAGCTGTCAACACTGGCTCCGGGCCAATACCCGATAGACGGGAAAAACGCTTATGCAACCATAACTTATGCGCCGTCAAAAACATTCGAGGCTTCCAAATGGGAGTCACATCAGAAATACATCGACCTGCAATATGTGATCAATGGCGAGGAAAAGATAGGGGTGGCGCCGGTTTCGGGCGCGACCGTAACCGAACCTTACAATGAGAAAAAAGATGTGGCTCATTACTACTCCGAGGGAACTTATTATGTGGCGACACCCAAAGAATTCTTTTTATTCTTTCCTGCTGATGCACACCGGCCGAACATCAAAGTCGATGGCTATGATAACGTTAAAAAATTAGTTATCAAGATAAGGTATGTGCAGTAATGCGCATACCTTATACAGCGATGCTTGACGGTTTGCGGGTCAATAGCCTTATAATCGCCCAGGCAGTTATATAAGCGAAAGCGCAAACAATAAACATAATGAGATAGGCTGTTTGGGGATGCGTATGATAAGCGGTATTCAATATACCCGATAGCCGCTGAATAATTACGCCGCCAATACCACCGGCCATACCGCCGATACCGGTAACCGAGCCGATGGCTTTTTTAGGGAACATATCTGACACTGTTGTGAACAGGTTGGCCGACCATGCCTGGTGCGCCGCAGCGCCGATGCAGATCATGGCGATAGCAAGCGTAGAGGCATAATTGCCAAATACCGCTTTATCACCAAAATACTGTGTCAGCAGCAGTACCAGCGGGAGCAGGGCAATGATGAACATGGCTGTCATACGAGCCTTAAATACCGGCATGCCCCGGTTGATCATCGTGCGCGGAAGATTGCCGCCGTAAGTGCTGCCGATTATCGAAATAGCGTATACGATAAATGTGGGCCACATGATCTGGTGGAGCGTCATTCCGAATTGCTTTTTCAGATAGTCAGGCAGCCAGAAGAGTAAAAACCACCAGATACCGTCAGTCATGAACTTACCCCAGAAAAAGGCCCAGGTTTGCGGATAGCGAAACAGCCTCCACCAGGACACTTTCTCGTTTACCGCTACATCTTCAGACGGGGCGACATGCATCGCCAGGTCATCTTCATGGATAAAATCAAATTCCTCTTTGGATAAATGTTTGCATTCAGAAGGTTTACTATAGAGCCAGAACCAAAAAATAAGCCATATAAAACCTGCCGAGCCGGTCAGGATGTAAGCCATTTTCCAGCCCAAAGCCTCGCCCCAGTGAATAAGGCACCAAGGTACAAATAAGGCAGAAATCATGACCCCTATATTGGATCCGCTGTTGAAAATGCCAGTAGCCAGTGCGCGTTCCCGCTTGGGAAACCATTCAGCCACGGCTTTGATTGAGGCCGGGAAATTTCCTGCTTCGCCAATGCCGAATAAGCTTCTTACCATGGTATGAACCACAACCGAGCTGCCCGCAAAAGCATTCAGTATGCCGAAGATCGACCAGGTAATCAGCGAAAGTGCCAATCCCAGTTTCGTGCCTATTTTGTCGATCACCAGGCCGGCAACAATGGTTATGCCAGCATAAAAAGCGGTAAAAAACGAGGTGATGTATGAATATTCATTGTCTGTCCAGCCGAAACCACCTTTGGCTATAGGGGTGCAAAAGTAATCCTTCACAAAACTGATCACTTGCCGGTCCATATAGTTGATGGTGGTAGAAAACAGTAGCAGCGTTGCAATTACCCATCTATAGTTTCCTATTCTATCCGCTTTTATCATAATTTGAACTGGTTTTACCTGGCAGCTTTTACAAGTTTCAGCGCGTTTTGGGTGTCAATATACAACCGATCGTACAATTGTTGTGATAAAATCTCTTTCGTTATCAATTTGCTTCCCATACCAACCGCGCAAACGCCGGCCTTGAACCAGCCGTTGATGTTGTCGAAATTCATTTCGACGCCGCCCGTCGGCATAAATAATTGCCCCGGAAACAATTCCTTTATCGAATTTAAAAAACCCGGACCGAGAATATTCGCCGGAAACAGTTTGATGAGTTGTGCTCCGTGTCGCTGGGCCAGGCTGATTTCGGTGGGAGTCATACATCCGGGGCACCATAATAATTCATGTTTTGCCGTTAATTGCGCAACCTCAGGGTCGACGATGGGTGCAATAATAAATTCGGCCCCGGCCGCAATAAAATCCGATGCTTCTTTTGCTGTTTTTATAGTGCCTATGCCTAAAAACAGGTCAGGCATTTCTTTTTGTTTCGCATCAATCAGCAGTCTAAAGTTTTCGAGAGCGGCAGAGCCCCGGTTGGTATATTCCAGTACCCTTACGCCTGCTTTATACAATGCACCTGTTACCTCCAGGCTGGTTTCGGCGTCCTCATGAAAAAATAGGGGGAGCATACCCTGCGTGGTGATGCTATTTAATATGTCCGACTGGCGTTGACTCATTTAAACGATTTTTAATTTCCTCTACGGTTTTATTGGTGGTATCGCTGTCGATAAACAACTTATCAAAGGCGCTCAAAGTTGCGAATTCAAGTATCTGGTCGGGATGGTGATGGTTATAAACGCCATAGATCAGCCCGGCCATAAAGCAATCGCCGCTGCCTACCTTGTTGACGATCTTTTCACAAGCATGTTCAGCCGAGCTGTAAAAACGACCGTCGGTGTATAACGACGTGTAATAATTAATGCCATCGTTTGCGTCAAACCTAAAGGTATTGGCCACCGTTCGGCATTTCGGATATTTTTCAGTGATGTGCTGCGAGGTTTCCAACGCTGCCTGCAAATAATGATCTTTTTGTGCAGCCTCACCAAGGCTGGATGGAACTGGGATATCGAGCATTTTTTCGGCTGCCCAAACGTTGCCCATAATCAAGTCGCAATGTTTTGCGAGATGTGGAATTACATCGTGCGGCTGCTTGCCGTATTGCCATAGCTTCGCGCGGTAGTTAAGATCGATAGAAGAAGTGATGTTTTTGCGCGAAGCAGCAATTAGGGCCTCTTCGCAAACATCGGCTACATTCTGGCTGATAGCAGGACAGATAGTGCTGAAATTAAACCAACTGACACCATCAAGCACTTGATCCCAGTCGATCATCCCCGGTTTGAGCTCCGAAAATGCCGAACCAGCACGGTCATAGATCAGCGCGTTGTGTTTCAGATCGGCGCCTTTGGTCAAATAGTATAACCCAATCCGTTTACCGTGATAATATACCTGTGAAGTATCTATGGCTTTTTCTTCAAGAAACGCTGTGATTTGTGCCGACATACCATTGTCCGGCAAAGCGGTGATATATCTGGTCGGTATACCCCACAACGCCAGCGCCGTGGCTACATTCAATTCGGCTCCGCCAATAAAAAAAGGGACATTGTTTTCGTTCAACCAGTTGCCATCACCATCCAGGCTGACCCTGAATAATAATTCTCCAAAATTTAATACCGAACCAGGATGATTTTTATTTACCTCTTTTTGATTCATTAACCTGTAAAACAAGGAATTGAAAGGCCCAGTTGAAATAGGCCGTTTTCATTAGTGAACGTCAAAAGTATTGTTACCCGCACATCCGGTCAAACTTTAAGCTTATATTATTTACTCCATCGTTATAGTTGCCAGGTGTGATAAGTTTAACCAGGAGTGTGTGGTTGGTGTAAACAGCATGGATTAACTAGTCTACCAATGCAGGCCGTATGGTTAATGTAAATAAAGAGATTCTGAGGTGAAATCAGTTCTTATATGTAACTAATTAGCCAATGCTTAAATCCTTCGATGCTGTAAAACAACCATTCGGGATTAAGCCGTAATATTTTTTCAACATCGGCTGTCGAGGCCCAGGCAGCGACCGCGATCGGGACGCCCACTTCATTGCAATACCGGATGTCGCTCGGAGCATCGCCTACGTAAAGTGTTTCGTCAGGGCCGGCATTCAAACGTGCAAGTATTCTGCGGATACCATTAAACCTTATCAGGCCCATAAGGTGCGCCGGTTTTCAGTACTTCAAAATACTTTTCTATGGCGAATTGCCGTAATGACAGGCGGGTACTATTTATGCCTTTACCGGTAACCATAGCTGTCTGCACGCCGTTACTGGTCAATATTTCAAGTAGTTCAAGTATTCCGGGAAAAGGAGCGGGGCAGATATGATGTAGTTGCTCATAATGTTCCAGGTAGGCTCTTACACCCGCTTCTTCGTGTTCAGGTACTAGCTTGCGAATCGTGCCTTCCTCAGAGGGGCCAAAGGTTGCCACTATCTCTTCTGCCGTCAAATCAAAGCCGAGTAAAGGCTCGATGCTTTTCTTAAACGCCGTGATACACAGTGGTAATGTGTCGGCGATGGTGCCGTCAAGGTCGAATATGACTGTTTTAAATTTCATGGTCATTTGTCACTTGCAAATAAAATTAAATATCCACAGGTGTCTTAAAAACTATTTATCACCATCTTCACATCATGAGAATTTTGGGCCTGATTGGCGGCATCAGTTGGGTGTCGACCGCCGATTATTACAAGCTGATCAACCAGGGCATCAACGAAGAACTGGGCGGCCTGGAATTTGCGGAATGTATGATCTATTCGTTCAACTACGGCGATATCAAGCGAAACAACGATTCAGAGAACTGGGAGAACACATTACAGATGCTGACCAAGGCCTCGCTCGGCATGAAAAACGCGGGTGCTGAAGCTATTGTGCTTTGCGCCAATACTATGCATCTAATTGCAGATCGTTTGGAGCAAAATGTTCAACTGCCTCTGATACACATTGCGACGGCAACAGCCGAAGCTGTTAAACAACAAGGATTAAAGAAAGTCGGGCTTCTGGGTACGAAATTTACCATGGAACGTAATTTCTTCAGGGATAAATTGTCCGAACAGGATATTGACGTAATAATACCCGGTGATGCTGACCGCGAAAAAATTCATTACACTATTTTCGAGGAGTTTGGCCGAAATATTTTTACAACTGAAACTAAACAATTTTATATCGATGTGATCCGCAAACTGGCCGCCCAGGGTGCCGAAGGGATCATATTAGGATGCACCGAGATACCAATGCTGCTGAACCAAAACGATGTGGATATACCACTCTTCGATACCATGCTCATTCATGCTCAGGCAGCAGTAAGGTTTGCGCTTGGTTAGCAGCAAACGGGAACTTGGCACGATGAACTTAAGATTTGCCAAAAATCACCACCATTTTAACGGGAATTCGATCTCGTCAACCGAGCCGGCTATCATGTCAGGTTTGAATGCATAATTACCCAGCTCTTCCTTTTTCGCAATGCCTGAAAGCACCAGGATGGTTTTATAACCCATTTGCACACCGCCCTGTATGTCCGTTTCCATAGTGTCACCAACCACTGTCGTTTCAGCAGTTTCGAGGCCCAGGTACTTTCGGGCTGAACGCATCATTACCGGGCTTGGTTTGCCGGTAACAAAGGCTTTACGGCCCGTCGCTTCTTCTATCATGGCTGTCGTAGCCGCTATTCCCAAATTGTTCCAGCCAGGTTTTTTAGGCGATGGGTCGCGGTTGGTAGTGATGAACTTAGCGCCCGAAAGTATCATGTCGACCGCGCGCTGCACCATTTCAAGCGTAAAATTGCGGCCCTCGCCAAGTACCACAAATTCAGGGTCGGTATTAACCAGCGTTACATTATTCTCGTGCAGGCTGGTAAGCAACCCGCCTTCGCCCAGAACGTACGCCGTAGTGCCGTTCGGGCTCTGGTCGCCCAAAAACTTGCCGGTAGCCATGGCACTCGTGTAAATATGGTCTTCCGTCACCTCGATACCAAGCCCCTTCAACTTGCGGACGGCCTCAAGGCGGGTACGCTGGCTGTTGTTGGTCATAAATGTGAACGGTATGTTTTTTTCAAGCAATTTTTTTATAAATCGGTCGGCGCCTTCTATCAGCATTTCCCCGCTGTAAATAACCCCGTCCATATCAATGAGTAATCCGTGTTTCATAGTATCAGTTACGTTTATTGAGCCGGTGTGTGATAAAAGACCGGCTTGAGCAAAGATAGTTGACGAGGTATATTATGACATAATATGTTAACAATAATTCATCCACTTTAATGTAAGTTAACAACTTGAGCTGGAAACGATAAATTAGAAAAAGTAGCACAAAAAACGATCTGCACGGAAATGTAACTTCTGCACATACCCGGGTTCAAAAAACAAAAGCCGGGTTACGCTGTTTACGGAAAAACCTGATTCCATGAGAAGATACTTAGTCACATTCGCAGTATTATTGCCCCTTTTCGCATTTTCACAAAAATTAAAGGAATACCATGCCTCCAATGGGATAACCTATCGCCCCGGCGACACTATTAAGCTTGGTTTAGGTTCCATGCCGAACGGCGATTTCAAATACATTCAAATCAATCAATTATTGCCTGGTCCGCCCGACCCGCGGCGCAGCAGCGCAATGTCGGCAAGAAAGGATATGTCGAACGGCAGCTACGTGATAAAAAAGATTGCCAAAGTGGAGCAGATGACGGGAGGAGAACAGGTGGTTATTACAATACGTACCGGAGGATTACCGACATGCGACGTATGGATCGAGGCCGCTATAACGGCCTGCGAAGTGACCCCCTGCGGACAGAAAACGCCGGGTGCCCCGGTTAGTGTAGCAGACGAGCTGATCAAACTAAAAAAACTGCTCGATAACGGTGCAATCACAAAAGCTGAATATGATGCCCAGAAAAAGAAGTTACTGGGCGAGTAGTCCTTAAAACATATAGCTTATGCCGGCGGTATAAAAGAAATAGCTGCCGCTAATCCCGCCGCCGCTGTAATCGACCTGGTTAAATGGTCGGGTTAAATAAGGGGTAAAAGTAAATTGCCAGCTAGCCAAGGTATAAGCGATGGGCAGCGAGCCGCTGATTGCAAGCAGATTGTATTTTTTTACTTCCTGGCTTTTTTCGCTGGTAACGGTTTTATTCAGTATTTGCTGCTGGGATAACCCGGGGAAAAGCCTCGTAATAGGCGATATAAGAGCCGGATCGGCCACGGCTCTCGGTACCTGCGAGTTGACATAATAAGTCTCGGTAAACGACTGCGAACCGGCATACCCGGTGATTGTGGGGGTTATTTTAAGCCCATTTAATTTCAACAAGCCGGTTTTAAACAGCCAAATATCCCTTTCAGCCTGCATAGTGTTGATAATATCGCGGTTGCTGCCTTTATCAAAACTATAGGTGACGCCCAAAGTAATCTTAACCGGTCCGTTGTAATTGAGCTGACCGTCGAGAAGCACATCGAACGACGAAAGGATGATCGGGCTGTTATTAGTAATAAAGTACTTGGTAGCCGTTATATTTCCACCGAATTTTCTGCCTGTGTCTAGCGAAAATATATAGCCGGGTGTTATACTGAGACCCTCGGCGCCCGATTTTGCTCCGTTAACATCCCAATATCCCAGTGCGCTCACAAACAGCCCATGTTTAAAAACCGCCGTCGCACCGGGCATTAGCACCGGAACATTTGTTGCGTCTCTTCGCCCGTCATAACTAAGGTTTGACATGTAGAGCGCGCTGGCGTTAAAAGTTGTGCTATGAATGCCCGGGAGCATCATCAGATCGGTGTCGACTATTTTCTTTTGGGCAGCCGACCGTAATGCCGGTAAGGATAATACTGTAAATAGTAAGCCGTAAAAAGTTTTCATAGATGATATATTGAATGAAGAGCTCCGTGGCGGAGCCCTTCATTTTGTATGTTTATCATTTAACAGCCTGAGCACTTATCTGCTCAGCCGAACCCGACCGTGCATCCGCACTGTTTTTATCGGCGGTTGCGGAGGCCGAGACGTTGCCCGAAGTTTTCATCTTCATACTGTTTTTGCCTGCCTTAGCCTTGCTGCTGCCTGATGAAGCTGTTTGTCCGTTGGCGGCAAACTTTCCACTTTTAACGGAGTTTTTAGCGGATTGTTCACTTTTGGGGGCCGAAGTTGCTGCCAAATTGCCGTTAGATCCGGCTACGGCAGTTGTCTTACCGGCTGTTGTAGTATTATTTGCCGTTGCTTGTCCGGTTGCAGCTGCTTTAGTCGTTTTAGGGCCAGCGGCCTTACTTGCGGCTGCTTTTGCCGAGGTATTTAAAGAAGAGCCTGCTGTTACTGCAGCGCTGCTGGTTTTGCCTGCAGCTGATTTTACCGCAGAGACAGCACTAACGGCAGTTTGCCTTGTAATTGTGGTAGCATGGATAGTGGCATTTTTAACGGCTGCGGCTGTTGCCTGCCTTGATACACTTGCGCGCAAAGCAGCACTGGTAGCCGTAGAAACGGCAACATTAGCCTGTGCAAATGTTAACTGTGCGACGAACATGGCCGTTGCGAACAGGATAGTTTTTAATACATTTTTCATTGGTTTTGTGTTTAGTTCTACAATAAATGGCTTTTCGGCCATTGTTGATTTTCTTTTTTGATGATATTCATAGCCGATGGTTTAACCATTCCGTAACATTGGCGTTACTGGTGCTGGAAATCAGTGTGAAAAAACATTTATTTAAAGCATTTGGCACAACGAACTGGAGTATTTACGAGAAAAATACAATCGGCACGAACTTGAAATCAACAACACAATGTTTATTTTTAGCGCTGTATGACTACAAAAAACGACAAAAAAACCATTTGGGCATGGTGCATGTTCGACTGGGCCAACCAATCTTATAACATGGTGATCACCACCACCATTTTCCCCGCATACTACGTTGGCGTAACTACCAATACGGCTTATGGGAAAAACATGGTCAACTTTTTCGGGCATACCTACGAGAATACCGTTTTGCAAAACTATATTTTAAGCCTGTCTTACCTTATCATTGTGGTTACACTGCCTATCTTGACCTCGCTTGCAGATTACCGCGGAGCCAAAAAGTCATACCTACAGATATTTACTTTTGTGGGTAGCATTGCCTGCGCAGGATTGTATTTCTTGAAGGAAGGAGAACCGATAGAATTCCCTATGATCTGTTTTGGGTTGGCGACGATCGGATATTGTGGTGGCTTTGTTTTCTATAATTCCTACTTGCCGCAGATCGCCACTTTTGAAAAACAAAACGACGTCAGTGCCAAAGGTTTCATTTATGGCTTTGCCGGAAGCATTGTAGTGCAGTTAGTTTGTTTTGTAGGTGTGCTTTTCCATGATTCTTTTGGTATTACCGAAGATAAGGGTGCGCGGATTGCCTTCATCATCGTGTTTCTCTGGTGGATCGGTTTCGCGATTATTCCCTTTCGCATATTGCCCAAAGGAGAGCCAAATGTGGGATCACATAGATTTAATGTCTGGACCGGAGGATTTAAAGAGCTGGCTAAAGTGTTCCGCAACGCGCGGAGCATGCCGCTTGTAAAGCGTTTTCTGCCGGCCTTTTTCTTTTATTCGGTAGGCGTGCAAACCATTATGCTGGTAGCCGCCGAGTTTGCAGCAAAAGAATTGCACATGAAAGATGATGAATTGATCACCATTATCCTGGTCATACAGGTGGTGGCTATTTTAGGAGCATGGCTTACTTCGCTGGCATCGGATAAGTATGGCAATACCCGTTCACTGTTGGTGCTTGTCATTTTCTGGACCATAACTTGCCTATGCGTCTATTATATTACCAACAATATACAATTTTATGTGGCTGCGTTCGCCGTAGGGTTGGTGATGGGAGGGGTGCAGTCCCTTTCCAGATCGACATATGCCAAGTTGCTGCCGCTCGACATACCGGACACGGCTTCCTATTTCAGTTTTTACGATGCAACGGAGAAGCTCTCTATCGTGGTTGGAATGGCTGCATTTGGCTATGTTGAACACAAGACCCATGAAATGAGAAATTCAACCTTAGTGCTCGACGGTTTCTTTTTTATCGGTCTTTTATTGTTATTCGTGCTTCATTTTGCCGAAAGAAAAGCACCAAAAGCACAGGAAGTTGTAGCGGTGGAAATCTAGGAATAATGCGAACCAAACGCTTTTAGCAGGAGCCGCCCATAATCCTTTTCCATATTCCTCTCGATGAGCGGCCCCGAAGCGCGTATATTTATTAGGGTATCATTTCGCTTTTAGCGGGAGCCGCCATAATCCTTCTCCGCATTCCTTTCGATAGGCGGCTCCGCAAGCGAGTTTTATCAATTATTTAAATACCAAGGGCATGGGGCGGCCATCCGCTCAAAAACCGTGTCTACGGTAACAATTCCACATTCGCCCAAATACTTTGCCTGGTAGGTGATCAGGTATTTAAATTCAAATCCCGGCAGCTTTGAACCCGGAAACGTTACGCTCCACAAAAACTTGTCCGTAAAAGGCTTCTTTGAGTAGTCTTCGATATGTTCAATCAAATACGGCATGCATTTAATCTGCAATGCATTTACATCCACAGTAACCGGCAAGTTTTCAGGATGCTTTTTAAAATACGATGCCAGTTCTAAACTCAGAGCCACCATCAGGCCACCTTCATTTTTCATGATCTTATTTGCTTTACACAGGTATTTAAACGTGAAGCCAAACGGCTGGGTTTGTACCTAAAATGAGGGGTATGGCAATGTGGGTGGGGTACATCAAGGGCAATATACAGGACTTATATTCAGGCGTCCTTTTCTTCACCCGAATCACGGAAGAGTCCATGCAATTCGTCTTTACCTCTCATCCTGTTATATAACATGACCACAATGGCCAGCAAACACAGGATATCAACGGCGATCAACATCCCAAATACGGTATCCATAGGTTAGTTAAGATAGCTTCGGCCGGCTTATATACGCAACTGCCTTACCTAATATAATAACTAATAGGAAATAAATAAAATATTATTTAATTTAGTTAAGCTATAAATAAGTGTATTGCACTACAATGCATTAGGCGATCCAACTAAAGTTGTATTTGTAAATTTTTTTGTTACAAATCATTTCCAAGTGGGATGTGGAGAGCACTTTTACCAGTCTCCTGGATAAAAATCACGAATATAGATATTCGTTTTTTGTGGTTTGCAGGGTATCACTCCAATGGTTTAGAGCATTTTTTCTTTTATCTTAAATTTTTATTCTTTAGTTTAAAACACTAGCAGGTGTCAGGTGTTAAAGATAAAGATCATTACCAGCGATCGAACCTGATTAATATTACCAGTTTTCCAAAATAAACCATGACTTGCCATGAAAACCGTGTTACTTATTGATGATGAGCCGGAACTTTCAGAATTATTACAATTTTTGTTTAAGCAGTTCCATTACCAGGTTGTTGTTTTCCCGGCCACGGTCCCGGTCGCTAAGGTAAGGGAAGTCAATCCAGCAATAATTGTGCTGGACAACAATTTCAGAAGAAGCACCGATATAGGCTTTTGCCTGCAGTTGAAAAACGATCCTGAAACCAGCCGCATACCCATCCTCTTATTGTCGGCAAACGACAATCTGGGCCAGATCACAAGGGACAGCAGGGCGGATGGATACCTTGAAAAGCCATTTGATATCAGCGCTTTGCAGGGTACGGTGCAAAAAATACTAACCCGACCTAATGTTCCTGCCGCCTGATAGACTTGTGAATAGGTTGGAGTCGTTATCCTGTTTGTAATTCACCGCTAGGATGGCCCTTGATAGCGTAGTCTTGTCTTTTTCCACGAAGCAGCAAGACGTGTTTGGATTAGCAGCATAAACGATAAATTCTGCACGGCTGACTATGCCTTTTACCATCGGCGGGTATGTCTTTCCAATTTCACGTAAAAAGCTGTCGAGTAACTACGTATTTATACCTGCCGCGTACTAATAATTGTCTTTAAGTTTATCCGAAATTCAGCCGATCCTGTTTATGCCAGCACTTTTGCCTGCAAAGGAACATCTGAAAACGACGTTGGAAGACTATTTCTGCGTCGAACACGGTGATAAGCCTGAAATAGAGTTGTCCTCAAATGTAGTGACCATCAACTGCTGTTGTCCGTCGTTTTATGCTGATTGCGTCGAATTGGCAAGAGAGCTTGCGCAAATGTTGAATATTACCGACCTGGTTATCAACTGACCCTTATACGCCGATATGTCCCCTTTTAGCAATATATATCGTTCCCAGGGTCTCTCTGCAAGATGACCCTGCGTATCGGCGCGAATCTGGCTCAGCATCCTGGGGCGAGCCTTTGCCTTTGTCTTTCATTGGTAAACAATCCACCGGCACAGCCGTTTATCATAAGTGAAACGTAAGAAACCGTTGAATGTGGCTAAAGTGAAAAGTACCATTCGCGGTTGGAAAATTACTTATATCACCTTTGTCCTTATCATCTCGGCGCTCTTTGTGCTCAGGCTGGCGCTGCCCGGTATCGTAAAACACTATGTGAATAAACAGCTAAACGAACTCCCGGGCTATACCGGTTATGTCGACGATATCGATATCGCGCTTTGGCGCGGGGCATACGTGATCAAGGGTCTGCACCTGAAAAAAAAGTCCGATCCGCCAAAATATCCATTCCTTTATATCGAACGGTCCGACCTTTCGATCGAGTGGGGGCCGTTGTTTCACGGCCGGCTGGTGGGAAAAGTGACCTGCGACAGGCCCATCCTCAACATCCTGGCTACCGAAAGTATTTCAAAAGAACCTTCCAAAGACAGTTGGGCGGCGACACTAAAAGCGCTGATGCCCATTACCATTAACCTGTTCACCGTGAATGAAGGCCGGTTTGCTTACTATGACTTTGAAAAGAAACCCGTACATGAGTGGCATTTGGACAACCTGCACCTGACGGCCACCAACCTGGCTAACGTGCAGAAAAAGGGTGACCGGCTTCCGTCCGACCTCAATCTTTCGGGCACAGCCATCGGCGGCGGCAGGTTAAAACTCGACGCGAAAGTGAATGTGCTAAAACAAACCCCCGACTTTGATGGTGGTATACAACTAACGGATATTGACCTGCCGAGCCTTAACCCCATGCTGGAAGCCGACGTAAAGTTTGATGTTGAACGCGGCAAGCTCGACCTCTTTTGCAGGTTAAGCGTGATGAACGGCGAAATAAACGGTTATCTTAAACCTTTTATCAAGAACCTGAAGGTACTGAACGTTAAAAAGGACATGAAGAAAGGCGGCGTGATACGGGTTGCCAAAAAGGCGGTCGTCGGATTGGTCGCCGGTATACTTAAAAACAACAGGACTAAAAAGATAGCCACCATCGTTCCGTTGCACGGAAATATCAGCAGTCCCAAAACCAGTCCCTGGCAAACTTTAATCGGCGTATTAAGGAACGCCTTCATACAGGCGCTTCATGAAAGCATCGGCGGGGACGCCGCCCGGCAAGAAAATGAGAAAACATAGCGCCGGAGCCTAAAACGATTACGATACCTGCCGGGAACACGTAAACCCGGTAAAAATCACGTATATAACACACGTATTTATACGTGTTGCATAATAATTAATAGGATTATATTTATATATAATTTGGCCGGTATTACTTTCTATAATGTGGCTCATTTGTTTTAAACAATGCGCCGGCGATGCCCGACGCATCAAAGAACGTCGCGCAAAAAAAAGGAATGATGGCATCACGTATATATCTCTCTCATGCCGGTACAAACAAATCAATTGCCGTCTGCTGGCTTTATATCGAATTAATGAAGCTGTTAAATTTTACTGCCCGGTATATGACATAGTAAACTTTTTTTGGCCAATGGAAAAAGTTCTGATTATCGAAGATGATAAGGACAACCTGTTCATTTTAGGCTATTGCATCGAAAGGTTACTTGTCGAAGTAATCGCAAGATCGCAAATTGTTCCAATCTGTGAGATTATCAGAATTATGCCCGGCCTTATTATGCTCGACCATTGGATCGATAAAGAGAACGGCAGCGACCTGTGCCTCGAAATAAAAAACGATCCGCGCACGTGCCACATACCTGTTGTTTTGGTTTCCGCAGTTATCAATCTCGAAGAAATTGCAAAGGAAAGCTGTGCGGACGATCACATAAATAAGCCTTATGACCTGGAAGACGTGGAATATATCGTTAAAAAGTACCTGGACTTAAAACCCGTTTAGTCCTTGCTTCGCCCTTTATCAAAATCTGCATCCAGCCCGTCGCCCGATTAATGTAAAGATATCCTAGTAAAAATATTTCACCATCCGCCGCAACATTGTTTGTTATGATGGCGAATGGGCAAAGCCTATGCGCCCTTTCGCATTTGCAGGCTGCTCATCAATTGGTCGTACAGGTCGCCCGAGGGCTTTTTCGGCTTGAACTTTTTGATCGTCGGCCTTTCGCCTTTGGCTTTCGCCTCGATGATCTTCATCAGTTCGGCAGGGTACTCGTTTTTGAATTGTGAAACGTCGAATGGAGCGACATACGTGTTGATCAACGCCAGTCCCATATCCATTTCCTTCTTGCTTATTGTCACGTCTTTGTCGATGTTCAATTCGTCAAAATCACGTATCTCTTGTGCAAAGCGGATAGTGTTGACTACTATAACATCCTGTACAGGGTAGACTACCACCAGCGACTCGACGTTCCGCAGTACAAATTTCGCAAGACCCGCTTTTTTCGACTGCTTCAGCGATTGCAGCAGCAGCGCGTACGATTTGTTTTTTTTAGTTTGCGGCGCCGTGTAGTATGATTTTTCGAAATATACCGGGTTTACATCGGCAAGGTCGATAAAGCCGTCGATTTTAATTTCTTTCGTTTTTTCGGGCGCAACTCGCTCGAAGTCGCTTTTTTCTACGATCACGTAATTTTCGTTCAGCTTATAACCCTTTACAATATGGTCAAACGGCACTTCCTTCTTCGTATGCTCGTTAATTCGCGAATAGCGTATCCGCGCATGGTCTCGGCTATCCAGCAAATCAAAACTAAGTTCACTGTTTTCAACAGCCGAATAAAGCTTGATGGGTATGCTTACCAAACCAAAACTTATTGTACCGGTCCAAATCGCGCGTATTGCCATAAATCGTCACCAATCATAAGTTTCTATCTCGTCGGCTACCAGATGTAGTAGTTCGTCGTCCAGGTTGCCAAAGTTTTTGCATAACTGCAAATGGCCCTGGCGGTCGGGCTGCAGCGAAGCAACCAGTTCACCACGACTGTAAACCTCGAACTTGCAACGGTCGTCTACGTGGTGGACATAATCCAGCACCCCGAAAATATATTCTTCACCGTCGCGGGTTACCCTGATCGGAAATAGTTCCATACCGAATAAACTTTGTTTTCGTTATTTGGTTTTTATTTCGTTCGGGTCGTAAACGGGTGTCGTTCCAAGTTTCTTAAAGTGTGTGGGTAAAGACCTTCGTGCACACGCTCCCATTTGTGCCCCGCGGGAGGCTGGTCTAACCACGATAAGTTTGGACATGCAGGTGAATATCAGTGGCTACGGATTATCGCGATCGTAAACAATGATCGACTTATACCTTTTGTGTGACGTGATTGGAAGCGTAATCAAAAAAGTGGGCAGGGAAATCAGACCAACTGTAACTGCCGGTTTGCGTATTGGGTTGGTATAAGGCAAAAAAACGCAACCCAAACCAGCCAATGTAGTGAAGGCGCTGGTGATATTGACAGTACCGTAAATGCGCGAAGCACGTGCTTTGCGTAAAGCCAGCGGATCGTCGCTTACGCTCGCCACGAGGTTTTTCCCCGTCAGATCGAGGATATCAGACTGACCCTTTTTTTGCAGGTAGTAATCGTAATGGCGCTGTGTGGAATGGGTGCTAAGATCGTACGTAGAGCCCGCATAACGCATTAGCAGCATCAGTTTGCCGTAGTACACGCCATCGTAAAGCGTGCCATTTTTTACACCGTAATAACCCGGTCCGATCTTTACTGCACTCAGGTCGGTTAAGGCGTAGGAGGCTGAATCGGCAGTAGCTGTCTCGCCATGCAGACTTACCGACTGAGCATTGATCTTTTGTCCGCCGGATTTGACGATATAGCTCGATGTTTTATCGGTTATATTTTTGGTGATGAGGCGACGGCTGCATGACGTCAATACAAAAAGACATAATAAAAGGAAGTAAATATTCCGCATAATGGTAAAAGTTTAGGTTGATTAAAACAAACACGGAGCAAGTATACGGAAAAAGTTTTTGCGGAGTTGCCGCCGAGCGGGGCGACGGGACGCACTTCATAAATCTGAAAACGGATTAGCCGTAACTCACAACTTTTTGCCAAATTAGCAGCCGATGAAAATTGACCTGTTCATACCCTGTTTCATGGACCAGCTTTCACCCGAAACGGCGTGGAACGTGGTGCGGGTACTGGAAAAGGCGGGTTGCGAAGTTCGGTACAATCCCGAACAAACCTGCTGCGGCCAGCCGGCCTTTAATGCAGGTTTTTGGGACGACGCTAAAGAAGTGGGAATTAAGTTTCTAAAAAGTTTTTCGGATACCGAGGAGGTTGCGATCGTTACACCATCGGCTTCGTGTACGGGCATGGTGAAAAACTATTACAACGATCTTTTTACCAACACTACGCTGCATAACCGGTGCCGGGCCATACAAGGCAAGATTTACGAACTGTCGGACTTCCTGGTAAACATCATGCAGATCGATTATTTCGGCGCCGAGCTGGATGGCCGCGCGGTTTACCATGACAGTTGCAGCGCGCTGCGCGAATGCCATATCAAACCTGAACCGAGGCAGCTGTTGTCCAAAGTTCTTGGCCTTGAGTTGGTTGACCTGAAGGACGGTGAAACATGTTGCGGTTTCGGCGGCACGTTCGCGGTAAAGTTCGAAGCAATATCTACTGCTATGGCCCAGCAAAAAGTAGATAATGCCATAAACGCCGGGGCCGATTTTATTATCTCCACCGATCACTCGTGCCTCATGCACCTGCAGGGTTATATCGACAAAAACAACCTGCCCATCAAAACCCTTCACCTGGCCGACGTATTGGCAAACGGGTGGGGAAATGTTTAATCTATCGCGCTTGTTACACAAAGCACATTAAACATTCCTGCGCCTTATCTATCCAATTCTTAAAAAAGTATTAATGTCAACTAAACTTTAACCTTATGAAAAACCTATTCTTAGTCGTCCTGCTTTTGATTCCCGCCGCACTATTCGCCCAAAAAGATACTGCCGGTTTACACGTTCCAATGAACAATGGCGGTGTGGTATACGAAAAAGTGTTCAATGCGCCGGGCAAAACACAGATGCAGCTATTCAACGCTGCACAGGAGTGGTTTATAGGCCGATACCGAACCGACAGGGTTATTGAAATGATCGATACAGTCAATATGCGCATCATAGGAAAGGGAAAGGAAACCGTAAACTTCACCGGTCCGGTCAATGCATCCATACCTTTCGACGACCGCATGAGCATCCAGGTAGACTGTAAGGATGGTAAATACCGATGCCGTATGTATAGCATCGCCCTGACAATCCAAGACCCTGCTGAAAGGGATAAAACGGCGGTCGGCCCGGAAGATATGGTCAATATCCTGACAGGCAAAAACGGTAAAGGCGGTTTTAATAAGGCCCAGGCGCGCCGGATGCTTGAGGCTTTAAATAGTACTATAAATAGTGCAATGGCCTCGCTGGATAAAACAATGAACGATAGCTTTTAGCAGGGTAACAAAAATATCTGGTTTGGCCCTTCGTGCTAAAATAAACTCAGGTCTGTTACAATATCTTTTTTTGTACGTATTGTTTTTGTAAGCTTAATAACTTATGAAAAAAATAACGTTTCTATCTGTATTGTCGCTGCTCGTACTCGGTGGGTGCAGCAAAAAAAATCCGGCGCCTTCTAATTCTGGTCACGTTGGCGGTGTAACTACTTATGCGGGCAATGGCACTGCCGGCTTGCAGAATGGCGGCGCCGCCTCGGCCGAGTTTAACCTGCCGGTAGATATGGTAACCGATATTTATGGTAACATTTATATTTCGGAACAGGGGAATAACGATATAAGGGTGATAACGGCCGCCGGGCAGGTGATCACGCTGGCAGGTACCGGAACCAAGGGTTATAAAGACGGCGATGCTGCATCGGCTCAGTTTAACGACCCGGAAGGGTTAGTGATCGACGACTTGGGGAACCTGTATGTAGCCGATGCCGGCAACAACGTTATACGAATGATCGCACCGACGGGGAAAGTGAGCACTTATGCGGGGAACGGCACCGCTGGTTTACACAACGGCGCTGCTGCTTCGGCAGAATTTGCTTCGCCCAAGGGGTTGACTATTGATAAGCAGAGGAATATCTATGTAGCTGATTATTCGAACAATGTGATACGTAAAATATCATCAACCGGCAGTGTTAGCACCCTTGCCGGCAGCAGCGCCGCCGGCAATGCAAATGGTACGCCTGAGTCGGCATCATTCAGCGGACCAACGGGCCTGGCAATAGACAACGCAAACAATATTTATGTGGCGGAAGCCGCGAACGGCGACATCCGCCAGGTAAGCCAGGGCGGCCAGGTTAGCACGTTTGCAGGCAGTCTACCCAATCCGGTTAGGGTGTCGGCGGATGCTGCCTCGGGCAATGTATACGTCTCATGTACCAATAATACCATAATGAAGGTCGATGCCTCGGGTAAATCAAGCGTGTTTGCAGGCAATCAAACGCCTGGCTCAGTAGACGGAACGCTTACCACAGCCGAATTCAGTGCGCCAATGGGGTTGATCGCTTTTCCGCAGGGTCAGGTGCTGGTAGCTGATTATGGCAACAGCAAGATTAGGGTGATCACACCATAAATATGGCAACCTATTTGCTGTAATGGATCAGATGGCACCGGCAGCAAAAATGACACCTTATTTGAGCGATCACGTGACAGGCGTGGCCGCTTATTTATTTGCCGGGGATAGCATAATTCTAAAATTCCGGTCAAGGGACGAATTTTACCTCTATACCGATAAAATGCCGGGAGCTGAGCATGTAAAAACTATGAAGAAACTGGCTAAAAAAGGTTCGGGACTAACCACCTACATCAACCAAAATGTGAGGGAACGCTACTTCAAACGTTCATTAGATATTAAAGAGTTGATTGAACTGGCCACTTAATTTTGACTTATTGTACTATATTTGCTCGTCAAAGACAAGGTCACTTTGTAGGTGACCGAATATAAAGTAATAATTATTAACCGGACTTCATTTAAACCCCTCTCCGCCGGAAAGGAGTTAGGATGAGGCCAAATCATAGTTGTATATGATCAACATTACGCTCCCTGACGGTTCCGTTCGTCAGTATGACAAAGGAACTACGTCCATGCAGATCGCTATATCGATCTCCGAAGGTTTAGCACGAAACGTATTGGCAGCTGAGGTTAACGGCCAGGTATGGGATGCCAGCCGCCCCATCGAGCACGATTCGATTGTTAAACTACTAACCTGGAACGATAACGGCGGCAAGGCTACCTTTTGGCATTCATCTGCCCACTTAATGGCTGAAGCACTCGAGGCTTTATACCCGGGCACCAAGTTTGGTATTGGTCCCGCTATTGAGACCGGTTTTTACTACGATGTGGATTTTGGTGACCGAGAATTTTCGTCTGATGATTTCAAGCAGATTGAAGATAAGATGCTCGAGTTGGCCAAAAACCGGGAGGAATATATCCGCAAGCCGGTGAGCAAAGCCGAGGCCATCGATTACTTTACCGAAAAAGGGGATGAGTACAAGCTCGACCTGATCAAAGACCTCGCCGACGGCTCGATCACCTTTTATACGCAAGGTAATTTTACCGACCTGTGTCGAGGTCCGCATATACCGAACACCGGTTTCATTAAAGCCGCCAAGTTGATGAACGTGGCCGGGGCATACTGGCGTGGTGATGAAACAAGGAAACAGTTAACCCGTATTTACGCGGTTACTTTCCCCAAGCAAAGCGAGCTGACCGATTACCTGCACCTGATCGAAGAAGCAAAAAAACGCGATCACCGAAAATTGGGTAAAGAGCTGGAGTTGTTTGCCTTCTCGGAAAAAGTGGGCATGGGTTTACCGTTGTGGTTGCCTAAAGGCACCGCATTGCGCGAACGCCTGGTTGATTTTATGCGTAAAGCACAGGTCAGGGCCGGGTACGAGCAGGTGATCTCGCCGCATATCGGGCATAAGAATTTGTACGTTACTTCAGGTCACTATGAAAAATACGGTAAGGATAGCTTTCAACCAATACAAACGCCGCAGGAAGGAGAAGAGTTCTTCCTGAAGCCGATGAACTGCCCGCACCATTGCGAAATGTATAAAACTAAGCCCCGGTCGTACAAAGACCTTCCGGTTCGCTATGCTGAATTCGGCACGGTCTACCGTTACGAGCAAAGCGGCGAATTGCACGGGCTGACACGGGTTCGCGGCTTTACACAGGATGATGCGCACCTGTTCTGTCGCCCCGACCAGGTAAAGGAGGAGTTTAAAAAAGTAATCGACCTGGTGTTATATGTATTTTCGGCCCTAGGGTTTGAGGATTATACGGCGCAAATCTCACTGCGTGATCCTGAAAACAAGGCCAAATACATCGGTACAGACGAAAACTGGGCTTTAGCTGAACAATCCATCATCGAAGCGGCCAACGAAAAAGGGCTGAAGACCGTCGTTGAGTTAGGCGAAGCTGCATTCTATGGCCCAAAGCTCGACTTTATGGTGAAAGACGCCCTTGGCCGTAAATGGCAGTTGGGCACCATACAGGTGGATTACAATCTGCCCGAACGTTTCGAACTGGAATATACCGGCAGTGACAACCAGAAACACCGGCCGGTGATGATTCATCGTGCGCCGTTTGGCTCGCTGGAAAGGTTCGTCGCGGTGCTGATCGAGCATTGCGCAGGCAACTTTCCGTTGTGGTTGTCGCCCGAACAATTTATCGTATTGCCGATATCGGAGAAATATGAAGAATATGCAAAAAAACTTTCCGATATATTAAAAGATTCCGATATTTGCGGGCTAATTGATTTCAGAGACGAAAAGATAGGGCGGAAGATACGCGACGCTGAGATCAAAAAAATCCCGTACATGCTGATAGTGGGTGAAAAAGAAGCAGCCGAAGGGCTCGTTTCAGTTCGTAAGCACGGGCAGGGCGACCTGGGAAGCATGACGATTGAAGAATTTAAAGAACAGATAATAAAAGAAATAACAATATAACTTGGCATTAAACAAACCCAATTTTAACAGAGGTCCGCGGCCGCCTTTTAAGAAAAAGGAAGCCGAACATAACATTAACCAGTTTATCAGGGCCCAGGAGGTCCGCCTCGTTGGCGACAACGTGGAGCAGGGTATTTATCCCACCAGGCAAGCTCAGGCTATAGCTGAAGAACAAGGTTTGGACCTGGTTGAAATATCTCCCAACGCTGTTCCGCCTGTTTGCAGAGTAATTGACTACAACAAGTTCATTTACGAGCAAAAGAAGAAGATGAAGGAGATTAAGAACAACGCCAAGCAAACTGTTATTAAGGAAATACGTTTCGGGCCAAACACGGATGATCATGATTTTGAGTTCAAGCTCAAACACGCCATCAAGTTCCTCGAAGCGGGTGAAAAGGTAAGGGCCTATGTGCATTTTAAGGGTCGTGCTATAGTCTACAAAGAGCAGGGCGAGATATTGCTGCTGCGCTTTGCACAAGCTTTGGAGGAAGTAGGGAAAGTGGAGCAATTACCGAAACTGGAAGGCAAGCGGATGTTTTTGACCGTTGCGCCGAAGGGAACCAAGAAATAATGTGCAGATGTGTGAATATGCAGATGTGCAGATGAAAATAAAACGTTGAGAAACGTCAATACTAAAACAAAACGAAAACAGAGTTATGCCAAAAATGAAGACCAATTCCAGTGCCAAAAAGCGTTTTAAGCTTACTGGAACCGGTAAAATCGCAAGGAAGAACGCTTTCAAAAGTCACATTCTGACCAAGAAATCGACTAAAAGAAAGCGCAATCTTACCCATGTCAGCTTAGTATCTGACGCCGACACAGGCAACGTAAAACGTATGCTTTGCATCGGTAAGTAATTAACAGATTTTTTAACCAGGTATTAGAGTACTAAAGATCCGCAAAAGGCGGGCACTCACTACCAAAAAAGACAAAAAATGCCACGTTCAGTTAACGCAGTAGCGTCGAGAAGACGCAGGAAAAAGGTGATGGACCTCGCCAAAGGTTATTATGGCGCACGTAGTAAGGTTTACACCGTAGCAAAAAACACCGTAGAAAAAGGTTTGCAGTACGCTTACCGCGACCGCAAGACCAAGAAAAGAGAATTTAGGGCTTTATGGATCCAGCGTATCAACGCAGGCGCCCGCCAGAATGGTATTTCTTATTCGCAATTGATGGGTAAGATAGCTTCCAAAGAGATCGGTTTGAACCGTAAGGTTTTAGCCGACCTGGCGATGAACCATCCCGAAGCTTTTAAAGCTATCGTGGATGCCGTAAAGTAATCTGAAATCTCAGATGATATTGAAAAGACCTGCCATGCGGCGGGTCTTTTTGTTATATAGGGTCCGCAACAATTTAACCCGCCTTCATTTTATAATCCGCTTCTGTTATTTAGATCGTTGTTATCGATACCTTTCCGGCTTTTCTTTACATCGCCATTTAGTCTGCCGAAATTATAATTCAGACTCAATCTTACCGAGCGGTAATAAGTTTGGTTAATATTCGTCTCCAGGAAATCAGGCCCATTAGTGGTATTAACGATGTTCCTGAATTTGGTGAACGGATTATTTGCCGACAATGCAAAATAGAGCTTCCCTTTTACGATTTCTTTGTTCATTCCGATGTTTGTATTGAAATAAGCGTTGGTATAGCCTTGTATTGAAGTAGGTGAGGCGCTGTTATACCGGAAGGAGGCATTAAAGCTCCAGCCATTGTTCAATCGCAATGTATTGTTTAATTCCTCCATTGTCATCCAGCGGTGCAGGTAAACGATGCTGTTGCCGCTCATGCCGCTTAATAAAAAGCGGGTAGAGTTGGTATTGAAGCTGATGCTGTAATAGTGAGTCACATTGTAGTTCAGATTGCCGATCAGGTCGATGCCTTCGCCTTTCCCGGTATTTTGATAGGTTACGGTAGTAACCTGTGTAACCGGATCAAAGGTGGTCACCGGCAGGCCCATGTTATGCACGAAAATGTAATCGGCGGCCACAAATACCGATATTTTTCCTGAATTGCCGCTACTGTAACTTAACTGCGCCTGGCTAATAGTATTAGGCTGCAATTTAGGATTGCCGGTAACTATGAAATTAGGATTTGTCTTATTAACATATGGGTTCAACCGTTCGATCCCCGGCCGCTGTATGCGCTGATTGAAAGTGATGCCGATTCCGCCGGTGCCTAATGGATGATTAATCGACAACGATGGAACAACATTAAGATAGTTGGGATTTATTGCGGTTTCCTTTGAAAGGAAATGTGCATTTACCGTAGTTTCTTCGGCACGTACCCCGGCATTCACGTTCCATTTCCCAAGGCTGAACTGGTACGAATTGTAGATGCCAAACACGTTCTGGGTGTAATAAAATTGATTACTCAATGAATCAATAGCATCATACAGATGTGTATTTGAATTAAGTTGTAAATACTGGTAATCGCTGTTATCCGATCGCAAGATTGCTTTTACACCGCCTTCTATCATTAACTTTTTTACAGGATAAACCAGGTCGGTTTGAAACGTATGCTCGGATATGGTTGAACTGTTAGGCTGCTGGTAATCGGGCACTCGATAAGCGACTTCGTTCGACAATAGCAGGTTACTGAAGGCATCGTTACGGTAACCGGCATACCGGTAGGAGAATGTCAGCAACCTGTTTTTGTCAGCTTCAAAACCGACCTGGTAATTAACAGAAGCATCGCCGCCGTTGCCATGTCCGTTATTTTCATTGCTGATATCATAGGCCTGTAAAAAGCCGCCAGCGCCTGTTAGCCTGGATAATTGATAACTGCTCCCGTCGTTGTGATAACTATTATAACTGATTGAGCCTGACAGTAAATGCAGGGAATCGATCTCGTAGCTCAGTTCTGTTCCTATGTAGCCATTGCGACTATTATTGTGCGTATAACCATTCTGATCGAGTAGGGTAGCATTGTTCCCAAAACTTTGCTGCGTATTGCTGAAGCTGGTTTGATGGTTATTATAGATGCCTGCTCCTGCGTAAACATTCATGC
The DNA here is from genome assembly GCA_035545315.1 of Mucilaginibacter sp. GTDB lineage: Bacteria > Bacteroidota > Bacteroidia > Sphingobacteriales > Sphingobacteriaceae > Mucilaginibacter. The sequence continues at coordinate 363,725 of DASZYQ010000012.1, read as the reverse complement.
CGAATTTGCCTTGTTTCATTGTAAAGCCGCCGCCCATATTAGGGCCGCCGTTTGGAAATTGTTCGCTTGTATTCAGGTTGCCGCGGTAGCCGTTATCGACATTCTTAATGGTAATAATATTAATGATCCCGCCAATACCCTCCGCGTCATATTTAGCCGGAGGATTGGTGATCACTTCGATTCGCTGAATGGACGACGCCGGCATGGTTCGCAGAACTGCTGTCAAATTGTTGTCCATCATCGCAGATGGTTTGCCATTGATAAAAACCTTGAAATTGGTACTGCCTTTAAGCGACACATTGTCTTGAGCATCAACCGTAATGAAAGGTATTTTATGCAACATATCGAGCAGGCTTTTGGCTTTGCTTTCCGGGTCCGCCTGCATGTCGTAAATAAGTTTACCCGGTTTCTGCTGTATCAGCGGGCGCGTGGAAACTATGGTCACCTCCTTCAGATTTTTTGCATCGGGTTGCAGGCTGATCGTGCCGAGGTTAGTATCGGCTTTCAGTTTAATTGTTACCTCCAAAGGCTTAAAGCCAATTGCGTGAATATCCAGGCTGTAACTCCCATTACGTAGCCCGTCAAACTCAAATTTGCCGTTGGGTTCGGTTGTAAGATTCCTTGAGTTTCCCGCACCTGATAAGGATAATGTAATCTTATCCAGCGGTTTGTGGCCGAGCGAGTCGGCAACGGTGCCGTATATTTTATGACCGCCAGTGTCCTGTGCTTTGACATAGGTGAAGGCGGAAATTGATATGAATAAGAGTATGATTTTTTTCATTTTTTCAGACAAAAGAATCCCATGGCTATTTCAGCCTTTAAAAATTTCAATTAAAATTTACGATTACGCCAGCCGATGCGGCAGTCACTCAGGCCAGTTTAGTTTTGCTGGCGGCGTACAACGAAGTAGTAGATGAGAAAACCTGCAGCGATGAACATCACCTCCAAACCGTAGGGCAGGGGCGAATTTTCATCGTATGGCAGGAATTGCATAATAACCAAACCCAGACCGCCCATAAATAGTACGGAACCCCATTTAAACGCCTCGGTATTTGAACCGGCGAGCCGTTGCAGGAATTTGATTGCATCGTTATCTATCGGCCCCGAATCGATGATGCGTTTCTTTAACCGGTAATTGTACCAGCTAATAATTACCGTGGCTATGATAATGAATAAAATGATGACGGTTATGAAAACGAAAATATGTCCTAACATGGCTTTTAAAATTAGTTAAAAATCACACAGTAGTCAGCAGCGTAGCCGCAAAGGTTGCACCTATTTTTTTAATTATTTTTTGCAACCTTTATTGAGCCTGCATTGACTAATATACTATATGTTTAATGAAAAGGAGGTGGTTACCAGGATACTCAATGGCGACATGCGCGCTTTTGAATTGCTGGTAAAACAGTATGAAAAACTTATTTTCTACGTCATTCACCGCCTTGTAAAGGAGCAGCAGGCTGCCGAAGACATTTGCCAGGAAGTTTTTATTAAAGTACATCAAAGTTTATTCCGCTTCAGCTTCCAGTCCAAATTATCGACTTGGATAGCCCGGATAGCTTACCTGACGGCAATTAACTATACCAGGAAATATTACCGGGAAAAAGCGCCGGATTACCCGGACGACCTGGAGAACTACCATTTTACTACCGAAACTCCCGAGCAATTGCTGACCAAAAAAGATACGGCCAATTACGTTGAGCAACTGATATTAGGATTGCCTGAAAAATACCGGACGGTGTTGACATTATATCATCTGAACGAGTTTTCCGGTCCTGAAATAGAAGAAATTACCGGTATGCCCGAAGGAACAGTGAAGAGTTATCTTTTCAGGGCGCGGAAATTGCTGAAAGAAAAATTAGAGGTGTATTTAAAATACGAATTGCCATGAAGGAAATGAACGACGAAGATCTGCAGCGTTTATTTGAAGACGGAAAGAAACACCCTGTCAGAGAACCGTTAAGTGATGATGCCAGGGTATATCAAACGCTATTCGAGGCATTGAAGAGTGAACCTGAAAACGGATTGCCCTATGATTTCGCCGCAAAAGTAACACGGCACATACAGGCAGAACAAAAACGCAGCAACGAATTAAAATCGAATCTGATAGCGGCTGGCCTTATTCTCGCGATAATGGCAATATTGTGCTGGATATTGGGAACCATTACAAATACGCAATCAACGCTGCTTGAATACAAATGGATATTGTTATTGATACCGGTTGCTTTTATAGCTATTCAGTATTTTGATCAAAAACTGGTAAAAAAGCGGCTTTTTGACCGCCGGTCAAATTAACCAGAGCAAATATCCCAATGCCGACCCGCCTAATACAATAAATGCTGTATTCAACTTTTTAAAGGCGAACGAGACAGTAAACCCGACCAAGGCGATCAGGATTGTTTTCCAGTCGGTGATCGATGAGCGCCCCATGTCCACACAAACGCCTATTATTAGCGCAATAGACGCGACATTCACCGTATCCAGGAATGCCGACATCGCCTTCGACTTTCTAAGTCGTGAAACCAGCGGGTTCAAAAAGCCAACAAAGATAAAAGAAGGCAAAAATATGCCCGTGGTTGCTGCAATGGCGCCATTAAACCCGTTCATTTGCCAGCCGATAAAGGTCGCCGACGAAAATACGGGCCCGGGCGTAAATTGTCCGACGGCTATGGCATCGATCAGCACTTGGTGAGTGAGCATCCCGGTTTTGACCAATTCGGTATTCAGAAAAGCAAAAAGCACATACCCGCTGCCGTACAGGATAGAACCAACTTTAAGAAACATCCAGAAGATGCGCCAGCCGGAGGGGTTTAATTTTATTTCAGATAATAAAAGAAATGGCAGGAAGGCAGCAAGCTTTTGTGTGTTTTGTTTGGCCAATTGAATGAGTATCCCCAGGAAGCCTGCGCCAAATAAAATGTAGATCTCGCTGATGCCATAAAGCGCTAAGATGATGCAAATGACGCCTATGATTCCCAATTCGATCGTCTTTAAAGCTTTTCTCCCCAGCGTTATCATCAGCGAAACGACCACACCGATGATGGCGGGTTTTATCCCATAAATAAACGGAGCCACCTGCGGCAATGTGCCATACTGCTGAAAGGCCCATGCCAGCAGCCCAGTAAGGAATACCGCGGGAAGAATGAAACAAGCCCCGGCGAGCAGCAATCCCCGCCAGCCGCCGCGCTCCTGCCCGCAATGCAGCGCCATTTCGGTTGAGTTCGGGCCAGGAATGAGATTGGTAGCGCCGATCAGGTCCAGGAAATGCTCGTGCGTCATCCACTGTCGCTTGCGGACGACTTCTTCCTCCATCATAGCAATATGCACGGCTGGCCCGCCAAAGCCGATAAACCCGAGTTTGAGAAACACCCGGGCCACCTCACGTAAATTCGACCGTTCTTTTGCCAATCCGTAAATTAAAACGGCCTAAGGTATCGAAACTTTTGTTAACTAATTATTACGAAGGTCGCGGCGTGAATTGAGTCAGATCATAGATACCGAGCGATTTCTCGATGCCCGCTACTTTATCGACCATGTGCTCAAATCCGTCCTTCCCGAACAGCTTATGCTCGTTATTCTCGAATTCTTCGCCTAAGGAATCATATTCATGTTGGGACACGATCTTCCGAAACTCCGGAAACAGTACCGTATCTTCCCACGCTTCGTGCGGCCGGTACATGGTATTGAATTGAGTCAAAATGTGGATCAGCTTTTTATTTTCCGTGTCGGTTAGGTTTTGTGACTTGGTCAGTTGCATAACCTCGCTGGTCAACTGTCGTCCGGCATTGTGTTGTATCAATAGCGTATCCACCAGGTCGGTTAACTTATTTGCTTTCTTAAAACGAGGGAACAGGTAATTCTCTTCCTGCTTTTCGTGATAGTCTTCCACAAATTTCCGGATGATCGCCGCAGACTCAGCTAACGCCACTACCGGGAACTTTTGTTTTGTCTCCAAATGATGACGGCAGTAATCATAAATAAGCAATATCCGGTTCAACAGGCCGTGTTCCTGCATCAGATCCTCCGGCGGCGAAACCTTCTTGTCTTCATCGTCTATAAATCCGGTTAACAGGGGTAGCCCGAGGGCGGATACGGCAGTAAATTTGGCGGCCTGCGCGATAAAATCGCGGCGGGTGTTAATAGCTTCGTCTTTCATGGCAGGTGTTTCTTGGAGAAACACCTAATTTTCAGTTGGGTTTTTAATAGATGCGTATTTGATCAGCATGATCAGCAGCAGCGTCATAGCCAAATCGGTACGGTATTCATGAGCGAGCGGCCAGAAACCTTTTTCGGCCGCGATCGGCCATTTGGTGGTAACAAAGGCAACCATCATTACGATCAGTAAAGGAATAGCAGCAAAACGGATGGCTATGCCCAGCAGGATCAATATGGCGCAAACAATCTCGAAAGAACCGGTGAAGTTTGCCCAGAATTCCGGGTGCGAAAAACCAATTTTCGCGAAACGACCCGTCCCGGTGTCAGCCGGATTAACGAATTTCTGTATGCCTTCCGAAAGGAAGATCAGTCCAACGATCAGTCGCGGAATGATAAGAAACCCGGGCGGTTTATTGATAGTCAATTTCATAATGAACCTCTTACCGAAAGGTAACCGTCAATTCTGTGGAAAAGCTGAAGCCTGTCAGTAACTGAATTTAAATTTCTTCAGGTCGGGCTGATATTTCTTCTCGCGCTTCAACTCGATCTGGTAAATCACCTGCGCCAGATTTTTCATGAAGGGCAGGCACACGGTTTTATACTCGTATTTATTGTCGTTGTAGATATCATCGTCATTGGACTGAACGACGGCCGACAGCATAAACTCCACTTTGTGCTTAAAATCGACGATATAAGCATTGTCAATATCATAACCATACGAATCGCCGATCTTGTTGAATATCCTGATATGCGGATTGATGACCGCTAAGCTATCGCCGCCATAAAACAGCCACTTGCAGTAAGCGGGATAATATTCAGGCGGACTATAGGTTGGATGCTTGCTCTCCGTGGGCCACATGCTCATGTATTTGTAAATGAGTTCGTACTGATCGGGAGTCAGATCGTATTGCTGGTCTTTCGGAAAAGTTTCAGGGAAAAGCAACCGCCTGAGAACCATTTGCTGATCGGCCAGCGGGTAAACATTGTTGTGTGAAAAATCGAACGGCTCCATTACCAGCTTATCGTCTTTGTCGAGATAGCCTTTGCCCATGATCATGTGTTCGGGGTGCATGGGATAATCATTGGGGTCGTAAAGCGCCGGCTTATGATAAACCAGTTTATCGCCGTCGTAAAAATCGATGGGATTGGTATGTTTGGTACTTTCGCCTTTATCGCCGATTGCCAGCCTGCCGACGATACGTGTGCCGTTCAACCGGTACTTCTTTAGTTTTTGGTTGACCTCCTCGCGTCCTACAAATTCATAAAGCCGGTTATAAGCATCGTTATCGCTTACCAATAATATTTTTTTGATATAATTCTCAATACTCGGCAGCCCCGTTTCAGATGAAGTATCCTTCGTTACCTTAGTTTGCCCGGCGAATGCGCTGTCGGTAATCATGGCCGACTTAACGGTCAGTCCTTTAATGTGCAATTCGTTCAGCTTTTCCAATGCAAAAATGGCGGTAGGCAGTTTTACCGTGCTGGCAGGGTAGAAGTAATGGTTAGCATTCAGCCTGTAACTGTATGAACGAAAATGAGGCACATTGTTTTCATCGCGGTCTATCTGGGTATACAGTATCTGCACCTCGTTATGCGTCGGGTGATTCAAAACGTGTTCGAACAGGTCGCGGTGCGATTCCAAAAGATTTTTCAGGAAGACAGTATCGATTTCCTGCGCGGACGCAAACAGGCTTGTCATGATAAACAGAGCAGTAATATAAATTCTCATTATTGGTAAAGGTATCGATAACTTAAAATAACGTTAGCAGAAATGTTGAAAACATTTAAGCCCTTTGTAATTATTCGCGATATATCTTAGCACCGCTTTTGGTTCGCGGTGTAATAACCACGATTAAAAGGGAACCGGGTGTAAATCCCGGACTGTCCCGCAGCTGTAAGCTCCAAAACCATAGCCCATTTTTGGTCACTGTCCGCCAGCCGGCGGATGGGAAGGCCGGGCGAAAGGGGAGTAAGTCAGAAGACCTGCCACGAGCATAGAACTATTCATAGCTTTCGGGGATTGAAGCTTGAATGTGAAACTCGTCTTTCCAGGTTTCCATTCCAAACTTTCCGTTTCTGTATGCTGTGAGCTAAAACTCACAACAACATGAAAAAAAAATTCAGCAAAGTTGTCGCAGGCCTGGGGCTTGCGCAACTGGCCCTGCTCAGCGCAGCAGCGGCCCAGGCCCAGGACACTACCCGGGCGCTCAGCAATGTGGTCGTCACCGCCACGCGTTCACCGAAAAAATTGTCGGATATCGGCCGGGTGGTTACCGTCATCACCGCCGAGGAGATCAATCGCTCACAGGGCAAAACGCTGCCTGAATTACTAAACAGCATTCCGGGCGTTACTTTTTCGGGGGCGGAAAACGCGCCAGGTATTGCCACCTCCGTTTACCTGCGCGGGGCATCGTCGGGCAATACTTTGATCCTCATTGATGGCTTCCCGGTAAATAACGCCTCGGCCATCGATAACAGTTACGACCTGAATGCTTTTCCTATCGACCAGATCGACCACATTGAAATATTGAAGGGAAGCGGTTCGACGTTGTATGGCTCCGATGCAGTTGCCGGTGTGATCAATATCATTACCAAACATGCCAAAGGCCAGGGACTGAAAGCTTCGGCGCAATTTGTTGGCGGCAGTTATAGCACCTTTAACGAGTCGGTAGGCCTTAACGGAAACGTAAATAATACCGGCATAGCGCTTAATCTATCTAACAGCGATTCGAAAGGTTTTCCCGGCGCTATCGATACGCTCGGCCATGGTAAATTTAAGGACGACGGCTTTCATCAGCAATCACTGAGCCTTAACCTAACCCAAAAGGTCACCGATAATTTCTCGCTGACAGGTAACCTGCAAACCACTTACAATAAAGGGAACCTGCCGTACGATGGTTACGTCGATGACCAGAATTTCACCTATCACAATACGTTTTTATTTGGCGGTTTGGGTGCGAAACTTCTCCTGAAAAAGGGCTCGCTCAATTTGAACGTGAGCCGCAATGTGGTTTGGTACAACTTTAATAATCTGCCGCCTGACAACGATTCTGTGCATTCAGTAACACGCAATGTGGGGCGGATAACTGATGTGGAGGCTATATTTAATTACAGCATCAATAAATACCTGGATATTACCAGCGGCGCTGATTACAAATACAATAACACCAGCCAGTATAGTCTTTTTGAAGAGGCTTTTTATCATCCCAACCCGGACTATACCGAGATCAGTCCCGATACTGCTCATAACAGTATTACCAGTGCCTATACTTCATTATTTTTTAAATACAGTTTCTTTCATCTTGAGCTTGGCGGCCGCTTTAATCATCACAGCAAATACGGCAACAACTTTACTTATACGATTAACCCATCGCTGTTCATAGCCGATCAGCTTAAAGTCTTCGGAACCATAGCTACTGCATTTAAAGCTCCTTCATTGTACCAATTATCATCACAATATGGTAACCCGTTATTAAAGCCTGAAACCACAACCTCATACGAGGCCGGCTTTGACTGGGAGATCATAGGTAACATGTTGTCGCTCAACACAGATTTTTATAAACGTGACACGAAGTATATAGTCTTTTTCTTTCACAATAAATATGAAAATGGCTCTGTCGAGAACGCGAAGGGTTTAGAAAGTGAATTGACCTTTAAACTTTCAGAAATTTCCGTATTGGTTAACTGCGCATATATTACAGGACGTGAATTTGTGACGGTAGATGGGCACCCATCGCCACTAATACGCCAACCCAAAAACACCTTCGGCGCCAATATTAATTATCAGATGCTTAAAAATTTCTCATTTGGCGTGATCTATAAATATACCGGCAGTACCAACGACAACCTGTTCAACTACACTACCTTCTCTTCCTCTTTGGTTACACTGAAACAACACAATGTTTTTGATGCACACCTGCAATGGCAGTGCGGCAAAAAACTAATGATATTTAGTGACCTGAAAAATATATTTGACGAAAAATATTCAGACTGGGCCGGCTATGCTGCCCGCGGCCGGAATTTTATGCTCGGATTAAAGTACCAGATCAATTAAGAGTTTTATTTAAATGGATTATTAATTAATTTTACCCAACTAAACACGACCATGACACTACAAAAAATAAACACCCGCAATACGGTTCTGATCCTGATGATCGTTGCGGCGGCTGCTTTCAGGCTGATTAGCGCCAGATTCCCCTACATTCTAAGCAATTTTAACCCCGTGGGGGCCATAGCGCTATTCGGCGGTACTTACTTCGCCAGCAAATGGAAAGCTTATGTGCTGCCCTTGTTTACGCTCTTCGTAAGCGACATTTTCCTTAATCATTTCTATTCAGGCAAATGGGAGATACTGGACGATAGCTCCATTATGGTCTATGTATTTTTCCTCGTTATGGTTTTCATCGGCACACTGATCAAAAGAGCTAATGTGTGGAATGTACTCGGAGTATCGATCCTGGGCGTAGTTTTGCACTGGTTGTTAACCGACCTGCCTTTTGGCAACTTATACCCGCATACTTTCGCGGGCTATATCCAATCGCTTGTTGCCGCTATTCCGTTTGAGAAGAACATGCTGTTCGGCGATATCGTATTTTGTGCCTTACTGTTCGGCGGGTTTGAGTTCGCCAAAAATAAATATACCACCCTGCACGGCAGGCAGGAATTAGCGCTGTAAGATCAAGTTATTCGATATAGAAAAGCGATCCTAAGATCGCTTTTTTTGTTCCGACCTATTTTGTAATGAAAAAAATTGTTGTTTTAACTGGTGCCGGTATCAGCGCAGAGAGCGGGCTGAAAACCTTTCGCGACAGTGACGGGCTCTGGGAAGGCTATAACATCGAGGAAGTCGCCACACCCGAAGCCTGGCGACGAAATCCGGCGCTGGTGCAGGAGTTTTACAACATGCGCCGAAAATCAGTGTTAGAAGCTAGTCCTAACGCGGCGCATTACGCCCTGGCCGAGCTGGAAAAGAAATACGACGTTACCATCGTTACCCAAAATATAGACGATTTGCACGAACGCGGCGGCTCGACCAATGTCATACACCTTCACGGTATTATTACGCGCTCACAGTCGAGCAAAAACCCCAATCTTACCTATCCGATGGAAGGCTGGGAGCTTAAAATGGGCGAAATGTGCGAACTGGGCTCGCAACTGCGCGCGCATGTGGTATGGTTCGGTGAACCTGTACCGATGATAGAAGAAGCCGCCCGGATATGCAGAAATGCAGATATTTTTATTCTCGTTGGCTCATCGCTTGCTGTTTACCCCGCAGCAGGGTTGGTTCACTATGTGCCTTATAACGTGCCGAAGTATATTGTCGACCCCAAGATACCTTACATTTCGTCGGACGACTTTATAAGGATAGAAGCTAAAGCAACAGTGGGCGTGCCGCCGTTGGTCAGTGAATTATTGAGTGACTGAATTATCGTATTATACAACCGGCAAACAATAAAACAATTCAGCAATACAACAATCAATAATTCACTAAATTAATAAATATGATAAGCTGCATATTCAACTGGAGCGGGGGTAAAGACAGCTCATTAGCGCTCTATTATTGCCTGAAAAACCCGGAGCTGGATATCAAATACCTGGTTACCACTATCAACAATGCCATGGACAGGATATCCATGCATGGAGTTCGCGTCGAACTATTGAAAATGCAGGCCGAAAGCATCGGCATCCCTTTATATGAAGTGCGCCTGCCCGAAATGCCGGGAATGAAAGAATACGACGAGGTAATGCGCAAGACAATGGAACACTTTCGGGAACAGGGAATCACCCACGCCATTTTCGGAGACATATTTTTGGAAGACCTGAGGGATTACCGTGACACAAGGCTTGCAGAAGTCGGCATGACCGGTATTTACCCTTTATGGAAACGGGACACCACCGAGTTGATTAATGAATTTCTTGACCTGGGGTTCGGAACAGTGATAGCCTGTACCCAGGAGCGATTGGAGCGTATTGCTGGAAAGGAAATCACTTCTGAATTAATTATGTCGTTGCCTGAAGATGTTGATGTTTGCGGCGAGAACGGCGAGTTCCACACCTTCGCTTTTCGGGGGCCGATCTTCAAAAAAGAAATTTTGTACCAAACAGGAGAGAAGGTCTACAAAGAATATGCGGCGCCCCAAAATTCGAACGATACTTGCTTCTCATCGGTTCCGCAAAAGCCTGTCGGTTTCTGGTATTGCGACCTGCTTCCTGCCTGACACGCGAAAACCGTTTTCCTGTCTTGCAAAACTTAAACAGTTGATTTTCAGCGGTGTTTGTTTGACTCCATTTTTACCAAACATTGTTCTGTTTTACTCGAAATATAAAACATAAACAATTATATATCAAATAGTTAATTGCCGTTTTATTAACTATTTGTTTTCTTAATAGCGATAATGTATTTCCGGCAAAAGCCGGCTGTTTACATTAAAAACGCATTTTTCCCAGCCAAATATAATTTGGCTGCCAGCTTTTTATATATATAACCTGCTTAAATACAAGTCTTTAAATAAATTAATATAAACTAATAGTTGTACCTGTAATAGGCGTCTTTATAATCTTTACGCATTTGGGTAAAGCGGGCGCTTACCGTTTTTAAAAATTCCTCATCAAGTAGCTCAAACACGCTGTTTACGCCGTCGGCCAGGTCCATTTCGGGTATCTTGTAAGTCTGCTCCAGTGTGCCTTGCTCTATCTTTATAATGAACTTTTGGTTCATATAAAGAATGGATATTTTAAACTCAGGGTTCGGTAATTCGGCGATGATTCTCATAAGGTAAAGTTAGTTAAAAGTCGTCCTTGCCGGCCAGCAAGCTTTTGGCGGGATCGGCCCCATCTAAAGTGCCAAAGCTATCAATGGGTCTGAATCTTGCAAAAAGGTCCTCCGTAAACCAGCTTTCCTCACGTACCCGGTTAATTACATCCAGGTGTGCGCCGGCCGAATAGGCAAAGGCTTTAATATTATCGGCATTATCCCAAACAGAAAAGGTTCCTATCAGGTGATGGGTTTGACCGATGGCGAAATTAAGCACCCTGCCGGGCGCTTGTTCCAATTGCGCGGCAACGGCTTTCACGCTCCGCCAGAAGGGCAACAACCTGCTCAGCCTGATTCTCGCGCGCGTTAAAACAACCACCGGGCCATTATAGCCCGGTATGGCGTGGCCCTTAAACGGCTCTTTTTCGCTCCATTTGCCGTGACATTGTATCGGTTCGCATAAAATGCTCCATTGATCAGCGCCAAAAGCATCCCACCACTTACGGATGAACGAGGTAGCATAAAAATCATCAAACGACCCCCTGGTATCCCACACGGCTAATACTCCCCATTGCTGCCAGTTGGGCTTGGTGGAGGATTTGCCTTTGCCAGTGCCCAGTAGCTTATAAAAGCTGCATTTTTTTTGCAGCCGCATAGGAATATGATGCACTATCATAGCCAGCAGGGCAAATGGCGTAAGTGCCTTCCGGTAACGAACAATAGTGAGGCTGACGATCATCGCACGAAAATATGAGATTTGGCTTATTTAATTTCAGGCCCGCTTATTTACTTTTGTTTCATGGCTGAAGATTTAACCATTATTCATTCCACCAATAAGAAAGAACAATACCAATCGCTTATTCCACAGATTGAAGCGCTCCTTTCTGGCGAAACCGATCTCATTGCTAACCTGTCCAATACATGCGCTGCGCTGAAAGAACAGTTTAACTGGTTTTGGGTGGGTTTTTATCTCGTAAAAGACGACGAGCTGGTGCTGGGCCCGTTCCAGGGACCGGTGGCCTGTACGCGTATTGCCAAAGGCAAAGGTGTCTGCGGCGCGGCTTGGGAGCAAAAAAAAATACTCATCGTGCCCGATGTTGACGCTTTTCCCGGTCACATTGCCTGCAGCTCGTTATCAAAATCAGAAATCGTGCTGCCTTTATTTAAAGACGGAAGAGTTGCCGGGGTATTGGATGTTGATAGCGAGCATCTCAATTATTTTAATGATACCGATGCTGAATACTTGCAGCAGGTTGTTGACCTTATAAAGTTCTGATGCAGAAGGTATTCCTGATACCCGGCCTAGGCGCGGATTACCGTGTTTTTCAGAATATTGACCTTGCAGGATACGATGTTGTAAATGTCACGTGGCTCATGCCGGAAAAAGTGGATACGCTCGCGTCCTACGCTCAAAAGCTCGTTGAACATTATAATATTCGGGCGGGCGATATCGTGATCGGGAATTCCCTGGGCGGTATGTTATCAATGGAAATAGCTAAAAGGGTCAATACAGACAAGACCATATTGATTTCAAGTATTAAAACGATGTACGAGGCACCGGGCAGTTTTAAATGGTACCGGCGCATACCGATTTACAAAATTATTCCTGCGGCCGTATTCACATCAACCGGTTTCCTGGTCAGATTTGCGATGGGTAAGTTGTTCCAAAAACACAGCAAACTTTTCGTCGATATGCTGAGGAATACACCGCCCGTTTTTGCTAAATGGGCGGTAGGCGCTATTTTGCATTGGGACAATGAATCTATCCCCGATCGTGTTTATCATATTCACGGTGATCACGACCAAATATTCCCGCACAAAAAAATTAGGGACGCCGCCATAGTTAAAGGTGGTACTCACTTAATGATAATGAACAAACCCAAAGAGATCAATAATTGGCTAAAGAAAATATTACCACTTTGAAACTTCCGCATTCATTCTACCTTGGCCCCGATGTTGTAGCTATCAGCAAAGCCCTGTTGGGGAAGTATTTATTTACTTCAATTGATGGATTAGTAAGCGGCGGATACATTGTTGAAACAGAAGCATATAATGGAATAGTTGATCGCGCTTCACACGCGTACGGAAACAGGAGAACGAATAGGACTGAGATCATGTTTCGCGAGGGAGGAATAGCCTATATCTATCTTTGTTATGGCATCCACGAGATGCTTAACGTGGTGGGCTCCGGCGAAGGCGACCCCAAGGCGATACTGATCCGCGCTATTGAACCGACCGATGGATTGGACATCATTTTACACCGGAGAAATATGGAAACCATTAAACCCAATATCACTGCAGGTCCCGGGTCTGTTGCCAAAGCGCTTGGTATCGATCGAACGCTGAATGGTATTAGCCTCCAAAGCGATCAATTGTGGATAGAAGATAGGGGATTATCGTTTGCCGATGATCAGATAGCGGCTGTGCCTCGCATCGGCGTGGCCTATGCCGGGCAGGACGCTTTGTTGCCATACCGGTTTTATGTAAAAGGCAACAGGTTTGTGAGCAAACCGAACAAATAATGTAATATTGACCATGACTTACGAAAATAGTCTTGAATTTGCCAAAAAATTGGACGAGCAGGATGAATTAAAACATTTTCGCAGTGAGTTCCTGTTTCCGCAGCATAGGGGCGAAGATGTGATCTATCTGTGCGGCAACTCCCTCGGTCTTCAACCTAAAAAGGTGGAACAATACCTGAGCGCTCAATTAGGCAACTGGAAGAATCTGGCGATTGAAGGATGGTTTCATGGCGATGATCCCTGGTTACTATATCACCAGCAGATGAAGAAGCCGTTAGCTGAGATCCTGGGCGCAAAAACTGACGAGATCACCATCATGAATTCACTTACAGTAAATCTTCATTTATTACTTGTAAGTTTCTATAATCCAACAAAAAAAAGATACAAAATATTGATGGAAGGCGGCGCATTTCCGTCAGATCAATACGCTATAGAAAGTCAAATAAGATTTCATGATTTCGATCCGAAAGAGGCGATTGTGGAGGTGTTTCCGCGGGAAGGTGAATACCATTTGCGCACCGAAGATATCCTCGAAGCCATAGACAAAAATTCGGCCGACCTGGCGTTAGTGCTGTTTGCCGGGGTTAATTATTATACAGGCCAGCTTTTTGACATGAACGCCATTGCCGAAGCTGCGCACGAGGCGGGGGCTTACGTAGGTTTTGACCTGGCCCACGCTATCGGTAACGTACCGATGCATTTGCATGATTGGGAAGCCGATTTCGCCGTTTGGTGTTCGTACAAGTACCTTAATTCTGGTCCGGGTGGTATAAGCGGCGTGTTCGTGCACGAGCGGTATTTTAACCAGGATCTGAAGCGTTTTGCCGGCTGGTGGGGCTACGGCGTCGGCAAACGGTTCCTGATGACTTCTGGCTTTGAACCCGCGAAAGGAGCGGAGGGCTGGCAGGTAAGCACCAGTCCGATTTTATTGATGACGGTGCATAAAGCCGCTTTAGATGTTTTTGAAAAAGCCGGATTGCGGAATCTCCGCAAAAAGAGTTTATTGCTAACGGGTTACTTTGAATATCTCACCCAACAGATCAACCAAAAACACGGCGAAGAAGTGTTTAAGATCATTACGCCGGCTGAACCTGAGTGGCGCGGTTGCCAGCTATCCATCATCTGCCAAAGAAACGGGAAAACCATTTTCGATCACCTAACCCAAAACGGCGTTATCGGCGACTGGCGTGAACCCGATGTTATAAGGCTAAGCCCGGTGCCGCTTTATAATACATTTACAGACGTTTTTAGGGCTTCAGAGCTCATGGGCGGGGCCGTGGCTGCGTTGGGCTAAAACTATGCTTAAAATCGCTTACGATCCCATTTATGCACATCCGCTACCCGAGGGTCACCGGTTCCCGATGTTGAAGTATGAGCTGATACCCGCTCAATTGCTTCATGAAGGGCTCATCGGAACGGAAAATCTGTTTTCGCCCGAGCCATTGGAGGAAGATATTATTCTCTGGACACACGATCGCGAGTACTGGTGGCAGCTTCGCGATCTGACGCTGCCGGCGAAAGAAATTAGGCGTACCGGCTTTCCTTTATCGGCACAGTTGGTCGAGCGCGAAACGCGTATTGCCAAAGGCACAATCGATGGCTGCCACTTTGCTTTTGAATTTGGAATAGCGTTCAACGTAGCTGGCGGCACACATCACGCCGGCACCAATTGGGGCGAGGGCTTTTGCCTTTTAAACGATCAGGCTATTTCAGCTAACTATTTGCTGAATAATAAATTAGTATCGTCCATCTTAATTATTGATTTAGATGTGCATCAGGGCAACGGAACAGCGCAGATATTTGAAAATGAGCCGCGGGTATTTACTTTTTCGATGCACGGAGCTAACAATTTTCCGTATCGCAAGGAAACTTCTGACTTGGACATCGCCCTGCCTGATAATACCGGCGATGAAGAATATCTTGCCCTGTTACAGCAAGCATTACACGTTTTGATAGAACGGCAAAAGCCTGATTTCATTTTCTACCTGTCAGGTGTAGATGTGTTGGCCACCGATAAATTGGGCAAGTTAAGCCTGAGCAAAGAAGGCTGTAAAGAACGCGACCGTTTGGTGCTCGAATTATGCAAATCATATAAAATTCCTGTACAAATCAGCATGGGAGGGGGGTATTCGACCAATATCCGGGATATCGTAGAGGCACACTGCAATACCTATCGGCTGGCACACGACTTGTACTTTTAATCCCGCGCGATAATCGGTTGCAGCTTAAACCGGTGTTTCCTGCTAGTGACCTGGAAACGCACAAACAGCAGGAGAGAGGCTGTCATCAAACCCAGCACCAGGCCATACCAAACGCCGGTCACCCCCATTCGGAACCTGATGCCTAGTAAATAACCCACCGGCAAGCCTATAATCCAATAAGCGATCATAGTAATGAGGGTTGGTACATTAACGTCGCCCATGCCGCGCAGAACGCCTAAGCCCACAACTTGCGTTCCATCGAACAACTGGAATGCTGCTGCAATTATAAGTAACTGTGATGCAATACTTATGACGGCTTTGTCTGAAGTATACATCCAGGGCAAAAAGTGATTACCAAAAGTAAAAAGAAGAGCCATTAACGCCATGAATACGATCACAATGTGGTAGCTCGAGATAGCGGATAAATAAAGATCATGATGTCGCCTGGCGCCAAAAAAGTTACCCGACTTAATAGCTGCTGCGGCCGATATTCCGCTTGCGGCCATATAGGTTAAAGCCGCGAGGTTAATGGCGACTTGATGCGCTGCTTGTGCCGCCGGGCTGATAGTGCCGATAAGGATCGCCGCTCCGCTAAAGGCGCTTATTTCGAAAATGTATTGGAGGGCAACCGGCGCACCAATTTTCAATATGGCAATGCTTCTTAAACGGTCGATATTCCGAAATGCAAAGTTTTTTAAATAAACCCTGAAATTTTTCGACCTGAACACATAAATGCCCATCACCACGGCCATACTGCAACGGTCTATCAATGTGCTGTAACCAACACCGCTAATACCCATTGGTCTGATGCCAAACAGCCCTTTGACAAAAGTGATTCCCAGGCACACGTTAAGAACGTTACCCGCAATAGATATAACCATGGCTTGCGCTGTGAAACCTAAGCCCTCGGCAAATTGCTTAAATGTGTTAAAAATCAGCAAGGGTATAAGCGAAGTGCCCATAAGAAACAAGTAGGGACGCGCTTGCCTTACAACTTCGGGGGACTGCCCCAAATGGCCGATAAGCCCCATCATCGCAAAACTTATCAGCAGGAAAAGCCCGATTCCGGTTATACTGTTGATCAATAAACTATTTGAAAGCAATTGCCCGCATTCGTTATAGTCTTTACGCCCGTTATGTTGCGCGATAAGAGGGGTAATGCCATAGGAAATACCCAGGCCGATGACCATGCCGATAACGAAAATACTGTTTACCAGCGATACTGCGGCGAGTGAAATGGTGCCTGCAAAGTGGCCGACGATAATACTGTCGGCAGTTTGCACCAATGTGTAGCCAACCTGCGAAAACACAACAGGAATAGCCAAAATAAGGCTTTCGCGATAATACGGTTTATATTTTTGGTACAGGGTGTTCATGACAGTCAAAGGGCGCGCAGTCCTTAATCGGAAGTCATTTTGGGACATGGCCTAAGACTCAGGACTTCCGACGTAAGACTCTATTACGCGGCCGTATAATATTCTTCCTTTTCGGTGGTGTGAACGCGGATGACACCCGACAGCACCATATTAACAATGATACGTTGTGCATTTCGGCGACTCAACTTCTGCAGCTTACAGTATTCCCTTACATTAATGCGATCCATTTTCTGTAAGTATTCGAGCAGCGCTTTCTCACTGGCCGAGTATTCGATCAGCACGCCCTGGTCATCCGCCGAGTGCTTCAATACTTCGACCACGATTTTACTTGCCAGTACGCTTTTATCTTTTACCCGCACATAAACCCACCATTTGCCATCCTCGGCTAAACCATAGTGAGGCTTAGTATCACTTTCAGGAATTTCGACCATTAGCACCAGCTTGTCGTCCACATATATTTCTTCAAATCTTGGTTCGATCGCGGGCTTGATAAACATTTGAGCCGCTTTGGTGATCATATAGCGTTCTTCGTCTTCAGCTTTTACACCTTTGATGCTGCCGTCGTCGGCCACGCCGATCAGCAGCCTGCCGCCTTTATTGTTGGCAAACGCTGTCATGGTCCGGGCAATTTTTTCGCAACTGGTAATGGTTTTTTTAAAATCCAGCGTCACGCATTCACCTTCGAAGATTAATTTTTTGACATCGCCCGCTCTCATGATCACTGTTTTTTATAAGGTGTATAGATCTCCATCCATCTGTCGGGCTTACTCAGGGGAACGAAGCCGAATTGTTTGTAAAGGCCGTGCGCGTCCAGTGTAGCCAGCGACCATCTGCGCAATCCTTGCAAATCGGGGTGCCGGATAATGGATTGTATCAGCCACTTAGATAAACCCAGGCCGCGATGCTCGCCTAGTACAAAAACATCACAAATATAAGCAAAAGTGGCCTTATCGGTCACAACGCGCGCAAAACCAGGCTGTTCATTTTGCTTTAGAATGACGAAACACATTGAATTCTCAATTGCGGTTTTCAGTCTTTCGGCTGTAACTCCGCTGGCCCAGTACGATTCGTTTTCCAGGAAGTGATAAACCCGGTCAAAATCTATCAGGCTTTTATCTGTGGATATAACATATCCTTTTTGAAGGAACGCATTATCGTTCATGATGGTTTTCGTCATATCGATACGGCAGTTTTTGTTTCATCTGGTCTTAAGTTCCGGACGTATATTTCACATTTTAATTCAGCGCACAATTCGCCGCTACGGCCATACATTGTAACAGGATGAATTTTGATATATTTTTCGCCTTTGTCCAATGTTTCTTCGGCTTCGCGCATGTCGTCGCCGGTAAGTTTTATCGTAAAAAAAATATCGCTGCGGCCTGGCTTAAGGTACAGTATTTCGGCAGCTTTCATCCACACGCGTACACGATAACCTTTATGCGTAAGATATTGATGGAAAATTAAAGGATAAAACGGATCGGCAGCCGAAAAAATAGTGCCGCCAAAAATCGAGTTATTATAATTATTGTTGATGAGGCTTTTATTGATCTTAACCTTTACGCCGGTAAAATCGTCGTCGATACTAACAACCCAGATGCGTTGAAAAAAAAGCGGTGGATAAAATCGAAGCGCCCATTTCAATACATTAGCAGATACCAACATGACGGTTAAATATCTGAAATTTATGAAGAAGCTCCCGCAAAAAGAATTCAACAATAAGATTGTTTGTACACAATTTTAGAGCGACAATTCAATATGATGATTTTTTCTCATAATTAATATTATGTTAAGTAATAACCGAAATTAAAAAGCCCGTCGTTAAACAGGCTTTTAATTTATACGCCCCTATTATTTCAGCGCGTCTATTTTCTTCTGTGTTGCGTTGGCGTTCTCAGCATCTTTTACACCCAGGTAATACGATTTAAGATTAGTCAGGGCGTCTACTGATTTCGGATTCAAATCGACAGCTTTCAATACGTAAGGTTTTGCCACTGCAAACTGGTTAGCCGATTTTGTCATAGCGTCGTTATAAGCTTTGGTCATGTTAACCGGAATTTGCTGGGCGGCATTATAGGTGTATATAGCCGGCGCTTCCGATACATATCCCAGGTTAAGGGCGGCTTCAAAATAGCTTGGGTCTATTGCAACGGCTTTTTTGTAATAGTCTGCCGCTTTACCGTAAGTGTCGTCCATCGATTGTTCCAGTTGCTGCACCTTCGGATCGGTCATAGGATTTGCATTTGGCTTTGCTTTTACGGTAGCCTTCAGCAGTTTTTTAAGATTTGCATCCTGCCCTTCGGCGATCTGAGAGTAAGTTAAGCCAGCATAATAATAAAGGGTTTTATTGTTGGGGTCATTTTTAATTGCGGCGTCGATCTTGCTGATCAGATCGCTTTGCTGACCCGCCTGCAGGCTTATTTCAATTTCTTCCTTGCGCAACGCGGCATCGTTTGGAAATTTAGCAACTGCCTGGGATGCGGCTTTTACTGCACCGGCTGTGTCTTTATTCATCAGGTAAACCGTCGGCAGGTCCTGGTAAATTTTTTCAGCCCCTTTGTAATTTGGTATTTCAACAAGGTGGTTATAGTTTTTTAAAGCGTTAGGATAATCTTTGGCATTATATGCCGATACACCGGTATATAAAACAATGGTGGTATCGTCGGGCAATATTTCACGGGCAGCGTCAAAGGCCGTATAGGCGCCATGATAGTCTTTTGCCTGGTATGCCTTTACACCCTTGTTTAATTGCAGTTGCGCAAGCTCGCCCTTGGCATGATCGATATATTTGCTGTATTCATTCTTCGTGTCAAGTTCTTTGGCTTTTTTAACTGCGTCCAGTGCGGTTGCTATTTCTGCGGCCTGCGTTGTCGTACTATCCTGCAAAGCAAGCGATGCATAAATGGCCGCTTTTAGAGCCACGGTTTGAGGAAGATTAGCCGTCTTCTCATTGGTCGAAGCCTTGTCTATGGAAGCTTTCGCATTCATAAGCGAAGGCATGGCCAGCTTAATATTGGCTGCTTCTATCCCGGCAAATTTTTGATATTCTTCGTCTGCAGTTTTAAGCTCGCCTTTTTGTGCAAATACACTCAGGGACATCAATCCCAGTAAGGCTGTCGTCAAAAGTCTGATTTTCATGTTTTATTGGTTGGTTAATAATTTCAATTTTTCATTTATGCGGTCGGCCTGGTCCTTATTGCCGGTTTTGGTATATACCATTGCCAGCACCTGGAGGCATTTAACGTCCGTAGGCGACATTTCGCTTGCTTTTTCAAGCCACTGCCCGGCCCTTGCCAGATCGTCCCTGCTATCGTTTCCATGCTTTAGCAAGCCTTCCCTAAAGTAAAGTAAACCAAGGTCATACACCGGGTCGAAACTGGTACTGTTCAATTCAATTGCATGTAAATATAACGATTCAGCTTTATCAAATTTATTCAAATGGTCGTAGCAATTTGCAGCAACAAAATTAACCTCTGCATTGTTGCTGTTCTCATCCAGCAGTTCGGGCAACAACGGCTCCAGCTCCCGGTAATTTTTGCGGTTATTGTAGATATTCGCTTCCGATAGCAGCAGAAATTTGTCATCGGGCAAATGGTTTCTGCCCCTTTTTAATAATTGCAGCGCCTTGGATGTATCGCCGATCGCTTTGTAGGTATTGGAGGCCGCCTCTATATATTCAGCAGTGGTACTATCCTTTTTCAGCAGATCCGTATAATATTTTGCGCCTTCCAGCAGATTGCCAAGTTTGTTGTTGGCATAAGCGATATACGCGTTCAACTGGTTAAAATCAGGCGCATAAACCTGCGCCCTCTGAAAAACGCGTATCGCGTTGTTGTAGTCCGAAACTTCCATGTATTTGAAGCCCTGGCGCACATAAACATTGGCCAGGCACTTACGGGCATAATCCATTTCGGCCTGGTAGCGATAGATCTTATGGCCCGCCGACAGCCTGTCTACAAGCTTACAAACCTGCGGGAAAAAATTAGCCGGTTCTTTCAGTTTGTTCAACGAATCGATGTATACGATGCTCGAGTAAACAACCGCCTTGTAGACGTTTTTTTCCAGGTTGGCCGAATCGGCCTTTGTTTTGATCAGGCTGTCGACGGATTTTTTGGCGCTTGCAAGGTATTTGAGATCCTTTTTCTGCCTGTAAAACGCAAGGTTATTTACTACACTCTTAAACACTTCGGTTTGCCCGAAGGAAACCGAAGCGCTCAACAAGCAAATGATTAATGGCGATAATAATTTACGGCCAGTCATACAGTTTTATTCTGTTTCGTCGCCGGCAGGGGTTCCGGCATCCGGATTTTCAGGAGTTTCTCCATTGTTGTCTTCCTCTTCCGATTCGTCGTGTTCGATCTTCGCCACCGAGGCAATCTCGTCATTTTCTTTCAGTGTAATAAGCCTCACCCCTTGTGTGGCGCGCCCCATCGTTCTCAGTTCGCTTACGGCTATACGGATAATGATGCCCGATTTGTTAATGATCATCAGGTCGTCCTTATCAGTAACATCTTTTATGGCAACAAGTTTGCCCGTCTTGTCAGTAATATTAAGCGTCTTAACGCCTTTACCGCCGCGATTGGTAACACGATAGTCGTCTATATCGGTACGCTTGCCATACCCTTTCTCAGATACTACCAGTACAGTTGTTTCCGGGTTGTCGATGGCGATCATGCCTACAACCTCGTCATTATCGTCTTCCAGCGTTATACCACGAACGCCAGTTGCGGTACGGCCCATCGGCCTGACGGTCGACTCGTTAAAGCGTATCGCCCTGCCCGATTTCAATGCCATTACGATTTCGCTGCTGCCGCTGGTCAGGCTTGCTTCCAGCAGCGTATCGCCTTCATTGATATTGATGGCGTTGATACCGTTGGCGCGCGGGCGTGAGTAAGCCTCGAGCGAAGTCTTTTTGATGGTACCTTTTTTGGTACACATGATAATGAAGTTATTATCCAGGTATTCCTGGTCCTTCAATGTAATGAGTTTGATATAGGCCTTGATCTTCTCTTCTTTCGGAATATTAATAATATTCTGAATAGCCCTGCCTTTCGATGTACGGGTACCTTCAGGTATCTCGAACACCCGGAGCCAGAAACAGCGTCCGGCTTCTGTAAAGAAAAGCATATAATTATGGTTCGACGCTACTAACAAGTGCTCAATAAAATCTTCATCGCGGCTGTTGCTGCCGATGGCTCCTTTGCCACCTCTGCCCTGGCGCCGGTATTCGGTAAGCGGAGTACGTTTGATGTAGCCTTCGTGCGAAATTGTGATCACCACATCCTCATCCTCGATAAAATCTTCCGTCTGCATTTCAGCCGACGAATAAACGATCTCGGTCTTCCGCTCATCGCCGTATTTGTCTTTTATCTCGGTCAGTTCATCTTTGATGATCTGCATCCGTAGTCCCTCGTCCGCCAGAACCGACCTTAAGTACTCGATCTGCTTCATCAGTTCGGCGTATTCATCCTTAATTTTGTCGCGCTCCAGTCCGGTCAGTCTCCTCAGGGTCATATCGAGGATGGCGCGGGCCTGTATTTCGCTCAGTCCAAAGCGTTCCATCAAACCATCGCGGGCCTCCTCTGGTGTATTAGAGCTCCTGATCAATTGAATCACTTCATCCAGGTGATCAAGAGCAATTAATAAACCTTCCAGTATATGCGCGCGTTTTTCGGCCTCTGACAGTTCGAATTTGGTGCGTCGGATAACTACTTCGTGCCTGTGCTCAACAAAATAATGGATGAGGTCCCTCAGGTTCAGCAGCATTGGCCGGCCATGCACCAGCGCAATATTGTTAACACTGAACGACGTTTGCAGCGCGGTGTATTTGAACAAGTTATTGAGAACGATAGCCGCGTTGGCATCGCGTTTAATCTCATAAACTATACGGATACCTTCACGGTTCGATTCGTCGCGAATAGCCGAAATGCCTTCTATCTTCTTTTCCTCCACTAGTTCGGCCGTGCGTTCGATCATCTGCGACTTGTTGATCTGGTATGGAACCTCAGTCACGATTATTCGTTCGCGGTCGTTGCCAAAAGTTTCGATCTCGGCCCTCGCGCGCATAACCACCCTGCCCCTACCGGTTTCCAAAGCGTCGCGTGCTCCTTCCATGCCATAGATGATGCCGCCGGTGGGGAAATCGGGGCCTTTCACGTGCTTCATCAGCTCGCTAACCTCGATGTTCCGGTTATCTATAAGCGCCAGCGTGGCGTCGATCACTTCGCTCAGGTTGTGCGGCGCCATATTGGTGGCCATACCTACCGCAATGCCCGAAGCGCCGTTGACCAGCAGGTTGGGTATTTTTGCCGGCAGAACGGTCGGCTCTTCCAGCGAGTCGTCGAAGTTCAACTGGTAGTCGATAGTATCCTTGTTAATATCGGCCAGCATCTCTTCGGCTATCTTTTGCAGCCTTGCTTCGGTATAACGCATGGCCGCCGGTTCGTCGCCGTCTATCGAGCCGTAATTACCCTGCCCCTCCACAAAAGGATAGCGCAGGCTCCACTCCTGCGCCATGCGCACCATGGCATCGTAAACCGATGTATCGCCGTGCGGGTGATATTTACCCAGCACCTCGCCGACAATACGGGCCGACTTTTTATAGGGTTTGTTGTTGTTCAGGCCCAGGTCGAGCATGCCATACAATACGCGCCTGTGAACGGGTTTTAAACCGTCACGTACGTCGGGCAGCGCCCTGGATACGATAACCGACATTGAATAATCAATGTAAGCTGATCGCATTTCTTCATCAATATTTATCGGAATTATTCTGTCTTCTGGTGGTAGATTGCCGTTTCCTGTTTCGTCAGCCATTGTAAATTTTAGTGTAGAATCGTGTTTATAACGAAGCTTAAGAGAAGTTCTCCAAAGCGACCTGCGAAGTTACGAAAATACTTCAGTTTGGGACAGGTTTTTTATGCACATTGAAGCCGGAATGTGAGTAAGATTTTAACAAAACCGTTAGATGGAAAATGGGGTAGTCGAAAGTATTAAGTCCTGAGTCTTGAGTCGGGAAATGGAAGTTTCAGCATGCGACTTCAGGCTTAAGACTTAGTACTTACGACTACTTTTTACGTTTCCAATACTCTTCAACCACCATTCCCGTTGGCAAAGTTCCTTTCAGAATAAGCGAATCGTTGCGGATCTCGTAGACATAACGAACAGGTATATTCAGCAGCTTGGATGGTTCGCTGCTGTAGGTTTGTATTTCAATACAGGTATCGTCTTTTAGCTGATATGTACCGGCTTCATATTTTTGCGGTTTTACTCCTTCTTCAACGCCAAAAGCTTCAAAGGTATCAGACTTATATTTGCGCTCCAGCGAATAACCGTTCGGGGCGCCCTCCTGCTTTCCGTTGTAAATTCCGCCGACATAGATCCAGGCGCCTTTCAGGCCTTTTTCACCTGAAAAAGCTGAAGTGACGATAATCAACAATACGAAAGGAACAATTCTTCTCATCAAAGCCAATTGATACCTTTTTTTAGTAAAGATAAGGTTTTTTCTTCCTCGCTGCCCGATTTAGCCTGATAGTTGTATGTCCATTTGGCCGTTGGTGGCAAACTCATCAGGATAGATTCGATGCGCCCCCCGGTTTCAAGCCCGAATTTGGTACCTGCATCGTAAACCAGGTTAAACTCGACATAACGGCTGCGACGCTGGTATTGCCAAAGCTGCTGCGCTTCAGTAAAAGGCTTGGTGCGGTTCCTGTTAATTAATTCAATATAGGTTGGAGCGAATGTTCGGCCTACTGCTTTGGAAAAATTGAATATATCTTCCCATGTCAGCTTTTCGGTTGCGGTCAGGCGGTCATAAAATATACCGCCTATGCCGCGTGTCTCATTGCGATGTTTGATGAAAAAATAATCGTCGGCCCAGGTTTTAAATTTTGGGTAAAAATCTGTACTGAACTGATCACAAACCGATTTCAGGCTTTGATGAAAGAATTTAGCATCTTCTTCGATAATGTAATGCGGCGTCAGGTCGATTCCGCCGCCAAACCAGCGGACGTCAGAACCCGGCATCTCAAAGTAGCGGATATTCATGTGGATAATGGGCACAATCGGGTGGTTGGGATGTATGACGATGGAAACGCCGGTTGCAAAAAAAACATCCTGCTCCACGCTAAGGGCTTTTTTCATAGCCGGGGGTAAATGCCCATGTACGGCTGAAAAATTGACGCCTCCCCTCTCGATAACGTTTCCATTTTGGATAATCCGTGTCCGGCCGCCCCCGCCGCCTTCCCGTTCCCACAGTTCTTCCTCAAAATGCGCCTGCCCGTCGCATTCTTCAAGCGCCTTGCATATTTCGTTTTGTATGGTTTGGTAATCTGCCGCTACCTGTTCTTTAGTGATCATCGCAGCAAAGGTAAACATTTGCTGTTCAAACTATCGGTTGCACCAACATGCCGAATTTATCGGCGGTACGCCGCAAATGACGGTTGGTTACGGCCTGAGGCCGTTATTATTTAGCTCATCTATAGCAGCGCCGATGCTATAGATGTCTTCCTGACTTAGCGAACACTTACCATCAGGGCCGTATTTGCCATCGGGATAGCGAATGATCGCGCCGATCTTTTCGCCATCCCGCGAAACCGTATATTTTGCCCCTTTGGGCGAACCGCCCCGTTCAAACGTGGCGGTCAGCATACATTTTTCACCTCCTATTGCACAACGTACATTCATATATAGATAACCGTAGCGGCAATGTGTTGATTTATTTTTATAAAAAACGAGTATATAACGCAATTACGCCAAATTCAGGTGCCGTTTTTGTCATTTTATTTTAAAAATGCAGCCTCCTGAATTTACTGTCATCGGTTTGATACAAAACACATTTCGGTATGTGTTGTATAAACAATTACATTTGGTAATCAAACTCACACATCATGAAAAGAAACACCCTGGGGACTATCCTGTTGTCGTCCCTTGCTTTAGCTGGAATCACAACGCTGTTCGCGTTAAAGAACGCTCCCGATGAGGCCGCTAATGCCGGCCTGAAGCTGCCTACAGGCTTCCATGCTGCTATGATCGCCGAAAATATCGGCGGTGTAAGACATATCGCGGTGACCCCGCAAAATGAGATCTATGCCAGGCTTCGCGGCCTGGAAAATGGCAAGGGTACCTTGCTTTTACACCAGAACGGCGACAAGGCTACCGTAAAAATGAGTTTCGGCAATTTTGCCGGTACCGGCGTGGGGATTAAGAACGGTTACCTGTACGCTTCTTCCGACGAGGCGGTATATCGCTTTAAGCTGAATGCAAAGGACGAAGTGATCAATCCCAACAAACCCGAACTGGTTGTTAGCGGGCTGATAGCGCGCGGAGAACACGAACCCAAAGCCATATGTCTTGATAATGCGGGCCACCTCTACGTCAATATTGGCGCATATTCCAACGCATGCCAGGTGAAGGACCGCACGAAAGGTTCACCCGGCCAAAAAGGCTGCCCCATTTTGGATTCGGCGGCCGGTATCTGGCAGTTCAGCGCAACCAAACTCAACCAACATTATAACAATGGTATCCGCTATGCAACCGGTTTGCGTAATGTGGTCGGCCTCGCCTGGAATACACAAGACAACCAGCTTTTTGTAATGCAGCACGGCCGCGACCAATTGCACGACCTGTTCCCGCAGTATTTTGATGCAAAGCAATCGGCCGAACTGCCTGCTGAATGTATGTATGCACTGAAGAAAGGGGACAACGCCGGTTGGCCCTATATGTATTACGACCAGATA
Source organism: Mucilaginibacter sp. (assembly GCA_035545315.1). Lineage (GTDB taxonomy): Bacteria > Bacteroidota > Bacteroidia > Sphingobacteriales > Sphingobacteriaceae > Mucilaginibacter. Next base: position 336,986 of record DASZYQ010000012.1, on the reverse strand, counting down.
CAGCACAAAAAAATATTAATGCCTGAGTATGGCGGCGACGGTAAAAAGCCGTATACCGGAAACGCCATTAACCCCGTGGCTGCGTATCCCGGTCACCTGGCGCCGGACGGTTTGCTTTTCTATACTGGCAACCAATTCCCGGCAAGATATAAGAATGGAGCTTTCATCGCTTTCCATGGTTCATGGAACCGTGCACCGGAACCGCAGGCAGGCTATTTCGTCGTATTCCAACCGTTTAAAAATGGCCGGCCATCCGGTAAATGGGAAGTTTTTGCCGACGGCTTCGCCGGAACGGCCGAGGATAAAGCCAAAGGCTCGGCTATGCATCGTCCCTGCGGCCTGGCACAGGGCCCCGATGGATCGCTGTACGTAAGCGACGACGCCAAGGGAGCCATTTACAAGATCACTTACAAAAAATGATTTGAATAGTATACAAAAAAAGGCCCCTCTGGGCCTTTTTTTAGTTCGAAACTTCATAGTGATATCTAACCGAAGGGTGGTCTTTGGCTTTCACCCGTGCAATACAATTTTCGGCGGTTTCTTTATCATGCTTGCCAACCGCGCTCATAAAAGCTTCGTGATAAGCAGCAAGTGCATTGTTCCATTCCCTTTTCTTTTCGGCATGCAGGCCGGTAAGATAATGGATATACGATTTATTCACACCCGGCACAATTAAGGCTCTGTCCTTTACAGCATGCACCTGTTTATCCATACCCAGGAAGACCAGCAAACGCAGGTAGTGCTCATACACGTCGGGAAAGGCTGGCTCCAGTTCGATACATGTTTTGAAGTGGTAACCGGCAGCCTGGTAATCGTTTATATCGTAATAATGAATCTTACCCAACTGGTAATGCGCACGCGCGTAGAACGGGTCATCTGCAATAATCTCATTCAGTAATTGCAGCGCCTTCGGCGTTTTACCGTAGTTGATCTTGTCAAGCGCTTTCAGAAACTTCTCTTCTAAACTCAAATAAATGTCCATAACAATACATCACAATTCGCCCTTTGGGCATATTAATTAAATCATAAATTCATTTCAAATGGATAGACGTGCAGCCTGCCGCTACACAGGAACGCAGAAGAGTTTTGGCAATGCCCGGTCCTTCCGTCCTGATCCATTGGATCGCATGGGGCTGATGAGGCGGAAGTATTTCAAACGCAGCATTTTCGTATCTTTTTTGCAAAGATACAAAATCGTGAGGGAAATTTAGAAAGATGTGATAATAAACTTACGATTTTTTTAAAAAAATCGTAAGTTTATTATCCTGCGCCATCCGAAGGCAGGTTATCAGTGGATACATCTTCCCGATCACCTTTTGCCATTTCTACCAGGTAATTCTCCATCAGCTCACTTTCGGTTATCAGAACCGCGAAGTCGTCCATGCGCCGGCCGTTCTCGTATGGATGAGCCTGGTATCCTTTTTTATCCGGGTCGTATTCCCCAAGCTGGAACAGTTCGTCCTGTTCTTTTCCTTTTATTATAGAGCCTTCAGCCAATTCGTAGGCATCGTCAATAGGTTCAAATCTGCTGTTCATACGATCAAAATATTATGCAAACCAATCAAACAGATCGTTTTGTTTTAAATCGGATTTATTTTTTTCATCTATATCCTTCATGATCTTTCCGCCAGCCATTTGGATAATACGGTTGCCGTAAACAAAAGCATCCTTAAGATTGTGAGTAACCAGGATTGCGGTAAGACCAAATTCTTTTATCAGCTTATCCGCCGTTTGCATCACGATATTCGCCGATCGCGGATCGAGCGCCGCGGTAGGTTCGTCCAGAAGCAGCACCTTGCAGGTATCCATAACGCTCATAAGCAGGGTAAGCGCCTGCCGCTGTCCGCCCGATAATGTACCCATGGGTTGCTCGATCTTATTTTCCAACCCCATGCCGAGCGTAGCGATCTTTCCCTTTACATTTTTTTTAAACGAGTCGCTGATGCCGATGGAGAGGCCTTTGCGCTTTGTCCGGATAGCAGCCAGCCTGAAATTATCGAGTATGCTTAAGTCGGGCGCAGTGCCGCTAAGCGGGTTTTGGAAAACACGCGCTATCCATTCACTTCGGCGGTAATCCGGCAGTTTGGTTACATCGTTTCCGTCGATCTCAAGGGTACCGGAGGTTGGTAAAAAACTTCCGGCGACGAGATTGAGCAGCGTAGTTTTGCCCGAACCGTTCGAACCTACGATGACCAGGAATTCCCCGTCCTTTATTTCCAGGTCGATGCCGTCCAGCGCGTTAACCTCGTTGGCTTTACCCCTGTTGAAAATCTTATGAACATCGCTAACCCTGATCATGACGAGCTTTTGAAAGACAGCCTCGGCAAACTGACGATGAGCAATACAAATACTGCGGTTACTAATTTGAGCAGTGTCGGATCGATCCCGAGGCTTAAAATGAGCGCTATGACGAATTTGAATATTATCGCACCGGACAGTACCAATATCAAACTGAACCATACGGAGGTAGTCCGGAACCAATTGATAAATGTTTCGGCAATAATAACAGCGCCTAAGCCTGTTATAACTATGCCGATACCCATGCTGATATCCGCATAGTTTTGATTTTCTGTTACCAGGTATCCGGTGAGGGCCGTTAAGGCGTTGGCAAGCGCCAGGCCGATGATCTTCATGCGATCGGTATCGACACCCAGTGCCCGCACCATCGACTCGCTGTTACCTGTCGCCCGCATGGCTATCCCAAAGTCGGTTTTCAGCAAATAGCCGATGATCAATGTGGTTACAACAGCGAAGATCGATACTATCCAAAATGTATTACGGTCGGGATCCGACGAAAAATTCACTATGTTAAATATCGATGGAAAATTTCCAAGCGGAATATTGGATCGGCCCATTATCTCCAGGTTTACCGAATAAAGAGCTGTCATAACCAGTATGCCCGCCAGCAGTGCATTTATTTTCAGCTTGGTATGGATCAGTCCTGTGGCGGTTCCCGCCAGGGCGCCGGCTGCTATCACAACCGGCAGTACTACGAATACCGGCTGGTGCAAAACGAGCAGTTTAGCGGTAACCACGCCGCCAAGCGTATAACTGCCGTCGGTCGTTATGTCGGGGATGTTAAATATCTTCATGGAAATGAAAATCCCCAGCGCTATCGCCGACAAGCAAAGACCCTGTATGAGTGTCGAGAGATAAAAATCCATTATTTAACAGGTAGAAAATCTGCCGGGACGGTAATATGGTACCTGGCAGCGGCAGCGGGGTTGTAAACGCGCTTGCGAACTTTAACCATTTCCCATTTCAGCCCATCGGTTTTATGCGTCTTTAAATACTGTACGGCCTGCTGCCCTGCCTGGTAGCCCCACTGATAAATATCGGCACCGAACGCGGCCACCGCCCCCCTCTTTACCAGGCCGGCTTCACTGGTAAAAATCGGCACATTGGCCTGGTTGCAGCTTTTCAATATTGTTTCGAAAGATGCAAATACCGTATTATCGGGATTTGCAAAAAAAGCGTCGATATTTTTACTGAGCAGCGATTGAGTGACGAGTTGTGCGTCGGCCGACGAATTTAACGGCAGTGCTATAAGCGTTACGCCTGCCTTGTCTGCGAGCGATTTAATGCGGTTCATCGCATCCGCCGATTGCGGTTCGGATTGATTATAGATCATGCCGATGACCAGCTTGCCTGCTTTTGGCTTTAAAAGTCTGGGTATAATATTGAATGAGGTGTCAATGTAATTGAGATCCTCTAATGCGCCATAAAGGTTTGGCGGCGCGGCGCCTGTCGCACTCAATACATTCATTCGCGCCGGTACGGGAGATACCATCGCAAAAACCGGAATGGTTTTGGTTTTTTGAAGCGCAGTAACGGTCGACAATGTGGTGCAAGTTGCCAATAGATCAACCTTTTCAGTTACAAAGTAAGTTACGATCTGTGTAAGGGTTGGGATATCGCCCTGCGCATTCCGGTATTCGATCTTTATATTATGCTGATCTTCACTGAAGCCGCCGTTTTTTAGGGCATCGGTAAATCCTGTGCGCGCCTGCGATATGGTGGCATCCTCAAAGGCGTCGACGAATCCGACAAGAGGGACATTACTCTTGGTTGAGCTACACGAGAGGCAAAAAACGACTGGGATAAACAGGAGTAGATATTTGGCAGGCTTCATCCGACTAAATTAGGTATTCAAGCTGAAAGCCAAAAGCGAAAAGCAAAAAGCAGAAGATGTTTGACAGCGTGCTGATAAAGCAAAAAAAAGCCGTTATCGCAAGAAGCGGTCATTAGTAAGCTAAACACGGCAATATTTTTTAGTTTTATAAAATGAAGGTGCTGAGATGGATATTCGGTTTTCCCCTGGCGACGCTGGTCGCGGGCGCTTTCTTTTACCTTGCTATTAGTTATTCACAAATCATCGGCTATACAACAGGAATCTATGTGCTGATGCAATTTTTTCGGCTGGGCATAGTTGTCTTTAGCTTCGGAACATGGGTGTTCCTAACCTGCCTGTTTATCCCGAATTATAAAAAACTCGCGGGCTTATTTCCTGTTGCATTGGTATTCGCATTTATTCTGTATATGATCTATGATATGCTCAGGAGGCACCGCCTGGATTTCTCGCCTGGTTCAATGGCAGCTTTCAGTTCCCTGCTTATCGGAACGCTGGCGGGTTATTTCGTAAGCTATATTATCTTCCGGAATAAAGGATGGGGCCGCCAGACAAAAAAGCGGGGATTTATGCTTTTTGAGGGCGAGCCTTTTTAATAATTCAGTACTTTAGCCTTTCTATGATATCTGTTAATTCTAAATTACCCAAGGCAGGCACTACTATTTTTACGGTCATGTCGGCGCTGGCGAGCGAGGCAGGCGCTATTAACCTTTCACAAGGCTTTCCCGATTATGACACATCGCCCGAACTGATCGAACTGGTCAACCAGGCAATGAAACATGGGTTTAACCAGTATGCGCCTATGGCTGGTTATTTGCCTCTTCGCGAAGCCATTAGTCAAAAAACAGAAAAATTATACGGAGCATATTATAACCCCGACAGCGAAATTACCGTTACAGCGGGTGGTACGCAGGCTATTTATACGGCCATTGCAACGGTGATCAATCCCAACGATGAAGTTATCATCTTCGAACCGGCTTTCGATTGTTATGCGCCGGCGATTAAAATAGCCGGAGGGATCGTAAAATCGCTGGAGCTGGAACCTCCCGATTACAGTATCAGGTGGGACCTGGTAAAAAAGCTGGTCAATAGCCGCACGCGGATGATCATCCTGAATACGCCGAATAACCCCACCGCTACTTTACTGCAAAAAAGCGACATTGACGCGCTTACGGCGATAGTGAAGGATAAAGACATTTTTATACTAAGCGACGAGGTTTACGAACATCTAATTTATGATGGCCAGACTCATCATAGCACGGCCCGTTATCCTGAACTCAGTCAAAGAAGTTTCATCATTGCTTCCTTTGGCAAGCCTTTTCACGCCACCGGCTGGAAGGTGGGATATTGCATGGCTCCGGCTGCGCTGATGAGCGAATTCCGAAAAATCCACCAGTTCCTGGTATTTTGCGTAAACACGCCGGTACAGGTAGCGATTGCCGAATATTTAAAAAACGAATATCATTATCTCCATCTTTCGGATTTTTTCCAGCAGAAACGGGACCACTTCCGCAAAGGACTCGAAAATACGCGTTTCGAATTGCTGCCCTGTTCTGGTTCTTACTTTCAGTTGGTGAGATACGGCAGGATAACCGATGAAAAAGATGCCGACTTTGCTACCCGGTTGACCAAAGATTTTGGCGTAGCCTCGATACCTGTTTCGGCATTCTATACCAGGGGTACCGACCACCACGTTTTGCGTTTTTGTTTTGCCAAAAGGCAAGAAACTTTAGATAATGCCGTTGAGAGATTGATAAAAGTGTAACTTTAGAGCAACAAATATTAACCATAAGTAAACTCACAGCCTATGGAGAACCTCAAGGTCAGCATATTCCAGGGATATCTTTTCTGGGAAAATATAGACAAGAACCTGCAGAATATCGGTTTACGATTGAGCGGCGGTATACGGGAAAAGACCGACCTCATCATTCTGCCCGAAATGTTCAGCACCGGATTTACCATGAACGCGGCGCAGCTTGCCGAGCCGATGAACGGTAAAACCATGCACTGGATGCATAAAATGGCCAAACAATTTAACTGCGTGGTTACCGGCAGCATTATTGTTACCGACGGCGGGCACTGCTATAACCGGCTGATCTGGATGAATGCGGATGGCAGCTACAATTATTACGATAAGCGGCATCTCTTTACGCTGGCCTCCGAGCAAAAAACGTACACTGCCGGCACTAAACGGCTCATTGTCGAACTTAAAGGCTGGAAAATCTGCCCGGTGATCTGTTACGATTTGCGTTTCCCCGTGTGGCTGCGTAATGTTGACGAAAATTACGATCTGCTGATCATAGTAGCCAACTGGCCCGAGCGCCGGGCTTTGCACTGGCGCACCCTGATACCCGCCCGCGCGGTCGAGAACCAGGCGTATGTAATCGGCGTCAACCGCGTAGGGCACGATGGTAACCAGGTTTACCATTCAGGTGAGTCAACCTGTATCACCCCCGAAGGCAACACGGTTTATTACAAACGCGATGAGGAGGACGTATATACTTTTTCTATAATCGGCGATGAGTTGCTAAAGACACGACGTACGCTGCCGTTTTTGAAGGATGCCGAGCATTTTAAGATTATACCTTAAACCGGGCGTATAAATCCTTATTTTTTATTTTTAATCCGCGTTTACTGTTTTAATTTGCGCCAGATTAGTTTGTTATAATCCCCTGCGCTAAAAATGAGAATATTTAACCGCGTCGCTCTTTCGCTGCTTTTGGTATTGCCTGCTTTCACTGCGTCGGCCCAAAAGAAAAACGATTACACCCGCCTGGTGAACGTGTTTATCGGCACCGGCGGCCATGGCCACACTTATCCGGGCGCTGTAGTGCCGTTTGGAATGGTACAGCTTAGCCCTGATACGCGCTTGACTGGTTGGGACGGCTGTTCGGGCTATTATTATACGGATACCTTAGTTTACGGCTTTTCGCACACTCACCTGAGCGGCACGGGCATTGCTGATTACTGTGACATACTGTTTATGCCGACTACGGGCGAACCTCAATTTAAGAACACCGATTACGCATCCGGCTTTAAAAAGAAAAATGAATCAGCCTCGCCTGGTTATTACCGCACAAGGCTGGACAAATACAACATTCAAGCCGAGCTTACCGCCACCAAACGCGTTGGCGTACACCGTTATACCTATCCCGGCACCAAACAGGCAAATATCATCATCGACCTGCAGCATCGCGACGAGGTGCTCGATTCGTGGATCGAAGTGGTCAACGACCATGAAATACGGGGTTTCAGGAGATCGAAATCCTGGGCCCAGGATCAATATATTTACTTCTATGCGAAGTTTTCAAAGCCATTTAAATCCTACGGTATTGCACTAAACGACCAGTTACAGCCTGGTCAGAACAAGGTCGAGGGAAAAAATGTCAAGATGTATATTCAGTTCGATAACCCGGGCGAAGTGGTTTCAAAAGTTGGCATATCGTCGGTAAGCGCCGATGGAGCCCTTAAAAACCTGGATGCAGAAGTACCCGACTTTGATTTTAAAAAAGTAGAAAAACAAGCTAAAGCCGACTGGAACTACGAACTCAACAAAATACAGGTGGAAGGCGGCGCGCCCCAGGTATCGCAAGCTGCCCGCAGCGAACAGGAACACGCCGGAGGGTATAATCCTGCAGGCTACAACCGCCCGCAGCATAAAGCGCAGCCTAAGGTAACCGATTGGTCAAAGATCAGGCAAACTGTATTTTACACTGCGCTTTATCATTGCATGTTGGCGCCTAACATATACAGCGATGTGGATGGGCAGTACCGCGGCCTCGACCAGCAGGTACATACGGCCAGCGGGTTTGACTATTATACGGTCTTTTCGCTTTGGGATACTTTCCGCGCCGAAGACCCGCTGTTCACCATCATCGACCGGAAACGTACGCTCGACTTTATCAAAAGCTTCCTGGCAATGTATGAACAGGGAGGTTTATTGCCGATATGGCCCCTGGCATCAAGCGAAACTTATTGTATGGTTGGCAATCATTCCATCCCGGTTATCGTCGACGCCTATGCCAAAGGTATACGGGGATTTGACGCTGAAGAAGCTTTCAAAGCGATGAAAGCGGCGGTAAACCGCAACCAGTTCGGACTGGACGTCTACCGCAAAAATGGTGTAGTGCTGGCTGATGACGAGCATGAATCGGTTTCGAAAACATTGGAGTATGCCTATGACGACTGGTGCATAGCTCAAATGGCCAAAATGCTAAACAAGCCGCAGGATTATGCCGAATATATTAAACGCGCTCAGTACTGGAAAAATTCATATAATGACCAGAACGGTTTTATGCAGGCACGCGTGAACGGCGGCTGGTACGAGCCATTCGATCCTACGGATATAAATAATAACTACACCGAAGGTAATGCCTGGCAATATTCGTTCCTCACGCCGCAGGATGTGAACGGACTGATCGACCGCATGGGCGGCGCGGATAAATTTGAATCCAAACTGGACGAATTGTTCACAACGAATGCTAAACTAAGCGGTCGGGAACAGGCGGATGTGACAGGCCTGATCGGCCAATATGCGCATGGAAATGAGCCGAGTCATCACATGGCCTACCTTTACAATTTTACCAATTCGCCCGAGAAAACGCAGTATTACGTAAACCGTATCCTGCGTGAAGAATACGACATTAAACCGGACGGTTTGTCGGGAAATGAAGATTGCGGTCAAATGTCGGCCTGGTATGTAATGAGCTCGCTTGGCCTGTACACCATTGCCCCGGGACAGACACAATACCAGCTTGGCCTACCGCAATTTGATAAAGCGGTGATCAATCTGGAGAATGGTAAAAAATTCACGATCACCAATTCAGGTTCGGGAGTTGGTTTTCAGAATGTATACATACAAGGGATGTCGCTCAATAAAGACGTTTACAATAAACTGTATATCGATAATAAAGATATTGCGAACGGCGGCGAGCTGGATGTGTACACCGGGAGGCTGCTAAACAAGCTGTTTATGCAGGAACTGGAAAAACCGGTATCCAGAATAAGCGATAGCCTGATCGTATCTAATCCGTACTTTACGCCCTCTTCGCCATCGTTCAAAAAGCCGTTCGATCTGCAAATTGGCGCTTATGACAAGGACGCGAAGATTTACTACACGGTCGACGGCTCGACACCAAATACCAATTCAGCCTTATACACTAAACCTATTGCAATATCGGCGAATACAACCGTTAAAGCAATTGCCGTGAAAGATGGGAAAAGAAGTTTTGTCGACTCGGGTTCGTTTGTGAAAATAAGGGATGATATTAAGCTTACGCTGCTTACACATTACCTGGCCAACTATCCTGCCCAGGGTGATGAAAGTTTGATCGACGGGCTCCGCGGCACGGTAAACTGGCGTTTGGGCCACTGGCAGGGCTACCAGGGGAATGACTTGGTGGCCGTGGTCGATATGGGACGGGTGAAGCCGGTCGGCACGGTAAGCCTGGGCACGCTGCAGGATACCAGGTCGTGGATCGTTTTCCCGAAAACGGTTGAATACTGGGTTTCGGACGACGGCAATAATTATAAACTGGCCGCCTCGGTGAACACTGGTGTGGATATTAGAGACCTGAACGTACAGACACAACAATTTACAGGAAACCTGAACCTGCAGACAAGGTATATCAAGATCGTGGCCAAACAATACGGCCCCCTACCCGATTGGCACGAGAGCAAGGGGCAACCATCCTACATTTTTGCAGATGAAATAACCATTAAATAATAAAGCCGGTATAAAATAGGAAGGATGATCCGCCCAGTCTAACACTAAAATGGGACTTGTATCTTTCTGATAATTAGTTATATTTACTTGGTATTTAACCTAATAACAATTACCAGATGGAACCGGAAAACAACATTTCGACAACAGCCGACAATGGCAAAAATGTGGCCATCGTCAGCTACCTCAGCATTATCGGGTGGCTTATCGCATATTTTGCGATGCACAATGATAAGAAAACCGAACTGGGCAGCTATCATTTGCGACAAACGCTGCTGTTCTACATTTTTAGTTTTGGCGTATACATCGTTTGGTCTGTAATCGTAACCGCTCTAATCTTTTCGCTTTCATTGGGGTTGGCGAGCATTGCGCTATTACTAAACTGGATTATCTACATTGGCTTGTTTGTTTTATGGATCATCGGCTTTATAGGCGCCATCAACGGCGAGAAGAAACCCATTCCGCTTATCGGAGACAAGGCGCAAACCATGTTCAAAGGTATATGATCCGTAGCATGCGCCCCGGCAGCCATCGGGGCGCTTCTACTCTTTTTCCAACTTTTTTTTAGCTACCTGCAGGCGCTCTTGTTCATCTTTGGGCAATACCGGGTATTTCAGTTTAAGGTCTTTCAACGTATGCAATATGATCGTGGAAAGCGCTATCCGCGTAAACCATTTTTTATCGGCAGGGATAATATACCATGGGTTTTCGGGTGTTGCCGTTTCTCTTATCGCTTCTTCATAAGCTCGCATGTAGTCGTCCCAATACGCACGTTCGTGTACGTCGGCCGACGAAAATTTCCAATTCTTTTCACTATCGTCTATTCGTTCTAAAAAACGCTTTCTCTGCTCGTCTTTTGAAACATGCAAAAAGAATTTGATAGTGATCATACCGTTATAGTGCAGATGCTTTTCAAAGCTTCGGATACTTTCGTAACGATGCTTCCAGAATTCAGCTCCCATGGCTTTTAAGCTGAAAGGCTCAGGCAGGTCTTCTTTAGCCAAAAGCTCAGGGTGTACTTTCGTGACCAGCACATTCTCGTAATGTGAGCGGTTGTGTATACCTATCCGGCCCCGCTCGGGCAATGCCTTGTAATGCCGCCATAAAAAATCATGGTCGTATTCCTCTGCGCTGGGCTGTTTAAAGCTCCAAACCTGGCAGCCCTGCGGGTTCAGGCCCGACATGGTATGCTTAATAGCACTGTCTTTGCCTGCCGCATCCATCGCCTGGAAAACGATCAGCAAGGCGTACCGGTTGGACGCGTACAATTCAGTTTCAACCTCGGCCGTCTGTTTTATTAATTGAGCTAAAACATCATCCCCATTTTTTTTGTTATAGTCGCCAGTGTAAGCGGTATCGAAATCTTTGAACGAAAATTTTTCCCCGTTCGTAATCCTGAATTTATCGGCAAGGTGCTTCATCATAAGAAATACAGCGATAAGCTAAGTTAGTTTAAAATTTAAGCCGTTATATGCCGTTGTTCATATATTTGCCGTGCCTTTATGATTTAGCGGCGTAATTTTACATCTTTACCCAATGTTCAAAGAAATAAAAAACAGGTTTCTTCGCTATATAGTTATACTCGTCTATTTTGTTATCATCTTCTTCTGCGCAATCGAAATCGATTTCCTCGGACTGTTCGGTTATTCACCCGATATGCACGACATCCGCAATCCTGTACTCTCTGTCGCGTCCGAAGTTTATTATTCAGATGGGAAGCTGATAGGACGATATTACCGCGAGAACCGTTCGCCTGTTGATTTCAAGAGCATATCCCCTAACCTCATCAATGCCCTGGTAGCCACAGAAGACGTTCGTTTTTATAAGCATGGTGGCGTCGACTTTTATTCCTTTTTTACCAGCATGCTTTCGACAGCCAAAGGCGACAAACGCGGGGCGAGTACCATTACCCAGCAATTGGCCAAAAACCTGTTCGAAACGCGGAAAAGAAAATCCCAGGGGGTAGCAAGGCATATCCCGCTTTTGCGAACCATAGTATTTAAATGCAAAGAGTGGCTGACAGCGTTTAAGATCGAGCACGTTTATAATAAACAACAGATATTGACGCTGTATTTTAACACGGTCCCGTTTGGTAACAATACGTTCGGTATAAAAGCAGCCTCGTTAAAATATTTCAATAAAACCCCTGATAAAGTCAGCCCGGACGAAGCTGCTCTCCTGATAGGTATGCTGAAGGCGACTTCAACCTACAACCCGATAAGAAATCCTGATAAAAGTGTCGAGCGTCGCAATACGGTGCTCGGGCAAATGGAGAAATACAATTATATCACGAAGGCCGAATACGACAGTGATACCAAAGAGCCCCTGAACCTCGACCTGAGTTACGTTGAAGACGAATCGCAGGGCGACTCATACCTGCGTGCGGCGGTTGCCAAGTGGCTGGATAAATGGTGCAAGGATAATAACTACGACCTGTACACCGACGGCCTGAAAATATATACTACCATCGATTCGCGCCTGCAGCAATACGCAGAAGAAGCGGTGGCCGAAAAGATGAAGATGCTGCAAAGGCGTTTTTACGATCTGTGGGGCAATCGCATCCCCTGGCGCGACCTCGACGGGAAGATTATTCCCGACTTTGTGTCGAAGTCAGAACAGCGTTTACCTGTTTACAAATCGGTACAGCTTAAATTCCATGGGGACACCAACCAAATAAAAAAATTCTTCGAGGTCAAACATAAGATGAAAGTATTCTCGTGGAAAGGCGACAGGGATACACTATTTTCTACCGAGGATTCGATAAAATACTACGCCCGTATTCTAAACACAGGCATGATGACCATTCGGCCAACCACGGGCGAAATAAAGGTATGGGTAGGCGGCATCGATGATCGATATTTTAAATACGATCACGTATTCCAGGCGAAACGCCAGGCAGGGTCAACATTTAAACCTTTCGCCTATGTTACCGCGCTGGATAATGGCTTTACCCCTTGTGACAAATTTACCGATAAGCCGGTTTCCATCAGTTTTATGGACAATGGCAAGCCGGAGGTATGGTCGCCGCAAAACGCCGATTTTCATTTCTCGTACATGGACATGTCGCTGCGCTGGGCAATGGGGAAGTCGGTCAACTCTATCACCGCACAACTTACCGAAAAAGTGGGCTGGGATAAGATAGTGGATTATGCGCACAAATGCGGCATCGAAAGCCCGCTTAAGTCCGTCCCTTCTGTTTCCCTCGGGACCAACGATGTTTCAGTCTACGAAATGACACGGGCCTATAGTACATTCTTAAACCGTGGGAATCGGATCGACCCGATCCTGGTAAGTAAGATCGTCGACCAGGACGGAGATGTAGTTGCAGAATTCAAACCTAAAACCACCAAGGTTTTGAGTGATGAAACGGCCTGGCTGATGCTGTACATGTTTCGAGGCGGCATGGAAGAACCTGGCGGAACTTCGCAGGCTTTGTGGGAATATCCCGGGCTATGGAAAAAAGACAACCAGATCGGTGGAAAAACAGGCACTTCGTCTAAATATGTCGACGGCTGGTATATGGGTATTACCAAAGACCTCGTAACCGGCGTTTGGGTGGGTTGCGATGATCGCAGTGTCCATTTTACCTCATCCGAAACAGGCGAGGGTTCGCATACCGCACTTCCCATTTTTGCGCGTTTTATGGAAAAAGTGTATGCCGATCCTAAATCAGGTTACACTTATGGGTTGTTTCCGAAACCGTGGACTAAGATTACCAAAGAATACAATTGTCCTTCGCCGCGTATAGATACCGACAGCACAACGGTTGATACGATGAACCTGGCTCCCGTGGATACGTCATCGCTATCCAAGCCAAAGGATGGTGAAAACCCGGACAATAACCCGCCGCAGGCAAACGACAGGTAACTTGTTTATATGTTAAATTTCGACTATAGATAATATTTTTTGGATTTGAACAGTTATATTTCCGCTGTGAACTGCCTGCACGCCGGTAAACGAAACCGAAATTGAAAACGTACTGCTTATAAACCGAACATGAATAAATTTTACCAGGCCTTCTTCCGGATAAAAAAGTATTCAGTCATACCGCTTTGCTTTGTTTTTATACTGTTGTTCAGCTTTGATGCCAAGGCGCAGTATTTCGGGCAGAATAAGGTGCGTTATAAAAACTTAAAGTTCAAGGTATACCGCACGCCCCACTTCGAGATATATTATTACATGAAGAACGATAGCCTGCTGAAACGTTTTGCGCAGGAAAGCGAGCTTTGGTACACCATTCATCAGCAGGTTTTTCGCGATACCTTCAGGAAGCCCAACCCGATCATCTTATATGCTGACCATCCCGATTTTGAACAGACAACCGCGATAGACGGTGAAATAGGCGTTGGAACGGGTGGCGTTACCGAAGGCCTGAAAAATCGAATTGTGATGCCGGTGATGGAAACCAACCAGATGACGCGCCATGTTATCGGTCACGAAATGGTGCATGCCTTCCAGTATCATACCCTGCTCGGGCACGATTCGACGAATTACGAAAACTTGGGCAATATGCCCCTCTGGATGATAGAAGGTATGGCCGAATATCTTTCGACCGGGAAAAAGGATGCCTACACAGCAATGTGGATCAGGGATGCTTACCTGAATAAAAATATCCCTACTATCCGCGACCTGACCGAGACCAATAAATATTTCCCATACCGTTACGGCGAAGCGTTCTGGTCGTTCGTTGGGTCGACTTATGGCGATACAGTTATCGTTCCGTTCTTCAAGAACACCGCCCGCTATGGACTGGAATATGGTATAAGGCGCACTTTCGGCTATGATGACAAGACTTTATCCAATTTATGGAAGAACGCAATCCAGTCCAGTTATCAGTCGCTGGCAAAGGATACGGCAAAACAAAAGCCTGTGGGCAGAAAGATCATCGACAACAAAAATGCCGGCGATTTGAATGTGGCTCCGGCGATCAGTCCTGATGGAAAATACCTGGCATTCCTGTCAGAAAAAGATCTTTTTACGATCGACCTGTACTTAGCCGATGCCCGAACAGGCCGGCTAATAAAAAAGTTGACGAGCAAGATATCCAATACGCGGATAGACGAATTTAATTTTATCGAGTCGGCCGGCGCATGGTCGCCCGACAGCAAGCGCTTTGCATTCAGTATCTTTAGTCACGGGCGTAACCGTATGCTGATCGTTAACGTGCCGGACGGTAATGTCCTAAACGACATTTCGATGGGCAAGGCTGAAGAGTTCAGCAACCTGAGCTGGTCGCCCGACGGCAACAATATCGTTTTCCAGGGGATGTCCGAAGGCCAGGGCGACTTGTACATGTACAGCTTCGACACTAAAAAGATACGCCAGTTGACGAACGACAAGTACACCGATTACCAGCCGAGTTTTTCACGGGACGGTAAAAAGATCATTTTTAGCAGCGACAGGACCACCTACGACAAATCGCTGTCACAGGACATTACCTTTAACCTGGCCGAACTTGACCTGGCCACAGGCAAGATCACCGATATCAAAGTATTTGATGGCGCCAATAACCTCGATCCGCAATATTCGGCTGACGGCAAACAGGTATATTTTTTGTCGAACAGGGACGGATTCCGCAACATGTATCGTTATACGCTCGCCGACGGCAAGGTTGAGCAAATGACCAACCTGTTTACCGGCATTTGCGGTATTACCGAGTATTCGCCGGCGATAAGTATTTCCGATAACGACGATATTGTCTATTCGTATTACAACGCGCAAAAATATATCCTGTACAACGCCAAAGCTTCTGAATTTAAGCCGGAAGTAGTGGATAGCCAGGCTGTGAATTTTGACGCCGCGATGCTGCCGCCGTTCAAGGCCGTCGGGGTCGACCTGATCAATTCTAACCTGAACAATTTCCTGGCCTATAAACGCATTCCCGCCGATTCGATTAGGCTGACGCCGTATCGCCCGCAGTTCAAACTCGACTATTTAGCCAGCAGCGGCGTTGGCGCCTCGGTGAGCCAGTTCGGCGCAGGCCTGTCAAGCGGTGTCCAGGGCGTTTTTAGCGATATTCTCGGGCGCAACCTCATCTACGGCGGCCTGGATGTAAATGGACAGGTATACGATTTCGGCGGTGCTTTCGTCTATATTAATCAGCAGGGACGCTGGAACTTCGGCGTAGGTGTATCGCACATTCCTTACCAGTTTGCCAACTACAGCATAGTACAAACAACGTACCCGGTCAACAATACGACAACAGTACCTGCTTACCAGGAACGGTATGATATTATTCGTGCGTTTGAGGACCAGGTGAATGTGTTTACCTCCTACCCGCTTTCCAAAATTAACAGGATCGAATTTGGCACCGGTGTGTCACGCTATTATTATCGTGTCGACAGGTACAGCACTTATTACGATACGCTGGGCAACATCCTGAATAGCTATGTCCACCAGCATATAGCTAATTCCGACTACAACAGGGATCCAAATAATGGGGGTATTCAATTAATTCCTTTCACCATATACCAGTTGAATACGGCGCTGGTAGGCGACAACTCGTACTTCGGCGTCGCCTCGCCTCTGAACGGTTTCCGTTATCGCATCCAGGCGGAATATGATTTCGGTACTTACAGCTTCTTTGCTCCTACGATAGATCTGCGCAAATACTGGCGCTTACAGCCGATAACTTTAGCAGCGCGATTATACGGATACGGCAGGTTTGGAGCGCCCAACCAGCTTTATCCATTGTACCTGGGTTATCCTTTTTATATCCGTGGCTACGAGGCGCAAACCTTTTACAATGGCAGTAATAAAACGCCGACGAACAATTTTACTATCGACGACCTGTCGGGCAACCATATAGCAATTGCCAATTTTGAGGTTCGTTTACCGTTTACCGGCCCCGAAAAGTTGTCACAGATAAAATCGAAATTTTTTTTTACCGAACTGAACGCATTTTTCGATGCCGGTCTGGCCTGGAACAACAACGACAAGGTAGAGTTTAAAACCAACCCGAGCATACTTGGTTATACCCCCGTTATCGATCCAAGTACCAGCCAGCAAGCGGTTGATTCACATGGCAACAAGGTCTACAACCCGATATATTCAAAAGTTCCGGCGTTGAGCGCGGGTATATCATTACGTGTTAACCTGTTTGGTTATTTCGTGCTCGAGCCTTACCTGGCCGTGCCGTTTAACAGGACCGACATCGGCAAACCGGTATTCGGCTTAGGGTTCACTCCGGGATGGTAAAACTGGCTTGCGTATCCCTGTATTATCGAGATGAAAAAAATAACTTTAACCGTAATATTCTTTTTTAGCAGTTTGCTGGTGCTGGCCCAACAAACGGATACCGCTGCACACGGGACTTTTAAAACCAGGGATATCGGCGGTACTGTAATGAGTTCGGCCAAAAGCATTGCCGAAAATCTTTCGCATGCGCGCGATTTTTCGATACTGGTAACAGCTTTAGACAGCGCCCGGCTGATGGAAAATTTAACGTCGGGCACTTTTACACTTTTTGCATCGTCGGATAAAGCGTTTGAAAAACTGGCCGCAGGCGTATTAGACACCCTACTGTTGCCATCGCATAGGGCCGACCTGGTAAAACTGCTTAATTACCATATAGTCGCGGGAAAACTGAGCTCAAAGGACATTGCCAGGCAGATAAAAGCCGGCAACGGGCAGGCTTCGTTACAAACGCTTTCAGGCGGCACATTAACTGCCCATATTAACGAAAACCGCAATATTGTACTCACCGACGAACAGGGCGGTGAAAGCGTTGTCACACAATTCGATGTAGAGCAAAGTAACGGTGTACTTCACGTTGTCGGCAGCGTTTTGATGCCAAATACCACGCCTTGATCATGATAAGCCTTCCGGCAAACCGCGCCGGGTTTTCTTACGTAAATCCTGGTATGAAAAAGTTCAAAATATTTATCGCAGTAGTTTGCGCAATCCTGGTATCGGGTGCACAGATCAGTCGGGCTCAGTCAAAGAAGAAAACCGCTGCCGACTGGAAAAAGATACTTACCCCCGGTCAATATGAGATTATGGTCAATAAGGGTACGGAGCCTCCTTACCATAATGCGTACTGGAATAATCACGAAAAGGGGGTTTATGTCAGCGCGGCTACCGGCGAGGTTCTGTTTAGTTCGGATGACAAATTCGACAGCCATACGGGCTGGCCAAGTTTTGTAAAACCTGTCGACGCATCAAAGATCGCCATCGTTAAGGACTACAGCCTTGGAATGGAGCGCGACGAGGTGGTCGAGAAAAGCACCGGCCTGCACCTTGGCCATGTTTTCGACGATGGCCCCGCCGACCGCGGCGGCAAACGCTATTGTATGAACTCGGGCGCCCTGAAATTTATTAAAAAGTAACCAGTTTGCGTGCTGCGCTTACCGACGGGCGGATCATAGTTCTTGCCCTGTTATGATTTTCAAAATTCAGTCCGACGGTCAGGTCTATCCAGTCAGGGTTAACAGACCTGATCATCTTTTCTTTTTGCGGGCGTGTAAATGTACTTACGAACTGGAAACGCTCCATCGCCTGCTCTTCGTTATTGATTTCCTCGAAGTAAACCAGCCGGTTCAACTGCTGCGCGCTATCAAAAAATAACGTCGGCATTTGCTGGTAGAATTGCAGGGTCTTTAACAAATCGGAGCACAGTCCCACGTGCAAATTATTCCTGTTCCGGTCGGTTATGATATAAATAAAGCGTTTCATAGAAATAAAAATTTGGTGGATAAAAAATAATTACTAATTTTATGAGCATAAAGTTACTAATAATTTTAGCAATTCCAAATTTTATGTCAAAAATTTCGTCCAATATTAAATTCCTCCGGAAAAAGAAGGGATTGACCCAGCAACAGTTTGCAGACCAGATAGGTATCAAAAGATCGCTTGTAGGCGCCTACGAAGAAGAGAGGGCGGAGCCGAAGTATGATTTACTAAAAAACATAGCATCGTTTTTTGATATAACCGTTGATGATTTCATTAACGAGACGATAGACGAAAAATGGGCGCCGAAACCCAAGGGTGATCCGTCCAACCTGCGCATTTTAAGCATATCGGTCGACAAGGACGACAATGAGAATATCGAAATGGTGCCGTTAAAAGCGAGCGCCGGCTACCTGAACGGCTATGCCGACCCGGAATATGTAGCGCAACTACCGAAATTTCATCTGCCGATGTTCAGAAATGGTACCTATCGTGCTTTTGAGATCAAAGGCGACTCTATGCTGCCGCTGATTTCCGGTACTATTATTATAGGTGAATACCTGCAAAACTGGAGCGACCTGAAATCGGGTGAAACTTATGTGGTGGTATCCAAAAACGATGGCGTGGTTTATAAGCGCGTAACCGGGAAATTCAGGGATCAGAAAAAACTTAAGCTGGTATCCGACAACCCGATTTACGAACCGTACGAAATAAACGGCGAGGACATACTGGAAATTTGGAAGGCGAAAGGTTATATTTCAACGCATTTGCCCGAGCCCGCACCGGAACCGACAATGGAAAGCCTGACATCGATGATGGCGCAAATGCAGCGTTCGATCTCAAAACTGGAACAAGGCAACAATTAAGTTACACGGGTGCGTTTAAACTATAAGCCCATAACTTTATCATAGATAAAAAACTAAATGATGAAAAAATTTTTGTTGATATGCTGTGTCCTTTTGGGGTTAACAGCAGTAAGCCGTGCACAAGGTGGCGGCATGAGAAGAAGTCCCGAGGAAAGGGCGAAACAGTTACAAACGCAATTGAAGCTTACTGACGATCAGACAGCTAAAGTTACTGTTATTTACCGGGCGCTGTCTGCCAAAGTAGATAGCATACGCAATGCAGGCGGTGATTTTTCATCTATGCGCCCGTTAATGCAGGCTACTAACGATAAGATTAAAGCGATCTTGACACCCGACCAGGCTGCTGAGTACGATAAGATGATGCAGGAAAGGATGAACCGGATGCGCCAGGGCGGCGGAGGCAACTGAGGCCTTTTTTCGTCACAATATTTTAAAGCGGCCTTTGGGTCGCTTTTTTTATTTTTGACAAAATTCTATCTCATTGGAGCGTCCGGAGGATATGATCAGGCAAAAACTTGCGGAAAGGCAAGCAAAAGGTACTTACAGGGCTTTAAAGCCTGAAAGCGGCCTTGCCGATTTTTGTTCGAACGATTACCTTGGGTTTGCGCGATCGGCCATATTGAACCAGAAAGTCGAGAATGAAATCACGTCCCGAAGTACCGGGTTAAACGGTTCTACGGGTTCACGGTTGTTATCCGGAAATTTGTCCTATACCGAAAATCTTGAACGCGACATAGCCAAATTTCATAACGCCGAAGCGGCACTGATCTATAATTCGGGCTACGATGCCAATGTAGGGTTGTTCTCCTGTCTCCCGCAAAAAGGCGATACGATTATTACCGACGAATTGATCCATGCTTCTATCATCGACGGTGCGCGCCTCAGCTTTGCCAATCGTTACAGCTTCAGGCATAACGACCTGCAAAGCCTGGAGGAAAAGCTCAGGAACGCCAAAGGCCGGTGCTACATAGCGGTCGAAAGCGTGTACTCGATGGATGGCGACAGCCCTCCCCTGCCGGAAATGCTGAACCTGGCCGAAGCCTACGGTGCAAGCGTTATCGTCGACGAGGCGCATGCCGTCGGTCTGAATGAAAGAGGGCTGCTTTGCCAACTGGAGATCGAGAATAGGGTGTTCGCCAGGATTGTAACCTTTGGAAAGGCTTTAGGCTGCCATGGAGCGGTAATATTAGGTTCGAACCCGTTGCGCGAGTACCTGGTCAATTTTTCAAGGTCGTTCATTTATACCACAGCGGCGCCATTTCATCAGCTGGCCGCTATTCGTATGGCTTATCAAATGCTGCCAAACTCCGGCGCTGAAGTAGATAAACTAAAAAAGAACATCGCTCGCTTCAAAAATAGCTTACAAGGCCTTACCGGGTTAAAATTACTCCCCAGCGACAGCGCCATACAAAGCCTCATTATAGGATGCAGCGAAAAAACAAAGATGATGGCAGTTGAATTGCAAGCCGCCGGTTTAGATGTGAGGCCGATACTAAGTCCTACCGTTCCGGCCGGTACTGAAAGACTACGGGTTATTTTGCACTCGTTCAATACCAGCGAAGAATTAATTTTGCTGGCAGATACTCTAATTAAAATAAGTCATGCCGGATAATAAGCGCTTTTTTGTGACAGGGATTGGAACTGGTATCGGCAAGACGCTGGTTTCGGCAATTCTTTTAGAAATATTAAAAGCTGATTACTGGAAGCCGGTGCAGTCAGGCGACCTCGACAAAAGCGATACCTTATCGGTGAAAAACCTTATATCCAATCAGATAACGAGGTTTTACCCGGAGGCTTACCGGCTTACGCAGCCGTTTTCGCCGCACAAATCGGCCGCTATAGACGGCGTTGTTATTGATCCGCAAAATTTCGTTCTGCCCGAGACCGATAACACGCTGATTATCGAAGGAGCCGGCGGCTTGATGGTGCCGTTAGCAAAGAATTTTATGATCATCGACCTGATCAAAAATCTGGAGGCGGAAGTGGTATTGGTTTCAAAAAACTACCTCGGCAGCATTAATCATACATTGCTGTCGATCTTTGCGCTCGAAAAATATGGTATACCGGTAAAAGGTATAATTTTTAACGGGAATAAGGATATCTACACTAAAGATTATATCCTTGAACACACCGGCATTGAGTTGCTGGGGCATATACCGAATTATAAAAAAGTTGATAAAAAAACGGTTATCGACGCGGGCGGACACATCCATTTTGAGGTGTGAAGAATTTGCCTCACCTTAGCAGTACAATTATTCAAACCAGCTTTATGAAAAATATAACGGTGATTGGCTCGGGCACCATGGGCAACGGCATTGCACATACCTTCGCTCAAAGTGGCTTCAAAGTCGCCCTGGTCGATATCAGCGACGATGCGCTGCAGAAAGCACTGCACACCATTGCCGGTAATTTAGACCGGCAGGTTAAAAAGGGCGCCATAGACGAAAAAGTAAAGAATGATACATTAGGTAATATCTCTACTTTCACCGACCTGCAATCCGGCGCCAGAAATGCCGACCTGGTTGTGGAGGCAGCTACCGAAAACCGAGAAATTAAACTAAAACTTTTTCGCCAACTGAGCGACATATGCGGGAAAGATACGATCCTGGCTTCAAACACTTCATCTATTTCAATTACCCAGATCGCTTCCGTTACCAAGGATCCGTCAAAAGTGATCGGCATGCATTTTATGAACCCGGTACCGGTAATGAAATTGGTTGAGGTGATACGCGGTTATGCGACGAGTGACGATGTGACGCGACAGATCATGGATCTGTCGGGAAAGTTAGGAAAAGACCCTGTCGAGGTAAATGACTACCCGGGTTTTGTTGCCAACAGGATACTTATGCCTATGATAAACGAAGCCATTTATACCTTGTACGAGGGTGTCGCCGGCGTTCAGGAGATTGACACCGTGATGAAATTGGGTATGGCCCACCCGATGGGCCCTTTGCAACTAGCCGACTTTGTGGGGCTGGATGTTTGCCTCGCGATTTTACGCGTTCTGCACGATGGTTTCGGCAATCCGAAGTTTGCGCCATGCCCGCTTCTCATCAATATGGTTGTGGCCGGCCATCTCGGTGTAAAATCGGGAAACGGGTTCTATAAGTATACTCCGGGCAGCAAAGACCTGGTGGTGGCCGACAAATTCGCTTAAACTTTTTGCATTTCTATTTGTCAATGCTTTATACTGCTTACAAAAACGTAATTATGAAAGCATTAACAAAATTGGGAATGATCGCAGCTTTGGGAGCATCTCTATTCCTGACGTCCTGCGCCGGGGAATATTATGTGTCTGATCAGCCCGCCGACGTTATTTACGATCCCGGCGCACCGCCTTACGACGGCGCTGTGTGGGTTGGTGACGACTGGGTTTGGAGCGGCGGGCACTATATGCATAACCGCGGCCACTGGGAACATGAACGCAGAGGGCGTACTTATGTCAGAGGCTCATGGGAACATAACGATCGCGGCTACCGCTGGCACAGAGGGCACTGGAAATAATTTAGTTAGCACTGGGCGGTTTGCAGTTGGCAGAAAAATTGACTGCAAACTGCCCACTGAAAACTGTAAACTGACATCACATTCGCTCCGGTACTTCGATACCGAGCAACCGCATACCTTCACGAATGATTTTGGCTGACGCTGCTGAAAGCTGCAGTCGAAACAACTTTTTCACTTCATCTTCGGCTTGTAATATCGAGTGTTCGTGATAGAACTTATTATAGCCTTTGGCTACCTCGTACACGTAGTTGGCAATGATCGCCGGATTATGGTCCCTCGCGGCCTGTTCAATTACCGGCGGAAATTGATTTAACAATAAAATCAGCTCACGTTCTGCAGGAAACAAGCTTTCAGACTTCTCCTCTGATAAAACTTTGGAGCCCCTGCTTAGCACCGACTTAATCCGGGCATGCGTGTACTGGATGAACGGCCCGGTGTGCCCCTGGAAATCAACAGACTCATTTGGATCGAATAGCAGTCGCTTTTTAGGGTCGACCTTGAGCAGGAAATACTTCAGCGCGCCCATACCGATGATATGGTATAAATCCTGTTTTTCCGTTTCCGTCAACTCTTCCACTTTGCCGAGCTCTTCGGTGCGCGCTTGTGCGGTTTGTTCCATTTCATCGATCAGGTCGTCGGCGTCTACTACCGTACCTTCACGCGATTTCATCTTACCGGAAGGCAGGTCGACCATACCGTACGATAAGTGATAAAGTCCTTTCGCCCAGGCTTTGCCCATTTTTTCCAGGATCAGGAAAAGAACCTTAAAATGATAGTCCTGCTCGTTGCCCACCACATAGATCGAATCATCCATCTGGAAATCATCGTATTTAAGCTGTGCCGTGCCAAGGTCCTGCGTCATGTAAACGGAAGTACCGTCCGACCGCAGCAACAGTTTTTGATCGAGACCGTCAGCAGTCAGGTCGATCCAAACCGAACCATCGTCTTTTTTGAAGAACACGCCTTTCTTTAATCCTTCGTCAACAATATCCTTGCCTAATAAATACGTATTTGATTCATAATAATATTTGTCGAAATCGACGCCGAGGCGTTTATATGTCTCTGCAAAACCCGCATAGACCCAAAGATTCATGGTTTTCCATAATTCGATCACCTGCTCGTTTCCCGCCTCCCATTGCTGAAGCATTTCCTGTGCCTCTTTTATGATCGGTGCATTCTTTTTAGCTTCTTCTTCAGTTTGCCCGAACGATTTCAGTTCGTCGATCTGCCGCTTATATTCCTTGTCGAACAGCACATAATACTTACCTACCAGGTGATCGCCTTTTAAACCAGAAGATTCCGGCGTTTCGCCATTACCCCATTTCTGCCATGCCAGCATCGACTTGCAGATGTGGATACCTCGGTCGTTTACTAAATTGGCTTTGATCACTTCGTAGCCGGCTGCCTGGAGAATGGTTGCTACCGAATAGCCTAACAGATTATTACGTACGTGGCCCAGGTGAAGCGGCTTATTGGTATTGGGCGATGAGTATTCGACCATCACTTTTTTGCCGTTAGGTTTGAATTGGGCAAAATCGTCGGCGAGGATCTCAGAGTAGAATTTACCGAGCCAGTAAGCATCCGATAACGAAATATTCAAAAAACCTTTGATGACGTTAAAAGCCGAGATTTCCTCAACCTCATCTTTCAGGAACTCCCCTATCTCGGTCCCTGTTTGCTCGGGCGATTTGCGTGAAAATTTGGTAAACGGAAAAGTAACCAGTGTAACCTGTCCTTCAAATTCCTTCCTGGTTTCCTGCAGGTTTATATCTGCCAGGTTCAGGTCGGTTTGGTATAGCGTTTTAACGGCTTTTACAACAGCTTCGGTAATAAAATTCATCGCGCAAAAGTAATTAATAGAATCAAGAGTGAAGAACCAGGACCCAAGTAGGCAGGAAAAAGTAGCTTTAACGCATTTAAACCCAATCAGCTTCGGTCTTGACTCCAGATGCTTGGCGCTTGGCTCTAAATAAGGTAGCTTTGTTCCTGATTATAGCCTTTATGACCAAAAAGAAGAGTGATTTTAAAATCGATGTGACGTCCGAGATCGGCGATTTACGCAGCCTTTTGATCCATAGTCCCGACAGCGGATTGGGTAAAGTAGTACCCTCTAAGGCCCAGGACTGGCTGTTCGAAGATATCGTGCACCTGGACACCATGCGGCGGAACGAATACGACCATTATGTAAAGCTGCTGATGTATTTTCTCGATTCGGATAAGATCAAGGGTAAACTGAATAGGATTGATTCTCCCGAATGTGACCGGGCTTTTTTTAAACCTGACAACAAAGATTTTCACGCTTCGCTCAAAGTGATTGAAATACAATCGCTGCTGGCCGACATACTGATTGAAGACGATATACGGAAAAAATTGGTGGCTTCGGTGTGCGCCATCGAAAACTGTACCTATCGCTTACAACAAAAATTAATAGGTACAACGCCGGTCGAACTTGCAAAGATCTTCATTTCGGGCGCTATGGGTCACGACGAAATGATTTTCGCCCCTATCCCCAACCTGATCTTTTCGCGCGATATCGGCATCGCCATCAATAACTACATGCTATTGAATAAGCCCGCAAAGAAAGCGCGCGCACGCGAAACGCTTCTGGCAAGATACATTTTCTTTAATCACCCGTTATTTGCATCGTACCGTGATAATATCTTGGAGATACCCGAAATCGTACATCATTTTTTGCGCCCCGGCGAGGACCAGGACGGGAAAACTACGCTCGAAGGCGGCGATGTGATGGTGGTAAGCCCTAACCATGTGGTTATCGGCTGCAGTGAGCGTACTTCTGTAAGCGGAGCTAACGAAGCGATGAAACTACTGTTCGATAATGATGTGGTGAAAAAAGTAACTATAGTAAAGATACCGCACAAGCGAGACTATATGCATATCGATACCATTTTCACGCAAGTAAAACGGAATGTTTGGGTAATGCTGGGGTCGCTTTCGGCCAGCTCAAGCTCCGAAGACGACACTGATGCTATAAAATGGTTTACTGAAAAAAAATCGAAGGACAGAACCGAGATCGTGCAATTTGAAAAGGGCCGGTCGAAGCCCAAAGTGTTTAAGAGCCTGGAGGATCTGCTTTGCGATATTAGCGAAAACGATCTGCAAAGCAGTAAAAAAACAAAATTTATTTATTCCGGTAACGATAAGTTTCCTTATGATGCACGCGAGCAATGGACCGATTCGTGCAACCTGCTGGCATTAAAAGAAGGTGTGGTTTTAGGTTATGACCGCAATGACAAAACGGTGGATGCCTTTAAGAAGAAGGGCTTTGATGCCATCAAAGTAGCTGATCTGCTGCAAAAGTTTGAAAAAGGCGAACTGGAGCCGCACGACATGAAGGATACACTAATTTTAATGCCTTCATCTGAACTTTCCCGTGCCCGCGGTGGTTTTCATTGTATGAGTATGCCCTTGCAGAGGGACGCTATTATATAAGCAAATAGTTTATGGTTCATCTTTCATAGCAGTATCTGCAAAATGTGACAAATGTGCCATGAACCACAATCTATGAGCTATGAACAATCAGCAAACGACATCCACTATACTAATGATCCGGCCGGTGAATTTCGGTTTTAACGAACAAACGGCCGGCAGCAACGCTTTCCAAAATCCCAATGCGGTACAACAACAGGTACAGGATAAGGCGCTAAGAGAGTTTGATCAGATGGTCGCCCTGTTGAGGGAAAACGGCGTTGAAGTGATCGTAATTGACGATACCGCCGAGCCGCATAAGCCCGATTCGATCTTTCCGAACAACTGGGTGTCGTTTCATGCAGATGGCACGGTATTTCTTTACCCAATGATGGCCGAAAACCGCCGGCTGGAGCGCCGCGAGGATATTATAACGCAACTGGAAGACGAATTTAAAGTAAAACATGTCATCGACCTGAGTCATTTTGAACGTGAGCATAAGTTTCTTGAAGGCACAGGTAGCATGGTGCTCGACCGGGAGAATAAGATCGCCTATGCCTGTCTTTCCCCCAGGACCAATAGAGATGTCTTGGAAGAATTTTGCCTCGACAGCGGATACAAACCTGTTCTTTTTCACGCCGTGGACGAAAAGGGCACGGATATTTATCATACCAATGTGCTGATGTGCATAGCGAGCAGTTTTGCAGTCATCTGCATGGATTGCATCCAGGATAAAAAAGAAAAAGAAGCGGTTTTGACGTCGTTCCAATCAACCCAGAAGCAAGTCGTTACCATCACTTTTGGCCAGATGAACCATTTTGCCGGCAATATGCTGGAGGTACAAAATAAAGCCGGCGAAAGGCTACTCGTTATGTCAAAAAGCGCATGGGACTCGTTGAACTATGAACAGAAAGCAATCTTAAGCTCATTCTGTAAACCAGTATATGCAGATATAGGCACCATAGAAGCGAACGGCGGCGGCAGCGCCCGGTGTATGATGGCGGAAGTGCATCTGCCGCGCAGCTTATAATTCATAGCCGAAATCTTCAATGAATCATGGTCAATGAGCCATAAGCCATTTAACAATTTAATAATTTACAATTAAGCGATAAAATTTGTATTATCGCACCCCTGAATTATCCGTATTAAATGACATTTTTGCGAAAAAGTTAAAGAATGCAGAGCTACCAGGAATTTCTTGACCTGAGTGTGGGTTTTCCACAGGAAGGTTTCGAGATCATCGACGACGAATTATATTTCAACGACCTCAATTTAATGGAAATGATAGAAACGTACGGCACGCCGCTGCGTTTTACCTATCTTCCCATGGTATCCAAAAAAATACAGCAGGCCAAACTTCTTTTCCAGCAGGCTATAGTAAAAAATAATTACCGCGGCAGTTATAAATACTGCTATTGTACAAAAAGCTCGCATTTTAAGCATATCGTAGAAGAAGCGCTGAAAAATGACATCCACCTGGAAACGTCATCGGCATTTGATATGCCCATGATAGATGCGCTGGAGAAAAAAGGCGTGTTGAACAAGGACATGACGGTGATATGCAACGGTTTTAAAACGTATCAATACAAAACCTATATCGTGGATATGCTCCATGACGGGTTTAAGAACATCATCCCCGTGCTGGACAACAAGGAGGAATTCAATATTTACGATGACGAAGTAGAGTTAGATAGTCCCTGTAATCTCGGCATACGCATAGCTGCGGAAGAGCAGCCTAATTCTCAGTTCTATACGTCGCGTCTGGGTATTCGCATGGAGGATGTTATCGAGTTTTATACCAGCAAGATCGAACCGAATCCTAATTTTAAGGTAAAACTGCTGCATTTCTTTATTAATTCGGGTATTTCCGATACGCCGTATTACTGGAATGAACTGGAGAAATATGTAACGCTGTACTGCAAGTTCAAAAGGATCAATCCTGATCTCGATACACTCGACATCGGCGGCGGTATGCCTTTCAAGGATTCGCTGGTTTTCGATTTCGACTATGAATACATGGTGAACGAGATCGTAAGCCGCATAAAGGAGATCTGCGCGGAACATGACACTATTGAACCGGACATTATTACCGAATTCGGTAAATATACCGTTGCTGAGGCGTCTGGTATCTTATATAAAGTTTTGGGACGCAAACAGCAGAACGACCGCGAAAAATGGCTGATGTTGGACGGATCGTTCATTACCAACCTACCGGATGTGTGGGCGCTGAACCAGAAATATATTCTTTTACCCATCAACAACTGGGACTCCGAGTACGAGCGTGTTAACCTGGGCGGCATTACCTGCGACGGACAGGACTATTACAACCAGGAAGCCCATATGAATAGCGTATTTATGCCAAAAACACGTAAGGTGCAATACCTGGGCTTCTTTAATACCGGCGCATACCAGGAAGTGTTAAGCGGTTATGGCGGCATTCATCATTGCCTGCTGCCATCACCTAAGCATGTGATCATCCGGCGCAACAGAGACGAAACGTTTAATTTCGAAGTATTCGGCGAGGAGCAAAACAGTAAACAGGTGTTGAAGATTTTGGGGTATTAGTGATTCGTTAACCTGTTATTAGTGACTGGTTAACTTGCGACTCGTGGTTTGCAACCTTTGGTGATTTATCGCCGGTTAACTAATCACAAATCACTAATCACCAGCCAACTAACTATCGAATTTCTCCAGCAGTTTCAGCAGCGTTTCAAAATCTTTTGGATATGGTGCATGAATAGTAATTTCTTCACCACTCATCAGCTTAAAGGTAACTTCATGCGCATGCAGGGCAAAGCGCTTCATAACAGGTTGTTCTTCCTGGTCCTTGCCTAAATGATATTTACGCTTGATGGCGGAAAGGTAGACCGGTTTGCCTTTATACATCTCGTCACCCGCTATCGACGCCCTTTGGGTTGCCAGGTGAATGCGTATTTGGTGCATACGGCCGGTAACCGGGCGGCATTCGACCAAAGTATAGTGTTTGAAATACCTGATCGACTGGAACCAGGTCTCGGCGATTTTACCTTCCTGTTTACTGATGCTGACATTTCCCCTGCCTGAATTAAGTATGGGCAAATCGACCTTGAGGCTCTCAAACACATGTGTGCCGTCGATGATAGCATGATAAACCTTTTTTACCTGCCGTTTTTCAAATTGTATCGATATATTACGATATGCATCGGGATTTTTTGCTATGATCAGCGCGCCCGAAGTTTCCTTATCCAAACGATGGCAGATCTGCGCATCGGACCAGTAGCCTTTAGCTAAGCGCAGCAGGTTAGTTTCTCCTCCCTCCCGCTCGTCGAGCGAACTCAGGAACGGCGGCTTGTTTACCACGATCACATCGTCGTCCTCAAATAAGATCATGTCGGCAAACTTCGGAAACTTCATAGCCGGCAAAAGTACGATTTCTGCAACGCAGAAATGAAACAAATCGTCAGCGCTATCGTTTATGGACTATCATCTAACTATCAAAACAATGAGCACCAATTCATCTAAACCGGAAGAAAAGGGATTTTTCGAGAAGGTAAAAGAGACTATCGAGCATCTTTGGGATGGCACCAAAGAGACAACTGAAGAAGTAAAAGATAAAACAGTTGAAACCGCTGAACATTTAAAGGAGAAAGTTATTCCCTCCAAAACGGCTGCGAAAAAGCCGACCTCAGTTAAAAGAGCGGTGCATGCGAAAACAGCGTCTGCCGGTAAGACAAGTCAAAAAGAAGTTTCCGAGGTAAAAGCCAAGGCTGCGCACAAGATTAAAGCGATTGAATCAAAAGCTAAGGAGGCTAAAACATCCGAAAAAACTAAAACCATTACTGCAAAAGCAAAAGCCGGGAATACCGCTAAAAAGACACCGGCTACTAAAATAACAACTTCAAAAAAGGTAGCTGCGGCCAAATAGATAAATAAAGCGATCCTTTGCATGACAAGGGCGCTTTATTCTGATTGCTTTTATTGAAATCCTGCGTTAACACGCTTCGTGGCCGTATCGTCCGAACCCGATCAGCCTTCGCTGCCTGAGCCACCGAACAAATTGCCTGGAGAGTATAATAATTTTATTGACCATATGGGTTACACCTATAGCTGTTCTATCTTCATAAATTGTTTCTGGTAGAGATTATATCCGGTAAATGCTGGCTGATCCTAAATATTGGGTTTTATAAGGATCAGCATCCACGCGCAATTTGAATCTGTACCGCCAAATATTGAGCTAACGATCGCAAATACTTATAAAGTTACTAATCTTCTCCGTGTTGCTCCTAATGCCGGGTATTGCTGCTGGTTTGCCTGCAACCGGTCAGCTTCCGACGTTGATAAAGAATCCACCTATCGTAAATACGAGCGGATATGGAGAAAAATATAGAAATAAGTGCTTGTTCTCTAAAACTTTAAAACAAAAGAGGTATATTAGTTTTGATTTTGCTATTGATCGTACCATGTGCGCACAGCTTTCGGACCTATTTCCCCTTATCACGGAGAAGAAAAAGGATGGTTCACCTACGTTTAGGGAAGGACTTAACACATACTTTTACCATTGGCCACTTTTTGTATTATTTATGCTGATCGCCGTATCCGGAGCATTTATTTATACAAAAGTTTCAAGTTCAACAATTTACGAGATAAAAGCTACCCTCCTTGTAAAGGATAGGACGAAGACACAAGATAACAAGTCAACACTTGATGAGCTGGATGTTATGGATCCGCCCAAACTGGCCGAAAGTGAACTTGAAATTTTAAAATCAAGGAATATCATAGACCATGTAGTCAACGACCTGCAATTATGGGCTACCTATCAGAAAAAAGATGGTTTAGGAAAAACCGATCTTTATAAGCATAGTCCAATACTTTTCAGATTGCTTGACTCCACAGGCGGACTTCAGGGGCACAAGCTAGTTATCAAAATAAAGGACCAAAAGTCCTTCTATCTAAAAAAATCGGATGGTACGCTTAGACAATTTTCTTTCAATGACGTATTTATCAATGACTGGGGCAAGTGGAAGCTGCAACCGACGAGTTATTTGGAGGCGGATACAGGCTCGGAAATTACGATAAGTCTTAGTGATCCTAACAAAGTTGCGCGCAAATACCAAAAGGACCTCGATGCGGTTTTGTTAAATAAATTGGCCCCGGCAATTGGACTGACTTTACAGGACAACGTTCAACAGCGCGGAAAGGACATTATTAACGATGTGATAGCGAATTACAAGGCATATAGTATTACGGAACGAAACCTTAACGCCCGAAACACCTTAGATTTTATTGATAAACGAATTGGTTCAATTGCAGACGAACTGAACCATTCGGAAAGTGACCTGGAGAAGTACAGGAGCAGTAAATCACTTACTGATATTTCGTCGCAAACAAAGGCTTATCTTGACAATGTTCGCGATAACGGCGCAAAACTGAACGAGGTAAATGTTCAATTGAACGTCATGGATGGAATTGAAAGAAACATCAATTCTTCACAGGACATGCTCAATGTATCCGCCTCGTTGGGTCAAAAATATCCGGCATTAAATACCTTAATTGAAAACCTATCGAAACTTCAGTTGCAGCGGGATAAAATTTTGGCGACCACGCCGGAACGAAACCCGATTTTTGAACCAATTGACAGGCAAATAAGATCTACCAAAAACGACATACGGGAGAGCATCGAGAATATCAAAACATCATTGCTGGACGCCAGAAGTAAATTAGAAAATATTAATTCTGACGTCGAATCGTCGATAAAAGATCTGCCGGGCCAGGAACGCGAGTTGCTTGACAAAACGCGTCAAAAAACAATAAAAGAAACATTATACACTTACCTCTTGAAGAAAAAAGAGGAAATATCCATGAGCTATGCGTCAACTTTAACAAATGCCCAGGTAGTAGACTACGCATATGTTGCTACGGTCACTTCGCAAAAATCAATGATCTTTGCGGTAGCGTTTATATTTGGATTAGTGCTTCCTGCGGGATTGATATCGGTGCGCAACAAATTGAATAATCGTGTCATTACGGCGAAGGAAATTGAGGACAATACTTCGTTGCACATATTAGGCGAGCTATCTTACGTAAAGAGTTCATCACCTCTTGTTATACCCAATAAGAATAACGTTGCGCTAAATGAAGAGTTTAGAACTTTACGCACCAACCTGAATATCCTGGTAAATAACAAACCGGGTAGCCTGGTTGTCCTGGTAACTTCCAGCATTTCAAATGAGGGAAAGAGCTTTGTGAGCAGTAATCTTGCTCATATTCTAGCTGCTGCAGGTAAAAAGACTATCGTTTTGGAGTTCGATCTAAGAAGGCCGAAAATAGCAGGTACGTTTGGCATTGATGCGCAGATGGGGTTAACAGAATACCTGAATGGAACCGTTCCAGTTAAGAAGATCATTCAAAAGTCGGGTGTTAATCCTAACTTAGATATCATAGGTTGCGGGCAGATTCCGGAATATCCAGCTGAATTGCTCGCGCTTGACAAAGTGGATGAACTGTTCAGCTGGCTTCGGGAAAACTATGGTTATATCATAGTTGACAGTCCGCCTGTTAATCTTGTTTCCGACGCAAAAGCTTTATCACGTGTGAGCGATGTAACCTTGTATCTTATCAGGCAGGCATTTACGTATAAATCCTTGCTGCCGTTCATCAAATCGTTAAACGCGGAAAAGCAATTTCAAAACATGCAAATTGTATTCAACGGTGTTATAAAGGAAAGGTACGGCTATGGTTATAATTATGATAACGAATATTATAGGGCAATAAATAAAGATATAAAACGACGGAGGGGTAGCCTAAAGGACTTCTTTGAGAGGTTCTAGCAGCGTGTGCGTGACCATGAAAAACATTATTTTGCTGATTCTATTGCTTTTTTCACTTAAAGTGAATGCCAGGACTTATTATTTCTCCACTCAGTATGGCGATGATAGACGGAGTAAGCAGCAGGCACAGAATCCTGCCACACCCTGGAAAACATTAAAAAAGCTAAACTCGTTTTTCCCCAGCCTCAAGCCGGGCGATATGGTATTGCTCAAGCGTAATGATGTATTTTATGGTCAAATAATCGTTGCAAAATCGGGTACAAGTAGTCGTCCGATTACCATCGGGGCTTATGGCGCCGGAGCAAAACCAGTTGTTACCGGCTTTATTACAGTGAGTAAGTGGACAGACCTGGGAGCTAATATTTGGGAAAGTACGTCGGCTGTATCCTCCTCTGCCGCCTGCAATATGGTTGTTATAAATGGTTCGAATACAGCTATGGGAAGATACCCCAATTCGGGCTACCTAAGTTACCAGGCGCACAATGCTGACAAATCAATTACAAGCAATGGATTGAGCGGTACAAACTGGACCGGAGCGGAAGTTGTGATCAGAAAGAATCATTACATTATTGACAGAAGCAACATTACATCGCAGGCCGGCACCATACTGGATCATGGCCCCACGTCAACTTACGCTGCGCAGGACGGATTTGGCCTTTTTATACAAAATGACAGCCGAACCCTGGACACGTTAAACGAGTGGTATTATAATCCTGTAAACGGAAAATTAAGGGTTTATAGCTACGGTGTTCCATCGAATGTGCAAGTCAGTACTGTCGATACGTTGGTTTATATGTTTCAACAGAAATATCTGACCTTCGACGGCCTAGAATTCAGGGGTTCAAATGTAAATACGATATATGCTTATTGGGTAAGCCACGTAACTGTACAGAATTGCAGCTTCAATTTCGCAGGCTCTGATGCTATCGGAGCCTATCTGTCGTCGTACATCAGCATCGTAAAATCTTCCTTCAACAATACCAATAACGATTGTATAAAGATTACTTCATGGGATTATACCCCACTTCCCACCAACCACATATTAATAAGCGAGGATACAATAAAAAACACAGCGGTATTAACCGGCATGGGAAACATGGTGGATGACCAATCTGAACGATGCGCAATTTTTTTGGTTGGTTCAAATAATACAGTCGAAAAGTGCGTGATAGATAGTACCGGCTATATACCCATATGGTGGGCCGGAAACTCATCCCTTGTGCAAAATAATGTCATTACTAATTTTTGTTTTGTAAAGGATGATGGCGGTGGTATATGGACATGGAATAATAACATTCCGTTCGTTGTGTTTAAAAACCAGCGCGTGTTGAACAATGTGGTATTAAACGGTATTGGTGCGTTGCCTGGCAGTATACCGGATATATTTACCGGTGCATCCGGCATATATTGTGACTGCAATTCAGCAAACATTGAAATAAGCGGGAACACGGTTGCCAACTGCAATCGTAATGGTATACTCATTCACGATTCGCATGAGATATCGGTGCGAAACAACACCCTATACAATAATGCCTTTCAAATTACTTTATTTTCAGACACTACTTATACAGATGATGCTGATAAAGTTTCATTATTAAGAAATATTGCCATTCGGGGCAATATTTTTGTAGCAAAAACTCCTCAGCAAATGACATTGGCTGGTGTAACCTATAAAAACGACCTCAAGCAGATTGGCGCAATTGACAGCAATTGCTATGCACGCCCAATTGACGACAACCTGACCATTGAAACTGTAAATTCAATGCCGTCGTGGGCCGAGAAAGTATATGATCTGAAAGGCTGGCAGCAACTTACAGCTTACGATAATTATTCTTATAAATCACCAATAGCAATAAAGGATGTGAGCGATATTGATTTTGAATATAATACCAGCGACAAAAGTAAAACTGTCTCTTTAAGCAATCCCTGCATTGACGTGAAAGGCAAAATCTATTCAGGTAAGCTTACTTTGGATCCGTATTGCTCTGTAGTGTTGCTTTATATGCGGCCCGGAAGTGACAGGGTGAAACAAAATCCACCGAAATCGTCCGGTGGTCAGCCCGTCGTTTATTAGCGGGTAATCTCAATCTTAGTTATTGAGCGTGATGGTTTTTTATTGCCGATTTATATATCTCCATCAATTGTTCATAGTGGCTTTCTTCATCAAACTTTTCACCTTCGGTTAATAATGCACGTTCACAAAGGGCGCGATATTCTTTTGCCGGGATTGCATTTGCCCTGTCTAATATGTTTAGCAAACCGTCCAGAGAAAAAGCATCAAACAAGAATCCATTTTTTTCATGCGTCACAACCTCGGGCAATCCACCGATCTTAGCCGCTATCACCGGCTTACCCAGGGCCAATGCTTCAACTGCCGACATACCTAAAGTTTCGTAACATTCAGATGGAACGACAACAAAAGAACTGTCGAGCACCAGGCCTTTCAATTCAGCGCCTTGTACAAATCCGCGATATTCAATATTGTCATTTTTCTTTTTTAAAACCTCATCAAGTAATGGACCTGCACCGGCGATTATCAATTTTAACCCGGGCCTTTCGTTAAACGCATTTACCAAATTGAGTATGCCTTTTTCTGATGATATTCTGCCCAGGTATAAAAAATACTCCCCTTTATCCGGGACAATGTTCTTTGTTGATCTTTTGGGAGTAAAGTTATATAGCTGCACTGCTTTATCCTTCAGATCGGGCCGATACTGCAGATGTTTTTTCATCGAAAAATCACTTACAAACGCAATATTATCGATATAGGACTTTGGCGGATAAAAAATGTTGCGGTAATAGGCTTCCAAAGCGAACAGTGTACTTACAAAATAACTTTTCTTAGCACACTTATTTAGCGCACAATGGAAGAATTTTTGGCCCTTGCATTTTTCGCATATTTTGTTGTTACCATCTAAGAAAATATATGCCGGGCATATAAGACGGTAATCATGGGCGGTAATAACAACCGGTATCCCTTTTTTTTTAAGAGCCACAAGGATGGAAGATGTAAGGCTGCCGTAAAATAAATGGATATGAGCTATGTCTGGTTTAACCTCGTCAATAAGCTGCTCAAGTTTGACCCGCGCGTCCCCGTTGTAAAAAAAATTTTTAAAATTTTTGATCTTACCTTTTAGCGACAAACTGTTAAAGTCAAAAGCCTTAGTAAAAAAATCTTTTTGCCTGCTGGGTAGATTTTCGGGGTAATCCATCGCAAAAAAGCTCACGTCATGGCCCTTTGATTCAAGCAATCTCGCGGTGTTGAAATAAACGGTTTCAGAACCACCCATAGGATGATGATATCTGTTAACCAATAATACTTTCATTTACTAAGTAGTTTAGCGTCAATCTGATATATGTTCGTATTTTAAATAATATGACAATACTCCGCCGCTATTAAATAAACAGCTTATGCACTCCAGCGTAAACGCAAATGGCAAAACAATGCCTAAGGCGAGAAGAAGTCTCTTATTTTTCTTAAATTTTAGATCCCCTATTAAAAACCCTTTATATCCAAGTAATGACATTAGTGATTGGGCCATCCCGATTATGCCCATGTACCATGAAAAAGTTCCTTTTTTAATAGTCTTCAGTCCACAGTCATTAATAAACTTTTCCAATGAATCTGCTGTAAAGTGATTGACATGCCTCGGTATGTCCAGGTGCAACCATCTTTTGCCAGCCAATTTGGATTGCCAGCTTCCAAAATTCGGAACTTCTATTACCACTATCCCGTCGGGTTTCAAATTGTCGTTAACAAGGTTTTTAAATAAGTCTTTAACATTCTCAAGATGTTCAAGAACGTGAAAAATGGTTATAATTGAGAACTTCCTGTTAAAAATTTGGCCTTTGGAATAAACGTCTCTGTTCACTGCGATGTTAAATGTGTTGGCAGCATAATCGGCCCTGGGTTTAGAAGTTTCCACACCCGCTACCACAAAACCTTTTCTTATCGCAAATGATAGAAAGGTACCTTTACCACAACCAAAATCCAGTACCTCTTTTCCAGGCGACAATCGATCTAATGTATTTAGTATTTTATTATTGTCGAGCGCCTGGATTTTATAATAAATACTTTTTCTTGTATCCCGAACGGTATAATCTCCTTCATCGTAGTATTTGTTTAATTCAACATCTGCATAAAAGAATGTAAAAATGTGACTGCAGTTACTGCATTTCCTCAATTCATATTTTAGACTATCTACTTCAAGTTTTTCATATTTGGTGCTCACAGTTGTGCTTTTATGGTTTCCACATACCGTGCAGCTTTCAATTCGCATTTTCATTTTCTATATATTTTGCTGTGGAAAGGTCGTTCAAAAGGTCTATAATATCTTTGATGATTGACTTTGATTTCTATGCTTTTCCATCAATCCTTTCATAATTTCAATGTTTGTCCCCAGGTAGTTATGGCTAAAATAAGTTCGCGCTTCCTTTCGGGAAGGCACTAAACCATCGGGATGCTGCAAGTGCTTCAATATATGTATAGCAAACTCCTCCGGATCGCTGGTTACGTCGAATGCTGCTTTTATTTTAGTCGGCAGCCCTTCAACAGCTTTCGGTGTACATACCACCGGGTTATCGAGGTGAAGCATTTCAATGGATTTTATATTTACGCCACTGCCTGCAAGTGTGGGATTGACCAAAACTTTTGAGCGCCCATACAGAGAGATCACATCCTTTGGATTCGCTAACAGGGTGACATTAGTGCTATGCGAGCAATAATTAACCAGGCTTTCTATCGGCCTGGAGCCCGCAACCAATACGCTTGCGCCGGGATACTTTGCATTCAAGATTGGCAGTACCTTTTCGAAAAACCAAAACAGTCCCTGGATATTATTGGGACTGTTTAAATTACCAATGTAGGCCACATCAAAAAGAATCGGGTCGATGTTGCCTTTTTCCGAAACCAGGTAATTGTTATAATATACCGGCGGCATCCAATAGCCATTGGTCAGCCCCTGTTCCTTCCAAAATTCAAGGTCGACGAGCGAAATATCAAAAAATGCATCTGCTCTTTTTAGCATATTCTTTTCATACTTTTTAAGATTAGCGCTCATTGCCAAAAAATGCAGTTTGGTTTTGTACGAACTGGCTATAGCTGCCATCTTCTTTATATAAAGATGTTCGATGTTATGCGATCGTACAAACACGGGCAAGTCTACCAGAGAGGCATATTGATAAGCGAGCCTGGCTGCGTAAATATTGTCGACGAAAACTACGTCGGGCCTAAATGATTCCAATTGGCGCTTGAGTTCTGTTAATCCCTTGCGCGACAGAGAGCACCTGCTAACCAAATTTGGCTGGATAGTAAGTTTCACCAGCCTGGCTAATAGGTGGATAATACGGCTGACAATACTTTCGTCGCCTGAAAAGCAAATAACACCATCGATGGTGTCTTTTATATGCTGTATATTTTCTTCCCGTTTGTTATCCCTGTGCAGCGCCCAGCAAACTAAAAAAACATTATGTCCCAACTCTTTAAGTGCCCTGAGCCGATTATACAGATCAATTCTTCCGCCATGAACAGGCGGCCAGGGAACATCGTGTGAGAAAACAACTATATTCATTTAATGATATGCTGGAATAATTACATAAGTTTATTTAAAAACCCTTTTTATCTTTTTAAGTGTTGTGTAGAATACCAGACAGCCATAACAACGAAACTTACTTAGCTTGCCACCTTGGATCACAGCAATCTCACTTATCCATCGCGGCACAGGACCCCAACCATAACGTTCGATATGAATTACCATTCCCTGGATGATCCACCGGGTGGCACTAAACACCGAAAAAGGCAAGTGAACAGATTTTTTGGAAAAAAAGTCAATTAGCCACTTGTAAAAGTCCAATTCGGCTTGTCGCTTCCTTAGGGAAAGCGCCATATCTGTATTAATGGATGTTATATTAAAATCGCTTGTCCGCCATCTTACTTTAGTGTTCGTATCTGTGATAGTTTTAATATCACCGTTGAAGGATAGCTTAAACCATGTTGCATGATCACTCCCCCACGCCAGGTCGAAATTTTTAAAACGACCCATCTGGTGGAAATAGCCCTTATTGAAGATATATTCTACAACATAGCTTGTTATTTCGAAATTGATCAATTTATTTATGAAATCGGTACCCCTTAGTATTGCCGGATACTCGGTTTCAGTTGCAATAACTTTACCCTCCTGGTCGATCCGGAGTACATTAAAATGATATAGCATTGACGGCATCCCGTCGGTTAATTCTTTATAAAAATTTTCTACGCAACAGGGGGCCATTGTATCGTCGTCTGAAAACAACCAGACCCACTCCTCCTCTCCAACCATATCGATACAGCGCTCCCAATTGGCCACGAGGTCGTCACCACCGAGATTTTTATCAAAGCGTTTATAAACTATATCGATTATGCCTGCATAC
The DNA here is from genome assembly GCA_035545315.1 of Mucilaginibacter sp. Lineage (GTDB taxonomy): Bacteria > Bacteroidota > Bacteroidia > Sphingobacteriales > Sphingobacteriaceae > Mucilaginibacter. The sequence goes on along the minus strand of DASZYQ010000012.1, from coordinate 297,458 downwards.
TTGCTGATCAATTCCGAAAAATTACACGGGCTGCAGTCGTCGCCGATATACAGGGTAAAGTTTTTATTTGTTTGGGCGGCTAATGAATCGAGCGTCTCCTTAAAAAAATGAATTTTATAAGCAGGTATTACAACGGCCAATTTATTTTCGATATGATTTGCCACTATACTTCTATTAAAAGGTCGGCGGAGTAGTTCAGCCTCGACAGTATGGTCTCAAATGGATTTAGCAATACAATGCCTTTGATTGTAATCCCCATCACTATCATAAAAACCGGGAATGAGCCCATATCGCCGGTACCGATAATAAATGAAAGGTAAGCTACAAGCAGCGCAATCCCCAGCAAGGATAATTTCTTTGTACCCCTGTTTTTAGATATGTTGTTTTTAATAAAAAAAATAAAAAGTGAAGCGAATAAAAATATGTTACCTATTATACCAAGCACCCCCTGCTCGATAAGAAGTTCATAAATATAACTTTCAAACCCGTACAGATATTTGTCGCTTTTGCTCTGACTCCAATCGCGGGAAAATCCGAGCGTTTCTTTTATGTAATAAAGACCATTGCCGGTAACCGGCTTCTTTTTGAACAGATCGTAGGATGCCTGTAACTGTCCAATTCGCATATCCAATGAGCTCCCTTCCTCATAACTTTGTTCATTAGACGACAATGCTGAAAAAGCCGCTGAAACGATTTGCCTCCCTTTTGGAATAAAAACCAAGCTTGAAAAAAGAACAATTACAAGGACGCCGACTCTAAGTTTATTGACTAAGTTAAATTCCCATAAAAATAGCACCAGGAAACCGAACGCAAGGGCAAGCAACGGCGTGCGGGAATTTACCAATACAAGATTGACCAGCAATAGAATCAGCAGATAGACATATTTTGCTTTTTGGCCATACTCGCCGGAATAGACATTAATGAAAAATGCGCATAACAAAATGCCTGTATTCAATAAAAAACCGTAGTAGATGGCATGCCAAGCAAATGAAGAAATCCTTGGTCGTTCAATGGCGCCAAGCATGTTCACGTTCGAAAAATCGTACGACCCGTAAGTCTCACTCAGCAGAAGGTAATAGACATTTTGATGCTGATAGTAATTAACCAACCCGAAAAGACCGAATACTATAAGGGCATACAAGACAATTTTATAAATCCGCAACGCTTCTTCAGGCTTATTTATGTAGTGGTATGATATAAATAACAAAGAAAAATTTTCGCAAAAAACGGTAAAAGGCCGGTAGATCCTTAAAAAGAGGCTTAGTCTTTCATCAAACAGTCCGATAAGCATCAGCATTGCGAGAAGTACTATCAGGCTATATTTAACAGGGAAGTTTTTGAAACTTTGCCACCAACCGGGCTGGGCGCTTAGGGTATAAATTACGATAGTATAGATTAAAAGGCGTGGAAAGCTTATAAATACCGGCGCATCAATCAATACAATTGAAATGGGGAAAAATAAAATACCTATTACGAACCAGACCAATTTTTTATAACCTTGTTGATAGATTATCTGGAAGCAAAACAGCAGAGCGATAAATGCAAAAAATACCTTAATCACTTTTTGAAATTTTCGAAAATATCAGGCATGCCTGGTCGCTGTCATTCACGCTATTCAGCCACCTGGCATGGTTTTTCCACTTTTTTATAAGCTGAGCATCGAATGTGATGTCTTCAAATAAAGTTTTATCCCTGATGTACTTTTCACTATTAAGAAATTGCTTTTCATCCGAGTCGTATTCAACACTGAGCAAACTTAATCCGTTGTTCCCGGCCAGGATAGACATACTTCTTATTGTGTGTAAAAAGAAATGGCGCGGCGCATCGAGCTGGTACCAGGACACACCATATTTGCGCCAGCAAAAACAATCAGCGACCGGGATTCGGATCAATAGCCAGCCTCCGGGTTTTAATAGTTTATAAAGCTGCTCAAATGTTCTGCCGGGATTCGGCAAGTGTTCAAATGCATGATTGAGCATCACCAGATCGTATTGCTTATCTATGTCACCAATATTTTTTTTAAAAATAGTTACTCCGTCCGGGTGATGAATGTCTTTTTCAACGTAAGGATCAATCCCGGTTAAGTTTTCAAATCCGTGTTTTTTTAATTCCAGCAATAGCAATCCTATTCCGGAACCAATATCGAGTATATCCGACGATAGTTTTAGCCCTTTTAATTGAGTTATCCATTTGTATTCCTTATTCTTCAGAAAAAACCGAATCACTCCAGTACTGAGCACATTGCTTTTTTTTAGATAGAATTTTAAAAAAAACTTCCGCAAAAGCAGAGCCAGTTTTGATTTGAAATTTTGTTTAGCCGTAGTTAAGCGGAAAGAGTAATAATCATCAGCCGGATAATATGGCTGCATATTATGAGGCGCTTCAGCGATCTGCAGGCAACCACATTGTGAACATTGAAAATACAAAAACTGTTTACGCATGCCGAGCATCATTTCGCGGGCTATATGAATTGTATTGCCTATGCTATTATCACATACACTGCAGTGAAAATCTGTCATCTATAATTTGGTTTTAACAATACTAAGCGCAACGATACGGGGCCGGATATTTAGATCTTTTACTACCTCCCACGGCCATTTCCAGGCCTGGTACGCGAGGTCGACTACCAACGGCACCATTATCATGGATACAAATCCTGATTTCAGATAAGCAAAGGCGATAAAAAGCCCAATTATTGTGCAAAAACCCGACAGTATAGACGCTTTGAAAAAAGGGACCTCATTTTTTGTAAGCAGAATATTACCTGCCATAGATAGGTTTGTTTCCACTAATGAAAGCACCAGCGCCAAAGAAAGAAATTCGAAAGGCATTAATAGCGTTTTGCTACCAATCATTTCAAGGAACCAATTGCCCATGGACAATAGCCCCGTAGCACCGATCAAATACGTTAGTAAAAGAACAATCAGCCCTTTAAAGTAAATATTCCGTATTGCAGGTATACTTTTTGACACGCGCAGGTGAGCGATCTTAGGCTGGTACGTAGATATATAGATATTTGATAATGCGCCGATTATAGCAATGATTTGCATCGATATCCCATAAGATGCGATTTCTTTGAGCGTTAGATAAAGGGCCCCAATAATAATAGCCGATTTTTGTACCATAAAACCGCCCAAAGAGGTTAATCCGATTTTTAGTGCATTGGGATAAATGAGCCTTAAAACTTCTTGCTTATTCGCCGACTTCTCAACGTCTATTTTTTGTTTTATTTCGGTGGTGAAAAAGGATCGGTATGACAGCCAGCGAATGATGACCACGGAGGACATCTGCGCAGAAACAATAGCTATCAAACCATAATGGCATATGATCATCAGAGCTGCAATGACCAAATAAACCGTTTGACCAATTATGACAATCTGCTTTGCACGTTTTATCAGCCCCTTTCCCTCAAGTAGCGAATCGTAATAAAGCGTAAAAATATTATAGGTATTAATAATACATAGCAGCGCCCATGCGATATAAACTTCCTGGTGACTGGCTTTATAATTTTGCAATATGCTATGAATATACCAGGTGCCTAAAGATGCAAGCAGTAAAAACAAAACTAAAGCCATGCGCAAATAAAGCCAGCGCATGGCTGCTATCACACCTTTCAAAAGGCTATAGTCCACGGACGCGTCATAGTTTTGAACGGGTTCAAAGCCGGTGGTCTTTAACGCCTTTACTCCACTAAAAATATAAGTTATATTTCGGGTGAAAGATGGATTAAAGCCAAAATCAAGCAAGGCCGCAAAGGAAGTGATGGTCATAAATACGGTCCAAATCCCTACCATATCTGTCGGCATCATCTTTAAAATAAGCGGAATAAGTAATACAGATGATGCGATCTTTAAGAATGTTGCGGCATAATTCCATAATATGTCTTTTCGTCCTATTTGCATTGCAGGCTATCCTTTTTTTAATAATTGTTCGATCTAGACTAATTTGCCGGGGAAATGACTGAGAGGTCGCTAAGCTTTTATTGTTATTAATCAATTACAATATACCCATTTCAGATGACAAACTTTTGTTTACGTTACGATAATATATTAAGCTTCTGAATTTTATTCGATATGATGGCATGGTAGGGATGGGTTTTTGTTATTCGGAATAATTAAAAAGACCACGGTCAGCCGGGTGCCTATGCTTCGGCCAGGAAGGCCGATTCATAATCTTCAATTTGCGGGTTCGGGACCGATTTACTTAAGATGAGGCTTTTGTACTCATTACTAATATCTTTCCAAACATATACCCTTTGCGCCAACTCTTTCAAATTACTCCCGATATGGTGCAGTTCGTAAATATTACAATGGTTTACCAGGTATGTCAGTTGCTCGCTGTTCTCGAAATACCTGGCTTTGTTAAGCGTCGTATGCTCATTGTAGCCCGAGGCAAATGCGAATATGGGCAACGCTAAATGCATGGCTTCTACAAGCGAGGGATTAGTGCCTCCGGCAGAATGGCCGTGGACATATAAAGTACAGTTGCTGCGAAGTAAATCCAGTTTGCAACGATCATATATCGCATCCAATAAAATCAGGTTTTCCTTACCAGCGTATTTTTTTCGCAAATCGGTGCCGTATGGCGACTCATTCCAGTTTCCAACTATTACTAATGGCAAGCGACTTCGTTTCGAAAACGCTTCAATAATCATTTCGATATTATTATCGGGTTGAATCCGGGCTACGGTAAAAGCGTATTTTTTTGACAAGAATTTAAAATCTGATTTTGCTTTTTCATCAATCTCCCGTTTTGCCACCTGGTCGCCACCATAGGGTATAAAAGTGCTCGTTCTGTGATAATATTTTAGAATATATTTTTGTATGCCAACGTTGTCTGATATAATGGCCCCGGCATTTCGCATAAGTAACATTTCAGATATTTTAATAATCCTTTTGGCAAATGGCGACCATTTATTGCGTTTCCAATCCAGGCCCCCTATGTTCAAAATAATCTTACTCTTACTCTTCGAACTTAAAAATGGTATTGCATAGCCGCCTCCGAATCCGAGTAACAAAATTTTGTCCGCTGTTTTTGCAGCATCTAATAAAGCCAGGCTATCATAAAGAATACCTTCTGCTCCATGTGATGAAACAGGAATGTACTTTAGCTTCGCTCCCTTGTACATTGTTAGCTTGCTGTTCATGTCCTTTGACGAACAGTAAACTGTAATGACGAAATCGTCAATGAGATTCTCAACAAGATATTCGGCCAGGGTTTCAAACCCTCCGTAGTTATTTGGTATTCCACGGATGCCAACAATCGCTAAATGCATATCGTATAATTTAAGTCTGATATTCAGGTTAATGCATGAATTGGGTTGGCTTCTGTTAAGCGGGATATTTGGTCTTTGAGGTGCTGTATTGCAAACCGGAGTTCTTTGTTGGAATACCCCGGTGATCGAAGCAGTATTTCGCAAACGGGCAGCCATACGGCGGTAATCCCTTTCGCTATTTTTTTATCTGCATTCTTATTGTCTATCTGCCGCAATAGACGTGATTTGAAAAGATAAATTTTTTGAGCAACTATATAGTATCGCCCGTCATAGACGTACGCTTCTATCAGTTCCATAAACGCTTGAGCAAGTTTGTTGCAAACACCAAGAATATATTGCTGGTCAACAGGATTGTAATCGGAATTCTGAAGGTGTTCGGAAATTACGCGGGAAATTCCAGCGGCGTTCAACGCCTGGCCTGTACACAATAAGGTCGTTTCAGTGGGCATCACATAATCAATTAGGGTCTACGTCTAATCCTTCGCTCTTCGCGTCGGCGTTGACGTATTACTAAATTAGGATTTTAAAACCCCCTGATTTACAGTGAAAACACCCTATATGCTTGATATTAATAGTTAATAGTTGTAACTTTTAGTTATTTATTTTGAACAAATAATTATTAACATTTTGAATTACTTAGGTCTAATAATCAGAAATATATAGACGACAGGCTTGAGTTTCGTGAAGAAATTTGTAAAGACCCAATTGCTATCCTAGAATACAGGCGGCGAAATTTCAGTAACATTGGTTAAAAACTTGTCGCAGCAGTTATAAAATAACTATCTTAACAATCAGTGTTTTATGCGGATTATTTCAAGTGCGCCCGACATTAATAGCGTTAACGATCCGAGATCGTATTTACGCGAGGCTACCCAGTCTAAATGATTTTATACTTAATAGCGAACAATACAAGACCAACGCGGCTCTTGATATTCAATTTTTGAAACAAATGGTCCCTGTATCCGTCTACGGTTCTGAGGCTCACATTCATTTGATCGGCAATTTCCTTATACGTAAGCTCAGAACTGGCAAGCCTTATAAAATCTATTTCGTGTGGCTTTAAACTTTCGAGGTCGGTGTTTATTTCCACCGATTTATTTACGCTCTTAAGCAAATAATGCGTAACAAATTCGGGGTAGTATAAGCCGCCTTTGGCTACAGATTCCAAAGCCGCTTTAAATTCATCAAGTTCAGCATCTTTAAGCAAGTACCCTTTGACGCCGCTTTTTATTGTTTTCAGGATCGCTTCTTCCGAATAGTTCACAGATAAGGAAATTACTGAGACTTCGGGATAATTTTGTTTTAGCCACAAAATAGTTGAAGCACCGTCCATGATCGGCATAAGACGGTCCATAATAACTATATCTGGTTTCTCTTTGGTTTTAATCTTATGTATAAAATCCAAGCCATCTGACGCGGTAAATACAACCGTATAACCACGCAGTCTATTGATCATCACCTCCATACTGCGGCAAAACAAGGTGTGATCGTCTACTATCGCAACTGCTATGGGTTGTTTGGATTCCATACAATTATTTGCTCTTATATTATCCTCTCAAAGTCGGATCTCTTCAGATTTCATTATTTTATGTGATAAATAAGCAGTTCTATCATTGAACCATTCCCCGGGCTGCTCTTAATCGATAGCCTTCCTCCGATTGTTTGAGCTCTTTTTTCCATATTACTCAATCCAAGCCCTCTTCTGATATCACTTTTGTTGAATCCCAAGCCGTCATCAGTTATGGTCAATTGAAAGAATTTATGATTGGACTTTAATGTCACGATGATATTATTCGCTTTAGCATGCTTTAAAATGTTACTTATTGCCTCTTGAAATATGCGGTAGATAGCCAATTCATCCCTCTCGTTAACTATACCGTTCGTCCAGCTGGCATGCAATGTGGCGCTAAACTCATTCGTTATATTCAGACGCTCGATATCTTTCGTTAATACCTCATGCAGGTTCCCATTTAGAAGCTTACCATAATACAATCCGTAGGTAAACTGCCGCAGGTCATAAATCACATCGTTCAATAGATTCTTAGCTTCAGTAACCAGTTGAGGAGTACCGATATTTAAGTTCATTTTAATAACAGAAAGCGACTGTCCGATGTGGTCATGGATCTCCCTGCTAATGTGCTGCCGCTCGGTTTCGGCTATGAGCGCCTTCTCGTATCGACTCGTCTGCTCGTGAAGACGCTTGTTATAATGGTCACGAATTATCGTCACAATAATGAATAGAAATATAATAATTATGATGGCCCGGAACCACCAAACTTCCCACCACGGCGGTTTGATAAGAAAATCAATTGTAAACATTCTGCTCGAAAGGCCGGTTTGTGGCTTAATTGCAAATGCTTCAAACCGATAATAACCGGGCATTAACGAAGCAAAATGGAAATCCCGTTCGCCTGGCTGACCATAATTCCATTTGTCAGAACTGACGCCTTTTAACCGATATTTTATAATGATGTTTTTTGCACCGGATAGATATGGTGTGCTCAGTGAAATTTGAATATTATTATCGGTATATGGAAGACGTATATTGTTTAAAATACCTGTGTCTTTTTTATTTATAATCAAGGAATTTAAAAAGACGTTGAGACTATCGGGTTCTCTAACCCGCTGTTTTATTCCATAAAGTCCATTGACCGAGACTAAATAGCACATACCATTGGACTCAAGTCCATCGGTGACGGTCATTGCATAGATATCGGGCAGGGAATATTTGTTGATGAGCTTTAAAGTTGGCGCATCAAAAATCTGAACAGAGTTTCCGCTGAATACCCACAGATCATTGCCAAATAGCATAACTTGTTTGACGTTATTCGACAATAAGCCGTTGTCGGCATTCAAAACGGTCACCGAATTTTTTCCGATAACCAATACGCCGTTTGTAAATGTTCCGGCAATTAGCTCGTCATGATATGACGTTAAACATGAAGTAAATACCGGTGCGCCTTTATACAGAATCCGGGTAAAGCCTTTGGCATTGATCTCAAAAAGGCCATCTTTCAAAGCAATCCAGATTGTTTTATCAGATCGCATATAGCAAACTGCACGATTTCTTTTTTTGATGATTAAACAATGGTTTAACGAGTCCTTTAATTCATTAAATCCTTTAAACCGGCTTGAAAACGCGCTGGCCCAGCTGTGGAAGTCTGACGTTGTATCCCTGGGCACGGCACACAATCCATCAGATGTGGCTAATAATATCGCATTTTCCGTTGTGTCGATTTGTTTTACGGACCGAACGGGTTCAAACCATCGCAATGTGTGCTTATTTACGTCGTATAAAAACGTATGCTGAGAAGCACCTACCCATAGAAGATGACCGTTGAGAACCTTTATATAATTTATTCCTCCGTGCGTTTCGGGTAGTGACATAAGAAGCAACTTTCGTTTTCCGGCTATATCATAAGCCCATAAATTTCCCGCCGATGTCGCCAAAAAAATAAAATTGCCGGCTTGCGCTATACTTTTAATGATATCTTTTTGGGGCAAATGAACGACTGGAAAATATTCGGGGCGATTGTTGTAGGCTGAATCCATAAGAAGTCCTTGCTGCAAACTTGCGTACCACCTGCGCCCCTCGTGGTCGCTTACTATTGAACTTAAATCGTATCCTGTAATTGGAGCAGAATTGGTGTTTGCCTTAATACTTGCACTGGTAGTATTAATAATATAGCCAGTTTTTTGGATACATATCGTATTTATAAAACTCTTGAAAGTCTTTCTGCCGCAAACCCTTACAGTATCACCCGATACATGCAATTTGTACATGGTTCCTGCTGGATTGGAGAACCAAAATGCCGTATCGTGAAAGGGTAAAGTGCATAAAGTCGAGCTGCTTGTTTTTATATTCTTCGTTGTATTATCTCCTTTAAAACAGGCTGCGCTAAGTCCTCTTCCCGGAGAATATATATACCATTTATCATTCCCATACAGTAATGCCTTAGCGCCGAGAATGCATAGGGAACTCGTGCCGTCTGCCAAAGGCGACCTGCTTTTTTCGTAATGGCATTTTAAGGTCCTGGTGTCACAAACAAACACACCTTTCCTACTCGTAGCAATTATTTGGTCGCCTAACAGGCCTATTCTCGGAAAATAATTCTCATCAGTGCTTTTATAGGCATTGAGCAAGGTCATATGACCATTTTCAATGTAGAATATCTGACCCGTAAAATTACTAAACCATATACGGCCATATTTATCTTCCACCAAACCGGTGGTACTTAAAGATGATTGGAGGGGATTAGAAAAGTTGGTAAAGCGAATGCCGTCGTACTTAGATATACCTGCGTTGTGCGCAACCCATAAAAAACCTTTACTATCAACTAAAAGGTCATAAATCTCTGATGATGGCGATCCTGGAACCGGCTTCAATAAATTATCCTGTCCGTTTGCGCCGAGGGCAAGGGATAAAAAAAACGCAGGGAACCACGTCCATAGGATTTTGATAAAGCAAGGCATTTTGATCTGAATGCTTAGTTAAACACTCTTCTATATCCAGGTATATCACAAAGTAATATTTTTTTTTATATTCTAAAATATTTCATACTCATTTTTAAAAAAAACACGGCTTTATTTCGTTATTCGAAAGGATTTGATTAACACGAAAATGCAAGGATTCAGGCCACATCTTGTTTAAACCAAAAAAGATTAGCAGGATGAAGCAAATTAAATAAAGTGTAAATCGGCGGAAATAAAAATGCCCCCGTATACCGAGGGCATTAATCATGTTTTCCGGTCGGGGTGGCAGGATTCGAACCTGCGGCCTCCACATCCCAAATGTGGCGCGATACCGGGCTACGCTACACCCCGAAAAGGTCTGCAAAGGTACGTTTTTAAAATCCCCCTGCAAATCTTTTTTCAGATTTAGCGGCATAATCTCGTGGCTTAGCTTTAAGCCGCCGCGTTTCCGGCACCAACCATTACCTCGGGCTTGAATATTATTTTAGACCGGATTGAATTAGATATCAGGCAAGCCGCTTCCGATTTTTGCAGCACCCGGAGCGCCTTGTCGCGGTCTTCTTCCCTGGCTATCTTCAGCTGCGGAATAAGCGTTACCTCGCTCATTTGGTATTTGTTATCTACCATTTCCAGTTTACCCAAAGCCCTGGAGTTGAAACTTTCAAATTCCAGTTTAAAATTTTCAGCTATCGCCAAAAAAGTAGTCATCAGGCAGCTGTTCACCGCTGCGGTAAAAAGGTGCTCGGGCGACCACACGCCTGGTATGCCCTTGTTAAATTGCGGTGGTGTGGCTACTTTTAGTTCGTCATTCAATTCTGTCGAATGCATTAGGCCAACCCTGTTATTCACCCAGTTTACGTCAACCTCATAAATATGTGTAGCATCCATGGTTTTTTTGCTTAAAAACTATTGGTAATAATTCTTTTTAGGTGGTCGGCGGGTACTACACCCGACTGTCTCCACTCCTGCTTGCCATTCCTGAAGAGCATCAGCGTTGGTACTCCGCTTATTTTGAAGTTCCTGGCCGCTTGGGGATTTTTGTCGACATCGATTTTGATGATCTTTATCTGGTTGCCCAGCTCTCTCTTTAATTCCTCCAGTATGGGCTTCATCATTTTACAGGGCCCGCACCATTCGGCCGAAAAGTCGACCAGTATTGGAACAGATCCTTGTATGATCTCTGAAAAAGATTGATTTTCCATTTTAATTTATTTTATCTCCTCATATTCAATATGTTCGCTATTTTCAGTATTGCCGGTTTTTGGCGGGGAAGTGTAACAACTGTTCACACCACAGCAGCCGACGCCGGCTAAGGCTGTATATAAAAAGAAGACGCCAAAAAGCCCCATTAAAACATCGTGCGACTGAATCGCCAGCACAAGTATCCAACCGCTTATAGCCAGCCGCAGGATACGGGCGAAATGCCAGTTGCTGAATATACGTTGCCTTATCGTGTTCATCATTCGTGTTTTTTTAGATTAAGCCAGCTACCGCCGTTGTAAACTTGCCTAAAGCCTTTGGACTTGAGCACAGCGGCGGCCGACCGGCTCCGCATACCAGTTGCACAGCAGATTATCACTGGCTGGTCTTTTTTCAATTTGCCCAGCCTGCTCTCCAGCGTGGTCAATGGTATATTGACTGATCCTTTCATATGGCCCGAGGCATATTCGCCAGGAGTCCGCACATCAATAATCTGAGCTCCTTCAGCAATAAGTTTCCCTAAATCCGCCTTAGGGCGCGCTCCAAAAAGTTTTTTTATAGCTTCGAACATTTTATTGCTTATTTATCGTAATAGGCTGTTTAAATTAAGCCACGACCCCACATCGTGACATGCAATATCGTTCTGCCGTAACAAGTTCAACGCCTTGTTGCTCCGGATACCAGAAGCACAGCAAACGATTACTTCTTTCGCGTTTTTCAATTCATTTAACCTTCCCGGTAATTCACCGAGCGGGATATTTATACTTTGGTCAAAATGCCGTTCCTGGTATTCAGCGGGCGTCCTTACGTCCACTATGATTACGCCCGATTCCAATAAATTCGAAATATTACTCATCTGTTACAGTTTTATTAATGCAAAGGTCCGGGAGATTAAAATACCGGTCTGGAACATTTGTTGGATAAAGGGTTGCCGGCAGAAATAAAAACGCCCGGATGACAAAACATCCGGGCGTTGATTGCGGGGCTTGCGCTTAGTTAGTTTTCTTTTTCCCGGTATTGATACCGAAGGGGTAATAAAGCGGGCAGAAGCTGATAAAGCTTGTCAGTATAAATATGCCCGCGATTACAAGCAAAACTATAGCGGCCGTACCACTCAGTTGCTTTGTGAGATACAATACGATGATGATGAAAGCTGCGAGGAAACGTAATATCCTGTCGGCTGAACCCATGTTCTTTTTCATGGCCTGTCCTATTTAATAAAATAAAGGTACTGGCCTTGCAAGGTATCTGTGGGAACATATGTTCCATTACTCGTTCAACAACTCGATAACATTCCGGCCCAGGTGAACCATGTTCTTTTGCTCCATGGTTCGAAGCAGCCGGCTAATAGCTTCACGATGGGTATGCAGTTCGTCGGCTATCTGCTGATGAGTAATCTGGATGATATTTGAGCGGGCAGCTTTGGCGCGCTGGCTAAGGTAGTGCAGCACTTGTTTATCCATATTGCTGAAAGCGATAAGATCGATCACCTCCAGCAATTCGGCGAACCGGCTGCCATAGGTGTTATTTACGAAAGCCCGCCACTCGGGATATTTAAACCAATCTTCGACCATGTTTACGGGTATCTGCAATACTTCCGTGTCATCTTCAGCAATGGCTTTCACCATACTTTCCCTGTTCGACTGGCAGCAATTGATAGCCATGGCGCAGGTTTGACCCGGATACAAATGATACAAAAAGATCTCTCTCCCATCTTCGTTCTGGCGAACGATCCTTAACACGCCCTTCTGAACGATCGGTACAAAAAATATTTTGTCACCGGGACTGATGAGCACATCGCCCTGGCGAATGATCCTGATCCGCGCATACTTGCTAATCTCGTCCCGCAATTTGGGGTCTGCAAACAAAGTCGTATTCATTATAAAATGGGTGTAATTTAGCAATAATGCTTTTACCTTCCTAAAACTTGTATAGACGTGCGAAATGTCGTCATTGACTTTACCATAAAATGGTAGTTGTTGCCGCTCATATCGGTTTTGACAATTTTAGCAAGAAACGGGATGGCACTATAAGACTCTTTCAATATGTCATTTTCATGCAATTATCTCAAAATAAGGTAATTAAGTAAAATAACATGCGTTTTAATTAAAAGATGAAACGGATTATATTTCGGTTTGTCGCACGTCATTTATATAAACAAGATAGTCGGTATTATGGAGAAGTTTTCCCCGATTTTAAATTTAAAAAGCGATGAACACCATACAGCAAATCGCAGCTGCGCTTGCAGTGATAGCGCTCTGCCTGATCATACATTATACTATAAAGGACTGGCGAATTATTTTTGAAGACCTCGGCTATTTTTTTAAAAAGGATCGGTCAAAAGAACATCGTGATGCATAAACTCAAGTGAGTCCGCGTTGAAGATAATGTTTGGCAATCCGATTGCTTGTTGCCTTCCCGTTTAAGGAGTTCGCCTTTCTTTGAGCCTCCGAATTCGCATTGGTCAAGTTGTACACAGAATTAGCGATCCGTTTCTACGAATGTTCAGGGCGCTGTTCTAATACAATGATTTCGCCTCATTTACACCCTCGGATTGTCGCAAATAGCATATACACCGGGCGAAACACGCCGTGTATCTTTGAATTGTTATAAAACTAACGCTATGCAGAACATCACTCCTTTCCTTTGGTTTGACAGTCAGGCCGAGGAAGCCATGAACTTTTATATTTCGATCTTCAAAGATTCCAAAGTTAACCGTGTTACCCGTTATGGTGAAGCAGAACCTGGTATACCGGGAACGGTGATGTCGGTCGAGTTTACGCTTAACGGCACCGATTTTTATGCCCTGAACGGCGGCCCGCTATTTAAGTTTTCACCTGCAACGTCCTTCTTTATTCATTGCAAAACGCAGGAGGAGGTAGATCATTACTGGGAAAAACTTGGAGAAGGCGGCAAGACCAACCAATGCGGCTGGCTGGATGACAAATTCGGTGTTACCTGGCAAATAGTTCCCGACGCATTGAGTAAACTGCTGAACGATCCTGACAAAGAAAAAGCCAAACGGGTAATGCAGGCTATGATGAAAATGACTAAATTGGATGTGGCCAAATTAGAAGAGGCTGCCCTATGAGCAGGTATAACAGCACTGAACCGAAGAACATAGACGAATACATAGCCATGCAGCCTGACGAGTTTAAGCCGGCGCTGCATGAGCTTCGCGCCGTGGTGCATTCGCTCGTACCACAGGTAGACGAGATGATCAGCTACCAGGTTCCTTGTTTCAAGTATCACTACATGCTGGTAGGTATCGGCGTGAATAAGAAGTTTGTGAGCTTTTACCCGATGAGCAGCGATCTGACAAAAAAGTTTAAGGATGACTTGAAAGGGATAAAAATTTCGGGTACTACGCTGCATTTTTCACCGGGCGAGCCTTTGCCGGTACAAATAATCAAAAAGATGGTATTGGAACGGGTGAAGGAGAACGAGGCGAGGGCGATGCTGAAGCAAAAGAAATAGCGTTTTAATATACTGGGACTTCTATTTTTGAATTATGGCCAAATTCTTTTTCGAATTCGGCTTGGTTGTATGATTTGCCATTATATGAATAGACAACAGTGATCCATCCTCCATAAGTTGATATAGTACATTCGTAACTTCCATTTCGCCAAGACACATTTACCTTATAAATTAAATTAGGGAAGTGGTTCTCGGAAACATGTATCTCATAAAATTTATAGAAATTGTTAGGTGTGATAGATAGTACCGAAATATTTTGATTAAAGTCAGGCATCTCAAAACTCGTTCTGTGTTCCGGATCTTCATGTTCCCAAACCCTTAATTTATATTCATCTCTAAAATGAATGCCTATGGAATATATAGGAATTGTGTCTGTATTTATTAGGCAAAAATATATAATTGTCCCACGATAAACATAGACTTTTAGTAATGGACAGTTTGATCCGATAATCTCTTTATTGTTTGATGTTGTAAAGAGTTGATAACATTTTGAGCATCAGTTAATTTAGAGGCAAGTTTAGCAATACTATCATTAGACCCTTTAACCTGATGTATAAAATCTGAATCACGTTTTTTTATTTCGCTATTTGATATAGAATCTCTTTTCTTTAGAATGTTTGACGAAAGTGAATCACGTTTTTTTAAATCATTTTGAAATCTCTTTGATTCCTCTGATGATATACCATCTTTTTTAATAGAAGAAATTACTCCTATTAATACCCCAACGGAAATCAAAATGATTTTTGCGCTTAATGTTTTAATCCATTTAAACCAAGTTATTTTTCCGATTTCATTGGCAAAAGCTGAGATTGAGACTATGAACAAACTTATTCCTAAGAAAATATTTAATGTAGTATTTGTCATAAGGTTACTCAAAAATAACTATTTGAGAGCATATTAATAGTTGTAACGGCATAAGTTTTATTTCTCATTTCCTCTCTTTTTTCACAACTTTACCCCATCACAATCCAACGAAAATGAACTATTGGCTCGTAAAATCAGAACCTTTTAAATATAGCTGGGACCAGTTAAATAAGGACGCCCGCGCCGTTTGGGACGGCGTGCGTAACTTTGCTGCCCGTAATAACCTGAAAGCGATGAAAGTTGGCGACCTCTTGCTCTATTACCATAGCAACGAAGGCAAAAACATTGTCGGTATCGCCAAAGTAATAAAGGAATCCTACCAGGATCCGACCACCGATGATACTAACTGGGTAGTTGTAGATATAGCCCCTGTCGAAAGCCTGAAAAAACCTGTTTCACTGGAACAGATCAAAGCAGAGCCCATGCTGAAGGATATGCAGTTGGTTAGGTTGGGACGCTTGTCTGTGTCAGCTGTAAAGCCGGAAGAGTTCGACAAAATTATGGAGATGGCTGGCTGACTCCAGAGTCAATCGTTCATAGACCATAGCCGAAAGAGCCTTAATTTGTAAATAACTCCGGGTTAACCATGGACCATGGACTAATCGACCATGGACTAGAACTTATTTCTGTTCTGCAACGAAAAGCGCCTTCAATTCTGTGGCATCGTCAGGTTTCATCTTTCCGGCCAGGATAAGTCTCAATTGCCTGCGGCGCAATGCACCATCGTAAAGCATTTTTTCCTCTTCGGTGCCAGGTTGCAACGATGGCACAGGTATGGTCCGGCCAGCCTGGTCAACCGCTACAAAGGTGTAATAAGCCTCATTACTTTTAATTTTGGTGCCCGACGGCACATTCTGTGCCCATACATCCAACCGCACTTCAACCGAAGTGGTAAATGCGCGCGTTACCCGGGCTTCGATGGTCACCACGTCTCCTAATTTGATAGACTGTTTAAAAGAAACATTATCTACCGAAGCAGTTACGACAATGCGATTACAGTGCTTTTGCGCTGATATCGCAGCGGCAATGTCCATCCAGTGCAGCAGCCGCCCTCCCATCAGGTTGTTTAGTGTATTGGTATCGTTGGGCAATACCAGTTCGTTCATAACGGTCTGGGAGTCTTTGGGCGATCGTGCGTTCATGCTTCAGGATTTTGCGCAAATATACGCATAAGCCCGCAAGTGTCCGCGCCGCTTATTTATGCCTTTTATTGGTATGCTTACGTTCGTTATCGCGGCTTGACGTCTGATCCGAACGTTGTCCGCCATTATTGCTGATACCCTTTGATTTCATTTCGGTTGCATGGTCAGCAAAAGTGCGGTCTGATGTTGGCCGGCCCTGGCCTCCCTTTATTCCCTCGTGCGATTTCATTGTCTCTCTGTGTTTCTTAGTTCCTATCTTATAAAACATCGCCACGCAGAGTTGTTTTATAAAATAGTAGAATTGCAGTTGAAATGAAAATGTACCAGCAAACCGTACGGCTGCGTGAGCGAAAACGGGGCTACCATTTGATCACAGATGAAGTTGTCCATGCACTGCCGCAAATTGGTGAGATCAAAAAGGGTATTTGTCATGTATTCATTCTGCATACTTCTGCATCACTTTGTATTAATGAAGACGCCGATCCAACAGTAAGACACGACTTTGAGACTTATTTCAACAAGGCGGTGCCTGAAAATGACCCTGATTATATTCACAATGATGAAGGCTCCGACGACATGCCTGCTCATCTGAAAGCGGCTATTTTAGGCAGTTCTGTTACAATCCCAATTACAAACGGGCGCCTGGCCTTAGGTACCTGGCAGGGAATATACCTTTGCGAGCACCGCAACCACGGCAGATCGAGAAGTATTGTGATTACGGCATGGGGCGAGTAAGCTTCCCTCCCGCTTTATGGCCCACCGCGGCATAGTATAAAATGAACAAATAGATGATCAGTAAAATAGCGTAAGCATTATGCAGTGTGAATACATCGCCAAGATATCCGTACAATAACGGTATAACCGAGCCACCAGCTATGCCCATGATCAATAATGACGAGCCCTTTTTTGTGAATTTTCCAAGGCCGTTTAACGCTAACGGCCACAATGCGGGCCACATCAGTGAGTTGGCAAGGCCCAGGAAGGCAACGAAGAACACCGAAACATAACCATGAGTCACCAGCACTGTTACACTGAAAACAAGCCCCAGTATGGCACACACAACCAGGGCTTTTTGCTGCGAAATATATTTAGGGATGAGGGCGATACCGGCAAGGTAACCGGCGATCATCGAGGCCATGGTACAAGTGGCAAAGAACTTGCCGGTCTTTAACAAAATATGCTGCGATGAAGCATAGCCGATGATCGAATCGCCGGACAATACTTCAGCGCCGACATATAAAAATAGCGCGAGTACGCCGAGCAGCAAGTGCGGGAACTGGAAAATGCTGGTCTTGCCAGTGTTAGCTAAGGCTGTGGTTTCATCTTCCTTTTCGGTGTCGATTTCGGGCAGGGTAGAAAAATAGATCAGCACGGCAAGAACGACCAGCGCCACCACAATACAGATATATGGCACGATGACCCTAAATGCAAGTTCGTTAAGCAAGGGTATTTTTTGCGCATCGGTAAGCGTGGCTAATTTGGCTTTAAGTTCATCAGCATCGTTCAGCACAACCGAACCAAGGATCAAAGGCGCTATACCGCCTGCAATTTTATTACAGATGCCCATGATACTGATGCGTTTTGCGGCGCTCTCTATCGGGCCAAGCACAACTACATAAGGATTCGATGCGGTTTGCAGAATGGCGAGGCCCGCTCCCTGCACAAAAAGACCTACCAGGAAGATAAAATAAACGCGTGTAAGCGCTGCCGGTATAAAGATCAGGGCTCCGATGGCGATGAGTGCCAGGCCGATCGACATGCCGTTTTTAAACCCAAACTTTTTCAATACCCATGTAGATGGCGCCGCCATTACCAGGTAAGCGATATAGAAGGCCGAAGCAACAAGAAATGATTCGAAATTATTTAGCTGGCAGGCAATTTTGAGGTACGGCACCAAAACAGTATTAAGCCAGGTGATAAAACCAAATATGAAGAACAGCGCGCCAATAGTAGCGATAGGGCTAACAACTGATTTTTTAGGAAATGAACCTGGGCTAGGGTTTAATTCAGGCATGTGGCCGGTTTTGTTTGCCGCAATATCAAAATAATTCTAATCATATCAGTGTTTACGGATGCACTAATTTTTTTAAAATTTATCGTATGACAGCCTCATCCTTCAGTTCTGGCCCATTTTGGTCCTTGCCGGCATGCTCGGTTTGAAGCATTTCTGCGTCAACGAATAATTTCCTGTCTCGTTTCAAAGGCGGAGCTACGCCAATAACAGCCATACCGGTGACCGCCAGCAGCATAAACAGGATAAGCGCACAGATGCGCAATATTTTCTTAAATCGTTTCATTGGTTTTAAAATGCAGGCACACTGCAGATCAATGCAGCGCTGTTTAGGAATGAACAAAATCGTGTTATTGTTAAAAGAAATAGAGGGGCGTTTTACGCCAGGCGGACAGGTTCGTCATCTGAACCCTGAGGGATGGATTTCAAATGGTAAAAAAGATTAGTATTGACGGGCCGAACATGCTTTCTAAATTCGGTCCAATGTGTTTTTGATAGGTGGTCGTGAAGGTTATACTGACTTATCGCAGGACAAGTGGTTGCCTGATTAGTAAAATTTCGACCTTGCGCTCCGGTCTGACATATGGTCTTGACTGACCGGATTATCGATTTTACGACCCAGGTGGTCTGCCTGGTATACTGTACTGCTTGAACCGATGCGACGGACCCCGAAAAAGAAAAAAGCGTCAGCAACAGAAGGATAGCCAACAGCGATTTCGAAAAACTTTTCCCGGGTTGATAATTCCTATTGCGAATCATTTAAATAAAGGTACGAAAAATTCGCTAATACGCTGTTTATCAATTGTAATAGTCTTCGGTTATAAAAAAGCCCCGCGGATTTTTCCGCAAGGGCTTAGGATATTTGGATTCTTAAAACTCTCTTTAGAAGAACTGGAAGAATTAGGCCAAACTACCGTTTTTTAACTGTTTCACTGCATAGTCGGCAGCACGCGCGGTTAGCGCCATGTAAGTTAACGATGGGTTCTGGCAGGCAGTTGATACCATACAGGCGCCATCGGTTACAAATACGTTTTTGGCATCCCAAACCTGGTTCCATTCGTTCAGTACCGAAGTTTTGGGATCGCGCCCCATACGAGCGGTGCCCATTTCGTGTATACCGCGACCAAGTACACCCTCCATAGTATGGGTCTTCACGTTTTTTGCACCGACAGCCTCTAACATTTCCTTAGCATCGTTCATCATATCGATGCGCATTTTGAGCTCGTTATCCCTGATGATCGCATCAATAGCTAATACAGGCAGTCCCCATTTATCTTTAACGTTTTTATCGAGCGTACACTTGTTTTCGTGGTAAGGCAATGTTTCGCCGAAGCCGCCGATATTCATTCTCCATTCTCCCGGTTCACTCAATGCATCTTTAAATTGTCCGCCGATGCTGTATTCGGGAATATTACGGTTGAATCCTTCTCTCGACGCACGGCCCTGGTAACCGAAGCCGCGGATATAGTCGCGTTTCTCGCCGTTGAGATTGCGGTAACGCGGAATATAAATACCATTCGCCCTGCGGCCGAAATAATACTTGTCATCGTATCCTTCAATATAGCCGCTTGCGCCTACTCCCAGGTGGTGATCCATCAGGTTGTGGCCCAATTCGCCGCTACTTGAACCTAAGCCGTCCGGCCACACATCGGTAGCCGAGTTCATCAATACCCATGCGCTGTTTAGTGTAGATGCATTCAGGAAGATGATCTTGGCATAGAACTCATAGGTTTTATTGGTTTCAGCATCCAGCACTTCAACGCCTGTCGCCTTCTTTTTATCCTTGTCGTACAATATTTTGGTTACGATTGACCAGGGCCTTACCGTTAGGTTTCCTGTCGCAACCGCCGCCGGTAAAGTAGACGACTGTGTACTGAAATAAGCACCAAAAGGGCAGCCCAGCCAGCACTTGTTACGGTACTGGCAATTAGTACGGCCCGGCAACGGTTTGGTGATATTAGCCGTGCGGCCGATGATCATATGGCGCGAGCCTTTATAGTGTGCGTTTAGCCTTGCCGCGACGTCTTTTTCGACGCAGTTCATTTCCATCGGCGGCATAAAGTTGCCGTCGGGTAGAATCTCCACATGGTCCCTGTTGCCTGATATACCTGCAAAACCCTCCACATAATCGTACCAGGGCGCAACATCCTTATACCGTATAGGCCAGTCGACGGCGATACCCTGTTTGGCATTTTCTTCAAAATTCACATCGTGCCAGCGGTAGCTTTGACGACCCCACATCAGCGATCTGCCGCCTACATGGTAACCCCGGAACCAGTCGAAGCGTTTGATCTCAACATAAGGGCTTTCTTTTTCGTTTACCCAGTAATCCAGGTTGGTTTCGTTTAGCGGATAATCCCTTTTTAGCACAGGATAGTCTTTCTCCATTTGCACCGTACGGCCGCCCCTGTGCGGAAATTCCCAGGGAGCTTTATTAGCGTTTACATAGTCCTTAACGTGCACGATGTCCCTGCCGCGTTCCAGCATGAGGGTTTTCAGCCCTTTTTCTGTCAGCTCCTTTGCTGCCCAGCCCCCCGATATACCCGAGCCGATTACGATCGCATCGTAGGTATTGGTGTTATTTGCCATTTTGATTTATAGTTGGTTGTGTCGTCTAATTTATAAAAAATAGTATGGAACAAAGTATCATTGCGTCATTGTTACACATTATTCAGTTGGCGGTTTGCAATGGGCAGTTGGCAGTCAATTGCACACTGTAAACTGATGATTGCAAACTATTTGTTCTAGGCTAATGCCTTTGCCGCAAACTCACGGCACTTGATCACTTCCTTCACCGCATCCGAGTCTTTCGGTATGTCATATTCCAGCTCGATCGTTGCCGGGAACTTCCACTTGTTCTTTTTCATCAGTTGCAGCACTTCGGCAATTGGCGTATCGCCCTGGCCCCATGGCATATTCGGCCCGTCATGATATTTTCGGTCCTTCAAGTGTATGCTCATGATGCGGTCATGGTTCTTCAATATAAAGGGGACCGGACTTGAACTGGTACCGGCAGTGTAGTGGCCGATGTCCAGGTTGATAGCGTTCCATTGTGATTGCGATAATGCGGTATCCCACAAAGTAGGAGTTGCTTGTAAATGTGCATGATAGCCTACATGTATTTTGTGTTTTTCGGCAAATTCGCCCAGGCGTTTGGTCTGTTCCGGGTCGTTTGGTAATTCCACGGTGACGTGGGTTACACCTAACGCTTTGCCGGCATTAAAGGCGTAGTCAACTTCGGCATCGGTATTTTTTGGGCCAAGCGCATTGGGCTTCCACGCGTAAATGGTGATGCCCGCGCCGTTGTAAAGTTTTCGTAGTTCTTTAAACTTATCCATCGAAACACCCGCGCGCCAGTCGGCCATTTTTTTCATGCGCGTAGCCATATCTTCACCCGCAACACGCTGAGGCGCACCGGCGAAGGCCTCGGCCGCATCGCCCATCAGCTCAATTGCGTTAATATTGCATTGCAGGCAGTATTGCAGTAATTGCTCGGCGCTGCTAGGCATACTGCGGAATGAATAGGTGATCACCCCTATTTGCACGCCGTTAATTTTCGAATTTGGCTTAGCCTCGAAAAGCGAATCTGCAAAAGCAAATTTTGAAGAAAATGCCACACCTGCTGCGGCCAGCGCCGTTGTGCCGATAAAACGGCGGCGCGAAAGATGCTGATCTTTCATAATTGGTAAATAGTTGGTTGAGTTTCTAATTTACCAAGTTAGGCTTTGATTTCAAAAACTTGGTTATGTGATATGTAACAATGGTGTTTCAGTTACACTTAGTCTGCCTTTTTGCCTGTTCCAACCCACATCAGCGCGTCCAAAACCAGTTTAGCTTCCATAGGGCTATCGAAAGTATGTGACAACGTAGCGTTGGTATGCCCGTCATAATCCATATCGTTGTGGCCCATATTAAAATAGACCATCTTGTAATTCTTATTGGTCCACACTACCGGATAATAGCCGCCGTGCCATATTTCGGATTGCTTGGGACCGTTGCCCAGCGGAAAACTGCTGGAATCGATGGAAAAAAGTATCCTGATATCCGGGTTCTGCCGGAGATCCTTTTCCCAGCGATACCATTCGTTAGGCGATGTTTTGAAGGTTTCCGGCATGTTTTTGGTCACCGGGTGCGTTTTCCCGGCCTCGTTCCTTAGTGTAGCCGAAGTCGGGTGCCAGGTATTGCTTACATATTGCCCCGACCCCAGAAATTGGTAATGGTACCAGTCCCAGTTGGAGTTAAACTCGGACGGCGTGAGGGCAAACGCGGCAAAATGAAAACCTAGCCAGCCGCCGCCGTTCTTCATATATTCTTCAAAAGCTTTTCGCTGTGCGGGATCTTCCGGCCGCGAATCTAAAAACAATACCACCTGGTACCTGGACAAGGTCTTTGCATTCAATTTACTCCAGTCTTTGGTTGAGTCGTATGTGAAATTATATTTCTTTGCCATCTCCGGAAAGAATTTATTGGCATCGTGCACAAAGCTGATGTGCGCCAGATCGTTATACAGATGATAAAATGCAATAACGTGGAAAGTTTTGTGCTTGGCGTATTGCGCCGAGGTACTAACTGCCGTAATGGATAAGACAAGCAGTAGTGCCGCAAAATTTTTGGCAAGGTTCATAAAGGTGGTGATTGACCGGCAAGGTAGAAATAAATTTCAAGAGCCCGGTATCCGCATCAGCCTCCTTGTGAACCCACCGATCGTTAAACCCTGGACGAGGATGGAATAAACCACGATCACATAAGTGATCAAAACGAATTCGTCCCGGTGCATATTCGGTTCGAGCGATAGTGCCAGCGCTACGGATAATCCCCCTCTTAATCCGCCCCAGGTCAAAATAGCGACGGCATGACGTTCAAATTTCATCCTGTACCGCAACAGCGTTATCGGTAACAGCACCGAAACCCAGCGGGCCAGTAATGCAATCACGATGCTGATAATACCTACGAGTAAAATAGTAAGACTAGTTTTTATAACCAGTATTTCGATGCCGATCAGCAGGAACAGGACAGCGTTCAATATTTCGTCGATCAGTTCCCAGAATTTACCCAGGTAATCGCGGCTGGTGTCGGACAAGGCTTCGTGCCGGGTTTTGTTGCCTGTAATGATACCGGCTACTACCATCGCCAGCGGACCGGATACATGCAGATGTCCCGCGACAAAATAACCTCCGGCTACGAGGGCGAGCGTCACTAACACCTCGACATTGTAATCATCTATCGAGCGAAGAGCAAAATAACCGCCGTAGCCCAATATGACGCCAAATAGAAGTCCTCCGACCGCTTCCTGCAGGAATAGTTTTCCGACTGAAATAAAATCTACCGCCGAAACGCCTGAATGCGCGGCATCAAGTAAGGTTACGAAGATCACCACGGCAACACCATCATTAAACAACGATTCGCCGGATATTTTGATATCGAGTGATTCGGGGATATTGGCGCTCCTTAATATTGCCAGCACAGCGATAGGATCAGTTGGTGAGATCACAGCGCCGAACAGCAGGCAATAGATAAAAGGTATCGGAAGATGAAATAGCTGAAATATGCCCCAGGTAGCCGAACCGATGATGGTTGTTGAAATTAGCGTGCCCAAGGTGGATAACAGCAAAACCGGCCAGGCCTGCTTCTTTAGTTTTTTGGCATCGATGTGGATGGCCCCGGCGAAAAGCAGGAAGCTGAGCATAAAATTCATCAGAAGCTCGCGGAAATTGATAGCCGCAGCAAGTTCCTTAACCCAAAGTGTAAATGCCGGGTAGAACTTGCCCAAAAGCACCAGGAAAATCGAGGTGCCGAGCGAAAGCACCATAATGCCAATAGTTGGCGGCCAATGAATAAAACGGTGGTTGATGTACGCAAACAGCGCAGCAAGCATGAGGGTGACCGTAAGTATTTCGCTGATGCCCATATACGTACTTTGACATGGGACAATATAGCGAAAAAGGCTGACTACGCTATGCGCAGCTAAGAGGTGCTGCTTTATTGCTTGTGCACCATCTTATATATTTCAGACCCGGCCAACAAGAACGCGCCAACACCGTATGTCTCTGTATCGTTGGCGGTTACTTTCTCAGGCTTCTCGCCTATTTGCTGTACGTAGCCCAGTTTGCCGTTGGATTGTACGCACCCAGTTAGAGCGGCCCAGGCCTTCGCTACCACAGGCCAGTACTTATTTTGGCTGATCAAATGGTGGTTGATGCCGTAAGCCAGCGCATAGCAATAAAAACCTGTGCCGCTGGTTTCCTTAACCGGGTAGCTGGCCGGGTCGAGCAGGGCCGCATGCCAGGTACCGTCGGTATTTTGGAGCGAGGCTATTTTTTCAGCCATTTTTTTGTACAGGTCCTCAAATCGTTTCCGGTCGGGATAATTGTCGGGCATATTGTCTAGCATCCGAACCAAACCGCCCATTACCCAGCCGTTTCCGCGCGACCAGAACACTTTTTTGCCATTGGCTTCTTCCTGGTTAAAAAAACGGCTATCGCGGTAGTATAGGTTTTCATCCTTGTCAAACAGGTAGTCAGTCGTTTTCCACCATAGCGTGCAGGCGGCGTCCAGGTATTTCGTGTCACCTGTGGCTGTTGAAAGATACGCGAATGCCGGCGGCCCCATAAACAAGGCATCACACCAGGCCCAATCCCGGTTGGCTATGTTATTTTTCCATTCCAGCGATTCGGTATGCGGTAAGGCTATCACGCTGTCAGCCTGTTCCTTCCATTGCGCTATCATCACCGGCTGCTTGTACACCAGGTACATTTGGTCGTACATCTGGGCCACGCAATAATCATCGGCCATCGTATGGCGCGGACCGGTTTTCCATTGCAGTTTTTCTCCAATGGCTTTCATGTCATCCAGATAACTTGAGTAGGTCGCCACTTGAGCCAGGCCCATATAGCCCGCGTAACAAGCACCCATTGTCCAATCGTAATAGTGCGCCCTCGGTCCATGTTCCTTCCACTCGCGTAACTGCCATTTGGCAACTTTATTCATAACGGCCAGTACCGAGTCCGGGCTGATCTTTTGGGCTACGGCGGATTGCAGTGTCACTATGGATAGTAAAAAGAAAATGGCTGATTTCTTCACGGGCGCAGGTTTAAAAATCTAAAAGTATAAATTAACTTGCGTTGAAATTGTAAAAATCTGCCCGAAAAACATGAAACCTATCGTTTTGCTTTCCGGCCAGCCCGGCGCGGGTAAAACTACAGTGGCTAAAGAACTGGTCAAAATATCCCGGGTAAGGATTTGGACTACAGATATCAAAGTTACAGGGCCGGTATAAATAATTTGCAATTTTGTCCGGTGTCGTCGGAGTTGTTCGTCATTCGGTCAGAAGCAAAAAATTAAAAACCATGAAAGAATTTGTTCTAATCTTCAGACTCGAAGAATTGCCGGAAATCAATTTCTCACCAGATGAGATGAATGCCCGAATGGCCGTATGGGAAAAATGGGTAGATAGTATCATCGCCAAAAACATCCTCGTTAGCAGGGGGTAATCGCCTGAGCAGGGAAAGCCGCCTTATCCGCGATAAAAAATTGATCACCAAAGGGCCTTATGTCGAACTTGGCGAGATCATTGGCGGCTACATCATCATCAGGGCCGCCTCGATCGACGAAGCCGCCGAAATTGTAAAAAAAGCGCCGATAGTCGGGAAAGGAACTATCGAGGTACGGAGAATTTATGGCGATGAATAAAAATTGATATGTCCTGTCCAATAGGCACGGAACTGATCGTCATTCAGTCAAAAAACTAAAATTTAAAGTTATGAACGAATTTGCATTAATCTTCAGGAACGATTTTCATCCTGAAACAGGGTATTCGCCCGAGAAACTGCAGGAAATTATGAAACAGTGGCAAACCTGGATGGGCGGAATGGCCGCCAAAGGACAGCTGGCCAACCCCGGCACCCGGCTGGGCGGCGACGGTAAAACCATAAGGCCATCCAATGTGGTCACCAACGGACCGTATGCCGAGATCAAAGAGATGATAACCGGGCTCATCGTTGTTAAAGCGGAAGACATAGATGAAGCGACAGAAATTGCCAAGGGCTGCCCTATCCTGAATGCTGGCGGCAATGTCGAAGTGAGAAACATTGTACCGGTCAGGGCTAATTAAGTCACCTAATATCCAAAGTCATGAAAGAATTTGTAATGATATATCGCTCTGAGCCCATGGGCGAGATCAAACTTACGCCGGAAGGCAATCTTGAGGTATCAAAAGAATGGGAAAACTGGATGGGCGGCATCGCCGCACAAAACAAATTGGTTTCGCCCGGTATGCGCCTGGGTAACGAAGGGCGCACCGTTAAGCCGGGCAACGTAGTAACCAACGGCCCCTATGCCGAGATCAAAGAGATCATCGGCGGCCTCAGCATTTTCAGAGCCGAATCGATAGCAGAAGTCGCGGAATGGGCCAAAAGCTGTCCTATTCTGAGCGCCGGCGGCAATGTTGAAGTAAGGGATGTTATGCAAATGAACGGTTAAAACGTAATCTTCAATAAGCTTCTGTCCGTTAACTTTACAGGCAGAAGCTTTTTTATTGTATGCAGGAAAAAGAGCTCATTCCACATTTATACCGGACAGAGTTCCGGAAGATAACGGCAGTACTATGCCGGTTGTTCGGTATCGAACATATTACTATCGCCGAAGATATTGTTGGCGATACTTTTCTGCTTGCGGCCGAGACTTGGGGTTTGAAGGGGATTCCGGCTAATCCTGCGGCTTGGCTATATGTGGTAGCGAAAAATAAAGCACGCGATTTTCTGAAACGCAGTACTATTTTCAATGAAAAAGTGTCGCCGGAAGTGCAATACTCCGCCGACCAATCGCACGAGATCGAGATCGACCTTTCAGCCACGAATATCAATGACAGCCAATTGCAGATGATGTTTGCGATCTGTTATCCGGGCATCCCGTCCGAATCGCAGATCGGTCTGTCGCTGCGGATCCTTTGCAGCTTTAGTATCGACGAGATCGCCGATGCATTCCTGACTAACAAGGAAACTATCAATAAACGGCTTTACCGCGCCAAGGAAAAATTAAAGCAGGATAAGGTAAAGATCGAAATGCCGCCACCTGCGGAAATAAGTAAACGAATTGAAAATGTGTTAACCACGCTATACCTGCTTTTTAATGAAGGTTACTACTCAACTAATCGAAACACGGTTCTAACCAAGGACCTTTGTCTTGAAGCGATGCGGCTTACGCACATGCTCACTGAAAGTGAAAGCACGGCCATGCCTGAAGTTAATGCGCTGCTGGCCCTGATGTGTTTCCATGCTTCGCGATTTGAGGCCCGGGTGGATAAGAACGGCGAACTAATACTTTATGAAGACCAAGATATTACGCTATGGAACAAAGAGTTAATTAGGCAAGGCGAGTATTATTTGAACAGAGCCGCAAAAGGTGACGTGATATCAAAATATCACCTGGAAGCTGCCATTGCCTATTGGCATACTGCGGAGCGGAACAGCCCTGAAAAATGGGAAAAAGTATTGAGCCTGTATAATCGCCTGCTTATGGTTGAGTATTCCCCCATCGCCGCGCTGAACCGCACTTACGCGCTGGCCAAAGTCTATGGGAATGAAATCGCTATAACAGAAGCAGAAAAACTTGGACTTGAGCAAAGCCAGTTGTATCATAGCCTGTTAGGCGAACTATACAGCGACGTGGACAGACAGAAAGCCAATGAACACTTTACCATTGCTTTAAAACTGACCAAAACTGCTGCCGACAGGAAGGTTATCCGGAAAAAGATAGAGCAATTAAAAATGGACACTAATTGAACCAATCTTACATCTTGCATTAGTATAATTTGGCCAAATCCGTGTAATTCGTGTTACTATGGCTTATGATGAAAAACTAGCCGACCGCGTACGTGAGGCGCTGGTTGATGTTCCAAAGGTTATTGAAAAGAAAATGTTCCGCGGCGTTACTTTTATGGTGGACGATAAAATGTGTATCAGCGTAAGCGGTAATGAGCTGATGCTGCGCCTTGATCCGGATATGACTGATAAGTTAATTGAAGAAAACGGCACAAGATCAATGGTACATGGCGGTAAGCGAATAAGAGGTTTTATTTACATCAGTCCCGAGCGGTTTAATAATCAGCGCGACCTGGAGCATTGGATAAATCTGGCATTGGAATATAATCCGAAGGCTAAGTCTTCAAAAAAGTGATCTTCGTCACAATTATCACATCTTCAGCTTATTTACCGCGGAAGCCTAAACTAAGCCATACAAGTTCCGTATAAATACCGACAGAATAGCACTATTCTGATTGTGAATTTATGATTGCAGATACGAGAAACAAACAAGGTTTTGATACCCCTATCCTGTTTGTAGTATTTAACCGACCCGATACTACCAGAATAGTTTTCGAAGCCATTCGCAAATTAGCCCCACGCAAATTATACATTTCGGCCGATGGCCCACGCGAGGACATGCCCGCCGATAAAGAGAATTGCAGGCAGGTGCTCGAGATTGTTAAGAATATCGATTGGGATTGCGATTGCCGTACACTTTTCAGGGAAAACAACTTTGGATGCGGTTTAGGTCCATCAATGGCCTTCGACTGGTTTTTCGAGAACGAGGAAGAGGGTATTATTTTGGAAGACGACTGCCTGCCCGATCAAAGCTTTTTTCGTTACTGCCAGGATTTGCTGGAAAAATATCGTCACGATACACGCATCATGCATATTTCGGGCAGCAATTTCCAGTACGGGTGGCAGCACGACAAGGATGATTCCTATTACTTTTCGCGCAACCCGCACGAATGGGGCTGGGCGAGCTGGAGACGAGCCTGGAAATCATTTGATTTCCGGACCAAAAGTTACCCGGACGTGATCGGGAAAAAATACCTCAAAGGGTATTACAGCTCGCGGGTGGAAGAGTTGTATCGCTTAAATAAAATCAACCAAACTTATAACAACCCCAATGCGCCGCACTGGTGGGACTATCAGTGGGCGTTTGCCATCAATATCAATTCGGGCCTGGCGGTAACCCCCAATGTCAACCTGGTAAAAAATATAGGGTTTGGCGAAAATGCAACGCATACCATAAGCGTAAACGACAGGCGCGCAAAGAATGAACTCCAGGAAATGCAGTTTCCGCTGAAACACCCAAAGTTTATTATGCACGACATGGTCTCGGACCGCAAGTACTTCAATTCGCTGATCTTCCAAATCCTGCTGCGCAAAACCTATAGCCTCCTGATGATCGAAGGCTACGAGCGTAACGGCTAACCGATTTATTTCGAACTTTCGGTATTATAAGTCAGTTCGGCTATGCCGCTATTGTCAAAACCGTAGCGCTTGGCTATTGCTTTAATGGTCATGCCATTGGTGATCCTGAACGATTTTTTATATTCATTTGCTTCTACAAAAGCCGGTGTCGAGCCGTCTGTTGTGTAGTAGATCTTTACGTCAGGGGTTGGGCTACGCAAGGTGACCATCTTCCCTTTCAGGATCATATCCGGTTTTTTGATAATATCGACATACTTTTCAGTACGCGCATCGTGAATAACTCCCTTCCAGTTCATGCCAAATCCGAAATCCCAGGTATGACCGTCAGCATCGCTATAGCAGGTCATATCATGGGGAATATCCTCGTCCTGCAGTTCTACCGTTTTCATATTGGCAGGCATCTGGAATGGCAATAAAGCCGACGGTTCAACGGCGCCACTCAAAATGTCCAATACAGCCTGGTTTTGCACACCAAAATTCGCTACGATGGCGGTAGCATCCTTTTCAAACTCAGCCGGGATGGCGGGTTTGGACAGGTTTATCACCACGATTACCGGCTTGCCATTCATGGCGGCTTTGGTGTCTTCGATCGTTTTCAGATCCGCATAATTACCGGCTGTAACGGTTTTACCTTTATAAGTCCGATCATGAACAGCAGGTTCCGATGGATCGCCTGCAGCGATGCTGTGTTCGCGGGCATAATCCGCTTTGTATTCACCGTATTGCAGCGTAATAGGCACATAGCCGTTGCCCCCTTTGGCTACGTCGTCACTGTCGTAGCCTGCGCCGCCGTATGGACTGCTCACAAACACAATAGCACAATCGGCTTTGGATGCATCGTCGGTCGATTTGAAATAACGGCTCAATAATTCGGGCTTTACCGCTTCGTCCCATCTTTCCTTTGATGGCGGCCCGAAAAAGCCTTTCATGGATGGGGTGTATTTCTTCGGAATATAAACCGTAATTCCTGTCTTCAATGGCAGTACATTGCCGTGGTTCTTTAACAGGATGATCGATTTCAACTGCGCGTCATAACCTGCTTTCATAAAATCGGGATTACCCACGGTTGTTTTGGTTTGCGCTACATCTAAATACGGGTTTTCGAACAGTCCTGTTCTGAAAATATTGGTCAGCAATCTTACTGCTGATTGCTCTAACCTGGCACGCATAAAGGCTTCGCCATGTTCCTTTACACCCATATTGTACGCCTCAATCACCGGTTTGGAATCGTTATTACCACCAAACTGGTCGACGCCGGCCATCAGTATTTTATAATGGCGTTCAGCAACTGTTTTAGTTTCCATGCCCCATGATTTACCCAGGAACTCATCCGGCTTTTTTCCTTCGTCGGCGGTTACGCCCCAGTCGGTACATACCACGCCGTCAAAATGGTATTTATCGCGCAGCAGGTCGGTTATCAGGTATTTATTGTAGCTGTTGCCCTCGTTTTCTTTGTTCTTCGTGTCCCTGCCGTACGAGATCGTATAATAGGGCATCACGGCTGCGCACATTTTGGTTTCGCCATTCAGTTTCAGGGCGCCATCTACAAACGAAATAAGGTGTTCGTCAAAATTATTGCCCGGATATACGGCGAATTTGCCATAAGCAAAGTGTGCATCCCTTCCACCCTCTTCCGGACCGCCGCCGGGCCAGTGTTTCATCATCGCATTTACGCTATGATAACCCCAGCCATCTTTGATCTCGCTGTCGCCTGTCGACGTTTGAAAACCATCGACATACGCCCGTGCCATATCCGCATCCAGTTGCGGGTCTTCTCCAAAAGTGCCGTTGATGCGTACCCAGCGCGGCTCGGAGCCCAGGTCGATCTGCGGCGATAGTGCTGTGCTGATACCCAAGGCCCGATATTCCTGTGCAGCTATATGGCCAAACTCCTGCACTACAGCCGGGTCGAAAGTAGCCGCCAATCCCAACTGGTCGGGCCACTGCGATATCTTCCCGCCCGCTCCGGCAGTATATTCTACGCCGGCATTAGTGCCATGGCGGGGATCGGAGCTGTTGTTGGCCGGTATGCCAAAGCCAGCACCTTCTACCAGCGCCTGTACATTGTTATTCCAGCGTGCGGCCACTTCGGGTGTTTGCACCGAAGTGATCAGCACGTGCCTCAGGTTATCTTTAATCAGGAAATCCTTTTGCTGATCGGTTACTTCAGCCGCGTCCATTCCGGCGGCATAAGGCTTGCCGTTGTAGGTGCCGGCCCCGAATCCCCGCGGCGATGCGGCCGGTATGGCCTGGTGAGCGCTGTAAAGCATTAAACCTGCGATCTGGTCAATGGACAGCTTGGATGCCAGGTCCTTTGCCCGTTCGCTCACCGGCAGACGCCAGTCCTCATATTTATCGAGTTTCCCGTTCCGGTTAAGGTCCTTGAATGCCAATCCGTCGACCGTCAATATTTTTACGCCCGATTTGGTTGAATAGCCTAATGTCGGGCCATTCGTGTTTTTTACCAGTACAATGCCTGAACTGTCGGGTAACGACGCAGTCCACTTAATATTAACATTCCTTATGGTACTGCTGCTCAATGCCATGGCAAAGGCCAGCAACGATAGGGAACCCACGGCATAAACTACCGGGCGGGTAAAATTTCTTTTCATAGTTTATCGAGAGAAAGAGAGTTTATAAGCTATTGTGTAAAGATGACACAACTAAAGGTAGGCATATAATTGGAAGAACCAAAACAAAGCGGATAAACCGGACGAATATATAGACGGGAAGATGATTTTGGGCGATGAGCGGGTTTATACCTGGAAGCCGGCAGTCTCAAGTCCAAAGTCGTAAGTCAAACAGACCCAAGAATCAGAGTTTACGACTTGACACCTGTCGCAGGTGTAGTGTTTCAGGAGCCCGCTACACCTGCTACACTGGCATGATCGTGTCAGTGTAGTTGATTTTATTGGTATATTTCCAGGTAGAAGTGGAAAAAATACAAAATCGCCACGCTTTGGTGGATAACTCAGAATGTCAAATTAATGTCCCCGGGCTCCAGACGATGGAAGGGTCTATCCCGAATGGTCGTGCAAAATCTTCCAGCCCTCGTCCGTCAACACCATAACCAGCGAATAACGGCCCGAGCGTTCGGGGAGGTTGCCGCCTTTCAGCGTAAATTTACCGGTCAGCAGGGCGTATTTGCTGCCAAGCATGGTCACCTTCATTTCGCTGTAATACAGGTTTTGCTTCGGCATTTTGCCGTTGAAATATTTCGTAGCATACAAATCCCGTATAGCACTTAAACCCACCGGACCAGTCGGGTACATCATCGTCGAGGAGTCGGTATACATCTTCATAAAATTATCCAGGTTGCCGCTGTTCCAGTCGTTCTCGGAGGTTTTCATTGCCGCGATAATGGCATCCTGTGGTGAGCCTGTGCTTTGCGCTTTCGCCTGCATCAAAAATGCCGCAAAAAGCAAGGTAACAACTATCTTCATTTTGAAGTGGGATTTTATGCAACCAATATTGAAATTTTAAATCATCAAAGCAAGACTTTTACCAGCCGTCATTCATCTGCCTTGCCGGCGGGCAGCTCAACTATAAACGTTGTGCCCTGCCCCGGCTCGCTTTCTACGCTGATTTTTCCGCCCATGGTTTCCACCTGCATTTTTACCATAAACAGACCCATCCCCTTACCCTCCACGCTGGTATCGAACCGCCTGTACAAACCAAATAGGTTTTTGATATTTTTTTCGTCGATTCCTTTTCCATTATCCCTGAATATGAGCTGCACGTTATTTCCGTCACTCTGGGTAGAGATAAGTATAACGGGCTCGACCCCGGGCCGGCTGTATTTTATACCGTTTAATATGAGATTGTGAAATATGCTGTGCATATAGCTCTTTACAGCGACTATTTTTTCGGCGCCGGAAAAGTTGTGCTTTATGGTAGCATGCTCGCTTTCAATGATGGGCCGCATGCCTACTATAACGTCTTCTATCAAAAATCTGAAAGGGATGGTCTCGGCCCGTTCGCTCACTTTGTTGCTTACCTGCAATATCTGGTTAAGATCGATGATCATATTGTCTAACGAGCTTATTGACGTGGCAAGCGCCACTTTTATTTCCTGGTTTTCGTTAATGTCAAAATCAAAATTATTCAGCATGTTCGACAGTCCCAATATATTAGCCACCGGAGCCCGCAGATTATGCGAGACGATATAGGTAAACTGCTCCAGATCCCTGTTACGCTGCACCAGGTCGGCGGTTATCCTATCGCGTTCAATATCGGCTATTTTCCTTTCCGTAATGTCTTTAAATGCAAGCATAAATCCAATATTCTTGCCGTCGCCGTTGGCGATGCCAACCCATTTAACGTCATACCATTTAGCAGTCCCGTCCCGAAGCTCATAACTGGTTTCGTAGCTTACCATTTCATTATTCAGTATTCGCTGCACCGCATTCTTCATGTCAGGAATTTTATTTTTCGGGAAGTAATTAAAAGCATTACGGCCTGTTTTCAATGTTTTGTTGAACTGCTCGAT
This sequence comes from Mucilaginibacter sp., assembly GCA_035545315.1. Lineage (GTDB taxonomy): Bacteria > Bacteroidota > Bacteroidia > Sphingobacteriales > Sphingobacteriaceae > Mucilaginibacter. Next base: position 263,290 of record DASZYQ010000012.1, on the reverse strand, counting down.
ACACAGGTCGTTCGCCTTACTATTGAATGAAATTACCTTGTTCTGCGCATCGCACAAAACGTAAGCCATGTCGGTGTTCTCAAATATCGTTTGCAGGTTTGCCCTCGATTGCAGCACTTGTTCTTCGGCCTCTTTGCGGTCGGTTATATTTACATGCAGCACTACCGCGCCCTGGCTCAGGCGGTCCGTCAGCGGCGCTACGATCAGCCTGAACCAAATTTTCTTTTGCGACGAGTTAACCGAGTATTCCATCGTGAACTCATTAGTTTTCCCGTTTATAACGTCCCATATCCCCCGGGCTATTTTCCTGGCGTATTGCGCGTCGACGCCAATAGCCTTTTCGAATAAGGCCATATAGCTATAGCCTATACCATACCTCGGCACGCCGAGATTATTGGCGATGGTAAATTTTTTCCACGAATCATTAACTGCGACAATTTTGCCGTGTTGGTTTAGCAACACAACGTTCGGCGGCATGGCATTTAAAATAGCCGACTGCCTTTCGCCGGCAGCCTGTAGCTCCTCTATGTGCTTTTCAACTTCTAATTGCGCCTTTTTCGAGCGTGTTATGTCCTGCACGAAGCCGATAATATCGGGCTGCCCGCTGCTTTCGTTGGGTTCAAATTCGAACTGGCAATTCAGGTACCTGGTACGTTCATCGCCATTCCCGCATATCCTAAAATCTATCTCGGCCTGCTCGGCATTCATAATAGCTTCATTGAATTTCTCTTCAAATGGCCCCAGGTCGTCGGGGTGAATGTTTTTGATAAAATTGTCGTACGATGGCTCGACCTGGTCTTTTTCAAAGCCCAGCAGCAGGTATGTGCCGGCAGACCAGGTGGTGGTGTTGGTTGCCAGTTCCATTCGCCATGTTCCAAAACCCGCAAGCAGTTCGGCCTTGGCAAAAAGCGCGTCGCTTTGGAATATTTTGTTCAGGTAAACCTGCCGGTCGTTGTCCGACTGGTGTTTGGCGATGGCATTGTTAAGGGCGTTGGGCAAACGCTGCAGCCGGTCCTTCAATACGTAATCGGATGCGCCGTCCTTCATCACGCTTACCGCAAATTCTTCCGATACGGTAGCGGTTATCAGGATAAAAGGAATGTCCCGGCCGCTTTGTTTCAGTATCCTGAGCGCTTCTAAGGAGTTGAAAGCCGGCAGCGAATGATCCGAAAGTATAACGTCCGGATTAAATTCTTCAAGCGCCTTCAGGTATTCGGCCTTAGTGTCGACTATAAGCTTTTCAAATTCGATGCCTGCTTTTCTAAGCGTTCTTTCAACCAGCTCAGCGTCGCTTTGAACATCCTCAATGTGTAAAATTTTTAGATTTTGGGTCATATTATCCGGGCAGATGTTATAATGTGGATTGATTGGTGATGAGCCAATAGTATCCGAGTTGCGAAACAGCCTTGGCAAACCCTTCAAAATCGACAGGCTTTACCACGTAGCTGTTTACCCCTATGTTGTAACTGGTAATAATGTCCTGCTCCTCCTTTGAGGATGTCATGATCACCACGGGTATCGACCGTGTTTTTTCGTCCGATTTGAGTTGTCGCAATACTTCAATGCCGTCAACCTTAGGCATTTTAATATCCAGCAGTATAACCTTAGGTTTGTCGTCGATATTCCTTTCGGAATATGCCCCTTTTGAAAAAATAAAATCCAGCGCTTCGGCGCCGTCCTTCACATGGATCAGCTTGTTGGCCAGGTTCACTTTCTTCAGGGCGCGGATGGTCATTTCGGCATCATGCGGATTGTCTTCAACCAGCAGAATTTCAACTTTGTTATCTATCATGATTTGTAGTTTTTAGGTAGACTGAAATAAAATTTAGCTCCTTTGTCTTCTTCGGCTTCGGCCCACACTTTTCCCTTATGTTTGTCAATAATTCGTTTTACCAGCGCAAGCCCTACACCTGTGCCTTCAAACTCTTCCTGCGAGTGCAGCCGCTGGAACACGCCGAACAATTTGCCAGCATAAGCCATGTCAAAGCCCACGCCATTATCTTTTACATAATATATGGTCTCGTTTTCGTCCTCGGTCCCGCCTATAACTATTTCTGGGCCGGTCCGTTTTGAAGAATACTTTACCGCATTGCTTACCAGGTTCATCAACACCTGTTTTATCATTGCCTGGTCGGCGGTTGCCGGCGGCATGGCGCCGATGCTGATGTGGTGTTTGTCTTCCGTTTCGTTGTGAAGCAGTTCGTCCGTTACCAGCCTGGCAAGTTGTTCCATATTCACATTGGTTAGCACCAGTTCTTTTTTGCCCAATCGCGAAAATGCCAGCAACTCGTCTATCAGTGTGCCCATTATCCTGGCATTTATGATGATATTGTTGATGATGCGAAGGCCTTCGGAATCTATTTTTCCTTCATAGTCTTCCTTTAACATCACCGAATAGCCGCTTACTGCGCGCAGGGGCGTGCGCAAGTCGTGCGATACGGAATAGGAAAAAGCTTCCAGCTCTTTGTTCGACGCTTCCAGTTGCGCGCTTCGCACGGCAACTTCGTCTTCGAGCTTTTTGCGTACCGTTATATCGCGGGTGATCTTGGCAAAGCCGGTCAGTTTCGCCTCGTCGTAAATAGGAGTTAAAACTACGTCGGCCCAAAATTTCGTTCCGTCTTTTCGTACTCTCCAGCCCTCGTCCTCCGCCCGGCCTTCTCTCGCCGCACGCTTAAGCAAGTCCTGCGGCTTTTTGTTTTCAGCGTCCTCGCTGGTGTAAAACAAGCTGAAAGATTTGCCCAGTATTTCTTTCTCCGTATATCCCTTTATTCTTTCCGCTCCCTGGTTCCATACCAGCACTTTTCCTTCCGCATCGAGCATGATGATTGCGTAGTCTTTTATTTCATTGATCATCAAATGATATCGCTGGCGCGACTCCCTCAAAGATGCTTCACTTTTCTCCCTGAGTCTTATTTCTTCGCTAAGCGCCGCTGTACGCTCGTCCACCATAGCCTCCAGCTCTTCGTAGGTTTGCTGGACGTACTGTTCCATAATGTTAAAAGCGCCGGCGAGCTTGCCCAATTCATCGCCCCGGTCGACCTCGACAGGAACATGCGAAGAATAATCGCCGGCGGACATAGCCGTTGCCGCCGCGGTTAACTTATTGAGCGGTCTTGTAATGCCCCTGCTGGTTAGCCAGGCAGCAAAAACACCTATGCCCAGTAATATAATACCGAAAAGAAATATCCACTTCATAAAGTCATTAATGCCGTCCAGCAGGCTGTTTTCCGGGAAGCCGATGACTGTCAGCCAGTCGCTATAGGCAACGGGCTGCACAGCCGCTATCATGTTTTGTCCGTCCGCGTTGCGGAACGTAAAAGGCCCGGGGGTGCTTTTTGTATTTAAATGCAGCCCGTTGATGGGCTTGATCGTATTGGTCCAAAAGCTGCCGTCGCGGTTGCCGATGTACAGATTTGCGCCGCTGCCCATCAACTGTGATAGCTGGTCGACCGCCTTTTGCGACGCCGGCAAAATTTTCCAGCATACCAGGTAGCCGATTATGTGTTTGTTCTTCGTTACCGAAGCTATGATAGGATAGTAAGTCGCTCCCTTCACATAATAAAACTTACCGGCCCACGCCGAATCGGGCCCGATATGCGTGTATGCCAGCACTTCTTTTAAGCTAACCGGCACATTGGCTGCGGATTTGTCCGACCGAATGATTGTTTTAAATGAGCTGTCAGCAAGTTCGGCTGTAATCCAGGTGCTGTCCCTATGCAGCTTATTGAGTTCGGCCTCAGTTTCTTTGCCATATTTTTTACCGCCGGTTGCGATGTATTGGGACACCTGGTCCGTATATGCGGTATTGTGTAAATATTTTATCGTCTCCAGTGCGGATTGGCTAAGCATGGAACTTATTTGCTCCGTCAGGGTATTGACCCTTTCACGGCCTATCATAAGAGTCGCCTTTTTCAGGCTGTAATAATTAAGAAAACCATAAATAATAATGGTGAACAGCAGTAAAAAACATATCAGCAATGGCAGCCGCTGCTGTATAGATAAACGGGAAAATATGGGCCCAGTCCTTTTCGGGTTCATGAATTGTGATTTTTAGTTAATAAGAATGGCCCGGAAATGAATTTTTATCAATTCAATTTAAGCCGGTGAACAATGCCTGTTCCCAGGGGCGGGCTAAGCAATGTCGCTTTTTAACGGTTTGATTATAAATTATTAAGGCTGCAAAAGGTACATGTCAATACGTTAAAATATTAACGGAAAGCTTAAATAATTAGGGTCTATGTCAAATATTATAATTTATTTTCAGTTAAACAACCCCGTTTTTTCACCCATTTTTTAGCTGAAGCCAGGAAACCTTTTTTCACTTTAGGAAATGCGGTGCTTATTTATTTTGATTACTATAATTACATTAAATACTATTTTAATACAGGTCGAGTGTCATTGTAATACCATGAAAGGTTATTTTTATTTTTTTAAAATGTTTTCTCCCGCGGTTCGTCCATACCTTTAAAGGAGAAAAAAATTGATCACCGCCGTAATGCCCGAAGAAAAGCAAAACCATATCATACAGGCTATCCGATCGTATGGTAAGGGATTGACGGGCTTTATCCGCAAACGGGTAAAAAGCGATGCTGACGCCGAGGATATCCTGCAGGATGTTTGGTACCAGCTTGCCGCTGTGGTAAACGCCGAGCAGATAGAACAGACGGGCGCCTGGCTGTACAAAGTGGCCGCTAATAAGATCATCGATAAAAGCAGGAAAAAGACCGAGGAGCTTTTCGATCTGGCGCCATCAGAGGATGACGACGACGACAGCCCGGATTTCAGGGCCATACTGATGACCGAAGGTACCACACCCGAGACCGAGTATATACGCAGTCTTTTTTGGGAGCAGCTTTTTTATGCGCTCGACGAATTGCCGGCCGAACAGCGGCAGGTATTTATCTGGCAGGAACTGGACGGTATCCCTTTTAATGAAATAGCCGAAAGCACGGGCGAGAATGTGCAGACGCTGGTCTCGAGAAAGCGTTACGCCGTGTTACACCTGCGCAAGCGGCTGAAACAATTGTATGAAGAAATAAGAGAATATTAAAAACATTAAAAAAATGAAAGAGTCGGAATTTGGAGACCGGGCCTATACCCACAAAGCCCATTTCAGAAAGAAAATGATATTTATACCCTTCCTTGTAGTGGCAGGGCTGGCATTGGTGAGCTACATCGTTATGCTGCTTTGGAATGCTTTAATGCCGGTTATTTTTCACCTTACCGTGATTACGTACTGGCAGGCCGCCGGTTTGTTGATCCTTTGCAAAATACTGTTTGGCTTTGGCAAAGGCGGTCCGCGCGGCGGCGCGCCATGGATGCGCCACCGTATGAAAGAGCGCTGGATGAATATGAGCCCCGAGGAGCAGGAACGTTTCCGTGAGCAAATGCGTGAGCGCTGCGGCAAATGGGGCAGCCATCACGACCGTTACGGCTGGGGACGCCAGGCTGATGCCCCGTCCAAACCTGCCGAAGAAGCACAGAAACCTACCGAATAAAAATTTTAATGGGCATGTCCAATTCGGGCATGTCCGTTAGTCATTCACTTATAACCGGATAGCCATGGAAGTATTGGTTTTTAAAACGAACGTCAGCAACAAAAGAAAAGTCAGCAAAGTACGGCACCTGCTCGCTTCGGTGTCCGCTATAAAACAATGGAATTTCGACCTCGAAGACTGCGATAAAGTATTACGTGTGGAAACAGTCGGCCTCCGGCCGGCATACGTCGAGACACTTTTACAAAATGCGGGTTTTGACTGCAGGGAGATGGATTATTGACCTGGCTCATGGGTAGCGCTTTATGCTGATCATGATAACCGTTGCACATACCAATAGCATAGCGATGAGAAATACGATCATGGCTGTAATGATTTAAGACTTACGTAGCTTTTAAACTTCGTAAGCCTGTTTTTGATGAGATTAGTTAAAAGCGTTCTTGAGCTGGATGTATTTGTTCAGATCCTTCGACACAAAACCTTTCGCCTTCATTTCCTTCACATATTGCGGGGTAATGCCGCTTGCTTTTAGCGAGGTCGCCTCGTTAGGCGAAACCGCGTAACCCATATCTTTAAATCCCTGCACAAAGGCAGGAGTAACGCCGAGCGCTCTTAACGAACTTAAGTCATTTATGGAAAGTTGTTTGTAACCAACTGTTTCAAAACTCTTAATGTAATCCGCCGTGATATTTAAGGCTTTAAGTGATGAAAGCTCGTTAAGCGATATGTCCTTGTAGCCCATCGCTTCAAAACCTTTTACAAACGATGGTTTAATACCGAGCGCTTTTAGTGAGGTCAGGTCGTTTGCCGGTATGTTTTTGTAACCTATGTCATTAAAGCCTTTGATAAAATCGGCGGTGATACCCAGTGCCTTAAATGATGACAATTCATTCGGCGATAGATTCTTATAGCCCATATCGGCGACCGATTTTACATACTCGGGCGTAATGCCTTGTGCTTTAAAAGATTCGATCTCGTTAGCCGACAAGTTAGCATAGCCCGTATTGGTCATCATTTTAACGTATTCGGGCGTAACACCTAATGACTTGAAGGATGTCAGCTCATTTGCCGATAAATTTTTATAACCTATATCGCTTAATTCCCTGATATATTCGGGTGTAACGCCGACCGCTTTCATGCCCGTCAACTCATTCATCGGTATATTTTTGTAGCCGGCATTCTTCAATCCGCGGATGTAAGACGAATCGATATTCATCGCCTTGAACGAACTGATATCCTCCGCGCGCGGCAAAACATCGGTTTTATCAGCGTTGCCGGCTTTTTTTGCTCCTTCATCAGCAATATTCAGGTTTGCCTTTTTCAGGCTGGCTATGTATTTGCCATCGATACCCTGCGCCTTGAAGCTGATCAACTGGTCGAAATCGAGATGGGTGTAACCTGCATTATGTATCTCCTGCACATATTCTTTGGTAATACCCAAAGCTTTGCCCGAAACCAGTTGATCGGTGGTCAGGTGGTTGTAGCCTAATTCCTTCCAGAACTTAATGTAGGGCTCATCAACCTTCAGAGCGGCCATAGATATCAGGTTATCCTTGGAAAGATGAGTAAACCCGTTGGACTTTAGCATTTCCACATAGGCTTTCCTTACATTGATGACGAAAAAAGCAAACTCGTCGTTGTTGTCGACGTTATTAATGCCTTCGCTTTCCAAATAATTTTTGAACGACTGATCAGCGGTAAATTTATAGTGGCCGTAGCCTTCATCGCCGTCGAACTTGCCGTTCAGCAGCATGGTTCCCGCATCGCGCTTCAGCGTAAAATCAGTTTTGGTATCTTTTGGCAATGCTGAAAATTCGCTAACCAGGAAGCTGTCATTATCCGACCAGCCATGATCCTCGTCGTTGCTTCTGAATTCCATGCGTACCTTGTCGCCTTTGATGGTTGCGAACCAAACGCCCTGGGTCCGGTCTTCGTCGCGCCAGCTATGCTGCGACGATCTTTCGTGAGTGGCGCTTGCTTTCGCTTTGGATTGGCTGAAAGCCGTCTGGTTCAGCGCGCAGGCCAGTCCGCCCATCAGCGGGACCAGGATAAAATATTTCCACATCGTATGGATGTTCGATCTCTTCGCGTTCATCATAACTATTCGTTTTTTAAGCAACGATTGGTTGTAATTGGTGGTAACGCTCAACGCCAGGTGCGGAGCCGATACTTTAAGCAGGCTCATCTGGTAGCTTTCCTTTTCAACTTCCAGGTTACGGCCGAGTACTTCTTCGTCGGTCAGGAACTCAAGGTTGTTTTCCAGTTCGCCGCGGTACAACCAGGCAAACGGGTTGAACCATTGGAATACCAGCACCAATTCGGCCAGCAGGATATCGAAGCTGTGCCTCTGCTGAATGTGTACCTTTTCGTGCAGTAATATCTGGTTGTAGGTGTCCCAATCATATTTTTCAGGATTGATGAAGATATTATTCCCGAACGAGCAAGGCGCCTTATCCCCTTTTACTTCGATGATGCGAAACCTGCCATCCTTTATTACCGGGTTTGAATATGCCCTGACAAGCAATACCACCACCTGTAGCAGCAAATTCAACCCAAAAGCGGCTACGCCGGCCCAGTACAGGTAGAATAGCCATCTAAAAACTACCGGCCATATCGGTTTATCCTGCACAACTGGGGCCGCCTGCTCGCGCGATTTTACGGCTACCGGTTTGGTTGTTGCCTGCGACAGCGGTTTAATGGTTTGTTTTTCTGCCGCCTGTATTTGTTTCTGCACCTGCGCCGCAATTTGCGGGTACATTTCTGTAACCGGTCTTGGCGCTGTACTGATCGTGGTTTGTTCGGGCGCGCCTCTCAGAGCCCATTGCTCCGGGATGGTTATCAGGGGCAGCAAGAATGAAAGGCACAGGCAAATAAGCAGCACTATGCGGTTAAGGCGGTAAAAGGTTTCGCGCTGCAGAAATATCTTGTAAAACAACAGGCACACCGAAATAAGCAGCGCCACGTGCAGGACATAAGGTATCATTTTCGTGATGATTTAATGATGTCTAATATTTCATTTAGTTCCGATTCGGATATTTTTTGCTCTTTAGCAAAAAAGGCCAGCATACTTGGATATGAATTGTTAAAATATTGGCTCACGATGTCTTTCATCGCATGCTTCTGGTAATCTTCTTTTGATATGACCGGATAATACCTGAAAATGTTACCAACGGTTTCATGTGCAAGAAATCCTTTTTCTTCCAGTATCTTAACCATTGTCGCAACCGAGTTATAATGCGGCTTGGGATCAGGCAGCTCCGGTATGATCTCTTTAATAAATGCCTTCTCCAGGGTCCAGAACGCCTGCATGATTTGTTCTTCTCTTTTCGCCAATTTTTGCATGATGGAAAATATTTTAGTCAAACATAATACTAATCAATTAGTATTTCAACTAATAGATTAGTAATTTTTAGTAAACAACTGGTTGTCAAGGTGAAAATTTTAAAAGAGCGAGTATATTTTCTTAGACCGCTAGCCCAAATTCAAACAAACAGCGGGCTTATCTGTATTTATAAGCAACCCGAAAAATTGTAACAATTAGTCGTTTCCTCTCGTCAAATAGTCATATTCAGGTTACAATTAATTAATTTTAGCTTTAAGAAAATTTCATACTTGAATTATCTTTTTATTTTTGCACGCCCTTAAAACAATAAAGAATTGGCCCGATCGACAACCATAGCGCTAAAAAAGAACTGGAGGAGAACCTGGAATTCCTCGCTTCAGCGGGCGCAAATTATTGTCGGCTCGGTGCTTATAACCATCATCTCGTGCCTGCTTCCATTCTTCTTCAAGCTGATCGAAAAACGGGATGGTGTGACGTTGAACGACTGGGTTCTAAATGCCATACCTGCGCACGACGTTTCGTGGATCATATTTACCATTATTTGGGGCATGATTTGTTACGGTTTGTGGCTGGGTATTCAAAAACCGACCATTTATATCAATTTTATCTGGTCGCTTATATTTGTTATGATACTCAGGGTGCTTGCGATAAGCCTTGTGCCGCTTGATCCGCCAAAAAACCTCGTCGTACTGACCGATCCTTTAACGGGCATATTTTATGGCAGGAGCACCATTACCAAAGATTTATTTTTTTCGGGACACACTTCCGTCCTTTTCCTTATTTTCCTATGCCTTGAACGTAAGGCCGATAAGATCATCGCGTTGCTGGCTACCATTAGTGTAGCATGCTTGCTGCTGGTACAGCACGCGCACTATACCATCGACATTATTGTGGCGCCGATAGCTACCTTCGGTGTTTATTTATTTGTCAGGTACCTGCTCAAATAAGCAACTCTCCTATTATTTTTACCGTTATTTAATTTTACCGCGACTGCAAATTGACAGGCGAAAGGCGCTATTTATCAAGGGCTATCGTTAAATTGTACTGAAACTATGGAAATACAGGAAATAGAGCGCCTGATAAGGATAAGTAAGGAGAAACCCCTGCTACCGGAAACCTACGTACCCTGGGGGGATGAACTGCAGCCGGGCGAATATTTTCTGCCCTCGCATTTAACCTCGCTCGAAGGCCTGTCTTTATATCAAACGCTAACCGATAAACAAAAGCTGGAGCTTGGCCGGCACGAGGTTGTGCAGGTAATGTATTCTTACGCTTGGGGCGAAGGGCTGTTTTGCCTGTTCATGAATAAATATATCCTAAACCTGCCACCCGATAACGTGGAATACCGCTTTTTGCTGCGCGAACTGATCGAGGAATTCCGCCACCAGGAGATGTTTACCCAAACTATAATTCGGCTTAGCGGAAAACCTATACCTATCAGCCGGTCGCATAGGCTTATCGGCAATATTACCACTAAATTACTGCCAACCGACTGCCTGTTCATGGGCAGCTTATCCATAGAGATCGTATCCGACCGTTACGGAAATTACGGGCGAAAGGACCCGTTATTATATGGGGTGCTGAGAAAAGTTTTCGAGCTGCATAATATTGAAGAAGGCCGGCATATCGTCTTTACCAAAAACCTGTTGAAACGGTATACTGATAAAGCGGGTGCGGTCAGGCGCACAGTATATAGCTTTGTGGTATTGCTGAACGTTTATTTCCTGCGGACGCTATATGTAAAAAAGGAAATATACCAACGCATCGGCATCGAAAACGCCGATATGGCTTACAGGCAGGCGTCTAAGAATTACAAGGCTAAATTTACCCAAAGCTGCCTGCAGGACATCATCGAATTTGTCGATAGCTGGCGCGGTTTTAACGTTGCCACCCGCTGGGCCTGGCGCCGGCTGATGGGCGCGAAAGTTTAATTAAGAACACTGTCATCCTGAGGTTCTCGAAGGATGCGGGGTAAAGGCCTACGCACATACTTCGACAAACTCAGTATCACATCCCTTTTTTAGTTCACTTCAACCTTTACAACTTCTTCAACATCTCTTATTTCTTCAACCTTCCCCGGTCGCCCGTTCTTAAACGCGGCCCTTGGTTTCAGCCCAAGTATCTCGAACATCGCCATATCCGTATCGAATGACGGGTTTGGCGTTGTCAGCAGTTTATCACCCGCAAAGATCGAGTTTGCACCCGCCATAAAGCATAATGCCTGTTCTACGGTGGTCATTTCTGTTCTTCCCGCAGAAAGCCGTACCACGGTTTTGGGCATAATAATGCGTGCCGTAGCGATCATACGTACCATATCCCACACCGGTACCCGCGGCTGGTCGGCTAAAGGTGTACCTTGAATAGGCACCAGGGCATTAATCGGCACCGATTCAGGGTGCTTCGGCAGGTTCGACAACGTTTTGAGCATCGATATGCGGTCTTCCACCGTCTCTCCAAGCCCGATGATGCCGCCGCTGCACACGGTTATTTTAGCCTTGCGCACATGTTCCAGCGTTTTCAATCGGTCGTCATACGTGCGGGTGGTAATGATGCGTTTATAGTCTTCTTCCGAAGTATCCAGGTTATGGTTGTAGGCATAAAGACCGGCATCGGCCAAACGCTGAGCCTGGCTTTCGGTCAGCATACCCAGAGTACAGCAAACCTCCATATCCAGTTCATTGACGGCCTTTACCATATCGATCACCTTATCGAAATCCTTATTGTCCCTTACCTCACGCCATGCAGCGCCCATGCATAGCCTGGAAGCGCCGCCGGCTTTAGCTTTTTCAGCAGCCGCAATAACTTCGTCCCTGGGCATAATGGCATGTACATTCACACCGGTATTGTAGCGCGCAGCCTGCGGGCAATAGGCACAATCCTCGGGGCATCCGCCGGTTTTGATCGAGATCAGCGAGCTGATCTGTACCTCGGCGTAATCCTTATTCTCACGGTGTACCGTCGCTGCTTCATAGATCAGGTCCAGCAGCGGTTTATGGTATATTTTAGAAATTTCTTCTTTAGTCCAGTTGTTGCGTATTTCAGTCATATTATATCAATTCCCCAAATTTACAATTAATCCGTTATTGGAGAAGTTTAGTGGCGAACCAAAGGGGCAGCAAAAATCCCGCGCAGTCGGTAAAGGTCGTTATAATAATTGAAGATGCTACGGCGGGATCTATTCCAACCCGCTTTAATATTAATGGAATGGACGAGCCTGTTAATCCCGCTACGATCAGGTTGCCCGTCATTGCAAGAAACAATACAATCCCCAGCTTTAAACTGGCGTCGTACACCAGTGCGATCGCAAACACAATCAATCCGTTAGCCGCACCGTTGATCATACCGACTAAAAATTCTTTTAAAACAGTACTGTAGGCCTGGTTGTCTGTCAGGTCGGTTAGCGAAATCCTACGCACGGTCACTGCCAGCGCCTGCGTTGCGGCGTTTCCGCCCATACCGGCAATAATGGTCATGTATGCGGCAATAATCGGAATATTCTGTACGGTGCTGTCGAAATGCCGGATGATCGACGCCGCTAAATACGCCGTTCCCAGATTGATAACCAGCCACGGCAGGCGGCTTTTTACCGCTGCTTTCCAGTTACCGCTCAGCTCTTCATCTTCGGATACACCGGCTATCTTCAATATGTCCTCGGTGCTCTCTTCTTCCATTACGTCGATGATGTCGTCGACAGTCACGCGGCCGAGCAGCTTCATGTGATCATCGACCACAGGAATAGTTGTCAGGTTATATTGCTTAAACAGGTCGGCAACATCTTCCTGGTCCAGGTCGGCTTTCACATATACAAAATCCTTGTTTACCAGGGAATCGATCCAGGTATTGGCATGGACTTTAATGACGGATTTTAGCGAGAGTATCCCCTTCAACACGTTCTCATCGTCAACGGCATAAATGGTGTAAAATTCCTCCATTTCCTCCGACTGGCGGATTATCTCATCAAGCGCATCCTTTTTGTTCAGGTTAATGTTGACCTTAATTACATCCGTGTTCATGATGCCGCCTGCCGTGTCTTCGGCATAGCTCATCAGTGCACGAATGTTCGTGGCATCTTCCTGGTCTATATCTTTTAGTATCTCCTTCTGCTCTTCCTCGTCTAATTGCGAAATAATGTCCGACGCATCGTCGTAATCCAGTTCTTCCACGATCTCCGAGCGTTTCTCGGGGTCAAGGTTGATCAGCAGTTCGCCGGGGTCCTGCTCCTCGTCCATTTCAGATATGACATCCGAGGCTTCTTCAGTTGGGAGGATGTTGATGATCCGCTCGCGGGCTTCAACCGGCAGGCGTTCGAAAAGTATAGCGATCTCCGAGGCGTGGTATTCGGACAATACCTGCTGTAACTCAGCATCATCCCCTTCAAGCGCGGTTTTGATGCGTTCCAGGTCCTCCTTATTGATCTCGAACGATTGCATACCCGACTAAAGTAACACAAATCCGCCGCAAGTGGCGACAAAAAAGTGAATTAAATAGATGGTAGAAATCCGGGAGTTGTTAGGCGCTGTATTCGTATTTTGCAATAACGGAGGGTAATTTTTCAAGCTTTGCAAGCACCTGGTTTACGCGCATTTTTCGGATGGCGATTTTCATCATGCAACTGTTATCAAAATGCTGTTCCAATATTTCCAGGTCTTCATCCTTGATGATGCGCATTACTTCGTTCATTTGCAGGTATTCAAAACCAAGCGTATAAACATCATTTACGGTCTTTTCAACAACCTTTGCTTCGTTAATAGCCAGCTCGGCGGCAGTTTTATAGGCATTGATCAGGCCAGGAACGCCAAGTAATGTTCCGCCAAAATAACGAACCACAACGAGTACCACGTTGGTTAGGTTACGTGAAAGCAAGACATTCAGGATCGGCCGACCGGCTGTCCCCGAGGGCTCGCCATCGTCGTTTATGCGAAAAACCGAGCGATCGGTACTCCAGCGCATCGCCCAGCAATGATGGTTGGCTTTAGGATGCCGTTGTTTCAGATCGGCTACAATGGTTTTGATATCCTGGTCAGAGCTAATGGGATAGGCATGAGCCAGAAATTTGCTGCCTCTATCCCTAAAAACACTTTCCGAAGGCTGTTCAATGGTCAGATAGGTATCGTCAAAAAGCATCAGAAACGTTCAAACAGGTTGGGAAATGCGTTGATCAAAATGGCGACAATTCCTAAAAAAATCCCGGCAATATTCAGCCGACTCAATTTTTCCCTGAAAACGAACAGGCCAACAAGCGCCCCCAAAACAATTACACCGATATCCATGGTCGAAAAAACAGCAGCCGGTCTTGCGGCCAAAACCTGGTGAGCTTTAATATAGAACAGGATATTCCCAAAATTGGCTATGCCTAATATCCAGCCTATGATGATATGCGGCCACGAAAAGCGTTTTTGTTTGTTGGCCACCATGTACATCAGCCCTATCATAGAAACTACGAAAGCGAAAGCAAAAATAATGAACAGCGATTCGGTAAACGGTACATTCTTAGTTTTGGCAACCTGTTTAAGCAACACGTCAATAAGGCCCATCCCGGCAAATATAGCCACTAAATACAGCCATGAAAAGGTCGATTTTCTTCGCACGGCGCGTTTTTGTTTCCAGGGGATCAGGCAGATCAGCGCGGTAAAACCGATGGATAAACTGATTATTTTGGTAACATTCAAACTTTCGCCAAATATCAAAAACGCCGCCAGCACAGGGATAAATAACGACAGGCGCTGCGCTGCATCGGTCCGGACGATACCCGTCACCCTGATTGAGGCGGCAATGATGACAAAAAGCAACGGCAGCAATATGCCCAGCGAGGTGTAGGTAATAACCGGCGCGTTTTGCAGGTTGGCCAGGTGGGGCGGGAAAAATATCCACGTAAGCAGTATCGCAGCCGAATAGTTCCAGGTGATGGCCTGGTAAACGTCAATCTGGTAACGTTTGGCCAGCTTAAGCAGTACGGATACTGTTACGCTGAAGCAAATGCTTAAAAAAATGTATAACATTTAGTGACACGGCTTTTGATACACTATTTGCAATTCGTCGCTGCCTATTGTAAATCGCTCCTGCTTAACTCCGGCAATATACGGCGCCCTGACACCCTGCTCCAAAACGCCCCGGCCGGTAAATATACGTGCTTCGTCCCACAGCCCGGCTGCTATAAAGCTATCGAGTGTCTTTGCACCCCCTTCGATAATAACCGACTGTATATCCTGCAAATAAAGCTGGTACAGGATGTACTGCGGCACAAAGCGATCGAAGTCCTCCAGTGCAATATACTTAATTTTACCCTCAATATCAGTTTTCACCTCATTGAATACCAGTGTATCGACCGATTGGTCGAAAATATTCATATCGCGGCCCAGCTCCAGCCGCCGGTCGATCACCACCCTTTTCGGCGATTTGCCCGGCCATAAACGCGTGCTCAGCTGCGGGTTGTCGGCTAACACAGTATTCTTACCCACCAATACAGCGTCTTCCTCACTGCGCCACTTATGTACTAATTTACGTGATTCTGTGCCGGTTATCCAAAACTGGCTGCCATCAACCGGAGCGAAAAATCCGTCGGTTGTTTGCGCCCATTTCAGTATGACATACGGCCGTCTTTCCTGCACTCGAGTAAAAAAACGGCGGTTTAGCCGGCGGCAGTCAGCTTCCAATATACCGACTGTTACATCAATGCCCGCCTCCTGCAGCCTTCCGATTCCCTTACCATTTACCTGTTGGAACGGATCGCGGCAGCCAACCACCACATGCCCTATCCGATGTTTAATGATCAGATCGGCACAGGGCGGTGTTTTACCGTAATGCGCACAGGGTTCCAGCGAAACATAAATGGTGCTGTTTTTCAGTAATTTTTCAGCGTTATCGTATTTCGACAGTGCGTCATTTACCGCGTTCACTTCGGCGTGCGCCTGACCATATTGCCGGTGATAGCCCTCGCCTATGATCTTATCCTCGTGCACAATAACAGCGCCTACCATCGGGTTGGGACTGACATTACCCATGCCCAGGGCGGCAAGCTCTAGACAGCGCTGCATGTATTGTTCGTGATCCGGCATGGCGTAAAGATAGAGATTAGTTAGCTAGTGACCAGTTAATTTGTGGCTGCTATGCCCGATCACTGATCACCAATTAACTAATCACCAAACCATTTTTCGTTTCTTTGCCTGATGAATAGCCTCAAAGACGTTTCCCAAACATTCAGGCAGGATCTTACAAACCTCTACGATGTTAACGAGACCGACTCGCTATTCCGCATGGCTATAGAGGAAGTTACCGGCTTTTCATCTTCAAAGATCAAGGCTTTTCCGGAGCTGGAACTTTCCGAATCACAGGTTAAAGCGATTCAAAAGATCCTTACCGAACTTAAAACCGGCAAGCCGATCCAGTACATCCTCGGCCATACTGAGTTTTATGGATTGACTTTTAAAGTTAATCCATCTGTTCTGATTCCCCGGCCTGAAACGGAAGAACTGGTGGAGTGGATCATTTCTTCAGTTGGCATTAAGCGGTTGGCGGTTGGCAGTTTGCTCGATATCGGCACCGGCAGCGGGTGCATCGCCATTAGTCTAAAAAAGCATTTACCCCATTTTACTGTTTACGCTGTTGATATTTCGGCCCAAGCTTTGGAAATAGCTAGTGAAAACGCTTCATTAAATGATGTGGAAATCGAATTTATTCAGACCGATATCCTAAATCTGCCTCCAAAATCTCCTATTTTGGGTAAAAAGAAAGTCATTGTCAGCAATCCCCCGTACGTAACGGTGAAGGATAAAATTGAAATGCACCAAAATGTTACTGAATTCGAACCGCATACTGCTTTATTTGTGCCTGAAAATGATCCGTTGATATTCTATAAAGCCATAATCGATTTTGCTAGGGAAAGCCTTGAAGTTGGCGGATGGCTGTTTTTCGAGATCAATGAAAACTATGGTGAACAAATAGTTGAATTATTAAATCACAACTTATTTAATAACATTGTAATAAGAAAAGATTTGAGCGGTAAAGATCGAATGATTAGAGCTATCAGATAACCGCTGCAAACTGCCAACTCAAAACTGCAAATTGAACACTAATTCCTCGGATGATACGATGTGATCACCTCCTTCAGATATTCCCTGTCCAAATGGGTGTAGATCTCGGTTGTCGTAATGCTTTCGTGCCCCAGCATTTCCTGCACCGCACGCAAATCGGCGCCGCCCTCGACTAAATGCGTGGCAAAGGAATGGCGTAATGTATGCGGGCTGATGGTCTTTTTAATGCCAGCTGCGTCAGCCAATTGTTTGATCAGCATAAAAACGTAAACCCGTGTCAGCCTGCTGCCCCGGCGATTCAGGAAAACGATATCTTCCTCACCTTTTTTGACAGGAGTATGCACCCGAACCTGCGCAATCCATATTTTGAGTGCTTTTATGGCCTCGCTGCCGATCGGCACGAGCCGTTCCTTGCTGCCCTTCCCTAGTACCTTGATGAATTCAATATCCAGATAAAGGTTAGATAACTTTAGTTCCGTTAGTTCCGAAACCCGCAGCCCGCAGCTATACAATACCTCGATTATCGCCTTATTTCTCGGCCCTTCAGGTTTCGACAGGTCGATGGCGGCAATCAGTATTTCAATATCCTGGTAGCTTAGCGTTACAGGCAGTTTTCGCTGTTTTTTAGGTGATTCTAATAATTCAGCCGGGTCGGTTTTGATGATGTCTTCTATCAGCAGGTATTTATAAAAAGCTTTCACACCCGACAGCACCCTTGCCTGCGATGATGGCAGCATCCCCAGCTCGTTTATCCAGGTAATAAACGATCTTAAATCGGTTAATTTAAAATCATTTGGTTTTAGTTTATTTTCTTGTATTTCAGCATATTGGTTTAATTTACTTATATCATCACTATAAGCATAAATAGAATTGTCGGAAAGTCCTTTTTCCAGTTTCAGATAAGAGCGAAACCCTTTTATTGCCGATTGCCAGTCCATTTAAGAAACACGAATTACACGAATTTAGGCGAATCGGACTAATTTCATTCGAGCTTATTTGTACAATTCGTGCAATTCGCGGATATTAATTAAGTTTGGTTGATGAATATACAAATTATCAACGGCCCTAATTTAAACCTGCTTGGCGTACGCGAGAAATCTATTTATGGCGACCAGGGGTTTGAACAATACCTGGAACAACTTCACACGCGTTATCCAAACATCACCATAAATTATTACCAGAGTAATGTTGAGGGCGAAATTATTAACAAGCTGCACGAGGTTGGATTCAGCGTTGACGGTATTGTAATGAATGCCGGTGCCTATACGCATACTTCAGTGGCGATTGCCGATGCAATTGCGGCCATTAAAGCCCCGGTAATCGAGGTACATATATCCAATGTTTACAAACGCGAGGAATTCAGGCACAAATCGCTGCTGGCTGCAAATTGCAAGGGAGTGATCGCCGGGTTCGGGCTCGACTCCTATCGCCTGGCTATCGAAAATATGGTGAACGAATAAATCTTTTTATTAGCTTTTGACTATCAATACACGACCGAAAAATTCTGCCTCAATGAAAAGGGTATTAAAAGTAGCTTTATTAAGCCTGTTAGCGATCACCTTTTTATCAGCCGAAACAAGTTTTGCACAAGCTAAAAAGAAAAAGCCCGGTTCGCTGAGGGAAAGAGAACGAAAATCGATGCATTCACGCGACTCGCTTTTCCGGGCACTGAACAAAAGCGATACATCGATCAATAACCTCACTCAAAGGATATCTCAATATACCACCAATTTTAACCAGATCAATAATAACCTTGCCGAAGGCCTGGACACAGGCGACGTCAGCGAGCAATTGCCCGGCGTAGTTAAAAGAATAAGCCGCATTAAAACATTGGCAGGCAGTAAGGGATCGAGTACACTGCGGTATTTATTCGTACTGGCAACCAGCCTGGACCGCATGCAGGATGAACTGGAAGACTGGCAGGGCGGCCTGGACGATGTGAATAACAAACTCGTGCAAAACCAGCACGACCTGCTGGCCTTCAGAACCGATACGATGCTGGCGAACGCTATTCCGAGCGATACCGCGTTGCGTGATGCTTTTTACGACCGCCGGGCCGACCTAGGCGCTCTCTGGCATAAGGCCGACTCTGCCAATCGCAAGGCTTTGTTTAAGGTTAACCTGCTGCAAAATAAGGTAGCTGCAGCGTACACCAGTGTTTTGGACGCCACGGACTTCATCGATTCCAAGATCAAAAAATTTGCGATAAGGGCTGTTGGCGGCGAATTCGGGCCGATATGGGAAAAAGATACGCGGTATAACCACATCGACTCGGCTATAAATGGTACCACCAGGCTCAATCAAATACAAATGACGTACTTCTTCAAAAACGAAGCTAATGTCAACCTGATCGGCCTGGCGTTTCTACTGCTCGTAACGGGGTGGATATTGTATACCAAATATAGAACCGCCGGGCAATTTGAACAAAAGGACATCGTTGTCGATCATGCGCGATTTGTTTACCGGAAACCGATATTATCGGGCCTGATGCTGGCGACCACAATTGCCCCGTATTTTTACGACCACCCGCCCATATTTTTTGTGGAATGTATATTCCTGGTCAATATAGCGCTCGTACTGATCTTCGTGCGAAGTTACTTCCCCTTGTCCATGTTCAGGTTCCTTTTCAGGCTATCGCTTTTGACGGTTGTTTATTGTGTAAGCAATTTATTCGCGCAAATTAATGATGCTGACCGGTACGCGATCTTCGGCCTAAGCATATTGTCGATAATTTTTGCGGTACTCTATTACCTGATGCTTAAGAAAGAGCCCCAGGGACATCTTCGTTACACCAAATTTGCGCTCAAGCTGTTTATGCTTTTCCAGGTGGCGTCGCTGGTCCTGAACATCACGGGCCGCTTCAGCCTGGCAAAAATATTAGGGATAACAGCTGTGTTTAACTTATGGCTTACCATGAGCCTGTATTTTGTTATCCGCATCATCATCCAGATATTGTACCTGCAGTTGCATTCGCAAAAAGCCGAGAAAAGCTTCGTGAATTTGATCGATTATAACGTCTTGCAAAAGAAAACCAGGAATGTGCTGACCACTTTTTCAGCGCTTCTCTGGATATTTTTCCTGCTGCAAAATTTGAATCTCGACGACTGGGCGCACGACGTACTGAATGACTTGCTGAACCAGCAGCGGAGTATAGGCGGAGCTTCGTTTACCTTCGGAGGGTTTGTGATCTTCTTTATCGTCATCTGGCTCTCGTCGCTGTTGTCGAGGCTTATCAGCTACATTTATGACATTTCCGTACAGCATACCAGTGATCTTTCAGCCCTAAAAAAGAAAAACCGCGCCTCCACCCTCCTGATCAGGATTGGCATACTTACGGTAGGGTTTTTATTGGCGGTTGCTGCATCTAACTTTCCGATCGATAAACTAACGATCATCTTCAGCGCCTTCGGCGTCGGCATTGGTTTTGGTTTGCAAAATATTGTTAACAACCTGGTGTCGGGTATGATACTGGCCTTTGAAAAACCGATCCAGATCGGCGATATCATCGAAGTGAATAACCGCACCGGTACGGTAAAAGAAATCGGTATTCGCTCCAGCAAGCTAGCCACAGGCAACGGCTCAGAGGTGATCATCCCGAACGGCGACCTGATCTCGCAGAACGTGGTGAACTGGACGTTGAGCAATACCAACAGGCAGGTGGAAGTTTCGGTAAGCGTGGCTTATGGTACCGATATTGAAAAGGCTACCAAGCTGTTAAAGGATCTGTTATGTAACCGGAAGGATATCATGACCACGCCCTCGCCCGAAGTATTTGTTAATAACATTACGGATAAGGCCGTTGAGTTCCGTGTGTATTTCTGGGCAGCCGATATCGCCGATTTTATGCAATTGCGCAGCCGGGTGTTAGCGGATATTTATGAAATACTGAATAAAGAAGGGATCAAGCTGCCGGCCTCGTAGAGCAATAATTTCAGCTTAATAAAAATCTTTGGGATCCAAGGCCGAAAACACGCGTTTTTTCTTAATGAAGAAGTCCCATACGATACTGCGTTTATACATCCCTTTCAATTTGTGCAGGTTGCTTCTCCTGGTAC
This sequence comes from Mucilaginibacter sp., assembly GCA_035545315.1. Lineage (GTDB taxonomy): Bacteria > Bacteroidota > Bacteroidia > Sphingobacteriales > Sphingobacteriaceae > Mucilaginibacter. The sequence goes on along the minus strand of DASZYQ010000012.1, from coordinate 242,367 downwards.
GCCCGGCCGGCCCTTTGCTGAAGATGTGCCTTACAAAATTCTGATGTGCCCTGCTGACGGCCCAGGCGTCCTTGCGTTTTCCTTCATTTAAGAACCGCACAATGGCCAGCAGGTCGAGCCAGAAGCGGATAAAGATGACAAAACACGCCCGCCAGAACGAGAGATTATTTTTGAGCAGTAAAAGGTTATTCCGGAAATTGAGGAACGTTTTAAAAGGGTTCTCGGTATTTAACGTGCCGCCCCCGACATGGTAAACCACGGATTCGGCACAATACATCACTTTATATCCCATGTTTTTTAGGCGCCAGCACAGGTCTATCTCTTCCATGTGCGCAAAAAAGCGGTCATCGAACCCGCCTGACTCAACCCAGCAATGTTTTTTGATAAACATGGCAGCGCCCGACGCCCAGAAAACTTCATCCGATTTATCATACTGCCCCTTGTCGGCTTCTATCTCGTAAAACATACGTCCGCGGCAGAAAATATATCCCGTTTTATCAATAAATCCTCCGGCTGCGCCTGCGTGTTCAAAATGATCCTTGTCGGCGAATGATATGATCTTCGGTGCAGCGGCTGCTATCAGCGGGTCGCGTTCCATTAGTTCGATCACCGGCGCTATCCAGCCTGGGTGAACTTCAACATCTGAGTTCAGCAGGATAAAATAATCGGCGTCAACTTTCTCCAGCACCCGGTTATAGCCGCCTGTAAAACCGTAGTTTTTATCGTTACAAATAATGCGTACCTGAGGAAACTCTTTTTGCAGAAATTCAACCGAACCGTCTGTCGAGCCGTTATCACCGACGATAATATCCAGGTTCGGCCACGAAGACGACAGCACGGATGGCAGAAATTGACGGAGATACTTTACGCCGTTCCAATTCAGGATTACGATGGCGACCTTAGGTATTTGGTTCATTAATGGATAAAGCCGATAGCATGGCGCAATTGTACAGCTTTTTAAGCGAATTATATAACCTACGGGATATTAACCCCGTTCACCCCGATATCTCCAGGCTTAAATTTCCATCGTTTATGCGACCATAACCAATATGCCGGTTCTTCCCGTATTACTTTCTCAAGATATTCTACATGAGCCCTTGTTATTTCGTAATCGGCCGTATTTTTCGGGTTATCAAACAATGGAATAAATCTATACTCGTAATAGCCTCTTTTTACACGTCTCAGGTCACAAAAAACAACCATCGCGTCGGTCATCTTTGCCATTTTTTCAATGCCCAAAAAAATTGCCGTGGGTTGGTTGAGGAAATTGATGAAATATTTACTGTCTTCGCGTACCGGCGTCTGATCGCTCACAAGCACGCTGAATACGGCTTCGTGACGGTGTTTAGCGATAGTCCTGACCGCGTTTTTCATACTAACCAGCGTTGCGCCGAAGCGCGAACGCATTTTCTTAAAGCTTTTATCGAATGTTTCATTGGTGAGCGGCTTATAAACAATTATCTTGGGGTTTGTGACAAGAGTGCTTAATTCAAGAGCTGCTATTTCCCAATTGCCGTAATGGCCCACTGCCCCTACTATACTCCTGCCCTTTGTAAGCGCACCGATAGCCAGTTCGGTGTTCAAGCCTTTGATGTGCCGTGCCAGTGTCTTTTCCGATATGGTAAATAGCTTTATGGTTTCGACGATCAGGTCGGCAAGGAAGCGGTAGAATCTACGCTGGATAGTACGGCGCTCCTGGTCGCTTCTTTCGGGAAAGGCATTTCGCAAATTTTCCATAACTACATCGCGCCGATAACGGATCAGATAGTAAATGATAATGAAAAGCAGGTCGGATAAAAGATACAACAGCCAAAAGGGCAGCAATGAAACGAGGTATAAAAAGAATAATCCCACGTATGAAAGGCCCTTATTTATCATTATAATATCGCAATTTTGCACACAAACATAGAATATATGATCGAAAAAGGCGCCGTGCTGCCGCTGTTTTATCTGCCACCGGTTGAATATTTCGCCGAACTGAACATCTATAATCCTAACTTTCTGATTGAGAAATATGAACACTTTCCCAAGCAGACATACCGCAACCGCGCCAATATTTATTCGCCCGACGGGGTGCTGACGCTGGTGGTTCCGGTGGTAAAGGGCTCAAAAGCACATACGCCGGTAAAAGACGTAAGAATAAGCCACGATTTTAACTGGCAGCGCCTGCATTGGATGAGCCTGCAGGGATGCTACCGGAGATCAGCCTATTTTGAATATTACGAGGACGAGTTTGCGATATTTTATGAGATGAAGGAGCAATTCCTGTTCGACTATAACGAAAAGCTGCTGAACATCCTGTTAAAGCTGCTCAAAATAAAAGCAAACCTCCATTACACCAGCAGTTACGAGGCTGAATACGCCGATATGCGGGATTTCAGGCACTGCATACATCCCAAAAAGGTTTCAACCTTTCCTCAGACTCCTTATTACCAGTTGTTTGAAGAAAGGCATGGGTTTATTAAGAATCTGAGCATTGTCGACCTGCTATTCAACCAGGGGCCGCAGTCGGTTAATTATTTGTAGGTCAGTCTAAAGTCCGCATAAGTCTGAAAGACCATTTTATTGATGGCCTTATAGACCTTGCGGACTTCCCGCCTTAAGCGGAATTTCGGACTACTTTTGAAACTCCGGTTTCAGATCAACTTTCATCGCCTTCCTGAACTTCATCACCTTAGGTTCCGAGACCGATGTCAAATATGGATTTTCGTTTAAATGAAGCCTGTAGTAGCCCTGGTGGTATTTTTCGGCGGGGTAAAACGCTTTAAACGGAACTACTTCGGTGACGATAGTCCCCGAATAATGTTTTGAGGCGTTTACTTTTTTGATCTCATCTTGCAGGACAGCCTTTTCTTCTGGCGTGCGGTAAAAAGCGATGGAACGGTAATCCGTGCCTTCATCCGGTCCCTGGCGGTTCAGCTCGGTCGGATCATGCGCAAAAAAGAATGCCTCGGCAAGCGTCTGGAAGCTGATCACTTTGGGGTCATAATATATCTGCACCACTTCAGCATGGCCGGTTTGCTGCGTTCCAACTTCTTCATAGGTAGGATTTTTTGTCGTTCCCCCGGCGTAACCTGAAACAACTTTGTCAACGCCTTTTAATTCGGACATGGCTTCACTCATGCTCCAGAAACAACCGCCGCCAAAAGTAGCAACTTTCTCGCCCGCCTTAGGTTGAGGAACCGTAGCAAAATCATTAGCCTGCCCGTTGGCGCAGCCGCAATAAAGCAATGTTGCAGCTAAATAGATTAATATTTTATTCATGATCTGTATCTTGTTTTAAGTGACGTACGCAAACTTACCACTGCCGGTTGTTCGGTTCCGTCATTTACAGGTAATTTACATCAGCGCGTTTGAGATGATTTAACCAGTATCAGTATCTTATTTAGCCCGTTTATTTTGATCTCGTAGGTAGTAGACAGCAGCATACCCATTTTACCGGCCGGGAAACCTTTATTTTTTAACCACTCCATGTAATATACCGGCAAATCACAAATCAATGTGCCCTTGTATTTGCCGAAGGGCATTTTGGTTTTAACGATGTCGATCAACACCTGTCGATCAGGAGTAACATTTTCCACGAAGTAAAATTATTCTAATTATTGGGTTTCGCGCCTGCCGAATTCAAACATCGCATAAAGGATGATGTTGTATTCAGTAAATTTGAACCTATGGAAGAACAATTTGAAGCTACGCTGACAGGCTCCGACAGCCCGATCGACGGCATCGTTGCCTGCATTCATTACGCCAACTATGGCATGGCGTACGATTTTAAATCAATTGACGGAACTTTGCACCTGGTGATCGGCAGGGATAAACAAGGCCATTGGGTAAGGATCGACGGCACCGAGCCGTATCTTTCGGCATGGGTGGACGAACTGGCTGAACAAATACCCGCAAAATAGCCTATAAACCTATGGAAAAACGCAAATTAGGCGCATCGGGCATCGGGGTGAAGCCCTTCTGCTTTGGCGGAAATGTATTTGGATGGACCGTGGACGAAAAGACTTCGTTCGAACTATTGGACGCCTACACCGGCAATGGCTTTGATTTTGTCGATACTGCCGACGTGTATTCGAAATGGGCGCCCGGTAATAAAGGCGGCGAGTCGGAAACCATTATCGGCAACTGGGTGAAAAGAACGGGCAAACGGGATAAGCTGATCATCGCGACCAAAGTGGGCAAACCGATGGGTCCGGATGAAAAAGGCCTGTCAAAAAAATATATCATGCAAGCGGTTGATGCGTCACTAAAACGGCTGCAAACCGACTATATCGACCTCTACCAATCTCACGATGACGATAAGGACACGCCTTTAACAGAAACAATGGAAGCTTTCACCGAACTGATCAAACAGGGAAAAGTTCGGGCGGTCGGCGCGTCGAATTACAGCGCGTCCAGGCTAAGCGAGGCGCTGGACATAAGCAGGCAAAACGGTCTCGCGGCGTATCAATGCATCCAGCCTGAGTATAACTTATATGCCCGCCAGGAATACGAAACGGGCATCGAGCCTGTATGCATCGAAAACAACATCGGCGTTATTACTTATTATTCATTGGCCGCGGGTTTTCTTACGGGTAAATATCGTTCGGAAAAAGATTTCGGCAAAAGCAGCCGCGGCCAGAGTATGCAGCGTTACCTTAACGATCGTGGTTTAAGAATACTGACCGCGTTGGACGAGGTTGCTAAGCAGTATGATGCCGTGCCCGCAACAATCGCCCTGGCCTGGCTGATGGCGAGGGTGGGAATCACCGCGCCCATTGCCAGCGCAACCAGCATCGGTCAGTTAAAAGAAACGTTAAGGGCTGCAACCATAAGATTGAGCGAAGAGGCGATAGACCTGCTGAACGCAGCCAGCGATTATTAAAATTAAGACATTGTATCAGCGTGCTGTCCTTTGGAGGGGGGGTCCTGACGTTTAATAAAAAAACCACCCGCATAATGCAAGGTGGTTTTCTCATTATATATATTGGGGAAAGTATTATCTCCAGTGCCTGTGGTTGTCCATTCCGAACCCTTCGCGCCCGCGGGCATAGCCGTAGTTATCGTGCCTGTCGTTCCTGAAGCGATCACCGTCGCGATTTTCAAAACGGTGTTCATCAAAACGACGATCTTCAAAACGGTGCTCGTCAAAACGACGATCATTATGGTAATAGTCATTGGCATAACCACGTGCATAGCCACGGTCGTTCCATCCGTTAAAGGCTACTCCATTAAATTTTGCCCTGTAATAGTCGTCGTGCATAAACGGATGGGCCGCGCGTACTTCAAACCGGCGTGCGCTCCGCCAGTCATAATCGCGGTATGCGCCCGGAAGGTAAGCTGCCGATACCCAGCTGCCGCCATCGTTGTAATAGTAGCACTGTTCGGGAACGCTATAATAAGCGTCTACGTCGGGCAGGTAATAATAGTCATCACCATCGCCATCATAGTCGGCAGGTGCGGTATAGGCAACCTCAGCCGGCGAAGCTACTACAACCGGTTGTGGGGCAAAATTAAAACCTAAATGGATCCTGAGTTGTGCGTCGGCGGTGTTGATCATTAAACCGCTAAGCAATATGCCTGATATAATAATTAACCTTTTCATATTATTAAAATTTATATACGTAGGACTATGCCGGATATACAAGGTTTAATAATATGTCAGCAATCATTGTAAAGGATATATTACAGAAATATAATTTCAGAAAACATCTTTTTACGGAATATAATTTTTTTAAAGATGAAGATTGGATGAAAATTTCCGTCCGGAAGCCGGTAAGTCTGCGTAAATCCGAATGACATAGATGGTTTGGCATCTTTCGGACTTTCCGACTTATGCCAATTTTCGGACTTCTAAATCTCCTCTATATAATCCAGCTCCTTATGAAAACTTTCCTTGAGCTGGCTTACAGCAAACAACGCAATGACGCTCAGGAGCACTATCATAATGTATGCGCTGGTGATCATACCGTAAGTCGCCGAAAAGGCTTTAAAGGCTATACTAATAGGGATCAGGGATGCCCTGATAAAATTTGGAACGGTGGTTGTTACGGTGGCCCTGATATTGGTCCCGAATTGCTCGGCCGGTATGGTTACGAAAATAGGCCAGTAACCTACGCCAAAGCCCAGGAACAAGCTTAACCACATAAACTCGGTCGTCGTTATGCCTTTGGCAGATAAATAACAGACGACGCTCAGTGCCGAGATTAGTACAAATATGACTACAGTAAGCCGGCGCGAGCGGGTGACCTGCGATAATAAACCTGCAAAAACACCACCGATGGCTATGCCTATGTAACTATAAAACACCCCATCCCCGGCGTTGAGCGGGACTTTCGCGCCGAGGGCTTTGCCAAACTCAGGCGAAAGCGTGATTAGTATGCCTATGATGAACCAATTGGCTGCACCTACTAAAATGCAATACACGTATTTGATAAAACGGCTGAAGCTGGTAAACAGCATCAGGAAATTACCCCTTGATACCTTGCGGTTTTCGACCTCTTTATATAAACCCGATTCATAGGTGCCCAAGCGCAGCAACAGCAGGAATATGCCCAATATGCCACCCACATAATAAGCCCAGTGCCAGTCCAGGTTTTTCGCTACCAGGTTTGCGGCGGCAGCGCCGAATAGGCCGATGACGGAAACGATCATGGTGCCATAGCCCCTTTTAGTTGTTTTCATGGTTTCCGTAACCAGGGTTATGCCGGCGCCCAGTTCACCAGCCAAACCAATACCGGCGATAAATCGAACTATGATATATTCATTTACTCCTGTTACCCTGCCATTGATAAAATTGGCTACTGAATAGAGCAGGATCGACCCAAAGAGCACTTTGATACGCCCAAGCTTATCGCCCATTATACCCCAAACCAAACCACCGATCAGCAAACCGAACATTTGCCAGTTGAGAATAGCAATGCCAGTGTTTTTTATATCGGCGCTTTTTACTCCGATCGCCAAAAGGCTGGGCATGCGCACTATCGAAAAGACCAACAGGTCATATATATCAACAAAATAACCCAGCGAGGCTACTAAAACGAGGAAAAATACGTTGCGGTTGGTTTTGGAAGACGTTATTTCAGCCATAAATTGCAATAATTGGTTTGGCTAATTTGAAAAAATTTTCGGCATAAAAAAACCCCCGCACTGTGCGGAGGTTCTTCCGTTTGATCAGAACTGTCTTATATCTTCTTGACTTTTACAGCCTGAGGCCCTTTTCTGCCATCTTCCACTTCATACTCTACGGAATCATTGTCCTTAATGGCATTTACCCCGCCCTGCACATCTTTGAAATGCACGAACAGGTCCTTGCCTTCATCGGTTATGATGAAGCCGTAGCCTTTCTGAGTGTTAAACCATTTTACTTTTCCAGTTTTCATATTATTGTTAGTATATTAAAAAGATTTTAGTCCGCACGGATTAAAAAAACAATGCCAAAACTGAAAATACTAAGGTATTATGGTTCAGATTGCAATATGTATTAACCCTATATTACCTCAAATATATAAATTTAATTGAGAAATAAAATAAAATTATTTATTAGGTTGTGGCGTTGTACGAAGATACGGTTTAATGATCTTGTGACCTTTAGGAAATTTGGCCGGTATGTCTTCCGTTTTAACAGCTGCGGTTACTACCACATCTTCGCCCTCCTTCCAGTCAGCCGGGGTTGCTACACTGTAATTAGCAGTAAGCTGCAGCGAATCGATCACGCGCAGTATCTCCTGGAAATTCCTTCCTGTCGATGCCGGGTATGTAATGATGAGTTTGATCGTTTTATCGGGTGCGATGATAAACAGCGAGCGCACCGTAGCCGTCAGTGATGCGTTCGGGTGGATCATGTCGTAAGCCAGTGCAATCTCGCGGCTCTCATCACCTATGATCGGAAAATTTACTTCCACGTTCTGGGTTTCGTTAATATCGTGTATCCAGCCTTTATGCGACTCGACCGAATCGACGCTCAGTGCGAGCACTTTTACATTGCGCTTGTCAAATTCCTCTTTCAGCGCGGCAGTCCTGCCAAGCTCGGTCGTGCAAACCGGCGTATAATCGGCCGGGTGCGAGAACAATACGCCCCAGCTGTTGCCAAGATACTCGTAAAAGTCAATTTCGCCTTCTGATGTTTTCGCCCTGAAATTGGGGGCTACATCGCCTAATCTTAAGCTCATGATGTTTTAAATTTATGGTTGATGAATATTCTGTTCAGTGTGATAAAGTTACATCCATTGTTTAAATAAACAAGCATAAAAATCAGTAAACTACAAAGAAGGTATATTTTGTAGCAATTATTGCAAAAAGATTATAAAACACGATTTACAGGACCAAATGAATTACTAATGCCCCGGTGACTCAATGACCTAATGGCCTAATGACCTAATGACTTAATGACCTAACGCCCAAATACCCCTCCGCTTAAACATTATCACCCCTGCTTTGTTCAAACCAATTAAAGCGCTTAGCTGAAACACAATTATGGCAAGGCATACCTATCAAACCGGGATCATAGGCAACTGCGCCTACCTGGCGCATATCAATAAAAACACAAATGTCGACTGGCTGTGCTGGCCTAAGTTCGACAGCACGTTTATTTTCGGCGGATTGCTCGATAAAAATAAAGGAGGCGAGTTTTCCATTTTACCGGAAGGCGAATTTACGTCTCGCCAGTATTACCAGGAAAATACCAATATCCTCGTTACCGAGATCACGCTCAGCACGGGCGGCAAATACCGTGTAACAGACTTTGCGCCGCGCTTTTATAATTACCAGCGCTACTATAAACCGCTAATGCTCATCCGCAAGATCGAAGCGCTGGAAAATTCACCGCGCATCAGGGTCAAATGTGAGCCGGTATCCGAATACGGCGCAACACGGCTCGACGTGCATCGCGGCAGCAACCACATCCAATATATCGGCGGCGCCGAACGGATAAGGCTGACCACTAACATACCGGTGAGCTATGTTTTTGATGAGCAGTTTTTCGTGCTCAATGAATGTAAGTACCTGGTGATGACTTACGGCGAGCCGCTGGAAGCTCCGCTGATCAGCACTGCCGATCATTTTTTGTTCGAAACGACGCGCTACTGGCAAACCTGGATCAAACACTCATCTATAGCCACGTTTTATCAGCCTTATGTCATCCGGTCGGCCCTCGCGCTTAAAATACACCAGTTTGAAGACACGGGGGCAATTATTGCCGCCAGTACCACCAGTCTGCCCGAGCATCCGGGCAGCGGCCGTAACTGGGACTATCGTTTCTGCTGGTTGCGGGATACTTACTATGTGCTTACCTCGCTCAATCACATCGGTCATTTCGAGGAAATGGAAAAGTATTTCGGCTACATAACCGATATTTCGGTTTCCGAAGATTTCCGCTATCAGCCATTGTATAGCATAACCGGTAAGAGCCAACTAACGGAGCATGTATTGGATCACCTGGATGGTTACCAGGGCAACAAGCCTGTGCGCATCGGCAACCAGGCTTACGAGCACATCCAGAACGATATTTACGGGCAGGTGATGATTTCGTTGCTGCCGTTGTACACCGATCACCGCTTTATATTTTCCGAACGGAAAGATTCGGCGCGCTGGATCGGGTTTGTATTGAATAAAATAGAAAAGACGATCGACGAAAAAGATGCCGGTATATGGGAATTTCGCAATACGGCCAATATCCATTGTTACAGCAACCTGTTCCAATGGGCGGGGGCCTGCGCGGCCGAAAAAATGGCCAGGACCATTGAGAACAGGTCATTGATCCGGCGGGCAATTTCGTTAAAAAAACGCGCTGCAAAACATATTGAGAGCTGCTACGATCCGGAACGCCGCGTCTACACCAACTCGGCCGGCAGTCCCAACCTCGACGCCAGCACGTTGCAATTGATCATGATGAATTATTTAAACCCTGCCTCGCGGAAAGCGAAGGATCATCTTGCCGCTCTTGAAAAAGAACTGAAAACGGACAACGGCTTATTTTACCGCTACCTGTATCGGGACGATTTTGGCAAGCCCAAGTCTACTTTCCTTATCTGTGCCTTCTGGTATGTGGAAGCCCTGGCTACGGTAGGACGTGTGGACGATGCTGTTAAAGAATTTGAAAACCTGCTGCAATACGCTAACCACTTGTTGCTTTTTAGCGAGGACGTAGACGAAACCGACGGCAGCCAGTGGGGTAATTTTCCGCAGGCTTACAGCCATGTGGGTTTGATGAATGCTGCGTACCGTATTGCAATGAAGATGGACCGGCCGATCTTTTTATAACCGATAGTTCATGACCTGTCGCTCGTAGTCAGGCATCACAACCCCAAAACATCTCGTCGTCGCTGCTGAAAACCTTGAACGTGGATTAATCGATCAGGAGTGGCTTGTATACAGTTTATTACACCCGGTTATTGCGCTTTTATTACCGTACTTTCGGCCAGGCTTTTCAGTAAGCTTCGGGCCTCTTCCGGGCTGGTCAGGTAGAATTTCGCCGCGGATACATTGTTTCCGATCTTGATCGTAATAGAGTTTTCGGGCAACTCCTTAAATACGTCTTCGTCGGTATAGTCGTCACCAAGCGCCAGGATGAAATCATAGTCCTGGTTGTCGAGGATCGTCAATGCTGCTTTGCCCTTGTTAACCTCCACGTTTTTTATCTCGACCACTTTATCACCCGGCAAAAGCTGCAGGCCCCTATCGTTAGCCAGGTATTTCAGGTTATTCATCAGCTCGCCGGCTCTCAGTTCACCAAGTCCCTTTGGAGCTTTGCGGTAATGCCAGGCGAGCGAATAGGTTTTTTCTTCGATAAACGACCCAGGGGTACGGTCTATATACGTTTCTATAACAGGTCGTATCTCCTGCTTCCATTGAGCGGACAGGCCCGACAATTTATGCCAGGCGGCCCGAGGTTTTTTTATCCACGATCCATGTTCGGCCACAAGGTTCATATTATAATCGCCGAACCATTTATCGAGGTTGCCGTGTTTACGCCCGCTGATCAATACCACGTGGTTTGCCGGATCTTCGGTGAGCTGTGAAAGTAAATCGTAGAGTTCTTCGTCCGGACTTGCCTGCTCGATATTCGATTTAAAATCTACGAGCGTGCCATCGTAGTCCAGGAATATGAGCCTGTTACGTGTTTTGACGTACCGGTTAATGATCGACTGCTGCGTAACCTGGCCCACGTATCGTGTTTGCAGGGAGCGCTGCATCTGCTTTACCTCGGTCAGCTTGTCCATAAATATCTTTACCCAATGGCCAATGTTAAACTTAGCCACCACCTGGCGCATTTGCTGCATACGGATGCGTTGTTCGGCCTTCGGCATATACGCGGCTTTAATAATGGTTTTAGCTACCTCTTCGGTATTGTTCGGGTTAACGATCAATGCATCAACCAATTCTTTAGATGCACCTGCCATCTCGCTGATAATAAGCACGCCATCGTCATTAACCCGACTGGCCACATACTCTTTGCTTACCAAATTCATGCCATCGCGCATGGGTGTCACCAGGCATACGTCCGCAGTAGTATAAAGCGCCGAAAGCATCTCTATCGGAAACGATCGGTAGAAGTATTGGATAGGCGTCCATTCCATGGTACGGTGCAGGGCGTTTATATTTCCCACCTGTTTGTCTATCTCGTCGCGCAGGTGGGCATATTGCGGTACGGTATCCCTCGACGGTACCACAATCATATAAAAAGTAATCTTTTCCTTCGCCTCGGGATAGTGGTTCAGCAAGTATTCAAGGGCCTGTAAACGCTGCAGGATACCCTTGCTGTAATCGAGGCGGTCAATGGAAAGGACTAATTTGGTATTGTCAAATGTATCTCTGATGAGCTTTATATTCTTCTTCACGACCGGCTCTGAGGGCAGCGAAGCGAACTTTTTGTCGTCTATGCCAATAGGAAACGCCTCTGCCACAATGGTGTGGTCGCCTTTGGTGAGCACATTGGCCGACGAGTTAACAGGCAATATTCTTGTCGCTGCGTTAACAAAGTGCCTCACATCATCATAAGTATGAAAGCCGATCAGGTCGGCGCCCAATACGCCTTCCAGCAACTCACTTCGCCAGGGTATCAGTCTGAACATTTCATACGATGGAAACGGGATATGAAGGAAAAAACCTATCGAAAGCTCTGGTTGCTCCCGTCGTATCAATTCGGGCAATAACATTAATTGGTAGTCATGTACCCAAATGGTGTCGCCGGGTTCGGCAATGCTTAGTACAGCATCTTTGAATTTTTTATTTACTTCGACATAAAACTCCCAGTTTGACCGCTTGTAATTAGCATAGGTCGATGCGTAATAATGGAACACGGGCCATAAAACTTCATTCGAAAAACCCTCATAGTATTCCGATATCTCCTCGTGCGACAGGTATACGGGACAAAGACTAAGCTTTTCCAGATCTGCTGTTATTTTTTTGCGGTCTTCTTTTTCGGTCACAACCAGCCCGGGCCACCCGATCCATAAATTGTTTTTTTGCCTGTAAATCGAGCCTAAACCGGTAGCCAGTCCACCTTCACTTGGGGTCAATTCATATTCCCTGTTGTTTTCCGTGACCTTTACCGGCAAGCGATTGGATATTATGATCGTTTTAGGCATATCGTTAATATATATGCTCTATATAAGGTCTGAGGGGCGTTTTTGTTTGCCGACATAACAAAAAAGCCGCCCAGGCGGGGCGGCTCGATGACAATTTTTTACCGGGAAATTACTTGATCGTTTTGAACAGCTCAACGTGTAATTCGGGTGTGATCTTTACCAGTACTTCCTTGCTGCCGTTTTTCAGGTCGACAAAATACGCGGTTTCGTCAGCATCGGGGTTCAGATCGGTGTTGTTCTGAACAACGATCACGTCGTTTACATTGTAACCTTTGTATTTGTCAGCAATTTCCTGTTTGGTCTTTGCCGGGATGGCGGTTGCGTCAACATTTTCAGTCAAGGCTACAAATTCGCCCTGCAGGTTGTAAAAAGCTGTGGTCTTAACACCGTTCATAATAAAATCAGCTTTTTGGAAATTCCTGTCAACCGTCCAGGTTACGTTCTTTGCGTCAATAAAATTAGCATTGAACTGGCTGGCAACACTAGTCGAAATATTAACGGTATTGGCAGCTTTTTTTGAGCCATCGGCAAAAACACTGGTGCTAAACAGCGTAGCAATTGCGGCAGTTATAAATAATCTTTTCATTGTCTTAAATTTTAAATCCGCAACAAAATTACCTTACAGGTGCTATATTTTAAAATTTAAGCTAATTATTATGATATTTTAATAAAGTTTATGCCATTTTTCGAATATTGAAAAAAATACACGCTGCACTAACCGTGTTATTGAAAATTTTTCAACGATACAGCAGGGTACTTATTGTAAATTTAACACTAAGTCTTTTTCTTAACAATTTCCTTGCAATTTTATGACAAATAAACGTTTTTTTGCTTATCAAGCAGTTATGTAAGCGCTTATTTACATTATTATTTCATGATCAAACCCGCAATCTTGCACCGGTATTGCAGGCTTTTTTACCCATTGTCGGCAAAGCCCGGATACAAAGTCATGCCGCCGTCCATAAAAATAGTTGTACCGGTAATATAATCAGCATCGTCAGAGGCCAGCCAGACAGCCAATTTGGCTATGTCCCCGGTTACGCCTACCCTATTGTAGGGTATCAGGGTCAGCAGCCTGTTGAGTGCGGCGGTAGTATCCCAGGCCGACTCGTTGATGTGCGTCTCGATCGCTCCCGGGGCGATACTCATCACCCGGATTTTGTGCGGCCCAAGTTCCTGCGCCATGCTTTTCATCAGCATCATCACACCGCCTTTGCTGGCCGCGTAATTCACATGGCCGCCCCATGGAATCACCTCGTGCACGCTGCTCATGCAAATGATCTTGCCTGCCGCCCTGCTAACTGCAGGAACCACTCCCCTGCGTATAAATTCCTTTGCGGCTTCCCGGGCGCAGAGGAATTGCCCGGTAAGGTTGATATTGATGACGGTTTGCCATTGTTGGAGGGTCATATCTATAAATTTCGAATCGCGCTGAAGCCCGGCATTGTTCACTAGTATATCTATCGTGCCATACTTGTCCAGCATTTCGCCGAACATGGCCTTAACCTCCGTCTCGTTGCTCACATCCGCATGAATGGCGTACGCCTCGCCCTTTGCGGCTGTTATCTCGTCGACGGTTTGTTGTGCCATTTGGTGTGCGTCGACATGGTTGATGATCACTTTGGCGCCGGCCTTTGCCAGTTCAAGCGCTACGCCCTTGCCAATGCCGCTGTCGGCGCCGGTAACCAGGGCGACTTGGCCCTGTAATGAGTAGGTATTCATGGTATAATGATTTGTTATAAAAGTAAAACACGATATATTGATTAAATAGACTACTCGTATGAATTGTTTGTTAAAAGCAGGTATGTTTAACTGTTATTTCAACAACTTTAAACAAAACCCCATGTGCGCCGCCGCAACTCCCCAGATCAAAGGCATGAGCCCGCTGCTCATCGTATCCGACCTTGAATGCGCTGTTGCTTACTATCAGCAAAACCTGGGTTTTAACCTGGATTTCCGCTACGCGGACTTCTATGCCGGCATTAACAGGGATGGCTATTCGATACATCTTAAACAGGGCGAGCCGTCCAGTGGAGAAAGAAAGAACAAAGCCGATAATAGAGATCCTGAAATTATTTTCTCAGTCGACTGCATCGGAGAATTATATGAAGAGTTTTTGGGCAGATCGGCGGGAATTGTTCAGTCCCTGCGCGACATGCCCTACGGCAAAGAGTTTTATGCGGCCGATCCGGATGGTAACGTCGTCGCGTTTGTAGAATCATGACATGCGCTTTCGCACCCCAAAGTCTTATTCCATTTTTACATCCCGCCGACGAATTTTTTTAAAACCGTAGCCTAACTTCGCAGTTCTTCTAAAACATATCAAACCACAGAATATGCAATTATCAGGCAATAAAATTCTTATTACGGGGGGCGCCAGCGGCATTGGCCTGGGTCTTTCGGAACGTTTCATAAAGGAAGGTAACACGGTTATTGTTTGCGGCAGGCGCGAAACGGTTTTGCAGGAAGCCGCGCGCAAACTGCCGGGCCTGCTTACCATCGTCTGCGATTTGTCCAATGAAGCTGGTCGCGTTAAGCTTTTCGAATGGGTGAAACAAAACCACCCCGACCTAAGCGTGCTGGTGAATAACGCCGGCATACAGAATTGGATGAAGGTGGATGACGCGGATTTTTTTGCGCGAACCAAACAGGAAATAGAAACGAATATTAACGCCCCTGTGCACCTGACCTCCTTATTCCTCCAATTGGTATCGCTGAAGACGATCATTAATGTTACTTCGGGCCTATCGTTCGTCCCGTTTAGCAAAGCGCCCGTCTATTCGGCAACCAAAGCATTCTTTCATTCGTTTACCCTATCCTTGCGGTACCTGCTGAAAGCCAGGGATGTTGAGGTAGTCGAACTGATCCCTCCGGCCCTGAATACCGACCTGGGCGGCAAAGGTCTGCATGACCATGCCCCGCCCGTAAGTGATTTTATCACCGCCGTTTTCGAGCAATTGAAAGAAGGGAAGGACGAAGTGACATTCGGTTTCAGCGAGGAGCGCGCCAAAGCGGGCCGCGAGGAACTGCAGGCAGTATTTAACCGGCTCAACCCGCCGCAATAAAGTAAACGATACGTTTTAACAATGGCTCCGGCAGTGCGGAGCCATTGTCTTTTATTGATTGTCGTTGTTGACATTTTTCACCAGTTTGCCATTGGCCGTATAATACAGCAGCCGGTCGTCAAACGACCCCAGGTTATCATAGATCATCTTATTGCCGCTGTTGTTGTCAACCTCGATTATAAACATTTCCTGGTTGGGAGTATGCATGCGCTTAACGCCATCGATATGGTAGCTGGCATACTGGCTGTTGCGGATAGCCGCTTTGATGTCGGGCGAAAGGTTCTTTAAGTGTTTCATTACCACCTGGGTGCTCAGCCAGGCGCCGTCTTTACTGTAATAAGCTTCGCACTCACGGCCATTCATCTTAAAGTTGGCCACGTACTCGTTATTACTCATTTTCCATTTATTTACTTCAACGCCTGGGTACTTCAGGGCAAAGTCGCCGGTAATGGATGATGGAACGGCGGTATTTTTTTGACCCATTGCGCTATACGAGATCATCCCCATTGCTGCAATAAGGACGATGGATTTTAATTTTTTCATGTGGTAGTTTTTTTAGCTGAAGATTGAGCTTATCGCCATCTCTTCAGAAAGTTAATAAAATAAATTAAGGCATCGATATGTTAAAGCAGGAAGTATTGGAAATGATCAGATCCTAAGTTTCCGGTTTAACAGCCAGCAAAAATGGTGATCGGGCTGGCGACCGGGAACCTGCCATTTGTCATTTGCGCGCGCCGTTAGGCAAAAATAGAGTTATCTACGGGTGTATTTTGAGGCAGAAGCTTGGCTGCGCTACCCGTAAAAACGGCCCTGGCCCTGATTAGGCTATAGACGAACTCAGATTTCGGTTGGGATATACTATTTTTTCCTTTTGTCGAATTTTCATGAAAAGCCGGCGCAAAAAATAAGCAGATAATAACGATGAAAAGATATAATACGCTTATGGTAAAAATGCCCGAATGGCCACGCCGAAGTACCCTGTCAGCTTTCATGTGCAAATCTTAAGACGATATTATTTTTTGAAATAATAACGCGTTACGTTTTTCCTAAGTTTTTATTATAGAAAATTTAATATTGGGCACGGTGGTTAACATTAACGTAATATTAATATTTCGTTAATATTACCGAACGGGCTGACGATTTTATAATGCCCTGATGTAGTCCAAAAAGAGGTATAATGCTTTTTTCTTGTCGCCCGTCAGATTAAAGTCCAGTTTATTCATAAGGTAATCTTCCAGGTCGAAGTCGGTGCGCGGTGGCAGTTCATTAAGCAGTTCCGTACGATGGTCGAGCCCATATTTAAGCGATGTATTGAATTCATTCACGAACTCTTGCGGAATGGACTTATTAGCTATCCAGGCAGCAAAAACGAACGGCAGACCGGTAAATTTCATCCATTCGCCCGCCAGGTCATAAACAAATGGGTATTTATCTTTTTTACCGAATGTACGGTCGCCGATCTGTACATGGGCTGTATACAGATCGTTTGACGATGCATAATCCGGTGCATCGGTTACTTGTTGCGGGCTTACCTTCCAAAAGTTTTTCAGCAGCACCTTAGCCAGGTTGTTCGATGTGCGCGATTGCGGATCGAGCTGCAGGGTCTTCACATCCCGGATATCGCAGTTGCTAAAAATAAACACTGAGTTTACCGGGCCGCTTGCACCGATACAGTAATCCGAGACGATGTTCCACTCCGGCAGGTTCAGCGTGGCGGCTACCGGGATAAGGCCTATATCCACCTGGTCATCGATCAACTTTTGGGCGCAGTCGGCAGGAATGTCGATGCTCAGATCGACCTGATCAATGATCGGCGTGTTTTGGATGCCGTATAAAAAGGGTTTGGTATTGGTGTAGCTTACAGCGGATATCCGGATCTTTTTCACTGGTAGAGATTAGTTATGGTATAAATTCGAAATTGATTATTCGAAATTCAACATCATTTTAAGTGTGAAGCATTGTTAAAGTCAACGATCTCATATTTCGAGCCGTCCCAGGTTACTTTATAGAGCACCAGGTTCTGGTGCGGAAAGCTTTCCATGTCGGTCAACGGTTTATTTAATAGTACGCACATAAAAAGACGCATGGCACGGCCGTGCATACAAATCAGCACGGTTTCTTCTTCAGGGTGGCTCATGATCACCTTTAGCGCCCCGAGCTGGCGGGCCTTTACCTCATTCGGGCTTTCGCCTCCTTTAAATTTTTCGTCAAGCCTGCCGTCGAGCCAATGCCGTATCAGTTTTAAGAAAGCCGATTTATTTTCCGGCGTGCTTGGCTGTCCTTCGAGCACCCCCCAGGCAAGTTCGTCTAGCCCCGGCAGTTTTTCGTACGGTATGCCAAGATCAATGAACGGCTGTATGCTTTGTTGGGTTCGCTTGAGCTCTGATATATAAATCTTGTCGAAGTTGACGTGCTTGTATGACTCAAAAAATTGCTGGGCCTGGGCACGGCCCTCATCGTTCAGGTCGGTATCGCGGCCTCGGCCCTGTACAATACCCAGCCGGTTCAACTCGGTCTGCCCGTGACGGACGATATACAATGTTTTCAGAACAGGTGATCTCCCAGATTTGATATTTGATTCCACCGATTTACCCGTTTGCGATCTCATTAATGGCTTTAGTCTTTCTGCTTTTAGCTTTCGGCTAATTAATAACTGGTAACCGGTAAAACTGCGATTTGGTTTCTTCAGCGAATTCGTAGTTGGTATAGTCAGTTACGATCTTATACAACGTGTCACGCTCGATCGGCTGCCTGCCTACCTGTTTGATCAGCTCGACCAATTGTTTGGTACTCATTCCCGGATGCTGCTCTTCGGCGCCGGCCATCGAATATATTTTCGTGGTATCGTCCAGCGTTCCGTCGATATCATCGACGCCGAAGTTAAGTGACAGTTGAGCAGTGTTACGGCTGATCATGGCCCAGTAGGCTTTGATATGATCAAAATTATCCAGGTAGATACGGGCTATGGCATAATTGCGCAGGTCTTCTACTACCGTCGACTCCGGAACATGCGACATCTGGTTGTCCTGGTTGCGGAATTTGAGCGGTATAAAGGTCTGGAAGCCGCCGGTCCTATCCTGCAATTGGCGCAGGCGTTCCATATGGTCCACCCTATGCCAATATTTTTCGATATGCCCGTACAACATGGTCGCGTTAGATCGCATACCGAGTTTATGCCATTCCTCGTGTATCTGCAGCCACTGGTCGGCGGTGCATTTATCCTTACATATCTGGTCGCGAATCTCTTCATGGAATATCTCGGCCCCGCCTCCGGGTATCGATTCAAGACCAGCGTCCTTCATCATTTTCATGCCGGTGGCATAGTCGATCTTCGCTTTTTTAAAGATATAATGATATTCAACCGGCGTCAGCGCTTTGACATGCAGTTCCGGCCGGTGCGCCTTTATCTTACTGAACAGTTCGGTATAAAACGGCACGTCATACTGCGGCAATACCCCGCCTACAATATGCACCTCGGTTACCGGCTCATTGTCGTATTTTTTTACCATGTCCAGCATGTCGTCCATAGTATACTCCCAGCCTTCCGAACGCTGTTTGATCAGCCTTGAATACGAGCAAAATTTGCAGTCGTAAACACAAAGGTTGGTCGGCTCGATATGAAAATTGCGGTTGAAGTAAGTTTTATCGCCATGTTTCCTTTCCCGGATATAATTCGCCAGCGTGCCGACAAAGCCCAATTCACCTTTTTCAAAAAGCAATACGCCTTCATCAAAAGTAATGCGTTCGTTATCCAGAACTTTTTGGGCGATTTGCCGCAGGTCGGCTGAAAGATCAGGGTCGTTAATAAGCACTTGTAAATTATTCCCGGCTTTCATCAGTCAAACTTTGCTGCAAAAATAGAAAATGTTAGTGTAATGACTGTGTAAACATTAATTTACTCTGGCTAAAACTTTAAGTTTGCCCTATGCATATCGAGACTATAGCCATACACGCCGGCAACCAAAACGACGAGACAACCGGGGCCGTCATCCAACCCATCACCATGTCGACCACTTTTATTCGCGAGGCGGATGGCTCCTATCCTTCCGGCTATATTTACAGCCGTTCGGCTAATCCAAACCGTACTCAACTAGAAAATTTGCTGGCTAAACTGGAGAACGGAACAGATGCTGCAGCATTTTCCTCGGGCAATGCAGCAGGCATGAGCGTGTTTCAATCGCTTGAGCCTGGAACGCACGTTATCTGCCCCGATGATATGTACCACGGTTTGCGCAACCAACTCAAAACTTTATTTGCAGGTATATTGGAATTCGACTTTATCGATGTTAACGACGGAAAGGTATTATGGGGCCATATTAAAGACAATACCGGCCTGATCTGGCTGGAAACGCCTTCGAATCCCCTGCTTAAGATCACGGATATTGAGAAGGTGGTTTCGATAGCTAAAAAGCAGGATATTAAAGTGGCTGTTGATAATACTTTTGCCACGCCGGTGTGCCAGCAGTCCCTGGCGCTCGGCGCCGACCTGGTGATGCACTCCGCAACTAAATATTTTGGCGGCCACAGCGACCTGATGGGCGGCGCGCTGATTACGGCTGAAAAGAGCGACTGGTGGACCCGGATCCGGCAGATACAGGAAATGGGCGGCGCTATCCCCTCGCCCATGGACTGCTATTACCTGGTTCGCAGCCTTAAAACATTACCGTACCGCGTAAAAGGGCATGTGCATAATGCACAGCTATTAGCCGATTACCTGGAAAAACATCCTAAAATTGAATCGGTGATGTATCCTGGGCTCAAATCGCATCCGCAATATGAGATCGCCAAAGTCCAGATGCAATGTCCAGGCGGGATGCTGTCATTTTGCGTAAGAGGCGGTGCCGATGAAGCCAAACGAGTGATCAATAATTTAAAGCTTTTCACCGTCGCCACGAGTTTGGGCGGTGTGGAAACACTGATCGAGCACCGAGCCTCTGTTGAAGGGCCGGATACCAAAACACCACATAATTTACTCCGTGTTTCCGTCGGATTGGAGCATATCGATGATTTAATTGCGGATTTGGAGAATGCATTAGGATGAGATAAAAGAAGGAAGATCAAACGATAGAGGTTTTAAACATTCTTAAACCTTTTGCCTTTCACCTTTTAACTTTTACCTTTCTTGTCCTCTCGCCTTAATTCAGCTTACGGGCATCATGCGCGCCATCCTGGTAAATAACGGCCTTCACTACCTTGCCGTGCCCATCCTTTACAAATTCGAATTCGATATCAAATTCTTTGGCCACAAACTTGCTGTCGCTTTCAGGAAATAAGCCGAAACGGCTCCAGCCAGGTACTTCGCCATACAGTTGCTTGTGTGTGCCGTCCAAAGTTATGGTCAGCACATTGCCCGGGTCTATCTCATATTTGCCGGTATAGCTCTTCAGCACGTTGTCGGCCACCGCAACCTCGACGGGCTTTGTCACCTGCGAATGAAACAGCCATTTAAACCCGTAAACGCGGGCCACGCTGTTAATTATCTCAGGGATAATATTCCCATTGTCCGAGTTGACCATCACCACCACCCCGTTGCCACCATCAAGGCTGCCGTAATACTGGCTCCTGAAACCTTCGTTGGCGCCGCCATGGGAAAAATATTTTGTGCCGCCGTCTCCTTCAATAAAAACCCCCAGCGCGGCTTTGTCGTCGATATAAGGTGTAAGGCGTACCTGGGTCATCTGCTGGTTCAGTACTTTCACCGATTTGCCTTCATAGGCCAGTTGCGTTTCAATAATGTATTTGGCCAGGTCGGTTGGATTGGTCCATAAACCCGCCGCAGCCATTGCGGGGTAAATATGGTAGCGGCCTTCGATCGCTTTGCCGTCGGTGGTGTAGCCGGTCGCATACAGCTTCCGTTTGTCGCGCGGCGGGAACTGCGAATAGCTGCTGCTGGTCATGTCCATTGGTGCAAGCACATTGTCGTGCATGAATTTTTCGTAAGGTTCGTGCGTTACGTTGGTTACGATAAGCTGCGTTATTGCAATGCCGCCGCCCGAATATTCAAATTTCTGCCCCGGCGGGTACATGGAGCGCACCGGCTTGGAATTGGCAGGCGGCACGCCGTCGAGCACCTGCACGATATTGGGTATATCCGAACCTTTCTCATAGCCTGCAAAGCCGTGAACGGATAAACCGGCGGTGTGGCTCAGCAGATTGGCGATAGTTATCTTTTTATTACCGGAAAGACTGTCATACGGGAACTTCCAGTTGCTTTGGTTCAGTCCGAACGAGCCGTTCCCCGCATCATGTAAGTAAGTGTTGATGTCGGCGTTTATACTCAGCTTCTTTTCCTGGACAAGTTTGAGCACGCCTACCGCATTAAGCGATTTACTGATGGATGCGGCCTGGAAAACTGTTTGATCGGTAACCGGGATTTTTAGTTCGTCGTCGGCCATGCCATAGCCTTTGGCCCAGGCCAGCTTATAATTCTGTATCACAGCGATGCTTACCCCCTTTACCCGGTAATACGACATGCGCTGCTGTAAGGTCCAGGTTTCCATGCTGTCCGACCGCTTCAGCGGTACCAGGTTTTTCTCAACCTGTTGTATCTTTTCGGCGCTGTCGGTGGCGGCGTTGTCTACCGTTTGCGCCGAAGTATAGGAAGCCGAAAGCAGCACAAATGCGACGGCAAGTGATATGGCAAACGGTTTCATTTTAGTATTTGAACTTTAACTGGAGACACTAAGTTATTGATTAATATTGAATTATTCATATAAAAAGTGTTATTTTTTTGCCAAACACGCTGATATAAAAGCTATTAAAAAGACAAAATTGCGGTTAATACCGGGATAAATTTTAAAGTCAATGCGAATAATTCCGCCTATATTTAAATTGATCTTTCCGACGTAAAGCCATGAAGAATAAACCGTTCTTAAAATACCTGTTTAGCCTCATTGCCTGCCTTATCATAGTAAAATTTGCGGTTGCCCAACATCCCACGCTGGCTATCGGCGCAACCGCGCCCAATTTTAGCCTGCCGGGGGTCGATGGCAAAACTTACTCGCTTAACTCGTTTAAAAACGCCCGGATATTGGTTGTTGTTTTTACCTGCAACCACTGCCCTACCGCACAAGCTTATGAGAAACGCATTATGCAGCTTGCCGCCGACTATGCGCCGAAAGGTGTCGCCCTTGTCGCCATCATGCCGAACGACCCGAAATCTATCCGGCTTGACGAGTTGGGCTATACCGACCTGAGCGACTCGTTCGAAGAAATGAAAATACGGGCTGCCGAAAGGCATTTCAATTTCCCTTACCTGTATGATGGCGAAACGCAAACCGCTTCGAGGGCTTACGGTCCGGTAGCTACCCCGCATGTTTTTATATTCGACCGGGAACGCAAATTGCGGTACAGCGGCCGGGTAGATGATGTGGAAAAGCCATCCAAAACCCCGACGGTAAGCGACGCGCGCAATGCGCTGGATGCCTTGCTGGCAGGTAAAGAAGTACCAGTAAAAACAACGAAGGTATTCGGCTGCTCCATCAAATGGTCGGAGAAAAGCGACTGGATACAGAAGGCACGGACTGAATGGGCAAAAGAGCCGGTAACACTGGATACCATTGGCGTCGCCGGCATAAAAAACCTGCTGAAAAATAATACGGATAAATTAAGGGTTATTAATGTTTGGGCCACATGGTGCGGGCCTTGCGTAGCAGAATATCCCGAACTGGTCGACATGAACCGCATGTACCGGGGCCGTGACTTTGAATTTATTAGTATCAGCGCCGACGATCCTTCAAAGAGGGCTAAAGCGCTGAAATTTCTGCAGCAAAAACAATCGTCCGGCACTAACTATATCTTCAACCTCGATGATAAGTATAAGCTGATCGACGCCATCGATCCCAATTGGCAGGGGGCGATTCCCTTCACGCTCGTGATCGAACCCGGAGGCAAGGTGGTATATGCGCGCCAGGGCGAGATCGATCCGCTGGAACTAAAAAAAGCCATTGTCGACGATCCGTACATAGGCCGGTATTACTGATTGATTTATCAGTTGTTCCGCCCAAACCAAAGATGTAGTCCTGACCGGCGCGACCCAGGGATAGCATCATCCAAGCCATGGCGGTTTGTTTTTTACTTTTGCCGTATGTTTGCTTCAATTCAAATTAGACGTGTCCGTCCGTCCGAAACAGATATACTGCTTGCGCTTAGCCGCAAAACTTTTTACGACGCCTTTGAGCACCTGAACAATCCCGTAGATTTTGAAGCCTATACATCCAAAGCGTTTACCCGTGACAAGCTGTTATCTGAAATTGAAAACCCCGACTCAGAATTCTATTTCGCTATCCTCGACGACGAGCCGGTTGGTTATATCAAGCTGAATTATCGCAACGCGCAAACCGAATTTAAAGATGCGGATGCCGTAGAAGTGGAGCGCATTTATGTACTCGCCAACCAGCAGGGTAAAAAGATCGGTAACCGGCTACTGGATTTCGCCATAGATAAGGCAATTAATAAGAATCTGCGCTACATCTGGCTGGGCGTTTGGGAGCATAACCACAACGCCATGCGGTTTTACGAGCGCAACGGCTTTAATGCCTTCAGCAGTCACCATTTTATGGTAGGCAACGATCAGCAAACCGACATATTGGTGAAGAGGGAGTTGAAAGGGTAAGGGTAAAAGGCGAAAGGTAAAAAGTAAAACTTAAATCTATTATCCCGGTTTATCAATTAATAAATACTCATGTTATGAAAGCCGGAACCGCGGTCGCTGTTGCAACCATCTATCTCGTGGATTCTGTATCCTGCTGAATATCGATCTGGATCCGTTGTTAACCGGTTTGGTTTACTTGTCGGTCCCGGTAGTCGTCATTTCCGTAGTACTTATCGTGCTGCTCGACGATAGCCGTACCTACCCGCCGCTACGCAATGGTGAATGGGGATACGCCGATAAGCGCAACGAAGACCTGGGTATGTTCTGAGTCTCTTGTTCGTCCGTTTTTAATCCGGAAAAGCGAAAAACCTTTTACCTTTCGCCTTTAACCTTTCACCTCAAAATTAATCGCGCATAAATGGGTTAAAGTTCCTCGTCCCTACCTCCATGCCCGCTGCACGGCATACCGTCTTTTCACCAAACTTAAAGTTAATGCGGTCCATGGCCTGGTAAAGGCGTATTTGCTCCTCATTATCGTCGAACAGGTTGATTTGGTAGCGCCCTGTAGCTAACTGGCTTAGCCGCACACCGATCAGCCGCACAGGCCTGTTCTTATCCCAGGCTTTTGTAAGCAGGTTTTTAACGCCGGGTATCAGTATGTGCTCGGCTGCGGTAAGCGGAATTTTCTCTTGCTGGGTATGCGTCTCGAAATTGGCATAACGTATCTTGATCGCCAAGCACGATGCCAGTTTGTTTTCCTTGCGCAGCTTGCCCGACAGCTCCTCGGTCATCGATACCAGCACGCTCTCCAGCTTGCGCCGGTCGCTTACGTTATTGTTAAAAGTGCATTCCGTCGATATGGATTTACGGCTATGGTCGGGCACCACCTCGCCCGCATCTATCCCCCTCGCCTTTTCCCATATCCATTGGCCGTTTTTGCCGAATACGGTCTTCAGGAAGCGCAGGTCGCATTTTTGCAGGTCGCCTATCTTTTCGATTCCGTACGCATAGAACTTCGTGGCGGTACTTTCACCGAGGCCGGGTATGGCCGATATGCGCAGGGGCGCCAGAAACTCCATCTCGCAGCCGTGCGGTATAAAAAGCTGACCGTTCGGTTTGGCTTTATTAGTGGCCATTTTGGCTATCGTCCGCCCACTTGCCAAACCAAAGGAAATAGGCAATTTCGTTTCTTCAATAATCCGCCTGCGCACGTTCGTCGCTAACTGGTAAGGATCAAAAAAGCGGTCGGTACCCGTCAGATCGATATAAAACTCGTCTACCGATGCTTTCTGGTACAGCGGCACCATCTCGTCGATGATCTTCGTCACCTTGCGCGATTCCTCCGAATAGCGTGCATGGTTGCCGCGAATGCTTATGGCATGAGGGCATAGCTGGAAGGCCTCTTTGGATGACATGCCCGAGTGCACGCCATATTTGCGCGCCTCGTAGCTGCACGACGCCACTACCCCGCGGTTGGCATTGCCGCCGATAATTACCGCCTTACCGATGAGCGACGGATCGTCAAGCCGCTCCACCGATACGAAGAACGAATCGAGGTCGATGTGCATGATATACCGTTTGCCGCTCATAGCACAAAAATGGTAAATATCCGCAACTAATACTAATTATTTTAGCACTTTTTGAACGCTGGCTATCAATGCCTTATCTAAATTAACTACAAATGAAATATTTAAATTAAAAATATAATTCTGTATATTTGTGCCTAACTAACAGAATTTTACAACTGTCAGTTAATAGTTAATAGCGGGATAATAGGGGTCGGGTGGTGTGGTTCCTGCTTTTTATGATTTCAAGCACGTTTTTGGTTTTGTTATTCACACTTTAATAAGCCAAAAGTCCCAAGCCCGATTGCAAGACTTGAGACTTTTGACGTCAGGTTTAAGACTACTCACTCCTGAGGCTCTTCACCGGGTTCGCTAATGCGGCTTTGATGGCTTTGTATCCAACAGTCGCCCAGGCAATAATAACGGAAACAATAATCGCGAGGATAAATATACCGGGGCCGATATCGATCTTATAAGTGAAATCCTGAAGCCATTTATGCATAAAATAATAACCGACCGGAGCCGACACAATGAATGCAATAATGATAAGCAGTGTAAATTCTTTCGAGAACAGGTAAACGATATGACCAACGGAGGCGCCCAATGTTTTGCGTATACCTACCTCCTTCGTCCGCTGTACCGCCATAAACGACACCAGGCCATATAAGCCCAGGCATGATATGAATATGGCTATGCCCGCAAATATTTTGTAAAGCATGGACAATTGATCATCGCTCTTGTAAAAACTGGCGATCTTATCATCAAGGAACTGGTATTCGTACATGCCATCGGGAAAAGTATTGTTCCATATCTTTTCTACCGATGCGAGCGTATGATTGATACCGGCCGGCTGTATTTTTATATTGATCTCCTGATATACTGCCTTCCACGAGCTCATCAGCACCGGCTGTATCGCATTTTTTAATGAAGCGATATTGAAATCTTTTACTACGCCTACAATACGGGCGTATTTGGTCTTATCGTCCCACAAATTTATGTATTTGCCGATCGCTTCCTTCGGATCTTTTACACCTAACTTGTGTAATAAGGTTTCGTTGACCACATATCCGGTTATGGTATCGCTTTTCCGGTAAGGCTGCCCGGCTACAAACTGCAATTTGTATAGGTTGAAATACTCAGCGTCGGCCCATTTCAGACTGGCATCAAAATCCGTTTTTTTGGGCGAGTTATTATATTTAAAATCAGAGCTCCAGCTATTATAATCTGATGGGCTGGTAAAGCTAAAGCTCACATCCTTTACTCCGGGCTGTTGTAAAATCTGGTTACGTAGTGCCGGCAGCTTAAGCAGGTTAACACTGTCATTAGGTATGGGAACGGTCATTACAGCATCCTTATCAAAGCCGAGGGACTTATTACGGAAATAATTCATCTGGTAAATGATAACCAGCGTGCCTATCACCAACACCTGCGCAATGCAAAATTGCAATACAACCAATGCCCTTCTGAGCGATATACCGCTTGCCTTTCCGGCAGCGATCCTGTTCCGCAATGCGGTTATAGGGTTAAAGCCCGACAGAACCATGGCCGGGTAAAAGCCTGACAGTAAGGTCACCGATATAAGCGTTCCAATTATAAAAGCGATAACAACAGGCTGATACAGCATGGTTCCGGTAAGCTTTATTTCGAGCAATTGATTAAGAGCAGCCATTACGCCCAGTGCTATTGCTATTGCAATGACTACCGCTAAAATGGCAATGATAAAAGTTTCGCTCAAAAATTGCAGTATCAATTGCGTGCGATTACCTCCCAATACCTTGCGTATACCCACTTCTTTCGAGCGGTTAACCGCCTGCGCAGTGGCCAGATTAATAAAGTTTACGCAGGCGATGACTAATAGGAAAATACCGATCAGGCTGATCGCTTTGATCAGTTCCTTACTGAAGGGATTATGAGTAAAAATGCCGACCTTGGTATTGTAGTGCATATCGCTCAGCGGCTGCAACTGCATTCCCTGTTTTACATATTCCGCAGGTTTATGCTTCTTTACAAACGCCGCCAGGTCCTGATTAAATTGAGCGACGGAAAGACCGGACGGCAGTACTACGAAAACAAAGTGAGAGCCATAAATGCTCACCCAATCATTCATATTGCCATAAAAATCGCTGCCTTTTTGTCGCATGGTGGCATACGACATCATTATCTTCGTCGGAAAATCGGTATTAGCCGGAAAATTCTTTAAAATGCCGGTGACCTTAAAGTCGGTCTGATTGTTATAACGGATAACTTTGCCGATCGCATTATGCCAATCACCGAAAAACTTATCAGCTTCATCCTCGGTCAATACCGCTGTTTTAGGTTCGGTCAAAGCTGTCTTTCTATCGCCGGCCAGCCAGTCAAAATCAAAAATATCGAAGAATTGCGGTTCGCAGTAATACGCGTTATCCTCTTTGAACTTTTTTACACCTTGTTTGCTGCCAGCAGTACCTACGCTGTACTGGCCGCCATAATTTATTATGGCTGCAACTTCTTTGATCTGGGGATAATCGATCCTGAGCGCTTCGGAAGTTGGGAACGGCACCCCGCTACCCAGGTCGAGCCCGTTGGGGCCTTTGGAAGCCGTAACAACGCGATAGATTGAATTCCGTTTTGAATGAAACGTATCAAAACTCGTTTCAAACTGAACGATCAGGAATATCAGCAGGCAGGCCGCGATGCCGATGGCCAGGCCTGTAACATTGATAGTGGCATAGCCTTTATTGCGCATCAGGTTGCGCAAGGCAACTTTAAAGTAATTCTTAAGCATAATTTTGCGATTTGATTTCTTAACGGTCCACTTTGGAGTGGTTTCCTGGTACGAAATTACTGGCGCAAAACGATTACGAGGTTCCAAGTTATAGGATGGGAGTTCATTTTTTAACTCGGTTTTATATTCTGCCGGGCTCTTACCCGTCATTTCCTTAAAAATGCGGTGAAAGCTGGTTTTCGAGTTGAAACCCGATTCAAATGCGATCCCCTGCAGGGTCAGGTGATCATAAGCACGGTCCTGCATTTTTCGCGCTACTTCCGCAACACGGTATTCATTTATAAAATCATTAAAGCTTTTTTTGAGCGATGTATTGATGATCCGTGATAATTCATTTGGATGCAGTTCAATCTTTTCGGCCAGCGAACGCAAATTGAGTTCGGGGTCCCCGTAGTAACGGTTTTCCTTTACAACTTTTTTCAGCCAGGCACCTTTTTGTTTAAGCTCGGCAGGTAACGGTGGTTTGAGAAGCGTGGGCATCGCTGGTGCGGCACCGGGTTCGGGCCTTAGATAAGCTGTGGCCGCAATCCAAATCGTCCATACTGCCAACGCCAGATATAAAGGTGCATCTGCACCTGATTGACCGTGGTAATAAAAATAGTCGAAAGCCGCTATGGGTATCCAAAGCATCCATAACAGCCCAAAACATGTTAGCAGGCGATGCAGCCATCGCAATTCATGCCGGTACCGGTCGCCATGTATGAATTCTATTTGCTGATAATAGCGCGCGATAGCATTATGGGACAAATACAGGTAAATGGCCACAGAAATAAACGCCGCGGACTGTAATAAAAGGTTTAATTTGGTAGATGTTATCCAGACTACCTGTTGCAGCAAAACCGGGATAAAATGAAGCAAACTTATGCGGACCAGCTTACGGCCAGGCTTCGTTTGTTTTAATATATAAAAATACAGCAGCGGACCAAATGCGAATGAAAATTGTAACGGGAAATAACTACCCTGCAGGAAATAAGTCCCGATGCGAATCTCGGTAGTCAACAGTCCTGCCGTCCGGCAGACCATCACAATCACAGCCATGGCCAGAAACCGGTTTGCAGCCTTGTTAACTTTTTGTGTAAACGCTAACAGCAAAGCAAAGGTCGCCCCGGTAAACATTACTCCCAGGAATGCCAGGTCATATAAGTTGATATGGGGTGTATTTGGATTCAAGTACGTCTGTCAGCTCAATCATCGTTCCAACAGCTAATATACCATACCGCTGCGGTAATTGTAACACAAGTTGCAAATACGCTGTTCGCATGTGTACACCTCGTTGTTCGGTTATGATACAATTGGTGAATAGTCAATAGTGAATAGTGAATGGCCAATCGATGGCGATGAAAATTCACTATTGACGGTTTGCCATTCACTAAAGAAAAAGCGTTCCGTATCTCACCCGGGAACGCACCGCGATTGTGTTCAACTAAATCTCACGTTCAGATCTAAGTTATTTCGGCTGATCGCCATATCATTCACTCCGCAAACTTCGCACCGGATTTGCCAGCGCTGCTTTGATGGCCTGGAAACTGATAGTAATCATTGTAATAGTAAGCGCCGCTACAGCCGACAGCAGGAATACTCCGGGGCCGATGCTGATATGATAGTCATATTTCTTAAGCCAAGGCTCCAGGAAATACAATGCAACGGGCGATGCAATGACGCAACTGATGACCACAAGCAAAATAAAATCTTTGGACAAAAGCATCCACACGTTGGCAACCGAAGCGCCCAGCACTTTGCGGATGCCGATCTCTTTGGTACGCTGCTCGGCGACATACGCTGCCAGTCCAAACAGGCCGAGACAGGAAATGAATATAGCCAGCCCCGCGAATATGCCGGCAAGTTTACCGATCAGCGTTTCGAGGCTGAATTTCTTGTCGTATTCGTTATCTACAAAAACATAATCGAAAGGGTACGCGGGATTATACTTGTCAAATATCCTTTTGATCTTCTCCATCGCCTCGTGCGGATTGACGCCTGCTGATAAGCGATAAATGAGAAAGTTGCCCCCGCGCCCGTGGTTAAATACCGTAGGTTCAGCCTGCGTAAACGGCGATTCTATCAGCGCATCTTTTACTACACCGATAATACGTACCGGGTAGTTATTCCCGGCGTAGGTTATCATCTGACCAAGTGGTTGTTTTAATCCCATACGTTTTACCGCAGTTTCGTTAACGATAACGTTTAAAGTATCGGAGGTGTAGTCGGATGAAAAGTCATGCCCGGCGAGCAGTTTCATACCCACTGTTTTGAAGTAATTATCAGCTACCGACATCCCCCCGACATTGATGCCCAACTCACCAGCCTTTTGGCCTGGCCATTTAGTAATACCCGCATGCCAGAATATACCCGTAAGCGGGCTTGATGATTGGGTGATATTCTCTACCATCCGGCTTGCCATAAGGTCGTTTTTCAAGGCGCTATAGTTCTTCCAAAGATCACTGCTCATGCCGGTGGACACGAGTCTGTCGGGGCTGTAACCTGTCGGCCGGTCTTTTGCGTGCTGTATTTGCTGGTAAATGATCACCGTACTGATGATCAACGCTATGGAACAACTGAATTGCAACACAACCAGAATTTTCCTGGGTAATGAAGCAGACTTGCCAACCTGTATAGTACCTTTCAAAACCTTTACCGGGTTAAACGACGATAGATAAAATGCCGGCCTGCTGCCTGCCAATAAACCGGTAAGCAGAACATAACCGATCATAATAGTCCAAAATACCAGGCTGCCGTAGGGTATGCTGACCGTGCTGCCGGTAAGGGCATTGAATGGGCCTAATGCCAATTGCACAAGTAAAACCGAAAACAAAAACGCCGCGAATGTGATCATCAATGATTCGGTAAGAAACTGAAAGATCAGGTCCCTTCGGTTTGAACCAATGGCTTTGCGAACGCCTACTTCGCGGGCACGTTTCTCTGAGCGTGCTGTCGACAGGTTCATGAAATTGATACAGGCAATGAGCAGCACCAGCGCGCCAATAATGCTGAACATGTGCACATAATCGATAAAGCCGCCGGCCACTTTGCCATTCTCATAATTTGAATAAAGGTGCAGATCGCCAATAGGTTGTAATATCACCTCGCCCTTTGAATTTTTATAATAAGGATGGTATTTTATAAGCAGGTCTTTGATCTTTGGGGCTATTTGCTTATAGGTTACTCCCGGCTGCAGTTCAACCCACATTTCGAATGAATTATTTCCCCAGTCCGCAGTGGCGTTCTTAATCCAGTCTTCTGTTAGCTTTTTATAGCTAAATGGCAACAAGTAGCTGTACCTGGTAGTCGATATTGAAGGAATATCTTGGTATACACCCGTCACTTTAACGTCATGCTCGTTATCAATGCGGATTGTCTTATTTATCGGGTCCTCATTTCCGAACAAGGCTTTTGCGGTCGACTCATCGATGATGATCGAATAAACGTCTTTGAATACCGTATTGGGGTCGCCTTTGACGAAAGGCTGCCGGAACATTTGCAAATACTCCGGAACAACCGCTCCTCCGCTCAATAAGAATTTCTTATCGCCAACTTTCAAGTTATGTACCATGTAACTAACCCAATCCGTTTCGGCGACGTGTTTCACTCCGGCTATGTTACGCAGCACGGGCGCCAGCGGCAGGCAAATAGCCTCCTGTGTATGCGTGCCATCTTTGGGGTCGGTGAAATTGATCTTCACCTGGTATAGTTGCTTATAATTAGGCCAAAAACGATCGTACGAGTACTGCTGATTCACCCATAAGCCTATCAATAGCGCTACGGCCATCCCCGTTGCCAAACCAATGATATTCAGCGCGCTGTACACTTTGCTGTGCAGCATATTCCGCCATGCGATCTTTAAATAATTCCGGATCATATAATTTCGATTTAATTTTTCATGAGACCACTTAGGCGCGGTTTCATGGTTCGAAATTATTGCGGCAGAATGGGAATTAAGGCTCAAATGATAAGTTGGGCGCTCTTTTTCCAGGTAATTTTTATACTCAGCAGGGCTTTTTCCGGTCATTAACCTAAAGGTGCGGTTAAAGGTAGATTTAGAGTTAAAACCGCTATCATATCCTACTCCTTCAAGGGTCATGCAGCTGTACGCAGGATCCTGCATTTTCCCTATCACATCGCGGATACGGTATTCGTTAATAAAATCGTTGAAATTCTTCTTCAAGGACATATTGATGATCCGTGATAATTCGTGAGGGTGTATTCCAAGCTTTTCAGCCAGCGAACTGAGCGTCAATTCCGGCTCACGGTAATACATATTGGCTTCCATAGCTCTTTTCAACCAAACACCTTTTTCCCTGACTTCAGCAGCAGGAACAGGTTTAGGTAAGGAAGTCTTCTGAGCCAGTATTCCGGCTTGAGGCCTTAAAAAGGCCGCGGTAGCGGTCCAAATAATGATTACCGTGAAAAAGATATAAAAGGGGTAATAAACATGTACGCCTAATTGATCGCGATAACCAAAATAATCGATTGCGGCATAAACTATCCATAAAAACCAGAGCACAGCCGTGGCCGCCAATAAGCGTTGCAGCCAGCGGAATTCAAGCAGTGAACGGTCCATCAGAACAGGCTCCAATCGCCTGTAAAATTTTTGAATAAGCTTATGTGAATAATGAAGGTAAGTAATGATCGAAATGAAGATGAGCAGCTGCAATACCGGGTTCAGCAATTGAAAGCTGTTAGTCGCAAAAGTAGTTGCTCCAGTCCTGCTGCTTTCTTTGATCTCCAGGGCCAATGCCGCCTGCTCGAATAACAAAGGACTAAAATGCCACAGGTCTTTCCAACGAAACCGGTATTCCGGATTGGTTATTTTCAGCACATAAAAATAGATCAGTGGGCCCAATGCTAATAGGAACTGCAGTGGCAAACGGTCCCAGTGCGGCAGGTATATTGCCAGGCGGATATCGATCGCCAATATACGGATCATCCATAAGATCATCGTCATCAGCGCGAGTGCCAGGAACCGGTTTGCGTTGCGATTGACAGCTTTGACAAACCATAGCAGCATGGCAAAATTCATCCCGATAAAGATCATCCCGAAGAAAAACAGGTCGTACAGGGTGATATGAAAAGTGTACAAATTCATTTATTTAGTCCGAAAGTCCATTTAAGTCCAGAAAGTCCGAAAGGTTATTTGCAAACTGACAGCAGCACACTGCAAACTACTCAGACCTAAGGCTTCTCACGGGGTTTGCCAACGCAGCTTTGATTGCCTGGAAACTCACAGTCGCCAATGCGATAACCATAGCGGCGACGCCTGCTACTATAAACACCCACCAATTGATATTCACCCGGTATTGGTAGCTTGCCAGCCATTTATTTAACTCCAAAAAAGCCAAAGGAAACGCAAATATGCACGATATGCCTACCAGCTTCAGGAAATCTTTGGATAACAAACCGGCAAGACCTGATATAGAGGCTCCCAACACCTTACGGATCCCTACTTCTTTTATTCTGCGCTCGGCAGTGTAAGCCGCCAGCCCGAACAGGCCCAGGCAGGATATAAAGATAGCCAGCGACGCAAAAACTCCTGCTAATTTGCCTGTTAAGGTTTCCGTCTTAAATAATTTGTTGAAATCATCATCGACAAATTTGTATTCGAACGGATAGCCGGGATAATCTCTTTTAAAAATGGCGCCGGCTTTGGTCAGCGCATCCTGGATATCAACCCCTGCTTTAAAGCGGATGCTCATAACCTGCGTACCCGAAGGGTGATTGTAGAACAATGCCGGTCCGGCAGAGCCATACATGTCATTGTAGAGATAGTCCTTTATTATACCTTTGATCTGCCAGGCTTTTTTGTCGCCGTCTCTTATAATTCCTCCAATTCGCCCCTCCTTGCCCATCTGCTGCGCGAAAGCTTCATTAACGATCACGTTGCTGCTGTCCGCGGCCGGGCTGGTGCTAAAATCGCGCCCCGCCGCTAACCTAATCCCCATGGTAGCAATAAAGTGTGAATCCACATTCTGCCAGGATATCAGCGGGTTCTTCGATGCATCCTTTCCTGTCCACGAATAGTTGTCGGTATTACTGCCTACCTCCAGGGCGATGTTGTCGCTTAGCGCGGCGTTTTCTACGACACCGGATTGCTTAAGATCATTATAAACAGCCGAAAAGCGGTCGGCCTGGTTACCTTGTAAGTGCACATAAACCAGGTTATTCTTATCATAACCCAGGTTACGGTTTTTGACGTGTTGTATCTGCTGGTAAATAATGACGGTGCCGATGATGAGTATGATAGAAACAGAAAATTGCATTACAACTAGGCCCTGGCGGACAAATCCTGCGCCGGACGATGACTTGATCTTCATATTTTTCAGTACCGAAATCGGGTTGAACGATGAAAGATAGAATGCCGGGTAACTTCCAGCCAGCAAGCCAGTGACCAGGCCGATCGACAACAAATAAACCAGGTGAAGGGGCTCCAGAATTTCCACCGCCAGTTCCTTTTCAACCAGGGTATTAAACGATGGCAGCGCTGCATAGATAAACCCGATTGCGATAAGCACGGAAACAAACGACATAATAAGCGCCTCGGCGATAAACTGGCCGATTAGTTTACTTTTGCCCGCGCCCATCACTTTACGCACACCCACTTCTTTGGCGCGCTGCTCGGAACGCGCAGTCGACAGGTTCATGAAATTGATGCAGGCTATCAGTAAGATGATCCAGGCGATAAACGTAAACAATCGCACATAGGTAATACGACCGCCGTCGATCTTTCCATCGGTGAAATGATTGCGCAGGTTCCAGTCGTTCATAGAATACAGCCAGCAGACGGTAGTATTATCCGGCTTGGTTTTCGACGGGATGTAGCGGGCAAGTTTTTTGTTGATGGCAGCCACATTGGCGGTAGGTTCAAGTTCAACCAGGGTGTGCACCCAGTTGGCTTGCCAGATGGTCATCCAGGGCTGCTTGTGATCGATACCCGCTAAAGGGCTAAGCCATTGAAACTGGTAAGTTGAGTTTTTAGGCAGATCTTTAAAAACACCTGTAACCTGGTAATTTTGTTCGTTATTTACTTTCAGGGTCCTACCGATGGGATCCTCATTACCAAAAAACTTTTGCGCCATCGTCTCACTGATAACCACCGAGTTCAAATCCTTAAAAGCACTTTGCTGCGAGCCTTTTACAAATGGCAATTGTAGCATCGAAAACAACTCGGGATCGGCGTAATTGCCGTTTTCGGTGATGATTTTATCACCTACGGAAAATATTTGTCCCTGGTCGCCCGACATCCTGGCGGCGTTTTTTATACCGGGTATCTCCGTTTTCATGGCTTTAGCCATTGGGCCGGGAGTGCCAATGAATGTACTTGTCTTGCCCTCATAGGTTTGGTTTTCGTAAACCTTGTACAATACGTTTCGCTTGGCGAAGTTATGGTTGAAGGTTACCTCGTCCTGCACCCACAGGAAGATCAATGAAGCACAGGCGATGCCAATAGCCAGGCCTGCAATATTTAAGAAGCTGTACGACCTGTTCTTCTGCAGGCTGCGTAGTGTGGTTTTGAGATAGTTCTTTATCATAAGCCCCTCCTAAGTCCGTCCCTGTAGGAAGGACTTTTTAGTTTTGTTTTTATTTGTTGATTATTCTTTTTTTATACTGTTCTAAGCCCTTCCACCGGGAAGGTTTGAGTCGGACTTATTCGGTTCGCAAACTCTTTACCGGGTTAGCTAACGCTGCCTTTACCGCTTTATAGCCTACCGTAACCCAGGCCAATATCAGCGAGACGGCAATCGCGATGATGAACACGTCGACCCCGATAGATATCCTGTAAACAAAGTTTTGCAGCCAGCCTTTCATTACCAACCATCCCACGGGCACTGCTATCACAAATGAAAGTGAGATGAGTATCATAAACTCTTTTGAGAACAGGTATACTATGTGCCCTATCGAAGCGCCTAATACCTTTCGTACGCCCATTTCTTTGGTGCGCTGAACCACCATGAAGGATACCAGGCCATAAAGCCCGAGGCATGATATGAAGATGGCGATGCCGGCAAATATTTTATAGATCAGCGCAAGCTGGTTTTCCTGTTTATAGAACTGAGCGATATTGTCGTCCACAAAAAAGCCATTGTAAGCATACGCTGGATAGGTTTTCTCCCATTGGCTTTGCAATGCGGCAACCGTTTTTGACAGGTTCCGGGTTTCGATCTTGATCGCTATCTCCGATTCAAAGGGTTTATTCGGCGAGATAACCGTCGGTTTTACTTCTTCCTTTAATGAATTGGTCTTGAAGTCCTTAACCACACCTATGATCGGGAGCCAGGTGCGCCCGCCGTTAATGCTCACGGTTTTACCAATAACATCGTTAGGATTGGTGAAACCGGCTTTATGGATGAACGTCTCGTTTACAACAGCCTGCCGTGCGGTATCGCTTTGTTCATATCCCTTTCCGGCAACGAATTTTAACCCAAAAGTTTTGAAATAGTCGGCATCGCCAACCTTCAGCCAGGTATTCAGACCGTTATCCTTATGTGAGTTATCGAAATAAAAATTTGTCGACCAGTTATTATCTGATGACGGTACATCTGAAGCGAAAGTCGCCATCTTTACCCCCGGAACTTGCATGACCTGCTGTTTATAAGCATTCATTTTCTGCAGACTGATACTATCGGTATAGCCGGGAATAACCAGCACCGCTTCCTTGTCAAAACCGAGATCGGCTTCATTAACAAAGTTCATTTGCTTTACTGCGATAAGGGTACCTATAATGAGTAACTGCGAAATTGCGAACTGGGTTATTACCAATGCCCTGCGTAAGGGAATGCCGCCTATTGAAGCCGCCGTGATCTTGTTCTTCAGCGCCTGGACCGGCTTAAATCCGGAAACGACGATTGCAGGGTATATGCCTGCAAGCAAAATTACCGCTACGGTGACGCTAATCAAGAACAAAATACTGCCTGTATTTAACAAGGCCATCGAATCGGGTACGGTAGCCACATTTTTCAAAAGCGGCAATAATAACTTAGCGGCAAATATTGAAAGCAAAACGGCCCCGGTAACGATGATCGTTGTTTCGCCCATCACCTGCGCTATCAGTTTTCCCCGGTTGCTGCCCATTACCTTCCTGATACCAACTTCCTTAGACCGGCCGACTGACTGCGCAGTAGACAAGTTGATAAAATTGATGGAAGCCATCAGTATGATCAGGACGCCAATAAACGAAAGTGTACGCAACGTGGCCCGGCTGGTCATATGATCGCCCAGCACATTACCGTAGCGGGTGTCAAAATGCAGATCGGCCAGCGGCTGCAGCGTTTGTTCCTGTGCATTTGCACTTTTGCTTCCGGTATGCCTTTTAAAGAACGTCTTGAGTTGATTATTTACCCTATCCGGTGATTCGTTAGCCGGCAACTCCATAAAAACCTGGTAGTTGCTGCTAAGCCTGTTCCAGCCGGGACTGTAATAGTAGTCCTTAGGATATTTTTTCCAGGTATCGTATGATACGAGTATTTTCAGCGGGATATCGCTGTTCACCGCTGGGTCCTCAATGATGCCTGCGACCTTCAGGTTGATCTGGTTATCCATTTTTAGCGCCTTACCCATCGCATTTTTCCAGTCGCCGAAGTATTTGATGGCGCTGCTCTTGTTGATCACAACCATATCCGGCTGTGTCAAAACCACCGGACTGCCTGCAAGCCAATCGGTTTTGAATATGTCGAAGAACTTTGCTTCGATGAACATAACGCCGATATTCTCGATAAACTTTTTATCAGCAACACCATTTGCCGCCCCATCTGCAGGCACCGTTATCTGGCTGCCATAAGCGGTGTTTAAGGCGGCAACCTTTGCCTGCGGAAAATCAAGCCGAAGAGCTTCGGTAGTTGGAATAGGCACACCTGGGTTGTACGATAAGCCATTTTCCCTTTTTTCTATCGTTACGACATGATAGATATGCTTAAAATTCGGCCGGAAGGTATCGAAGCCGGTCTCGTATTGGACGACCATAAAAATCAGCAAGCAGGCAGCGATGCCGACTGCCAGTCCCGAAATATTGATGGCCGCATATCCCTTGTGACGAACGATATTTCGCCAGGCGATCTTAAAGTAACTTTTCAGCATGGGTTGTTGTTTAAAAAGGTACGTTAAAGAACGTACCAAATAACTAATTAGCTGATTTAAAGAAAATTAGGGCCTGTCAAAATATACGAACCTGTTCGTAAGTGTACACCAGGTGTACGGTTTTGATACAGATCGTGAATTTTGTTAGATACCAACAGTTGACTATTCACCATTGACAAAGTCACTCCGATCGCAAACTCTTCACAGGGTTAGCAATAGCCGCCCTGATCGCGTGGTAACTTACCGTAATGACTGCTAAAACAATGGCTAATAAACCTGCTCCGGCAAACATCCACCACGCGATATCGATGTGGTAGGCAAAGTCCTGCAACCATTTATGCATAAACCACCAGGCCACCGGCGAAGCAACTACGATAGAAAATAATACCAGTTTCAGAAAATCTTTGGATAACAGGCTGTTTATAGAAGATATGCTCGCGCCCAAAACCTTCCGTATACCGATTTCTTTAGTACGTTGTTCTATAGTGAATGCTGCAAGGCCGAATAGTCCCATAGTTGCCAGAACGATGGTGATCACGGTAAATATGCTGAACATGGCAGCGAGTTTGTCCTCCGCCTCATATTGTGCGTTAAAAGCATCGTCCATGAACGTATAGCTAAAAGGTGTGTCTTTATCATATTTTTGATAGATACCTTTCATGGCATCAAGGAGCGTTGGCAGGTTTGTTTTTGGTTTGATACGGGCAAAGAGATGACAACTGTATTTGCCCCAAAACTTTGCAGTGTCCGGCGCTATGAAAAGCCCCAGCGGTTCAATATGTCGTTCCATCGAGCTAAAATTAAAGTCCTTTAACACGCCCACAATTTGCAGGTTATCATTCCCTGCTTTCATATACATACCCACCGGATTTTGCAGATTATCGCCTCCTGCTTTTATATACGTGCCCACCGGATTGGGCTCCAGGTGCAGCTTTGCAATAGCTTCTTCGTTAATAACTACTTTATTATGTCCTTCAAGTGTGGTATTGGGAGACGGCGGATATTTCCATTTCAATCCCAAAACATTCACAAAATTTTGATCGACAGTCAGTGATGGCAACATTATCTGCTCTTTCGGATTCTTGCCGCCTACCGAGTACATATCATAACTCTGGAACATCCCATAGTGCGATGTTGCTATCTCACTCACACCTGACAAGTTTTTTATTTCACGGCTGAAGGCGGCATAATGTCCGTCAAAAGCCGCACCAACTGGTATCATTATCACATTTTCCTTGTTGATACCTGTATCGGCATGGCGCATATAGTAGAGTTGCCTGTCAATCACGATGCCGCCGATGATTAATCCAATCGAAATGGCAAATTGTAGCGTTGTAAACACCTTTCTTACAACCGCGCCGCCCGACTGCTTACTCATCTTTCCTTTAAGCGTTACGACAGGATTAAAGGATGACAACACCAACGAGGGATAGCTGCCGGCAACAAGTATAGTGACGACCAACAGACCG
Source organism: Mucilaginibacter sp. (assembly GCA_035545315.1). Lineage (GTDB taxonomy): Bacteria > Bacteroidota > Bacteroidia > Sphingobacteriales > Sphingobacteriaceae > Mucilaginibacter. Next base: position 202,277 of record DASZYQ010000012.1, on the reverse strand, counting down.
GCCATCAGCGCCAAAACCAACGGACTGTGTAGAAACGAGTTATCGATAGTAAGCTTAATCGTACTAAGGAATAAAGGCTTGAATACATAACAAAGGAAATACCCCAGCCCGAATGAGATGAATGCAAATAAAGCTGACTCCACGTAAAACTGCTTAGCGATGTTTCTCCTGCTTGCTCCTGTTACTTTCCTTACACCTACTTCCTTTGCTCTTAAAGTAGCCCTTGCGGTCGACAGGCTCATATAATTCACCAGGGCAAGCAGTAAAACCAATATGGCTACTACCGGGAAAATTTTCATGTATTTAATATTGGTAACGTCGCCAAAATTGTTTTCCAAATGAGTGCTTGCAAAGGGCTGTAGCGAGAATTTTTCATCATCATACGCATTCTTATCAGCTTTCACTATGGCCTGCATTACACGCTTTACCTGTCCGGTGTCGCGCTTATCCCTAAGCAAAAGATAAACATTGAATGAACCAGGACCTATTCCCTGTTGCTCGCCAATACGCTGAGCAAAACTTTTGACAGACGACAAAGTGGAAGCCGATGCAATAAAATCGAAATTGATAGACGAATTTGATGGTGCATTTTCAGCCACTCCGGTCACCTGGTAGGATAAGGTGGTATCGGTCTTTATGGTTAGCGTTTTGCCGATCGGGTCAGCATTGCCAAAATATTTTCTGGCCATGTCTATGGACAATACTATCGAAAACGGTTTACTTAGCACATCTGAAGGACTGCCTGATACCAGCTCGAATGAAAAGAACTTAAAAAACCCCGCATCAGCGAATAACAATTTATTGTCGGCGAATTTGGTATCAGGTGCTGCAGGATCATAGACGATCACGTGGCCGCGGCCGTAGTCCATCGTACGCATATAGTCCTCGATCTTTGGCAGATTTTGCTTGATTATCGGGCCGGTACCATAACTCATATAGGCCATGTTCATGGCATTACCGCCGATCTTAATTGTGGCATGCAGCGTATAGATACGGTCGCCATTCTTATGAAAACGATCATAACTATGTTCGTGCGCCACATAAAGCATAATAAGCATACACACGGCTAGCCCCACAGCCAGCCCTGATATATTGATCAGGCTATACAGCCTTTGACGTACCAAATTGCGCCAGGCGATCTTGAGATAGTTCTTTAACATGACTTAATTCATTGGTTCATTATTGTCGATAGTCGATAGACCGTAGTGCATAGTCATGCAATGTTGACTATGCACTACGATCATGATCTATTAACTATCTTATTCATTCCTTAAACTATTTACCGGGTTGGCCATCGCTGCACGGATGGTATGATAGCTTACCGCAGCTATCGCAGTCATTACAGAAACCAGGCCCGCTACGACAAACAACGGCCAGTCCAACCGGATACGGTACGCGAAGTTCTGAAGCCATTGGTGCGTAAAATAAGCCGCGACAGGCACTGCCAGGGCAAAAGCTCCCAAAGCCAGGTAAAATGTCTCCTTATTCACCAGCAGGAAAAGGTTGGACACCGACGCTCCCAGGACCTTACGGATACCGATCTCTTTGGTGCGGTTTATCGTTGTTAATCCTGACAGTCCGAAGAGGCCAAGACAGGCCAACACAATAGCTACCACACACGAAACTGTAATGGTAGTCATCCAGCGAACGTAGTCGTCATAGCTCCTGGCTACTTCCTGGTCCATAAAAGTATAAGTGAATGGCAGATTGCCGGTAAGCTTATCCCAGGCGGTTTTAATCTCGGCTATCTCGTCCGGGACGTTTCCTCCGCCTGCAAGCCGGATCCATATAAAGTTGGCCGGGGTTTTATTTACTACGAAATAGGCGGGCTCAATTTTTTTGGTCAGGTCTTCGGCATGATAGTCCTTGCAAACGCCTATTAATATTCCGCCCATCTGATCGTTGTATACACCGACCTCGGGCTTTCCGAGCATGTTGTACAGGGTTTCGTTGGCGATAAATGTATGCCTTACGGTGCTGAATTTATGAGTACCTGTAACGGGCACACTGGCGCTATCGCTTGCAATTGCAGGAGAGAATGGCCGGCCCTTTATGACAGGTATCTTAAGAAAGGAGAAGTAATTGAAATCAACATTATATTGTTCTACCATCATCTTCTCTCCATTGATCTCATACGCATTGTCGTTATAGCCCGCGAAGGCAAATGATGCGCTGGTAATGCCCGTTATGTTACGATTGGTTGCCGCGTAATTATACATGCGTTGCTTCAATACGGCTGTTTTTGTTTTATCCAGCCAGCTATATGGAGAATTCAATATTAAAACCTGGTCCTTGTCAAAACCCATGCTGGCGTTGTTAACGTAGTGCATCTGACGGTTGATAACCAAAGACGAGATGATCAGCACAACGCATACCGAGAATTGCAGGACGATCAGCACTCTTGACAGCAGCGGACTGATCTTGTAGGCCGAAAAACTGCGCATCATATTCAGCGGCTTCAACCCCGACATGGCGAACGCCGGATATATACCGGCCAGCAGCCCGATCACTACGGCTAATAAAAACAGGAACAAGGCTATATTGAGAAAGGGAATATTAGCAAGATCAACGGGCGCCCCGGTTAATTTCCCAAAGAGCGGCAAACCGATTACAGACAGTACAAAACCAATCGCTACGGCAATAAATGCGATCATCTGCGTTTCGGTGTAATATTGCAAAACGATCTGCAAACGTCCTGCCCCAATAGTTTTGCGAATTCCGACATTCTGTGAGCGCGAAACCGTGTTCGTCAGCGTAAGCAGGATATAATTGAGGCAAGCGATCAGCAAGATAACCACGGTCAGGCAAACCAGCTCATAAATATTTTGCAGGTCGGTGTAATGATACCATCCTACGGCCTGGTTATAATGCGCATCGGCAAATGGGCGCAAAAAGAAGTGTATTTCCTGCGGTTTGGCTTTCGGATCGTATTTTTTTATCGTTTCATATAGTGGTTTAAAATATTCTTTGCCAAAAGCGTCCAGTTTCGCCTTAAAGGCTTTTATATCTGTTCCCTTTTTTAATTTCAGAACAAGCGGCGTGCTGAACGAATTAACGCCCTGTGCCATATTGTCTTTATAACTGGGGTCCGACTCCATGCGCATTACCAGGTCGTACTGGAAGCTGGAGTTTGATGGAAAATTCTTGAATACCCCGTTTATGGTGATAGGCGCCTGGTTAACTTCATTAGGAAAAGAGATGACCTTCCCTATCGGGTCGGCGTCGCCAAAATATTTTTTTGCCAGTCTTTCGCTGATCGCCGCCTGGTTCAAACCGGAGATCACGGTTGCGGGATCGCCCGAAGTCAGCGGATAATTGAAAACCTGGAAAAAATCGGCATCCACATAACTAAGGTTCCGGTCACCTTCCTTGAAACTCTTGTTCCCAACTTTTATGGTCTCGTCCCCGATCGGGTTAAAGCGAACAGCATTTTCAATTTCCGGAAAGTTACTTTTCAGCTCCGGCCCCATACCGGTAGGCGTCTGGATCATGTTTTTTTGCTCTGCGTCCTTCATCATAAAGGAAAAAAAGTTCGGTTTCTTCTTATCCCATGGTGAATCAGACGTGCTGGTTTGTTCCAGCCTGAAAAGTTGGTCCTGCTCGTGATTGAAGTTATCGAATGATCGTTCGTTTTTTACATACAGGTATACCAGTATACAAAATGCACTGGCCACGCCAAGCCCGATAACATTGATGGCGGTATACAGCTTGTTCCGAACGATGTTGCGAAAGGCGAGTTTTAAATCGGTTTTTATCATGGTTTAGTTTTATAAGGTTTATTAGGCATTGGTCATTTGCTTCGCGTCATTAAGTTATTATTTTTTGTAGCTAACTGCCAACTTAAAACTGTTAACCGCTCATTCCGAGCGAAGACTTTTTATCGGGTCCATCAGTGCGGCTTTTATCGCCTGGTAGCTTATCGTCGCGAATGCGATCAATATAGCCAATAAACCTGCCGCTACGAACATCCACCATTGCATGTTGATGCGATAGGCGAAATCCTGCAGCCACTTGTTCATCAGGTACCAGGCCGCGGGTGTCGCGATCAGGATAGCGATCCCTACCAATTTCAAAAAATCCATCGATAACATACCGGTGATGTTGGCCACGCTTGCTCCCAGGACCTTTCTTACGCCGATCTCACGTACCCGGACCTGCGCTGTGTAGGTGGCCAGGCCGAGCAGGCCGAGGCAAGAAATAAATATGGCAACGCCTGAAAAGTAATCGAATAGAGTGGCCTGCCGGCTTTCGCCTTTGTAGATATTATCAAAAGCTTCATCAAGGAAAGCATAGCCGAACGGATATTGCCCGTTGTATTGTTTAAATTCCTTTTCGGCAGCGGCGATAGCGGCAGATGGATCCTTACCGGATACCTTTACATATATCCTGTTGAAATACTGCGGATGGTAATAGAATGCGGCTGGAGTTATTTTCTCGCGCATGGAAGCATAATGAAAGTCTTTAACAACCCCAATGATCGTACCCTTGACGCCAAACATAGTGAAACGCTTACCAATAGGATCCTTTATCCCGGCTTCCTTCACCGCGGCTTCATTCAATATAAAATGCGCCGTATCGTTTGGGGCATTGGTGAACGAGGTGCCCTGTACCATTTTCATCTTAAAAAATGGTATAAAGTCCTTATCAATGGTTATTACATGCAGCATCATAGCCTGTTTGGGGTCTTTTCCCTCCCAATCAGCCCCACCGGTAAAACCGCCAAACCGCACGATATTTTGATTTGAACGTGTTACATCAGCCACGCCGGGCTGTTTCATCAATTCTGCTTTTACAGCGTCATAATGGGGCGCCATATCGCGCATCCAGAAACTGAAAACATGCTCTTTGTCATAGCCCAGGTTTTTGGAATGAATATAGCGCAACTGACTGGTAATGACGATTGTACCGACGATCAATACAATTGAAAATGCAAATTGCATTATTACCAATATCTTTCTGAACATCACATCGCCAATACCCGTTGAAATTTTGCCTTTTAGCGCCTTGAGGGGTTCAAATGACGACAACAATAACGCAGGATAAATGCTCGAAGCGATCAGAGTGCCGACAATTGTGCAAAGGATCACCATCCAGATATGGTAATCAGACAAATCGAGCACCATTTGCTTGCCGGAAATATTATTGAAGACGGGCATCAGCGTATAAGCGACTCCTATAGCTAATAAAGCCGCTATGCAGAACAGCACCGCGGTTTCGACGATAAATTGAATAAATAAGTGAGACTTCGCCGCACCGACGATCTTGCGCATACTGATCTCTTTAGAACGCAGCATCGACCGCGCAGTGGAAAGGTTGACATAATTTATGCAGGCGATCACCAGTATCAATAAAGCGATGACCGTAAATATCCTTACGGTACCTATACCCGCATCGTTCATATCAGCGCTATAAAGGTGCATTTTGGTCAGCGGTTGCAGCAGGTAGGCGGCATCGGTGTCGCCCGGATTATGTTTTAGGTGTATCTTTAGTATTTTAGCCTCCAAATCTTTGATATTTACGCCCGGCTTTAGTTCCAAAAAAGCCGGGTAGTCCAGCGTGCCGAAATCATTGTTCATGTCCCGCCCCTGTGCCAGCACCTCTTTAGCATGATACGCCAACGGGACAATCATGTCCATCTGGAAATCAGAATTTTTTGGTATATCATTGATAACCCCGCTTACCATAAAATTCTGCTTGTCATCCACGATAATAACCTTCCCGATCGGGTCGGCGCCGCCAAAGAATTTCTGTGCGGTTGTTTTGGTGATAACCACCGAATTATCATTGGCGAATGGCTTCGAACTATTTCCTTCCACTAAAGGAAAATTGAACATGGTGAAAAGCGTAGGATCGGCAAATACCAACTTCTCATCTGCAAAAACCTTATCCTGGTATTTATACATCGAAAAACCGACATCGTAGCACAACCTTGTTTCGTCCGTCACTTCAGGCAGTTGCTGTTTGGCCAACTGTGCTATCGGCGCCACGCCAAAGGTGAATATCTGTTTGGTATTACCTGTCCCACCCTGTATATCGAGCCGGTAAATGTTCTTCGCGTTCTTATGGAAGGTATCAAAGCTTAGCTCGTCCTGCACCCATAGCAATATCAGGATGCCTATAGCCAGGCCCAAGGTCAATCCGGCAATGTTGATCACTGAATAAAACTTGTTCTTCAGCAAATTACGCCAGGCGGTTTTTAGATAATTTCTAAACATAGGTTATATGTTTTACGTGATACGTTGTACGTTAAGATTCTACACTATTCACTAATCACTGGTTAACTGATCACTCGGATCGCAGGCTCTTCACCGGGTTAGCAGTAGCCGCCCTGATGGTTTGCGAGCTTAGCGTAATGAGCGCTGTGAGCAACATTCCCGCGCCGCTGAGCACAAACACCCACCAGCTTAGCGAAGTATGATCGGCAAAATTCTGCATCCATTTGTTCATCGCCCAGACCGCCAGCGGCGTCACAATCACAAAGGCCAGCAATACCAATAAAACAAGTTCGCGCGAAAGCAGGGTAACAATTTGTGCAACCGTAGCGCCGAGTACTTTGCGTACACCTATCTCCTTGGTACGCAGATTGGTGGTAAATATGGCCAACCCTAAAAGGCCGAGGCAGCTGATAAATATTGATAACCCGGTAGCCCATGTAAGCAGTTTAGATGTATTTTGCTCTTTGTCATACATCTTGGCGATGGACTCGTCGAAAAAATGGTAAGCGTAGTCGTCGCCGGGGAAAACGTCTTTCCATGCTTGTTGAATGCCGGCCAATGCGGTATTCCAATCATTGCCGCCCGCGGTTTCGGGTTTCAACGCGATGTGCAATACACCATACCGGTAACTATCGGGCATTATTGAAATGGCTTTGATTGGCGCATGTAATGATGCTTGGTGAAAGTCGGCCACAACGCCGACGATCTGTTTGTGATTTTTGCCAAAATCGACGGTTTTGCCAAGTGCATCAGCAACATTTTTAAACCCGATCAGGTGCGCATAGTTAGCGTTTACCAGCATGCCTGTGGTAGTATCGCTTTGCCTGATGTTCCGCCCGGCAAGTAGTTTGATACCGTACAGTTTAATATAATTTTCGTCGCCCTTTTTGCGATACAATTCGGTATGGACCTCTCTCTTTCCATTACGGAATATGGCATCGTTCGAGCTCCAGCCATTGGTTGATGGCGGGTCGTTACCCAGGCTAACCATTTCAACCTGCGGCAGCGCTTTTACCTTGTTTGCAAAAACCTCCCCCAATCCATTGGTTTTTTGTTTCCATGGCAGATCTATGTATACGATGGCGTTTTTTCTGAACCCCAGGTCCGTATGTAATACGTAATAGATCTGCTTGCTAACCAGGATGGTAGCCATGATAAAAAATTGGGCAATAACAAACTGCGTTACCGTAAGCGATTTCCGCAGAAAAGCGTTCCTAGTCTTACTGGTCCCGGCATGGGCCTGGCTTTTAAGCACCAGTACTGGTTTAAATTTTGATAAAACCATAGCCGGGTAAAAGCCGGAGATAAAGCTTACTATGATGATTAGAAGTATTATAAAAACCAGGATCGAAGGATTTCCAAGCATATCCAGTTTGACGTCTTTTGAGATAAAGTTGGAAAATAGCTTAATGATGAACGGCGACATCACAATAGAGATAATGACAGCAAAAATTGTTATCAATGTGGTTTCGCTTAAAAACTGGCCGACGAGCTGCGAGCGGGTGCCACCCATTGTCTTACGTATGCCGATCTCTTTGGCCCTTTGTGATGCTTGTGCGGTAGTCAAATTAATAAAATTGATACATCCAAGCGCCAGCAGGAAACCAGCGATAGCCATCAGGAAATAGAGTGTGGTTTTATTGGCAGCGGTATTGTTGATGGCGCCGTAATGCTCGTTGAAATGGATATTGGCAAGTGGCTGAAGCCGCCATTTACTTTGGTAACCCTGGCCTCCTTTGGGTGGAGGATTATACTTAGCTTTTAAAACGGCCAGTTGCTTTTCAATAGAACTAACCGACGAACCCGTGGTAAGCTTCACAAAGCACATGGAATTGCCGTTAGTCGACGTCCAGTCGTCCTGCTGCTGCTTAAGCTGAGGAATTGTTTGAATAGTTGCATTCGAAATAAAGTCCGTAAATGTGAGGTCCGAATTTTCTTTGAACTCTTCAACAATTCCCGCAACTGTAGTTCTTATAGTATCCGCATAAACCACCTGTTTGCCGATCATTTCGGAATATGACAGTGACGGAAAGTACTTTTTCGCCTGCTGCGAAGCGAGGACAACCTGGCGGGACTCGCTCAATACTTTTGGCGAACCGACAATCCATTTGTATGAAAACAGGTCGAAGTATCGTTTATCTACATAGACTATATTTTCATCGCTTTTAAACTTCTTTTGTGTTTTAGCGGGTATCAATACATTGTAAGCATCGCTGTATACGGGCGCCGATACTTCAACCCCGGTCACGTCATCTTTTATGGCCTCAGGTAATGGCCCCGTTACACCAGAGTTGTAAAATGCATCACCGGCGTAGCTATAGTCTGAAACCACACGATATATCCTGTTGCCATCTTTGTGAAACTTATCAAAAGTAAAATCGTGGTAAACGATCAGAAATATCACCAGCGCAGCGCTGATACCTATAGCTAAACCGATAACATTGATAAAAGTGAACAATTTATGACGCTTGAAACTGCGAAATGCGGTTTTTAGGTAGTTTTTGAACATGGCCGGACGGTTAGCGTCCAATACGTACAAAAACCCATACCAATAAGTCAATCAGCTGCAAATAAATGAGTTATAATAAAAATCCCGTACACCTGTTGTCCGCTTGCGAACATTGGTGTACGGATATGATACAGTCTTATAAGTCTTAAGTCAAAATTAGTCCCGATAAAGTTGCCCGGAAAAGGCTTTCTGTTGACTGCCTTATCTTAAAAGGCGGAAAATCTGAAATGACAACTTATTCGCAGCCTTTTTTGTGCCGTCACGTGGAGAGATCAAGTAATCGCTCCAATCATTTCTTCAGGACTTACCGCGACGTTATTAAAAATAAATTTGCATTTTTACTAATTTTTTTAGCAAATTTATTTCCCCAATTATTTTGTTATGAAAAGAGAAGTGGAATATTTCTTCCTGATCAGTCCGCCCGACGAGATCAGTGGCTATGTCGACCGACTAAAAAGAGCTTGCGCAAAGCATATCGGCAGTTTTTATAGCATGAAGTCGAAGGCACATATTTCGTTCGGCAAATTTATCGACGAGGAAGACGAACCCGGCCAAGTGTCGGGCATTATGCAGCAATGCCTGCAACTGATCGAAAAGGGCATTAGCCGGTTACCTTCGTGCAATCTCTCCGTCGAAGGATTTGATTTTTTTGATCACGGTTCGAAATTTAAAACCATTTATGCAGCTATAAACCTGGACGATAAAACACTTGAATGGTTTAATGCCATAAAAAGGCAGTTGCTGATCGACCGGAATATTACACCGCACATCACGATAGCGCGAAAGATCCCTGTTGAAGCGTTCGAGATATTATGGCCGCATTTTCAGAAGCTAAAGTTTAAAGAATCGTTCACGCCGGAATCGCTTACAATCTTAACACGTGAATTCAATAAGCCTATTAAATACGAAAAATTCAAGGAAATTCGATTTGCCAGTTTGAACACCTCAACCCTATTTGTTAATTATTGAGAGGATCATCATGGAAGCTTATAAAGATTATATGGTCATCCTTTCGCCTTCAATACTGGTATCGGAGAAGGTGAAGAAATTCAAACAAGCTTGTTACAGGCTGATCGGCGAATTCGAAAACCATCACAGCAAGCCCTGCGTGGTCCTTAAATCCCTGCACCGCCAGAAACCGTTTTTGACGGAGCCTATGTTTGGCGAGCTGGAAAAGCAATTGTCGCTCATCGAGCCTTTTACTTTGCAGTTGAACGGTTTTGCCTGCTTTTTGCTGATGGATTTTACCACCATCTACGCCGCCATCAGGTCGACGCCCGAAATGGAAGATTGGTTTAAGCGCCTGCGCAAATGCCTGAACGAGAAGAAAGCCGTGCCGCACATTACCATAGCCCGGCAGGTGCCTTATGAACAGGCGCACAAGCTGTGGCCCAAATTTAAGGACCGCCCCTGGGACGATACCTTCGAGGTAAAATGCCTGACCATACTGCACCGCGAAACCTACGGCAAGCACGACCGAAACTGGCAGGTGCTGAGGCAAATATCGTTCAGGGGCAAGGCAGAATGGTACGTGCCGCAACCCAAACCGCAGCTGAAAGCAAAGCAGGTAGACGAGGACCAGATGAGCCTATTTTGAGGTAAAAGGAGAAGGGTTAAAGGCGAAAGGTAAATCGTCAAATCAAAAAACCTTTCACCTTTTGCCTTTCACCTTTCCCGTTAATAAAAAACTTCCTATATTTGTGCCGGGGTAAGTCTTTTACGACCAGCTCCTCTTGAACTCCCCCAGGGTGGGAACGCAGCAAGGGTAGAGGGTTGTAGCGGTGCGATAAAAGTAGCTTACCCTTTTTTTATTTCTCCCCGGCTGAACACGATTTTTACGATCCATTGGTTGTTCAGGATTCGCAGCAATAGTTTTTAAATTACAGTGACATTCCAAATCGTGGAAATCCGTTAATCTTGTAAATCGTGTTCAACTATGGAAATTAAACAGGAAGAACATCCCGGCGCAGGTGCGTTTTACCTGGAGGAAGACGGCAATCGCCTTGGCGAAATGCGTTATTTGATACGGCACGGAGTGATGAATATTTATCATACCGGGGTCGATCCGTCGCTGAAAGGCCGGAACATGGGGCATAAGCTGGTGGAGGCCGGTGTAAATTATGCCCGGCAAATTGAAATAAAGATACTTCCCACCTGCCCTTTCGCCCGCTCGGTATTTGAACGGACGGAGGCGTTTAGGGATGTGATAGCGGATACGTAAGGAGGTGAAAGGTTAAAGGTGAAAGGATAAAGGTAAATCCGAGATAAGACCTGTCACCTAAAAACACAAATTAATGCGAAGATAAAATACGAAAGATATCCCCGATCAACACCTTTCACTTTTTACCTTTCGCCTTTAACCTAAAAAAGATATGCTCGATATACTCATTATAGGCGGCGGCCCGATTGGTTTAGCTTGTGCCCTGGCGGCGCACAAGGCCGGTTTAACTTACCAGGTAGTGGAAAAAGGCTGCCTGGTCAATTCGCTGTACAACTACCCTTCCACCATGACGTTCTTCAGCACGTCGGAACTGCTGGAGATCGGCGGGATACCATTCGTAACCATTCGCAATAAGCCCAACCGCGATGAAGCGCTGGAATACTACCGCCGGGTGGCGTTATCCAATCACCTTAAGGTAAACCTGTTCGAGGAAGTAATTTCCGTTACCAAAACGGACGGACATTTTGATATTGGCACTACCCGGGCTACTTATGAAGCACGGAACGTGATCGTCGCCACGGGCTTTTATGATATTGCCAACACGCTGAATATCCCCGGCGAGGAGCTGCCCAAAGTGAAGCATTATTATAAGGACCCGCATTATTATGCCCTGCAAAAAGTAGTGGTGGTGGGCTCCAGTAACTCGGCCATTGATGTAGCTTTGGAGACTTACCGCAAAGGCGCTGAAGTTACGCTGGTGATACGCGACGCCGACGTGAGCCACCGCGTAAAATACTGGGTTCGGCCCGATGTGCTGAACCGTATCAAGGAAGGCAGCATCAAAGCATATTTCAACTCACATTTGACAGCTATACGCGAGGATGAAGTCGACATTCAAACGCCTGAAGGAAAGATAACCATACCCAACGATTTTGTGATGGCTATGACGGGTTACCAGCCGAATTTTAAATTCCTGGAAAAGCTGGGCATCCATCTTTCGACAGACGGCAAATACCTCCCCGAATACAACCACGAGACCATGGAAACCAATCAAAAGGGCATGTACCTGGCCGGCGTGGTTTGCGGCGGCATGGACACCCACCTGTGGTTTATTGAAAACTCGAGGATACATGCGGAGATGATTGTGAATGACATTGTTAGCAGGAGTTAATGAAGTTAAGTGGTTGATTGAGTTGATTAGGTTTAAATCCTAACTCTATCAACTTAATCCAACTTATTCAACCCAATCACCCCTGAAAAAGTCACCCTATTCACATTAAACACATTTTTCTTGCATAAGTAAAAATTATTGCGATACTTTGCATCCGATTTTAAAAATTACAAAAACACGCGTTAAATTGATACAGCAAGGCATCTTAAAGCACGTTATCAGGGTGATCTTCACCCCGCGGGCAGCTGTTATGGTTGTACCTGTTTTTGTTACCTCTTCACGACGAAGGCTGTATATTCCCCGGGTGTAAGTACTAATCAGTAAAGCCCGATATGAAGTTCATTGAAACTTCTTCTCCAATAATTTATTTAATTCATCACCGGCTTACGCCCGATTAATATTTAATTTTCGATTTATTTATCTGATGGACATACAGGATTTTGATATACAGGTTGCGTCGGCACAGCACGTCGATTTCGCGCAGATGATCTGCGACGAGATGGCTGAGTCGGCCAAGGCGCGGGGGACGGGTATAGCCAAAAGGTCGGCCGAGTACGTGGCCAATAAAATGCTGGAAGGCAAAGCGGTGATAGCCCTGCACAAGGACGGCACCTGGGCAGGCTTTTGTTACATCGAAACCTGGAGCCACGGCCAGTTTGTGGCCAACTCGGGCTTAATTGTTAATCCGCAGTTCAGGAAATCTGGCCTGGCAAAAGCTATTAAGCAAAAGATATTTCAGCTTTCACGCAAAAAATACCCTGAGGCAAAAATATTTGGTTTGACGACCGGTTTAGCGGTAATGAAGATCAACTCGGAGCTGGGTTATGAACCAGTTACCTACTCGGAGCTTACGCAGGATGAGGATTTTTGGGCCGGATGCAAAAGTTGTGTCAACTATGATATCCTGATGAGCAAGGAGCGCAAGAATTGCATGTGTACAGCTATGCTGTTCGATCCGGCAGAAAAGCAAAAGGAATACGAGGAAAAAATGAAGAAGATAACGCATAAAGCTACCTTGCTTGAAAGGATAGAAAATGCGATTAAAAGGGGTCTGGATAAGATAGAAGCGAAAGGTGAGGTGAAAGGTTAAGGTAAAAGCCGAAGGCAAAAGGCGAAAGGTTTGTTCCTACCTTACTGAATAAAGAAATTTAACAATATATTAATGGAAGCATTGGACTTTTAGCTTTCAGTATTTAGCTTATGAAAAAGAAAGTAGTATTAGCGTATAGCGGAGGTCTCGATACCTCGTTTTGTTGTATATATCTGACACAGGATCTGGGCCTCGAGGTTCACTCGGTTATTGTTAACACGGGCGGCTTCAGCGAGGAAGAATTATATAACGTGGAGCAGCGTGCTTACCGCATGGGTGTTACCTCGCACCATGTGGTTGACGAAACCACGAACTTTTACAATACCTGCGTACGCTACCTAATCTACGGTAACGTACTGAAGAACAACACCTATCCCCTGTCGGTAAGCGCCGAGCGTGTGAGCCAGGCAACAGCTATTGCCAACTATGCCAAAGAGATCGGGGCTGAGTACGTTGCCCACGGCAGCACCGGCGCCGGTAACGACCAGGTGCGGTTTGACATGATCTTCAACATCCTGGTGCCGAATGTGCAGATACTCACCCCTATCCGCGACCTGAAACTGAGCCGCGAGGAGGAGATCGAATACCTGAAAAAGCACGGCGTCGACATGAACTTTGAAAAAGCTAAGTATTCTATCAATAAAGGTATTTGGGGTACGTCGGTAGGTGGCAAAGAAACATTGACCTCAAACCTCGGTTTACCCGAAGAAGCCTGGCCGACGCAGGTTACCAGCACCGAGCCAAGAAATGTCGAACTAACTTTTGAAAAAGGTGAATTAGTAGCCCTCGATGGCAAGAAATACGATCATCCCACCAAAGTAATACAGGCATTACAGGCTATTGCGCAGCCTTATGGCATAGGCCGTGATATTCATGTGGGTGATACGATCATTGGTATCAAGGGCCGGGTTGGTTTTGAGGCGGCTGCGCCGATGATCATCATTAAGGCGCACCATACGTTGGAAAAACATGTGCTGACCAAGTGGCAGCTTTCATGGAAGGACCAGCTTTCGTCGTTTTATGGCAACTGGCTGCACGAAGGGCAGTTCCACGACCCTATCATGCGTAATATCGAGGCTTTCCTGACCGACACGCAGCAAAACGTAAGCGGAAAAGTGTTTGTGCAGCTTTATCCTTATCGCTTCCAGGTAACCGGTATCGAATCGGTGCACGACCTGATGTCGAGCAAATTCGGCAGCTACGGCGAAATGAACAATGCCTGGACGGGTGAGGACGTTAAAGGTTTTTCAAAGATATTTGGCAACCAGGTAATGATCTACCACAAAGTAAACGGCTAAAACGATGGCTAACTCAATATTTTCCAAAAGCGATTGCATCAGCCACTATAAATGGGGCGATGATTGTTACGGCTGGAATTTTATTGATACGGACGGGCTATCTGTAAAGCAAGAGCTGATGCCGCCTGACACCGCGGAACAATTGCATTATCACGAAAAAGCTACGCAAATATTTTTTATCCTCAAAGGCAGGGCGGTTTTTACCATCGATGGCGTAGAAAGCGAACTGAAGGCCGAGCAGGGCATCGAGATCAAGCCGGGTCAGCAGCACTTCATCAGCAACAAAGAACAAAGCGACCTGGAATTTATTTTATACTCCTATCCATCTACAAAAAATGACAGAATCAACCTCTAAAATACGGGCAGGAATAGTTGGCGGGGCCGGGTACACCGGCGGCGAGATGCTGCGCATACTGGTGAACCATCCCAATGTGGAGATCGCTTTTGTGCATAGCAACAGCAATGCCGGCAATTATGTGCACGACGTTCACACCGACTTGCTCGGCGATACCGATTTGAAATTCGCCTCAGAGCTATCCAATGACATCGACGTTTTGTTCCTGTGCGTAGGTCATGGTGATGCGAAGAAATTCCTGGATGCGAACAACATTCCGGACGGAATAAAGATCATCGACCTGAGCCAGGATTTTCGTTTAGCACAAAACACCAGGCACAAATCTAAAAGTTTTGTATACGGGCTACCAGAATTGAACCGCGAAGAGATAAAAAAAGCACAGAATATTGCCAATCCTGGGTGCTTTGCTAGCTGTTTGCAGCTTGCATTGTTACCGCTGGCATCCAGGGGTTTACTCAATAGCGAGGTGCATATCACAGCTACTACCGGCTCGACCGGTGCAGGACAAAGCCCTTCGCCAACCACGCATTTTACCTGGAGGAACGATAACCTGTCGGTATACAAGGCATTTGACCACCAGCACTTGAAGGAGATCGGCGAGTCGCTCCGGCAATTACAACCGGGTTTTGATAAAGCAGTGAATTTTGTGCCTTATCGCGGCGATTTTACAAGAGGCATTATTGCGTCGATCTATGTGGATAGTAACCTGTCGGCTGATGAAGCGAAAGAGTTATATCATAGTTACTATGCCGGCCACCCGTTTACGCAGGTAGCCAACCGTTATATCGACCTGAAGCAGATCGTTAACACCAATAAATGCTTTTTACAGGTGGAGAAGCATGGAAATAAATTATTTATAGTCAGCATATTAGACAATTTACTTAAAGGAGCATCAGGACAAGCGGTTCAGAATATGAATTTGATGTTTGGATTGGACGAAGCGGTCGGTTTGCGGTTGAAAGCCTCTGCGTTTTGAGGTGAAAGGATAAAGGTAAAAGGCGAAAGCTCTAAACTGAATAAAAATAAAAAAACGTCATGGCGAGGAACGAAGTCATCTCTGAACTTTACCTGTCAATCGAACGAAATTATCGATTTGCATGCGCAGAGATTGCTTAGCTACCGCTCGCAATGACGGAAAAATAAAAACTCAAAAATGAAACTATTCGACGTTTACCCGATCAACCCGATCAACATTGTAAAAGGTGTTGGCAGTTTGGTTTATGACGACAAGGGCACGGAGTACCTTGATCTGTATGGCGGTCATGCGGTGATCAGCATTGGTCACACCAACCCCCATTATGTAAAACGACTGGAAGATCAACTGCACCGAATAGGCTTTTATTCAAATTCGGTTGAGATACCGCTGCAAACCGAACTGGCTGAAAAGTTGGGTAAAGTATCAGGCAAAGAGGATTACCAGTTGTTTTTGTGCAATTCGGGCGCTGAGGCCAATGAGAATGCGCTGAAACTGGCATCGTTCCACAATGGCAAAAAGAAGGTGATCGCTTTCCGCAAATCCTTCCACGGACGGACATCCCTGGCTGTAGCTGCTACCGACAACCCAAAAATCGTGGCGCCGGTGAATGAAACCAATAATGTGATCTTCCTGCCATGGAACGATGAAGCTGCTTTGGAACAGGCTTTTGCGGTAAATGAGATATCGTCCGTGATCATCGAAGGCATACAAGGTGTCGGTGGTATCAATGTGGCGCCGGAAAGCTTTCTGCAAAAGATCAGGTCGCTTTGCGATGAAAATAATACGGTGTTTATTGCCGACTCGGTGCAATGCGGTTACGGACGGACAGGGAAATTCTTCTCGCACGATTACGCCGGCGTTAAAGCCGATATTTACAGCATGGCCAAAGGTATGGGCAACGGCTTCCCTATTGGTGGTATTATCATATCACCCAAAATACAACCGTCATATGGCATGCTGGGTACTACTTTTGGAGGCAATCACCTGGCCTGTGCTGCCGGTTTAGCCGTACTGGAAGTAGTCGAGCGGGATGAACTTTTGCAGAATGCGGCAACTGTTGGCGGTTACCTGATCGAAGAACTGAAGAAATTTGAGCAGGTGAAGGAAGTTCGCGGCCGCGGGCTAATGATCGGGATAGAGTTGCCGGAGGAACTGGCCCATGCACGTAAGGAACTGCTGCATAAGCATCATATCTTTACCGGTGAGGCTAAGCCAAACGTGATCAGGCTGTTGCCGGCATTAAACCTGACCAAAGCACACGCCGATCGTTTTTTGGAAGCGTTTAGCACCGTATTGAATTATCAACTAACATAACGAAATAACGAGCGTTGTCATCCCGAGCCTGTCGAAGGATAAGGCGTAAAGGCCCTGCCCGCATGCTTCGACGGGCTCAGCATTACATCCGCGCTAATGACACAGTTTTAAAGCCGCATGAAACTCTTCTCTTCTGTAAATGACGTTACTAATGTCGATGCCCTTGTAAAAGAAGCGCTGGCATTAAAAGCAGACCCTTATTCACATCAGCATCTGGGCAAGAATAAGACGATTGCTTTGGTATTTTTAAACCCCAGCCTGCGTACCCGCATGAGCACGCAAAAAGCGGCTTTAAATCTGGGTATGAATGTGATGGTGCTGAACATGGACAAGGAGGGCTGGGCGCTGGAGCTGCAGGATGGTGTGGTAATGAACGGCAGCACCGTTGAGCACATCCGTGAAGCGGCGGCAGTAATGGGCGAATATGCGGACATTATCGGCGTACGGTCGTTCCCCGGGTTGAAAGACCGCGAACTGGATTACAGCGAAGATATCTTCAATAAATTCGTGAAATATTGCGGTGTACCGCTGGTGAGTTTGGAATCCGCTACACGCCACCCCTTGCAAAGCCTTGCGGACCTGGTAACTGTTGAAGAGTTAAAAACCAGGTCACGCCCTAAAGTAGTATTAACCTGGGCGCCGCACGTGAAGGCATTGCCGCAGGCTGTGCCCAATTCATTTGCCGAATGGATGTGCAAGGCTGACGTAGATTTTACTATCACACATCCCGAAGGTTATGAATTGAATACCAGCTTTACCAACGGTGCAACCATAACCCACAACCAGGATGAAGCACTGAAAGATGCCGACTTCGTTTATGTAAAAAATTGGTCGGCGTACGAGCCGTACGGCAAAGTAACTACCGGAAACGAAAACTGGATGCTGACCAATGAAAAGCTAAAGGCGACAAATGATGCCAAAGTAATGCATTGTTTACCGGTACGCCGTAATTTGGAACTGTCTGATGAGATCCTGGATGGACCAAACTCGGTAGTCGTTCATGAAGCCGGAAACCGTGTTTGGGCGGCGCAGGCGGTTTTGAAGCAGATGCTTGAATCTTTGAGTTGAATAAGTTAACTGTGTGATTAGGTGGAATGAGTTATAAACTTAATCTAACTTAGTCAACTCAATCTAACTTGCTCAACTATTTAAAATGTATATCCCTTCCTTCAACCTATTTCCGGACAGACAAGAGATCATTGCTTTTATGCAGCGGTACAGTTTTGCGTCCATCGTAACGACGATTGACGACAAGCCAGTCGCTACGCATTTGCCGTTTTTGGTTAGAGAAGAAGGCGATAAATTGCTGTTGCTATCCCATTTTGCCAAAGCCAACCCGCAGTCGACGGAAATATTTGATAAGACATCGCTAGTAATCTTTACCAAGCCCCACGCTTATATATCGCCGTCAAACTACGAAACCGAAAAAGTGGTTCCCACCTGGAATTACATCGCGGTACATGCTTACGGTAAAGCCCGAACGCTCGGCGATGATGAAAAACCGGCATTACTAAAACATACCATCGAAACCTTTGAAGCCGCTTATTTTCAGCAATGGCAGGGATTGCCCGAAGAATACCGGTCGAGGATGATGAATGGTATCGTCGCATTTGAGATCGAAGTGACCGACCTGCAGGCCAAAAAGAAGTTAAGTCAGAACCGGACGGACAAAGAGATCGAGAATATCATCCATTCGCTCGAAAAAAGCGACGACACCAACGTCAGCGAAATAGCGGAATATATGAAAAAACTAAAAGATCGTTGATTCGCCGCATTTCAGATTTCAGACCTCTGACATCCGACTTCAGACCTCACCTCGTCTCAGGGTCAGCCATCCGTGTCTTCGCATCAAAAAAACGCACGATCAGGCGGTCGTCGGTATTGCGGGTCAGGTATTTCAGCATCCAGTTGGCCAGCACGCTCAATTTATTGGTAAACCCTACCAGCGACATCAGGTGAACAAACATCCACAACAGCCAGGCGACAAAGCCATGGAAGCGCAGCTTGCCAATATCAGCAACGGCTTGGTTTTGACCTATCGTGGCCAGTGAGCCTTTATCAAAATATTTAAAAGGTTCAGTTGGCTCGTTATTTACCAGGTGTATGATATTTTTGGCTAAATGCTGGCCGGTTTGTATTGCGGGCTGGGCCATACCGGGCAGGCCGTTGGGATATTTGTCGGTTATCATCGCCGAAACATCGCCAATGGCGAAAATATTTTTGTACCCCACTACCCTGCTGATCTCGTCGGTTTTGATCCTGTTACCTCTAACGATTGCCTCAGCGGGCAGGCCACCGGGAAATAAGCCGGTCACACCTGCCGCCCAGAATACATTGCGTGTTTTAATTACTTTGCCATCGCTTATTTTGATCTCGTTACCGTCGTATTCAGTTACATGCACACTATTGTAGATGGTTACCCCCATACGCATCAACGCATTCCTGGCGCTTTCAGACGCTTGTGATGACATTGCACCCAGCACAACCGGTTTTCCTTCGACCAGGTAGATCTTCATATCTTCTTTGTTTAGGGATGCGTAATCGTTGGTCAGGATATGATTACGGATCTCAGCCAATGCGCCGGATAGCTCTACTCCTGTCGGTCCGCCGCCTACCACAACAAACGTTAGAAGCGCTTCTCGTTCAGCCGGGTCGGTCTCAATAACGGCCCGTTCCAGGTTTTGGAGCATAAAGCTGCGAATATTCAGCGCCTCGCCGACATTCTTCATCGGCATGGCAAAGTGCTCGATCTGTTTATTGCCGAAAAAATTGGTATCGGCGCCCGTGGCGATCACCAGGTAATCGTAAGCAATGTCGCCAATATTGGTTGATATCCTGTTTTTGTCAGGATCGATCTTCTGTACTTCGGCCAGGTTGAAAGTAAAATTCTTTTGTTTGGCAAATATGCGGCGCAGCGGAAAAGCGATAGAATCGGCCTCGATATAGCCCATAGCTACCTGGTAAAGCAGTGGCTGGAAGGTGTGATAATTGTGCTTATCAAGCAGCAGCACATCGACCGGTTTATCCTTCAGCTTTTTAGCGAGATTGATGCCGGCAAAGCCCCCGCCGATAATAACCACCCGGGGTCTGCGCGCTGTTTCCTGGTTATCCATAGATGTGATATTCGCTTGCAAATTAAGTATTAAACCCGTTTACAATGTAAGGCTAATGACATTTAATATGTTTTAAATAAATACGACTGATTTAGTGTATTTTTAGCGGCTTAAGGAGCCTCACTCCAAATCTTTCACCGGCAGAGAGGGGCTTTATATTAGCAAATGGGTAAAAAAGAGTTACATATCATCAAGATCGGCGGCAACGTGATCGACAATTCGGAAAGCCTGCATCATTTTTTGGAGGATTTTACTGAATTGGATGGATATAAAATACTGGTGCACGGCGGCGGAAAGGTAGCTACCCAGCTATCTGAAGAATTAGGCATTGAATCCAAACTGGTTGACGGGCGCAGAATAACCGATATCGATGCACTTCGCGTGGTAACGATGGTTTACGGCGGACTGATCAATAAGAACATCGTAGCGCAGTTGCAACGTTACGGCACCAACGCTATTGGGCTGACCGGAGCTGATGGTAATTTTATCAGGACGAAAAAGCGCCCTGTAAAAACTATCGATTACGGCTTTGTAGGCGATATTAACGATAAATCGGTCGACGCGGGCAATATTAGTCGGTTAATGGATGCGGGCTTCACCCCGGTTTTTTGCGCCATAACGCACGATGGAGAAGGGCAATTATTGAATACCAATGCGGATACCATTGCATCGGCTTTGGCAGTCGCATTAGCATCTGCGTATGAAACCACACTGATCTATTGTTTTGAAAAAAAGGGCGTGCTTCATGATATTAACGATGAGGAATCGGTGATCAGGGAGATCGACCCGGTAAGATACGAGGAGCTAAAAAAGCAACAGATCATCCATAGCGGTATGCTGCCGAAGCTGGATAACGCCTTTACAGCCATCAATTGCGGGGTTAAAGCGGTAGTTATAGGGCGGTCGGATGAACTTGGGCAGTTGAAACAAAA
This sequence comes from Mucilaginibacter sp., assembly GCA_035545315.1. GTDB lineage: Bacteria > Bacteroidota > Bacteroidia > Sphingobacteriales > Sphingobacteriaceae > Mucilaginibacter. The sequence continues at coordinate 181,143 of DASZYQ010000012.1, read as the reverse complement.
CAAACCATTTGGGACTAAACTGAAGCCATAACGCAGAAAGAACAAAACAAAGAAGGAACATAAACAATAAAAAGCTTTAAGCCTTGCGCTTTCAGCTTAAGCTTTAAAAAAATGAGCACACAACATATAGCCATATTGGGCAGCGGAAATATTGGTTTGGCATTAGCCAAAGGCTTAGTAAAGGCCGGCATTTGCGAGCCGGAGCAGATCACGCTTACGCGACGTAATGTAAAAGCGCTTTCAACCTTAGCCGACAGCGGCTATAATGTGACACCGGACAATTCTGCCGCAGTAAAGGACGCAGATATCGTGGTGCTGGCTGTATTGCCCCAGCAATTGAATAAGTTGCTGCATGAGATCAAACCATCGGTTTGGGAACAAAAGCACCTGCTCATATCGGTAGTTTCGGGTGTAACATGCGCCGACATTCGCCAGCAGTTAGGCATGGAAGTTCAGGTGGTCCGGGCTATGCCCAACACAGCCATTGCCATTGGCCAATCGATGACGTGTATTGCTACGGATAATGCCTCGCCGGAGAATATGAATGTGGTTAAATCGCTTTTTGACACCGTAGGCGTTACCATACAGATCAATGAAGAACTAATGACCTCCGCTACCGCTCTTTGCGCCTGCGGGATAGCGTTCTTCCTGCGTTCGATTCGCGCTGCGTCCCAAGGCGGTACCGAGATCGGCTTCCACGCGCACGATGCTTTAAAAATGGCCGCTCAGACCGCCAAAGGCGCAGCCGATTTACTGTTACAGCTTTCGTCCCACCCGGAGCAGGAGATCGACAAAGTAACCTCGCCCAAAGGCTGTACCATCGCCGGGTTGAACGAAATGGAACATAACGGCTTTAGTTCGGCGATGATCAAAGGGATCAAAACGTCGGCTGAGAAAGCGGGGGTGTTGTATGATAAAGAGGATTGAGGCTTTTAGCTTTAGTCGTTCCGCTTTCAGCTCAAATAATACTTCTCAATTCTGTTCAGATCATCATCCAGTTCATAAACCAGGGGAGCGCCGGTGGGAATTTCCAGGTTGATCACTTCTTCATCTGTCAGATGGTCGATGTACTGCACCAGGGCCCGCAAGCTGTTGCCGTGGGCGGATATGATAACCTTTTGGTCCAGTTTGATTACCGGTACAATAGTCTCCTGCCAGTAAGGCAATACCCGTTCCATGGTTTCCACCAGGTTTTCGGTCAGCGGCAGCTCACGTTCAGTCAGATCTTTATAGCGGGGGTCTTTGCCGGGATAGCGGTCGTCGTCACTGGTTATGGCTGGCGGATGCTCGAGAGGATCGCGGCGCCATTTGTGCACCTGCTGTTCACCGTATTTCGCGGCTGTCTCGGCTTTGTCGAGGCCCTGCAACGCCCCATAAAAACGCTCGTTCAACCGCCACGATTTTTGTACGGGTATCCAAAGCTGGTCGGTTTCTTCGAGCACAATATTCAGGGTTTTTATAGCCCGCTTTAATACAGAAGTAAACGAAAGGTCAAAGCTGTAGCCGTATTTTTTTAAGAGGCGGCCGGCATTTTGAGCCTGCCGGTATCCATTTTCCGAAAGGTCGACATCCGTCCAGCCTGTAAAGCGGTTCTCAAGGTTCCACGTGCTTTCGCCGTGGCGGATCAGTACTAGCTTGTGCATTCCTAAAGGTAAAAGGATAAAGCCAAAAGGCGAAAGGTTGCATACACTAACTTGACAAAATAGTACCAACAAACGGTGTAATCTTTTTTAAATCTGTGTGATCATTTTTATAAATTGCATTAACTAACCCATTAAACCTCAAACATCATGATCCCAACAACACCCGTTCCGGCAAAAATCGGACCTGCTAACCCTGCGCCGCTGGGCCTATGCGCCTTCGGCATGACCACCGTATTGCTTAATTTTCATAATGCCGGATTTTATGAGATGAATTCCATGATCCTCGGCATGGGTATTTTTTATGGCGGCCTGGCCCAGGTTGTTGCCGGTTATATCGAAGCCAAGAAGAACAATATTTTCGGACTGACTGCCTTTACCTCGTATGGATTCTTCTGGCTGTCGCTGGTAGGACTTATCGTGATGCCTAAAATGGGCTGGATCGACGCTCCGTCCGAAAAAGGAATGGTAGGTTACCTGGCTATGTGGGCTATCTTTACCTTTTGCCTGTTCTTCGGTACACTTAAGCTGAACCGTGCCTTACAGGTTGTTTTTGGAACACTGACTGTCCTGTTCGTCCTATTAGCCATTGGCGACGCGACTGGTAACGAATCGATCAAACATTTTGCGGGATACGAAGGAATAATATGTGGATTATCAGCTATATACACCGGAATCGCTATAGTTTTAAATGAAGTTCATGAGAAAACTATTCTGCCGATCGGTCCTGTTAGCGACAGATCGCCTGATTCGAAATTTACCGGTTTAAAGAATGCAGAATAGCTTCGAAAACGTAAAACAAAAATTAGGTAAATTCGCTGACTTTTTGTTCCGGTAACTATCGGACAGGTTCAGACGAATGAAAGATTTCAAGAAATACTACACGATACCAGCCACTCCGGAAGAGGTTTATATGGCGCTTACCAATCCGCTTACACTTGAACTGTGGACCGGTGATGAGACCGAGATGAGTACCGATGTGGGCTCGGAATTTTCCTTATGGGGCGGCAGTATTGTAGGTAAGAACCTCGAATTCGAACCAAATAAAAAGATCGTGCAGCAATGGTATTTTGACGGCGAGCCCGAAGAATCTATCGTCACTATCAAATTGCACCTGGGAAAGAACAACAGCACATCAGTCGAACTTCGGCACACCAATATTCCGGATAAAGAATATGATGATTTTGCTTCAGGCTGGGACGAGTATTATTTCGGCCCGCTGGCTGAATTTTTTGAAGGAGAGTAAGACCGTTAACCTGTGATTAGTGATTTGGATATTACAAGTCACTAATCACAAATTAACTAATCACTACTTAGCGCTTTTCTCAAGCGCCTGTTCTATATCTGCTAAAATGTCTTCCAGTTTTTCAAGGCCTGTCGAAATACGGATCAGGCCGGGCGTGATACCTACCGACAACCTTTGCTCATCGGTCAGCCTGGAATGCGTAGTGCTTGCCGGGTGAGAAGCGATACTGCGTGTATCGCCCAGGTTGGCAGTAACCGAAAGCAATTCAAGCGCGTCAAGGAATTTCCGTCCCGCTTCAAGTCCTCCTTTTATCTCCAGGCAAAAAACACCGCCGCCCATTTTCATTTGTTTTTTAGCGATGTCATATTGCGGATGATTCGGCAACAACGGGTATTTTACCCAGGCAACATGCGGGTTGCTTTGCAGTTTTTCGGCTATTTGGAGTGCATTTTCCGAATGCCGCTGCATGCGCACATCCAATGTTTCCAGGCTTTTGCTCAATATCCAGGCATTAAACGGCGACATGGCCGGCCCGGTATTGCGGCAAAACAAATAAATATCTTTAACCAGGTCTTTTCTTCCCACTATAATACCGCCAAGTACTCTACCCTGCCCATCAATCCATTTTGTGGCGGAATGCACTACTAAGTCAGCGCCGAAGTCGATCGGTCTTTGCAGCAGTGGCGTAGCAAAACAGTTGTCTACATTCAATACCAGATTATGGTTTTTGCTGAATTGTCCCACCCATTCCAGGTCGATCACCTCCAGTTGTGGATTGGTGGGCGTTTCCAGGTATACCATTTTGGTATTCGGCTGTACCGCGGCTTCCCATGCAGCATTGTCGCCCACGGGAACCAGCGTCGCAGTGATGCCGTATTTGGGGAGGTATTTGGTAACAATCGTGAACGTGCTTCCAAAAACCGAGCTGCAACAGATCAGGTGGTCACCCTGCTTCAACAGCGCGAACATCGACGAAAATATGGCACTCATGCCGGTCGAAGTCGCAAACCCAGCTTCGGCCCCCTCAAGTGCACACATCTTGGCAATAAACTCATCGACGTTTGGATTACTGAAACGGCTGTAAATATTATCCTGCGATTCATCTGCAAAAGCCGCACGCATTGTTTCGGCTTCGTCAAAAGTAAAGCTGCTGGTCAGATACAGCGGTGTGGAATGCTCGTGTTGTGAGGTTTGAGGAGATTGAATACGGATAGCCTGCGTAACAGGATCTAATTTTTTAGACATGGTTAATAAAGTGAATGTATAGAGGATATTAGTTATTGCGCAGGGTGCACAAACACCTGCGACGTTATTTTGGTACCGCCGCCCATCAGGGTTGCGGCAACAGAGCAATATTTATTAACAGACAAATCGACGGCACGCGCAGCCTTGTCCGGATCGATATCGCCGTACAGATGAAACTCGACGTTAACCCATTTCCATAATGACGGTTCTTTACCCGTTTCGCGCTCACCGCTGATGGTCATTTTATAGTCGACCACATCCTGGCGCTGCTTTTTCAGGATACTGATCACATCAATAGCCGAACATCCGCCCAGGCCCATCAACAGGGTTTGCATCGGGCGTACGCCAAAGTTCTCGCCGCCGCTTTCGGGGCTGCTGTCCATTCTAATAGTATGCCCGTTCTGGTCGGTGGCCTCAAAGCCAAAATCTCCGTGCACGCGCGCGAGTTGAATTGTAGTCATATTGCGATCCAAGACCTTCAAATTTACAACTTTTACGCGTGAATGCAGCTGTTGCGACGTAGCATAGCTCATAATTGTGACGTTTAATTAATAAATGGCGGCCCGATGTATCCTTTTACCGGGACGATCAATTGTAAGCTTAATTAAATATTAATACGTTTACTATGGCAAAAGGTTATGGGCACCAATCTTAAGTTGCCCCCCGCACAACACTCATTATCAGTCGATTTTAAAAGTAACTTTGAAGGTTAAAAGGTTGAGATTAAGCTCTATCCTTAACAGGTATCACAAGTTTCAGACCTGACCAGATCTCGTCGACGGCGCAGACCTTTATGTCGACCAGGCCGGTTTTCAGGGCAAAATTGCGGATGTCATTTTCAGTAACATCAGTTGCGACTTTGGAGGATTTTTTGGGCCACGATATCCAAATGATGCCGTTGGCTCTGATCTTGTCTTTCAAAACCGGAAGCAGAGCCACATATTCGGCCTTGCTTTTGGTAAAGAAATGAATGAAGTCGATCTTGATATCTTCTTTAGGATCAAAATATAAATTAGGCGGCAGGTCGGTAAAAAGCTGCAGGTAATAATCGGGCGCATTGATGAGATCGATGTAAAACCCGTCTTTAATACCCAGTTTCTTTGCTAAGGGCGTGCCTGAGTAGCCAACTGTTTGCGTCATCTTGTCCCCCACTCCCAAAGTCCGTATTGTATTTTTTGATCAACCGGGTGGCCTGATTGCTTCAATGCCAGCATGATCTGTCCCCGGTGATGCGACTCGTGCGAGATCAAATAGCCGAGAAAAGCGGTGGCATGAGGCTTAAAGCCTTTTATTTTGCCGTCCGGATTGTCCAGCAACAAACTAATAGCTTCGGCGCTTTGGTTGAGTGCGGTTATTAGCGTTTCTTTGGTAATCTCTTCCTTTTCAATTTTGGTTAAGCCGTCCAATAATGCAGGATTTGCGGTTTTAAGCCACATCAATCGTACGTTGTGCATGTGTGCAAATTGCTCGCCCACGTTCCTGCCTTTAGATGCCGAGATATCCTTCAAACTGCCTTCATCAATGGCGTCGAGCAGGTAAACATTGATGCGGTTATGTATCTGCCAGGTTTCGGTCAGTACGCTCATATTTAAAATCTTAACTGGCTTAAATGATGTCTCAAATGAGCCACATAATCATTCGCCAGCCATTCGACCGTGTGTAAACCCACTTCCGTTTTGCTGCTGTCACACTGTGACTGCCACCTTTCGGGCGGATAATCGCTCAAAACCCTTACGATCTGCCCATTCAATAATCGCCAAAGTTGCAGCAGGTCATCAATGGGCATACCATGGTAATGCTGAACGGCTACCCATGCGTCCTGTTCATACACAAGCTTAAAATTCTCTTCATAAGTGCAGCGGACAAAACGCTGCAGGTTGATCATGGCGCTGTCGCACAAATGGCCTATGATTTCTTTATTCGACCACTTGCCGGGCGCCGGCTTGCTTTCCCAATCAATATGCTTGTTATGAGCCGATTGGATGAAATTATTTACTTCGGATGTGAGGTTATCCACAAATGCAGTCATTATATGGAAAAGTTTGACTTAAAGATAGCTATGTTTTATACTACCTTCAAAGCCGGAACTTCCCATATGGCCCTTAATTATATCTGGATAGCATTTTTTATTATCGCCTTCCTGTTTGCGCTGGTTAGGCTGATCTTCCTGGGCGACACAGATGCGTTCAAAACATTGGTCGACGGCATATTTAATGCTTCCCAATCGTCGGTGATGGATATTGCACTGCCGCTCATCGGGGCCATGACCTTTTGGCTGGGCATTATGAAAGTGGGTGAAAAAGCAGGCGCCATCAATTTTCTTTCGCGCATTGTAGGCCCTTTTTTCAGGCGCATATTTCCCGAAATACCAGAAAACCATCCCGCCACCGGCAACCTGGTAATGAGCTTTTCAGCCAACCTGCTCGGTCTGCTTAATGCGGCGACACCGCTTGGGCTGAAGGCGATGGACAGCCTGCAGGAGATAAATCCAAAGAAGGATGAAGCTTCAAACGGACAGATCATGTTCCTGGTGCTGCTTACATCCGGGATGCAGTTACTCCCCGTGTCAATCATAGCGCAAAGGGCCATTCTGCATGCCAAAGACCCCACCGATATTTTCATTCCCTGCATCATAGCCACGTATGTCTCAGCGGTCATCGGGATGATCGCGGTAGCCATCAGGCAAAAGATAAAACTGTTCGACCGGGTTATCATTGCCTGGGTTGGCGGAATGACGCTTTTCATCGGCCTGCTGGTTTGGTACTTAACCGCTTATCTCAGCAAAGAGCAGATCGCCAACTTTTCAAAGATCACCAGCAATCTGCTGCTGTTTGCCATACCGGTAATTTTTATTACCGGCGGCTTTATCAAAAAGGTGAACGTATTTGAAGCCTTTATCGAGGGGGCAAAACAGGGGTTCGACACTTGCATCAAAATCATCCCCTACTTAGTGGCTATGCTGGTGGGAATCGCCGTTTTTCGGAATTGCGGCGCGCTGGGCTATATGAATGATGGTCTGAGATGGGCCATGACCAAAATGAACCTCGATACCCGGTTTGTGGATGCCATGCCGGTAGCTTATATGAAACCCCTGAGCGGTTCAGGCTCGCGGGCAATGATGATCAGCACCATGCAGACCTTTGGCACCGATAGCTTTGCCGGCCGCCTGGGTTGTATTTTCAATGGTTCGGCCGACACCACTTTTTATATCGTGGCCTTGTATTTTGGCTCGGTGGGCATCAAAAAGTCGCGCTATGCCATACCATACGGACTTTTGGCCGACCTTGCCGGCATCATAGCCGCCATTTTTGTTGGTTATTTGTTTTTTGGCTGATGAGAATAGATCCTCACAATACATGCTCATCGTTTCGCAATTCCCCATTATATCCCGATCCCGCATTAACGGGGCAATTTCGGGGCGATCTGAGAACTGATCTTACCTATCGCTCATCTACAACGACGAGCTATTTCCGTTCCTACAGCAGATTTGATCCCGATTGCTGTTCTGGCATAAACCTTGTATTTGGTAACGCCAAAATTGACCCTGAATTGCTGCAAACCAATAGAATTCTTCAGCCGCTTAATGGCAGCCGTCCTAAAACAGCCCAAGCCGTAGATGAGCACAATAATTGCCCATCTTTGAACCACAAAACATTAGAAGCTAATATCGGTTATGCTACAAGAACAGTGACCGTATTCCTTTTGACCCCTGTTAATAACTAATTGAATATCATATAAATGGAAAAACCCTACTCCAGTCATAAAGAAATAAAAAAAAGCTTTGCATTGAAAGGAATGTTCGTGTTAATGGTCCTTGCGCTCATTTTTACACTTTTTATGGTACGTTACGCGCTTTCAGGCACACGCCGAAGTCCGGAAGGGGTGCCGGACAGCGACGACGCGTACGCGATGGCCAAAGAGTTTGTGAAACCGACCATAAAGGCAAGTAATATCAGTTTCCCAGAATCGGACTACCAATGCGCACAAAAACCCGATTCTGTATTTATTATCAAGTCATATGCCGAATCCAAAGATTTGCAGGGAAGCAAAGGCGTTACCAGTTACGAAATCACGCTTCGTTTTTTTGGCGGTAACGTCGCTAATAAAGATAGCTGGAAAGTGATCAGCTTAAATGAAAATTAAGGCACAAAAAAAGCACCCTGATCTTCGACCGGGGTGCTTCAATCACTCTAAAACAATCACCTCTAAATTAAGAAGTACCTTTAATAATTATATTGGCTAACAATTATTGACCAATTCAATTAATTAGTCAAATATAATGAATTAAGGTCTTAGTTTATTGGGATTTAACGCTTTTATGACCTGTGGCTGACAGTCGCTAATTCATCAGGCCTTTGATGAAAATGTCAATCAATAAAAGCCTTTTTTTATGTATCTCGTCCAGGTGCTCTTTCTTTGGGAAACTATTCTTTTTCAGCCCTTTGGCCCCAACTCTTACGCCTTGTAACGCATCCAGCATCAGGTCTACGATTTCACGTGGATTGTCAACTGATTTGATCTCGCCCCTTTGTGCGGCAGCGGCAATCGCAGTGGTAAGCAGGTCGATCTCGCCCTGGCGTATCTGGTCAATGATCTGCCATATTTCGTCGGGCAGATTCTGTTCGTTTAGCCGGATGAAATCAAAGAAATTGTAGTTGCTGACGATGAAATCGTGATGCGTATTAACCTGGAATAAAAAAGCATTTTTTAGATTGTCAAAACCGGGTATCTTACCTTCAAGCAGTTTCAGGTATTCAGTCGCTAGTTTACGGGTAACAGCTATGTACAACTGGCTTTTATCAGGAAAGTAATAATAAAGCAGCGCCTTTGACATAGAAAGGGCGCCCGCGATCTCATTCATAGTGGTCTTCGAGTACCCGTAGTGCAGAAATTGCTGGTAAGCTGCCTCTAATATCTTTTCTTTTTTGATGTCCTGCTGATCAGCTACCGGGCTCATTTCGTCAATTGCGTAATTAGTGTTTAGTAAAAACTGACTTTTTTAACAAATCTATCAAATATTCCACAAATATTGTGTCATAATTACACATGTCAATATAATATTACATTAGGCTTCTATAGAGATATTGTGCTTTCTATACACTGGAAAGGTAAATGCGCAAAAAAGCCGCTATCAAAAGATAGCGGCTCAACTATAACTATTGGATCGGCTAATTATTATACAGTTGTCATTTCCGGTTCGGCTTCATGAACATCTGTTTTCTTACTTCCGAACAGCCTGGTTCTGATCCGTACCCTGATGATGTACATACAGGGCACCAGGATAAGCGTAATGATCGTGGCAAAGCCCAAACCGAATATCATCGTCCACGACAGCGGGCCCCAGAAGGCATTGTTGTCGCCGCCGAAATAGATATGTGGCTTGAACGAAGTAAACAGCCCGGCAAAATCGATATTGAAACCGAATGCCAGCGGTATAAGTCCCAATATCGCGGCGGTAGCAGTCAATAACACGGGGGTCATCCTGGTGCGTGAGGCTTCAACCACAGCATCATGAAGGCTTGCCCCCTGCGCTATCAGCATGTCGGTAAACTCAACCAGAAGGATACCATTTCGGACGACAACGCCCGCCAGCGCGACGATACCTATACCCGTCATAACCACCGATATCGACATGTTAAACAGGCTGAGGCCAAGGAATACGCCGATAATACTAAAGAATATCTCGCTCAGGATGATCAACGTTTTGCCGATGGAATTGAACTGCATCATCAGGATGATCAATATGATCCCGAATGATATCATCAGGGCCCGGCCGAGGAAATTCTGCGCGTCGGCCTGGTCTTCCTGCCCGCCACCCATGCTTATGGTCACTCCTTCCGGCGCCTTGAAATTTTTAATAGCCTGGGCTATGCTCTGGTTTACTTCAGTCGGGTTAAATGCCGGCTTAATAACGTTTGATAACAATGAAACCACCCTTCGCTCCTGCTTATGTTTGATATTCACATAAGTGCTGGTGTACCTGACATCCGTAAATGCCGATATTGGCACCTGCCTTATGATACCGCCCATCGCAATATCGCGGAAGGTAATTTTCATGTTTTTTAAAGCATCGATGTTATTACGCTGGTTTTCCTGCGCTCTTACATCTATTTCATAATTATCCTCAGTCGTATTCCTGAAATCGGAAGCTTTAAGGCCATAAACCGATGTAAATAGGGCTTGGTTAATTTGGCTGGTAGTAACCCCTTCGCGGTTGGCACGTTCGCGGTCAACATCAAAAACAATCTCGGGCTTATCGCTTTGCACGTCGGGAGTCAATCCCTCGATACCCCCAATGTTCTGCTGATTGATATATTTTTTTAGCCTGGTAGCCGTATTCACCAACGTATCCATATTACCGCCGGCTATCTCGATATCGATGTCTTTTTGCACAGGCGGGCCCGCATTCTCCTGCGTTACCGCGATCTGTGCGCCCGGAACACCCTGTACCGAGTTACGTATCCGGTTCATAATGGCCTTGGTATCCTTTCCGTGCCGTTCGCCATACTCGACAAAGGCAACGGTGATCTTACCTTTATTGTAGTACGTGCCCTGGTCCTCATCGGTCGGATCGGTAACACCTACCGACACATTCGAAATGATTGACGAAACAATGTCTTTATCGGGCTCTACAACCTTCGCAACTTTCTTTTCAAGCCCTTCTATTACCTGGTTGGTATAAGCCTGGTCGGTGCCGATAGGCATCGTTACATATACATAAACGAAGTTAGGGTCGGACGTCGGGAAGAATTCAACTCTCGGGGTTCGTATAACAAAGCTGTATATAATGGTTAAAAAGAACAATACTATTACACCCATTAATATCTGCCACGGCCTTTTTACGGCCCATTCCAGCCTTCGCGCGTACCAATGCTGGAAACGCGGCCAGGCATTTTTCTGGAACCTGTCGATCACGCGCATCAGGTAGAAGTGGTTTAGCAGGTATAAAAGTATCACAACAACCACGAAGTTGCCGATACCGAAATTGATCAGGTAGCCGAGCAGCGCGGCACTTCCCAGTATCAGCATCGCTTTGCCCACTTTCCGGTCGAATTTGGGATGATCGTGTTCGCCTTCGTGATGAGGCTTCATAAAATCAACCGCAAAAACCGGGTTCATAATATAAGCTACCACCAATGAGGCAAGCAGGGTAATGATCAATGTGATCGGCAAAAAGAACATAAAGTCGCCTATCAGGCTGTTCCAGAATGCCAGCGGCACGAACGGCGCCAGCGTAGTCATTGTGCCTGAAAATACAGGAAGAAAGACTTCTCCGGCGGCTATCTTTGCAGCTTTTTGAATGGGCACCTTACCATTGGCGAAAATACGGTGCGTATTCTCGATCACCACGATCGCGTCATCCACCACGATACCCAACGCCAGCAGAAAGGAGAATAGTACGATCATATTAAGCGTAAAGCCTATTACCGGCATAAACAAAAACGCTATAAAACAGGATAAAGGGACCGATAAAGCCACGAAGATGGCATTGGTTGTACCCATAAAAAACATGAGTATGAGCGTTACCAATATAAACCCGATGACGATGGTGTTGATCAGGTCGTTCAACGTCGATCGGGTCTTATCTGATTGATCTCCCGTCACTGTAATATTCAGGCCCTTGGGAAAAATCGTCTGTTGCTTTTGTTTGATCAGGTTGTGTATTTTATCTGATGCCACGATCAGGTTCTCGCCAGTCCTTTTAATAATGTTAAGTGTTATTACATTTTTAAAGTTTGGATTATTCGGGGTCTTTAACCGCGCATAACTTACCTGGTCCTGGAAACCATCCTTTACTTCGGCAATATCTCTCAGGTAGACAGCTTTCCCCTGCGGGTTCCTGATCACCATAGCGGCTACCTCGTCGGCGCTCTTGAAGTCCTCTTTGATATCGATGGTGCGCTGAACGCCGTCTATTTTTACTGCGCCGGCAGATGATATGACGTTTTCGCTGCCAATCGCCTGGTAAATATCCTGGTAGGAAATTTGCGCAGCTGCCATTTTGTTCATATCCACGTTGATCTGGATATTTGGCGTAAGCGCCCCTACCTCGTCTACCTTGGATATTTCCTTCATCCCTTCGATATCGTCCTTCAGGTTATCGGCATACTCCTTCAGCTTTTTCAGGTCGTAATTCCCGGATAAGTTGATGTACAATATAGGTTGGTCGGCAACGTCGATATCGGTTATCGTCGACTGTTTTAAATTATTATCATTTTGCGGCAAATCGGGTGCGGCTTTATCAACAGCTTCTTTGACGTCTTCTTTAGCGTTGCGTATGTTCGCATCGGCGTTAAACTCAGCCGTAATTACCGAAACATTTTGCTGCGTATTCGACGTAACCTTCTTTAAGCCCTTTAGCGATTTCAGCTGCTTTTCGATCTGCCGGGTTACCAGCATTTCAATATTTTGCGGCGACTGACCGTTGTAAATGGTAGTAATGTATATCTTTTTTATGGTTATGTCCGGAAAATTTTCCTTTGGGAGGTTGTTATAAGTCGAAAGTCCCAGCAGTACAATTATGAACACAAGCACATAAATAGCCCGTTTATTATCGATAGCCCAGCTCGAGGGCTTAAATTCTTTTTCCGCGTCTTTCATATCCAATCATTTTAGCGTGATCAATTAATTGACTGTAACACCCGTATTTTGTCACCGTCTTCCAGGTCGCTGGCACCTTCGGTTATCAGTTTATCACCCGGTTTCAAACCGTTGGTTATTTCCGTTTGTCCGCCATAAGTGGCTCCTTCGGTCACATTTACCTTCTTCCCATGGCCGTTGTCATCTACAAACACATAATCACCCGATTCTGATTTCTGTATGGCATTCAAAGGCACAACGATGGCATTTTTCTTTGAGTAATCGGCTATCTTTAATACCGCGGTCATGTTGGGTTTAATAGTTTTGCTGCCGGGCAGTTGTATCTCGATGGCAAAGCTGCGTGTTGCCGCATCGATTACTTTGGCGGCAAAGGTTACTTTAGCCGTAATGGTATCGTTAGCATCCGGAACAACAACTTTTACCATATCACCCTGGTGAATGCTGGCTGCGTACGATTCAGGCACATTGGCTTTTACTTTCAGCGATTCGGTATTCACCAACCTGATGGAAGTGACACCGGGCGAGGCGGCCTGGCCGATCTTCAGGTCCATCTGGTCGACAGTTCCGGTAATCGGCGCCACGATGCGGTAAAGCCCCGCCTGCTCTTTCAATGCGGCAAGCGATTTTTGCGCTGCCTGGTAGGTAGCCTGCACCTGCAGAAATTGCACCTCGGTACCTATTTTCTGGTCCCACAAACTTTTCTGACGGTCATAAAGGGTTTTATTCAGGTTCACCTGGGTTTCGGCCTGGGCTATCTGCTGCAGCAATACGCTATTATCCAGTTGAACAAGCGTTTGTCCCTTCCTTACATGGTCGCCAACTTTTACATAAATGGCTGTGATTGCGCCCGGAGCCTGGGGCGAAGCCAGCACATTGTCCTTGGCATCAATACTGCCCTGCACATCCACATAATTAGTAAATGGGCCTGTCTTAATCGTCATCTCGGCCACGTCGGTCGATTTCACGGAGTCTTGAGTACCCAGCTGCGCTTGTATCTTGGCGATCTTTGAGTTGATGTCTTCCTGTTGTTTTTTCAGGTCGGCCAGTTGCTTTGTCAGGGCATCTTTACTATTGTTATTTGCCGCCGGCTTGCTGCATGCCGCCAGTAACAGTATAAGAGGTAGGTATAGTAACTTTTTCATATCTTTTTATGCTGATGGTGTTGTTGTTTGTTTATTGAATTCTCCCGTATGCTTTATCAAGGTCGACCTTGCTGATCAAAGCATTATATAAGGCCTGTATATATTGATTATCGGCTGTTTCCAGGTCGGTTTGAGCTTGGGTAACCTCGATGCTCGAGCCCACACCCTGGCCATATTTGATCTTGGCTACCCTAAGCACTTCCTGCGCCAGCTGCTGACTTTGCTTTTGATTATCAAGCGATCTCAGGCTATTAGCGTAGGTAATACTTGCGGCGTGCGCCTGCAACAGGATACCATTTTTGGCATTTTCCAAATCGTTTTGCGATTTCTCAACCTCGATCTTTGCTTCGCGAAGCTGGTTAATACGCTGGCCGCCGCTGAAGATCGGAACGTTAAGACTAAGGCCAATATAAGTCGACGGATACTCGTAGTGAAGTAATGACCCAAAAGTGCTGCTCTGAAAACCGAGCGCGGTGCTTCCGTTTAACAATAATTGTGGCATAAATTTAGCCTTCTGATTTTGTACAGTCAGTTGGTTGAGTTTCAAATTTGTTTCGCCCAGGCTGTATTCTATCCGGTTGTGATAAAAAGTTGTGTCGCCGGTGTCAGCAACATTATTGTCAAGTTTTATATCCTCTAGCTTATCGGTAAGGGTCAGTTCCTCGTTAACCGGCATTCCCATCTGGAACTTCAGCATCTCGTAATTCAATATCAGCAGGCGTACCGTATTCTCGCGCGTAGTACGCAGGTTATTGTACTGAACAGTTATCCGGTCGACATCTATTTTTTCCGCAAATCCCTGTTTGTTCTCAGCGGAAGTCTGGTCAACCTGCTGTTTCAGCTGTGACAAATCAGCATCCAAAAGCTTTATCTGCTCGTTGCTTACCAATACCTGGTAGTAGGCCTTGGTCACATTAACACGGGCATCGATCCTCGATCTTGTATAGGATTTTTGCGAAAGTTCCTGGTAGGTTTTCGAAGCCTTTAAGCCTACGAGGTAACTGCCATCAAATAACAACTGGCTGAGCGACAATCCCAAATTAGCGTTGTAAGGCTGATAAATACTAAATTTCTGCGGACCGCTTGTTTTAGCCTGGATGATCTTGCCTGTGCTGTCCCTTACGCCTTCAGAATGAAGTATCTGATATAAGCCATCGGTAAAGCTCGGAAAAATTACAGATGGCGTTTTAAGGTAATCGGTAAAGCTGGCGACTCCGTTTATCTGCGGCAGCCCAATGCCGGTTGTTTCCTTTACCTTATACGCAGCGCTTTTTACATCAAGCGCGGCGTTTTTTACCGTATCCTGGTGTTCATAAGCGTAATTAATGCAATCCTGCAATGAAAAATTGCGAACCGCTGCGGGTTGCGCCGCTTGTTGGGCATAGCCTGTCGCGACTATACCCAGCAAAAGAATCGTTATAATAAAAATGTTCTTCATAATATATGTTGAGTTGTGTGTTTTCATTTAACCGGTACAAATATTTAATAAGCTTGTGACAGCCCTATGTCATTAGTGTTAATCAATTTCTTCGTGTATGTTCTTGTACTCATTAAGAAGCTTATAACCCTTCATGGTACAGATACCGTAATTAAAGTGTTCCATCAGTTCGCGCTGTACCTTCCAAAGATTAAACTCATTTGCCGGGAATGCCTGCGGGTTGAAGCCCATTTCTACCTGCATCATGCGCATACGGGCCAATATCTTTACATCAACCTCCGGCCGGATGTAGCCCTGTTGTATGCCCCTGGATAGTAGTTGCTCCATTGTCCGCACTATCACCCCCGATTTGAAATTCTGAAACTCCTTCCAGGCTTCCGGGTGGTATTTCTGCATATCGTGGATGATGACCGGGTTTGCCCTGCCGAATATTTCCTCCGAGCATTTCATCATATTGATCATCCCTTCGATCACATTGCCTGATTTGGCCAGCAACTCGCTCATTTCGTCCTCATCGTCCTTCAGCCGCTTCTTTACCAGGGCCAGCACAAGCTCGTTTTTATCTTTAAAGAACTGGTATATCGTCTTCTTCGACATGCCCAAATGCTTGGCTATGTCGTCCATCGTTACACTCTTGATCCCGGCCTGCAGAAACAATTCGCCGCTGCCGTCAAGTATCCTCTCTATTTGACTATTTGACATTTCGGGTCAAAACTATGGAAACATTTTTTGAATAAAAAGTTTCCAAAACCAAATGACAATTCCAAGACAATTTCCCCCTTTTAACGCATTACAGCCAACTGCACACTGCAAACTGCCAACTGATTTTGTATTTTTGCGAAAAATCTCTCACAGAATATGATGCTCACCCCGCTTTCGGCTATTTCCCCTATCGACGGCCGTTACCGTAACACCACATCCAAACTGGCCGCTTATTTTTCAGAGTTTGCGCTGATCAAATACCGCGTATTTATCGAGGTGGAATATTTTATCGCACTGTGCGAACGTCCGCTGCCGCAACTTCGTGATTTTGACTCCGCCGTTTTTGAAAAGTTACGCGCCATTTATCAAAATTTCAGCGAAAAAGACGCCGAATTGGTGAAGGAAATCGAGAAGGTGACCAATCATGACGTGAAAGCCGTCGAGTATTTTATCAAGAAGGAGTTTGACAAGCTTGGCCTGGATCAATACAAAGAATTTATCCATTTCGGACTTACCTCGCAGGATATTAATAACACGTCTATACCCTACAGCTTTAAGTACGCGATCGAAAATACCTACCTGCCCGCTATCGATGAACTGGTTGGAATATTAAAAAACTATGCCCTGAAATGGCAAAAGATACCGATGCTGGCGCATACTCATGGCCAACCGGCTTCGCCGACACGGCTTGGTAAAGAAATCCAGGTTTTTGTCGAGCGACTGGAAAACCAGCTAACCCTTTTGAAACAGGTTCCTTATTCGGCCAAATTCGGGGGGGCTACGGGCAATTTCAATGCGCATCATATTGCTTATCCGGAGATTGACTGGAAAGCCTTCGGCAACCATTTTGTGAACGATATTTTGGGTTTAAACCGCTCGCAATACACCACGCAGATCGAGCATTACGACAATTTCGCCGCTCATTGCGACGCGCTGAAACGCATCAATACCATTATCATCGACCTCGACCGCGATATGTGGACCTATATATCGATGAACTATTTTAAGCAGAAGATCAAAGCCGGTGAAGTCGGTTCATCGGCTATGCCGCATAAGGTAAACCCGATAGATTTCGAAAATTCCGAAGGTAACCTTGGCATCGCCAATGCCTTGTTCGAGCACCTTTCCGCCAAGCTGCCTATATCGCGCCTGCAGCGCGACCTGACCGACTCGACCGTGCTGCGCAATATCGGCGTTCCTGTTGCACACACACTGATCGCGATACGTTCGACCATCAAAGGCCTGGATAAGCTGCTGCTTAACGAGTCGGTACTTACGGCACACCTGGAAGCTAACTGGGCCGTGGTAGCAGAAGCGATACAAACCATCCTCCGCCGGGAAGGTTACCCGAACCCTTATGAGGCCCTAAAAGAATTGACGCGCACCAACGAAGAGATCAATGCGGATACCATTAAGGCATTTGTAGAGACTTTGGCGGTAAGCGAATTGGTAAAAGAAGAGATCAGCAGGATAACACCTTCTACCTATACGGGAATATAATCTAGGGTTGCCCCGATGAGGCAATAACGGTTTGGTTTGATATTTTCTAGAAAGCGGCAGCCCTTACAGGGCATTTTGAGCTTACTATGATTATTCTTCCCCGTCTTTAAAGCTTGTTTCCAGGTTCGGATCGCCTTTGCCTTTATAAATCGCAACTTTCGGGTAAGGGAAAACGGGCCTCGTCATCGTAATTTTTCCACCCTCTTTTTTTGACATAACCACGCGCTCGGGCGCTTTGCCTTGTTCTACCCATCTGCGTATCAATGTCAGCCAATCTACTTCATCGGGTCCCGGACCGCCGTTACAATGCAGGACTCCAGGAAGCAGGAAGAGGCGAATATAAGATTGCACATCCTTATCTTTTCTTGCGACATCGTCATAATACGAAACCGTAGAATAAGCCGACAAGGCCGGGTCGTTCCAGCCATGGTACATGATCATTTTCCGGTCTAGCTTTTTGAACTCCGTGTAGTCTGTTTGCGTAGCGTTAAGGTAAGCCGACGCGTATTTGGTATCCTTAAAGAAATTCGAAAAATCGTATTTACTGTAATCCCACCACTGGTCGTTAAAAACCAGGTACTTAAACATTCCCGTGCTAAACAGGTAATGCAGGCTCGGCATGTTTGCACCCGGATAATTTCCTGCTATCCAGAGGTCCCAGCCGCCTTTGGCATTTTCGGCGCCAAACGGATATCCGGGATATATGGTTCCCTGCTTATTTACAAGCGGCGTATATACGGTTTTTATCGCTTCCAACTGTTTGGCCGTGAAATAGCCCGCTGCCGGCACGGTGTCCGTAGACACGGGCAGGTGGGAGAAATCAAACTTGCAGCCCCTCGGATCGCTAACAATACCATCTTTAACTCCGTCAAGCGTATCACATTGTTTCAGCACTTCATCCTGGAGCATGCGTAAATTATTCTTAGTGATTACCGGCGTTTTCAGATTTTTTGGATCGGGGTAATTCTTTTGGCTGATCTGTAATAGTTTTGCGCCCGTACCCGGCCAGTCAAAAGCAGGGGCACCGCAAACAATACCTTCAAAATCGTCCGGATAGAACTGCGCCTCCACCATGGCCTGGCCTCCGCCCCTTGAACAGCCCATGAAATAAGAATACGCCGGCGTTTTACAATAATAGGAGTTGATAATAGACTTGGAAACGACGGCCGTCAGATGAACAGCTAGTTTGCCGAAATCCAACTGCCGCTCCATATTATCGAGGCCCCAGCTCGCATCAAGCCCCGAGCCTTTGTGCCCGGCGTCGGTACCGGCGGTGGCATAACCCAAATTCACTTTATCCCTAAGCGAATTTTGGATGGCGCCGACAAACCCTCCCCCGCCCGACATTAAAAATCGCTGGTTCCACGCATTGGGCAACAGCAATTCAAAATTAATTTCCTTACTTATTCTTCCTAATAGCCTGCAGAACGGAACTTTTATCACCTGGCCCTCAATGGTGTCCGTTTGCATCGCTTTGGCTTGCAGTATAGTTACGTCGGGGAGCCTTAAATTCATCAGCCGCTCGCAAGGCGTGCAATTTTTGGCGTCTGAAGATTCCTGGGCCGATAAATAAACCGGCGTCAGCAATGAAAGCATGACCAAAAAGAAGAATGTCGACCTTTTCATTTTATTTCATCTTTAAATCATTAACCTAATTTAAATAGCGGCATCCAACGAATGTCAGATCAAACTTATTTAATTATTATCAACTAAATAAGATGATGCTTCAATTTATACCCTGGCATCCGGCAAAGTCATTAAGCGGTAAAAACCCGTTATTGCTATGGTTTTAAATCAAAATTCACTATAAATTTGTTCCTTCTTAAGATTTAGAGCAAGATGAATATCAACGTATATACCGAATCGACGCCCAACCCGGCGACCATGAAGTTCATTGTGAACAAGTTGCTTATCAACGGCAGCGTCGATTATCCTACCAAAGCCAGCGCCGAAAACTCGCCCTTTGCCAAGGAATTATATAAATTCTCCTTTGTAAATGGCGTATTCTTCGCCAGCAACTTTGTCACCGTAACCAAAACGGAAGGCACTGAATGGGACGATATAGAAGCCATACTAAAGGAGTTTGTAAAAGGCGCCGTTGAAGCGGAGCTAAAGGTAAAACTGGAAGAACATGCGCCGGTGACTTTTGAAGGAACGGATACCGAGATCAAGATCCAGCAAATACTGGAAGACTATGTTAAGCCGGCCGTTGAACAGGATGGAGGCGCTATTCACTATAAATCGTTCCAGGATGGCGTAGTAACCGTCGAATTGCGCGGCTCGTGCAGCGGATGCCCCTCCTCTACCGTTACCCTTAAAGCCGGTATCGAAAACCTGCTAAAGAGAATGGTGCCTGAGGTTACCGAGGTAGTATCGGAAGCGATGTAAGGCTTTGATTACACCGATTGTTTTTTGATTCCACAGATTAATCGGTGTAATCTCCTTTAAATCGGTGTAATCTCAGTTAAAAATATTTATTGATTATCCCCAGCATTTCCCCGGTGATCTTGCTGTTGGTTGCCAGCAGCTCACGCGAGTTCAGCACTTCGGCGCCACCTTTGAAATTGACCACTTCGCCTCCGGCCTGCCGCACAATGACAACCCCGGCGGCCACATCCCAGGGGTTCAGGTTATACTCATAAAACGACTCAAAACGCCCGCAAGCGGTATAAACCAGGTCGACCGCCGCCGAACCCAGCCTGCGCAAGCCATGGCAACTGCGCATTAACTCCGTGAACAGTTCCATATAGGCAGCCTGTTTTTCGAAGTTATAGTACGGGAACCCGGTAGCAACGAGGCTCTTTTTCACTTCTGAGGTATCGCTAACGCTGATCTCGCGACCGTTAAGATAGGCAGCGGTGTCTTTACAAGCGTAAAAACATTCATCCAGGTTGATCTCGTAAACAACGCCCATCACCAGCTCCTCGTTTTCCTGCAGCGCTATACTGACAGAATAAGTGGGCACACCATGAATAAAATTGGTTGTGCCATCCAACGGATCGATGATCCAGTTATAACGCTCACCTGTTTTGCTGGTAGTTTTTTCTTCAGTGATAAAGCCTGCTTCGGACAGCACTTTTTCCAAATTGGACACGATCAGCTTTTCGGCTCCTTTATCGACGTAAGATACGAGGTCGTTAAGGCCCTTATATTCGATTTTGTCAGCCGAAAAGCCTTTACGTTCCTGCCTGATAAAATCGCCCGCCTGCTTTGCTATATCGACTACCTGTGCGGTTATATTTTCAAGATACATGATCGCGCAAAGATAAGCTGAACGAGAATAGTTTGTGGATAAAAAAGCTGGCAAAAAACAGGCTCAGGGCGGCCAGGGGCCTGGCTACCGGCGGATACATGCCCAAATAACGGATCAATACGTCGACAACTGCCAGGTTGGCGAAAAAACCGATAACGGCTACCAGCACAAACCTGAAAAATTGTTTCGAGGGCCGCGACTTTGATTCGCTAAAGACCATGTACCGGGTGATGAGGAAGTTGACTACCACGCCCAGGAAAAACGACACCGCCAGCGATACGGTCGAATTTCGCAGGGTTACCGACATGAGCTGGTAGGTACGCTCGGTCAATAAATTATGATAAAGCAAGTAAAACACCGAAATATCGACCAGGAAACCTACCCCCGCCGAAAATACAAATCGCACAACCTGGTTCTGCGCCAGTTTAGCAGCAAGAACCTTATTGACCATTAGCAGATGTTTTCAAATTCCGGGATGACTTTAAAATAGACGTTATCAGAATAGCGCCGCCCAACACCATAAGGATGGAGATCAGTTCCGCCTGTGTAAAGTGTATGCCAGCTAAATCGTATTTCGTGTTAACTCTTATCAGTTCGATAAAAAATCTTTCCACCCCTGCCATTATCATGTACACCCCGAACAATATGCCCGGCACTTTAATACGGTGCCGGATCTGCCATAGCACAAAAAACAGCAGGATACATACCACCGATTCGTAAAACGACGTCGGATACACCGGTAAAGGTAACTCGTAGCAATAACAATGTGTTTTATTGATGCAATAATTGGTCAGCTGGCACCCGGGAATCTGCTCGCCCATCATATTGATATTGTGCGGGAATTTGAAACCCCACATCCAATCGGGCATCCACGAAAGCCAATGTGGCTTAGGATTTGTATTGTAAATACCCCAGTCACCATCGCCGGCCATCTGGCAACCGATGCGGCCAACACCGTACGACAGCATCATACCGGGGGCGCCTATATCAAGCATATTGCGTACACTGATACCATGCTTACGCGCGATATACAACACTGCGGCGCCACCGCATATCAGACCGCCATAAAACGTTAAACCCTCGAAGCCTATTAGCATTCCAACCGGATCTTTCAAAAAATCGCCCCAGTTTTCCAGTGCATTAAAAACCTTCGCGCCAGCGAAACCGCATATTGCGGCCCATAACAGGATGTTACCCATCAGTTCGTGCGGGTGTACGGTAACCTGTTTGGTCTGAGGTTGGGGTAACTGTTCTTTCTTCTTCTCGGCATAAGCCCAATAAGCAAAAATAACTGCTCCTATAATACCGCCTATCCAACTACCCCTTGATGACAATATAAAGCCCTGTGTATCTGCTAAGAGCTCGTGGTAGTTAAGCACCATATCGAGCAGCTTATAACCGAGAATGAAACCGAACAGGCCGTTAAGCGCCAGTTCCTCGACAGAGGCTGGTTTACCTATCGTTATAGTTTTATGGAAAGGATGGATATAGCCCAGTTTTTCCTTTCGCTTAAATTCCTGTACAAAGGCCCAATAAGCCCCGATGAACGCCAATGCAACAAAAAAACCAAAAGTTTGAATGGGAAGCGGGATATTCCAGCCGGTTAGGTATTGTATAAGTGAGCTGACGGTAGGAAACATAGATAGCCGAATTTGGGACGAATATAGGTTTAATGTACAAATATTTCGTTGGCCTCAGTTATTTCGACGTCACCATCGGGTGAAATATTTGTTAAATGAACATTTTTCAATTCGTTTACCAGTACCGGGTCGTATTTGGCTCGCACTTTTACATAATTACGGGTAAATCCATGCATAAAGCCATCCTTAATGTCACCTTCAAAAAGCACCTCGCACGTCCTGTTCAATTGCGTCTCGTAAAATGCCCTGCGTTTTTTGTCCGACAGGATATGCAGCATTTTACTCCGGTCGGCACGGGTTGAACCCGGGACGGGATTGGGCATTTCCGCAGCAAGGGTGTTCTCCCGTCCGGAATAAGTAAAGACATGCAGGTAGGAAATGTCTAAACCTTTCAGGAAATTATAGGTATCTATAAAATCTTCGCGTGTCTCGCCAGGGAAGCCCACGATCACATCTACACCGATACAGCAATCGGGCATCAGCTCTTTGATTTTGGCGACACGCTCAGCATATAGCTCGCGTTTATACCGCCGGCGCATCAGGCCTAATATTTTGTTTGACCCCGATTGCAGCGGGATATGAAAATGCGGCACAAAACGTTTTGATTGCGATACAAATTCGATAATATCGTCCGACAGCAGGTTAGGCTCGATGGAAGATATCCTGATCCGGTCAATACCTTCGACTTCGTCCAAAGCTTTCACGAGGTCGAAGAAGCGATCTTCGCGCTGGCCGTTGCGGATGCCGAAGTCGCCCAGGTTAACACCGGTAAGCACGATCTCCTTTACGCCCGAAGCGGCAATTTGCCTGGCTTGTTCGATAGCGTGTTCAATGGTGTCACTCCTGCTGGCGCCACGCGCCAGGGGAATGGTGCAGAATGAACAGGAATAATCGCAGCCGTCCTGTACTTTCAAAAACGTGCGTGTACGGTCGCCAAAAGAATAAGCTGATATGAACTCGTTAGCTTCAGATACCGGCTGATTGTAAACAACAGCTTTAGGCTTTTTAGTAAGGTCGCTGATATGATCGATGATCTGAAACTTCTCGGCCGCGCCCAAAACCATATCGACACCAGGTATTTCGGCGATCTCCTGTGGTTTGAGCTGGGCGTAGCAGCCCACAATGGTTACGTAGGCGTTGGGCGATATTTTCAGCGCTTCTTTAACTACCTTTTTGCACTTTTTATCGGCATTTTCGGTAACCGAGCAGGTGTTGATCACATAAACGTCCGGCGTATCGGTAAAATCGACCGTATCAAAACCGGCATTACTAAAAAGCCGGCCAATGGTCGACGTTTCCGAATAATTCAGCTTGCAGCCCAGCGTATAAAATGCAACTTTCCGGTTCATTTTCAGGGCGCAAAGTTACGTTTTTTGTCTGAACTATGATTTGAGTGATTTAATGAAAAACTATGATCGCAGAAAATTTGACGTACAATAAAAAATCATAACCATCAAAGAATCATTCCAATCATGGTTCAGACCACCTATAACTCTCATTCTCCAACCCGATGAGATCGATCAGCCGGTTCACCACCGTCATGGCCACATCATCAATAGTTTTTGGCTTGCTGTAAAAGGATGGAATAGCCGGGCAGATGATACCGCCTGCTTCGGTAACGGTTGCCATATTGCGGATATGGATAAGATTAAAAGGCGTATCACGAACCACGAGGATCAATTTCCGCCGTTCTTTGAGAATAACGTCAGCCGCGCGGATCACCAGGTCGTCGGATGTACCGCTGGCTATACGGCCCAGCGTACCCATGGAGCATGGAACGATGACCATGGTATCAAACCGCGCGGAACCCGACGCAAACGGCGCCATAAAATCGGTCTTTGCGTAGAATTTGAAGGGTAATTTCTCAAAATCGCGATTACCCAGCTCGTGCTCCCAAACCTGCTTGGCATTGTCCGACATTACTATGGCAACCTGCTCAATTTGCGGGCTTAACTGCAATAATTTATCCAGCAATAATTTCGCATAAATGGCCCCGCTGGCGCCAGTAACGGCAACTACGATCTTTCTTTTCATCATTCGGTCGGCAAATCTAAAGGATAAAAGTTAAGCGCACAAAAAAGGGCCGAATAACAAGTACTCGACCCTACATCTACCTATGAAAAACATGCCCTATGAGAGGGCACTACAAATGTAAAAAGTGTTTTTCAATTTTTAAACAAATTATTAATATTTTTTTAATCGTTGTCCCTGAAGTTTTTCTCGATTAGCATCTGGATAATCCCGTCTACCAATCCCACAGTGGGCACATACATATTTTTGATATTGGCCCATTTCATAATCGAGATATAGACCTCGCAGGCCGGGATGATGACATCGGCCCTGTCCTGGTTGATACCCAGTACGTTAATACGATCTTTAAGCGAAAACGAATTGAGGTAGTTATAAAGCGATTTGAGCTTAATGAAGCTTAGCGGCGCGCCGTTCTTTTCCTCCGACATCTTGTACAATTTGTTAATATTTCCGCCAGTGCCTATGCCATTTACGTTTTTGTATTGACGGGTATGATCGCGCACGAACTCGCGCATTTCGGCCCAGGTTTCTTCCTTGTCCTGGTTGTCCAAAATACGGATGGTGCCAATGTTGAATGACCGCGATGCCATTAATTTCCCGTCAGAAAAAAGCGACAGCTCCGTGCTTCCTCCTCCCACGTCGATGTAAAGGTAGGTTTTGGCCTTATCTATACTCTGTTCGGTATGATTGGAATAGATGATCTTGGCTTCCTTCTGGCCGGTGATGATCTCCAGGTCAATATCAGCTTTTTCCTTAATCGTCCGGACTATATCCTGCCCATTGATGGCTTCGCGCATGGCTGCTGTCGCAAAAGCCATGTACTCGGTCGCTCTGTAAACGTCCATCAGGTTGCGAAAGGCCATCATCGTTTTTACCAGGTCGGCGGCTTTCCGTTCGGAAATGTTTTGCTGCAAAAAGGCGTCGTCGCCCAGGCGGAGCGGCACACGCACCAGGGTGTTCTTTTTAAACGAAACGGCGCCGTTGTTCTCAATAATATCGGCAATTAACAATCTTACCGCATTCGAACCGATGTCAATGGCAGAGTATCTCAATTTATATCAGTTTTTATATTTCAAATAATTATAAATATCTATCTGGGCCCGGCAGGGTACCTCGCTATGTGTTTTGTGGTATTTATTGTTATTTAGGCTGTTGATCTCCCGCGCCTTGGTATTATCCTCAAGCTGTATGTCGATGATGTCCCTTATCTCTTTCCGCAAGCCCTCATCGTAAATAGGGAATCCAACTTCCACCCGGTTATCGATGTTCCTTGTCATAAAGTCGGCGGAAGTTAGATAGATAAGCTCGTTGCCCCCGTTGCAATAGATATGCACGCGAGCATGCTCCAGGTATTTGTCAACAATACTGATTACCCGGATATTTTCGCTAAAGCCCTTCATGCCCGGCACCAGGCAGCACATCCCCCTGACGATCATTTTGATCTTAACGCCGGCGTTGCTGGCCTCATACAATTTCATCACCATCTGCTCGTCGGCCACGCTGTTCATTTTCAGTATCATATAAGCCTCTTTGCCGGCTTTGGCGTTCTTGATCTCGTTATCGATCAGCTTATAAAATGCCGGCCGCGAATCTACCGGCGATACCACCAGGTGCTTCAATCCTTTTGCAAATACGCCCTGTTTAAGCGCGCTAAACACTTCGCCGAGGTCGCCGGTGATCTTTTTGTTCGACGTGAACAGGGTGTGATCGGCATAAATTTTCGCCGTCTTCTCGTTAAAGTTCCCGGTCGACAAGCAAGCATAATACGCGGGTTTCCCTTTTTCGGTACGGGTAACTAAGCATATTTTTGAATGCACTTTATAACCTTCTATGCCATACAGCACATTCACCCCGCCTTCCTCCAGGCGGCTGCTGTAACCGATATTGCTTTCCTCGTCGAAACGGGCGCGCAGTTCGACTAAGCAATTCACTTTTTTACCGTTCTTGGCAGCATTTATCAGCGCATGGATCACATGAGAATGGTCCGCCAGCCGGTACAGCGCTATACTAATCTCCTTTACCTTGGGGTCGATGGCCGCCTCGCGCAGAAAATGGATCACATAGTCGTACGACTGGTACGGCGTACTTAACAGGTAATCCTGTTTGGCGATCATTTCCATCAAACTCTTGCCGAATGACAAACCGCTTACCGGAAGCGGCGGGTAAGGCGTATATTCCAGTTCGGGCCGCCCAACGTTCGGGAAAGCAATAAAGCTTTTAAAATTCAGGTAACGATTGCCTGGGATCAGGTTTTCAGCATGCAGGCCGATCTTGTTTACCAGGTAGGTAACCATCTCCATCGGCATCTCGCTGTCGTACAGCAGCCGCATGGGCTTACCCTTTTTGCGTTTCTGCAGGCTTTTTGAGAGCGCATCGATGAATTTTTCGCTCACTTCCTTATCCAAGTCAAGTTCGGCGTCGCGGGTAAGCTGTATCGAGTAAGCCTCGATAGTATCGTGGTCAAAAATGAAGAAGATATCCTCAAGCGAATAGCGGATAATATCATCAACCAGGATAATAAACTTCAGGTTATTCGTTTCGGGCAGCACCACGAAACGCTGCAGGCTGTCGCGTATCTCGATCAGCGCATACCTCGCTTTTTGATTTTTCATCAGCTTGACGAAAAAATATAAGCCCCGGTCGCGCAGTTCGGGAAAGGGCTGGTTCTCCTCAAGCATAATAGGTACCAACGTAGCCAGCAAACGCTCCCTGAAATAATTCTTCACAAATGCACCGCGGGTTACATTCAGTTGTTTATCGTTCAATATAAAAATCCTTTCCTCCGCCAATTGCTTCAGGATGATATTCTCATACAGGTTGTTAAACTTGCGTTCCTGTTTTACAACGATGTTTTTGATTTGGTTCAGTATCTTTTTGGGATTATAACCCAATAACTCTTTGGCTTTGACATTCAGATTAGCCAAACGGCTAAGCGTTGCAACGCGGACACGGTAGAATTCATCGAGGTTTGAGGAGTAGATGGCCAGGAAACGTATCCGCTCGATCAGCGGCACGGTTGGGTCCGATGCTTCCTGTAAAACCCGTTCATTAAAATACAACCAGCTGATCTCCCTGTTTATATAAGGTATTTTTTTAATGTCCATAGCGCCGGGCACAGCCCATACTTACAAAACTGCCTATTTATTTGTTAAGATAATATTAAGAAAACCTTAAATAGTGGATTTTGTGCTGTGAATTTGGTTGTAATGGTCGTGTTAGTTGAAGTCGTTGGGCCAAATACAACTAATAGAACGAATTTAACTAATCCAACTAAATCACTAAGTTTACCTCTTAAACTACGCAGCCATGCCAACTTTCGATATCGTAAGCAAAATAGACGGCCAGACATTGGATAACGCCATCAATACCGCCAAAAAAGAAATTCTGAACCGTTACGATTTCAACGGTTCGCATAGCACCATCGACCTGGACAAAAAAACCAACCAGCTTACCATTGTTACCGAAAATGATATGCGCCTGAAGGCCATTAAAGACGCCATCATCAGCCGGATGGTTAAACAGGGCATTGATCCGACCGCTTTGGACGACGGCAAGGAACAATATGCTTCGGGCAATATGATCCGGAAAGAAATTGCTGTTAAACAGGGAATTGACAAGACGACGGCTTCCAAAATTGTGAAGAAAATAAAAGACAGCAACCTGAAGGTGCAAGCCAGCATTATGGACGATATGGTGCGTGTTCAGGGTAAAAAAATCGATGACTTACAAGCGGTTATCGCCCTTTGCCGGAAGGAAAGCTTCGGGCAGCCGCTGCAGTATGTGAATATGAGGAACTGATTTCGGAGGTCAGTTGTCAGAGGTTTGGGACCGGATAAAATATCCTTTAGTTTCTGCCCCCTAACTTTCGACATCTGACTTCAAAAACCAAATCCCTACCTTTACCGCATGCCCAATCCCAAACTCTACATGCTCCTACTCGGCTGCACGCCGCCGGGCCGCCATACGGAACAGCACGATGTTTTTTTTGCCATAGGCGAGGATCTGAAAAGTCTTATACCAGATATTTTGGCTTTTTGGCCCGAGGCCAATGGCCGCATTCATATCGATGCATACCGGGAGGTGACACTTGTGGACGGACACCAGGTTTCGGTTGAGGAAAAAGGCGGCAGCAACGATTCTTCTGGTCAGCACCTATTCTTCATTAACCTGGGCGGATATAAGCGCGGTTTATTTGACGAGCCGCATTTCAAGATCATCAGTGTGCACCCGGATATGGGTTCGGCTATAAAGACGGCCAAAAACACCGAATTTTTCCTGAATACCCACTTCCCCGGCGCCTTTTCGCATGTGGACGACAAGTTCGGTATCGACGTGGACGACGTTTACGAAGTCGCCGATATCTTGCCCTTAGCCCAAAAAGAAAAATACCGGATCATGGTCGAAAAAGCGACCTCCGATGCCCCTGAAGATGAACTGAATCTCGGGTATTTTAAGCTGGCTAATCTATAGGATCGGTTATTTTTCCAAAACCCCGCCACGCCTTTATTGTTATCATAACAAATTTAATACTTAGATTATGGCGACAAGAGGCAGTAAAGTGGAACGGCGTTCGGTGAACTCCGACCAGGACTACGAAATAGAATACGAGGCGCAAAAATTAAATACCTCGGCCGAAAAGATCAGGGAGGCGAAGAAGGCCGCAGGCTCCAATCAGCGCAAGGATATAGAAAAGGCCGTAAAGCATAAGCATTAACCCTATGCCCTGGTATCATGGCGATTATCCGCCGTCATATAAAAATCAGCCGGCTAAAATCAGGGAAAAAGCTGTAGAGATAGCCAATGCCCTGCTGGGAGAGGGCGCTGATGAAGGCATTGCTATTGCGACCGGTTTAAAACGCGCCCGCGAATGGGCTAAAGAACAAGATGAATCCCATACAGACGACTACGATACAGGACATCGAACAGATCCACCTCGCTGATAACGGAACTTTCCCCAATAGCCCATTGCCGGTGCTCTATTATAAAGCAGCATTGTATGTGCCTGTTTTATTTCCGGCCATGCACGTTAAAAACCTATTCGAAAGTCATGGCTGGTCGAACAGCTGGGATAGCGGGATATTCGAATATCATCATTACCATAGCATCACGCATGAAGTTTTAGGCATTTACAGCGGCGAAACCACGCTGCAGCTTGGCGGAGACAACGGCGTAAAGCTCAAGTTACAAAAAGGCGACGTGCTGGTTATCCCCGCGGGCGTCGCGCATAAAAACCTTGGCCAGGAAAATGACATAGGCTGCATTGGCGCGTACCCCGAGGGCATGGATTATGACATGAATTACGGCAAACCGGGCGAAAGGCCGGCGACTGACCACAACATTCGCAAGTTGCCCCTGCCGAAAACCGACCCGGTTTATGGCGATGGTGGTCTTGTCCATATCTGGAGCGGAGATTCGAAGCGTGTCCTTTAACAGAGCTGGCGGTAAGTTAGCGGGAGGCTCAAGGCGAACCAAATCTTTCTTTCGGACTTACACGGACTTTCGGACTAAAAAAAAGAAAACCCCGCCATTGCGGCGGGGTCCTCTAATCAAACTAAACCAACAACTTATTATGAAAACGATCTTTTAAATCATTACCTGCAGGGTTGTTTCCTGCGGGATTTTAGTATCGCCCGGGACCGCTGGGCCAAAAAAAACCACTCTACTCTACAACAGACCCAACGGTACCCGGTCAAATTATTTCACAGCGATCTCGCGGGCCTGAACTTTAGCTTCGTCTTTCTTGGCTACGTTCAACTTCAGCACGCCATCAGTGTATTCAGCTTCTATCCTGGCAGCGTCAGCGGTTTCGGGTAAGGTAAACGACCTTACAAACGAGTTGTAGCTGTATTCGCGTTTGCTGTATTTCTTATTCTCATCAACATTTTCGGTCTTCTTTTCGGCCGAAACACTCAATACGTTCTTGTCGAGGTTGATCTTAAAATCTTCTTTTTTCAAACCGGGAGCAGCCAATTCAATTTGAAATTCGCCTTCAGTTTCGGCTATGTTCACAGCAGGTATTTTGCTTACAAACCTGTTGTTCAGGGAATCGTTGAAGATCGAATCAAATACGTCGCTGAACCAGGGATTAACTGCGTTCCTTTGTCCGTTGTTAAATTTTACCAGTGTCATATTTATATCCTCCAGAGTTTTTATATTTTATTGTTTTTTAACTTCGCAGATATTATATCAAGCGATATACCAACCCCCGTTTAACACCATTTTCAGACACAATGTCTGTTTAATTTAATACAACACCGACAAAAAGTCACCACATGAGCGAAAACTTAGCAGATTACAAGCATAGAACACCTATCCAGGTTCGCTTCTCGGACCTCGACCTGTACGGCCACGTGAATAACGCGACCTATCTCAGCTATTTTGAGACGGCGCGCTTACATTATTGGAAAGAGGTTTTGCAATGGGACTGGAACCAAAACGGCATCATACTGGCACGCGCGGAAGTAAATTACCTGAAGCCGGTGGTCCGGGGCGACGAACTCGCCTGTTATGTGCGCACCACGAGGATTGGTAACAGCAGTTTTGATATTATGCACGTATTGGTGAAGGTAACGGCCGACGGCGAGGAAATATGCACAACAGGCAAAACCGTTTGTATCAGCTATGATTACAACATCAACAAACCTGTAAAAATTCCAGCCGAGCAGCGCGAAAGAATGATTGCGCATGATGAACCGGGAATGATATTGAATACGAATTAGTTCAATGTGCAGATATGCGAAGGTGCAGATGTGCAAATGAATAATCTTTAGTAAAATTTTTATGAAGCGATAGGCATCTGCACATCTGAAATCTACGCATCCGTACATTAAAAAGCCTTCACCTGCGGCATTTTCAACAACTTCTCGTCGAGTTTCTGAATATTCTTTTTGTGCCCGGTAACAACGATCACGGCTTCAAGGCAGCTATCGTTTTTGCCTATGTGCCTGACTTTTAAGGCCAGGTCGTATTTTTTTATCAGGTCTTCAACAATAAGCAGGTTGTCAAAATCCGGGCTGTCGAACACCAGTGATAGTACACGATCGTGATGGATCTTATCTACGTAATCTTCCAGTATGTGAAACAGAATAAGGATGCACAGGGTAACAACCGTCGAGATAAGCGCCAGGCTATAACTGCCCGCGCCCACTACCATGCCGATGGCGGCCGATATCCATATCACCGCGGCGGTAGTGAGCCCGTTAACCGAAAAACCATCTTTGAATATTACGCCTGCACCGATAAAACCGATACCGGTTACGATATTCATATTCGACAAAAGTCCGTTTTTTTGGGCAACCATGGTATACAGTGCCGAACCCAGGCAGATAACAATAATGGTGCGAAAACCAGCGGTTTTGTTCTTATACTGGCGTTCAAAACCCAGCATCGCGCCGCAAATAACCGCGATGACCACCTTCATCAGGTCCTGGTTGCTTATGTCAAATCCGGATGACAAGGGATTAATTATCGAATGATTGATTTATTGAATTAATGATTAAAGTCTTCGCATAAAATTAATCATGTAAATTAATAAAATCCTGAAATCGTGTTCTAAAATATTTTACCGGGGTTCAATATCCCCTTCGGATCGAACACCTTTTTTATTCCGCGCCACAGCTCAAAATGGGCATTGGAAAATTTGATCGGCATAAAATCCTTCTGCACCAATCCGATACCGTGCTCGCCCGAGATCGTCCCGCCTAATGACGCCGTCAGCTCAAAAATCTCACGTATGCCGTCTTTCAATTTCGTATTCCAGTCCTCATCGCTCATGCCCGCTTTAATGATATTGGTATGCACATTGCCATCGCCGGCGTGACCGTAGCACACCGATTCAAAGCCGTACTTCTTCCCTATTTCCTTAATGCCACTGATCAGTTGCGGTAAGGCTGCGCGCGGCACAACCGTATCCTCCTCTTTGTAAATCGTGTTCGATTTTACTGAAACGGCCATAGTACGGCGCATACGCCACAATTCTTCCTTTTGCGCGGCAGAATCGGCAAAAAGCACGTCCTTACAGCCGTACTGCTCCAGCACTCCGTTGATTCTTTCACAATCCGAAAATATTACATCCTGGTTAGTGCCGTCGACCTCGATGAGCAGGAAAGCATGAATATCATCTTTCAGATCGAAATTTATGTCATCATGTTCTATCACCCACTCCACTCCTCTTCGTTCCATAAACTCTAACGCCGACGGTACAACTCCCGCCCTGAAAATAGCCGATACCGCAGCAGCAGCATCCTCATTGGTAGTGAATGAAGCCAGCATCAGGGCATCCTGTGTCGGGCGGGGTACCAGTTTCACAACGATCTTTGTAATAACCCCCAGCGTTCCCTCAGAGCCGATCATCAATTGAGTCAAATTGTAGCCTGAAGCATACTTGAGTGTATTTGCGCCTGTCCAGATGATATCCCCATCAGTCAATACGACTTGCAGGTTCAGTACATACTCGCGTATGGTGCCATATTTCACTACCCTCGGGCCACCTGACCCGTGCGATACATTGCCGCCGATAAAACAACTGCCTTTGCTTGCAGGGTCCACGGGGTACAACAAATCTTTATCAGCAACGGCATCCATAAACGTTTCAGTTATTACGCCCGGCTCGACCGTGGCCTGCAGGTTTTGCAGGTCGATATCCAGGATCAGGTTAAAACGTTCCATCGAGATCAGCAGGCCGCCTTTTACAGGCAACGCGCCGCCGCTTAGTCCTGTTCCCGCGCCGCGGACGGTGACCGGTATCAGCTTTTCATTACATAGCTTTAGCAGGGCCGAAATTTCTTCCGGCGATTTGGGTGTTACTGCTGCATCCGGGTAGTAATGCAGGTCCTCGGTCTCGTCATGGCTGTATTTTTCAAGATCAACGTGATTTGTAACAATGGCGTTATCGCCCACAATAGTTTTAAAAGCCGACAAAATATCCGGCGTTATTTTATTGAATTCCATTGGCTTTATGTGTAATAGTAACGCCCGAATGCGCCACTTTGCCCTTCATCGGGGGATTTAACTTTTTGATCGTTACGGAAACCGTATCGATATAAGGATAGTGTTTTACAATATCGTTTATAATAGCCTGGCAGAGGCTCTCGATCAGTTTGCGCGGATGCTGCATCTGTGCGTAAGTAAGTTCGTATAGATGCTCATAGTTGACAGTATCAGATAGCCTGTCGTGCAGCAATTCGTCCTTCGGCTCAAAATCCACTGAAATATCCACTACGAACTTACTACCCAGCAATTGCTCCTCGGGATAAAAACCATGCCGACCGAAAAACTCGGCGCCATGTAAAGCAACATTGATCATGGCGTAAAATTAGTTAGAAAGTCCGAAAAATCTTCGAAACCAAATAGTCTTTCGGACTTATGCGGACTTTCGGACTTTCCGACTAACTTTGCCCCACCAATTATACCTCTCATGGCAAAAACTGATCTCTTTGAAGCTCCGGATTACTATTTGGTCGACGAACTGCTGACCGACGAACATAAACTGATACGTGCTACCGTGCGGGACTGGGTAAAGAAGGAACTGAGCCCCATTATTGAAGACTACGCGCAGCGCGCCGAATTTCCCAAACAATTATTAAAAGGATTAGCCGAAATAGGCGCCTTCGGGCCGACCGTTCCTGTCGAATATGGCGGCGCGGGTCTGGATTATATTTCCTACGGTATTATTATGCAAGAGATCGAACGGGGCGACTCGGGTATCCGTTCTACCGCGTCCGTGCAGGGTTCACTGGTTATGTATCCGATCTATGCCTATGGTTCGGAAGAGCAGAAAAGAAAATACCTGCCTAAGCTGGCTTCGGGCGAATTGATGGGCTGCTTTGGACTCACGGAGCCTGACCACGGATCGAATCCCGGCGGCATGACGACCAACATTAAAGATGCCGGCGACCATTACGTTCTTAACGGCGCCAAAATGTGGATATCCAACTCGCCCTTTGCGGACATAGCCGTCGTATGGGCCAAGGATGAAAGCGGCAAAATACGCGGATTGGTAGTTGAGCGTGGAATGGCCGGTTTTTCAACTCCTGAAACGCACAATAAATGGTCGTTGCGTGCATCGGCTACAGGTGAATTAGTATTTGATAATGTAAAAGTTCCCAAAGAAAATATTTTCCCCAATGTCTCCGGTCTTAAGGGTCCGCTTGGCTGCCTTAACCAGGCGCGTTACGGTATCGCCTGGGGCGCTATCGGCGCCGCTATGGATTGCTATTATACTGCGCTACGTTATTCAAAAGAACGCATTCAGTTCGGTAGGCCTATAGCCGGTTTCCAACTGCAGCAGAAAAAACTGGCCGAAATGATCACCGAGATCACAAAAGCTCAATTGCTGGTATGGCGCCTGGGCACTTTAAAAAACGAGAACCGGGCCACTCCTGCCCAGATTTCGATGGCTAAACGGAACAGTGTAGAAACGGCTATTACCATCGCCCGCGAGGCACGACAGATACTTGGCGGCATGGGCATCACCGGCGAATACCCGATTATGCGCCACATGATGAACCTGGAGTCGGTGATCACTTATGAAGGAACGCACGATGTTCACCTGCTTATAACCGGCATGGACATTACCGGGCTTGATGCGTTCAAATAATGTAACATTGTTGATAAAAGAGACCCGACCCATAAAACATTGAGCTGGTACGCACGTATAAGCACATTGTTTTATGGGTCCCTTTCTAACGTTTGCCGAGAGTTATATTGACGATGCTTTTATTAAGAACAAAGGTTTTCGAATTATTTTTCTCCTTTTTTTCCTGTCGTCTGCATTTATTTCCTGCAGCAAATCAAGTAACACCTTATCTTCCGGGTATTCCCGCGAATTCAAAACAGTCTTTGCAAAAACGTCCCGTTATTTCGACTTCAACCAACCCAGGCAAGGAATTTTATATCTTGATTCGGCATTTAATAAGATTCATAAACCAACTGTAGACGACCGCTTCAGGTACTATGGCTTTCATTTCGTTTACTACGAGCAGGTTCAGCATCAAAGCAAACAAGCACTAGCATACGCCGACAGCATGTTAATGATGGCGCATAAAAGTGTCACAAAACAACAATATGTATCCAACTTTGCTGAAGCAAATTATGCCCGGGGTGACGCTTATTTCAATTTGGGTCAATATAATGATGCTTATCAGTGTTATTTCCAGGGCTATCTTGTAGCGAAAAACTACCTGAACCAGGTATCGCTGTCTGACTACACGTACCGCATGGGCATGATTATGTATAAGCAAGCCCATTATAAGTTGGCGGTCGAGTATTTCAAGGAAAGCTATCAGCAAAGCACTTCGGCCAAAAAATTTGATTTTCCTGCCTTTTATCGTCAGCAGGAGCTATTGGACAATATTGGGATAAGCTTTAGGCACAATGGCGATATTGATAGCTCTATCGTCTATTTTGATAAAACGCTGGCTTTCATTAATGCTAACAAGGGTAACTTTAAGGACCGAAGCAGTACGATGGATATTGCCCGGGGAGTGGTGTTTGGCAACAAGGCAGAGGCTCTGATCAGCCAGGAAAAGTATAACCCGGCAAAATCGATGCTGAAAGAAAGCATAAAAACAAATTTGAGAAAAGACGGCGACAACCGTGATGCTGAATTTGCAGAAATAAAGCTTGGTCAAATATACCTGATTAAAGGTCAGAACGACTCGTTAAGAAACCTGCTGAGCGCTCTGCGCGTCCAGCTTGACAGCATAAAAAATGAAGACGCGGAAGCCGACTGGAACAGGCTGATGGGCAGCTACTATTTGAAAACAAATGACCTTCGCAAAGCGATTTATTATACGCAGAATTATAACACGCTTAAGGATTCTCTTATCAAGCGCCTAAGCTCACTAAAAGAAACGGACGTAGCCCAGCAACTGGCCAATTTTGAAAAACAATCCGAAATAGAAACCTTAAGTAACAACAACAAATTACAGCGCATTT
The DNA here is from genome assembly GCA_035545315.1 of Mucilaginibacter sp. Classification (GTDB taxonomy): domain Bacteria; phylum Bacteroidota; class Bacteroidia; order Sphingobacteriales; family Sphingobacteriaceae; genus Mucilaginibacter. Next base: position 144,768 of record DASZYQ010000012.1, on the reverse strand, counting down.
ACCTCAGCGTTGCCATTGTCCTGTCGTTGATGCTTGCGGCGATCGTGTTCCTGGTATGGCGCAACTGGCGGAGGTCAAAACTGGACATTGTAACCGTTAGCAAACTAAACGGACAGATCAACGACCAAAAGGCTAACCTGGAAGAAGCCCTTGCCGAGATTAAAAACCGAAACCGGGAAAAAGACCGCATACTGCGTGCCGTGGCACATGACCTGCGAAACCCGCTGGGTGGCATCGCTTCATTGACGAGTGTCATGGTTGAAGAAACCGAGCATGACAAGGAACTGAATGCGCAGCTTAAGCTGATACGCGAAACGGCAAACGATACGCTGGAATTGATCAACGAGATACTGGAAGCGACGAATAATTCTTCGTCGACCCTTACGAAACAGTGGGTTGACGTTAACTTACTGTTAAACAACAGCATCGAGCTGTTGCGGTTCAAGGCGGCCGAAAAGCATCAGCAGATTTTGCTTTCCGGCCTTGACCACGCAACCGAGATCAGCGTAAACCGTGAAAAGATATGGCGTGTAATCAGCAACCTGATAAGTAACGCTATCAAGTTCAGCCCGGTTGGTGAAACCATTATAATAAAAGCTATACAAAAAAGCAACCAGGTGGTAATCTCGATCCAGGATTATGGCATAGGCATACCCGATGGTATGAAGGATAAAATATTCAACATGTTTACCGATGCTAAGCGCCCGGGCACCATCGGCGAAAAGTCATTCGGATTAGGACTGTCCATCAGCAAACAGATCGTCGAAAAGCATCATGGTAAGATATGGTTTGAAAGCGATGGCAGTAAGGGCACTACCTTCTGCATAAGCCTGCCGGCCGCTAAACCAAAAGTGGTTCATACCGAGTCCCGCTCCGACGAAGCCAGGGAAATATCCGGAAGGTAAACACCTTTCAAAAACCGGCTGTACCATCGGCCCGATGATTTAATAATGCGTCGTTGCGTTTCAAAATCTACATAGATTAGCCCGAAACGCGGGTGGTAACCTTCTGCCCATTCAAAATTGTCGGTGAGCGTCCATACAAAATACCCGTGTACGCGGCAACCCTCCTGCTTAGCTTTTAAAACCTGCTGTAAATGAGCGCGCAGATATTCAGTCCGCTGTATATCATCTACAGTTTCTCCCGCAAGGCTATCCGGAAAGGCAGCACCATTTTCGGTAATGATGAGTTTTTTAATTTGCGGATAGGAATCGTACTTTTTGATGATATGATAAATAGCAGGCGGATATACTTCCCACCCCATGGCGGTAACCGGCACGTTTCGTGCTTCGGCTTTTACCTGGCTGGCGTTGATATAAGGCGTAAAAAAAGAATATTTAATTATCTCGCGGGTATAATTCTGCAAGCCAATAAAGTCAAAATCGAACTGTATATCCGTTTCATCGCCCGCCAACTGGTATTTTTTCAGCCCTTTTAATGCCGGTATATCGTTTATGGGATATCCCAGCCCCAAAACAGGTTCAATAAACAAACGGTTCAGCAGCGCGTCGGCTCTTACAGCTGCCGCGACATCCTTCTTCTTGTTCGATGCCGGTTCTATGTATGAACACGAAAACGTAGTACCGATCTCGGCGCCAGGTACCAGTTCACGCAGTTTCCTTGCACCGGCAGCCATGCTGAGGGTAATATGATGAATAGCCGGTAAAAAATTCTTCATACCTGTACGGCCCGGCGCATGAATACCAAGAAAATATCCCGCGCCCGAGAATACGGCCGGCTCGTTCATTACCATCCAATGTTTAACCCTGTCGCCAAAATGTCGTGCGCACACATCAACATATTCCGTAAACCAGCCGATGATTTCCCTATTGGTCCAGCCGCCGCGTAGCTCCAGCGCCTGCGGCAGGTCCCAATGATAAATAGTGACCCAGGGCTGTATCCCCTGCTCCAGGCAATAATCGATCACCCGGTTATAATATTCGATGCCCGCCATGTTCACCTCGCCCGTACCTGCCGGCAAAATACGTGTCCAGGCGATAGAGAAGCGGAAATTGGGTATATGCAATTCCCTAATAAGATCGATGTCAGTTCGGTAATTATGGTAAAAGTCGCAGGCTACATCAGCTTTCTGCCCGTTCTTTACTTTGCCGTTTTTTGCAGTAAAAACATCCCATATCGATTCACCCTTACCATCTTCGTACGGCGCCCCTTCGGTCTGAAATGCCGCTGCAGAGACTCCCCACTGAAAATCGTCACCAAAAAGAAACCTGCTTAAATTATCCATGAACAAAGATCCACTTATTGACTTGAACAACTAAATGACAACAATATGCGAACCAAATTGCACAAAATGGAAGGAATACAAGATGAATAGAAGAAATTTTTAGTGCATAAAAGATGATCTCATACTTCTTAGCATCATCCTCTGACGAAAATTCCTTATCAGGCCCAATAAATTAGTGAAAAACCGCATAACGATCTGCTTTTATTCAACATGCTAAAATAGGTGGCGTATGTAAAGCCAGAATGAGCGGAATATTATTTTACCATTAACATTATTGCTTAAAAGTTTAAACGAATTATCAAGCTTAAATGACAGAAAACGAGATAGATTTGAGTTATGAAGGAATATTTCAAAAAGCTGATCGATTATGATCATTACGAGAACGGTGTCATCACTGACATTCTGCTCCATGCCGGATCCCCTGAAAAACCAGAGCAAATAATTGCCCACACATTAGCTGCACAGCAGATATGGCTTACACGTTGTAAAAGAGAACCTGCAATCGGCGGTGCGCTGTGGCCCGGCTGGAAAGCCGACAGTTTTAAGCGAATCATCGACGAAAATTACGACGGCTGGACAACTTTCCTCGACACGCTTGAGCCTGCTGATTTTGAGCAGATGATCCCATACAACAACTCTAAAGGCGAAAGCTTTGAAAATAAACTGAACGACATATTAACGCATCTTATTAACCACGGCACGCATCATCGCGCCCAGGCGGGTCAATACCTGAAACTTTCCGGTGTTGATGAGCTGCCGTATATGGATTATATCTTTTACATAAGGACATTAAATTGATGCATGCTATGAATTATGTTAATTTTGGCGCATAAATTCATACCTCATGAAATTAACGCCCGTTATATTGTTGTCGGCCATGCTATTCTTTTCATGCCACGATGATACAAAACAAGAAAATGCATTGAAAAATGATATCCTGCAAATTCATGATAAGCTAATGGCAGGCGACGATGCCCTGATGCAAAGTAAAGCCAAACTGGACAGCTTGCTGAAGCTAAAAACAAAAGACAGTCTGGACGTTAAAGCTATTGATAAGCAGGTATCAGCGGCTGACGACGCAATGGAAAGCTGGATGCATCAATTTCAACCCGACCAAAGCGGCAAATCGCACGACGAGGTTATAAAATATTACTCGGAGCAGAAGAAACAGATCATGGCCGTCGATTCGCAAATGAACGCGGCAGTGGCAAGTGCAAATAAATATTTATCAACTATTAAATCGAAATGAGAAAGCTGGCATGGGTGTTCATGGTAATATTAGCAGCGAGCGCCTGCAAATTCAATTCCAACGATAAAAAAACATTGCCGATACTCGGGAGCCGAAAGTTGCAAACGAGAACGGTCGATGGCAAAACTGTCACAGATACCGTCTACCAAACCATTACACCTTTTAAATTTGTGAACCAATACGGTGACAGCATTACCAATAAGAGCCTGGACGCAGATATTTATGTGGCCGACTTCTTTTTCACCACCTGCCCTTCCATTTGCCCGGTGATGCACCGCAATATGCTGAAGGTGTATAACACGTTTAAGAACACCGGCGATTTCAAGATACTCTCACACACTATCGACCCCAAACATGACAGCGTTCCCGTACTGAAAAGGTATGCGGATAAATTGGGGGTTACCGGCAATACGTGGTGGTTTTTACAAGGCAAAAAGGACAGCACCTACGAATTAGCCGAAAAACATTACATGGTGGCCGTAAAAGGCGATAGCACCGGAGCCGGCGGCTATATTCATTCGGGTTATTTTATATTGGTCGATAAACAAAAACGAATACGTGGGGTATATGATGGTACCGACCCCAAACAGGTGGACCAAATGATCGATGATATAAAGGTATTGCTTGCCGAACCAGACGAAGAGATAGCGCAATGAAATTTAAAAAAACCTGCGTTGTTCTGTGCACTGCTATTGCATTTTTAATCGTGGCTTGTGAAAGCCAGGGCAGTATTGAATATAAAAGATATTATTCAAACGGCTCGGTAATCTACGAGCAGCATTGCCAGAATTGCCACGGCGCCAACGGCGAAGGCTTATCAGCGCTTATCCCGCCTTTAACCGACTCGGTGTATCTTAAAAACAATAAAAATTCGCTTGCCTGCTACGTTCTTAACGGCCTGAAAGGAAAAATAACTATAAACGGAAAAGAATTCGATGACACAATGCCCGTAAGCAATCTTGCGCCCATGGAAGCAGCAGAAGTCATAACATATATCCAAAATTCCTTCGGTAATAAACTGGGCTTAACAACTATCGACGAGGCGGAAGCCGATTTAGAGAAGTGTAAGTAGTCCGGAAGTCCGCATAAGTCGGAAAGTCCGGAAGAAGAAGTTTGCAGGGATACGCTTTCGGACTTCCGGACTAAAAAGCTATCTTTGTATTGCAAATCGTTCTATCGCTCCGGTTTATGCCGGGGAGGAAAGTCCGGGCAACACAGAGCATCCTGCTTCCTAACGGGAAGGCGCCGCCAGCCGGCGACAGAAAGTGCCACAGAAAACAAACCGTCCGCCAGCCGGCGGATAAGGGTGAAAACGCGGGGTAAGAGCCCACGGCTTTCCCGGGCGACCGGGATCGCGGTAAACCTCAGGAGTTGAAAGACCAAATAGGTCCTGGATTCAAAGCTGCTCGCTTTACGTATCGCAAGATATAGCCAGGATGGGTAGGTTGCTTGAGCCTGTCAGCAATGGCAGGTCCAGATCAATGATAGAAATATACAGAACCCGGCTTATAGTTTTGCTGCTGGAAATAACCCTTTCCCGTTTTTAGGAAAGGGTTATTTTTTTCTTAGAAACAAAAGTGTTTGTTTTTCTATACAATTTTTTAAATTTATCCCGTTTAATATGAATACCCTATAATGGCGAAAATTCTGATTATTGATGATGAGCGGGCGATCCGCAACACCTTGCGTGAAATTCTTGAATACGAGGACTATGAGGTTGACGATGTGGACAATGGCATTGAGGGCCTCGAACTGATCCAGAGTAATGATTATGATCTCGTTCTGTGCGACATCAAAATGAGCCGCATGGATGGGATGGAAGTACTTTCAGAAGGGCTAACTATTAAGCCCGACCTTACCTTTATCATGATATCTGGCCACGGCACCGTTGAAACAGCTGTCGAAGCCAGCAAGAAAGGGGCATTCGATTTTATATCTAAACCACCGGACCTTAACAGGCTGCTTATCACCGTCCGCAACGCGCTCGACAGGGGCAGTCTTGTTAGTGAGGCTAAGGTATTGAAGCGCCGGGTGGCCAAAGTAAGGGCTATACTGGGCAATTCACAGTCAATTAAAAAGATAAAAGAAACCATCGAACGGGTAGCGCCGACGGATGCCCGCGTATTGATAACCGGCGCTAATGGCAGCGGCAAAGAACTGGTAGCGCGCTGGTTGCACGAAAAATCGAACCGTGCTACGGCGTCTTTAATAGAGGTAAACTGTGCGGCGATACCATCCGAATTGATCGAAAGTGAATTGTTCGGTCACGAAAAAGGGTCGTTCACGTCAGCCGTAAAACAGCGCATCGGCAAATTCGAGTCGGCACATGGCGGAACACTTTTCCTGGACGAGATTGGCGATATGAGCCTGTCGGCTCAAGCCAAGGTGCTGCGCGCTTTGCAGGAAAATAAGATCACGCGCGTCGGCGGCGAAAAGGAGATCGAGGTTGATGTGCGCGTGGTAGCAGCTACCAATAAGGACCTGCTGAAAGAGATAGAGGCGGGTAATTTTAGGATGGACCTTTATCATCGTTTAAGTGTTATCATTATAGACGTCCCTCCGCTCACCAATCGCAGGGACGACATTCCATTGCTGACCCAAAGCTTCCTGGAAGAGATATGCAGCGACTATGGCATGCCGGTCAAAAAAATAACGGACGGCGCATTGGATGCACTGAAGGCATTACCCTGGACCGGCAATATCCGGGAGTTGCGTAACATGGTTGAGCGCCTAATCATACTGAGCGATAAAATGATCACCGAAAACGATGTTCATGCTTTTGCCAATCCTTCGGGTCCTGTTACCATTGCAGGCAATTCGTCGTCAAGTTCACAAACGGACTTTGATCAGTTTGCTAATTTCCAGGAATATAAAGACTACGCTGAACGCGAGTACATAAAATTCAAGCTGGAAAAAAACAACTGGAACGTATCCAAAACAGCGGATGACATCGATATTCAGCGCAGCCACCTGTACAGTAAGATTGAAAAGTATGGATTGAAGCGGGGGGAATAATCCTCTTGCGTTCTTTGTGAATTCCTTTGTAGTCTCTGTGGTTTGATAGAAATATTTTAACCACAAAGGTCACTGTGTTATTACACGGAGGTCACAGAGGCAGTTCTGGATGCATCACATAAAGTTTCTGCCTTTATGAAAAACTTTGCTTACGGTGTTTTCACTTGCCGGTATGGTATTGCGTTCATCCGGAATCGCCGCGGTTCTTTCGTCCGCCCGTGATAAGGTAAGCACCGGAACATCTTTGTATTCGGGAGTCAGCTTTCGTAGCAGTGTAGAAAGATCGTAGCATTTGTTGACCACTACGTGAATGACCTTACCTTCTATCTGTACCTTGCCATCCACCATTAGTAAGCGAGTCTGCAATATTTCTTTACGGTATTGTTCGAATTTGTCCGCCCAGACCACCAGGTTTGCAAAGCCGGTTTCGTCTTCAATAGTGACAAACAAAACGCCTTTTGCGGTTCCGGGGCGCTGCCGTACCGTTACCAGGCCGGCTACCTTTACCGCGTCGCCATCCTTTAAATCAGGAAGTTTACCTGTTTCAAGCACATGCAATAAATTCAATTTCTCGCGCACAAAGCTTACCGGGTGCGCTTTAAGCGACAGGCCTGTTGTGGCATAATCATGAATTACATGTTCGGCCTGCGACATGAACGGAAGGCTGATCTGCGCCTCAAAGGTACTTTCGGATGGCTGCCCGTTGAACAAGCCGATCGGCTTGTCACTTAATGCAGGCACTTCCCATAAAGCTTTGCGGCGATCCAATTGCATCGAACGAAAAGCATCGGCATCGGCAAGTTTTTCAATGGCTGCCTGCGGTACACCTGCGTCACTGAGTTGACTAATACTGGTATAACCTATTCCGCGGCGTTCGGCCAGCAGTTGCATATCCTGCTCGCTTAAACCCTTTACCTGCCGGAAACCGAGGCGAACAGCACAGTACTGTCCATCCCGTTCTTCAAGCGTATTATCCCATTGCGAATGGTTTACATCAACCGGCCGTACCACAACCCCATGTTTACGCGCATCGATCACGATCTGGGCCGGCTGGTAAAACCCCATCGGCTGGCTGTTGAGCAACGCGGCAGCAAAAACATCGGGATGATGGTATTTGAGCCAGCAGGAGATGTAAACCAGGTAAGCAAAGCTGATGGCATGGCTCTCGGGGAAACCATAGCTGCCGAAACCTTCCAGTTGTTTAAATACACGGCCCGCAAATTCTTCCGAGTAACCATTTTTGATCATACCCTCGGTCAATTTCTTTCGATGAAGGCTAACCTCGCCTTTGGCTTTAAAAGTCGCCATATTGCGGCGCAACTGGTCGGCCTCTGCAGGGGTATAGCCCGCGGCTTTTATGGCCAGTTCCATTGCCTGCTCCTGGAACAGGGGTACTCCCTTGGTTCTTTCCAGTATTTCTTTTATGTTATCTGAAGGATATTCTATCGGATCGATGCCGTCTCGCCTGCGCAGGTACGGATGCACCATATCGCCCTGTATGGGTCCGGGCCGTACAATAGCTACCTCGATCGCCAGGTCATAAAAATTTCGTGGTTTTAAACGGGGCAGCATGGACATTTGCGCCCGGCTTTCGATCTGGAAAACACCCAAAGTATCGGCCTCGCAGATCATATCATAAACTTTCGGGTCGTCGTGCGGTACATTGGCAAGCGTAAGCTCAAGCCCCTTGTGCTGCTTAGCCAGGTCGAAGGCTTTGCGGATACAGGTAAGCATGCCTAATCCGAGCACATCTACTTTTAAGATACCCAAATCCTCCAGGTCGTCCTTATTCCATTCCAGTTGGGTACGGTCTTCCATCCGGGCATTCATCACTGGGCAGATATCCGAAAGCTTGCACCGCATGATCACGAAACCACCGGTATGCTGTCCCAACTGGCGCGGGAAGCCCATTAGTTGTTCTGTTATTTCGAGCACTTTATATAAATGCGGGTCATCAGGGTTAAGGCCCTGGTCAACTAACCGCTGCCTGTCAAAACCATCCTCCGAAAAATCCCATACCGCTCCACCGATACGCTTGATCGTATCGTCGGATAACCCCATTGCTTTACCAACATCCCGAATAGCTCCCTTGTGCCTTTCCTGCGTTACGGTGGCCACAATGCCGGCATGTTCGCGCCCGTAGGTTTGGTATATCCATTGGATGATCTCCTCGCGGCGCTCATGTTCAAAATCTACGTCCACATCGGGCCATTCGTCGCGGGCATCGGACATGAACCGCGAGAAAAGCATTTTTTGCTCGGTCGGGTCGACCGGCGTAATACCCAAACAGAAACAAACCGCACAGTTAGCCGCCGAGCCGCGTCCCTGGTGCAGGATGCCCAATTCTTCAGCTTTCTGCGTGTACTCGTAAATCCTGAGAAAATAAGGCGCTAATTTGCGGCGTTTGAAAAAAGCAAGCTCAAATTGTATCTGTTTGATGTGCTTGGGTTTCATCTTAAGCCCCATCCTCTTTCTTGCACCGGCCCAGGTATGTTCGGCAAGGTGCTCATCCGCCGTACGCCCGTCGGGGCTTTTCCATTCCGGTTCTAGATATTTCAGCGTATCCAGTGAAAATTGACAAGCATTGGTTATCTCGTCGATCCTGGCGATCGAATCGGGGTATTTACGGAACAGCCGCTCCATCTCATCAATTTCCTTCAAATGCCGCTCGGCATTGGCATGCAGCTTAAACCCTGCGGTACTGATGGTGCATTTCTCACGGACACAGGTAAGAATATCCTGCAATTCACGGCGATGGGCATTATGGTAATGCACATCGTTGGTGGCTACCATCGGGATGCCTGATTGCGCAATACGGTACAGCCGCTTCTCATCATTCCCGTTATACAGGAAATTGGCAGCGATATATAATTGGTTCCCTAATGCGGATTTATATTCTCGTATATTCTGTTTGAAATCATCGTCAAAGTCAAAACGGCTGTTGAGTGCATCGGGCGGCACGACGATGAATTTAATACCTTCAGCGTTTTCAAACACATCCTGCTTATACAAATCACACTTCCCCTTTTCGGTGCGCAGGTTGCCTTTGCTCAAAATGGCGCATAAACGCCCCCAGGCAGTAATATCAGTCGGATAAGCCAGCAAATCGGGACCATCCACCAGGCACAGGCGGCAGGCAGGTATGAATTGTATCTTTTCTTCTGAAGCTTTAGCGACTTTAAAAGCACGCACCACCCCGGCTACAGTATTCCTGTCGGTAATGGCAATAGCCTTATATCTCAGCCGGATGGCCTCGCGCACCAGTTCCTCGGGGTGCGAACCGCCGCGCAGAAAGCTGAAATTGCTGGTTACCTGTAATTCTGAATATGCCATACCCTACGCAAAAAATCCATGGATAAACCATTGCCCGGCCTGGTCGCCCGAATAATGCCCTGAACGGAAGACCCAATACCTTCTGCCCGCTTCATCCTCCACCTGGTAGTAATCTCGGTGTTCGCCCTGCTCCAGCCACCATTCCCGTTCTATACGTTCGGGGCCATCAGCCTTTCGTACCTTATGAACATTATTTTTATAGACGAACAGCATCGGCGGGTTATCAGGCAGGAGCGCTGTAACGTCGATCCGCTCAGGCCGTGGCAGCAGCAGTGATGGTCGTGGCCGGTCGGTGCGCCATTCGGTGGCGCGTTTATCCTGCAGCGACATTGCCGGTTTTATCGATCGCTCAGGCCAGTAATGTTCCTGCGGCAGGTAACGGCGGATGTTTGCAGCGCCTATTTTGTTAGCCAGCCTGTCGAGCAGTTCCGCCAACCCGGCATCTTCCAATCCGCCCCATTCCGGAGACCAGAGCATTTCCTGTTCAGGATCAGCTTCTTCTACTTTTGTAGCATCAAGTGTAAATAGCTCGATCCCAAGATCGGGTTCGATAGAAGCAATTTTCAGCTCAAAAAGCCTGAACAAATGATTCACAAAGTTCGAGGCCTTGTTTGTTCCAATGCCGACCTGCAGCACTTTACCATCTACCCGGTAGCATTTCAAAACGGCGGTCCTCAGGCCTATCCCTTCACCTTCCAGGCGCCGGCACAGGTTTTCCAATAACGTTTTTATGGCTATGCCGATGCCTTCGGCTGTTCGGATCGGTTCCAGGCAGGGCAAGCGTTCGTGGTAAGGTTCAATGGGCTGAAGCAAGTCGAGCGGTTCGTCCTCATTCCCCAGGGCCTGGTCGAGCCGGAGCAGCAACTTTGTGCCAAAACGCCGCCGCAATACCGAACGGCCAATACCCATAAAGCTTTGAATATGGTGAAACCCCAGCTTTCTCAGCCGGTCCAATGTCTCGCCTTCAAGCCGCAACGCTGATGGCGGAAGCGACAATAAAGCCCCTGCCTGCTCCCCGGGTGCAATAATGGGCTTATCCTTACCAAAACGCGCCACGGCCCACGCTGCGCCGACGGTATCGGCTATAGCGCCGCGGGCATCATAGCCCTTGCTTCGCAACACCCTGATCAAATTACCCAGGTAAGCACGTTCGCCGCCCCAAAGATGCGCACAGCCTGAAATATCCAGTATCAATCCATCGGGCATATCCACCGCAACCAGCGGCGTGTACCGGATGCACCATTCGCCCAGCGCCTTCAGCAGTTTGGCATCTTTGCCGGGGATATGGTCTGCCATTTCGAGCGACGGCACTAAGGCCCTTGCATCGGCAAGCGCCATGCCCGGAGATATTCCCTGTGCCTCGGCCAGGGGACTGGCGGCGGTAATGAGCATGCGCCCATGCTCGGGCGCGGCAAAAACCAAAGGCAGCGTTTTCAATTCCGGCCGGCGGAGGGCCAGCCAGTCCGTTGTCAAATGACGGAACCATATCGAGACAAAACGCCTTTGCATACTCAGCCAATCTGCCGTACAAATTCCTCATGTATAATAGCTTCTTTATTAACCTGCACAAACCGCCCTTCAGACCACTCCAGTTGCCAGCTGCCGGGGTTCCCATTACGCACTTTAAGCAGGTCGACCTGCCAGCGCGGATAGCCTACGCCGGGCAATCCATCATCGGTTTCAGTGGGTAAGGGGGATATCTGCCAGCGGGCCACACAAGTGCTTGTGCCTGCTTTTCGCGGATCATTTCTCAATATAAAACCGGTTACCCTGCTGTTCTCGACCGCCAGCTGCAGCCGCCGCGATTCGGCAAAGCTGATGTCCTGCAATTCAGCGATCACAGCAGCCAAGCCTTCGCATTTTAAGGCTTCCTCGGTAACCCAAAGCACATCTTTTTCCTTTTGCAGGTCGATGAAGATCATGCGGTCGGGCTCGGTATTAAATGCCATCAGCGCAGGCGGGAAAAGCTTCCGGGCAGCGCTTATCCACAGGCAGGTGCCTCCCTGCCCCATCAACGAGGACAACAGGCCGGCTATAAAGCCCGAGCTTGCAGCAATCTGCTCGGGTGCAGGGCACATCATTTCGTGTATGGCGCCAACCGGGAAAACGCCATTCGGGAAGGCCGATTCGATAGCACCCAGGCCTATCCTGCCCGCACCACCGGCAGAAGGCGGTTTAAACCCCTCCAAAAGCAAAATGTCCTTTCGCAGCTTATTGATAATATCTTGTCTGGTGCCTGGCATAGCTCAATCCGGAATAACAAAATTGCTAAAATTTTTAGTATTATTAGCAAATAATTTTCATTTTTGTTTTATGATAAAGAACACAGGCCTGATAACAGAAGCAAAGGTGTGGGTAAAACGAAAGAACAGCCCCGGCGAGATCATTCGCGTTATCCTTGATTCGAGCAATGGCGGCACGGTGATTGCTTATAATTTATACCATGCTTTTGAAGACAGCCCCGATTACCTGGGCAGGATATTGTTCGACCAGGAAGGTTACTGGATATATGATGGTTCGGTCTTCAGCGTCGGCGAGCAGGAACAATTGGCGAAATTTATCATTGACTACGCCCGAAGGCTCTAAATAAAGCAAGTTTTATATCGGGATTGATAATGCCAGCCCTAATCTTGTATATTAGTGTATGCAATTTATGTGCTTAATCACCGCCTGATTACTTATGCAACTCTATCGTTCCGAACCTTCGCAGCAGTTTATCGATATTTTTACTAAGCAGGCTGGCCTTTCAGAAGAAGAATTTAACCTGCTGCTATCCCATTTTAAAAGGGAATACATCCCCCGAAAATATTTTTACCTGAAAGCCGGACAGGTATGCAACCAGAAAGCGTATATCAATAAAGGCAGTGCACGCATCTACACGCTGGATGAAAACGGGAGTGAACATATTATTTTTTTTGCTTTTGAAGACTGGTGGCTGGGAGACCTGGAAAGTTATCATACCCAGCAACCGGGCAAGCTATATATCCAGGCAATGGAGGATTGCGAATTACTATGCATTTCAAAGACTGATTTCGATCAGCTTCAATTTCAGATTCCTGCACTTAAGGATTGGGATGTTGCCAAGAAAGCTAAATCTCACTTTGCCACTATAAAGCGTCTTATGGATGTCAAGACATTTTCAAGTGAAGAGCGATATTTGCAATTACTGGAAAAACACCCGCAGATTTTTCAGCGCATCCCGCTTCAGTACATTGCTTCTTACCTGGATATCGAGCCGCCGTCGCTCAGCCGTATGCGCAAACGGCTTTTAGGGAAATGATCTTTCTTAACCTGGGTTAAGTCGCTTCTTAACCTAGGTTATTGTCTTCATTAGTCGTATCAATCTAATTTTATCAAAAAATCAAATTGACATGAACGACCAACATCAACTCCCGCCCCCTGTTCAAATGATGCAGATGATAACCGGCTTCTGGACATCCTGCTGTATTTACAACGCCGCTAAATTGAATATTGCCGACTTGCTTGCTGACGGGCCAAAATCGGTTGGCAGACTGGCCGAAATTACACATAGTGATGCACCTTCATTGTACCGCGTACTTCGTGCGCTGGCAAGTACCGGTATTTTCACAGAAAACGAAAACTGCGAATTTACCAACACGACGCTTAGTGAAACTTTAAGGGATGATACACCCGGCTCGATGAAAGCTATGGCCCTGGCCCAATTAGGAGATCATTATAATGCGTGGGGAAATTTGATGTATAGCATAAAAACCGGTGGTATCTCTTTTGATAATGTAGAAGGAATGTCGATATGGGAATACTATGAATCGCATCCTGAAGAAGGTGTCAATTTTATGAAAGCCATGACAGGCTTGTCCAACGCTTCGGTTATGAACGTATTACCGGCTTATGATTTCTCGGCGTTCAAAACAATAGTAGACGTTGGTGGCGGTAACGGTGCGCTTTTGACGGGCATTTTAGGGGCCGTAAAAGATGCTACGGGTGTTGTGTACGACCAGGAGTACGTGATCGCTGAAACAAAAAAGGTGCTGGCCGCGAAGGGCTACGATGTACGCTGCAGTGCGGAATCCGGCGATTTCTTCAAATCGGTCCCTACGGGCGCAGACGCCTACCTGATGAAAATGATATTGCACGACTGGAACGATGAACAGTGCACAACCATCTTAAAAAATTGCAATAGGGCCATGAATCCGGGGAGTAAGTTGCTGATCATCGAAACAGTTATTCCCGAAGGAAACGTGCCTCATCCCGGCAAATTTCTCGACATCAACATGATGGCGATGACAGGCGGCAAAGAGCGTACAGAAAAAGAATTTGCCGGGTTGCTTTCTGGTGCCGGTCTGAAGCTTTCAAAGGTAACGCACACCCACTCGCCCATGTTTAGCATACTGGAGGCTGCTAAGGCTTAAAAAGAACGCTTAAACGATACCATTTTTCAGCGCAAAAACGCTACTTTTGCGCCTCAATGGAGCACATACGTAATTTCTGTATCATAGCGCATATCGACCACGGTAAAAGCACGTTGGCCGACCGGCTGCTTGAATACACCAATACCATTACCCAGCGCGAAGCACAGGCCCAACTGCTCGATGACATGGACCTGGAGCGTGAGCGCGGTATTACCATCAAAAGCCATGCTATCCAGATGGATTATGTGCTCGACGGGCAGAAATATGTGCTAAACCTGATCGACACGCCGGGGCACGTGGATTTCTCGTACGAGGTATCCCGCTCCATTGCCGCTTGTGAAGGAGCATTGCTGATCGTTGATGCTTCGCAGGGCATTCAGGCGCAAACCATATCCAACTTGTACCTGGCTTTGGAGAACGACCTGGAGATCATCCCGGTTCTGAATAAAATGGATCTTCCGGGCGCTATGCCCGAGGAGGTAAAAGACCAGATCGTCGATCTGCTGGGCTGTAAACGCGACGAGATATTAGCTGCCTCGGGTAAAACCGGCGCAGGTGTGCATGATATCCTGCGCGCCATCGTCGAGCGGGTTCCTGCGCCAAAGGGCGATCCGAAAGCGCCTTTGCAGGCTTTGATATTCGACTCGGTTTTTAATTCATTCCGCGGTATCATCGCTTACTATAAAGTGGTGAACGGAGAGATCAGGAAAGGCGATAAAGTAAAATTCGTAGCTACGGAAAAACAATACATAGCCGACGAAGTAGGCACATTGAAGCTGAACCAGTTACCCAAAGATGTGATCAGCACCGGCGATGTGGGTTATATCATATCGGGAATAAAAGAAGCACGAGAGGTAAAAGTAGGCGATACGATAACACACGTCGACAGGCCATGCGCCGAAGGTATCCAGGGTTTCGAGGAAGTAAAACCGATGGTATTCGCGGGTATTTACCCGGTGGATACCGAAGATTTTGAAGAGCTGCGCGAATCGATGGCCAAGCTGCAACTGAATGACGCCTCGCTGGTTTTCGAACCGGAATCGTCGGCGGCGTTAGGTTTTGGTTTCCGCTGTGGTTTCCTGGGCATGCTGCACATGGAGATCGTACAGGAGCGTTTGGAACGCGAGTTTAATATGACGGTGATCACCACCGTCCCCAACGTGTCGTACAAAGCCTTTACCACCAAAGGCGAGGAACTGCAGGTAAACAACCCTTCCGATCTGCCCGACCCAAGCAAGATAGATTTTGTGGAGGAACCGTACATAAAAGCTACCGTTATAACCAAAGCCGAGTTTGTGGGCCCGGTAATGTCGCTTTGTATTAACAAAAGAGGCATTATTACGCATCAGTCGTACCTGACATCGGATCGCGTAGAACTGACTTTTGAAATGCCCATGGGCGAGATCGTCTTCGATTTTTATGATAAGCTGAAGACTATTTCGAAAGGCTACGCATCTTTCGACTACCACCAGATTGGCTACCGTCAATCAGACTTAGTGCGATTAGACATCCGCCTCAATAGCGAGCCTGTAGACGCCTTGTCGTCCCTGATACATCGCAGCAATTCGTACGATTTCGGTAAAAAGATATGTGAAAAGCTGAAGGAATTATTGCCACGTCAGCAATTCGAGATCATCATACAGGCGTCCATAGGCGCTAAGATCATCGCACGGGAAACGGTGAAAGCATTACGTAAAGACGTGACGGCCAAATGTTATGGCGGTGATATTTCGCGTAAGCGCAAGCTGCTGGAGAAGCAGAAAAAAGGAAAAAAACGCATGCGCCAGGTAGGCAATGTGGAAATACCTCAGTCGGCGTTTATGGCGGTGCTGAAATTAGATTAATTCAGACGTGATATATGAGATTTGAGACGTGAGATTCAAATCTGCATATCATATAAAATCAGGATTTGATTTGAGTTTTTAAGCCTGTCTCAAATCTCAAATCTCAAATCTCAAATCTTAGAAAATGCAACTACTCGACGGAAAATACGTATCGGAAAAACTGAAAGGCGAAATTGCTGTTGAAGCAGCCAAAATATTAGAACGCACCGGCCGCAAGCCGCATTTGGTGGCGGTATTGGTCGGGCATGACGGCGGCAGTGAAACCTATGTAGCCAGTAAAATGCGTAATTGTGAGGCCGTTGGTTTCAAATCGACCTTAGTGCGTTACGAAAGCGATGTTACCGAAGAGGAATTGCTGAATAAAGTAGCGGAGCTGAATGCCGACGCGGATATTGACGGCATTATCGTGCAGTTGCCTTTGCCCAAGCACATTGACCCCGAGAAAGTAACCGAAAGGATCGACTACCGCAAGGACGTAGACGGCTTCCACCCTATCAACCTGGGCCGTATGCAGCGCAATCTGCCTTCGTTCATCCCGGCAACACCTTATGGCATTACTTTAATGCTGAAAGAATATGGCGTTGAAACCGCGGGCAAGCATTGCGTAGTAGTGGGGCGCAGTAACATCGTTGGCTCGCCGATGAGCATCCTGATGGCGCGCAATACCTATCCCGGCAATTGTACCGTTACCATTTGCCACAGTAAAACGCCGGACATTAAAAACTTCACTTTACAGGCTGATATATTGGTGGTAGCTATCGGCAAGAAGAATTTCATCACTGCCGATATGGTGAAGGATGGCGTTGTAGTGATCGACGTCGGTATGAACCGCGAGGTATCAACGCTAACCAAATCGGGTTATAAACTCTACGGCGATGTTGATTTTGAGCATGTCGCCCCCAAATCATCCTGGATAACGCCGGTTCCCGGCGGTGTGGGTCTGATGACTATTATTGGTCTGTTGAAGAACACGCTGGCTTCGGCGAATAAGGAAGTGTATAAGTAGTTGATTGAGTTGAATAAGTTGGATTAAGTTGAAATGTCACAAAAACTTAGTCAACCACTCACCTAATCAACTGAATCAACTTAACGAAGATACTCCTCCGGTATCACATGGTTTTCGTTCTCGTCGCACCAGGCAACGGAAAGGATGCGCCAATAATCTTCGGCCTGGATAAACTGCATGTAATTAACACCGCGGGGTAACCGGCTGGCTGTCGCCGCGCCCATGTTGTACTCGTAGATGCTGATGCGATGCGCTAATTTGCCAAAGACCTCGGTTTTCGAGTGAATTTCATGCATCACAAACTGGCTCATGGTTTCTTCCGCAATTTCCGACTCCAGTGCGCTTACAAACGATCCTGCTGTAAAACCAATAGGCGTCCTAAAACTATTATTAATCAGGATGCCGTCGCCATAGAACAAGATTGTTAAAGCGTCCGCTTGCGGCGGCTCGGAATTGCGAAAGCTAACCGCCTTGTAAAAGTCGCGTGCCAGGTCGTCGATCTCGATGGTGTCCATTATTTGAATGCTTGTTTAACTTTTTCCCAAAATGAAGTGATGCCTACATAGGCCACGCCATCCCTGATCTCGACCGGGTACGCATCAATATAGTCACCCTGCCCTTCGCTGCCCTTGCCCGTTTCCAGGCTGAATGAATAACGGTGTACAGGGCAAATAAGTTTGCCGTCCTTGCACCATCCCTGTGTCAGATCGCCGCCGGCGTGCGGGCACCGCGCCGACAAGGCAAATATTTTGCCCTCGTAGCCGACAAGACACAAGGTCTTCCCTCCTGCTTTTACTTTTTTGATGAATGGTTTTCCTGTGTCAATAACATCGGATATGGGGTACCACTTCATGATCTCAAAAGTAATTTAAAAATAAACGGATGTCATTTCGAGTCCCGCGCAGAGCATGCGGAATAGCGCGAAGAGAAATCTTTTTGTATCTGTACAACGCATTACCACCTAATCGTATACGTTTTCTCCTCATGCCCAAGCATCGGCCCCACCTGTTCGTCGAAATGAAATGGTTATTTATTATTGACTCGGAAATTTAAACAACTTTTCAGAAGTCGATCTTCAAATTCATTACCGATGGGTTTTTCATGATCTCGTCCATCGTGGTTTGAAGTACCACATGTTTCCTGTCGGCCGAAAGCACAGCTTTAGGGTTGCTGACCTTTTTTACCGGCTTAGCGAAGTTCAGGATCACTTTATAGGGCGTTTCGATCAGCATAGCCTTGGCCATGGCAAAGGTCGACTGCGTCTTTTTCAAAAAAGCGTTAAACTTGGCCTTGTCGATGATCCGGTAAAATTTATGCGGGGTAACTTCATAAGTATAGTAATCCTGTCCGCTTAAAAGTTGCTGCGCATCGAAATCCTGTACACCGGAAGTATTTTTGCTTACCTTAAGGTCGCTGTGCGACTCTATCTTCGAGATGTTCTGCAAATAGTACTGCAGTTCCGCGGCGTTTTTAGCCTGGTGATAAACACTCACTTTAACGATATTTTTCGGCAGGTTCATGTGCAGTGCAAGATTGCTGCTTTTAGCCAGGTTGATCTCATTCAAGGTCATTTTTTGCTGAACGCTGTCGGGCAAAGCGCTGTAAAAGTTCAGCGTAGTGTCTTTCACCATCGAAAATTGTGGCGTAGCTTTTACCGAATCTGACATGAGGTTCATCAATACGGAAACGGCTTTACTCATATCAAAGGTATAGGCGACCTTGCACGAGCCATCGGCCTTGAAATCATAATGTTCTTCCACATCCACGCAGGATGTGAGACAGATCATGACCAGGAAAATTACCGGTATGTAGAGTTTCCTCATAGGCACGAAATTTAAAGTAATAGTAATGAATTTAATTGAAATTTTCAATTAAATTCTTAGTAATTAGTGAACGGTGATTGGCGATTAGTTTGACATTGCAGCAACAGACCTAATCACTGACACCGGTCACAAATCACTATATTTGCTGCGCAAATATGGCACACCAGGTTCCGGAAGATGGCACGATGCTTCCTTTAATGGAAGAGTTTTATACGATACAGGGCGAGGGATTCAACACCGGCAAGGCTGCCTACTTTATCCGTCTTGGCGGCTGCGATGTTGGCTGCCATTGGTGCGATGTAAAAGAGAGTTGGGATGCTGAGCTGCACCCGTTAACTTCGGCGGATACGATCGTTGAAAACGCCTCAAGATGCCCTTCAAAAGCTGTAGTTGTTACCGGCGGCGAGCCGTTGCTTTACAACCTGGACTACCTGACCAACAAGCTGCGCGAAAAAGGCATCAGTACATTTATCGAAACCTCCGGCGCCTACCCTCTATCGGGCGAGTGGGATTGGATATGCCTGTCGCCAAAAAAATTCAAAGCGCCTTCGCCAGGGATCGCGCAGCATGCCGATGAACTGAAAGTTATTGTCTTCAACAAGTCAGACTTTGCATGGGCCGAAGAACATGCCAAAATGGTCGGGCCCGACTGTAAACTGTATCTTCAGCCCGAATGGTCGAAAGCCAGGGAAATGACGCCGCTGATTGTGGATTATGTGATGAATAATCCCGAATGGGAAATATCGCTCCAAACCCATAAATACCTCAATATTCCGTAAAACCGCGTAACTTCGGTTACTCAATTTCGTATTACTCAGGATGAAATTTTTTTTCCTCGCGATATTATTTTTCGTTGTGGTTCTGTTCGCTAAAGCACAGGATCGGCAATATTCCACTACCGACCGGGGAGCCATAAAATATTACGCGCTCGCAAACGAAAGTTTAGACAATAACCTGTACGATGACGCCATAGAACAACTGAAAAAGGCTATAAGCGAGGATAAAAAGTTTATCGAGGCGCATGCATTGCTGGCTGATGTTTACCGCCAAAGAAGGTTCTATAAAGAGGCAATGGGCGAGTACCGCCAGGTTATAGCGCTCAATGCCGAGTTTAGCCGGGGTGTGTACTTTAAGGTTGGCGATGTGGAGATACGCAACGGCGACTATGCCAATGCCAAACAGCATCTGGAGAAGTATCTCGCGTCCGAAAATCTTTCGCCGCAAAGTAAGTTTATGGGGGAAAAGTTACTGAACGATTGCGTATTCAGCCTGCAGGCCATTCAGCACCCGGTACAATTTAAGCCCATTAATATGGGCCCGGAGATCAATACCGCCGATGATGAATATTTACCAGCCATTACAGCCGACGAAAGCACACTAATCTTTACACGGAAAATCAACAACAACGAAGATTTTTATAAAAGTGTTAAAGCAGACGGCAAATGGCAAACCGCAACCTACCTGAGCGACCAGATCAATACGCCAAACTATAACGAGGGAGCACAGTCGTTGTCGCAAGATGGTAAGGTGCTGTTCTTTACCGGCTGCAACCGGCCTGACGGCTTAGGCCGCTGTGACATTTACATCTCACAAAAACGAGGTGACGACTGGGGCAAGCCGTTTGACATAAGTCCACCTATAAACACCACCGGCTGGGAATCACAGCCGTCGATCAGTGCCGACGGCCGTACACTTTATTTCGTTAGCAACCGTAAAGGCGGTTATGGAGGTTACGATATCTGGAAATCCACGATCACCGAAAAAGGCTGGTCGGAACCTGAAAACCTTGGACCGAATATCAATACGCAATTTGACGAACAATCACCCTTTATTCACGCCGACGACAGTACGCTTTATTTTTGTTCGAACGGCTGGCCGGGCATGGGCGGCATGGACTTGTTTGTGAGCAGGCTGGGAAAGGACGGCAAATGGCAGAAGCCTGAGAACCTGGGCTACCCGATCAACTCCAACGGCGATGAGAACGGCCTTACGCTTACCGCGACCGGCAATTACGCTTTCTTCGCCTCTAACAACCTTAACGGACTGGGCGGATTTGACATTTATAGCTTTGAGCTGCCGGAAAAATTAAGGCCGCACCAGGTTACCTATGTCGAAGGGACGGTTGCTGACGCCAAGACCAAACAACCGCTCGAGGCCGCGGTCGAGATAGTCGACCTGGAAAGCGATAACCCGGTGTTCCAGGACTACAGCAGTCCAGATAGAGGCGACTTCCTGGCAACGATAACGACGGGCAAGAACTACGGGCTGAATATCTCCAAAGAAGGTTACCTGTTCTATTCCGAGAATTTCTCTTTGGTGGGGCGTGAGAATAAAAACCCTTTTCATATAACGGTACTGCTGCAACCGATCGAGGTGGGCAATAAGGTGGTGTTGAATAACATATTTTTTGATACCAACAAGTTTGATATTAAACCCGAATCAAAACCTGAGCTGCAAAAGCTGATCGACTTCCTGACGGTAAACCCATCTATTCATATCGAAATATCGGGCCATACGGATAACGTTGGCACAGTGCAATCAAACCAGGTACTGTCAGAGAACCGGGCTAAGGCTGTTTACCAATACCTGGTGAACAACGGGATCAGCGCTGACCGGCTGAGCTACAAAGGCTACGGCGAAACGCAGCCTATCGCATCCAACGATACCGACGAAGGCAAAGCGAAGAACCGGAGGACGGAGTTTAAGATTGTGTCGAAGTAGTCGGGAAGTCCGAAAGTCCGCATAAGTCCGAAAGACAAAATCTTTAAAATAAGAACCCCGGGATCAGTTTGATTCCGGGGTTCATACTTTCGGTCTTTCCGACTTGCGCGGACTTTCGGACTAGTTGCCTAACTCCGACATGAACTTGATGCGCATCAACTGCACTTCTTCACGGGTGTAATCATCGGCGCCCAGCTCAACCAAGGCGTGGTCGATGGAATCGATCTCGGCTTTTTTGAAATAGTCGTATACCTCGTCCTGCTTATCCTCGTCGATCATCTCGTCGATAAAATAATTCAGGTTAAGCTTTGTGCCTGAGTTAACAATGGATTCCACCTCGCGCAGGATCTCTTCGTAGGTCAGTCCCTTCGAGGCAGCGATGTCTTCCAAATTCAGGTGACGGTCGATATTCTGGATAATGTAAACCTTTAGCGCCGATTTGTTGGCCGCACTTTTGATCACCATGTCCACCGGGCGATCAATCTCGTTATCCTCCACATATTTCTTGATGAGCTCGATAAACGGCGCTCCGAATTTTGCGGCCTTGCCTGCCCCTACTCCCGATATCTGTTTTAATTCTTCGGTGGTAATAGGATAATGTGTGCACATCTCCTCCAATGAGGGGTCCTGGAAGATCACAAAGGGCGGTAAACCCTTCTGCTTGGCGATCTTTTTGCGGAGGTCCTTCAGCATTTGCAGCAATTCGGTATCCAGCGCGCCCCCGCCCTGCTTTGGCCCTTCTTCCGACTCATCATCATCTGTGGCTCCCATCGGGCGGTTCATGATGAACCGGATACTATGCGGGTTATCCAGGAAGTTAACGCCGATCTTAGTCAGCTTCAGCAAACCGTACTGGTCGATATCTTTTGATAAGTAATTATTCAGCAGAGCCTGGCGAAGCAGCGATTTCCACAGATTTTCGCCATCGTCTTTACCCGAACCGAATTCATCCAGCAAATGGTGCTCGTAATTATGTACCTGGGGATTATCAACACCCATCAGCACGGCGATGATATGCTCGTCGTCGAATTTCTCACCTAATTTTTTGATCAGGCTCAACGCTTTATGCAGCTGTTCTTCGCCGTCAAAATGCTCCTTGTGTGCGCAGCAGTTATCGCACATGTTGTTGCAGCCTGCCTCGTTAAAGTTTTCGCCGAAATAATGCAGCAATTGCTTACGGCGGCAAACCGACGACTCTGCGTAATCGATCACCTCCTTCAGTATCTGCGTTCCGATCTCGCGTTCCGAAACCGGCTTGTCTTTCATAAACTTCTGCAGCTTGTCGATGTCCTTCTCCGAATAGAAAGCCAGGCATATACCTTCGCCCCCGTCGCGCCCTGCACGGCCGGTTTCCTGGTAATAGCCTTCCATACTTTTCGGCATATCGTGGTGGATCACGTAACGCACATCAGGCTTATCGATGCCCATGCCAAAGGCGATAGTCGCCACGATCACATCCACATCCTCCATCAGGAACTTATCCTGTGTATCGGCACGGACTTTCGACTCTAAGCCGGCGTGGTAAGGCAAAGCCTTAATGCCGTTCAGGTTCAGCGCCTCGGCAACTTCTTCCACCTTTTTGCGGCTCAGACAATATACGATGCCCGATTTACCGGTATTCTGCTTAACGAATCTTACGATCTCCTTTATAACGTTCCGTTTTGCACGCACCTCATAAAACAGGTTTGAACGGTTAAATGACGATTTGAAAACCGTAGCATTGTTCATCTGCAGGTTCTTCTGGATGTCCTGCTGAACTTTGGGTGTAGCGGTGGCTGTGAGTGCGATAATTGGAATATCATCGCCAATGTTGCTGATCACCTGGCGTATCTTACGGTATTCGGGCCTGAAATCGTGCCCCCATTCCGAAATACAGTGCGCCTCGTCGACCGCCACGAACGAAACGCGGATCAGGCGTAAAAAATCAACATTTTCCTGCTTGGTAAGCGACTCGGGAGCCACATACAACAGCTTTGTACGCCCGCTCAGCACATCTTCTTTTACGCGGGCGGTTTCGGATTTGGTTAATGAAGAATTGAGGAAGTGAGCAATGCTGTCCGACCCGCCAAAAGCCCTCAGTTGGTCGACCTGGTTTTTCATCAGCGCTATCAGTGGCGATATTACGATAGCTGTTCCGTCACTCATCAATGCAGGGAGCTGGTAACACATGGATTTGCCCCCGCCGGTTGGCATGATCACGAAAGTGTCATTGCCGGCAAGAATGTTTGTAATGATCGCTTCCTGCTCTCCTTTGAAGTTATCAAACCCAAAAAAATTCTGCAAATTATCAAAAAGCGACCGTTTTGTTTCAATCATTATAGGTACTTTATACTATTTTATTCGAAAGTTCAAAATAACAAATTTTTCTAAATAAACGACAGGTTTTGTTTAAAATTTTATATTAAAATGATTTTTAAATGAAAACAATTTATTTCATTCCGCGCTTATGTTATCGGCAAAATTGGCGCTATAGGATGGAATTTTATTTAATATGTAATTTACAGAATATTGTACATTTTTGTTTTCGATTTGCATCTATAAAATTCTTTTACATACATGAATAAAAACTACTACGCCATTATTATGGCTGGAGGTATCGGCAGCCGTTTCTGGCCCATTAGCCGCACCTCGTACCCTAAACAATTCCTTGACATATTGGGTACCGGCAAAACCCTTATCCAAAACACTTACGAACGGTTTCTGAAAGTATGCCCTAAAGAGAACATTTATGTAGTGACAAACGAGAATTATGCAAAACTGGTGCAGGAACAAATACCAGGCATGGCCGAAGGCCAGATCCTGACCGAGCCCGTAATGCGCAATACGGCCCCCTGCATCGCTTATGGCTGTTATAAGATCGAAAGCCTGAACCCCAATGCCTCCATCGTGGTGGCGCCTTCAGACCACCTGATATTGGACGAACCGGCATTTATCACTGCGATCGAGAAATCGCTTAAAATGGCGTCGGAAAATGAATGCCTGATCACTTTGGGCATTATGCCATCGCGCCCCGATACAGGCTACGGGTATATCCAGTATACCGACCATTCGTTGAATGAAGAATTCCATAAGGTAAAGACCTTCACTGAAAAGCCTAACCTTGAATTGGCCAGGACTTTTATTCAAAGCGGTGACTTTTTGTGGAATGCGGGCATATTCGTCTGGTCGGCTAAAGCCATTGTAAAAGCGTTTAACACGCACCAGCCCGAAATGCACGAGATTTTTGCCGAAGCGCGTTCGGTGTACAACAGCGAAAATGAAAAACCGCATATCCATACCGCTTACCTGCAGTGTACGAACATCTCGATCGACTACGGCATTATGGAGAAGGCGTCTAACGTCTACGTGTTGCCTTCGGAGTTCGGCTGGTCCGACCTGGGTACCTGGGCATCGATATACCAGTTGGCCAACAAGGATGATGACGGCAATGCCCTCATTCCATCCGAAAAAGTGATCACCTACGATTCATCCAATTGCATGGTCAACGTTCCGGCCGATAAACTGGTTGTGCTGCGCGGCCTGCACGATTTTATCGTGGTCGAATCGAACAATACCTTACTGATCTGCCCGCGGGACGAGGAACAAAGCGTAAAACAGGTTGTGGCGGATGTGAAGGAGAAGTTTGGGAGTAAGTATATTTAGTCCGAAAGTCGGAAAAGTCCGCATAAGTCCGAAAGATTGTAGTAGCGATGGGTTTGAAACTCGTCGCTATTTTTTTGGTGGCTCGAAACCATAATTAATAGCTCTGCCGTCGTCATTAAAACGAAGAAATTGCCACCTCCCATTCTTTTTTATTGTTATAACTGAAGTGATCCATTGCCCATCAAGAACCCCGTGTGTATCAGCATATTTATGATAAGCGGACGTATCACCTTTCTCAATGGCGTCACGAAACGCTTTGTTAAATGATTTAAGGATATCGAAAGCGCTTGTGTTTATCGTAAACTTCTCATTAATCTTTTTCCAATTAGCTAAGCCATAGGTGTATCGATAAAAACAACAAGTATGTTTTGTCCAAATTATCATCGAAAGGGCACCCGTTTCTACGCCCTGAAAGTTTACCATAAATATGGTATCAGTCAGGAAAAAAGATTTCTTCTTATCGTGCTTGAAATGGTTTATGGTCAGTCTTAATCGCTTTATTGAGGTGTCAATTAATGATACCCGTTTTTTTGTCGCCTTGCCATTACCTATGAGATATTTTCTGTAATCTTTATAAAAGTCTTGAGCGCGAGACAAGTTGCTCAATCCGATACACAAGAAAGCAAGAATGATAATTTGTTTAGATTTCACGCTTAAAGTTACAAAACCGCACGCCTATTCGCCAAAATGTTCCCTTTAGGAGGCAGAGAGGGTTCTCTGCCTGATCGCCTCATAAATGATAACCCCCGCGGATACCGACACGTTCAGCGATTCGATCTCGCCGAACATGGGTATTTTGGCCAAATGATCGGCGATGCGCAGGATCTCGTTGCGGATGCCGTCTTCTTCCGAGCCCATGATAATGGCCGTCGGCAGTGTATAGTCAGGCGTATAGATATATTCCTTGGTTTTTTCGGTACAGGCTACTAATTGCAGACCCGATTCCTGCAGAAAGCGCATGGTTTGCATAAAATTATCGTGCCGGCATACGGGTATTTTGTACAATGCCCCCGCCGAGGTCTTGACCGCGTCTGCGTTGATCTGCGCCGAGCCTTTAGCCGGGACGACTATTGCATGTACGCCGGCGCACTCGGCCGTACGGGCAATGGCTCCCATATTGCGCACGTCGGTTATGCCATCAAGCACCAATATCAGCGGTGTTTCACCACGTTCGAATATTTCGGGGATTATATTTTCGATCTTCTGGTAAATGATAGGCGAAATAACGGCGATTACGCCCTGGTGATTTTTGGCTGTGATGCGGTTCAGCTTTTCGATAGGCACCTGTTGAGCGACGATGCCGTTTTGATGCAGCAACTGTTTCAGCTCGAGTAATAAGGACCCGCTGATACCACGTTGTATATATAACGACTCTATTTCTTTACCTGCCTTAATTGCCTCGATAACCGCGCGAATACCGAATATAATTTGGTTATTTTCTCGTAGCGGGCGGGCGGTAAATGACATAAATTTTGAAGTAAAAGTTTGCCAAAAATAGCCATATTAATTGATTTTCAGCGCTTACTGTATTTGCACGATAAAGAGCCGGGCTTAAATGTAATCCACACTCAAAAAGTTTATCCACACAGCTCTTATTCAGTGGTTTACTTTGGCAATTCACATCTTACTCACAGCAATTGTTAAGATCGTTGTTCGAATTTTGTGCCGTTTTCGGGCTTTATATTTTTGCAAAAAGTGGAAATGTTAAGTAATCATTAGCCCATCCCATCTTTTTTTGTATATTTTTGTTTCCCCATGATTATTGAAAACGATAGCCGATACGGCAAAAGCTCAAGCGAAAGACGAAATTTGGCAGCGGGTACTAATCCTTTTGCTGGCCTGGGCAAGCTTCCACCACAAGCCGTCGACCTGGAAGAAGCTGTGCTCGGAGCGCTGATGCTGGAGAAAGACGCCCTTTCATCGGTTATCGATATCCTGAAACCGGAAGTATTCTACAAGGACAGCCACCAAAAAATATTTGCAGCCATCCGGCACCTGTTCGAGAAATCGATGCCCGTCGACATCCTGACGGTTACCGCGCAGCTTCGCCAACAGGGTGAGCTGGAAATGATCGGTGGCGCTTACTATATTACCGAGCTGACCAACCGCGTAGCGTCGGCGGCGAATATCGAATTCCATTCACGCATCGTTATTCAAAAACACATCCAGCGCGAGCTGATACGAATCTCCACGGAGGTGATCAATAACGCTTACGAGGATACCACCGACGTTCTTGATCTTTTGGACAGGGCCGAAAAGAACCTGTTCGACATCGCCCAAAACAACCTGCGCCGTGATTCGCGCAAAATGGACGACCTGATGCACGAGACGCTGAAGGAGATCGAGGCGCTGAAAAATAAAAAGGACGGCCTAACCGGTGTAGCGTCCGGCTTTACCGAGCTGGACCGTATGACCTCGGGCTGGCAAAAATCCGACCTGGTGATCATCGCAGCGCGACCTGCCATGGGTAAAACGGCGTTCGTGCTCAGTTGCGCGCGTAATGCCGCAGTCGATTTCCAGCGACCGGTGGTCGTGTTTTCGCTTGAGATGTCATCCGTGCAATTGGTTAACCGTTTGATCTCGGGCGAAACGCAGATCGAACAGGAAAAAATACGCAAAGGCAACCTGGAAGAATGGGAATGGCAGCAGATACACTCGAAGATCGGCAGGCTGGAGCAGGCGCCACTGATCATCGACGATACGCCCGCACTGAACATCTTCGAGTTCAGGGCCAAATGCCGCCGCCTGAAATCGCAGCATGATATACAACTGATCATCATCGACTACCTGCAATTAATGCAGGGCAAAGCCGATGGCAAAGGCGGCAACCGCGAGCAGGAAATAGGCAGTATATCGCGTGCGCTGAAATCGGTAGCTAAAGAATTGAACGTACCCGTGATAGCCTTGTCACAATTAAGCCGCGCGGTGGAGAACCGCCCGGGCGCTTCCAAACGACCCATGCTTTCTGACTTGCGTGAATCCGGTTCTATCGAGCAGGATGCCGATATGGTGCTGTTCCTTTATCGTCCGGAATATTACGGTCTTGAAGTGGACGAAAACAACAATCCCACGCAGGGCGTCGGCGAGGTGATCATAGCCAAGCACCGTAACGGCGAGACCGGCACGGTGAGACTCAAATTCGTTGGCAAGTTTGTGAAGTTTACCGACCTCGACCAGGGCATGGACAACTTCTCGCCCTCATCAACAAATGCTTTCACCGGGTTGAACCCATCGCAGGACTTTGATAAGCCAAGTAACTTTATTATCCGGCCGTCGAGGATGGACGATATGGAAGATGATCCTTTCTGATTTCGGATTTAGAAAATTAACCCCAGCACAATCCCGATTATAATAACGATCGGGGTTTTTATTTTGGTGAAGTTGAGCAGCAGGAACGTGGCTATCATCAGGCCGAAAGCCTCCCAGTGCAAACCGAAAGGAATCGTCAGCATGATCAGTGCCGTTGCCATAAAGCCTACGGCCACCGCCATGATTCCGCTTAGCGAGTTACGAATCCGGGTAATTTTCTTCAGGTCTTCCCAGAATGGCACGATGAATAAGATCAGTATAAGTCCGGGCAGGTTGATACCCACGATGGCTACCAGGCTGCCAACTACCTGCCCTCCTATCCCAAACCCTTTGTTGCCCAGCGTCATGCCGCCGATAAAAGACGTGAAAGCGAAAGTTGGTCCGGGTAAAGCCTGCTGAAATGCGAAACCTGAAAGGAACTCGGAGTTGGTCAGGTAATGCTTTACTTCCACAAACTCGGTGAACATCAGGGGTACCAGTACTTGTCCCCCGCCGAAGATGAGGATACCGTTGCGGTAAAAGTTTTCAAACAAGCGTATTGGCAGGCTGAACGGTGATGTTTGGTTAATGATAGCGCCTAAAGCCGCGAAAGCCAACAGTATTCCGATAAAATACATCACCTTTTTCGGGTTGACATTGGCAAACAAGCTTACGCGCAATTCACTTTCCTGCGGCGCGGTTTCCAGCGCCGATGAAATGATACCACCCAGCAATACGAGGATGGGAAAGGCATAGGCGCTCCGCAATATAAGCGTACAAATAAGTGCCCCAACAGCCAGCATAACCGAAACCTGCGTTTTGAGGAACCTGTTGGCAAAAGTATAGGTCGCATAAGCCACTATTCCAACCGCTATGGGTTGCACAAAGCGCAGTATCTCGTTAAACTGGCTATGCGTCAGCCACATTTTGTAACTGATGGCGGCTATGCACATAATAGTGGCTGAGGGAAGGATCCAGACCAGGAAAGTAATGATCGCCAGCCTGAGCCCTCCTACTTTCCAGGCTATACCTACCAGCGTTTGGGTCGAAGAAGGCCCCGGTAGTATCTGCGCCAGCGCATTCAGCTCCATCAGCTCCTGCTCGGTTACGTAACCACGCTTCTCCACGAACTCCCTCAGCAACATAGCGATATGCGCCTGCGGGCCGCCGAAGGCAGTGAAAGTATAGATCAGTGCGTCGCGAAGGAAAAGAAGCTGGCGCTTGCGCATTAGTTCATAGTTGATGGTTCATGGTTCATAGATCATAGTTCGTAGCCTATAGTGCATAAAGTTTAGCAGGCTTAGCTATGAACCATGAACTATATGCTAATATTCGTCGTCGTCATCAAGGCCGGCTGCTTCACGATATACCACCTGCAATTCAGCAAAGGCATGATTATCGCGCTGTTTTTGTGCTGCAGCCATACCTTTTTCGTAAGTAATTATGGCGTCGGCCTTACGGTTCATCGCTTCGTACAGTTTACCAAGGTGATAGTAAGTGCCTACATAGTCGGGATGATGATTCAGCAGGTCCTCGTAGTATTCCAACGCCCTGGCCGGGTCACTTAATCGCAGGTATTCGGTTGCCAGGGCATATTTTAAAAAGGGGTCATTTGGTTCGTTTTTTAAAAACTCCTGTAACTTTTCTAATCGGTTAACCTGCATTTTAAACTCTGTCTTTTTTACCTAACTTTGCGCAGACCTATTTTCATAACTCCCTCCCTTATGCTGTGGGTATGATGAAAAGACGACTACGCATGATTTGATCATTACCAATTAAACAACCGCCTGATGAAGATCCTGGTATGCATAAGTAATGTCCCTGATACAACGACAAAAATAACTTTTACTGATAATAACACGCAATTTAATACAAACGGCGTGCAATTTATTCTAAACCCGTATGATGAGATCGCGCTCGCAAGGGCCATCGAACTCACCGAAGGAGGAAAAGGTACGATCACCGTCATCAACGTGGGCGAAGCTTCCACCGAAGCTACTATACGCAAAGCCCTGGCCATCGGGGCCGACGACGCGGTGCGTATTAACGCCAAACCGCACGATGCCTGGTTTGTCGCTTACCAGGTAGCCGAATACATTAAGCAGCACTCTTTTGATCTCATACTAACCGGCCGCGAGTCGATCGATTACAACGGCTCGAAAGTAGCAGGAATGATCGGCGAGCTGCTGGATATGCCTTCCGTATCCATTATCAAAAAACTGGATATCGACGGCGATAAAGGCACGGTTGAGCGCGAAATTGAGGGTGGCAAAGAAGTATTGGTTATCCCCTTCCCTTTTGTTGCCGGTGCTGCTGAAGGCGTTACCGAGCCGAAGATCCCGAACATGCGCGGCATCATGTCGGCACGAACCAAGCCGCTGAAGGTGGTCGAGCCGGCTGAAGTAAAAACCAACCTGGAAATACTAAGCTATGAGACGCCTGCACCGCGCGGACAGGTGAAGCTTATACCAGCCGAAGACAGCGGGACCCTGATCGGCCTGCTGCATGGCGAAGCCAGGGTAATATAATTTTTTGACTTAAGACTACGACGATATATGCCAGTTTTAATCTACGCAGAAAATGCCAACGGCCAGTTCAAGAAATCAGCTTTCGAAGCGGTTTCGTATGCCCGGGCCATTGCTGATAAACTAAATACCAGCCTTACAGCGATCTCGATCGGCGATGTAAAAGTCGACCATCTGGCTGCGCTCGGCAAATACGGGGCCGACAAGATATTAAACGTATCGAACGATAAGCTGAAGCAATTCGTAAACCAGGCTTATGCATCGGTAATAGCAGATGCTGCAAAAAAGGAAAACGCTGAAGTTGTCGTGCTATCAAACTCTTTCTCCGGTCGTGGTCTTGCGCCGCGTATCGGCGTTAAACTACAAGCGGGCGTTGCCGACGGCGCCGTTTCCCTGCCCGAAATATCGGGCGGAAAATTCACCGTGAAAAAGACAGCCTTTTCGGGCAAGGCTTTTGCGACGGTCGAGCTGACCTCGGTCAATAAGGTAATCTCGCTGGCACCTAATTCATATAAGGTAACCGAAAAACAGGCTGCAGGAAAGATCGAAGACTTCAACGCAGAAGTTAAGGACTCGGACTTTAAAACCTTGATCAAAGAGATCGTTCAGTCGACCGATAAGGTTTCCCTGCCCGATGCGGAGATCGTTGTTTCTGGCGGCCGCGGCATGAAAGGGCCGGAAAACTGGGGCATGCTCGAAGAACTGGCTGATTTATTGGGCGCCGCCACGGCATGCTCCAAGCCGGTGTCGGATGCCGGATGGAGGCCGCACAGCGAGCACGTGGGCCAAACGGGCATCGCTATCAGCCCAAATTTGTATATTGCAGTCGGAATTTCGGGTGCAATACAGCATCTGGCGGGCGTAAGTTCATCAAAAGTTATTGTTGTGGTCAACAAAGATCCCGAAGCGCCGTTTTTTAAAGTAGCCGACTATGGTATTGTGGGTGATGCATTTGAGGTACTACCCAAGTTAATAGCAGCAGTAAAGGAATATAAAGCTTCGGCGTAACAAGGTTTGCAGTGATGGGTAACAACATGAAGAAAATTAAGCTGGATATTGTAGGGCTATCATATAGCCAGACACAATCCGGCGCTTATGCCCTGGTACTGGGCGAGATCAACGGCCGCCGCAGGCTGCCTATCATTATCGGAAGCTTTGAAGCACAGGCCATCGCCATTGAAATAGAAAAGATGACGCCCAGCAGGCCGCTTACACACGACCTGTTCAAGAATTTTGCCCAGGCATTCAATATCGTTATACAGGAAGTAATTATTTATAACCTTGTTGACGGCATCTTTTATTCCAAACTGATCTGTTCAGACGGCAAGAAAACCATCGAAATAGATGCGCGCACTTCCGACGCCATTGCCATGGCGGTACGATTCGATTGCGCAATTTATACTTACGAGTTCATTCTGTCATCAGCCGGTATTGTGATCGAAGGCAATGATTTCGTTTACCTGGAAAACATGGCCGATGCCACCACCGAGGAAAAAACCGTTACCGCTTCTACAGGCGGGTACGGGTCATTAAGCACCGACGAGCTAAAGACCAAATTGCAGGAAGCCCTGGGCGAAGAAGCCTACGAAAAAGCCGCCAAGATACGTGACGAGCTGAACCGGCGCAAGGCGTCTTAGATAGATTTGAGATTTGAGATATGAGATTTGAGACAAGTATTTCTATTATGAATCTGCATATCAGCCCTCAATTTTCTTTCTCCCTATCACATTCTGATAGCTATCCGGACTTACATCTCACATCTCATATCTCATATCTCACATCTTATTTATGAGCATCAAGCTGCGCCTAACCCTGATGAATTTTATGCAATATTTCGTCTGGGGTTCGTGGCTATTAACGATTGGTGCGTACTGGTTTCAGAACAAACATTGGTCAAGCGCTGAATTTGGCGCGATCTTCTCCACGATGGGCATTTCGGCCATTTTTATGCCCGCCCTTACCGGTATCATCGTGGATAAATGGCTCAATGCAGAAAAGCTCTACGGCATTATGCATATCCTCGGTGGTTTATCGCTCATCACGCTGCCGATGATCAATAACCCCATAGCCTTTTTCTGGGTAATGCTGCTCAATATGGTATTTTATATGCCTACGATATCGCTGTCGATCACCGTCGCATATTCAGCTTTAAAGAAGGAAAATATCGATGTGGTAAAAGATTATCCCCCTATCCGCACCTGGGGCACCGTAGGCTTTATTGCGGCATTATGGGTTGTAAGTTTGACGCATAATGAGATTTCGCCCAATCAATTCTATATCGCGTCGGCGGTGGCTATTCTGCTGGGACTTTATGCTTTCACCTTGCCGAAATGCCCGCCGCTGATGAAAACAATGGATAAGAAGTCTATTGTCGACTTGCTGGGACTAAAAGCATTTACCTTATTCAAGACTCCGCGCTTTGCCATTTTCTTCGCCTTTTCGATGTTGCTTGGCGCGGCGCTGCAACTCACCAACGCCTACGGTGATACGTTTCTGCACGATTTTGAAAATATGCCGCAATACAAGGGCCTGCTGACGGTAAAGTACCCGGCCATCATCATGTCGATATCGCAGGTGTCCGAAACCTTGTTTATCCTGGCTATTCCCTTCTTCCTGCGCAAATTCGGCATCAAATACGTCATGCTGTTCAGTATGCTGGCCTGGGTACTGCGTTTTGGGCTTTTCGCTTTTGGCAACCCCGATGCCGGCCTGTGGATGATCGTCCTGTCGTGCATCGTTTACGGCATGGCATTTGACTTTTTCAATATTTCAGGTTCGCTGTTTGTGGAAACGCAAACCACACCCGAGATCAGGGGAAGCGCGCAGGGAGTATTTATGATGATGGTGAACGGTTTTGGCGCGTTGTTCGGCAGCTTTGCCAGCGGCATTATTATCGACAAATTCTTTACGCTGGCTAATGGGAGCAAAAACTGGCATGGCATTTGGCTTTGTTTTGCGTCGTACGCGTTGGTTATCGCGTGTGTTTTCCCGTTTGTATTCCGTTATAAGCATAATGCGGCGCTGAAACAGGCTGTACCGCATATTTAAGGCGGTTCCAGTTGTAATAAATATGACCAGGGAGGTGGCATGGTAAGCCTGTCGAACCATGGTGGGTAAAGGCGATAGATCGCGACATACTGCCTGTTCGATCGGACAGCCATCGTTCTGTTCAATAAAAATGGGACAGTAATAAAACCACTCTCATTTGTGCACCACCCGGGACTGTATTTGAACACCTTGAAGATATCTTGCTGATAGTTAAGTTCAGGCTTGTTCTTATATTGGGATGGAAATATGTAATGAGCGAATGCGTACGTTAACTGTACGCTTTTGATGCAACGCACGCGATCTAAAGTTGTATAAATTACTCATTATCAATTATTTGATAGTTTGGAACATTATTGGTATACGGATTGAATTTAAACACAAATCATGAGATATCAGCTCGCTCTGATTTTTTCAATTATAGCTACCAGTCCGGCATCGGCACAACTCACTCGTCAAATCAAAAAAATTAATCCCGATACTCTGGTAAAGCGTCTGGGTACAGCGTATATGAAAGCCCCGCAAGCAGTTGGTCTTTCTATCGGCTTATTTTATAACGGTAAAGACTACACTTACAACTTCGGCTCAATTGAGAAAGGCAAGAGTATCTTGCCGACTGATCAAACGGTGTATGCGATTGGCTCGATATCCAAGACATTTATCAGTTTGATACTGGCGCATGCTGTGTCAGAAAAAAAAGTCAAGCTCGATGATGATATACGCAAATATTTAAAAGGAAATTATCCAAACCTGGATTATCAAGGAAGGCCGATCAGGCTGAGAGATCTTGCGAGCACGACCTCAGCTCTACCTGAAAACCTACTTATCGTTCCGGAAGCAAATCCCGGCACACCACCTGACTCCATAACTTTTTTGCGCCGCAAAATATTTTCACTTTATAATCGGCAAGATTTTTTTGACGCCCTGCACGATGTAAAATTAGACACCATTCCCGGTACAAGAGCCAGACACAACAACACGGCGATCCAATTGCTGGCGTTTATCCTGGAAAACATCTATCAACTTCCATATTCTGAACTTGTTAAAAACTATATTCTGGGACCGCTTCATATGAGTCGGACGACCTATCAGGTACCGGGATCATTACCCGGGTCGGCGGCGCAGGGTTACGACAAAAAAGGGAATCCTATTCCTTTCTTTACCTCGCCCACATTGTCTGGAAGCGGCGGCATGACCTCCACCACAACGGACATGTTAAAGTATATCCACCTTCAACTTAACAAGAGTGATCGTGCTGTTCAATTGTCTCACCAAAAATTGGTTTCGCCGGATGTCTATTCAATTGGATTAAATTGGCTGATTTATAAATATGACGACGGTTACAGTCAAATATGGACCGATGGGGGAACTTACGGTTTCTGTAGCTACATCATCCTTTATCCCGAACTCAATACTGGCATTGTGTTATTGTCTAATGAGAATGATGAAACTAGTTATGGAAGACTCAGCGGATTGGCGGACGGCATATTTAATTCGATCAAATGATAATATCGTATCTATTAGCATCATTTAAGACCTTATTTTCTTGATGTTACAATTATGATTTCTCTTATCTTTAAAAAGCCGGATTAGCAGTGCATGAGAGAAAATAAACTATAAGCACATTTGCATTTAACAAAATGTATCCGGATACAATGTATCCGGATACATTTGTGCGGAAGAAGGGACTCGAACCCCCACGCCTCGCGGCGCCAGATCCTAAGTCTGGTGCGGCTACCAATTACGCCACTTCCGCATTAGGATTTCCTCAGAGCGGGCAAAGATAATATTTTGCCGCGATTTCACCGATTAATTTTTGATTTCACCAATCAATTGGCTGATTAACTCTCTGAAATACGCAGGAGCGCGCAACAACCTGCTGCCATACCAGGAAAACATTTCACCGTCGACTAATTTTATTTTCGCGTGCGGAAAAAGAGATTCGAATTCGGGAATATGTTTACCACCAAACGGATAAGGTTCAGATGAAAGCAATACGATATCGGCACTTGCTGTTATAATTTCCTCTGGTGTTAATTGTGGGTATCTTTGGATATCGAAGGCATTCACGAAGCCACATCGTCCCAGCATGCCGTTAATAAATGTGCCCTGCCCCGCTACCATATAAGGTTTGCGCCATATAAAATAAGCGACTCGCTTGCCGGACCAGTGAATATCTAAATTATTGAATTGCTGGCTTATGTTGTTTGCAAGTACCGTGGCTTCAGCCTTTCGGCCGGCAACATCGCCTACCTTCCTGATCATATCAAGCGCATGATCCAAATCGCTTATATCACTCATCCAGACCGGGAAATGCTGCATCAGTTCTTCAATTTGACCGCGTTCGTTCTCTTCCTTATTCCCAATAACCAGATCGGGATTTAATTTTTTTATAAGGTTGATGTTAAGCTGTTTGGTCCCGCCTATTTTTACTTTTAGTTTAACTTTTCCTGTGGGATGAATACAGAATTTCGTTATGCCAATTAACTCCTTATCCAGCCCAAGGTCAAATAAAAGTTCTGTTTGTGACGGCACAAGTGAAACGATCCGGCGCGGCACATACGGCAGGTCTATAGAACGATTCATTTGGTCGATAAATGTTGGCATTCGTGCATTAATAGGCGTTCTTATCACCTTTCAACGTGATCCAAAAGGTAAGGAGAATAATCTTAACATCGAGCAGGAACGACCAATTTTCAAGATACCAAACGTCGGCATGCACACGCTGCAACACTGCTTCGTGATCTGACAATTCGCCCCGCAAACCGCAAACCTGCGCCCAACCGGTGATACCGGGGCGCAACGTGTGCCTTATGACGTATTGTTCGGTAATACGGGAAAATTTTTCAGTATGACTGAGCATGTGGGGCCTTGGACCGACGATGGACATATTGCCGATCAGCACATTAAAAAATTGCGGCAATTCATCCAGGCTTGTTTTCCGTAAAAATGCTCCGATCCTGGTGACCCGGCTATCATCGCGTGTTGCTTGCTTTCTATCGGCTTCGCTATTCACATACATGCTCCTGAATTTGAAACATCTGAAATTAACGTTGTCCCGGCCTGTACGTATCTGTATAAAAAATACCGGCCCGGGCGACTCCATTTTTATTAATATAACAATTATTGGACAAAGCCAGCTAAAGATGAACAGGATAATGAATAGCGAAAAAATAATATCGAATGACCTCTTGAATATCCTGGCAGACATACAACAGTTACGCGCTGATAATCCAAAGGGTTGGGTGGCGATATAGAATTATTGGACGTTGTATTGTTAAATTGCAGAGACCCCTGCAGCAACAATGCATTCGGCAATTAGCCGTTGTATATCTGGTAAACCCCTTCTACTGTCCTGTTATCTGCCGAACCTACTAATACTGTCGTGATCTTTTTCGCTATCATCAATTGCTCGGCCCGGTTGACATATTCCTCCGGACTGACTATGACGGGGTTCACAGTCATCATTTCGCTGATATGCAATAAAGAAGTGTCAGGGTTACGCACCAACGCACGGCGCAGGTCGCCATCCGTAACAATGCCTTCTATCCTATCCGGATTGCCAACGATCACCATACCCAGTTTACCTTCTGACATGCGGAGAAGCAGTTCGGTAAAAGATGCATCTTTACGTATGAATGGCAAGTTATCCAACCGCATCAGATCCTTTACTTTAACAACAAGTTTACGGCCTAAACTGCCTCCGGGGTGGAACCGCGCAAAATCCTCGTGCTGGAATTGCCTTGCTTCCATCAGGGCAACGGCTAAGGCATCGCCCATCACTAAAGTTGTGGTGGTGGATGATGTAGGCGCCAGTTCGAGCGGGCATGCCTCCCGTGTGATGCAAACATTAAGATGATGATCGCTGTTTTTGGCGATGGTGGAATTCGGGTTGCCGGTAATGCTGATGATCTTGTTTTTGTTCCATTTCAAAAACGGAATGATCCGCAGCACTTCGTCAGTCTCGCCGGAATATGAGATCAATATCACGAGGTCGTTCGGTTCAACCATCCCCAGGTCGCCGTGAAAGGCCTCGCCAGGGTGCAGAAAAAAGCTCGGCGTACCGGTACTGGCCAGCGTTGCGGCAATTTTGCGGCCTATCAACCCGGATTTGCCCACGCCGGCCACGATCAGCTTCCCTTTGGAGTTAAGTATTGCATCCACGGTATTTGTAAACTCGTCGCCTATGGATAAGGCTACGTGTTTTAACGACTCGATCTCGATGTCAAATACTCTCCTGGCTATGTCTTTCATTTGGGTTAGGCGTTATACG
Source organism: Mucilaginibacter sp. (assembly GCA_035545315.1). Lineage (GTDB taxonomy): Bacteria > Bacteroidota > Bacteroidia > Sphingobacteriales > Sphingobacteriaceae > Mucilaginibacter. The sequence goes on along the minus strand of DASZYQ010000012.1, from coordinate 106,368 downwards.
TCAAGCGTTTTACGTTTATTATCTGGTCAACTACGTACAACTTCTATGACAACAATGGTTTAATCACTTCCTCCAGTTCATGTAAACGGACCATATTAGGGCCATCGCTCAGCGCGTTATCCGGATCGGGATGCGTTTCCATAAAATAGCCGGTGGCGCCAAAGGCTTTGGCGGCTAAAGCCATCATTGGAACAAAAGTACGGTCGCCGCCTGTCTTGCCAACGGCCCCTCCCGGTCGCTGCACCGAATGTGTACAGTCCATGCACACGGGGTGGCCAAATTTCTTCAGATCATGAATATTGCGGAAGTCGACTACCAAATTATTGTAACCATACATATTGCCGCGCTCGGTTAATATCACCTGCCCGTTGCCGGCCTCGACGACTTTTTGCGCAGGGTAAAACATATCCTGGCCTGACAGGAACTGCGCCTTTTTCACATTAACGATTTTTCCCGTCTTAGCCGCAGCGACCAGCAGATCTGTTTGCCGGCATAAAAACGCCGGTATTTGTATGATATCAACTACGTCCGCAACAATCGCAGCCTGCCCGGGTTCGTGAATATCAGTTGTTACCGGCAGTTGAAACCGCTCTTTGACTTTTTGCAGCATTTCCATACCCTTTTCAATGCCCGGTCCGCGGTAGGAATAAATAGATGTGCGGTTAGCCTTATCAAATGAGGATTTAAAAATGACGGGAACAGTGTGTTTCTGGCCTATCCCGGCTACTTTTTCGGCTACCGTATAAAGCAGATCCTGGTTTTCCATTACACAGGGTCCAAGAATAAAAAATGGTTTTTGGCTGATCTGTTCGAACAAAGTCATGCGCAAAGATGGGAATTTTTGTTTTACCTTAGACGTAGTACTTTGTACGTTAGATTGCCGTGACCATAAAATCTATCACGTTCGGCGTAAAACGTATAACTTTGCCCATTATGATCAATTTCTTCGAGTTCTACGCCATACCCGAATCATTTAACCCAGACACGGCTTTCCTGAAAAAGAAATTCTATGAACTGAGCAAGCAGTATCACCCCGATTTTTACGCTAACGAATCCGAAGATAAGCAGCAGGAAATACTGGAACTTTCCACCATTAACAATAAAGCCTGGCAAGTCTTAAGTGATCCCGCAAAACGCCTGGAATATATCCTGCGCCAGCACGAATTACTGGTCGACGGCGCGAAGCCGCAATTGCCGTCCGACTTCCTGATGGAAATGATGGATATCAACGAGCGGCTGATGGAAGTGGACAATCCGGAAAAACTGGCGGACATTAACAATGAAGTGATGGCTATAGATGACGACATCAGCGCACAACTGAAGGAACTTACATCAGGCTACGAAACATTGGATGATAAAGCTAAAGAAAGCCGCCTGAATGAGGTATTGGGCCTGTATTACCGGCAAAAATATTTATTGCGGATAAAGGAAAGTTTAAATACATTTGCAGCCCGGTTCTGAAAGAACAATGCCCAGATGGCGGAATCGGTAGACGCGTTGGTCTCAAACACCAATGGCTGCAAGGCCGTGCCGGTTCGACCCCGGCTCTGGGTACCAATTTAAGTTAAAAGTCTTTAGTCGTAAGTCTAAAGACTTTTTTGCTTTATATAATTTACGTGATTTCGTATATTAGTATTACCATGTCAAAATCAGAAAAGGATATTATCCCAGGAGAATTAGCACAGTTGGCAGATTCGGGAAAACTGAAAAGGGACATTTACCGGTCAGATTTAGAAAAACTGCAATTGTTCACCAAAATGCTGCGAACAAATAAGCTGTTAAAAAGAGCTGTTATCCGTCATAAATAATCGTATGGACATCTTAGATGAGGAACTGCTTAGGTTTTGGCGCAGCCTAAACGAAAATCATGTGAGATATATTATGGTCGGCGGCTTTGCAACCCGTTTTCACGGTTTTAATCGTAGTACCGACGATCTGGACTTATGGCTCGACGATACTCTGGAAAACAGGAAAAATTTAAGGACGAGTTTTGTCGGTTTAGAATACGGCGATTTTAGTTCTCTCGAAACGATGGAATTTGTGCCTGGGTGGACAAGCTTCTACGTAGGTGATATGATAGAACTTGACATCATGACCACAATGAAAGGTCTGTCTTCAAATGGCTTCCGTTGCTGGGATTGATGGGATTAAAATTCCCTTTTTACATATCAATCAGTTGATTAGCAACAAGATAGCAGTTAATCGACCGAAAGACCAGATCGACGTACTGGCCCTCGAAGAGATCAAAAAATTAAGGGAAGAATCCTGAATTAAAGTTGGGGTTTCATCGTGAACTCCCGGATGTGTCCCTGTGCGAGCGAAGAACGACGGGACTATGCTTTACGGATAATTGAGCCATAACCTTCGCCGGTTTAGCCGGCCGCCCAAAATCGTGTTTGATATTATAATCAAGTGTGCCCGTATCCCAGTAGCCGCAGTCGATCAACCGCCTGATGGTCATCAGCGGATCTGTCGGGTCCCGTAAATCGGTTAGCTGGAAAGCCGCGGCGAAACCAAGTTTATGCAGTTCGGGCAGGTTCTGCGAATTCCACAAGCCGTAGGGGAAAGCAAAATATTTAACAGGTTTACCTGTAATGGCTTCCAGCTTCTTTGTGGGTTTATCGACTTCAATATCCCAACCGCTTCCCTTAATTTTCTTAAAATTCACATGATCCTGCGTATGACAGGCGATCACGTTGCCTTCATCCGAAAGCTGCCTTATTTGCGCCTTGTCGATGTAATGCTTGTTCTTACCGATATTTGTAGTAACGATAAAATAAACGCCCTTAAAACCATACTTCATTAATTCGGGGCGGCCAATCTGAAATCCATCTCCGTCTGTATCATCAAAAGTTATCATGATGGGTTTATCCGGCAATGGCGTTCCATCCACTAAATAATCATATAACTGATCGGGTAAAATGGTGTGATAACCGCTGTCGGCCAGCATTTTTATGTGGGCCTTGAATGTAGCAGGAGGTATAATATAATCCTTATCAATTTGCTTGTCGCTTGCCCACCAGTTACGTATCTGATGGTAGCATAATACAGGAACCTGTTTACGCGCTAACACAACGGCGTTGTCAATGGATTGACCCAATAAAACCAGACCCGGAAGACAAAATAAGACGAGTGAAAATAGACGTTTTAGCACAAAAAATAATCGTTTCCCAAAGTTAAAAAACTATTTTTTGCCCTTCAAATAAAATGTTCAAAACATTGTAAATTAATTGATTATGAATTACGTCAATTTTCTTAATAAGATAATCAAATATTAACGACTTTGCCGCAGAGCAAAACAGAGCTTTAGCACTTCGAACCTTAACTGTTCTTTTTCTCCAGCACCAGTACCACTTTGTTAAAATCCGAGGATGCGTTGATGATCTTTCTGAAAGCGTCGAACTGGTTCATCGGATAAGTTGTGTTCCGGTATTGTTCCATAATATGCACGGACAATATATTCCCTTTCACTTCGTAATCGGTGGCAAAGCCCATGGTCAGGTTACCATTATCGTCTTTATAGGTTTGTTCCATCTTCAGATCGTTAATATTACTGATGGTATAGCCGGCAGGGATAACAAATTCAATCTTTCGTTCTTCGACATGACCAAAATCCATGTCTACAGGTTCCTGGCGGGGCTTTTCCTGGTACATTTCAACCTGCGGGCCGATAGCAAGGCCGATCTTCAGCAGCAGCTTATTGCCTGCCTGCTCTATCAGTTCGCCCGATTTGGTTTTAGTGTGAATGACAAGCGGCGTATTGTCGCCAGCCTTTTCGAAATCGGGATTTTGGATATCGGACGATAGAATATTCTCTGAGCTCGAAACCGCCTTTGCTAATTCTTTAATGATCTTGCTTTTTTGGTCCTCGTTCGAAAAGTTCAGGGCATCCCTTAGTCCCACCGCGCAGTAACCTGCATAAATTTGCCTGGCGTCGATGGTCAGCGAGTCCAACGTGCCATTCAATTCAAGACGCGTTTCGATATCCTCGAACGATTTGCTATAATCCTCAAGCGGAATGTTCTTTACATCAGCCATGGCAGTTGTATAGCCCCCCAGCGACATACGTTTACAAAACAAGCCGTTTTCCGATCCCCAGGCCGGTAATATCCAGGGATACCGGTAATCGGGCCGGGTTGGAGCGATAAACTTGTTTTCGGCAGGGAAATAAAAAAGCGTGTAGTCGCAATTATTCCAGTTCTCGAATCTACGGTCAAGCATGTCCTTGTTTCGGTCGCAGGTAAGCACAAACTGGTAATTTACTCCAAGCTGGCTAAATATAGTGCTGTAAAGGCGCAGCGTACCGATAGTGCCGCCTACTTTGTTTTTCAGCACGGTTTCGAGCTTATTGCCGTCTTCGCTTTCCAGGTTTTCTTCGTATGAGTATGTTTTTTTGATATAATTTTCGACTGCGGTTATTTTTGACACCTCATCGCCCAGCTGGTCCCAGCCGTTTTTCTTGATAAGGTCAGCAACTTTGCCGCTTTCCTTATCCGTTGTATACGTATAAATACTATAGACCCTTTTTGCCAGCTCATTCCAGGTAAACAGGCGCTCGCCTTTCGCTGTCGCATCGTTGTAGCTCAATTTGTATTCAACCCTTCTCAGGTTCGCTACGTAAGTGGAGTACTTTTCTTCCTCGGCCCCGGGTGCCTCACCCAATTCACACTGCATGATTCGATTATCGTTTATAACGGTATCCGAAACAGCAGCCGTGCAGTTGTACGGTTTAATATCGAACTTCAGCCGGGCTGGGGCTAATATTTTGAATGACGATTTTAACAAGGGCACGCTTTCCTGTACGATCTCTCTTCCAAAAAAAGATGTCGGCCTTTTAAAAGTATAGTAATATTCGATCTCGCACCCTTTTTCAAGCCCCTCCATAGCAAATATCTTGTAAATGTTACCGTTGTCCTCTTTAATATCCTTGATATTGCTTTTGTCCAGTTCAATGATTTTTCCGTCCGGCATTATCGTGCGTGCTTTGATCTCGACGATGTCAGAGTTCTCGGCGATGTTCAGATATATTTTATTAAAACCCTCGATACCACGATCGTCGTTGATATGTATCAGCCTGTGCGTAGAGTAGTACTCTTCCAGTTCCTTAGTTTTGCTGTTATCGACATATTCAATACTTGTCTTATCCGAAAGCACGACGGCCGACTCTTTACTGTATTTTGCATCTAATGTTGTCAAAACGGGTTTATCGACCCATTTTTCGGGAGTTTGCGCAAAAAGGCATGGGGCAGCCAGCGTTGCGGCCAATAAGGAAAATAGCGTTTTTTTCATGCTTTTAATTCTTTGAAAGGCTTAGAGTTTCTTTATATAAGGGGAAAAGATTTTTAAGAACCTGATTCCAGGCCACGAACTTGTCACTGGTCAGCATCAGGTTGTCGTTGTCAAATTGCTGGGTCATCACCACCCAATTACCTTTTTGCTCGTAACTGATACTAAAGCCCCATACATTGTTGTGATAGCTTTTTCCCGGCGGCAGGTAACTTACTTTGTAACCGTCGGGTATTTTTAACATGGTGACGTATCTTTTACTGAAATTAAAATCATATTGAACCGGCACCTTTCGCTGCGGATATTCTATCTGTTGATTTTCATAGAACTTGAAAAGGTTCATATTCAGATAGTAATCGTTGCCTATTTTTTTGGCATAATCAGGCAGTTTAAAATCACCGTACAGTGTTATATAACCCGTCGTTTTTTTCTTATCGATGCGAAAGGTATCAAGGTGAAATTTATTAGAGCCGCGCACAAATTCCTCCTTCATGTAATCGTCGACATCCTTCATGTTCCAGAACATGATCTTGGCATACGTATCACTGGCATAATACCCGGTAAGATCCTCCCTGATCTTTCCTGTTATCCCGCCGGTGCCTAATTCAAGCCAGGTGGTATCAGTAAGCGTGTTTTGCGATTTATCGATTACGGGCACATGCAATATCTTATATTCCTTATCATTTATCCCAATCATGGCCTCCTTTTCCTGTATGGCCGACGAAGGCATGCCAAAAACACATGTAGGGTCTGTACCGTCAAGAAAAACATATTTTCCATTCAGCAGTATAGTGCAGATCATGTGGTTGCTTACGAGCGGCAGTGGCAGTTGCGTAAACTTATAGGGAAGATCGCGCGTACCTATCCAGGTAAAATACGCGGTGACGCCTGCAGTATTCAACATTTCCGTCAATATGCTGGCCATATCCTTGCAATCGCCAAAACGCCTGCTGCATACCAAACTTGCGTCACGAGGAACAAATCCGCCCATACCATCTTCAAACGCCACATATTTGACATTCTTCTGTACCCACGAGTATATTCTTCTCGCTTTTTCTTCGGTTGTTGTTGCTCCCGCTGTCAGTGAGTCGGTAATACGTTTCAGTTCGGTGCCCGGGCTCGTGTTAATCGATTTGATGTAGCTGTAGCTTAGCTTATAAAGGTCGTCGTTGTTGGCCAGGTACGAGACGGTGCCACCCTTATCATCTTTGTAATTTTCAATGTAAAAAATTACGTGCGGCGAATACCAGGCAAAATTTGGTTCGTCGGGATAGCGCTTGTCCGACGGGCAGTTTTTATACTGGAATGTATAAATATTGTCGCGGCGCCTGCTTTCGATATGCACGGTAATATTACTGGTATCTAATCCGGCCAGTACATATTTCAATGAAATATCTTTGGACACATTGATCTTCAGCTCACTGTTTACAATTGGCATATAGCTGGTAAAATAATAAGGCGACAATAAATGCGGGTCCTTGTTATGCCACGAAACGTCGAGGTTGCCAACCGCGCCGGGCTCGACAGACGGAAAATTAAAGCTGGTCTCTTTTACGTCGTCATAAAAAACAAAGCTTTCCTTATCCGTACTGGTTTTGAACTCGTTTACTTTCAGTTTTTTATCGTCGGGCGTGCGGGTATAAGCCTCGTAGGCTATTAATTCCTGGAAGTCGCTGTGCGAGAAGCCGTACTGGCCCATATAAGCCGTTGCTTTATTGTTCAGGAACCCGATCTGCTGCGACTCATGGCTTTCCACGTAGGGCTGGCCATCCTTCAGGGTGATGTTATATTCCAGTATCTTATTAAGTAATACGGCTTTCTCGTCGGGGAACTGCTTACGTACCTCATCCAAATTTTGTGCTTGCGTAAGGTTCGAAAAAATCAATAGTCCGGCGATAGCAAAAATACACTTCGATCTACTTTTCATTCTTCACTGCTATTAGGGTACCAAAACAGTACAACATAGTCTTTACAAGTCTGCCATTTTCATCATAATATTTTGCAGGCCCCTGGTTTATTCCATTGTCAAAGGCAATTTCTTTCTTCAAGGCGCCGTTTTCGTAATATTCCCGGCAAATACCCGTGGCATTATCGGTTCTGTAATGATATTCTGATTTCATCTTGCCATTGGGGTAATACTGTTTCGACGTGCCTTCATAAATTCCGTATGAAACCGTGTCGACCGAACGCATCTGTCCGTTGGTATAATATAGTATCTCCTGGCCGTTCCTTATGCCGTCGCTGTACATCGTTTCTCTTGATACTTTGCCGTTCTGGAAAAACGATTTCATCAGTGTATTATCAGGAGCTATGACGATAGGCGCAACAGGTTTTCCATCACTGCCATTGTAGGTATAGGATTTTGCTGCATCGTCCTCAAAGGCCACCTGGTAGGCAAGACTACCGTCAGGGTCATATTTGATAGTCGGCCCTGCGAATTGGTCGTCCTTGTAGGTTGTTATTGAATGTGTCTTGCCGTCAGGAAAGTAATAGGTGCGTTCGCCACTGAGCATATCGTTAGTGTACTGAGCGATATTGTCTAATTTCCCGTCCTCATCGTAGTATTTCCACTGACCCGACTTGATTCCATTTTTATACCGGCCCTCAGAATACTTTTTCCCGCCATAGTTGTAGCTTATATAAACGCTATCACGGAGGCCGTTCCTGTAATATGCAATGCTTTCGGGGCTGCCATCGAAATAGTAGGTTTTGTAAACGCCGTCGAAATCACCATTTTTATAGGTGCCTTCCGCCATCATCCTGCCATCGGGATACGCTAAAGTGTATTTACCAGACCCTTTAGGAAACGAATCAACTGCGATGACCTTACCTTTCGGACCGTACTGCGTTAATTTTAAAAGCCAGCCACGGTGATATTTTTCTTCGATCGAAAGGCTGCCGTCCTGGTTAAATTCCTGTTTATAGCCGTTTAGTTCGCCGTCAAGATAATTTGTTATAAAGGTTAAGCGTCCGGGTTCGTCATAATAGCGCCATTCACCCTGGTAATCGCCGTTATGTATCCAGCCTTCGGCCTGCACCTGCCCGTTGGTATAATATCCAATGTAATACCCATCCTCTTTGCCATCAGTCATGTTCACTTCGTTCTTCTTTTTTCCGTTCAGATAATAGTTGGTTGCTAATCCGTTAAATTCGCCGCCACTGAAATGATTGATCTGTGTAACCTTTCCCGATGGACTGTAGATGGTATCTGTATCCTTTAGATTGCCTTTGTTGTCATAGCTGACACGCGCTTTCTTATAACCGTCTATTGTATATTCGGTCACATTGATGCCTTCACCATTGGCGTCGGCCGAACTTAATTCCTTGCCTGTACCATCAAAGTATTTTACCGAACGGATGCTGCCGTTATCGTATACATACCTGGCCAACATTTTTCCGTTGCTGGCATAATACAACGCCTCGCCATTTATTTTCCCTTTTTTTGCAATATAGCTGGCCGAAACGTGGCCGTTTTCGAAATACTCGGTGTGCTGGCCCTCTTCAGCATCATCGACGAAATGCCGTACTTCCTTTACTTTGCCACTTTCATAATATGACTTCCATTCACCTTCGGCTTTATCTTTTAGGTACTGACCTTCGTCAGATACGCCGCCGCTTTCATAATACGACTTGTACGGGCCGTCAGACTTTCCATTCAGATAGGTTCCTTCCGCTTTTTTCTGGCCGCTTTTATAATATTCAATAGCCGGCCCTGAGCGCAAATCGTTCGAGTAGTTGCTTACGGAAAGCAAGCTGCCATTGGAGTAATATTCTTTATCCTCGCCTTCTTTTTTGTCGAGCTTATAATATGCGGCTGATTTGATCGCACCTGCATAATAATACCCCGTTATTAGCCCATCCGCCTTCCCATTTACATAATTATCGTGCGACGATATATTGCCATTATCAAAATAATAGTCCTGTCCGCCTTCCAGCTTTCCATTCACATAATGCTCCTTTGCCTTTAGTTGACCGGAAAAGAAGTAAAAATTCCATTCGCCCTCACGGCCGCCGCTGGCGTTGTACATGCCATAGTCCTGGCGGTTGCCCGGCCAGTAATAACCCACCCACGGACCCGTAAGTATTTTCCCTTTATTGGCTAAAGTGCCTTTGCCTACAAGTTTGCCGTCCTCTATGAAATAGGTTTGCATTACAGTGTCTCTCTTATTGTAAAAAAACTCGCGTGTGTTGCGAATACTATTGAAATAATTGGCGGCATAGCTATCAAATGCTTCCAGTTCCTTTTTCTTTTTTTTATTAAAGTCCTGGATGACGGGAATATTTACATTCGAGAAAATATGATTGATAAACAGTTCAAACTTGCCCTCGCTATGTATCTTCTTGTAAAAAGGGACGTAATACTGTATCCAGAAATCTTTATTATCGGGTCTATATTCAATTTTTTCGAACACAGCCTGTATCTGGCGGCTTATGGGATCGTCAAGCGCGATAATGGGCTTATACCCCTGGTCGAGCGCGATCTTTGAAAATATAATGTCTTCCACAGCCTGGTAATTATCATCCGGCGAGGCTGTCCGGTTGTTTTTAAATTCCAGTATATCGTCGGTACTGCGTGATATGGCATTTAAAAATTTTATACAATTTGAAAAATACCTTCCCTGAGGGTTTACAAGCAGATAGCCCAAAAAGCTGAGGTAAGCCGGCACAATCTTGCCCTGGCGTATTGCCGCCAGCCCCAACTGGTAATGTGCGCTGTACATGTAAGGATTTATCAAAAGTGCTTTTTGGAACCAGGTCTCGGCATCCGCATAGCGTTTGGCTGCCGTCATTACCACGCCTTTGTTAAAGTACAGCAGCGCATAAGATGGATATTTGGCAATGGCATCGTCGAACACCTTCAGCGCCCGGTCATATTGCTGCATATCGGCAAGCGTGTTGCCATAAGTATTATAAATATCCGGCTCGTAATCCTTGCCTTCCTTTAGTGAAAACGCTTCCTCGCAATATTTAAGTGTCTGGCTGTACTGGCTGTCTGCCTCGCAGTTTAGCGCCTTTTGGTACAATGCCCAAACATAATTGGTGTCGCTCCTGCTTATCGTATTCAGTGAACGGAGCGCGTCCTTGTATCGTGACGAATCGTAAAGTGTGATGCACTTTTTTATGGTGTCGCCCGAATTGATAAGACCGGTTTTTTGTGCAGATGAATTTTGATAAAATGTAACAAATAGGATAAGTAATAATGAATAGCCAAAGTACTTCATGCGTTTAGGTTATAGTGTATTTTGTGAAAATAAGGGTTTTCTGCAATAAAAAAAATGCGCCGGCAATATTTTTATTGTTGTACGGATTCTTTGGTGCGAGGTTAATAAAATCCGTAATTTTTGTTCCGGTTACTCTTATTTGGCTTCTGCAGCGCGAATATATTAACCGCATCGCCGGCATAGTATCATTTTGATCACTAAAGAATACGGTGCCGGCTGACTCCAGGAAACGTACGAACGCTTACCTAATAAAATAAGACCACCGATTAATGTTAAGTGATTTATATCATATATAGGTTTTTTGCCATTAGTTAACATAAAAATAATATTAACTTTATATGTATAACATCTACATTTGATACTAAACTCCGTATTAATGAAAACAGAAAAGCAGGAATCACCGGTGAAAGCCCTGAAGAAAAAAACGAAAGACTCGATCCATAAACGATTGGCCAAAGTACTCAGATCGATCACCAGCGAATTGGGCCAGGATGAAAAAAATGTGTCGATAGATATTGAGAAAGAATCAAAAAAGCTCGCCAAGAAGATCGTTAAAGGGCTGATCATTAAACAGGAACCGACGAAAGAAAAGGAAAAAGCCACAGCGCCTGTAAAAGAGAGCACTCCGGTTACGGCAAAACCAGCCGCTAAAAAAGCACCGGCGCCCAAATCGGCAAAAAACCCCGTAGCACCTGTGAATAAAGCCGCATCTAATGCTAAAAAGCCCGAGCCAACAACCAAAAATGGCGCGATAAAACACAGCGCACAAAAAGCGACTAAGAAATAATATTTTTAATATTTTAGTTACTGAATTGTACGTTCCCTTACCATTGTGAACGTATGCCTTACAGTGTCAGGCAGTAGGCTGCTGCGCCTGTCAATAAATTGCTTGCGCTTGTTAAGCTGCTTTCTTCACTGCCGCTGAACTTACCTTCAGATCGATAAATTTGGCAACCGGCCCTACGACGCACAACGCATAAAACGGGGCATAAATAACCCCATCCAGTCTCAACAGAAATTCTACCAGGGCAACAACTATTACAACTACAACCTGCCAATTCTTTTTAGATACTGTAGTGCCGGGATCGGTAATCATAAAAAATATGAACAACTGGTACATCGGACCAGTAAGCGGCGATATTTCAGCGAGAAAAGTATCACCTGTGATCAGGCTCCGGATATACCCAAACAAGATAAAGCTTATTACATAGGCAAGCGTCACATGGAGTTTTTTAGCCCGGTAAACAATACCTAACCCTAAAACCCATATCACCACCATAGCCGCCAAATTGCTCCCCCATTGCATACTTAGCCCTGCGACATAGGTTGACGCCATCAGCAGCATCCAGGAAACCCCGAAATTGGATGGATTCCACAAGTGCCGGCCTTTATAACGCAAAACATATTTAGACATGATCGATATCAGCGCGGTGACGATATACGGCCATAATACGTTGGAGCGAATCAGGATACCGACGCTGATACCCGTGATATAAGCACTGGCGAGATTCTTCCTGGTTCCAAGCACAAACCTGCCCAACAGCATCTCCGCCAGCACAGATGTAACAATGGCGCCTATAACATTAATATAACTGTCGAGAATGCCGAACGATAATTGGCCGATCAGCAATATCAATGTGATAAAAGCAGGCGGCAAATAAGAAAAATAGCTTTTATCGAACAAAGATCGCGATGCCACGGTAGTTATATTTTTCTCTTCAACTGCTTCCATCATGCTTTCGCTTTATTTTCTTTAATGACATGCAGCTGGTCGGCCGGGGGGCTTGTCAACTCTTGCCGCTGTCCGGACGGCCAGTAAATTACTACCCGGTCAACCTTTGCAGTTTTACCTAAACCGAAATGAAGCCGGTGCTGGTTCTGACTGGAGAAACCCATTCCGGCGGTTACCACCTGCACTTGTTTTTTGCCGTTCCATTCCAACACTACCCTGGCGCCGATAGCACTGGCATTACTTACCGTGCCATGCAGATCAAAGTCTATCCAATGGTTGTTGTTATGCTGTTCATTTTTGTAAACCAGCGGAATATTGTCCTGGTTAGCTATAATGACGTCCAGCACACCGCGGTTCCACAAGTCGGCCATAGCAACCGCCCTGCCATCGTAATCCTCGTAAGGACATATCTTGTCAGAAACATCTTCAAACAAGCCGCTGCTGTTATTCAGCCAAATCTTGTCTACCTGGTATCCCGATTGGCTTTTGCCTTTCATGTCAGGCCAGTTCCTGGCATCACCGATAATCGCCGCGTTACCGCCGGTAACTTTCGAGTAATCATACCAGTAAGAGGTGCCTTTTTTTGCGGAGATAAATCCGTTTGCAACATACAGATCAGGGTATCCATCGTTGTTCAGGTCGCCAAATTGAGACCCGTAGGCCCAGCCTGCATTTTCAATGCCTGCCAATTGAGCCAGGTTGGCAAACTTGAGGTCATTGCCGGCAGTACTTATGGGTTTCCAATAGTTGTCCCCTTGTATCAGTATGCCCTTCTCGGTAATATTGGTTGTATAGAAACCCAACAGGCCGCTATCATCAATATCGCTTAGCGCTACGCTCATGCCGCTCTTAGGTATATAGCCAATACCGGCCTGGCGGCCCTTTTCTATAAATCGTTTCCCGTGGTCATTGATATAAAGCTCATCAACGTTATAGTCGTTTGCCAGTATCAGATCGGGATACCCATCACCATTCAGATCGGCCGATGCTGCGGCCAAAGTCCATTTGGTGGAATTGATACCATATTCGGCCGTTACGTCTTTGAATTTGCCGTTACCCATATTTTTAAGCAGGTACTTTCGGCCACCGTTATTGGCGTAGCGAAAGCTCTCGGGCATTATCTTCGTGTCTTTTAAATGGCTGAGATCGATGTTTTCGTTATAATAACCGCAAATCAGGACATCAAGCATCCCGTCGCCATCAAAATCGAGCCATATCGCCGAGTTGGCATTAACCCACCCCGGCAACCCGCTGCCTTCAGTTACATTTGTAAACTTTTTACCGCCTTCATTGTGATACAACTCCGGTCTACCCCACTTATATACGAGTAGGTCTTCATAACCATCATTGTCAAAATCGCCCCAAACGGCGCCCATACATTCACCCGTCCCCATCCGATTTAAGTCGGCCAAACCAACCTGTTCTGCTACTTCTTCAAATTTGCCATTGTGCAGGTTCCGGTATAGCGCATTATGACTGCCGGGCCGGCTATTGGTGAAATAAATATCATTCCACCCATCATTGTCGAAGTCGACCACAGATACCGAGGCTCCCATAGATGCGATTTGGCGCTCAATGGGTTTCAGCTTTGGGTCGACCGTTGGCGGCGTGTGCCTGAAATGAATATTCGCCTCCTCATTAACCGGTTTCAGGAAAAAACCGTATTGAGAAAGTGACGAATCTTCGCGCTGTAACGAGTTGCTGCTTCCGGGTAACAGATCCTGCCTTGAAATCAGTGCACTGCCAGTAAGCAGAATAACAAACAGGATGATAGTAATTATCTGGGGTATGCGTCTTGGTTTATTCATTTTGGCTGGGTCACTATATCAATTTCGCTGCCGATGGTAAATATATCGCAAAATATCCAATAACCCGAAATTATCATCCGGTCGGAGTTATGCTAATTATTCATAACTTAGTTGCCCGCATCCGGTTAACCGCAATCTTTACTATGATTACCTCTGCCCATTTCCGAAAGAAACTCATTTACCATCTTCCGTCGACATATTTTTTGATGCTGTTTGTTGTCTTTTCAGGATGTAAACACAAACCTGGCAACACCGCTAACAATCAAACTGATCCAAGGTTAGCTGCATTGATGTATATGTCACAAAACCACCTGGACGAAGCAGAGGCCGCTTTTCAAAAGGCAATCGAGGTAAACCCGGATGAAATCCTCAATTATATCGACCTGGTTAAGCTTTACATTCTTCAGAAAAATTACGACAAGGCAGCCGAAGAGGCCCGGACGGGGCTTAAGGTCAAACCCGGAAATGCCGACCTGGAGTTGATCCTGGCCGAAGCGCTTGAAGGCAAACAGGACCGGCAAGGCGCGATTAACGAGATACAGGGCGTATTAAAGACCGATCCCAAAAATGTAAAGGCTTTATATCAATTGTCGGGCCTGGGTCCGGCAGGATCGGATGCAACCTGGAAAAAGTCCTACCTGCTAAAGGTACTCAACCTGCTGCCTGCCAATATCGTTACCCGTTTACAGTTGGCGGAGATATTTGCAGGCAATAACCAAGCCGATTCCGCACGATATTTTTTAGAGGGCGTTAAAAAGATATCGCCCCAATTTCCATCGTCAGCAAATGAGTTTTACAGCCACGCGCTTTCTCTTTTACAAGCCGGCCAGGGCCCCCAGGCGCTGCCTTATATCCGGCAATTTCACCAACTGATGAAAATAACGCCTCTGTATGACTCGGACCATGATGCAGTCGAGTTTCCAAAAATGGTTGCCGGTTCGCCCGGCATTATCGTCAACGATGATGAACAAATAACTGAGGCTGATAGCCGGAATTTTAAAAGCGTAACCTTTGCAGACGTGGACCATGTCGGCCTGCCTTTCGATAAAGGGCTAAATGCGACCAATTCCGTGTTAGCTGTCGCCGACCGGGAAGCCAACGGAAATTTGTATGTATATGCGAGCTTTGTTAAGCCTGATGGCGAAAGACAATATAAATTGTGGGTAAGCAAGATCGGCGGTTTCGAATCCTGTTCAGTTTCAGGCGGAATTGAGCATGAAGGCCATGACCTGGCCGCAGCCTTTACCGATTACGACAACGATGGTTACCAGGACCTGTTTGTCGCGACTGACAAAGGCACCATTATATACAAAAACCAGGGCGACGGCAGCTTCGCCAAACTAACCGATAACGCAGGCTTGGCTAATACGGGCCAGGCCCGCCAATTATTGTTTGCCGATCTTGACCAGGATGGTGACCTGGATATGTACATAGCCGAAAAAGGAACGAACAAATTTTACCGCAACAACGGTGACGGTACCTTCACTGAAAATGCAGCGGCAATGGGGCTGACAGCAAATCCGGGCGGCACCAGGTATATGCGTTTTGGCGACTGGGATTCGGACGGCGACCTGGACATCGTTATGCTCAACGAAACCGGCCATCTGCAACTGTTAAATAACGACCGTCATTCTCATTTCAGCGATATGACCGGCCCGGCCGGCCTGCAAAATCCGGGCTTTGCGGGCACCGCTTTCGCTTTGGGCGATTACAACAATGATGGTTTGCTCGACATATTTTTGGCCGGTGGCGAGAATGGCAAATGCTCACTGCTCAAAAATTCAGGACAGAAATTTACAGTCGACCCCGCGTCGGCAACACTGTCTAATTCGCTAAAAGGAATAGATGTAAAGGATGCCGCCTTTATTGATTTTGATAACGACGGGCACCAGGACCTGCTTATCGCCGGTATAAATAAAGACAACTCCAAAAGAGGAATAAAACTGTTTCATAACGATACCACTAAGGGCTTTAGCGATGTTTCGTTCCTGTTACCTAAAACCGCTACCCAGGCTTACTGCGCCAGGACAGGCGATTTCGACCAGGACGGGGATCAAGATATCTTTTTGTCGGGGCCTTCGGGCACGCAGCTGCTTAGAAACGATGGGGGAAGTAATAACCACAATATCCAGGTACAACTGCAGGGCCTGGCATACGGCAACAGCAAAAACAACAGGCTGGGTATTGGCGCCCAGGTAGAATTGAAAGTGGGCGATCTTTACCAGATGAAGACCGTTACAGGGCCGGTAACCGAGTTTGGCATGGGTGCGCGAAGTAAGCCTGATGCTATCCGGATCGTCTGGCCAAACGGTACGCCGCAAACTATTGTCGACCCAAGTAAAACTAACCGTATATTGGAACTGGAAAAGCTAAAAGGTTCCTGTCCCTTCCTTTTTACCTGGAATGGCAAGAAATATGAATTCGTAAAAGATATGCTTTGGCGCAGCGCGCTGGGTATGCCTGTGGCTATAAACGGCAAAGACACTGCCTATTCTTTTTCTGACGCCTCAAAAGAGTACCTTCTTATACCGGGCGATAAACTGGCGCCCCGGAATGGTAAATACAGCCTGAAAATAACCGAAGAGCTTTGGGAAGCCGTATATGTAGATAAGGCGGGCCTTACTGCAGTGGACCATCCTGATTCGGTCAATGTTTTTGCGGACGAGCGGTTTGTGCCGCCGCCTTTCCCTGGTAAAAAAGTATACAGGGTAAGTAAAGAACATTTGCCGGTTTCGGCTACCGACGGCTTTGGTAACAACCTGCTGCCGCAGTTGAGCAGGTATGATTTTCAATACGCCTCGAATTTTACGCTTGGCAAATACCAGGGTCTTGCTACGAAACACGATCTGATTTTGAACCTCGGTCCGGAGGCGCGTGCCGATGACTTATATTTATTTTTACGCGGATGGGTTTTCCCCGGCGATGCCAGTATCAACACGGCAGAGACGCAGAGCGATAAATACCAGCAACATCCGCCGGAGTTGCAGGTAATCGACGCCAAAGGGCAATGGAAAACCGTTATTCCGAATATCGGCTTCCCGATGGGCAGGGATAAAATGGTGGTTGTCAATCTTTCCGGCAAGTTTCTGACCAAAACTGACCGTCGCGTTCGGATCCGAACCAACATGCAAATCTATTGGGACAATGTGTTCTTTGCCAATGGACAGACGAAGGCCCCCATGAGGATGACCGACCTGACTATGGCCGACGCAGCCTTGAATTTCAGAGGGTATTCCGCCACTTACCGTAAAGGCGGCCCCTACGGCCCGGAATGGTTTGACTATGATAACCCGGCTACCGGGCAAAAATGGCGCGACCTGACTGGCTATTATACCCGGTACGGCGACGTGCTGCCGCTGCTGCAAAAAGCTGATGACGAGTATATAATTTGTGATGGCGGCGACGAAATAAGCATTGACTTTGATGCCGGAAATTTACCCGCATTACCGAAGGACTGGAAACGCGATTTCCTGATCTATAGCGAAGGGTGGGTAAAGGATGGCGACCTTAATACAGCTAATGGCCAAACCGTCGAGCCACTGCCTTTCCATGCTATGCCATCCTACCCCTATGGAAAGAAGGTCGTTTATCCGAATGACCAGGAGCACCGCGCCTATCGCCAAAAATACAATACCAGGAAGGTAACGACTGAAGAATTCAGGAATGCATTGAAACCGAAACAGCGTTCGGGCATATCAAAACCGCAGTCGTGACGCTGCTATATGCGCGCTGCGGTATGCTCGTACATATTTTTCAGCGACAGGTCCAACAGGCCGGCGGTGTTAAACGGCTTTATCCTTTCGCGGATAGTATCGGTAAATGCTTTAATGTCTTCGGTCGACGGAACATGGCCTTTGATCATTTGCTGCAAGTCGGCATAGGACGTCTGCACCATTTCAAGGATGCTTTCATTATCCGCGCATAGAAAGTACCCCTCCATTCTTTTCTTCATCAGGTTTTGCTCGTGCGCGATGGTTGCCGCAAAATAAAGCATCGACCAGGCATTAAAAAGTTCAAAACGGTCCATGGTTTGGTAACAGCCGGCAACAAGCATGTCGATCAGCGATAGTTCCTTTAGAACAGCACGTGCATATCGTGCCAAAGCGGAATTCATCGAATCGTTATCATTCCAGTTTTGCCTGATGATATTAACCAGCTTTTCGATTCCTGAAAGTGTATGGGCAATGCCCGAACTGAATAAAGGATCGACAAATCCAATCGTATGCGGGAGTGCGGCCCACCCGGTGCCACAGCACCTGTCCAACCGGCGCTGGAGCCTTTCTAATTTGATGATCCTGCCGGGTTGAACTGATAATGCGATACCCTTTAATATCCCAAGACCTGGATATTTTTGTAAAGTATTGTTCCATATCTGTTCGCCGGATAAACCCGCGTAAGAAAACTTGTTTCCATCCAGCGCAAATCCCAGACTGGTGCGCCGGTCGTTAAATCGCAGCATCCACATCCAACCTTCGTCCAAAACCTGGTGCAGTGCCGAATGGTCCGGGTCATAGGGAAAATCTTCAGTCGGGATCCCATTCTGCCGAAGTGTGTTTATCCATCTTGGTACATCGTCGAAATGAGAGAATACGGCAAACGAGTTGGTCAAAAATCCATCGGCTGATGACCTGACACCAAACAGCCTATCCGCCAATATACCGCCCCCGGTGGCGTCTATCAAGAAAGAGGTATGGATAGTTTCACGATCGTTCAGACGCGAGATAGTCAGGTTCCAGTCGTCGTTCCATTCAGCGGCTTCCAGTTCTGCCAGATCAAGATAGGTGATGCCGGCTTCCTTTACCTTGTCTGCGAGGAATGCGTCAAAATCGGCCCGCAGCCAATTGGTGTCCGATTGTACATCGTTAACACTCGCGGCAACGAGCAACTCGTTTTTATGGTTGGCATCGGTCGTAAAATCTTCGTTTGGATAATGCTTAAAAAAACTGAAGCCACGCTTGATCCCGCAAACAACTTCGGGATGAGATGCCTGCCAGGTTCCGTACCGCGAAAAGTTATACAGCCAGGGCAAATTATATTTTGAAGATAATTCGCGCAGCATCAGGTCGGCCACAGGGGTAGATGATTCACCTATAGCAAAACGGGGATGTTTGCCCTTTTCGACCAGGCAAACTTTAAAGTTGAGATTATTCAGGATCAGGGCCGTGATCGAGCCGGCGAAGCCTGCGCCGGCAACGACAATATCAAATTGGTTATCAGTAAGTTCAGGCATAAATGGGTTGGCAAGTGCAATTAACTTTCGGTTGGACCTGCTGATCACGGTTCATGGCGTCCAGGCGGTTTTTGCGTATTTCAAAGCACATTGGGCATTTTGACAAAAACCCGATGTCCCAGGTATCGACAAAAACGCGCCCTTTTTTTAATCTAATGGCCTGTTCCGCGACTTCTTCCAGTATGTCCAGCGACGGTGATACATACTTGCCTTCTTTTTGCAGCAGCTCCATCGCGCCATTACCCGGCCGCGTAGGAATGACAGAGCAACAGGTTGCGCCGCTTTCAAATGCGAAATCGATCGCAGCTATAGTCCACCTGGTATTTTCATCGATCCCGGTAAGATAAGGCGGGTTAAGCAAGATAAATGCCCGAACGTCTATATCATGGTTTACCAGGAAAGACGCGGCCCGGGCAAAATCGCGGGCCGTCATTTGTTTATTTAGCAAAGGCAGCACATCCGGGTGGATGGTTTCCAACCCCATGGCTATCTCCAGTTTACCATCTAATTGCCCGGCAAAATCAACGCAGCTTTCGTTACAGAGTTTGGGGTGATTTTCGACGATTACCCTTTGATATGGCTTTACACGTTCAACTATACCAGCGTAATCTTTCGGAGGAACGGCTTTGGGGTCAAAAAAATTGCTGCTGTTGTAGAGTTTTATCACATCTGCTTCAGGCAAGCGTGAAAGAGCGTGATCCAGTTGTTTTAAGATCGCGCCTTTGGGTGTAGTTCCATCCAGCGTGTTCTTCCACAGGTCACACATCAGGCATTTGAACGCGCATTCCTTTCCCGTCAGAAAAATGGTATTCACCCTTTGCAGCCGGCCATTGGCGTCCGGCTCCGTTTCATGCAGAAAATGATAGGGAACGTCCGGGTCAACGCGGTTTTTCACCGGTCGTAACCGTTCAATTTCCCGGCTGTGCGGCATAAAGCGAGTGAAAATAAGTACGGTATGCAAATTCTCCCTGCGGGAACAATTGCTTAAACGTGTTTTCTGATGCAGCCCCCAATTGGAACCGGCGTTTTTCGAATACAGGCATATCCATCCCGGTCAACGCTTTTATACCGCGGCGAACGATCTCTCCTTTTAATGCATAAAGCGCTTCCTCGTTCCAGTCGGTTAACTGGATAAACGGGATGCCTTCGGCTACTTCAATGACGTTGGGCAGCGCGTAAGGGCTAAACCCTTTAAACCCGAGCTTTCGGCCCGGCGCATAAGAACGTACGTGGCCGCGGCTTTGGCCGCCCGAGTAGGTAAGCGAGTGTTTGATCTTATCGACGCCCCACCCTTCCTGGTAAAGCATCATATTGTTCAGTACGCTGCGAATGGTTAGCTCGGTATTGGCTGCAATTGGGTAATCTTTCAGATTTTCATCGCCGCCATCGCCATCGGCAAGATATTTCCATTCGGGATATAATTGCCTGATCTGTTTGCATAAAGCAAGTGCCATGGTTGCCGATTCGAGGTCGAGCGGCTTATAATCCTCGACAACATGAATAGCCTCTTTGTAATCCACCGCCGACTTTGGCACATCGATCACCTCGAGGTATATAGACATGCCCAACTGGTCCAGAAAGCTATGTGCCTGTTCTGCATCCGGGCCGCCATTAACTGACAGCGTAAATGCTTTTAACCGCTGCGGCGAGATACCGAGCTTAAGCATTTGGTCATATAATGCCAGGAACACCGATCCGCTGTCGATGCCGCCCGAAAATAGAACGCCGACCGGCTCATTATCCGGAATAGTCAACAGCCACTTGCGGCACTCGGCTGCCAGCGCTTCCATATAGGCTTTCCCGATTTGGTCCAGGTCGTTGGTCAATGCATTTCTTTTGGGCTCGAAGAACCGGGTATAAACCGGGTTGGGATCCGGGCAACCGATGATCTCGAGCCGCACCACAAAGTGGGCAGGTACCATACGGGTATAGGACGGGTGAAATTGTTTATGTAAGCCTTTCGATTTTAAATACTCGAATATCTCGTCGATACGTTCGGCCACGATCAACAGCGGGCCCGATACCTGCTTAGCTAAAAAGTAACGCATCGGCCGACCGATAGACCGAGCCATAAATACTTCTCTGCCCACTTTTTCTACTATGGCAAACTGACCTTCGATCTGGCGCACGCGGGATGCATCGCCGGACGTGACAGCCGCTGACACTTCATCGGCCGTCATGTTGAATATAATATTGTTGCTGTAATCTAAAAGATTTACAAAATCTGTTACTGTTTGCGTTTGGTTATTCATGTTGTTTGTTGTAGTAGGTAGCCGTAAATGCAGCGACCCTCAAATATAGCGCATTTCGTAATGAGAGCGGGTAAACACCCCGGTCTTGCTTTAAATTATTTTGCTTCTACGTCCACCGTTGCCATTTGCGTACCTGTAAGCTGTTCTGCTGTAATATCCTCTAATTGACGTTTCCGGGTTTCGATGCCATAAAAAATTATCGCCGCTGCTGCCAACACCAGTGGAACAGCGCCAATCAACGCTGTGGCTGCGATAGACGGAGGAGCTATAGCTAATACAACCATCGCGATGATAAGAACGCCGCCGAATTTACTGAATCCTGCCACCAGGCCGCTTCCGCGCGAACGTACTCGTGTGGGGTATATTTCGGCCGCATACGCAGAAAGGATGGAGATGACCGAACTTATGCCCCAAATGGGCACTATAAGCAACGCATAAAGCAGTACATGATGGTGTATAATAGAATATCCGGCGAATAAAAACCCCGTCATAGATGCAGCGGTAAGCAGAGTTAATCCCACGATGGTCCATTTACTGCTCCAAAATCCGTACATCCATGCGATAAGAAAGTTAAGCGGGAAACCGATCAGTGCGGCATTGCGCAATAGTTGAAACGAGCCCGCTTCGCTCAATCCCATACGCTGCAGATTAGAGGGTATCCATAGCTGAAACCCAAACTGCACAAAGCCGCCGCCAAGGGCCAATAAAGCGACTGTGAGTGTAATTTCGCGAAAAGGCGGACGAAAAAGCTGGCGGAATTGATCTCTTACCTTGGTTTCCGCAATTGCTGTCGATATTTTTTCTTTAATAGCCACTGCGCCAAAGCGCTTCATTACGTCCTGCGCCTCTTTTAGCCTACCATGATTAATCAGGTACCGGGGAGATTCGGGTATCCATCTGTTTAGAAGGATCAGCATGACGCCGGTGGGAAAACCGATCAGCCAGAGAATGCGCCATGAGTAATGCGGCACCAGCCAGGAAGCTAAAGCGCTGGCTATAATATAGGCTCCGGCAATATCGCCGCCTAAAAGTACCATCAGCCATCCCCGATGCCTTGCCGGTATGCTTTCAGCTATGAGCGTGAACATGATCGGAAGCATGCCGCCTACGCCCCATCCCATTATGAGGCACATCATGCAGTTCATCCAAAACGAGGGCATAGAGCCGCAGGAACTGGTGGCAATAAAGGTAATGCCAGCCATGAGTATAGAAGATTTGCGTCCGATCCTGTCTCCAAGCCAGCCCCAAAGGAAGGACCCTAACACTGTTCCCGTAATGCCGGACAACGGGAGTAACGCAACCGGGATAGTGCCATGCGGATTAATCGGTGATTTCAATCCATATTCTCTTGCCACGCCTGGAACGACAAACGATAGAATGGTCGGTTTCATTACATCGAGCGTTATTGCAATCGCCATCACTATTAATAAACCCACATGCGTAAAATTGATAGGTGCGTCATCCAGCGCTCGAACCTTCAGTTGGTAATCGTTATTCTCCTTTGTCGCTAAGGGAGGGATCAGGCTGTATAATGTAACAAAAAGGCCGACAACAACGAGCCCCATGCCGATATCCATGGATATGCTCATAGGCATTCCTACCATCCTGTAGCCCATATCTGCCGAGTTCACATACATAGGAAGCTGCAGCGCAACGCCAATTGCAACAGCTAAAAACCCCAGCCAAAAAGCGCCTTTGCTTTTAAGAAGCGAATTTTCTTTATAACGTATTGTTTTATTCATCTATCTGTCTTTAAGTGTCGCCATTAAAGGCGAACTATAATGATTAACTTCTTTGAGTTTAATTAAAATAATTTGTGAAAGCGTTTAGCCTTCCCGGTCCGCGCTCGTCCAATTAGGCGATTTACAATATCGGCAAGTAATCGCGGTATTACCGGTTGCTGCCCGCAGACCGTAAAGTAATAAGACGGAGGCTAAAAATCAGGCTTCGGGTGGCTGCGCGCCCACTTCGAGAGATGGCTTAAGAATGCCGTCAATTGTAAAATTATGATAGCTTTTTTTGATAACGCCAGCTGAAAGCGATTGATTACCCGGAAAATTCACAAGAATACTTTGGCTTAAACCTTTTTTGGCCAAAGTGTTATTGGAGTGTTTAGTGCTGGAGTTTGGCTGGTCATTGACCAGTTTGCCATATAGAACATTGGCTTTAACCAGCTTACTTAATGCAGGATTGGGTATTACGCGAAGATATAGGGTGTCTTGCGTGATTTTTATCTCGGCATAATCGTATTTGTTGTTTTTGATTTGAATTTGGCCGCCAATTGCTTCGTACTCTCCCGAACATTCCGGGGAAGCCTGCTCAGGAAAAACCACGGGAACCTTTATTTCGATAAGATCAGAAGCACTATAACGATTGTTGTTGATCCTGTCGAATATCTTGCTTTCCGACCGATACATCAGAAATTTAAAAAACAAGTCATAGCCCCCGGTATTGAACAGGATGGCAACGACCATTACGACGGCAAACAGTCTTTTCAAATAATTAGATTGTTGATTGCAACTAAAGGTATTTTGAAATCCCCGAAAATGCAAACGCTCTATCGAAAAACCATTCAATGTTGGTTAAATCACAAGCTATCCACAACCAAACTAATTGGGATAATGCAGGGCATCAAATGCTTTCGCTGCGCTTTTGTCCTTTTAGCTTTGACACTTGTGCGAATAAATTGGGGCCGTATCAAAACAAAGATGCCCGGCTAACGCCAGGCAACAAAATTGATTTGCGGTGAGGGAGGGATTCGAACCCTCGGTACAGTTTCCCGTACGTCAGTTTAGCAAACTGATCCTTTCGGCCTCTCAGGCACCTCACCCTCGTTTAACAAGGACCCTGTTTTTAGGGACTGCAAATATAGTAAAACACGTAACCCCTCAAAAAAAAATTTGGTGATTGATCAGATGGCTCAATAATCGACCCTCACGTGATAGATACTCATCAGCATTCTTTTGAATATATCCTTAATGGTTTCGATATCTTTCAGCGTAATGGCGCTGTCTTTCAATTGGTCCTGGTTGAGCTTGTATTTAACAATACGGTCCACCAAGTCGCTAATGGATTTTTCGTCGGGCTCCCTGAGCGAGCGCGATGCCGCCTCGACCGAATCGGCCAGCATCAGTACAGCCTGCTCACGCGAAAAAGGGATAGGCCCGGGATAGCGAAATATGTTTTCGTTGACGAACTTTTCAGGGAAATTTTTCAGGAACGACTGGTAGAAATAGTCTACCCGTGTATTGCCATGGTGTGTGCGGATAAAGTCGATGATCACCTCGGGCAAGTTATATTTACGCGCCGTCTCAACCCCATTGCTCACATGCCTTATAATGATCTGTGCGCTTTCTTCGTACGACAGCTTATCGTGCGGGTTAAAACCCGAACTCTGATTTTCGATAAAATACAGCGGATTTTCCAGTTTGCCAATATCGTGGTACAAAGCTCCTGCCCGCACCAGCAGGGCATTTCCTCCGATGGTATAAATGGCGTTTTCGGCCAGGTTAGCTACCTGTAACGAGTGCTGAAACGTACCCGGGGCGCCAAATGCCAGCTTACGAAGCAGCGCAGCATTGGTATTTGTCAGCTCGATGAGCGTAATGTCCGACGTAATGCCAAATATCTTTTCGAAAACGTAAATAAGCGGGTAAGCCAGCAAGGTCAGCAGAACGCTTACTACGAAAGGTACGAAATCCATCCAATCGATACTAACCAAACTGCCTTCGCGAATAAAGGATATTCCTATAAACGCGGCAAAATAACTGGAGGTAATGATGAGCGCTGAGACAAGAAATTGTTCGCGACGGATCAGGTTTTTGATGCTGTAAATTGAAACCATGCCCGCCGTGATCTCGAAATAGGCAAATTCAAAGCTATTGGGCACAAAAAAACCAGCCACCAGGATTACCAGCACATGGATGTTAAGCGCCAGGCGCGTATCGAACAGGATTCGGATGATAATCGGTACTATGCAATATGGGATATAATATAGATTCGGCAGTTGTAGCCGTATGGCAAACGACAACGAAGCAAGCATTGCAGTGACCACAAGTAATATGAGCCCGACAAGGCGATTATCCAGGTATATATCCCTGCGGAAAAGATACAGAAACACTGTGAGGAGCGAGATAACGATGGATACAAGCAAAAACTGGCCGAGCAGTACCAGCCGCGGGTCGCCATTGATACGGGCGTTGTCTTCAAAAGCTTTTTTGAACGATTGTAACTCCTGGTATATCTTATCGTTGATTACCGATCCTTTAGCCACGATCACCTCCCCTTTTTGCACCATTCCACGGGTAAGTGAAAGGCCTTCAACCGCTTCGTTTTCCAGGCGAGTGGTCAACCTGTCGTCATACTTCAGGTTGTTTTGCAGCCTGTTTTGCAACAGGTCAAGCAAAAATGTTTTATCCAGGTCCTTGCGTTTGTCCAGCGCATCGCTGCAATATTTAAGCGCGGTTTCTTTGGTAAAAAGGTCGGCCGTATTTTTATCGGTCGCTACATTGTTTTTTAAGATGGTTATGGCATAATTCTTTTGATTCTGCTGATATTTCGGATTGAGCGATAAAAGTCCGCGGTCGTATACTTCATTCAGCAACCGTTCGTCTGCGTTAAAATAGGATTGTTTAAGACGTTCTTTTAATCCCGCATTATGCCATTTAATCTCAAAATCACTTTTGTAGCCCTCCATCTGTATTTTTCTCACATCGGTATCGCGCTGGTAAATTGGCGTAACGCTGCGTAACGCGGCTTGCCGGTCGCTTTCTATTTCCTGGGGCGTTTTCAGGATGGCAAAGCTGTAAGGCGACACCAGGTCCTTTTGCGTCCATACCCGGCCAAGGTCAAATTCATACCTGAATTTAGCCTGCTTGGGCAGGGCGGCAACAATTACGCAGATACTGGCCAGCATCATCAGGTATTTGATGTTGAAGGCATATTTGCGCAGTATAGCTTTCTTACGTGATGGAGTGAATTGCGCCATTGGATGTATCAGCTTTCAAAAATAGGGTTTTTATGTCGATTGAGTTTATTGCGTTGAATAGTTATAAGATGTGACGTCCATTTTCTCCAATTCAATCAACAGCTTTAAGCCTCAACAACTTTCCAAAAACTATGCATGCATAACATTTTCTTCTGACAAAAACCCTAAATTGCGCCACCAATTATTGAAGTTCATGAAAGAAGTCTATATCGTTTCGGCCACGCGCACGGCTATCGGCAGCTTCGGTGGAAGCCTCGCTGCCCTGCCTGCTACACAGCTTGGCGCCATCGCAATAAAATCGGCTGTTCAGAAAGCCGGGTTAAAGCCCGAACAGATACAGGAAGTGTATATGGGCAATGTCATGTCGGCCAACATCGGCCAGGCCCCTGCAACACAAGCGGCTATTTTTGCAGGGCTGCCTTATTTGCCGGCCACCACTGTAAACAAGGTATGCGCTTCGGGCATGAAGGCTATTATGCTGGCTGCTCAAAGTATAGCCACCGGGCAAAATGACATTGTCGTTGCCGGTGGTATGGAGAGCATGAGTAACGTGCCTTATTATCTCGACAAAGCCCGCAACGGCTATCGCCTTGGTAACGGTGAACTGATAGACGGATTAGTAAAAGATGGCCTGTGGGATGTTTATAATAATTATCACATGGGTTCGGCAGCCGAACTTTGCGCCGCGGAATGCCATATCAGTCGCGAAGACCAGGATGCTTATGCCATCGAATCATATAAACGATCGCAAAAAGCCCAGGCTGAAGGCAAATTTAAGGATGAGATAACCCCTGTCGAACTCAAGGATAAAAAGGGCGAGGTTACTCTTTTTGCCGAAGATGAAGAACCAAAGGCTGTGAAGTTCGAAAAGATCCCGACCCTGAAACCCGTCTTTAAAAAAGAAGGAACCGTAACCGCGGCCAATGCATCGACCCTTAATGACGGTGCCGCAGCCGTAGTGTTGGTGAGCAAAGAAAAAGCGGAAGAACTGGGCATCAAGCCTTTGGCCCGGATAGTTTCATATGCCGACGCGCAGCAGGCGCCTGAATGGTTTACCACGGCGCCGTCGAAAGCTATACCTTTAGCCTTGCAACGCGCGGGATTATCGGCAGATCAGATCGATCTGTTTGAAATAAATGAAGCTTTTTCGGTTGTTTCTATTGCCAATAACAGAGAACTTAACCTAAATCCTGGCAAAGTGAATGTAAATGGCGGCGCGGTATCAATTGGTCATCCGTTAGGGGCTTCGGGCGCGCGCATAATTGTGACTTTGCTGCATGTATTGCAGCAAAATAATGGTAAATACGGCGCAGCAGGTATTTGCAATGGCGGAGGCGGAGCCAGCGCAATGGTTATTGAAAATTTGCGTTAATATTACCGATGAAAAAACTATTTATCCTGCTGCTTATTACGGTGCTGTTTCCATTATTCTGCCATGCGCAGCATTCCGACGATAGTAAGGGCCTGGCCGACCTGCGGATGTACCGCGACAGCTTACTTTACTGGGGTGACAAACTGATCAACGACGACACGGATGTGGAACGCATGAACGCTAATGCCGGCTTTATTAAAACGCTGGTAAAAGCCCTTAAAGTGCCACACTCTTTTAATTTTTCGTTCGACTCGGTTAAATATATGACCGTTTTGAACTCGCCCGATAGCCGGTTCCGCATATTTACCTGGCATATTCAGTACGACGACGGCAGCTACCGCTTTTATGGGACCGTACAGATAAACACCGGGGATAAGCTGCTGATGTTCCCGATGGATGATTATTCCCCGTTCATCAAAAACCCCGAGGATACGATAACCAGTAGCCGCAAATGGTACGGTGCGCAATATTATAAGATCATCCCGGTTTATACCGAACAAAACCCCTACTATGTGTTGTTAGGCTGGAAGGGGAATAATGTAAAAACCACCAAAAAGGTCATCGATGTGCTTTCCTTCAACCGCGATGGCAGCCCGGTTTACGGCCGCAGCGTGTTCGACGGTAATATGAAAACGCGCAAGCGCGTGGTTTTTGAATATACGCGGCAAACTTCCATGCTGCTGAACTATGTGCCCGAACAGCATCTGATCGTGTTCGACCACCTGGCGCCTCCCGACAAGAAGCAAAAAGGCCATTTTGATGTATATGGCCCTGACTTGAGCTACGACGGCTATCGCTTTAACAACGGCCGTTGGGAATACGTGGAGAACCTGGATATGCGCAATAAAGCACAAAGCGGCGATAACGATTATATCGATCCTAAGAAGCAGGCTGACATAGATAAAGCAGCGGCAGGCAACTAATATTGTAGTGGAATTGGTAGAATCGATTCGTTGAACTCAATTCAACCATTAAACTTAATCAAGTCCATGTGCCCCGGCCAAACATCTGCAAACCTGTTTGTAATAATTTCAGCATAAAATTTTGATTTGACGAAATAGTAGTATTTTAGTCAAATTTCTCATGACATTAATATGACTCAAAGCCCCGAAGCAGCGGCTGCAGTTACCCCTGCAGTTGCCAAATCCAAATATCCTAAAAGCGTGCCTTTTATTATCGGCAATGAAGCCGCTGAACGCTTCAGCTATTATGGGCTGCGGTCAATCCTGGTGACCTTTTTGGTGGCCCAGTTTTATAATCCGGCCAACAATGCTGCATTGACGACTACTGCGAATGCAAAAGCGAATGAGATAACGCATTTATTTGTCACTCTCTCCTATTTTATGCCTTTGGTAGGCGGCATCCTGGCCGACTGGTTCTTCGGAAAGTATAAAGTGATTTTGTGGATATCCCTGGTTTATTGTTTGGGAAATTTGTTCACGTCATCATTTACAAACAGCCTTCCATTATTTTCAATGGGCTTGGTTTTGATCGCAATTGGTGCGGGCGGTATCAAATCCTGCGTATCGGCAAATGTTGGAGATCAGTTCGACAAATCGAACCAGGACCTGCTTTCAAAAGTATATGGCTGGTTCTATTTCAGCATCAACGCGGGGTCGATGGTGGCGACCGTTTTGATACCATGGACTTACGCAAATTATGGACCGAGGCTTGCTTTCGGTTTACCAGGCATCCTGATGGCGTTGGCAACGATTATCTTCTTCTCCGGCCGTAAAATGTATGTAAGAGTAAAGCCCGCTGGTGTAAATAAAAACAATTTCGTATTTATTTCATTTTACGCCCTGACTCACCTCGGAAAAAAACAAAGCGGTCAGTCGTGGCTTGATGTAGCCAAGGTCAAATATGACCCTGAAAAAGTTGAAGGGATTAAAGCCGTTTACCGCGTAATGGCCGTTTTCTTTTTTGCACTGGCATTCTGGATCGTGTGGGATCAAAACCTTTCAGAATGGGTTTTACAAGCGGGCGTTATGGACCGAACAATAAACCTTGGCTTTACTAAATTTACAATCCTTGCGGGCCAGGTACAGACCTTTAATCCGGTATTTTTGCTTATTTTTATCCCAATGTTCAACTATTGGGTTTACCCCTGGTTTGACAAAATCGGCCTTAAAACCACTCCTTTAAGGCGGCTGGGCGTTGGTTTGATTCTTACAGCGCTCTCATTCGTCATCATCGCAATGATTCAAACAAACATAGACCATGGCGGTCATCCAACAATCTGGTGGCAGGTATTTGCTTATGTGATACTTTCCGCAGCCGAAGTATTGGTTTCCATTACCGGTTTGGAATATGCATATACCCACTCGCCCAAATCGATGAAAAGCACCATGACCGCAGTTTGGCTACTGGTAGTATCAGTAGGCAACCTCGTAACAGCATGGGTAAATGGTAAAATAGCTGAAGGAGGTTTCTTTGCCAGGCACCTCGCAGGTGCTAATTATTACTGGTATTTTGATGTTGCTGTGATTATGGCTTTTGTAGTTGTATTCCTGTTCGTCTCGCCGCATATCAAAGAGCATAATTATATCGAGAACCCGGAAGATGCTGCCGACCATAACAAGATCGTCGCCGATACGGATAACTTATAATTTACACGAGCACCCTAATTCCCATTTTCAGGCTATGGATTAATACGTTAACTTTGCCTGCTTTTATTTTATAGTAATTTAACACCCCTGCCGTGCCCGACAGCATTGTAATCATACCTACCTATAACGAAATTGAAAATATTGAGCGTATCATCCGTAAGGTATTTTCACTCGAACATGAATATCATATCCTGATTATCGACGACGGATCGCCCGACGGGACGCCATTGGTAGTAAAAAAGCTTCAAACTGAATTCCCCGGGCGGCTTTTTATAGAAGAACGCACCGGCAAGCAGGGCCTCGGTACCGCTTATATTCATGGCTTCCGATGGGCCATCGCGCATCAATATGATTACATATTTGAGATGGATGCCGATTTTTCGCATAACCCGGACGATCTGCACAAACTGCGCCAGGCCTGTGTGAATGGCGCCGATGCATCTGTAGGCTCACGGTACATCAAGGGTGTTAACGTGGTAAACTGGCCGATGAGCCGTGTGCTGATGAGTTATTTCGCCTCGGTATATGTACGTTTTATTACAGGTCTCGAGATCCGCGACTGGACCGCCGGCTTCATGTGTTATAAACGCAAAGTACTGGAAACCATACAGCTTGAGAAGATCCATTTTGTGGGTTATGCGTTCCAGATCGAAATGAAATATACTACGATCAAGCATGGTTTTAAGATCACTGAGGTACCGGTGATTTTTACCGACCGCACCGAGGGTACTTCCAAAATGTCGACCAGCATCTTTCGTGAAGCATTCTTCGGAGTTATCCAAATGAGGATCAATTCGGTGTTCAGGAAGTATCCTGAGGGATAGTCCGAAAGTCAGAAAAGTCCGAAAGTCCGAAAGATTATTTTTGCTATAACGAATTGCGCAAACCGTTGATCATGACTAAAATTTCTTCGCATTGAGCGTAAATTCTGGCAAAGTCCTGCGAATTGATTATTTGTCGCTTTTTTCCTAGAAACAGACAACCAACAACTTCGACATTTGATCTTAACGCATAACCAAGAAATTTGTTAAATTCTGCATTCGATTGTCCTGTTGAACCTTCTGCTATATTTAGTGATACAGAATCAGCGGCACGTTTAATCTGTGCAGATAAGATAAATAGCTCGTCTTTAGGAAAAGTTTTGGTTAGTTCACTAACATTAGCCGACAAGTCAACTGCTTTCTGCCAAACTATTAGTTTTTCAAATTTAAAGCTCATAACGATAAGTTAGGTTTATTTGCAAATTACGAAAACATAAGTATTCCAAAAGTTTTCTTTCGGACTTTCCGACTTCCGGACTTTCGGACTTAAATAAATAACGCTAATTTCGTTGGCAATGAATGAAAATCTCGATCCGGCCCGCGAGCGCCTCTCTCCTGTCGAGCGTGATATCGAAAAAGTACTTCGCCCGCAGGCTTTTGAGGATTTTACCGGTCAGCATAAAATATTAGCCAACCTGAAGGTTTTTGTGCAGGCCGCCCGCCAGCGTGGTGAGGCGCTTGACCATGTGCTGCTGCACGGCCCGCCCGGATTAGGAAAAACAACGCTCTCGCATATCATCGCCAACGAGATGGGTGTTGGTATCAAGATCACTTCCGGTCCGGTGTTGGACAAGCCCGGAGATTTAGCCGGCCTTCTGACCAATCTTGAGCCCGGTGATATTCTTTTTATCGACGAGATACACCGTCTTAGCCCACTGGTTGAAGAATATCTCTATTCAGCGATGGAGGATTTCAAGATCGACATCATGCTCGAGACAGGACCGAATGCTCGCTCGGTGCAATTGTCACTGAATCCTTTTACGCTGGTTGGGGCTACTACCCGGTCGGGCTTACTAACTGCCCCACTACGTGCGCGTTTTGGAATTAATTCAAGGCTTGAATACTATGACGCCAAATTACTGACTACCATAGTTTTAAGATCTGCGTCAATATTAAAAACACCGATAAGCGATGAGGGCGCTTTTGAGATAGCCCGGCGTAGTCGCGGTACGCCGCGTATAGCCAACGCGCTGCTGCGCCGCACGCGTGATTTCGCCCAGATCAAAGGCGAAGGGCACATCGACACCGCGATTGCCAGCTATGCGCTGAATGCGCTGAACGTGGACGAGCACGGTCTGGATGAGATGGACAATAAAATATTGCTGACCATTATCGATAAGTTTAAAGGCGGCCCTGTTGGGTTAAAAACTATAGCCACAGCAGTTGGCGAGGACGAAGGCACGATAGAAGAAGTTTATGAGCCGTTCCTGATACAGGAAGGCTTTTTAATGCGTACAGCCCGAGGCCGCGAGGCTACGGACAATGCTTTCAGACATTTAGGCAAACCGCGGGCAGGCGGTTCGCCCACATTGTTTTAATATCTATTTGGATAGGTTTTCAAGCGTATTGCTATCCATCATGTTACACCTCTATGAAACGACTAATCCAATTTTTACTACTTACCGCGCCTGTTTTATCATTTGCGCAAGCAAAAAAGTCAACCGCCAACCTGGTCGATTACGTCAACCCCCTGATGGGTACCGATTCCAAATACGAGTTGTCCAATGGGAACACTTACCCGGCCATTGCCTTACCCTGGGGCATGAATTTCTGGACGCCCGAAACCGGCAAAATGGGTGATGGCTGGCAATATACCTACAGCGCCAACAAGATCAACGGCTTTAAACAAACGCATCAGCCCTCGCCCTGGATGAACGATTACGGTCAATTTGCGGTAATGCCGGAAACAGGACATATCAAAGTGTCTCAGAATGCCCGGCAAAGCTGGTTTTCGCACAAAGCCGAGATCGTAAAGCCCTACTATTACAGTGTTTACCTGGCCGATCATAATGTAACTACCGAGATCACGCCTACGGAACGAACAGCGCAGTTTCGTTTTACATTTCCTAAAAGCGATAGCTCGTTCATCGTGATCGATGCTTTCGACCGTGGCTCTTATGTCAAAATCTTGCCGAAAGCACATGAGATCATTGGTTATTCAACCCGGTATTCACACGGACCGCTTAAGAATTTTAAGAATTACTTTGTCATCTATATCGATAAACCTTTTACGGTATATCATACCTACAGTGATAGCACTTTAAGCGATTCGACCGAGCTGCATGCCAAACATGCGACAGCTGTGATCGGATTCAAGACAGCAGCGCATGAAAAAGTATTTATGCACGTTGCTTCGTCATTCATCAGCCAGGAGCAGGCCGAACTGAACATGCAGCGCGAACAAGGCAGCGACAGTTTCGACATGACCGAGCAGAAGGCCAAAAATGTCTGGGAAAAGACACTTGACCGGGTAACTGTTGACGGCGGATCCATCGATCAAAAACGTACGTTTTACTCATGTTTGTACCGGATGCTTTTCTTCCCGAATAAACTATACGAAATCGACAAGCAGGGTAAACTGGTGCATTACAGTCCGTATACAGGGAAAACCGAGCCGGGCTATATGTTTGCCGGCACGGGTTTTTGGGATACCTTTAGGGCTTTATATCCTTTCCTGAACCTCGTTTACCCGTCGATCAACAAAGAAATGCAGGAGGGCCTGATCAACGATTATAAGGAAGGCGGCTGGCTGCCTGAATGGTCGAGCCCGGGTTATGCGGATGTGATGGTTGGCAACAATTCTGCCTCCGTCGTTTCGGAAGCCTATTTGAAAGGACTACGCGGTTATAATATCAATACGCTGTTTGATGCGCTTGTACATGGCGCAAATCACGAAGGTCCGAGGGCAACCGGCCGCAAGGGGGTGGAATACTACAATAAATTAGGCTATGTCCCTTACGATGTGAAGATCAATGAAAGCGCTGCAAGGACACTCGAATATGCGTATGACGATTTCGCGATTTACAAACTTGGCCAGGCCCTGAGGAAACCAAAAGATTCGATCGATATATACCGGAAACGCAGTTTGAACTACAGGAATCTGTTCGATCCCTCTATAGGCCTGATGCGCGGCAAAAACAAGGACGGTTCGTGGGAAACGCCTTTCAACCCATTCAAATGGGGCGATGCCTTTACCGAAGGTAACAGCTGGCATTATACCTGGGGTGTGTTTCACGATATTCAGGGACTGATCGACCTGATGGGCGGCAAAAAGAAATTTGTGGCTAAGTTGGATTCTGTATTTACCCTGCCTCCTATTTTCGACGACAGCTACTATGGCGAAGTGATTCACGAGATACGCGAAATGCAGATAGCCGATATGGGGCAATATGCGCACGGCAACCAGCCGATACAGCATATGATCTACCTTTATGATTACGCCGGCGAACCGTGGAAAGCCCAATATTGGACACGGGAGACGATGAACCGAATGTACAAACCCACCCCTGACGGCTATTGCGGCGACGAGGACAACGGTCAAACCTCAGCCTGGTACGTTTTCTCGGCGTTGGGCTTTTACCCGGTATGCCCTGCTGCCGGCCAATACGTTTTAGGGGCGCCGCTATTCAATAAAATTACGGTGAACCTTGAAAATGGTAAGAAAGTGATCATCAATGCGCCCAAAAACAGCTTTACTAACAGGTATGTAGCCAGGCTGACCTATAACGGCAAACCGTATGACTTAAATTACCTTGATCATAAGAAATTAATGGAGGGAGCATTGCTTAACTTTGATATGACGGCAAAGCCCAATACCAAACGAGGAATAAAAACCACCGATTTCCCTTATTCGTTATCCAATGAAAAATAAACTCACGGCATTTGTCTGCGCCGCTTTATTTAGTTTCAACATGGCGTCGGCTCAAAAATTAAAAGTATGCGTGGCAGGATTGAACCATGATCATATTTACAACGTCCTGAACGCATATAAAAAGGGCCAGGTAGATATTATCGGAATTGCCGAACCTAACCACGAACTCTGGGCGAAATATGGCAAAATGTTCAACCTGCCGGACGGTGTTTTTTATGACGACCTTAAAACATTGCTGAAAAGCAAAAAGCCTGATGCCGTTTTAGGTTACAATGCGGTGGCCAATCATGTTGATATCGTAGAAGTGTGCGCACCGCTCGGCATTCCTGTAATGGTTGAAAAGCCTCTGGCCGCGACCCTGGCGCAGGCTAAACGAATTGAAGAATTAGCCGGTAAATATCATATCAAAGTCCTGACCAACTACGAAACGACCTGGTATCCTTCGGGGAAATGGATATATGATGAAATAGCCGCCGATAGTATCGGGCCGATCAAAAAAATGGTCGTACATGACGGGCACCAGGGGCCGAAAGAGATAGGCTGCAGCAAAGAATTTTTGGCCTGGCTTACCGATCCGGTTTTGAATGGCGCCGGCGCTTTGAACGACTTCGGCTGTTATGGAGCAGACTTGATGACCTGGCTGATGCATGGGCAGAAACCGACTGCGATAACTGCGGTAACCCATCAATACAAGCCTGATGAATACCCTAAGGTAGATGACGATGCCACTATCCTGGTTGAGTATCCTAACGCCATGGGACAAATAGAAGCTTCATGGAACTGGCCCTACGGCATTAAGGATATGGAGGTTTTTGGCGAGCATGGTTATCTGCACTCTCTCAACGGCACCGATATCGATATCCGCATGCGTGAAAACAGAAGAAGCTCGGTTAAAGCGGAGCCGTTGCCCGAACCGATCAATGATCCATTGGTTTACCTCGCGGCTGTACTGCACGGCCAGATACCCGGCACCGACGACCAGGCTTCCTTGAAATACAATATGATCGTGATGCAAATATTAGACGCTGCCAAACGTTCTGCAAAAGAAGGCAAGCGAATTGTTTTGTAAACCAGCCCGTTGTTTAATTGTTGATAATTAACCTTTGTGGAGCAGCTAATTATTTTAATTTCGCCGTTTTAAATACTACCCCATTATGATGTCAAAATTCACGTCTGTACTTGTTGCTGTAAGCTTAACCGCATTTGTCACTGCTTCGGCGCAAATCAATAAAGCCCAGATCATGGCGCGGAAGCAGGTTCCTGTATTATGCTATCACCAGATACGCGACTGGAGGCCTACCGACTCCAAGACAAATAAGGATTATATCATTCCCGTCGCAACATTTAAAGCACACATGAAAATGCTGGCCGATGAAGGTTATCACACCATTTTGCCCGATCAGCTATACGACTACCTGACCAAAGGCGCACCCCTTCCAAGCAAACCTATTATGCTGACATTTGACGATACCGATCTCGACCAGTTCGAAATCGCAAGACCAGAGATGAAGAAATATGGTTTCAAAGGCGTGTTTTTTATCATGACAGTATCGATCGGTAAAAAGCATTACATGAACACAGCCCAGATCAAACAGCTTTCAGACGAAGGCAACGTAATTGGCAGCCATACCTGGAACCATAGCAACTTTAAAAAACTGTCGACCGACAAAGACTGGGAGATACAGTTGGACAAGCCAACCAAAAAACTCGAAGAAATTACGGGTAAACCTGTTAAATATTTTGCTTACCCATTTGGCGTGTGGAGCGCGCAGAATATACCGCAACTGCATAAACGCGGATTTAAAATAGCCTTCCAGCTTTCCGAAAAACGCGACCCTAATGACCCGCTCATGACTGTTCGAAGGATATTAGGAAGCGGGTATTGGTCGGCCAAAACGCTGAGCAACAACATCATCCAGGATTTCCATTGATGTAACCATTTTTGTCATTACCTCGGGTAACTCGGTGGTCGTTGAATACACTTTTACCGGAACATTAAGCGCTCCCGAAGCCGGCACGCCCGACTATATGAAAAACAAAAAATACACGCTGCAGGGCTGCGCCGTATTTGGGCTAAAAGACAATAAAATAGTCAAAGAAACCAACTATTTCGACCAGGTTGCCTTTCTGCGGCAGGTTGGCTTCTTTGACCAAACCCATTAAAGTGATTAAAGGATATGCTTTAAGCGCTCCTTCTCCTCTGCTTCCTTATCCTGATCCGGCGGACCGGGATCGCCGTTTTCGTTGTCGGGCGTTACGGTAGGTACACGCACCTCGTCAGGTTTCTT
This sequence comes from Mucilaginibacter sp., assembly GCA_035545315.1. GTDB lineage: Bacteria > Bacteroidota > Bacteroidia > Sphingobacteriales > Sphingobacteriaceae > Mucilaginibacter. The sequence goes on along the minus strand of DASZYQ010000012.1, from coordinate 68,890 downwards.
TTGTTCGCCGGGTTGTTTACCCTTTTCAAGGTAACTATCACCGTCCTTATTAGTTACCGATTCATCCTTATTGGTGATCTGATCATCCTTTGGGGCATCCAATGCGTCATTTTCCATAATTAAAGGTTTTCGCCCGCGGGTCCCTGATTCTTATTAGACGACCGCGTGGCATTCTGTTCCTTAACCTTGTCGATCGATATTTCCGCGGGCTCGTGCGACTCCTCATTCGACACCCAATCAATCGCATCGTTCAATTCAGTTAGCTTATACCCCCTTGATTCGCCGGGTATAAAGTGCTTGGCGACATCGATCAACCATTCTACGCTGGTCTGGTCGGTAACAATAGCCACCTTTTTCCACTTGCTGAAATGTTTTATGGCGAGTCTGAAATCTTGCCACCATGCGGCTATGCTAAAATTCTGAACGTCAGTTTCCAGGACAAGCAGGTAACTTATCTCACCCTGGCGCCGTGCTAACTCCTCCATACGGGGTATCAGCACTTCTTCATAGTCTTTTTTGTCTACCTCACCCGTGGCACGTATGCCGATAACGTCGTCAGGCAGACCTTTTATAAACTGTAACATTTTATGTTTTATTAATTATATGTCTTTATAACACGCGGGAAAACGGTTCTGTTTCACTTTAGGCGCTTAAACCCAAGGCTCATTTGTCGTATCTTTGTGCCGTGCGGCATAACTTACAGGAATACAGCAAGCTGATCAAAAAAGAGGCGAAAAACCTGGGTTTTATATTTTGCGGCATCGCCGAAGCAGGTTTCCTGCAGGAAGAAGCGCCGCGGCTGGAGAATTGGCTGAAACAGGGCATGCAGGGTGAGATGCATTACATGGAGAATTACTTCGATAAGCGTCTTGACCCCCGTCTTTTGGTTGACGGCGCGAGATCCGTCATCTCCCTCGGGTTGAATTACTATACAGACCTGGTTCCAAATGATCCGGCGGCCCCCAAAATATCAAAGTATGCTTATGGCGACGATTATCATCATGTGATAAAACACAAGCTAAAACGATTGCTGGAGATCATTAACGAAAAGATAGGCGAGGTGAATGGCCGGGCGTTTGTCGATTCGGCTCCCGTACTGGATAAAGCCTGGGCCAAAAAGGCCGGGCTGGGCTGGGTTGGCAAAAACACCAACCTGATCAACACCAAAAAAGGCTCGTTTTTCTTCCTCGCCGAGCTGATCGTCGATCTGGAACTGGAATACGACATTCCCTCGACTGCCGATCACTGCGGTACCTGTACCCGCTGCATTGATGCATGCCCGACAGAGGCGATCGTGGCGCCTTATGTGGTTGATGGCAGTAAGTGCATCTCCTACCTCACTATCGAACTGAAGGATAATATCCCGACAGAATTTCAAGGCAAAATGGACAACTGGGTGTTCGGTTGCGATGTGTGTCAGGATGTTTGCCCGTGGAACCGTTTTTCGGTACTGAACCGCGAACCTGCGTTTCAGCCAAAAAATGAATTGCTTGTGATGAACAAACGAGATTGGGATGAGATAACTGAAGAGGTATTCCAAAAAGTGTTCAAAGACTCCCCTGTAAAACGCACAAAATTTTCGGGCTTAAAAAGGAATATCGATTTCCTTCGGAATAGTGGGTTGTGATCAGTTAACTTGTGGCTGGTTAGCCAGTTAGCATTCTCTATTGACTATTCAGTAGTCACCAGTTAACTGATCACTAACCAATCACCCAATTATTCTGATCGTAAGCTCTTCACCGGCTTAGCCATAGCCGCTTTTATTGCCTGTGAGCTAATGGTAATAAAGGCTATCGCTACAGCTCCTGCTGCGGTTAAAACAAATACCCACCAACTGACATTAATCCTTATGCTATAATTTTGCAACCATCGATGCATCATATACCAGGCAACCGGTGCCGCCGCCACAAAAGCTATGAGTATTAGCTTGATAAAATCTTTCGAGAGTAAAATGACGATGTTTTCAACAGACGCTCCCAGTGCTTTCCTGATACCTATTTCTTTTGTCCGATTGACAGCGGCAAGCGTGGCTAAACCCAATAATCCTAAGCTGGCAAGGAAAATGGAGATTCCACCTGCCCAGCTAACGGTATGGGTCCAACGTTGCTCGTTATCATAGTAATGGTTTATATTCTCGTCCAGGAACGTATATTTGATTGGCACATCGGGAGCGGCGTTTCTCCATGCATTTTGGATAACGGCCAATGCGCCATGCAGGTCGCCAGGCTTTACTCTCGCATAAAAATGTTCATAGCCCTTGTTACCTGAAGTCAGGAATAACTGGTTACCTATCTTCTCGCCCATCGGCCTGAAATTGAAATTTTTCACAACGCCTATAACATGTGCATTTTGACCCTGAAAGTGCTTGATTATCTGCCCCACAGCGTTATGGACATTCCATTTCATTGATTGCATCATAGTTTCGTTGATAATTACGCGTTTTACAGTATCATTAGCTTGTGCAGGATCAAAGTTTCTTCCCGCTAGCAATTGCATTCCAAGAACTTTAATATAATCAGGGTCAACAATATTTACTGCTGCTGAAAGATCATTGTCCGTGTAACCCAGGAAGTCTTGCCCTGCACCCAGGCCTGCAGCTGCGCTGGTTACTCCGGCAATTTCTGTATGGCTCAGTAAGTCTTGCTTAAACGCCGGGAATACCTTGCCTGGGCCTATCTCAGAAGCATCAAGGGCTACTATATGTTCTTTGTCAAAGCCAGGATTCTTATTAATCATATAGTCGGTTTGCTGCAAGATGACAATAGTGGAAATGATTAAAATAATTGATAGAACGAATTGAAAGGTGACTAATGACCTGGTAAACAAATTTGATCCGCCTATCCTGATCTTGTTCTTCAAAACTTCAACCGGTTTAAAAGCCGACAAAACGAAGGCCGGGTAGCTCCCTGCCAACAACCCGGCAATCGTCATAATGCCAAACAACAACGTCAGGGCTTGCGGATATACTTGTATCGACAAATGAAGATGGCGACCAGTGAGTTCGTTGAACCAGGGTAATAACGCACCGGCCAATATGAAACCCACAACCGTCGAGATAACCGATAACAGCATAGCCTCTGTTAGAAATTGAAAAATGATCTGTTTTCTTTCTGCCCCGATAACCTTACGAACTCCTGCTTCTTTACTGCGCCCGGCCGACCGGCCTATGGCCAGCGTAGTGAAATTGATACAAGCTATTAATAGAATGCCAGAGGCAATCATCAGTAGTATCCATACAATTTTGGAGTCGATTTTGCCGAAATCCGTAAAGCTCCAACCATTGAAGGCAGTATCGGTATGGATGGCTAATAGCGGTTGTAATCGTAAACTTACCGGTAAACCCGACTCTTTCCAATTGATGCCAGACGCATGCATTTGTTTAATATACGACTGCGTATTAGAGACAAAATTCTTGTCAAAAGATTGCATGAAAGTTGCGATTCGCGCGGTGTTGCCCGGCAGTGTGCTACCTGGTTTAAGCAGGACATAAGTTTGCTCGACTGTTGGGTGCCAGCTATTTCCAATAAAAAAATTACTCTTGTGTATGCTGGCAAACTGATAATTGCCCAAAACGTCAAATTGGATAGTCGAATTATTTGGTGGATCGTTAGCCACAGCCGTCACGGTAAATGGGTAAAACGAAGTACCAATCTGCAGTTCGACAGTTTTACCCACGACATCAGCGGTTCCGAATAATTGTCTCGCCCGCGAAACGGTTAAAACTAAATCGTTTACATTGTGCAATGCCGATGTTCTGTTACCATATTTAAGAGGAAAGGAAAAAATCGAAAAAAAAGAAGGATCCGCAAATGAAAGGCTTATCCGGCTAACCCGGTTATTGGCGCGTATTAAATTTTCGCCCCAGGGCAATCGAATTCGTGCAAAATTCACTACGTCCGGTATATTTTGCTTCATCGCTTCGCCAAGAGAAGCTGCACTTGATCCGCTTATGTCCGTATAACCTGTCGGCGGCGATGCCAGCCTGTCCCATTCATAGGGCCGGTAGATATTCGCCGCATTTTTATGAAATTTGTCGAAGCTGAATTCATCAATTGCAAATAGGATGAGCAAACTGAAACACGCAACGCCTAAGGATAAACCAACTACATTGATGAATGCAAATATTTTTTGCTTTTGCAGATTGCGAATAGCGATCTTAAAATAATTCCGTATCATGGTGTGCTCGATTTAACATGAGTTATTTTCCAGCCCAAATAAAATGCCAGGCGACTATCTATTTGACCACCAAGAAATTATAAAATTTTCAGATTACGAAACTGTTCGTATCTGATACAGATGATGTACGGGGACGAACGGATTGAGTGATTGGTAATTTTTTGCCGGGAAATACACGTCGCCGCTAATCGCCAGTCAGCTGATCACTAACCAATCACCCCTTCTTAAATTTCTCCTTCAGCAAATTCAGCATATCGTCGTCAACGGGGCGGGCCGGTGTATCGTCCTTTTTCTTAAACGGCTTGTTTTCCTGCTGATTGCGGTTATCGGGCCGATGAAAATCTTTTTTAGGATATGATGTATTACCTGCCGGCCTGGAGTAATCATGCCGGGGTCTGTCTCCCTGCGGTTGTGCAGGTTTGTTAGCGGTGTACTGCTGCGTAGGCCTCGGTTGCGCCGCCTTCTCCTGTCCTTCGGTTTTTGGCTGGGTCCCTTTGGCCATCCGTTCGGCGGTTCTTTTGGCATTCCACCGGTTATATATTTCTTCGAGTTTACGCTTGGTATACAGCGGAAAATCGCCCTGCATCATCCACGAAAAATAGCTGGGTTCGGCATTGAATACGTCCTCCACTTTTTTACCCTTGTGCTTGCCGAAATTGAACACCTCCTCGCCTTTTTCATTGTAGATCATCCGTCCGGCAAAGTCAAGCGGTTTGTTCAGATTCGTAAACTTATGCAGGGCCTCCACATCATTAACAACGGGTTTGCTCAGTTTTCCATCCTTATCTTCCCACTGCGTATCCTGGTATCTATCCAACTGGGCCAGCAGTACCTCCATCGTGGCGCGGGTATCGGCCTCGGCCGAATGCGCATTCACAATCTGTTTGTTACAGTAAAACTGGTAAGCGGCCTTCAGGGTACGCTGTTCCATTTGGTGAAAAATGTTCTGAACGTCTACGAAAAAGCGATTCTCCAGGTCGAAAGGCACCCCCGACCGCAAAAACTCCTCCATCAGTATCGGTATATCAAACTTGTTGGAATTGTACCCGGCCAGGTCTGATTCACCTATAAATTCTGCTACAGATAAAGCCAGCGCTTCAAATTTCGGTTCGTCTTTTATATGTTCATCATATATCCCGTGCAGCACCGACGACTCGGGCGGTATCGGCATACCAGGATTAATTCGCCATGTTTTCACTTCCTCTGCGCCATCGGGGAATATTTTGATGACAGACAACTCGACAATACGATCGCTTCCCACATTGGTCCCGGTCGACTCGATATCGAAAAAAGCAAGCGGGCGTTTCAGTTTAAGTTTCATCCTTAAATATAGCAAGGCCGCAAAGGTCTTAAAAGTTTTCAGTACAATAAATTTTTTTCTGTGATTTAATTTGCGATTTTTATAGCTAAAAATTGACGCCACCTAAATTTTATTAACATTCATGAAAAAAATTCTACTAGTTCTTTCATTATTCCTGGCAGCGCTCGAAGTATCAGCGCAGGATTTTCCCTACGGCGAGGTCGACAATAATACCCTCGACATGCAAAAGTATGACAAAGACACCTCAGCGCATGCTGTTGTACTACGGGAATACGGGACGTCCAGAATCATCCTGGATAACGACGATTATACCAAGGTGGTTTTCCAATATCATGTGAGGATCAAAATATTCGACAAGAGCGAGTTCGATAAAGGAACTATTACCATACCCATTTACAACGGTGACAATAACGTGTATGAAGAAGTACGCGACATAACCGGAACCACTTTTTACAAAGATGAAAAAGGTGTGGAACAGAAAGCGGAGCTCGACCCGAAACAGGTTTTCCGTACCAAAGAAAATAAGTACTGGACGACGATGAAATTTGCAATGCCCGCTGTTCGCGAAGGCTGTGTGATAGAGTATAAGTATACCATATATTCACCCCATATAGAGAATTTCCATTCATGGGAGTTTCAGTCGGACATACCTAAAATGTATTCCGAATACGAAGTGCATATCCCGGGTTTCTGGACCTATAACGCTTCGCTGAAAGGATCGTTAAAGCTGACCAAAAACGTCGCGGAGGTGGAGCATGAATGCTTTACCTTCGGAACGGCAAAGGCCGATTGCTCCCACATGACCTATGGTATGAGCGAGATTCCGGCCTTTGTGAGCGAAGAATACATGACGTCGAAGAAGAATTTTATTTCGTCCGTTAATTTCGAGCTTGTTCAGTACCAGAACTTCCAGACCGGCGCCACAACTAAATATACTAAAGAATGGAAAGACCTGGACTACCAGTTAAAAACCGAGTTCTGGTTTGGTGGACAGCTGAAGAGAAAAGAGCTGCTGAAAGAAAGAATCGCACCCATTATTGGCGGCATGACCGACAGTATGGCAAAAGCAAAGGCGGTTTATGCTTTTATACAGAAAAACATCAAATGGAATGATTTTTATGCCTACGGCAGCGATGACGGATTAAAAAAAGCACTTGACAGCCATAGTGGCGACGTTGCCGATATTAACCTGACCCTGGTAACCGCGCTGAATGCGGCGGGCATCCCTGCCGAAGCCGTCATGCTCTCAACCCGTGAGCATGGAGTAATCAATTACCTTTATCCGGGGTTGGGGGATTTTAACTATGTGATCGCAAAAACAGACATTGGCGGCAAAACCTACTTGTTGGATGCTACGGACCAACTTTTGCCCTTCGGCGTATTACCTATGCGTTGCCTGAACGACAAGGGACGCGTTTTCAGTCTCGATAAGCCGTCGTACTGGATTGACATGAATACCGGGCAACGCGAAGGCACAACCTATACGCTTGACCTGACGCTCTCTGACAACGGGAAGCTTAAGGGGACGTTTTCGAGATATTCGAGCGGTTACAGTGCCTATGAAATGCGGCAGGAGATAAAAAAATTCAATACAGAGGATGAATTTATCGAAAACCTGGAAGGAAAACTGGATAAGGTAAAGATCCTAAAATCATCTTTCGAGAACCTCGATAGCCTAAACAAGCCGCTTGGTGAAACTTACGAGATCGAGATCAGTGCGTTTGATAACCTTGATCACAATAAACTCGTTTTCAATCCTTTCCTGTTTAACAGGATGCTCACCAACCCTTTTAAACTTGCCGAGAGGGATTACCCGGTAGACTGGGGTATGCCTTCGGACGAGCGTTATATTTTGACGGTGCACCTTCCTGAACAGTTCCAGGTTGACAATCCGCCGCAAAATTTGGCCTTTGCCATGCCGGACAACGGCGGAAAATTCATTATCAACTACCAGGGAGATAACGGTTTGTTTGTGTTTTCCAACGTTATCCAGTTCAATAAATCGGTATACGGCCCCGACGAGTATCCGTATCTGAAAGAATTGTACAACAAGATCATCCTGTCGGAAAAGAACGAACTGGTATTTAAGAAAAAATCATGAGGCCCCTGTTAATTACTGCTTGCCTGTTTTTCATTTTTTTGGATAGCAGTGCACAAAATATTTACGATGCAAGCCTTATTCCCAAGGAACTGACGCCCTATGCCAGCGCCGTTGTGCGGGATGCGGAAACTACCATCGAGGTAAAGGACATGGATAATGTGATATACCATGTAAAAAAGGCTATCACCGTTTTGAATCATAATGGCGACGACCTGGCGCGTATCGTGATCTTTTATAATAAAAACATTACGATCAGGTCTGTTAAAGGCGTGGCATATAACGAATATGGCAAGCAGATAGTTAAATTTGGCGAGCACGATTTTTCAGATGAAAGCGCAGTTGGGGACGAAACCTTATTTGGCGATGAAAGGGTGAAACACTTTATTCCTTCAATAACGCAGTACCCTTACACCATCGAATACGAATATGAACTGCGCGACAGGCAATCGCTAACATTTAAGCCTTGGGAACCCAATTCAAACGATCCATGGCGGTCTGACTTGAAATACGGCCTGGCGGTGCAGAACAGTTCATTCAACTTCATTTGCGACCCTGGTTTTAACATACGCTGTAAGGAAACAAACGTCCCGGAAAAAGTAATTTCCAGCACCAATCACGAAGGGAAAAAAGTGTATACCTGGCAGGTTAAGAACCTAAAGGCACTCAGATATGAGCCGTTCAGCCCGTTTATTGCGGCCAATGAGATCAGTGTTCGTATTGCACCCGAAAAATTCAGTTATTATGGCATAAACGGCTCGTTTAATAACTGGCAGCAACTTGGAAAGTGGGAATATGATAGACTGATCAAAGACCAGGAAACGATACCGCCGGCAACGGTCCAGTATATTAAAGAGCTAACAGCAAGTATCAGTGATCCGAAGCTAAAGGCAAAAAAAATATACGAATACATGCAGCGAAAAACCCACTACATAAGCGTGCAGGTGGGTATCGGCGGCTTTAGGCCATTTTCCGCATCGGAAGTAGATCTGAACGGTTATGGCGACTGCAAGGCGCTGGTGAATTACACGAAAGCATTGCTGGCTGCTGTTGGAATCGACTCCTACTACTGTGTTGTTGAGGCTGGCAGCCCCAAGGTAAGCCTGCAGCACGACTTCGCCAGTATGGACCAGGGCGACCATATTATTTTATGCCTTCCGTTGAAGAACGATACCACCTGGATGGAGTGCACAAGCCAGCGCATACCTTTTGGCTTCCTGGGCGATTTTACCGACGACCGCCTGGTACTGGCCTGCACACCGGATGGCGGTAAATTGCTGCATACACCCAAATATACCATTGAAAACAACCTGGAAAAGCGCACCGCATATTTCACGATCAACGAGTGGGGCGAACTTGACGGCAACATGGAAACTGTATTTAGAGGAGTTGATTATGAAGACCGCGAAAGCGAGGTCGGCGACTCCCGGTCCGAACAAGAGAAAGGTGTTAAAAAAACTTATCCGATCAACAATATGGTTGTAAAAAAGCTGGTGTACAAGCAAGACAAAGGATCCAGCCCTGTCACTACCGAGGATATTTCACTTTCCGCCGGCGAATACGGTGCTTTCGTTAACGGCAAATTCTACTTTTCGGTCAATTCGGTCGACCGCCGCATATCGGTTCCGCCAAGGGTACACAACCGGGTGAACCCTGTTCGCATCAACCGCGGCTATACGGACGAGGACGAAATAACCTACACTATTCCTAAAGGGTACCGCTTGTCATCAGATCTGCTCGACGTGAAACTTGACAAACCTTTCGGCAATTACACCGCAACAATGAAGCTGAACGGCGATCAGTTGATTTATAAACGAAAATTCCAGATCAAAGACGGCATATATGGCAAAGAGGTTTATGACGATATGATCGACTTTTTCCAAGCCATCGCCGATGCCGATACTTACAACGTAGCGCTGGTAAAGAATTGATTAACTGAAAATGATGATGCCGAGGATAATGCCCACGATCATAATGACATACAGCAATATCTCGGTGGTTGCGAAACGTTTGTACCTGGTCCAAAACCCGTAACTCTCTTTTTCCTTTTCGGCCATGCTGCAAAATTACTGATTTTTTACCGTTTCATCCGGCCAGGAAATTTCCTGGTTAGCGTATTTAGCCACGGTATTGGATATCGCGACTTCCGGAATGTCTATTTACTTGCCGAAGTATCCGGCAGGTTCATTACCGAACCGCATCTCGAGAAGTATTTATACGTATAAGGATCATGTAGTTTAACAATGATCACCCCTTTTGTGGAACTCGCATGCACATAGTAGCCATTTTGCAGATAAACACCAACATGGCTGAATTTTTTGCCATCATAATCAAAAAATACTAGGTCGCCTTCCTGTAACTCGTCCTCGTATTTTCGTTTGATCACCTGTACCTGCTGGCTCGTCATGCGCGGAATATTGATACCGTAAACCTGCTGCTCCAGCAGGTAAGCCAGGCCTGAGCAGTCTATCCCGTCATGGTCAAGCCCGCCAAAACGGTATGGCGTGCCCATCCAGTTATCGATGAAGGCGTAAAGCCTGCCGTTTTGTATCTGGCTTTGGTCGATCCCTAACAACTGGGCATATTTTTCGGCAATGGAGGGTTGAGGCGCAACCACTTCGCCCGGCTCGCCCTTCATCACCGCCCGTTTGGAGTGACAGGAAGAACAAATAATAGCCGTAAAAAGCAATAATAGTACGGAGTAGCGCTTTATCATTATTTAAAAATACGGGAATGATGCCGCAAGGGTTACGGCTGATTTTGCACATTTCAACACTAACGGGCGTTAAGGCAGGATCGATTACCTGTCTAACATGTTGTTATTCCTTCGGTTTCGCATCCAGTTCTTTTGTCATACGCCAGGTAAGCAGGCTCAATATCAACAGTACTATTATGATAGCTACCCATAGTAGTAAGGCAAAGTTATGATGCGGAACTGAAGCCATAGGCATGTTGAAGGCCGGATTTTTATAAATCGCCGAATGATTGATGACGGGGAATGCGGACATTGGCTTTGAATGAAGGAAGGTGAGGTCATAACCTAACTCGCTGGCCGTGCTGTCACCCGCTAAAAGATAATACGCATGGTTTTTTTCGAGGTAGGCCACCGCGAATTTTTTCAACTCCAAAACATCTACATCTTTAATAACAAGCGAGTTATCATCACCGTTCGTAATATCTATTCGAATTTTGCCGGTTTTGGCCGAAAAAGCCAAATAATTCTGCTCACCGGATTTAATATTATCATCAGCTAACTGGACTTCATTTTTACCGCTAATATTGTAAACTATCGCTCTGCGACTATAGTATTTTGGTGACGCGATATTCAATGCCAATGCATCGACCTGGTAATCATCACCAAGGTCGATAAAATAGCTTGTTTGTTTACGCCCCTGAATCATCTGTGGCTTTAAAACTTTGGCCACCGATACGAGCTGCGGTATCTGATCAGACGCAACATATATTCCTGCCGCGGTAATTCGAAGTGGATCGCGCTTTCTATTATCGATATGCACCCGATAATAATGGTACTTACTGGGCGGAAACGTTAGCTGCTGCTCATATTCAGCACCATTTCCCGTGCCATCTCCGCTTAGCTCTATATTTTCTTTTATGGCATACCAACGCTGAAGATCGTCGCTGCCTGACAAGCTGGCCATGCGTGTCACAGCATTGCTCTTAAGCCTGATCCAAAGCTCGTCGATCTCGTTTCCGGAGCCGGCATCCGCAATATATTCTGTAGCAATGGTATCTTTGACATTACGCTTTATTTCCGGAAAGAGATTAAAAATGGCCCTGCTTTTATCCATTGGCGCAGTCACGATAGAAAAAGCCACAGTCCTGCCTTTTTCGTCTGCGAGGCGAATGTCATACAAGCCTTTATCGGAACATTTGGCAATAAAAGCCGGCAACAGATCGATCTTATATACTCCGTTCGAATCAACTTTTTGTACATCAGCTCTATATTTAAACTTATTCAGTTGCGCATGTACAACTGAATATAACAGCGTAGAGCCGAGAACAATCAGTAAAGCTTTTATCTTAGTTTTTCGTCGCGATCTCATCATCAGTGATAATATACTTTACTTTCTGGTACATAAATGAGATTATGAGCAATAACACACCGAGGCAAAAGAAAGCTGCAATCTTTCCCGCAGCGGGGATATGCTCGATATCATAGATGAACAGTTTGGCCAAAGTTATAGTAAACAGTGTGAGTGATACAATACGTAATACGCGTATCTTATTACGCATACCCAGCCACATTAGAGCAAAAGAGGCGATGCCCCACAATACGGGTAATCCCGCTTTAATGTATATGGTTTCGATATCGTCGATGTTGGCGCCCGGCTTGTAGAACACCGAGATCACAACCAAACATATTTCGATACTAAGGAATAGTACGAGCGCTCCCGGAATGAGCCAGCTGGCGGGCTTGGACGCATTCTTTAAATTACTCCTTACTACATTTATCAGTTTGTAAAACAGCAGGAGAATAAATATATCACTTAGCCAATGTGCAAGAAAATGTATCGCATTTATTTTATGATCAACCAAAATCGCTACCTGCACATCAAAGTACTGCTGACTAAATGCAAGGCAGATCACAATGGTTAGTGTAACTAAAATCGCGTTGGCCTGTGGATTAAGTTTAAGGTGTGTTGATTTGTTTGAAGCAAATAGGAAAACGGTCATAAACGCGGGCAGGTAAAACGCCACATAAAGTACATTAAGCTCGGTATCGGGATATCGGGTAATAAATTGATGGTTTACTTCCAGCAAGCCGGCCGAAAGCAACAAGATGAAAGCAATGTACTTGAATATTGCTGCATCAAAAATAATCTTACTCTTCTTATCCCTGTTTATGAGCGCGAAGAGCAGGAAAGTACACGCGGCTGAAAACAACGTGGTAATAAAGCCTTTGTTGGCGATAACCGGTGTAAGTACCATAGTGGGCTTGCCATACCAACCCGGTTCGGCATATAGGTTGAACCAGTCAATCATCAAGCTGAAGAACATTGCCGCCCAGATGAGCAGTGAAGCCCATTGCATGATCCGGATTTGTGATTTGGTATATAGCCAGTAAATGAGCACACATTCGGCGGCCCAGAATAAGGTAATAAAATGGCCATGAAGTTGTATCGGTGCCGTTAGTGAAAGGAACGTTAGCGTAATGCCAATAAGTAGGTACAGGATGTTGATCTCAGCACGTTTACTCCGAAACAGGATAAAGGAAAGTAATAAGTTTATACCGCCGATACTCGCACAAAACAGACCGCGCCACTGTTCAGCACTCATAATGGTAAGCAGGTATAAGCCAGCACTAAAATATAATGCCGTGTTCAGCAGCAATATAGAAAAATCAGAGGCCAAGAATTTTTTATTCTCACGAATATTGTTGGCAATATTGATAAAAAAGAATAGCAGGTAAAGGATGCTGACATAAATGCCCCCTTTCCCACCTGCTTTGGCCGGCAATGTATATAGCACACCGGACACAATGATCACAGTTAGTGCAAATGCCGAAATATTCAGTATCCTCCACGATTTAAAATAGGCGATCACCAACAGCCCTGCATTAAGCACGATCATATAAATAAAAAGTGCATCGTAGTTGGCATTGCCTGTACTCACCATGAATGGGCTTGACATACCTCCTATGAGGGCGATCATTGCCAGTTCCTGTTTATCGTACAGCAGCGAGAGCACTACTGCAAAACATGTGACGACAATGAGTATAATAAATGAAACCGTTTGGCTGAAAAGGTGGAACTGGTGAAAGGCCAATGTAATGGTAAAATAAAATACAGCAAGCCCGCCACCAACCATAACCGAACTGAACGCCTTGTACGATTTGCGGAGCCGGTGTGCAATGCCGATCATAATGCCGCCGCAAAAAATACCCACCGTAACCCGTCCTGCCGGGCCGATCCAGTTATTGTCGATAGCGTATTTCACAAAAAATCCAACAGCCAGTACGAGGATCGCAATGCCGATTTTGTTTACCAGGTTTTCACCTATAAACTTTTCCAGGTCAGGATGTCTTTCGAAAAAAGAAAGCTGCGGTTCGGGTTTGGAAGTCTCGGGGCGCATGGTCTTAACTGGCATCTTCCTCAAAGTAGCAAGCGGGTCCTCAATTAACCCCTCCTGACGTTCTACATTGGATGGCTTTTCGGTTACCGATGGCCGGTTCAGATCGGGCTGGATAACCGGCTTCGGTGGCTGCGGCTGAAAAACGGCCTTCGTCTTATCTCCATCCTGAGCGGGTTCTTTAGACGGTGCTTGCTGTCCCTGTTTGAGTTTCTCAATCACATAATGAAGATCGACGAGCATTTTCTCGAGGTTTCCGATCTTCTCACCCAATCGGCTGTTGTTCACGAACAGCATGACAATGATAATGAGGAAGAATAAAATGAAAACAAATTCCATGTGAATCCAGGTTTGGTCTTTCTAAGGTAATGGAATAATCCGAATTACGTATCTTAGGGATTATCCTTTTATTACCCGCTGTATCTCGTCCAGCTTCATCAGGGCCTCAACCGGTGTTAGGGTATTAACATCCAAATTGTTCAGTGTATCGCGAATCTTCACCAGCACCGGGTCGTCGATACTGAACATCTGCATTTGCACGGCTTGTTTCTGAACCTTGCGGATGCTTTCCTTGATGTGCTCGCCACCGGTGCGCTCGGCCTCTAGCTTTTTGAGTATCTCGGTGGCCCGCGATACAACTTTGTTCGGCATACCGGCCATTTTAGCTACGTGGATTCCAAAACTATGTTCGCTGCCGCCTGGCACCAGCTTACGCAGGAAAATTACCTGGTGACCCACTTCTTTCACCGACACATTAAAGTTTTTAATACGTGGATGCGAGTTACTCAGCTCGTTTAATTCGTGGTAATGCGTAGCAAACAAGGTTTTCGCGCGCGCATTGGGCTGATTATGCAAAAACTCGGCGATGGCCCAGGCGATGGAAATACCGTCATACGTAGATGTACCCCTGCCAATCTCGTCCAGCAGAATCAGGCTGCGGTCTGACAAGTTGTTTAGAATACTGGCCGTCTCGTTCATTTCCACCATAAAGGTCGATTCACCGAGCGAAAGGTTATCGGATGCCCCAACCCGCGTAAATATCTTATCCACCAGCCCTATCGAGACCGATTTTGCAGGAACAAAGCAACCCATCTGCGCCATCAATACAATCAAACCCGTTTGGCGTAAAAGGGCCGACTTACCCGCCATGTTCGGTCCCGTAATGATGATAATCTGCTGCGATTCGCTGTCTAAGTAGGTATCGTTGGTGATGTATTCCTCGCCCGGCGGCAAGTTCTTCTCGATCACCGGGTGGCGGCCGCCTTTAATATCGATAATACGGCCATCGTTCAGTTCGGGCTTTACGTAATAATTTTTGATGGATATGGTAGCAAAGTTGAGCAGCACATCCAATCGTGCGATGAGCTGGGCGTTCAACTGTATCGGCTTAATATACTCAGCCAGCGAATAAAGCAGATCGTTGTAAAGCTGTGTTTCCAGCGCCAGTATCTTTTCTTCGGCGCCCAGTATTTGCTCTTCATACTCTTTCAGCTCCGGTGTGATATAACGTTCGGCATTTACCAGCGTTTGCTTACGTATCCAGTCGACAGGCACCTTATCGCGGTGGGCATGAGTCACTTCGAGATAATACCCGAACACATTGTTGAAAGCCACTTTAAGCGATGGTATACCCGTTTGTTCCGCCT
Source organism: Mucilaginibacter sp. (assembly GCA_035545315.1). Classification (GTDB taxonomy): domain Bacteria; phylum Bacteroidota; class Bacteroidia; order Sphingobacteriales; family Sphingobacteriaceae; genus Mucilaginibacter. The sequence continues at coordinate 53,559 of DASZYQ010000012.1, read as the reverse complement.
CACGTTTTTGAATCTCGAGCAGGTAACCTTTGCCGCCGAAAGCGATCTTGCGCAACCGGTCCAGTTCATCGCTTATACCCGCATTGATCACCGAGCCTTTCACCAGTTGGATGGGCGGCTCGGGGTTCAGTTCTTTTTCTATCTTTTCACTAATGGTAACACAAGGATTCAGTTGTTCGCCGATGGCTCGCAAAGGTTCGTTACCGGTTGCCAGGCACAGGGCTTTAACAGCTTCGATTGACTTTAACGCCCGCTTAAGCTGTACCACCTCGCGCGGGTTGGCACGTTGCAAACCGATCTTCGAAATAAGCCTTTCCAAATCGCCGATGTGGCGGATATGCTGCCGCAACTCTTCGCGCAGTTCTTCATTGCCAACGAGGTATTCCACAACGCCCAGCCGGTCGTTGATCGGCTTTAATTCCTTCAGCGGCATCACTACCCACCGGCGCAGGAGTCGCGCACCCATAGGCGAACAGGTTTCATCGAGTACATCCACCAGCGTTACCGCATTCTCGTTAGCCGAGCCAATCAATTCCAGGTTGCGGACGCTGTACCGGTCGAGCCAAAGATAGCGGCTCTCGTCTATCCTGCTGATGGCCGAGATATGTTGCAAATTGCGGTGCTCGGTCTCATTCAGGTAATGCAGCGCCACGCCAGCGGCCACGATGCCTAAATTCAGCCGGTCGACGCCAAAACCTTTGAGCGACTTTACACCGAAATGCTTCAGCAATGTTTCTCCCGCATAGTCGCCGCTGTAAGGCCATTCGTCCAGTTTGTAGGTATAATAGCGTTCGCCGAAAAGCGCCGCGTATTCATGGTGACGTGCTTTAGGATAGATCACTTCGCTGGGGCTAAAACCCTGGAGTAACTTGTCGACATGCTCAGGGCTGCCTTGTGCGGTCAGGAATTCGCCCGTCGAAATGTCCACAAACGCCACGCCGATGTTGTTCTTTTCAAAATACAGCGAGGCCAGGTAATTATTGCTCTTTTGCTGCAGGATATTATCGCTGATGGCCACGCCCGGCGTTACCAGTTCTGTTACCCCGCGTTTTACGATGTTTTTGGTGGCTTTTGGATCTTCCAGCTGGTCGCAGATGGCGACGCGCTGCCCCGCACGCACCAGTTTGGGTAAATACGTTTCAAGCGAATGGTGCGGAAAGCCGGCAAGTTCTACATGCGTGGCAGCGCCGTTGGCACGTTTGGTGAGCACGATGCCTAGAATACCTGCCGCCTTCACAGCATCCTCGCCGAAGGTTTCATAAAAGTCGCCGACGCGAAACAGCAGCAGCGCACCCGGGTATTTGGCCTTTACCTGGTTGTATTGCTGCATTAAAGGGGTTTCTTTGGTATCCTTAGCCAAGCGGTATACTTCGTTAAACGGGTAAAGTTAAACGATTGCCCGGGTGTTACCGGGATTGTTGAAAAGTTGGTGTTCCGTTGAAAACGTTGGCGCCTTTTAAGTACCGTTCCGAACCAATTTGCCGCACATTTGGACCGTTTTAAAACGCTTTGGAACCAATTTAGAACACCTTTCAGCCATCCCCCTCTTACCTAAAATATTTCATTGCTTCCTTCCCCAGCGCCCTTCTCAGCAACCCGATCTGCCCGAGATGGTACGCCTGGTGATGATTAATAAATGCCCACAATCCGCCTAAAGTATTGTCGAACGGAGCTATCGGATGTTTCACATCAATAACCGTATCGAGCGCTTGCTCGGGCAGGTTTTCGAGCGCTTGGCGCAATATAGCGCTGTCGGCATTCCACTTATCCTGTATGTCCTTCAGCGTCGGCATCGGGCTTGCAGGAGCGTTAAAATCTGCCGGACCGCCGCCTTCTTTGGTGTAGAAATGATCGCGCCATCTAACTTCTATCTGCACCTTGCCGATATTGGCGAAATTGGCGTTGGCCCACAGCAGATGCCCCGCCAGCCATTTAACCGAATTGGTCGGATCCTTTAATGTATAGTTGGATTCTTCATCGCTGATACCGGCGATCACCGTATTGAACAGTACGTCGTGCAGGTCGTATTGCGCTAAAAGTAATTTTTTTGCTGACATGATGATTTTGGTTTTTTCAAAATTAGATGTAAAATAGCGCACCTGCGGGGTGTGAATGCGCCAACTTTCAGGGTCTCATGCGCCATTCTTTTGGCATAAAGCCGAAACCGCAAAGACCAAAGCTTTAATCGCGTATTGGCTTTCTGCCTTTTACTTTCTGCTTTTCGCTTTTAGCTCACAAAATAAAATTTTATTTGGAAAATTGATTTTATATCCATTATCTTCGCAACATTATTTGGTAGCGATACCAATCGATCATTACCCCTCAAAAGGTTGTGATTTATAAAGAAGCGGCGAGAGATCAGGCTCAATGACCCGCTGGCAACCCTCCGGTGACGAAGAAGGTGCCAAATCCTGGCCCGGAGAATGGATCTCCGGGAGATATAAATTAATAACCATGAAAAGTCTTTTTAACATCCGTCAAGCAATTTTTAAACCTCTCGAAGGTTTCACGTATTCATTGGGCTGTATTTCGGGCCTCATGTGCATGTGCATGTGTATTTGCATTTGCGCCTGATCCGCCGCACGCCGTGTTTTTCGTTTTGAAAAGTAAGCGTGTTCCGCCGGGATCGATAAACTCCACTATGTCATTTTACGAATCACAAAATATCAAAAGCATTAAAAAACTACCATTATGTCAGCATTAAAATTCGAAACCCTGCAGCAGCACGCCGGCCAGGAAGCAGATCCGACAACGGGCAGCCGCGCTGTGCCGATTTACCAAACCACCTCGTTTGTGTTTAAAAATGCCGAACACGGCGCCAACCTGTTTGCTTTAAAGGAGTTTGGCAACATTTATACCCGCATCATGAACCCGACCACCGACGTATTCGAAAAACGCGTCGCAGCTTTGGAGGGCGGTGTAGCGGCACTGGCGACAGGTTCGGGGCAAGCGGCGCAATTTCTTGCGCTGAACAATATTCTTCAGCCGGGCGAAAACTTTGTTACCTCCCCTTTCCTGTATGGCGGCACCTATAATCAGTTCAAGGTTTCATTTAAACGCCTCGGCATCGACGTTCGCTTTGCCCAGGATGATTCTGCAGAAGAGATTGAAAAACTGATAGACGATAAAACCAAAGCCATCTATGTTGAAACCATAGGCAATCCGGGCTTCAACATACCCGACTTTGATAAGATAGCAGCCGTGGCAAAGAAATACGACCTGCCTTTCATCGTCGACAATACTTTCGGCGCAGCGGGTTACCTGTTCCGTCCGCTGGAGCATGGCGCGCACATTGTGGTGCAGTCGGCTACCAAGTGGATCGGCGGTCATGGCACCAGCATCGGCGGCGTTATTGTCGATGGCGGAAACTATAACTGGGGCAACGGCAAATTCCCGCAGTTCAGCCAGCCGTCTGAAGGTTATCATGGCCTGGTATTCTCGGATGTATTTGGCGTAGGCGGGCCGTTTGGCAATATCCAATTTATTATTCGCGCCCGTGTGGAAGGCCTGCGTGATTTCGGTCCTGCGCTGGCGCCTTTCAACTCCTTCCTGTTCCTGCAAGGGCTCGAAACGTTGTCGCTGCGGGTTCAGCGCCATGTGGACAACGCACTCGAATTGGCGCAATGGCTCGAACAGCATCCGCAGGTCGATAAAGTAAATTACCCCGGCCTGGCTTCATCGCCGTATAACGCGCTTGGCAAAAAGTATTTGAAACATGGCTTTGGCGCTGTGCTTTCTTTCGAGGTAAAAGGGGATAAAGAAAATGCCACGCGTTTTATAGACAGCCTGAAAATGGTAAGCCACCTCGCCAACCTGGGCGATACCAAAACACTGATCATACAGCCCTCGGCGACCACGCACCAGCAGTTGAGCGACGAAGAACAACTAGCAGCGGGTGTTAAACCAAACGCATTGCGAGTGGCCGTAGGCATCGAACATATTGACGATATCAAAGCCGATTTTGAACAAGCCTTTGCTAAAATAGCAGAGTCAGCATTCAGTCTCAATTAATTAGTATAAGCCCCTCCTAAATCCTCCCCGGAAGGGAGGACTTTTCTAAGAAGGATGAGAGGGATTGAAAGAATAGTTTTTTTATAAGTGATAAATCAAGTTATCCGGGCGGTGGTTCGCCAATTGGCGGAGCGCCACCCGAAATAACGAATACGAACAAAAATGAGTCTGCAAATTTTTAAATATAAGCCGGGTCTGAAACTTGAGTCGGGTAAGAAATTGCGCGAGCTGGAGATCGGTTATCATACTTACGGTAAATTGAATAAGAACCGCGACAACGTCGTGTGGGTATGCCACGCCCTTACCGCCAACTCGGACGTATTCGACTGGTGGAAAGGACTATTCGGCAATAACGATTATTTTAATCCGGAAGAGCATTTTATTGTTTGCGCCAATGTTCTGGGGTCCAACTATGGTACTACCAGTCCGCTAAGTAAAAACCCGGTTACGGGCCTGCCCTATTATCTGTCTTTCCCTCAAATTTCGGTAAGGGATATGGTAAAGGCGCACCTGTTGTTGGCCGAACACCTGGAAATTGACGATATCAAGATCATCATAGGGGGCTCGTTGGGCGGCCAGCAAGCGCTGGAATGGTCAATCATCGAACCCGAGCGTATCAAAAACTTAATCCTTATCGCAACCAACGCGCGTCATTCGCCATGGGGCATCGCCTTTAACGAATCGCAGCGCCTGGCCATCACCACCGACCGCAGCTTTTATGCGAATAAACGCGATGGAGGTGCAAAAGGTATGAAGGCCGCGCGCAGCATTGCTTTGCTATCTTACCGCGGGTATAAGGCTTACGGCGTAACGCAGCAGGAAGATAGTGACAAGATAGTCGACAATTTCAAGGCCTCATCCTACCAAAATTACCAGGGCGACAAGTTGGTGAAGCGTTTTAACGCTTACAGCTACTGGTACCTCACCAAAACCATGGACTCGCACAATGTGGGCCGCGGCAGGCACGGGGTTGAAAAGGCGCTGAGCCTGATCAAAGCCAAAACATTGGTGATCGGCATCAAATCAGACCTGTTATTCCCTCTCGAGGAGCAGCAATACCTGTTCAGGCATATCCCTAAAGCGGCCTTCGCCGAGCTTGATTCGTTCTACGGGCACGATGGCTTCCTGATCGAAACCGAACTGCTGACCAATGTGATCACATCATTTTTTAAAACAGACGTAAAAGGAAAAATTATAGAACTGCAACAATCCGCATAAATGAGTAAAAAGCTAACCATAGGACTATTTGGTTTCGGCGTAGTGGGCCAGGGCCTGTATGACATCATCCGGACCAAAAATTTGAATATCGAGATCGTTAAGATATGTATCAAGGACGGAAGCAAGCAACGCTCGCTGCCGCCGCACTATTTTACAACCGACCGCGACGAACTGTTAAATAACCCCGAGATTAATACCATCATCGAGCTGATCAATGAAACCGAGCCCGCATTTGAAATCGTTTCCCGCGCCTTAAAAAGCGGCAAAAACGTGGTTTCGGCGAGCAAAAAGATGATCGCAAGCCATCTTGAAGAATTACTTCGGTTGCAACACGAGTACGGCACATCGCTGCTTTATGAAGGCGCCGTCTGCGGCAGCATCCCGATCATCCGCAACCTGGAGGAATATTACGACAATGAGCTATTGCATTCCATCTGCGGTATTTTTAACGGTTCATCCAACTATATCCTTTCAAAAGGTTTCCTGGAGGGGCTTGACTATGCGTCGGCCTTAAAGCAAGCGCAGGATCTTGGCTTCGCTGAAACTGATCCGACGATGGATGTGGGCGGTTTTGATGCCAAGTTTAAATTAGTTATCGCGGCAGCCCACGCTTACGGCGTGGTTGTTAAGCCCGAGGAAGTGTTCAACCTGGGTATCCAAACATTGTCGTCATACGACCTGCAATACGCCCGCGAAAAGAACCTTAAGATAAAATTGGTTCCGGTAGCCAAAGAATTGGACGACAGGCATGTCGCCCTGTTCGTATTGCCGAAGTTTGTCAACGAAAGCGAATTCCTGTATAATGTGGAATATGAATATAACGGTGTAATCGTGCAGGCTGCCTTTGCCGACCAGCAATTCTTTTTTGGTAAAGGCGCCGGTGGCCACCCGACAGGTTCGGCGGTGTTGTCGGATATCGCCGCATTACGCTATGACTATCAATATGAGTACAAAAAGGCCAAGTCGAAGAAAGATCTGAATTTCACCAACGATATCGAGATCAATATCTATTTACGGTACCAGGACGATGATTTGGTAGAAGATTTGGGCTTTGAATACATACAGGAACGCTATTACTCAGGAAATTACAAGTTCGTGATCGGGAAAATCAACCTGCAAAAACTAATTGACAACCAGCATCGTATATTGGCTGATGAGGCCTTCATAGCCTTTGCCGATCAGCTAAAAGGGGTCAGTTTAGCCCCGGCAAAAAAACAAGCAGCCGAAGTTTTTTAACCAAGGTTTTGTTTATGAAAGAAAAGGCTCCTAACGGAGCCTTTTTTATTTTTCGTCTTGAACTATGATTTAATTGATTTTTTGATTGACTATGATTTTTTCGAAAACCATGCCAAATCAATCATAGTTTTCATTTAATCATTAAAATCATAGTTCAAACTAAATTGCTCTTTCCGGGTCCCAGCCCTCTAAATAATCGGCTATCCGGCGCAGGAATGAACCTCCTAAAGCGCCATCGACTACCCGGTGATCGTACGACAATGACAGGAACATCATGTGCCTGATCGCGATCACATCGCCTTCCGGCGTCTCCAGTACGGCCGGTTTCTTTTTAATAGCGCCTACGGCAAGTATAGCCACCTGCGGCTGATTGATGATCGGCGTGCCCATTATATTACCGAATCCGCCGACATTGGTAATAGTAAATGTGCCGTCTTTTACCTCGTCGGGCTGCAGCTTATTGTTACGGGCGCGGTTAGCGAGATCGTTTACCGTTTTGGTGAGACCTGTTAAGTTTAAATAGTCGGCCTTTTTAATAACGGGCACTATCAGGTTGCCGCTGGGCAGGGCCGTAGCCATACCGACGTTTATGGCTGACTTTTTGATGATCTGGTTGCCGTCGACCGAGACATTGACCATCGGGAAATCCTTGATGGCTTTTACAACGGCCTCGATAAATATCGGTGTGAAGGTGATTTTTTCTCCTTCTTTTTTTTCAAATGCGCTTTTTACTTTATCACGCCATTGCACGATATGCGTTACGTCGGCTTCTACGAACGAAGTCACATGCGGCGAGGTTTGCTTGCTCATCACCATGTGATCGGCGATCAGCTTGCGCATCCGGTCCATCTCGATGATTTCGTCGCTGCCCGAAACAGGCGCCGGCGGCGGTGCAGGTGCAACTTTCGGTTCGGCTTGTATTGTAGTTTTTCCCGCAGGTTCCGCTTTTGCCGGCTCCGGCGCGGATGACGGCTTTGGCTCGTCTATGCGCGATTCAGTAGCACGCGGAGCGGATGCCGTTCTTACTGCCGACGGGTTTTGCAGGTAATTCAACAGATCGTCTTTGGTTAAACGACCTTCGGCGCCTGTTCCCGGTATACTATCTAATTCCTCGACGGTAAGGCCTTCCTGCGCGGCTATATTTTTTACCAGGGGTGAATAAAATCTCGATGAATTTTTATATCCATTACCGTTACCGTTTCCGTTGCCATGCCCGTTCGCAGGCCGTGAATGCAATTGGTCCAGTCCGGGAATGGGTTCAGGCGATTCGGCTGTTTCCTTAAAAGGTTCGGCGCTCGAAACATCCGCCGGTTGTTCAATCGCTGCAGGCTTCTCCTCCTGTTTTGGTTCTTCAACTACGCCGTCGCCGGTTTCGATAGTGGCGATCACCGCACCCACCTGCACCACGTCATTTTCCTTGCAAAGCTGTTCCAACAACGTACCGGATACAGGCGATGGGACTTCGGAATCGACTTTATCTGTCGCTATTTCCATTACGGTATCATCGGCTTCAATACGATCGCCCGGAGCCTTGTTCCATTTAATTATGGTGGCTTCGGCAACGCTCTCACCCATTTTTGGCAGCAACAATTGGTATCTGGCCATATACTTATTCAGGTATTACCCGGCAAAATTAGTCAATTAGTTTAATTCCTTTAGCAAAATATTCAGCATGTTCAGTGCGGCAATGGCCGTTCTTTCTATGTTCTGCAAGCGTTTGCTGCCAAATAAAAACTTTTTGGCCACGGTTTTCTCTTTATTTGCTACCGCAATCCAAACGGTGCCTACAGGCTTCTCGGGAGTGCCGCCGTCGGGGCCGGCTATACCGGTTACAGCGACGGCATAGTCCGACCTAAAGTTCAGTAAAGCGCCCTCAACCATTTCCCTTGCAGTTTGTTCGCTTACCGCACCGTGTTGCCAAAGGGTTTCGTTCTTCACGCCTAAAATGCTTTCTTTCAACTCGTACGAGTACGATATCGCGCCGCCAAAAAATACTTTGGACGAACCAGCGTGCTGCGTGAGCAGGTGCGATATATAGCCGCCCGTGCAACTTTCTGCAACCGATAAGGTCAGTTCCTTTGCTGTCATAAAATCCAGGATTGCCTTTTCTAACGGTATATCTTCCTGGGCCACTACTGAATTTCCAACCCTATCGGTGATTCTTGCAGCAAAATCGTTTACCTTTTGGCGCAAAAAATTTTCATCCTCGCCGTATGCACTTAAACGCAAACGCACCTGCCCGAGTTTTGGCAGATAGGCTAATTTGATGTAGGGAGGCAGCGAATCTTCAATATCGGCTATCTTTTCCGCTAAGTACGACTCCCCTTCGCCCACCGTAAGGATGGTGTGATGAATAATGACAGGCAGTTTAAATGTGGCTTTCAGCCTGGGAATGACAGATTCCTCCATCATATACATCATCTCGTGCGGAACGCCCGGCATTGACATGTAGATCGTGTCATCGTAATTAAACCACATGCCCGGCGCGGTGCCGTTCTTATTTAATATAACTTCGCAATTTTCGGGAACCAACGCCTGGCGTTTGTTTACGTCGAGCAATTCGGTCAGGGTGCCCCTCAGTCGCCTGAATATTGCCTCGACATTGGCCAGGGCCTCTTTGTTTTCGATCAAACCCACGCCAAAATATTCAGCCAGCGTGTTTTTAGTAATGTCGTCTTTGGTCGGCCCAAGTCCGCCTGTTAGCAGGATAATGTTGGCCCGTTCATGCGCCTCCTTCAGTGCAGTCAGGATATGATGCCGGTCGTCTGACACTGAAGTGATCTGTTTTACACGGATACCGATGCTGTTCAGCTTTTGCGCAATCCAGGCCGAATTGGTATCCACGATCTGTCCGATCAGTATCTCGTCGCCTATGGTTATTATTTCTGCGTGCATTATATTACTGGTACGGGTTATAGTATTGGTTGCTGGTATAGTCGCTCCTTTTGGTCAGTTTCAAGTCCTGCAATATAGCAGCTTTTACGCGTAAGGTAACATTGTACGATTTGTAATACCCAAACGGCAGCCATTGTATCGACAGGTCCCAGCAATGCAGGTCGCGGTAAATGCCGAACGAAGTCGCGCTGCTCAGCTTTCCCGCCCTTATATCGTAGTTGGTGGTATATTGCACTTTCCACTTGGGCGTGACACTGACGTCGCCGCTCATCTGGATGGTATTGGCAACGTAGGTCGATATAAAGTTATTGGTGTAGTTGAAACTATAATTGAGCGATAAGTTCCAGGGCACATTGAAGTCGACGTAGGCGCTGGGATCGCTGTTCAGTAAGGCAAGTTTCGCGGCCTGTTCCGGATTCATCGTTTGCAGCGTGGTGCCTGGCGCGGGCGCCTGCGGGTGGGGGTGAAAAACAGCCGGATTTAAGGTGGCGCTTGCCGATATATTAATCGACGTTAGTTGGGGGAACTTGCCATCCTGGAAGGTATACCTGTTCTGAAGTATCTTGTATTGTCGGATTTGCCCGTTTGTTATCGAGTCCCGAACCTGCGTTACGTAGGGGTTCAGGCTGCCGCCAAACGTCAGGTTCAGCTTTTGCTTGAACAGCGAAGTATGACCCGACAGGTTGATTGCCGATAGCTTGAACGAATCTGCCGCAAAATTGTAAAAGGTAGACAGGCTGAAACCCTCCAGTATTTTTACCTTGGGGTCGGTAGTGGATGTATCTGTACTTTTCGGCCTCAGCTTCATTTCCACGTTGTTATCAAGCGAAAAACCCAGGCCCGCTGTTTTACCAATAGGCGGCCCGCCGTAAACCGCATTCTGGAAAATAGAATATCGCTGGTAACTGACCTGGTAAGGTATTGTGGCATAACTTACCGCTGTTTGGTAATAACCATATTTCGGGTCCGAAAAATCGGGCGTGTAATTAAAACTCAAGTTAGGGGTGGCCACATAACGGATAGCCTCTATCTTGCTGTTCTTGAAAGTCAAAGTACTGTATATTTTGGTCGACAGGTTCGCGCTCAGGGTATAGTTACCAGCCCGCTTAAAGCCGCTCAGCGTATCGTAAACCAGCGAGTCTCTGCCCGGTATGCTGCCTCTGGCAAAGCTTTCGTGTACGGTTTGAAAATACCAGCGCTCGGTGTAGTTGAAACTTGCCCCAAACTGGAAGTATTTCAATATCGTTTGATTGAAGCCGACCGGTATCTGGTGCTGAAACCCGTTCTGCAGCCGTTTTGAAAACGTGGTGCTTTGAAAAAGCTGCGACTCTGGTATGGCGTTCAGCTTGTTAGTGGCGCTCAGGCTATATCCTACCGTTATTTTCTGATACCATTTTTGCGTGCCTACGCGTTCCTTCGAGTCGAAAGGGTTAATGGTCGACATGTTGAAGCTTACTGTCGGCAGCTCCAGCGTAACTGTTTTATTCACCAGGTCCTGGCTGTGGGACAAGTCGACAGTTAAGTTAAACGGTGTACCTTCCCAGGTATGGCTGTACGAGATACTCGACCGCAGCGAGCTCGATGTCAGGGTGTTCAGGTTATAACCTTCCGTCGGCGCGTTATGCGCAAAGAAACCCGACGTACCGGCATTTACCGATGCCGAAAAATTTGTGCCGGGGTTGGCATTCGGATTCTGACTGTGCGACCAATCGATGTGAAAGTCTTTGTTGGCCGGGTCGACCGGGAGCCCATTTTTCGTCGAGCTGTAGCTTATAGACACTGTGCCCGAATATTTATACCTGTTCAAATAACGGGCGGACGACGTCACTTCATACGAACCCTTGGAATATATCGTAGCGGTATTGGTCAGGTCGACATAATCATTCAGCACCATGTAATACCCAATGTTCCGCAAATAAAATCCCAGCCGCGCATCTTCGCCGAACGTTGGCAACATTACACCCGAAGACCGCGAGTTAGGTTTTGGAAAAAAGCCGAACGGTATAGCCAATGGCAGCGGCACGCCTTCTATCTCAAGATATGCCGGTCCGGATATGATCTGGTTCTTTTCGCCGATACCCCTAGTGATCACGATACCGAAGTGAGTTTCGGGATAAGGCAAGTCGCATGTGCTGAATATCACGTTGCGGTAAGCGATCTCGTTCTTGTTTAGTATCTTTTCCTGTCCGCCCGAAAAATAGTTTTCATCCTGGCTGGTTGAAGCGTTATAAATTTTACCCTTTTTAGTTTCGTAATTGAAGCGGAGCGAATCAGAAACCACCGGCTTTTCATTTTTTTGCTTTGAAATAGGCTGGCCGATATATCGGTGCGTATATGGGTCGATCCTGCCGCTGGCAAATATGACCTTGTTTTTTTCATCCACCTGGATGTAGTCGGCGTCCAGTTCAAAATCTTCATAAGTAACGCGGGCCTTTCCGTATAAGTACAGCATGTGCCGCGCGTCGTCGTAACGGGTCGAGTCCTCGGCATGGGCCGTCACCAGGGATTTAAGTCCCTTGGTAGTGTCATTATTTGCATTAGTATTGGCTATTGCACCCGGTTTCGGCTTTGATTTGTTACCTTTAAGAAGTTTCTTGTCTTTAATGGTGTCCAACTTAATAATGGTATCCTTTAAAGGCTTATTTACGTATGCTCTGCCTGTGCTTGCAGTTGCTGTTACGTTGGCCAGTACGATAGAAATAAGCAGAAGAAACGGGCTAACGGATTTCAAAACTGATTAGTATTTTTGCAGTATAGTTAACAGCGTTCAAAAATAATGAAACCATAACATTATTCGTTACAATCCGTAATGAATAATCAGACAGCTTCATTAACAATAAAAAAAGTAATAAAATTGATGAAAAATAAGGCATTGAAAAGATTGATTAGTGGTTTCTCAACAGTTATTATTTCCCTTACTCTTTTTTCGTTCAAGTCGGTTTCCCCCCCCGCGACCGACACCGTACCCGCGAATAACAGCGGCTTTAAAATACGCACCATTATAGTCGATGCGGGGCATGGCGGCTATCATCCTGCAGGCGCGCCCGGAAATTATTCGCCCGGCGCCAGGGGTTCATACTCTTTAGAGAGAAATGTAACGCTCGCCGTCGCGCTGAAATTGCAGGACGCCATAGAAAAAGAACTTAACGGGGTGAAAGTTGTGCTAACCCGCACCACGGACGACGATGTTTCGTGGCAACGGCGCGCACAGATCGCCAATGAGAATAAAGGCGACCTTTTTATCTCGCTTCACTGTAATTCACTGGCGGACAGACGCATTAGAGAAGTGGTTGGACACAGGCATCATAAGCCGGTTTACCGGTCCATTGAAGTGCCCGACCGTTCAGGTAAAGGCGTGCTGATGCTTGTCTATGGCACATGGCGTACTAAAGAAGAAAGCAAAGCGATAACGCAAACCCGGATAGAAGGCGGTGACGAGGGAGGCGATTCAGAAATGAATACAGCCGTTGACCCCAACGACCCGGAAGCCGTTATCCTGATGAACGAATACCTGCGCCGTTACCGCACACAAAGTTTGCACCTGGCAAACCTTATCAACAATGAATTTGTTGAGACTGACGGCCGGCCAAGCGAAGGCATACGCGAGCAAGGCGTATTGGTACTGTGTCACAGCGCCATGCCCGCAGTGCTGGTAGAAATGGGTTATATCAACAATCCTGACGACGAGGCTTACCTGAACTCGGAAAAAGGGCAGGACGAAATAGTCGAGTCAATTGTACGGGCGCTTAAAAATTATAAGGACGAAGTAGAGCAGGTGGCTAAATAGATGTGCAGATGCGTAAATGTGCAGATATGCAGATGAATAATGATCTTTAACAATTTGTCTCATATCTCAAATCTCACATCCCAAATCTAAACAATGAAGATATCAAACGAAACCAAGATCGGTGTACTGACCACCATCGCAATTGCCATCCTAATCCTGTGTTACAGCTATTTACGCGGAAACGACGTATTTTCGGCCACAAACCGCTTTTATGCCGTTTATAACAGCGTCGAGGGGCTTTCGGTATCTAAACCCGTATTGGTGAACGGGTTCCAGATCGGTCACGTTTCCAATATGAAACTACGCCCCGACGGCCGCACCGTGGTTGAGTTTAAGATCGAACCGCAATACAATGTCCCGGATAATACGCTTGCCAAACTGGTCAGCACAGACCTTCTCGGCTCGAAGGCCATCGTATTCGAAATGGGCAACAGCAAGAACTACGCCGAGGATAAGGATACCTTAAAGGCCGACGTTCAGGGCAGCCTGGCTGAAAGCCTGCAGCCAATACAAAAAAAGGCCGAAGACCTGATCGCGAAGCTGGATTCGTCACTGCAATCGATCAATAAGATCATGAATCCCGACTTTCAAAAGAACGTCGACCGCAGCTTTTTGAGCATAGCCAACTCTCTCCAGACTCTTGAGGGCACAACTAAAAAGATCGACCAACTGATAGGCTCGCAAACAGGCCACATTAACGCGATATTGAGCAATGCTGAATCGACCTCCAGCAACCTGAAAACCAGTACCTCTCATTTGGACAGTATTGCGGGAAATGTACAAAAGTTCAGCCGCGACCTTTCCAATTCAAACCTGAAACAGACGTTTGAAAATGCCAACAAGGCCATAGCCGACCTGCAGGCGGCCGTAGCCAAGATCAATAATGGGCAGGGTTCGCTAAGCCTGCTTATTAATGACAAGCAACTGTATGAAAATCTAAACAGCTCATCAAAACACCTCGATAGCCTTTTGATCGACTTAAAGGCACATCCCAAACGTTATGTCAGCTTTTCGGTATTCGGCGGTGGGAAGAAGAATAAATGATGTGTGGATGTGCAGATGTGCAAATATGCAGATGATGCCTTTAATTTAACAGCAAACTAAAATTTGGCTGGATTTGATAATTTGCACATTCGCACATCTGCATATCTGCACATTACTCAATAACAAAAGTCTTCCCTTCAATCGCGAGGTCCGTTTCGGGGAAAACGCTGCGTGTTTCGGCCAATAATTCATCCAGCGTCTTATACCTTGCTGAGAAATGGCCTATAAGCAACTTCTTCGCTCCAACTTTTAACGCTATCTCGCCCGCCTGCAACGCTGTGGTGTGGTGGGTTATTACCGCACGGTCGGCCATGTTTTGCATAAAGGTGGCTTCGTGATAAAGCATATCACAATTCTCTATATACGGTAAGTAATTTTCGTTATAAAGCGTATCCGAACAGTAGGCGTAGGCTTTCGGCTCGCCCGGATCGGTAGTAATGTCCTTATTCAGGTGAACCTGGCCATCCGGTGCCGTATAATCGGCTCCCTTTTTAATAGCCGGAAAGTATTCGACGGGTATATGCAATTCCTGTATGCGCTCCTTAATGATCTTGCGCATCCGTTTTTTTTGCCTGAATACAAACCCGGTGCAGGCAATGCGATGATCGAGCGGAAAGCTTTCGACGATTATGTCGGCGTTCTCCAATATTTTTTCTTTCCTGCCGGCGTTGGTAAAAATATAATCGATGGGAAATTGCAGTGTGGTTTCGGAGTACTTCAATTGCAGATCGATGATCTCTTTCAATTCAGGCGGGCAAAACAATTTAAGCTCCCTGCTGCGCCCGTTCAGGTGCATGGACGACAGCAAACCCACCAAACCGAGGTAATGGTCGCCGTGCAAGTGGCTGATAAAAATGTGGTCGATGCGGCCGGGCTTTACATCGAAACGTAGCATTTGCTGTTGCGTTCCTTCGCCGCAATCGATCAGGTAGAAATGCTCGTTAATGTTTAGCGCCTGTGCGGATGGATTTCTGTTGAAGATGGGGGTTGCTGAACTGCTGCCAAGTATTGTTACCTCAAATCTCATATAGGGTAAACATACCTTGGTTTACTTTACTTCTTTCTTCAGCTGCTTTTCAACCTCCTCCATAAAAACAAAGTCAATCGCTTCTTCAGGGCTCGGCACAATAGTCAGTACGCTGTCTAATTGTGATATGGCGATAAGGCGTGAAACCGCGTCGTTCAAACCGGCCAGTATAAAAACACCGGTCGAGTTTTTACATAAACGGTGTCCAACCAGCAAACTGCTTAATCCGGATGAATCGGCATATTTAACTTGCGAGAGGTCCATAATGATATTCCTCTGCCCTTCCGTATTCATCAATATCAGCTCTGACTTCAGTTGTGGCGTAACCAGCGAATTCAATTTGGATTCGTTCAGTTTCACCAGTACATATTTTTCGTGCTTGTCAACAGAGAATTTCATTTTTTGCTAATTATGCTACTAAGATATAATTTTTTTATCGACAATAAAAAATTACAAGCTGCTTAACATTTTGTTAATAGAGCGTTCGACGCGGCTTAATACCTGGTTATTGTCGCCCTTTACAAACTTCTCACCGGTTATTTGCTCATAAAGCTCGATATAACGCTCGGATATGGAATTGACGATCTCAGGCGTCATCTCGGGAACCTTCTGTCCTTCTTTGCCCTGGAATCCGTTTTCGATCAGCCATTTCCTTACAAATTCTTTTGACAACTGTTTTTGCGGCTCACCATTTCTTTGGCGTTCTTCGTATCCGGCCGCATAAAAGTAACGTGACGAATCAGGGGTGTGTATCTCGTCGATCAGGTAGATCTTGCCGTCCGCCTTGCCGAACTCATATTTGGTGTCGACCAGGATCAGTCCGCGTTTTGCCGCTATTTCAGTACCGCGCTGATATAATGCTTTAGTATATTTCTCCAGTTGCGCATAATCTTCGGCCGAAACTATGCCCCGCGCCAGTATTTGCTCCCTGGAGATATCTTCGTCGTGCCCTACCGATGCCTTGGTGGTCGGGGTGATGATCGGTTCAGGTAGCTTGTCATTCTCCTTCAATCCATCGGGCAGCTTCTCGCCGCATAACTTTCTTTTTCCCGCGGCATATTCCCTTGCAGCATGGCCTGCAACGTAACCGCGTATCACCATTTCAACCTTGAACGGTTCGCAAATACGGCCAATGGTAACGCTTGGGTCGGGTACGCCAACCACCCAGTTCGGCACAATGTCTTTCGTCTCATCCAGGAACCTGGCTGCTATCTGGTTCAGCACCTGGCCTTTGTAGGGAATAGGTTCAGGTAATACCACATCAAACGCCGAGATGCGGTCGGTAACCACCATCGCGAGATATTTATTATCGATGGTATACACGTCCCGCACCTTGCCCTTGTAAAAACCGGTCTGCTTCGGAAAATGAAAGTGTGTTTCTTTTATTGCGTCCATGTTTTCAGATTTGAGATATGAGATTTGAGATATGAGACGAATGTTCAAAGTTAATACGTCTTTTTATCTCACATCCCATATCTAATATCTCACATCTATTGAATGTCCCCGTATGCTTCGAGTATGCGTTTCACTAACTTATGACGTACTACGTCTTCGCCGGTGAGGTATATGATTTCGATGCCTTTTATCTCGGTTAAAATGCGCAAGGCGGTATGTAAACCTGATTGCTGCTTCTTCGGGAGATCGATCTGGGTTACATCGCCGGTTACGATGAATTTAGCCGACGGCCCCATACGCGTCAGGAACATTTTCAATTGCATGTCCGTGGCGTTCTGCGCCTCGTCCAGTATCACAAAGCAGTTATCCAGCGTACGGCCGCGCATAAAGGCCAGCGGGGCGATCTCTATAGTGCGGTTCTCCAAATAAACCTTCAGCTTTTCCGCGGGTATCATGTCGTCCAGCGCATCATACAGGGGGCGCAGGTAAGGATCGATCTTCTCCTTCAGGTCGCCGGGCAAAAAACCCAGGTTCTCCCCTGCTTCAACGGCGGGGCGGGTTAATATAATGCGCTTTATTTCTTTGTTCTTTAATGCTCGAACAGCCAAAGCGACGGCCGTATAGGTTTTACCCGTACCGGCAGGACCGATGGCAAAAAGTATATCGTTCTTATTTATTCCCTCAACCATTCTGCGCTGGTTGGGTGTACGTGCTTTAACCAGGATACCATTCGGACCGAACACCAGAACTTCGCCCGTTGTCGATTTATCCACGTTATTTTCGGACGCAGGGCCTGGCGGTACGCGCGAGCCCAATATCCGTTCCAGGTCCGTTATGTTCAGGTTTTCAAATTTCTCGACATGATTAAGCAAATGGCTGAACTTTTCGTCAAATACGGCGAGTTCCTGGTCGTCGCCCAAAACTTTCAGCTCGTTACCGCGCGCAACTAATTTTAGCTTGGGGTATTGCTTTTTAATGATCTCAAAGTGGTCGTTATTGGGCCCCCACAGAACAGCCGGGTTCACATTATCGATAGAAATTTTTAGTTCGTTCAAGCAGTAACAGATTTTTTAGTTGCAGATTTTTTATGAATTAAAAATTGAATATTTGTAGCTTCTAACTCTTGCACAAGATTAGCAATAAATATTTGAATAATTAATGGCAATTATAACTTTAACTACTGATTTGGGCGACAAGGATATCTACCAGGCAGCCCTTAAAGGAAGTATTTTAAAATTGTTGCCAACCGCTAATATCGCGGATATTACGCATAACGTTTCTCCTTTTAACGTACAGCAAGCCGCTTTTATCCTAAAGAACAGTTTCCATTATTTCCCCGAAGATACGGTTCACCTTATCGGTATCGACACTGTTTTTAATAAGGATACCAAATACCTTGCAGTACATTACAAAAACCATTTTTTTGTAGGCTCGGATAACGGAATTTTTTCGCTGATGTTCGACTCCGAGCCCGACGAAATGGTGGAGATAAACATTATGCAGGACCTTAAATTTCTGCATTTCCCATTGGCGGACATCTTCGTAAAAGCCGCCTGCCATTTGGCCAGCGGAGGAAAGCTGAAAGATATCGGGCTGCCCGTTTCAGGTACCGAAAAGAAAATGAACCTGCAGCCCGTGATCGAAAAGAACCTGATCAAAGGCGCGGTGATCTATATCGATTCATTTCAAAATGTGATCACCAATATCACCAAAGAATTTTTTAACCAGGTGCAACAGGGACGGCATTTCACACTCTCGTTTAAGCGCAATGAAACAATTAACCAGCTTAGCTGGTATTATAACGAAGTTCCCGAAGGCGAAAAACTTTGCCTTTTCGGCATCAGCGACCACCTGGAAATAGCCATTAACAAAGGCAATGCCAGCGGCCTGCTGGGTTTAAGCCTCGGCGACACTGTTATTATTGATTTTGAGTAATATCTGCCGATCGTGTTATGAAAAAGCTGCTCTTCCTATGCTTCTTTTGTTTCTGCTATACCTATAATTTTTCTCAGTCTAAGACCAACCCCGATTCGCTCGCCTACGAACTTCAGCGGCAGAAAATCAACAGTATGCTGGATGCCCGCGCTAGGAAATTCGGCCAGTACGAAGAAAGCCTGAAAAAACACACCGGTATTTTCGGCTGGCAAACCAGGAAAGATATACGCCGCTCCAATGAAATATTGATGGATATAAACCGGACTGACGATGATATTTTTGTGCAGATCAAAGTGCTGTTAAATTTCCGCATGAGCCAGCAGCAGCAAGCCCAGGCTAAATCGGTGCAGGCCGAGAACTATAGCCTGGCTTATATGAACACCATTAACCGCCTGCGCGACCAGATCGACCGGATGAAGAAAGATGCGGAGACATTGAAAAAGCAGCACGACAGCGCCCAGCGTATTCATATCCTCATCTTTGTTCTCATGCTGGCGTCAATTTTAATGCTGTTGTTCCGCAAGCGCCGTGTTATACCTTAACTTTGCCGGGTTTAAAACAAACCAATGGCAAGAGGTAGAAGCAGTTTGAATAGCGGCGGCAAACAAAAAGAAGAACTACCCAAAGCAAAACTCAACCGACAAACCTTAAAAAATATATCCAAGCTGCTGGCATACCTAAGGGCGTATCGGGGCAAATTTATCTTTGCCATGCTTTTCTTGTTTATTTCAAGCCTTGTCGGACTGGCATTCCCTACATTTATAGGCGCATTGATTGACGCCGCACAGGGTAAGCCGACAAAAACTTTTCTGCCTTCAACCATACAGGGTATTGGACTGTTGGCGCTGATCGTATTGTTTGCGCAGGGCTTCATATCGTTTTTCAGGATATTATGGTTTGTACAGGTAGCCGAACGTTCGCTGGCCGACATTCGGCGCGACACCTATTTCAAACTCATTACCCTGCCGATGAATTTCTTTTCCAATCGCCGGGTGGGTGAATTGAACAGTCGTATTTCAGCAGACCTTTCACAAATACAGGATACACTGACCACTACCCTCGCCGAGATGATCCGTCAGCTGGTACTTCTGGTAGGCGGTATTGCCTTTTTGGCTATCATATCTATTAAGTTGACCTTGTCGCTGCTGGCTGTGCTGCCGGTGCTAATCGTTATTGCTATTTTCTTCGGGCGCTATATCCGGAAAATATCGCGCAAGGCGCAGGATAAGCTGGCCGAGTCCAATACCATCGTCGAGGAAACACTCCAGGGCATTGCCAATGTAAAAGCATTCGTTAATGAATCTTTCGAAGCCGGGCGCTACAATACCAATATCCGCGAAGTTGCCAATATCGCCATCACGGGCGCCAAATACCGCGGGCTGTTCGCTTCATTTATTGTCTTTGGCATGTTTGGCGCCATAGTAGCCGTAGTGGCTTACGGTTGTTTACTAGTAAGCCATCATGAACTAACCGTTGGCGAGTTGTTCAAATTTGCCTTGTATGCGGCGTTTGTAGGCAGCGCCATGGGCAGTTTCCCCGAAATGTACGCTAACGTGCAGCGGGCCGTGGGCGCAAGCGAGCGTGTGCTGGAAATATTAGCCGAAAAGGGAGAAGGAGTTTCTATTGTTGAACACGAAAACAACGCCAGGCAAAAAATAGACGGTCATCTTGCTTTTGAGCATGTATGCTTCCACTACCCGTCGCGACCTGAAATAGAAGTGCTGCAGGACGTTTCATTCGAGGCTAAAACAGGTCAAAGGGTTGCCATCGTCGGCCCCAGCGGGTCGGGTAAATCGACTACAGCGGCCCTTATTTTACAGTTTTATCAGCCGCAAAGCGGAACGATATTATTTGACGGTAAACCTGCGGATGAATACAGCTTGACTGACATCCGTAACCAGGTGGCCATTGTGCCGCAGGACGTGCTGTTGTTCGGCGGATCGATCAAAGAAAATATTGCCTATGGCAAATTAAAAGCAACGGAAGATGAGATCGTCGAAGCAGCCAAACGCGCCAATGCACACCAGTTCATTATGTCGTTTCCGGAAGGGTATGATACCATTGTCGGCGAACGCGGTGTAAAGCTTTCCGGCGGTCAGCGGCAGCGTATCGCGATCGCGCGGGCCTTACTAAAGAATCCGTCAATACTGATCCTGGACGAGGCAACTTCCTCGCTCGATTCGGAATCGGAAAGATTAGTGCAGGAAGCGCTGGAGGAGTTGATGAAGAACCGCACATCTATTATTATTGCACATCGTTTGTCGACCATCCGCGAAGCCGACAATATTATCGTGCTGGAGAAGGGCAAAGTAACAGAAAGCGGCAGCCACGATGAACTGCTGGGCAATGAAAAAGGCTTGTACCGCTATTTGAGCCAGTTGCAATTTGAAGTTTGAAATGTTGTACGTTCGACGTGATACGTTGTACGTACTGATTTGATAAAAAACATAAACGTAAAACGTCCAACGTAATACGTATAACCTAACGAATGAGATTGACAATTCACGGCGCGGCGCGCCAGGTAACCGGCAGCATGCATCTGCTTGAGGTCGGGCAATACAAGATTTTGATCGATTGCGGCCTCGATTACGAGAAGGACCGCAGCATGCAATCCAACGAGAATTTCCCCTTCGATCCGACCGAGATTGATGTTGTAGTTCTGACCCATGCCCATATCGACCATTCCGGCAATTTACCGACGCTGGTTCGAATGGGTTTTGACGGACAGATATTATGCACGCCTGCCACAGCCGACCTGACTGAACTTTTGTTACTTGATTCTGTGAGCATATTCCTGAACAAAGCACAAAAAAAGAGCAAGCACAACCGTAAACGCGGCGGCTTTACGCAGCAGCCTTTGTACCTGCAAAAGCATGTGATGGATACCATGGACCGTTTTGTGACCATCGGTTTTAACAAGCCATTCCGGTTAAATGGCGACGTGGAGTTGACTTTTATTCCCGTCGGTCATCTTTTGGGCGCGGCGGCCGCCGTGTTCAGAATAAACGACCAGGGCGAAGAAAAGACTATCGCTTTCACCGGCGACATCGGCCGGAAAAGCTACCCGGTTTTGAATGATCCGGAGCCGTTGCCGCCAGTAGATTACCTGGTTTGCGAATCGACTTACGGAGGACGTTACCATACTAAAGACAAGACAGTTGAGCAGGCACTGGTTGAAACCATTGAAAAAGCTTGCATTAAAGAGCAGGGACGATTGATCATACCAGCATTCAGCATCGGCAGGACACAATCATTGGTCTATTCTTTGAACAAGATCTTCAGCGAAGGCTTGTTGCCGCCTGTAAAGGTTTTTGTCGACAGCCCGATGGCCGTAGCAGCTACCGAAATTTTTCGCAAGCACCATAGCCTGGTAAATGAGGATGCCCGCGAGTTCTATCAAACCAAGGGTGACGAGTTTGAATTTGAGAACCTGGTTTATATCGAAAACCTGAAAGAAAGCCGCCAAGTTTCCAACTATTTCGAACCGTGCATTATCATTTCTTCGGCGGGTATGCTGGAGGGCGGCCGCATACAGGACCATTTGTATGATAATATCCAGAATTACTACTGTACCATCCTCTTCATCGGCTATTGCGCCAAGGGTACTTTAGGTCACCGCCTACTGCGTGGCGACCCGGTTGTTTATATTAAGGACCGTGAATTATCCGTCTATGCCACCATCAAACAAACCGATGTGCTAAGCGCCCACGGCGATCACGACGACCTGATGGCCATTGCCCGGCAGCAGAATAAAACTAAATTGAAGCAAATATTCCTGGTTCACGGCGAAGACGCCAGTATGCAGGCGTTAGCGGAGCATTTGGAGGAAGAAGGTTATGAGGTGACGATTCCGGAGAAAGAAGTGAGCTTTAATCTATAAAGAATTCATCTGCTGATTTTTCTCGATTACATCTAATAAGATTGGTTCGATCAATTCTATATTAGCTGGTAATATATTGACGAGCCAGTTGAGGCCTTCATCATGAGGCCAACCACCATAAGGCTCTACGTCTTTTCTTAAAATTCGTATTTGCGCAAAATTTATAATATCATCAAAATTAATGTTATCCCTAATGAGTAAACTATAGCTAATAAAGCAGGCCTTATCAAAACACTAGTTAATTGAGGTCTAAAATAGCATAGGGTAGAGATTGATACTAATTCGAGTTCGGACGCTGCAAACGTATTTGTTTGAATACTTTTTGAAAATTTAAGATACTGTTCAATTATTTCCTCATCTGAAAGTGATTCATCGTTGTTGAATAGCCTGCTGTAAATACTTTTTAAGTTGCCTAAACGCTGACTGGAATGAATACTATCAAATCGTAGCTTATTTTTTAACCGTAAATCTTGCTGATAAGGATTTCCAGAAAAGAGTCCCTTTATTACTTTGAACATAATCAAATATAACAGTAAAACGAAAAAGCCGTCAACTTGTAAGTCAACGGCTTCAATAATATTCGTACAGGAGAAGTGGGCTCTCTTCTGGTGCTATTTACTAAAATGCCCGATAATCAAACTCGCCAGCTCAACACCTATCCTTTCCTGTGCCTCGTTGGTGGCAGCACCGATATGCGGCGTTAACGAAATCTTCGGGTGTTTCAATATCTCTTCACGAGGTGTAGGCTCATTGTCGAAAACATCCAAGGCAGCAAAGGATACCTGGCCGCTGTTCAGCGCATCGACTAAGGCTAATTCGTCTATCAAACCGCCGCGGGAAATGTTTACCAGCCCTACGCCTTTTTTGGTACGGGCCAGTTCTTCTTTACCCAAAAGTGCTTTATCGATAAACGGCGTATGCAGTGTGATAAAATCCGACTTGGTGATCACTTCTTCGAGGGAAACTGCCGTTACGGAAGCTTTCACGCGAATGCCGCCGCCCAGAACCAATTCCAGTTCGGGGTTGAACGGATATAGGTCATAAGCGATCACGTCCATGCCCACACCTATTGCGATCTTGGCCACTTCGCGACCGATGCGACCAAAGCCTACGATGCCCAAAGTCTTACCACGCAGCTCAACGCCTTTGGCGTAAGCCTTTTTAAGGTTATTGAATTGGGTATTACCCTCAACCGGCATTTTGCGGTTGCTGTCGGGCAGAAAACGCACGCAGCCGAATAAGCTCGCAAATACCAGTTCGGCAACCGAAAGCGACGATGAGGCCGGCGTATTGTACACGCCTATGCCCTTTTCTTTGGCATATTCCACGTCGATGTTATCCACGCCCACGCCGCCGCGACCGATCAGTTTCAGGTTCGGGCAGGCGTCTATCAGCGCTTTGCGCACTTTGGTAGCGCTCCGCACGGTTATGGCGTCGTATTCCTGCAATTTTACCGGCAGTTCATCCTGCGGTATATTATTGGTATCTACAAAGAACCCGGCATCTTCAAGCATTTTCTTCCCAATCGGGTCGATACCGTCGTTAGCTAATATTTTGATCATAATTTTAGTCATTAGATCATTAGGTCATTAAGTCATTGGCCCTTTCATAATGACCGAATGCCTCAATGACATAATGACTTAGTTATTTATTCTTTTCCTGGAATTCCTGCATGGCGTCGATCAGCACGTGTACGCTGGTGATGGGCAATGCATTGTAAATTGATGCCCTGAAACCGCCTACGCTTCTGTGGCCTTTCACACCAACTATGCCTTTCTCATCACAAAGCTTCAGGAACGATTTTTCGTGCTCGGGGTTCTCCATCACAAAGCAAACATTCATGCGCGAACGGTCCTCCGGTGCGCAAACGCCTTTGAACAGCGGGTTACGGTCGATCTCGGCATACAGCGCATTCGCTTTCGCAATATTTTCCTGCTCGATGCCCTGTACACCGCCTTTAGCTTTCAGCCAGCGCAGGGTAAGCATGGATACATAGATGGCAAAGCATGGAGGTGTGTTATACATCGATCCGCCTTCTATCTGCACCTGGTAGTTATACATCGATGGTATCTGGCGACCTGTTTTACCCAGGATGTCATCTTTAACAATGACCAAGGTAACACCCGCAGGGCCCATATTCTTTTGCGCGCCGGCGTAGATCAGGCCGAAATCAGCAACGTTTACCGGGCGGCTGAAGATATCCGACGACATATCGCAAACCACCGGAACAGGCGATTTGAAAAACTCGTGCATCTCGGTACCATAAATGGTATTATTGGAAGTGATATGGACGTAAGCCGCATCCTTTGGAATTTCGAATTTTTTCGGGATGTAGGTGAAATTGCTTTCTTTCGATGTAGCAATTACTTCCACGCCACCGAAATAGGCAGCTTCCTTAATAGCTTTTTTGGCCCAAACACCGCTTTCAACATAAGCGGCTTTACCACCCTGGGGCAGTAAATTGTACGGAGCCATGGCAAACTGCGTGCTGGCGCCGCCCTGCAGGAACAATACCGAGTAGCCCTCGGGTACATTCAACAGTTCTTTTACCAGTTTTACGGCCTCGTCAAGTACCGCCTCAAAGTCAGCCGATCGATGGGATATTTCGAGGATGGACAAACCTGTTCCGTTGAAATTTAATACGCCTTCAGCTGCTTGCTTCAGTACCTCGTGGGGTAAAATGCCTGGTCCGGCACCAAAATTATGTTTCATAATATTATGGATTGATTAAAAATAGTCAAATTGACAACTTTATATTTGGTCGCCCCGAAGTTAGCGAAATTGTTAACGATTTATAAGAATATTTGCAATTTTTTTATCAAGACAAGTGATTTGATTAACATCACTTAATCAATAAATATCAAAAGCTCAATTTAGGGATGAAATTATAGAGGTATTTTTAAAATAATCCTGCTTTATGCCTGATTTTTTAAATTTTTAATAACCGATGACGGATCAGCCGCCGAAAATACAGAATTACCGGCCACCAGCACATTGGCGCCTGCGTTTACAAGGTCCTTCACATTGTGCTCGCCAACCCCGCCGTCGACCTCGATGTAAAGGTCGTCTTTTTTTTCCGAAATAAGTTTTTTCAGGTCGGCGAACTTTTTATAGGTATTGTTGATAAACTTCTGACCGCCAAAGCCAGGATTGACCGACATGATAAGCACCAGGTCGAGATCGAGTATAATATCTTCCAGCAAAGCTACAGGCGTATGCGGGTTAAGCGCCACTCCCGCCCTGCAGCCCAATTCTTTGATCGACTGAACGGTGCGGTGCAGGTGCGTACAGGCTTCGTAATGAACCGTGATGCCATTGGCGCCCCTATCGGCGAATTCTTTAATATACCGGTCCGGATCGACGATCATGAGGTGTACATCCAGTGGTTTCGTAGCGTGCTTTTTTACTGCTTCCATTACCGGGAACCCAAACGAAATATTCGGCACAAACATGCCGTCCATCACATCAACATGTATCCAATCCGCCTCACTTCGATTGATCAGCTCGATATCGCGCTGCAGGTTGCCAAAATCGGCCGCTAAAATGGATGGGGACACCAGGTGGTTCATGGGGCTAATATAGTGATTTGTTAGTTAGATGTCGGAGGTCTGATGTCGGAGGTCAGAGGTCGGAGGTCAGATGTCGGAGGTCGGACATCTGATGTCGGATGATCAGAGGTCAGATGTGCAATATTTATTTGGAATGTCAAACAGCTTTAATCTTTTGTTCCTGCTGACGAATTATTTAAAATGCCTTGTAGATTTGTGACAAACGCAAACATTTATGGATCTGCAATTGAAAAACAAAAAGGCGCTGGTTACCGGTTCTACAGCCGGTATCGGGCTGGCTATCGCCAAAGGTTTGGCCAGGGAAGGCGCGGAAGTTTATGTAAACGGCCGCACCAACGAGCGCGTCAACTCAGCTATCAAACAAATAAAGGATGAAATCGGCAATCAGAACGTGCAAGGCCTTATAGCCGATTTCGGCAATGCCAAACAGGTTGAAGAGCTGATCGGCAAACTGCCTGAGGTGGATATTTTAGTAAACAACGTTGGTATATTCGAACCAAAAGCATTCAGGGACATCACTGATGCCGACTGGTTTAAGTTCTTTGAAGTGAATGTATTAAGCGGTGTACGACTATCACGTGCCTATTTCGATAAAATGCTCAAAAAGAACTGGGGCCGTATCATTTTTATATCCAGCGAATCGGCAGTGCATATCCCTTCTGAAATGATCCAGTATGGCACTACTAAAACAGCTCAGCTGGCAGTTTCCCGCGGTTTGGCCGAATTAACGAAAGGCACCGGCGTCACGGTCAATACTGTTCTTGCCGGACCTACATTCTCCGAAGGCGCAGGCGAATTCGTAAAAAATATCGCCAAAGACCAGGGAAAAGAAGTCTCACAAGTGGAAAAGGAATTTTTCGAGCACATACGCCCGACCTCACTTTTGCAACGCTTTACCAGTACCGATGAGGTAGCCAACATGGTGGTTTACTTATCCAGCCCGCTTTCATCCGCAACCAACGGCGCGGCTTTGCGCGCGGATGGTGGCGTGGTGAAGGGAATACTATAAAACAAAAAGCCCCCGAATTTCTTCGGGGGGCTATGTCTTAAGGACCAGTTAACTGATCACAAGTCACTAATAACCAATCACTGCTTCGGCTGCTGCTGGCCTTCCGGTCTTTGTGGCTTTGGCAGCAAAGCTTTACGTGAAAGTTTCAGTTTGCCTTGTTTGTCGACTTCCAGCAGTTTTACGCGAACTTCGTCGCCAACCTTAAAGATCCCGTCCATCGACTCAAAACGCTTGTGGTCGATCTCGGAAATGTGTAGCAGGCCATCTTTGCCCGGCAATATCTCCACGAATGCACCGAAAGGCATGATGGATTTTACCTTACCCTCGTAGATTGTGCCTACTTCGGGTTTAGCGGCAATCGCCTTAATGCGGCCAACGGCAGCATCGATAGAAGCTTTGTTGGCGGCGAACACTTCGACAACACCCATGTTATCGATCTCCTCGATAGAAATGGTTGCACCGGTTTCGCGCTGCATTTCCTGGATGATCTTGCCACCAGGACCGATAACCGCACCGATAAATTCCTTATCGATCTTAAAGCTGACGATACGCGGAGCGTGAGGTTTGTAGTCCTCGCGCGGCTCGCTCATGGTCTTTTTGATCTCGTTCAGTATATGCAGACGACCAGCCTTGGCCTGATCTAAAGCTTTGGATAATACTTCGTACGATAAGCCGTTAATCTTCAAGTCCATCTGGCAGGCAACAATACCTTTTTCGGTACCGGTTACTTTAAAGTCCATATCGCCTAAGTGGTCTTCGTCGCCGAGGATGTCCGACAGGATCGCATATTTGGTACCCATTTCGTTGGTGATCAAACCCATGGCGATACCCGATACCGGAGCCTTGATCTTCACACCGGCATCCATCAGCGCCAGCGTACCTGCGCAAACCGTAGCCATTGATGAGGAACCGTTTGATTCCAAAATATCTGAAACTACCCGGATAGTATACGGATTATCATCGCCGGCAGGCAATACCTGTTTCAACGAACGCATAGCCAGGTTGCCGTGACCGATCTCGCGGCGGCCGGCTCCCCTGTTCGGGCGAACCTCGCCGGTTGAAAAACCAGGGAAGTTATAATGAAGAATAAATTTATCGTACCTGTTGAAAAACGCGCCGTCTATCATCTGCTCGTCGTCCTTGCTGCCTAAAGTAACGGTAGTAAGGGATTGCGTTTCGCCGCGGGTAAATATCGCCGAACCGTGAGCTGCAGGCAGGTAATTCACCTCGCTCCATATCGGGCGTATCTGGGTAGTGCTGCGTCCGTCGAGGCGTTTGCCTTCGTCAAGCACCAGGTTACGTACAGCATCATACTGCACATCGTGGTAATATTTTTTGGCAAGACCAACGGTAGTATCTTCAACCAGTTCGCCTAAAGAAGCGATAAACTCATCAAGTACCTCTTTAAACTTTTGCGAACGCTCGTCTTTTGAAGAAGCAGAGCCCGCGATGGCGTATACCTTTTCGTAAGTATCTTTATATACCTGTTTTTTCAGTTCTTCGTCATGCGTTTCGTGGCTGTAAGCACGCTTTTCGGTTTTACCAACAGCCTGGGTTAGCTCACGCTGTATCAAACACTGTATCTTAATGGCTTCGTGCGCAAATTTCAGCGCCTCAACCATTTCTTCTTCCTGTATTTCTTTGGCTTCGCCCTCAACCATGTTGATGTCGTATTCCGAACCGGCTACTATGAATTCAAGCGTAGCGCTTTCCAGTTCACTCACGGTTGGGTTTATCACAAGCTTACCGTCAATCTTCGCAACACGAACTTCGGAAATCGGCCCGTTGAAAGGAATATCGGAAACGGCTAATGCCGATGAAGCGGCCAAACCCGCCAAACAGTCGGGCATAATATTTTTATCGGCTGAGATCAGCGAGATCATTACCTGCGTATCGGCATGGTAATCATCGGGGAACAAAGGGCGCAAAGCGCGATCGACCAAACGCGAGATCAAAACCTCGTAGTCGGACAAACGGGCCTCGCGGCGTAAGAAACCACCCGGAATACGGCCGGTAGAGGCGTATTTTTCCTGGTAGTCGACTGATAGGGGCAAAAAATCAACTCCTTCTTTAGCTTCTTTGGAGGAAACAACAGTGGCGAGCAACATCGTGTCGCCCATTTTAACAACTACAGACCCATCGGCCTGCTTGGCCAGTTTACCGGTTTCGATCTCAATGGTGCGGCCGTCACCTAAATCGATAACCTTTTTGATTACATTTAAACTCATCTTTTTTGTATTGTTATGCGCTTTTCATCTTCGGGAGCGCACCGGTGTGTATGTAAATTTTTTACTATGCAAAAGTAAAAAAGCCACCCGACTTGCAGATGGCTTTTGATAAAAAACTGGAAAGATTTTACTTGATAATATCCCTGAGCTGAAGTGCCTTGATAATGGCACGATACCGCTCAATGTCTTTATTATACAGGTAAGCCAGCAATGCGCGGCGTTTACCCACCAATTTCTGCAGCGAAAGCTGCGTAGAAAAATCCTTTTTGTTGGCTTTCAGGTGCCCGGTAAGGTGATTGATGCGTGTACTGAACAACGCTATCTGCCCTTCTGCCGAACCGGTATCAGTTGCGCCTTTGCCATGTTTTGCAAAGATCTCTGCCTTTGCTTCTTTACTTAAATACATTACTTGAATAATATTAAAGCGTTTACGTTTTTGTTAATTGAGGTGCAAAGGTATGTTAATTCCGGAATAATTACAATACTTTCTCTTTTTTGTTGTAAGGTTGTAAGGTTGCAACGTTTTAATGTTTATGAACCGGAAACTTGAAAATCAAACCAAAACAGTAACTTTCCAACCTTACAACATTTCAACTTTACAACAATGGTTTACTCTACCTTCGAAACTGAATTCCGCGTGCGGCCGGACGATATCGATATGTTCCACCACGTGCATAACAGTAAATATTTCGATTATGTACTGGCTGCCCGTTACGATCAGATGGAACGCTGCTACGGCATGGCCATGGAAAAATTTATGGAGCGTGGTTTTGGCTGGGTGGTGCGTACAGCCCATGTCGATTACAAACGCGCCTTAACCATGGGCGATTATTTTATCGTTAAAACCGGCATTGAAAGTATCGACCCAACAGGCTGCCGCGTAAAATTCACTATCACCAATAAAGCCACGGCCAAGGTCTGCTGCGACGGCTGGTTCGATTATACCATGATCGATATGGCTACAGGCCGGGCGGCTAAGGTGCCGGAGGATATTATCGAACAATACCGTATTTAATCAGTACGCTTGCCCATTACTTCAACGAAATATTCACGCCGAGGCTGAATGTCCTCGCCACAGGGTAATAAGCCTGGCCGCTATAATTGGTGTCGATATAAGGCTGGTTTGTCGAGCCGTTTAAATTTCCGTTGAATAATAAATTTCCACCGGTACCACGAATGGTTTGGATTTCGGGATCGAGACCCCGGTAGCCCGTTATCACAAACAGGTTATTTGCGGCTATAAACACCCGTAATGAATTGGCAAAGCTGACATTTCTGAATGAATATCCCAATGCTATATTATCCATGCGTAAGAATGACGCTCCTTCCAGCCATAGATCTGACGCTACCGGGGCATCCTTTATGCCATTGGTCAGGGCCTCTTTAGTTACGTTATTTCCGGGCAACCGGGTGATCGTTTCAATATTAAGTAAAGTGTTATTAAATATCTTTTGACCATATACGCCCCTCAAAGCAAAGGATAAATTCCAGTTTCCGTAATCGAAACTGTTAGTTACGCCGTAATTAAATTTGGGGGCCGGGTCAATATAATGTCCTTGCGGGTTTGCATTTTGCTGTATCGTCTTGCCATCGAAAGTTTGGTTGCCCTCGGCGTCCACGCCGGTGTAATGCGGCAGGTAGAATACATAGGGACTATAACCGGTTTTAAAAAACTCGATTGGGCCGGAACTCAAACCACGGCCTTCAGCATAGCCCACGGGCACTTGTGTGGTACTTAAGTTATACGTTTGCCCATTAAACGCGTGCTGACCGAAAAGATCACCGACGTTTGTCGTTATAAAGGTGATCTGTCCGTCTACCGTCCAGTTTAATTTCTTTCCCGATATGATCTGTCCAGACAAATAGACCTCAAGGCCCTTATTCGTCAGCGAGCCTGCGTTAGCCAGTAAGGTACTATTGACAAATGGCGGTGATGGCACCGGATAAGGGATTAATAAATCCTTAGTCTGATTATTAAAATAGTTTATATCCCCGGATAAAGTTCCGTTGAACAATGAAAAATCCAACCCGATGTTCGCTCCATGCATTTCCTCCCATCGAGGCATAGGGTTGCCCAATTGGTCGGTCGAGTTACCTGTAAGCCCATAGCCGGCCCGCAGCTTCATGTCATTGATCCAGTCAGCATTTGCCAGGATATCATTCTTGAACTTGTAAGCCAGGCTTAGCGAAGGAAAATAACCGTGCTGATCGGGCCGGAATACCGCTGACTGATCTTCGCGCAAAGTTACTGTAGCAAAAAAAAGGTCATTATAGTTATAAGCAGCCTGGGCAATAAAGGAAGTCAGTTTATATTCTTGGTTATAAAAACCTTTTGAGCCACTCGAAAAAGCGTAATCGGAATAATAGGAATGATCACCATATTCAAAAGCAGCGAGCAAGTTTAGCGTACTTTTACCCAAAGTTTTATCATAGTTAATATGAATATTGGCATTATATAGGTGTGTATTTTCATTCGCTGTTCCCGACAAACTTACATCTCCCTCCACTGGGAATGCTGGAATATAGCCGCTGGAGTGCATTTTATTCATATCGACTGAAGCCAGCAAGCCGATCTTAAGATCGCGGATGATGGAATAATCAACGGAACCATTGATCAATGTGAGATGCTCCTTGTCGCCGAGAGCTTCCTGGTTAATATGCTCAACAGGGTTTGCCAGGTCAAAATCAGAAAAAGCATAATATGAGCCATCGGGATTTTTAACAGGATAAGTCGGCGGATCATTAAATACATAGCTGAAATTGGCATAATCAGTCAATTCACGTTTTGTATTCACATACTGTATGCCAGCCTTCACGTCCAACTTATCTGCTAAGGCTTTTAATTCCCCGCTGAAACGTAATCCCAACTGCTTTTTGCCGTTATTTTGGATGATCCCCTGTTGATCCTGGTAATCAACGCCGCCCAGGTAAGTGATTGTATTAGAGCCTCCTGAAACCGAAAGCGAGTTTTGCTGTTGGATCGCCGTACGCGCTATTGCCTTTTGCCAGTTAGTATTGGCGCCTTTGTCGTAAAAACTGGCATTTCCGCCTATAGCAGTCCTGTATTCTGAGGCGTTTAGCAAATCGTAATATTTGCTTTGTGATGCCGCTGCAACTAAACCATCATATGACACAACCGGCTGTCCTTTTTTTCCTTTCTTCGTGGTAACGATGATCACACCATTCGCACCTCGCATACCATAAATTGCGGTTGCCGATGCATCTTTCAAAATCGTGCACGAAGCGATCTCATCAGGTGGAATGTTCTGAAATTGCGCGCAATTGTCCAGCATAACTCCGTCCACCACAAATAAAGGCGATGTATTGCCAAAAAGTGAAGCCTGACCCCTGATGCTTATAGAGGCTACCTGGTTTGGGTCGCCGCCGGGGTGAGTTATGGTCAGCCCCGGCATCTTTCCGGATAACTTGTCAACCGGGTTAAAAATGGCGCCCTGGTTAAATTGTCGTCCGGTGTATGATTTAACCATTATCGGGTCACGATGAACAACTGTTGAGTCGGTGATGTCGGTAGTGTCACCTGCTTTGGGCTTTATATTTTGACCGAAAACCGGTAAGAAAAAGAAGCAAAGTACAATAATATAGCTTGCCTTGGATAGACTTCTAAAGAGCATATTAATGTGAAAAAGGTTAATTGATTAACTAAAGGAACGAACTTTTAGTCGATTTTCACAAGGCAGCTATTAAATAAAGTCGAATCTGCCGGTTGTTCCAAGTTATTCGTCAACCATAAAGGCCGGGTTGTGTATGATTTCCCAAAGGTGCCCGTCGATATCTTTAAGATAACCGCCGTAACCTCCCCAGAAGGTTTTTTGCGCCGGTTTAACGATCGTCCCGCCGGCTTTTTCGGCTTGTTCCATTATCCGGCCGACCTCGTCTTCGGTATTGACAAGATGCCCGACTGAAAACTCTGTTGCGCTCTCAGGCTGCAGATCCAATCCGCTGTCCCACGCTAAATTCGCTCGTTCGTACAATGACAGCATTATTCCGCCGTCCAGGTCAAAAACCACTATAGCACCGCGTTCAAATTCAGTTCCGATTATGCCCTTTGTTTTCCAGCCAAACGCGTCACGGAAAAATCTCAGCGACTTTTCAAGGTCGTTTACACCGAGGGTTAAGATATTGATGCGCTGTTTCATTTTCTTTACCTTTAAGTTGTTAGTCACCTGTTGGTAACAGTATAAAGCAATTTGAATAAAAAAGGTTTAAAGACCTCATAACCTCTATGCATCAAATAAAAAACATTTGAATTCAGAGTGAAATTTCCAGCCCAACGCGTTCTTCTGGTCGAACTTCCACTATATGGCGGGCGCTTGTTATTTACCGGTAACCAATTTGGCTAAACTCTCGATGGCGACAGTCCATATTGCTTTTTAAAAGCATACGAAAAGTGCGACAGGTCTTCAAAACCCAGTTCGAGATAAATGTCGGTTGCGGTTTTGCCTTTTTTCTTGATCAGGTAATATGCTTCATGCAAGCGCCGCTGCTGCAGCCAGCGGCTTGGCGTAACATGGAATATCTTTTCAAAATCGCGCTTAAAAGTAGCCAGGCTTCTTCCCGTCAGGTATGCAAAACGGTCAAGCCCTACATTAAAGTGGAAATTCTTATTCATGAAGCCTTCAAGATCGATCTTCCCGGGTTCGCTAAAGTCGAAAAGGATATCCTTCATTTCGGGATTTACTTTCAGCAACAGCATCAGCGCTTCGCGCAATTTCAAATTAAGCAGGGCCTGGTCCTCAATGCCGTTAAGCTGCATATATGGCATCAGTGAATCGAAATAATTCTTATACAATGAATTGGGTTTCAAGTTTAGTACCGGTGGGCCGCTTACATGATTTTCACCTTGATTGCCCAATTCCAGGCTCGCATTCCGCAGGAAGGCTTGGTCGAAGTGAACGGAAACAGACCTGAACTCTCCTCCTTCGGGCGGCAACTTGTTGAATTTGATGAGATGATTACGTTTGGCAAAACGAAAATCGCCCGGCCGGAAAAAATATTCGCGTGTACCATCGTTCATGATCATCGTTCCCGACACCTGGTACGTAAACACATGATCGGGAATGAACTGCTCTCCTTCCCTGCTGCGGGTTACATAGCAGGAATAAGCGATGGATGGTTTTATATCGTTTTTTACTGGCATTTTTCAAATTTAAACATCTCGTTCTAAAACCTATGTCATTTAGAATTGCCAGGGTGGATTTGCGGATTGGCGGCAACGAGAAAACCTATACGCCAGGCATATGGAACATGCATAGTGTATAAGGTTTATCCTCGCCCCCTGCGTCACTTTCCCTCGCTGTTCGTTCGAAATGGCATTGATTATTTAATTGATGTTACTTCTTCGCACCAAAAAATGATTTGCCTAATTCTGTTTGCGTAAAATCGATCGCATCATCGGCATTGGTCGAGGTACTTACCGGCAGCCATTTTTCCATTTCTTCGTTTCTCAGGATGGTAGCCTGTTTTACCATAGCCACAGCTTCACTTCCCAGTAGCAAATGTACCGGCGGCTCTGGATTATTGGCCAGGTCGATCATCACTTTCGCCGCTTTAGCCGGATCGCCCATCGGTACAAATTTGTCACTGGTGAACAAGGCTTTTCGGGTGCCGACAGTTTGTTCATAGCCTTCAACTTCAGGCGCGAAGTTCATCGATACCCCGGCCCAATCTGTTCGAAAACCTCCCGGCTCAATACTGGTGACGAATATGCCAAGCGGCTTAACTTCCTTGGCGAGCGCCTCACTAAAGCCTGCCAAACCGAACTTCGCCGCCTGGTACATGGTTAGCCCAGGATTTCCTACCCTGCCGCCTATAGAACTGATCTGAAAAATTCGCCCCGAACGCTGCCTGCGCATATAAGGCAACACCTGGCGGGTTATTTCAATCGGCGCATAGAAATTGGTATTTAATTGACTGCGTACCTGTTCATCGGTATAACCTTCGGCGGCACCTATGATGCCGAAACCGGCATTATTTACCAGTACATCTATCCTGCCGAACCTGTCTATCGTTTGCCGAACAGCGGTTTTGACCTGCTCGTGGTCGGTTACATCCAATAGTATGGGGTAAATGTTTTCAGGATATTTTTCAATCAGGTCATTTAATTGGTCAGGATTGCGGGCTGTTGCCGCAACCTTGTCGCCGTTTGCCAATACTGCTTCTGTGAGGCTTCTCCCCAATCCGCGGGAAGTGCCTGTAATAAACCAAACTTTTGTCATTTCTTTATGATTTGTCGGCACAAAGTTCGGTACAAAGCGCCTGGCGTGCTTTGTTAAAAGGCTCAACCTGCTTTGCTGAAAGGCTCATGATTGATGTGCAGATATGCAGATATGCAAATGAATAAGCATTTGCACATTTGAAATCTATATATCTAAAGATTAGTTCCAGACGAAGTATTACTTTAGTTTGATCTTCAGAACTATTTCCTTTTTTA
This sequence comes from Mucilaginibacter sp., assembly GCA_035545315.1. Taxonomy (GTDB): domain Bacteria; phylum Bacteroidota; class Bacteroidia; order Sphingobacteriales; family Sphingobacteriaceae; genus Mucilaginibacter. The sequence goes on along the minus strand of DASZYQ010000012.1, from coordinate 17,874 downwards.
GGTCCTCTAATTGCGAATAAAATTCTTCAAACTTAGGAAATCCATTGCGGTAGTTAATTTCTTTATAAATACTTCCACCATTAAAAACGAAATCAGCGAAAGCATACATAATATCTTGGTAATTCAAACATTTTACTTGCAAAGCACCTTGCGTATAACATTTTGCAAGTACTTCAATTTTAGATAAATATTTATTTATTAATTCCCTGTCGCCTTCAGATAGTTTTTTGTCCCTTATATCAATGTATTCACTGCGAGTACTCATTTCCGTACTATTTGTATCCCGATGTGCGAGCAGATATCCATTTAATTCGTGAAATACTCCATAGTATAAACCAAGAGATCGGACCGTTTCAAAAAGTTCTTCTAATTTTCCAACAAGAATTTGTTGTTTGCTATTCTTATCAGATCGATAAATGGCAATCATAGCTACTACGACGGCTCCAACTGTACCTATAGTAGTAAGCAATCCCATTAATTTGTCATATCCCATAATTACTTAGATTAAAATCCGAAATTGGAAATTTGACATCCGAAATCACATAGCCCCCTCAATCAACTCGCTGTAAAACTCCGTAATATTTATCCCGGCCGCCCGCACCTGCTGCGGAATGAGGCTGTTCATGGTTTGACCGGGGGTGGTGTTGATCTCGATGAAGTAAAAATTGCCGCTGGTTTCTTCAAAAATGAAATCCATACGCGTCATGCCCCGGCAATTGAGGCGCAGGTACACTTCGGTGGCTACGCTTTCAACCAGTTCACGCTGAGCAGCAGTCAGATCACCCGGCGTTATCTCCCTGGATACCCCTGAAGTGTATTTTGCCTCGTAGTCAAAGAACTCCTTCGAGCTGATTATTTCTGTGACAGGCAGAACCGTTACATGTCCTTTCAATCGTACTATACCTACGCTAAACTCCCGTCCTTTGATGTATTCTTCCACCAATACCTGGTCATCTTCATGAAAGGCCTTTTCTAAAGCCATAGGGAGTTCGGCGGCATTGTGTACCTTGCTCATCCCAACGCTGCTGCCGCCGTTGTTGGGCTTGATGAACAGAGGAAATTTCAGGTTAGCTGCAATGGTCGAAACATCGTGCAGGTCACTCTTAAATAGTTGCAGCGACTTTGCCGTATTTAAACCATGAATTCCGTGTACAATGGCTTTAGTATAAGCCTTGTTCATAGTGATAGCCGACGTTGTAGCATCGCAGGTATTGTATGGTATGCCCAGCATATCGAAATAACCCTGTAATTTGCCATCCTCGCCGGGCGAGCCATGAACGGTAATGAAAGCAAAGTCGAACTCTATTTTTTTCCCTTCGAAGTTTAAGGTGAAATCGTGCCTGTCGATTAGGATTTGCTTGTTAGCCGATTGATAAAACCACTTTTCGCGCGTGACGAAAATTGTGTAAACATTATATTTCGTTTTATCCAGGTTTTCGGCAATGTATCTTGCGCTGTTTACAGATACTTCATATTCACCGGTAAAACCTCCGGCTATAAGGGCGATGTTTTTTTTCACCATATTCGGTTTCGATTGCCGGATGCGTGCCGGTAATAATCGGGACCGAAATTAAGCATAAAGTCCGCTAAATCCGAAATGACAATTCCGAATTCCGAAATTATAGCTTATGTTTGGTACCGAATATCGCCGCAGGTTCAATGAGTAAATTTGGCTCTTACTTAAAAACAAAAGATTTCCGCAGAACCATCATTTTAGCTATTCTCTCGGTTATCGTCGTCACCCTGATCGCTTTTTACAGCCTCGGAATTTACACGCGCCACGATTCGGCTATACCTGTGCCCAAAATTATTGGCATGCCAGTCGATAAAGCGCTGAGCCTGCTGAAAGACCAGGGCTTTGGTGCGAGTATAGATTCTGTTTACGTATTGGACCAGGCCCCGGGCACAGTTATCGAACAAGACCCGGACGCAGGTACAAGTGTGAAGGAAAATCGCGTTATTTATATAAAGATCGTTAAGAACCAGGCGCCAAATGTGGCGCTGCCTGATGTTATGGACGCGCCCTACATATCGGCGTCGGCAACATTATCCAATTCAGGGTTAAAGATCGGCGATACGACCTACAAACCCGATATAGCCCGCGACCACGTACTGGAAGTGCGTTTTGCTGGCCAGCCCATTACCGCCGGCACAAAAATACCCAAAGGATCAAAAGTCGACCTGGTACTCGGCGACGGTGCGGGCGCTGCCGAAGTGGAAATTCCTGACGTAACTAACCAGGACCTGGATGCCGCTAAATTTGCAATTAAGGGCGCCGGGTTAACCGTAGGCACCATAACTTACCAGGGAACGATAACCGACTCGACGAGCCTGGTGGTGGTCGCGCAGATGCCCATGCGTACTGATTCGGCAAGTAAAACCAGTATCGGCACGCGCATTAACCTGATGGTTACCCAAGGCAAAAAGACACAATAAGCAGTTATCCCTATTAAAAGCAGCATATATGGCTAAGGAACAAAAGTCATTGGGCAGGTTTAGATTAATTATCGTCCTGGTCATCGTGATAATTATCGCCCTGGGCGGGGCGGGTGTATTTTATTACATGAAATACTTTAGCCCAAACGTCACAAATAAGCAGGAATACCTATACATCCATACCGGCGCAAACTACAACGACGTATTAAAGACCGTAACGGATGATGGAATTGTAAAAGACCCGTCCTCTTTCGATTGGGCGGCACGGCACATGAACTATGTAAACCGTGTAAAGCCCGGCCGCTACCGTTTAAAAGACGGTATGACCAACCGCCGCCTCATCAATATGCTGGCATCGGGAACGCAGGAGCCGGTTACCCTGTCTTTCCACAATTTACGCCTGAAGGAGGATTTTGCCGGATTTGTATCAAAAAAGATCGAGCCGGATTCGGCATCGATCATTCATTTGCTCGATTCGACGGACTTCATATCCAAATACGGCTTTACACCCGACAACGTATATGTCGTATTCATACCGAACACTTACCAGCTTTACTGGAATACTACGCCCGAAAAGTTCTTTAAGCGAATGTACGCCAACTACGAGAAGTATTGGACGCCCGAGCGTAAACAACAAGCTGCGGCAATTAACCTTACGCCGATCCAGGTATCGGTTTTAGCTTCCCTGGTCGACGCTGAAGCCTTGCACGATGATGAGATGCCTACCATTGCCGGTCTTTATCTGAACCGGCTGAAGAAAGGCATGAAGCTGGAATCGGACCCGACTGTCATCTTCGCGCTGAAGGATTTTACCATACACCGGGTATTAAGAAGGTATTTATCATATAACTCGCCTTATAATACCTATTTAAACAAGGGCCTGCCGCCAGGGCCGGTCATGATGCCTTCGGTGAATGCATTAAATTCCGTGCTGAACTACCAGAAGAATGACTACCTGTATATGTGTGCCAAAGCCGATTTTTCAGGTTACCATGCCTTCGCTACCAACCAGGCGGACCATATGGTTAATGCCCGCAAATACCAAAAGGCCCTCGACGAACGAAATATCAAAAAGTAATGTTTGAGTATACCACCAAAATACGAGTGCGTTACGGCGAAACCGACCAGATGGGTTATATGTATTATGGCAACTATGCCGAATTTTACGAGGTGGGCCGCGTGGAGATGCTGCGTAGTTTAGGTATGACTTACCGAGGCATGGAGGAGTCGGGCATTATGATGCCGGTATCGGAAATGCATTGCAAATACCTGAAACCGGCGCTATATGACGAAGAGATCAGTGTAAAAGTGATAATGGAAAAGATGCCTGGTGTAAAGATCCACTTCAAATATGAATTGTATAATCCTAAGCAGGAGTTGATCAATACAGGCGACACGCTACTCGTTTTCGTTAACATGAAAACTAACCGGCCCTGCCTGCCGCCGCAGGAATTTATAGATAAGCTGAAGCCTTTTTTTGAGTAGATTTGAGTTGAATGAAATGGCTTCACCGGTTTTTACGGCGGTTTGTTTTTTACAGGTACCTCGTCGAATGTACCAAATACATCGGTTTTCCCGGTTTTAAACCGATATCCTTATACACCGTCCTCGTGTTTTTTTTCGAGGAGATCAGCCAGGGTACCGTCTCCAATAAGGCATCGTCACTTTCTTACAACTTTATGCTTGCGCTGTTTCCGGCGACGATCTTTCTGTTCACCCTGATCCCTTATATCCCGATCAGGCATTTCCAGGATAACCTACTGACCATCATGTCGCAGATTATGCCGGCGGACGCCTTTAGCGCGTTTCATGACACGATCATCGAGATTGTAAAAAAGAAAAGCGTCGGCCTGTTCTCTTTCGGCTTTCTCACGACCCTGTTCTTTGCTACCAACGGCGTAAGCAGCTTGATGCAGGCCTTCAATAAATCATCGCTTCAGCCCGAAACGCGGGGATATTTCCGCCGCCGCTGGGTGGCCCTGGTACTTACCGTTGTGATAAGCCTTTCGTTGTTAGTGGCCGTAGCCATCATGATCGGCGGTGATAAGCTGTTGACTTTTCTTAAGCTGCACATCGCCAGTCGTGCCCATGCCTGGTATACGGTGATCGCGCTGTCGCGGTGGGCGATAGTGATCATCATTTTCTTTACAACCGTATCCTTGCTTTACCGTTATGGCCCTGCCCACAAGCAGCGCTGGAAATTTCTTAGCCCGGGCTCCATCCTGGCAACTTTGCTGGCCGTGCTGATCTCGCTGGGGTTCACCTATTATATCGATAACTTTTCATCGTATAATAAGGTCTATGGATCTATCGGAACGCTTATCGTAGTAATGATATGGCTTTATCTTAACTCGCTGATCATCCTGATCGGCTTTGAACTGAACGCCAGCATCGAGCTTTCCAAGCGTTCCATCAAGATCGTCAAGCCTAAATTCAATACGTTCAGGACTACCCCGCCTCCGGCAAATCACAACAAATAAACCGGCTATTTAACATAGTCCTTCAGGAACCCGATAAATTCATCGATCTCCGCGATGGTGTTATCGAATGAAAACACCAGCCTGACTTCTTCCTTCAGATCGTTCCAGTAATAGAAATAAGCGTGCTGCTGCATTTTGGCATGGATTTCCGGCGACATTTTCAGAAACACGGCATTAGTTTCAACCGGATGTACAACAGCTATGCCTGGTATGCAGGCAATGCGTTTTTCAAGTTCTTTAGCCAGGTTATTGGTATACGCAGCCAGCTTAAGCCAAAGATCATTCTGCAGCATCCGCACAAATTGCGCAGCTATAAAGCGATTTTTGGAGGCAAGCTGCATGCTTCGTTTCAAGTTGTATTTGTGGTTTTTTTTAGGATCGCGCCCGAAGAAGATAACCGCCTCGCCGAACATCATGCCTGCTTTGGTGCCGCCAAGGGTTAAAACATCGATGCCCGCATCTCGGGTCATTTCTTTCAGCGACTTGCCCAGATGAGCAGCGGCATTAAAATAACGCGCCCCATCCACATGCAGCATGAGGTTATTTTCAACACAAAGCGCTTTGATAGCTTTAAGTTCGTCAGTGGTGTAAACGGTTCCATACTCTGTGGGTTGCGTTATCGACACAACGCCTGGTTGCGGGTGGTGTACATCCCCTATCCTTTTGATGGCATTTTTTAGCTCGCTCAAGACGATCTTGCCGCTTTCTGAAACCACCGGATACAACCGGCAGTTGGTAAACGATTCCGGCGCGGTTGATTCGTCGACATACAAATGCGCCACATCCGAGCAATAGATCGAATTGTAACGCTCGGTTACCGACCCGATGCCGAAGTTGTTAGCGCCTGTGCCATTGAAAGTAAAGTAAACTTCGATGTCATCCCCGAAATAGCCTTTGATCGCCCTTGCGGCCTCCGCCGTGATGCGGTCGTTACCATAGGAAGGCATGCTGCCGGTATTGGCATCGATGAGGGCCTGCATAATATCGGCTTGCACTCCTGCATAATTCTCACTTGCAAAGTTGATTTTTCCTTTAGTACTCATCGTAGTTATTTTATCGTTCGGTTAAGGTAATCGATAGCGGTGTGCAATATTACATCATTTCCCGGCTTTTGATCGTGTACATCGACGGTTATTGCCGGATTATAAAATTCGCGCGGCGTCCCGTCGATGTGATAAAGACGCTCTGTGGCGATATTGAAACCGATTTTAGTATTCGGCATTTCAAAGCCATCAACGGCACCGTTCAACCGGGCCATTTGCGTTCCGATCACGGTAGCTCTTTTCATTCCGTCGAATGCGATTGTTATGCCCTCGCTCACGCTACCGGTCCAGTGATCGGCCAATACAACAACCGGGTTCGTGTACGTCGTACCCCTTGGCGAAACGATCTCCTCCCAGGTTCTTTTAATGCCGGTAGCCTTTTCCTCAGCATAAAGCTCGTGTTTCTGATAAAAATGTCCCTTACTTATAAAACGTCCCAAAATAGCACGGGCCACGGCCGTATTGCCGCCACTGGGTGTTTCACGCAGATCGATGATAAGTGCTCTTGTGTGCATAAGCCTGTTCAGCGCGCTGTCGAATTTAGCGATCATGGCATTGTCGAACAGGTAATTATTGACTTTTACATAGCCGATATTGCCCATTACCCTGGTTTCAACATACGCCGGATAAGTGATACGTTCCAGCATCATCCCCTCCCGGTCCGGGTAAAAGTCCTTCGTGACATTTCCGCTTTTGAGCGTGATCTTTCTTTCTGAAATATGGTCGCCGTTCAGAGCAAGCCGCAGCGCAAAGCTTTTGGAGTCGGAATTGATCGTGTGTGGTAAAAGCGGTGAAATAGCCCGATCCACCGGAACATCATTGATGGCAACAACCTCCATCCCCGTTTTGATGCCCGCCTTTTCAGCGCCGAAATCTTTCCGTGTCTCAACAATTACGGGCTTGCCGTTCCGGTATTCAGCCCAGATATCAGCGCCCGTGGGCACCAGCCTGCGCGATTGCGGATTGTTGGTGTGTAAATCGCAATGGTGATCATATAATTCATAAATGGCTCGTTCGAGCACGGATACAAAGCCGGCGCGGCAGGTAACGGTATCAACCTGCGCATCGTAACCGGGTTTTAGGCTGGCCCAATCGATATGTTTTTTTTGGAAATAGCAGTAGTTATCATCCAGGGTTTGCCAAAAGAGATTAAAATCCTCTTTGTATTGTTGTTTGGTGCAGGTTTGACTGAAACCCTTCATTGCCGCTAAGCAGCTGATCAATATGAATATCTTTTTCATGCCCAAAATTATCCTTCGGCAATGGCAACAAATTGTAAGATATTGCAGTACTACTTCGAGGTCGAATAAGTGGTCGGCGATACGCCGGTGAATTTTTTGAAATGGTTGCAGTAATGTGCGGCATCGTAAAAGCCAAGGTCGACAGCGACACTCAGCAGGTCCTTACCCTCCACAAGCATAGCCTTACTTTTTTCGATGCGTTTGTAAATGAAGTAATTATTGGGTGTAAGGCCGGTTTGATCTTTGAACAGCCGGATAAACTTATACTTGTCTATACCCAAGCTTTTTGCAGCATCCGCAAGTGAGAATTTTTCGAAGTGATCATCAGTCAAAAGGTCATGGAAAAGGACATGCTCTTTAAATGGACCGGTAACGTCGACCGAGCCATGTTTGGACGCAAGCAATGCAAGCGCAGTCTTGAGATCGTTTTCCAGCAGGCGAAAATCATTGCTGATACTCAATTGTAATGATAATTGATGTAAAGCGGCAAATAACCCCGGATCAATTATCGCATTATTTTTAAAAACAACAGCCTGACCGTTATTACAATACTCTACAAAGTCGCGGCTGATATAAAAGGTAAAAAACGAAGAGCTTCCATCCTTCTGTACCGGGTTGGCATGAATTTCCTGCGGGTTGGTGACCAATATTGTGCCCGAAGGCGCCAATACCAGCTTATCCGTCAACTGCGTATTAAAAGTCCCGTCATAAATAAGGCTGATATTAAAAGTCGGGTGAAAATGTGCCGGAAAAGGCGTTTTGTGATCCAATACCGACAACGCTTCAAGCCCGTCGCAGAACGAGAACTTATAATATTTTGAAGCCGATTGCCCGGCGCTGAAACGAGCCATGGTGGTTATTTCAAATAGTTTCATAAATATAGATAAGTTAAATAAAATACCAAACCAAATGCCAACAGTCAGATTTCCAGGGCATTGAATTGGTTTTAAAAATCTGAACATCGTTTTTGGCAATTCGGCACGGTTTTGTACTTTTGCGCCCGGAGAGATGGCAGAGCGGTCGATTGCGGCGGTCTTGAAAACCGTTGACTGTAAAAGGTCCGGGGGTTCGAATCCCTCTCTCTCCGCCCCGCCCGCCAGGTTTAACCAAGGCGGGCTTTTTTATGCCTTATTATACCTACATTTTAAAAAGCACAGTTAGAACAGCGGATACTTATTTTCCGACGCGTGTTATCAGGTACCTGCCCGTTTTTTTTATTAACTTTTACTTACATTTGCGTAGGTACATCAAAGCAAGCATGCGCAAAACAACCCCGAAACACCTATGCTCCGAACCGGTTTGCGATGTATTTACTATAAAATAACAGGCTGAGGCTGGCCGCGCACTTTTATTTATTAAAAACAAACTACTTGACTGCCAAAATCATTATAATCACAATTTCTCTTTGATCACAACATGGGAATTTTTCAGGATTGGAATGCAAACAAGCGTAATTTTAAAGGTCGATTTGTTTTAGTTCTTTATAGAATAGCCGTTGCCGTCAAAAAAAATAAAATCCTTTTAATCTTTCTGTTCCCCTACCTCATATTTTATCGATTTTGCATCGAATGGGTTTTGGGTATCGAAATTACCTGGAATGTAAGCATCGGAAAAAATTGCGCGTTATACCACGGCCAGGGTACAGTCATTAACCCGGGCACAAAAATCGGCTCCGATTGTATCATCAGGCAAAATACAACGATAGGCAGCAAGGGCGACGGTGCTCCTCCCGTCATCGGAAATTTTGTCGACATAGGCGCAAATTCCTGCATCATCGGCAGTATCCATATTGGCGATCGCGTCGTTATAGGCGCAGGGAGTATAGTAGTAAAAGATGTTGAATCAAATAGCGTGGTGGCGGGTAATCCGGCCAAATTATTAAAAAGAACTTTATGACGATTTTTTTTCTTAATGACACCATGGGTACCGGGGGTAAAGAGCGACGGCTGCTGGAACTCATTAAATTTCTTGTACCGGAGCATAAGATCATTTTGTTATCATTATCGGACGATGTCGGCTATGATTATATCCACCATCTTCCCATCGAATTCATTATTATACCGCGGAAATCGAAACTTACGCTGTCTCCCATTAAAGTCATTGATAATATAATAAAGAAGCATAAACCCGATATAATCCACTCATGGGGGTCATTGGCGACAATGTATCTGATACCTTGCGCCATACGGCGGCGAAAATCGTTCATAAACGGCTTTATAGCCGATGCCCCCCGCAATATTAGTTTTCGGGATAAGTATTATTTAAGAGGAAGATTATCGTTTCCGTTCTCGAAGCTCATCATTTCCAATTCCAAAGCCGGCATAAAGTCCTACCGTGCGCCTGCTTCAAAAGCACTTTGCGTCTATAATGGCATGGATTTCAAGAGATTCGAAAACCTCAAGGATCCGGCGGCTATGAAATCCGAAATTCTTGGTTCGGATTTTTCAAAGTTTTTTGTAATTGGCATGGTGGCGAATTTCGAGCCCCGGAAGGATTTCAAATCGTTGGTCACCGCGGCGATTACGTTGCTGGAACATAACGAACAACTTCGGTTTCTGCTGATTGGAAGCGGTAGTATGCTCGATGAAGTCAAGGAAATGGTTCCAGCCGGCCTATCGGATAAGATTATTTTCCTGGGAAAGCGTTCAGATATAGAATCCATTGTACAGTTGTTCGATATCGGCGTGATGCTCACAAACTCAGATGTTCACGGCGAAGGAATTTCAAATTCCATTATTGAATACATGGCTCTAAAAAAACCGGTAATAGCCACGCGTGGCGGTGGCACCGATGAACTTATTACCGACAGGGAAAACGGCTTCCTGATTGACGCAGCCTCGCCTGAACAACTTTCAGACAGGATACAATTGCTTTTGAAGGATGAAAATCTCGCTGAATCCGTCGCGAAAAAAGCTTACGAACTGGTTTTTAGCGAATTCAACATCACTGTAATGACGTCCAGGTATCTGGACATTTACAAAAAATTCATCGGGGAGACAGAAAAATGAGATATAATCTCAAGTTTCTGCCGTTTTTGTTTAGCACGAATTTGCCCTGCCATGCAACCGTGGCAAAGCAACAGCGATATAAACGGCTGGCAATTTTAACTTTGACGCCATTGTAAATTCAGTTTAGTCTTAATTTTAAATGGATGTACACTAATTTTATATTTTAGCACCTAATTCGACCCGAATGAAAAAGCTTAAGCTATTTCGAAATTTTCTTTGGTTTCCCATTATCAGTATCATATTATTTAATATCACCTTTAAGATACAAGACAAGCAATATCATATTCCCAATGTTCATTATTACATCCTTATCAGCCTCTTTGCTATTTACTTATTAACATTTTTTTGGGACCGAAAATAAAGCCTATCAAAACATAAAAAGCTATTTTATAGCTATTTATAATTATTAGCTAAAGCCAACCATGCTGTATTGAACTATAAATCAAGTAATTAGGTAAAAAATTTCAGAACAAAGTAAAAACATCTCCCGTAAAAAAGCCAGTATACAATTACGGAGCCGAGAGAGATATGTTTTTGAAATTTTGTACCGCGACCCTTCTTTTATTATTCGGAATACAATGCCGGGCGGCCAACTATTATATTTCTGCAACAAGTGGCAGTGATTCCTACACCAGTGCCCAGGCACAAAGCAGTGCTACGCCCTGGCAAACTATAGCTAAGTTAAATTCGTATTTCGTCAATATTAAGCCCGGTGATTCCGTTTTGTTTAAATGCGGCGACACCTTTACCGGCACTCTTTACATTACACAATCAGGCGCTTCAGGCAAGCCCATTGTAATCGCTTCGTATGGAACGGGCGCAAAACCAATTATAACGGGACTAATACCGGTTACCGGGTGGGCAGGCATCGGCGGAGGCATTTACCAGGCAAACTGCCCTTCCGTGGCGTCCTTCGTTAATGTAGTACTGATCAATGGCGTAGGGCAGGCAATAGGCCGGTATCCCAATGTTACAGCGCCTGACAGCGGCTATCTGAATATCGACAGCCACTCGGGGAACACTTCAATAACCAGCGCCGCGCTCAATACTGCGGTAAACTGGACCGGCGCACAGGTAGTGATACGAAAAACCCATTGGATCATAGACAGGGGCACGATACTATCGAATACTGCTAATACCATCAATTACAAGGATAATTCGACATTTACGCCGTTGAACAACTTCGGCTTTTTCATACAAAATAGTATTGGTGCGCTTGACCAATTGGGCGAATGGTGTTTTAACCATGCGTCAGGTAAACTGAGCGTTTACAACGGCGCCACCAGCCCTTCCGCTTATAACATCCAGGCAGGCAGCGTAGATAGTTTAATATGCGCTAAAAACAAAAGCTATATCACTATTTCAGGAATTTCGTTATACGGGGCAAATACCCACGCCATTCAATTGTCAAGTGCTAACTATTTTTCGATTATCAATTGCGACTTTAACTACTGTGGTCTTGACGGCATTTATGGTGTGAACCTGAATTACATGACAATAAAAAACTGCTCGATCCAAAACTGTTATAACACTGGCATACAGTTTAATGGCCAATATGACAATATCAGCAACAATATCATCAAGAACATCGGGACTGTGCCTGGCATGGGACAAAGTATGGACCCATCTTATCAAGGCATTGCGCTCACCGGCAACAACAATACCATAAGCACCAATGATATCGAGAATATTGGGGACGATGGCATAATCTTCGCCGGCGACAGCGTGACTATAAAAAACAACTTTATAAGCAATTTTACGTTTGTAAAAGACGATGGAGGCGCCATCTATCTTTATAGCGGCAAGGACACCACAGTAAATGACTACGCAAGGAATATAATAGGCAACATCATTGTGAATTCGCCGGCCGCCACCGATGGGACGAGCAGTTATTTCCAGGCCTGCGCGGTAGGGATTTACGTAGACGATAACGGTTCGGGTGTTACAATTAGCGGTAACACGGTTACCGGTTGCCCGGGCGGCATCAAACTGCATAATGCCCGAAATAATTTCGTTACACTAAATACGCTTTACAATAACGGGGTGCAGCTCATCAGCGCTCATGACAACGTTACACTTTCCTTAAAAAACAACACTGTCACAAACAATATTATGTTTTCCAAGTACAAATCGCAGCCTGTACTTGCTGTAAACTCGTTTAAAAACGACGTGGGCGTATTAGGTACATACAACAATAACAGTTACTCTAATGTTATCGACAATCAATTTCAGTTTACGGTTTTGACCAAATCGATAAACTTACCGATGTGGCAGCATTTATATGGAAAGGACGTTAATTCGACCACAGCCATTACCATTCCGTATTATGACATTACCCAAACGGCAAAAAGAAGCAAGTTTAAGAATAGCGCATTCAATACCTCTGTAACGGGCGCGCTGGCATACTCTTCGCAGGGTAACTTTAAAATAGGCTGGCAAACCAAACTGGATGCAGGGTCGCTAAACGGATATTTTAGCACATTAACCGGGTCGACTAATTACAGCGCTTCTGTTACAGCCGACATAGGCCCCATAAGTTCATCTAAGTTATATATGATTAAATTTAGCCTGATGGGGACGCAAACCGCCAAAAGGATGACCGTTTACCTGATCAATACTGCGGCTCCCTATAACGCCATTACCGAAAAGCAGTATGCGATGATTGATGTAAACCGAACTGAAAATACGTTCGTATTTACACCTACATCAGCGAGCCCTGACGCTACGCTCGTGGTAGCAGTTGATGATGAGAATCAAAGCTTCTGGATTGACAATCTTGGCGTGTACGCATCGGACGGTTCGCTGGCAAACCCGGACGACTATTTGCTCTTTGCCTACAATAACACTTCGGCATCCAAAACAGTCGGGCTTGCCGGTACTTACGTCGACGTAAAGAACGTATTGCACAGCGGCAGCATATCGGTGGCTCCGTATAGCTCAATCATACTGATCAAAAATTCCGATACCGTTTCCACAGCTCCTCCGGTGGTTTATGACGAGCCCAATGCTTCAAACAGCATTTTCCCTACCGATACTGTTCAGCAGGTAAAGATCAATATTTATCCCAACCCCACCACCGACCACATTATGTTCAATGTGAACAACAATAACAGTACTGCTTTGCCCAATACGGGCAGCCTGGATGTGAAAATAATGGACTCGCAGGGTGGGATTGTCGTCAGTAAAAAATTCCAGGCGCTAAGCAGCGATTACCAGATATACTTCCCTACAAAGCCGAGACCCGGATACTATTTTATACGGATTACGGGCAATGGAATAAACCACACCGCCAAATTCATTGTCATGTAACCCCCACGGGGGGCAGGCTCAATCCGGTTGAGTATAAACGACTGACAATTAAGCGATAGAATGAACTTTTAAGATAACAATTAAATAATTTTTTCAATTAAGATAAAAATTTATCTTCGTGGAAGATAAATTTTTCATTTTTTCTTCGGCCGGGTTGAACAAAGTTTGTACAGTTACGTTAAAACCGGGTAAGAAATCTCAACATCTATTTGAAATAAAAATCACATAATGAAAAAAGCGTTAATTACCGGGGTGACCGGACAGGATGGAGCTTATTTGACGGAGCTTTTGTTAAAAAAAGGTTATGAAGTTCATGGCATTAAACGAAGAAGTTCATTGTTTAATACCGACCGTATCGACCACCTGTACCAGGACCCGCACGAACAAGACGTAAAATTTAAACTGCACTACGGTGACCTTTCTGATTCTACAAACCTGATTCGGATTATCCAGCAGGTTCAGCCTGATGAGATATATAACCTGGGCGCCATGTCCCATGTTAAGGTCAGCTTTGACACGCCGGAGTATACCGCCAATGCCGACGGTATCGGCACTTTACGCCTTCTTGAAGCGATCAGGATATTGGGGTTGGAGAAAAAGACCAAGATATACCAGGCATCTACCTCCGAACTGTATGGCCTGGTACAGGCCGTGCCGCAGTCGGAAACCACACCGTTTTACCCGCGTTCGCCCTACGCTGTAGCTAAACTATACGGCTATTGGATCACGGTCAATTATCGCGAGGCGTATGGTATCTATGCTTGTAACGGCATTCTTTTCAATCACGAAAGCCCCCTGCGTGGCGAGACTTTCGTAACACGTAAAATAACCCGGGCGGTGGCAAAGATCGCTATGGGCCTGCAAGGTGCATTATTCCTGGGTAACCTGGATGCTCAACGCGACTGGGGACATGCTAAAGACTATGTGGAGGCTATGTACCTGATCCTGCAACAGGAAAAACCAGAGGATTATGTAATTGCTACCGGTGTTACCACCAGGGTGCGCGAATTTGTGCGTATGGCTTTTGCCGAAGTTGGCATAGAGGTCGAATTCCGCGGCGAAGGTGTAAATGAGAAAGGATACGTGGTTTCATGCTCAAATCCGGATTACCAACTTGAAACCGGCAAAGAAGTAGTGGCCGTTGATCCGAAATACTTCCGCCCTACCGAGGTTGAACTGCTCATCGGTGACCCAACGAAAGCGAATCAAAAATTAGGCTGGAAACCGAAATACGACCTCGCTATGCTGGTTAGTGAAATGGTTGCCGCAGACGTCGAACATTTCAGGAAAGAAAAGCTGCTGAAAGACTACGGGTATGTGATAAAGAACCAATACGAATAGTCTTTACCTCGTATAATGTAATTATCCTTTTCAAGCAGGAGAGCTAATTGATTCTGCTTGAAAAGGATTTTTTTATTGCCTTTTCTTACCGTTAGTTCTTTACGACCTCTATGGAAATATAAAATGGACAACCCTCATGTTTGAACACGACTTCGATTGAAGCCGGGCCCAAAATGAGGGTTTAAAACTCTTTAAGTTGTTATTTCTTTTATCAGTAAGCGTTTTTGTCGCCCGCAATCGATTTCCAAACAGTAAGCATTACGATTTTAAGGTCGAGCAGGAAGGTCCAGTTCTCCAGGTACCAAACATCTGCCTCAACGCGTTCCAGCATGGCTTCGGTTGTTTTCGTCTCGCCGCGGAGGCCGTTAATCTGCGCCCAGCCTGTGATGCCCGGTTTCATAAAGTGGCGAACCATAAACTGATCAATTAATTGCGAATATTGTTCAGTGTGGCTCAGCATATGCGGACGCGGGCCTACTACCGACATATTGCCAATAAGAACATTGATAAACTGCGGTAGTTCGTCCAGACTCGTCTTACGGAGGAAAGTACCTACTTTGGTGATACGCGGATCGCGCAATGTGGCCTGGATGTGCTCCTTGTCTTTGTTTATGCGCATGCTTCTGAATTTATAGCATTTAAAAGCATGATTGTCGCGGCCTGAACGCATTTGCGTAAAGAATATCGGGCCCTTGGATTCCAATTTGATCAGGATAGCCAATATCGGGAACAGCCAGCTCAGAACAAATATGATAACCATTAACGAGAATACAATATCGAAAGCACGTTTCAACGCACGGTTTAATATATTCTCCAAAGGTTCTGCCCTAACTGAAAGGATCGGGATGTTACCCAGGTTTTGCAGGTATGAAGTATTCTTAAAATATTCGTGATATTCAGGCACGATTTTAAACCTGATCAGGTTCTTGTCTGAATCAGACATCAGCCGTTCAATAGTTTTGTGCTCTGAATAAGGCAGTGCACAAAATATCTCATCTACATTGTTTTTAAGTACGTAATCCATGCAGAGACTGGTATTGCCCAGGTAAAGGTGCTTTGGCTGAACCTTTGAAGGTTCGTCGTCAAAAAAGCCAAGCATTTCATAACCCTTCAACACCTTGTTGTTGAATTGATTATACAATTCGGTCCCGGCGCGACTTGCACCCACTATTATAGCTTTTCTCGAATTACTTAGCAATACACGGTCACTTTTCCTGATCGCAAAAAACACCACTTTCCATGCACCGAGAAGCACACCAAACAGGGACATTGAATAGAATAAGTATTCCTTGGTGATAAAGTATGTTTTTGTGCCTATCACCAACAATATAATAGTACAGATCAGCGCCAGGTATAAGAGATAAGTCCGTATTGAGTTTTGGTAAACTTTCAGGTCAATATCGGAAACGGAATTATATAAGCTGGTAATATTAGAAGACAACAGCCATAACAGGTTGAAAACCAATACTACCGGAAGGTAGTTTTTATTGTTCATCCATGGTATAAGGGAATTGTCAAGTAAGTTGTATACTGTTATTAACGAAATGTTAAGCAGCAGGTAGTCTGCAGTTAGATTAATCGCGTTATAGAATTGTTTGTACCTGTGTACCATAAGTTTTATAGGTTATGTGATTATTGGTATGCAATAACTATGCTTCAAAATCTCATCAGCTATATTAAGCATCCAATTTTCTCATTTTAGGTAGTGTTACGTATGTTGATTGCGTAAAAACCCCTATATTTTTCAATGAAAGCACATTTTTATAATCGCGTCCATCATAAATTCCTTTTAAATCGTGGGTAAGAAACTCCCCATCTGAGAAAAAATTTGTACATGAAAAACTGTTGTTTTGGATTATTCTCATAATCACTTTTTTCACTTTAATTAACCCCTATTTTAATATACGGAAACAGCGGGTTTATGTTTTTCGTTAACATAAAATTAATACCCGTTACACGCAAAAAAGCCCGGTGCAGGTTATGCGCCGGGCTTAATTTGGGGGACTGAACTTTTACTCGCTCAGGGTATCGATCAAATGTTTGGATTGTTTGATATTGCCTCGCGACGAAGCGCCAAAAAGGATGGATTCAACGCCGTCGAGTCCGCACACGTATTCCAAAGCTTCACGCGGTGGAAGAGCTCCGGCTGCGAAAACCTGCATTGCTATAAGCCTGCATCTTTTCTGCGCTATAACCTTTTCGTATTCAGCAATGCTGCCCGATACCCTGAAACCTACTTTATTAATAGAAGCGCACACGATAGGATTTTTGATTCCCGCACCTTCAAGCGTATCGAGCAATAAAGGCAAGTTCATGGTTATAAAACCAGGCTCTGCATTATGCTTCTTTTTTACATGCTCATAGAAGCCGACGAGAAAATCGGTCATGCCGAGCCCAAGCAGCAAGTCGGTGATCACATTCTGAACAAACACCACCGGTGTATTGATCCCTTTGAACATTTTGAGTTCAGCATCGATCAGTAACTCCATCATCGACACGAAATCTTTTTTAACAAATGCTACCCCTCCCCTGGCTACAGCGCTAAACAGATTGCCGGGCACATATTGCTTAATAGTGCCCATAATGCCCAGCTCAGTTACCGCGTTGGCGTATTTATGGGCATAAGGCATACAAGGATATATCTTAAAGTCCTGGTATTTGGCTGGGTTCTCACGTATCACCTTGCATATATCGGCTATCCTGTCGTGCGTGGTACACATAAAAGTTTTAATACCTTCATCGATGGCGATATCAAGCACATCCATGATAGCTTTATTGTCTTTGAACCTGATCGCCTGCGCGCGCGATTTTTCATCGGAGGCATGGTTAACCCCAAAAAATTGATTATCTCCAAAAATTACTCTTTCCATGGGTTAGCGGTTGTCTTGTAATAGTAAGGCAATAAGCTCATCGGTATCGGTTGCACTGGCGAATGAGCTGATGTTATTTAATTGCTTGTTTTTCACACAGTCGATAAAATGATCTATCTGGGCTGTGTATTCTTCGCCCCGAAGGT